>CALUXC010000001.1 GCA_944324635.1 Candidatus Avelusimicrobium intestinipullorum
ATGGAAGCCGACTTGGGTATTGATACGGTGAAACAAGCTGAACTGTTTGCCAGCTTGCGTGAACACTATGGTATCGCTCAGCAGGACGGTATCCAGCTCAAAGACTATCCGACCATCCGCCACTGCATCAACTTTGTATTGGCTAACGCCGGTAAAGCGGCTGCCCAGCCTGCGGCGGCCCCGGCTGTTAGCGCGCCTGTAGCGGCGCCCGCGGCTCAGCCTGCGGCCCCTGTGGCTCAGCCCGCTCCTGCGGCGGCTCCTAAAGCCGCGGCGGGTGCCTTGGACGAAGCCACCGTCACGAAAGAAATCGTGAAAATGGTAGCCGAAAAGACGGGCTACCCCGAAGACATGCTGGACTTGGATTTGGATATGGAAGCCGACCTGGGCATTGATACGGTGAAACAAGCCGAACTCTTTGCCGCGATGCGCGAACATTATGGCATTGCTCAGCAGGAAGGAATCCAGCTGAAAGACTATCCGACCATTCGCCACTGCATCAACTTTGCCTTGTCCAATGCGGGCAAATCTGCGGCTCCGGCCGTCAGCGCGCCTGCAGCGGCGCCCGCGGCTCAGCCTGCGGTAGTAACGCCGGTTGCTCAGCCTGCTCCTGCGGCGGCTCCTAAAGCCGCGGCGGGTGCCTTGGACGAAGCCACCGTCACGAAAGAAATCGTGAAAATGGTAGCCGAAAAGACGGGCTACCCCGAAGACATGCTGGACTTGGATTTGGATATGGAAGCCGACCTGGGCATTGATACGGTGAAACAAGCCGAACTCTTTGCCGCGATGCGCGAACATTATGGCATTGCTCAGCAGGAAGGAATCCAGCTGAAAGACTATCCGACCATTCGCCACTGCATCAACTTTGCCTTGTCCAATGCGGGCGGCAAATCTGCTGCGGCTGTAACGCCTGCGGCCCCTGTGGCTCAGCCCGCCCCTGCGGCGGCCCCGGCTGTAACGCCTGCCCCGGCGGTGGCGGAAGCCCCGAAAGCGGCTCCCGCGGCGCCGAAATTGGCCAAAAAACCGGAACATGTGGTTGCCGAACACATCGGCGCGCCGCAAGCTGATGCGCTGATCACGAACCCCACGGCTCCGATTGAAAAACGCTTCTCTTTGGCGGAACGCCCCGAACGGGAAGGCTACCAAGGTGAACATTGCCACGAAAAGAAACTGCGCTATGTGACCACCGTGGCCGATGCTCCGCTGACGGAACGCGAAAACAGACGCTTGTCCAAGGACCGCACGATCTTGCTGTTTGCGGACAACTCTCAGCTGATTAAAGCCTATCAGGAAGAATTTAAGGAATTGGGCGTGAAATACCACGTGTTCACCACGCTCAAAACCCGCAGCAAAAACACGACGATCGTGAACTGGGAATCTTATGAAGAAACCGAAGCGGCTTTGAAAGAATACGCCGCCGAAGATCCGAATATCCAGGGTATCGTGTATCTGCTGGGTGCTTCCATTAAGAAGTTTGACAAGAAAGCCAGCCCGCATGCCGAGCTGACCAAATACGTCATGCCGCTGTTCATTGCGCTGCGCGTATTTGAAAAAGGCCTTTCCAACCGCCAGGACGCCGATACGTTCTTTGCGGTGAACACCAAGATTGACGGTAACTTTGGTTATACCACCAAAGACGAATTCAACCCCATCGTGGGCGCGCTGACCGGCGGCACCACCTGCTACCGCAAAGACGTGTATGAACGCACGGGCGCGATTTCCAAATTGATGGACTTTGAACCCACCGCCACTCCGGACGAAATGGCCCAAAAAACCATGGACGAAGTGCTCCACGGCGATATGCGCTTGATGATTGGTACGCGCGACAATGTCCGCTCCACCATCCTCTCGCTGCCTACCCGCCTGGACAGAAGCGTCAAACATTTTGACCTCGCCGGCAAGACCATTATCTTCACCGGTTCTGGCCGCGGTATTGGTGCGATGCTCTCGCAGAAAATCGCCGCGCAGTACCACAGCAAAATCATCGTCTTGGACATCATTGAAATCCAAGAAAAGACTCCGCTGTGGGCGTCCATGAACGAAGCCGAATTGGCCGCGCTCAAAAAACAAATCTGGGAAGACCTCAAGGCCGACAAGACCCAAAAGGCTACCCCGGTGATGTTGGAACGCGCTTTCGGCCGCGTGAAAGATTCCATTACGCTCTATAACAACTTGCAGAAACTGCGCGATTTGGGCAGCGAAGTGGAATACTACCACTGCGACGTGATGAACACCTCCATGATGAAAGAAGTCTGCACCAAGATTAAAGCCAAAAACGGCCGCGTGGACGGACTCATTCACTTCGCGGGCTTGGAACGCTCCAAACTGATTTACGATAAAGATCCGGCGGAATACTACCGTATCTTTGACGTCAAAGCCACCAGCTTTGCCACGTTCCTGGCCAACAACATCGTACGTGACGACGGCTTCTTCGCTTTTGCCTCTTCCATTGCCGGTAAATACGGCAACCTGGGTCAGAGCGACTACGCCAGCGCCAACGACTACTTGGCCAAATCGGCCCTGTCCTTGTCCAACCAAGGCTACCGCGCCATCAGCATTGCCATGAGCGCCTACAAAAACGTGGGTATGGGTGTGCGTGCCGGTGTGGAAACCTTCCTGCGCTCCAACGGCGTAGACTTTGTGGACCCCGAAGACGGTATGCAGATCTTCCTGGACGAAATCGTCTATGGACAGGTACCGGAAATCGTACTGACGGGTTCCTTGGGCAGACTGGACTGGGACCATCAGTTAAAGTTTGAATGGGACGAAATCGGAGCCGACGAAGCCGGCTCCGACGACGCCCCCAAAGGCGGTTCTTCCTCTCCTGCCGCGCCGGCCGCTCCCAAAGCTGCCGCTGCGGGGGTAGATGCGTCCAAAGCTACGCATTTTTTGGGCAATGTAACCTCTCTTCAAAAAGGTTCGGAAATCCACTTGGAAAAAGAATTTAACTTAAATTCCGATCCGTACTTGGCCGACCACGCCATTGAAGGCACTCCGTATGTGCCGGGCGTGATGGGCATTGAAACATTTATGGAAACCGCTACCGCACTTACGGGCAATGTGCCGCAGGGGCTTAAAGACGTGCATTTTTACTTGCCGATTAAGCTCTTGAGAAACCGCCCGCAGGCTGTGCGCGTAATCGGTAAAGCTTCCGGCAATGAAGCCTCCATGGAAATTGAATCCGACTTTATCAACAGCAAAGGCGTAAAAATGGGCAACACCCGCAGACACTTTACCGCCAAAACGCTGGACGGATTTACTTCCACCTGGGACTCCGTAAAAGCCGAAGCCATGACCGGTTTAACGGCGCCCATGAGCGTGAGCAAAGAGGAAATTTATCAAAAATATTTCCACGGTCCTTCTTTCCAGGTGCTCGCGGGAATTGTGCGTGTAGACAATCACGCTTCTTTGGCGGTCTATAACACCACTCCGCGCCCGCAATGGAACGACGGCCCCCGCACGCTGTTGGCCAACCCGATGCTCATTGAAGCGGCCTTCCAGTGCTGTGGCTTCCAGGATATGAGCATTGCGCACAAAATGACCTTGCCCGACGGCATCGCCGAAGTGGCCGTGCTCAAGAAACAAATTCCGCCCGCTCAGCTGTATTTGTACGGCGTCAGCCGCGGCAATACCGCCGACGGAAAAACTTTGCACGATGCGTATGTGTTTGACGCGCAGGGCGAAGTGTGGGTGGAAATCCACGGTTACCAGGCCATCGGCCAGTAACTTGGAGCTAAATGGCCTGCTCCATTGAGAAAGTTGATTTAACCTGTCTGCCCCCGGCCGACGAAATTCTGAGCCAGCGCGAAGCGGATTTTTTCCAAACGCTTCGTTTGCCTAAGCGCAGAATGGAATGGCTCGGGGGCAGATTTGCGTTAAAACGGCTGATTCATTCTCTAACGGGAGCACCCCTGCAGGAAATAGAGGCCCTGCCGCACCCTTCCGGCAAACCGATTTTAACGGTGAAGGGGGAAGCGTGCCCTTTTGCATTTAGCATTACGCACAGCCACGGCTGGGCGGCGGCTTGCGTCAGCCGTGACGAACGCTTTGTGGGAATTGATTTGGAAAAAATAGAAAAGCGGTCTTCCGCGTGGGCGGAAAGTTTTTTCCACCCGTCGGAGCGGAAACAAACGGACGAAACCTTTTTAACCGCCCTGTGGACGCAGAAGGAAGCCTTGGTCAAACTGCTCGGGACGGGGCTTTCCGTAAACAGTTATGATGTGCGCTGTATAGACGGTCAACCTTTCTTCTTCGGGGCGGCACAGCAAGCCTACATGCGTTTGGGCAGCCCTCGCGTTTTACTTCAAACCTACGAGCTGGTGCCCGGAATGATGTTTACGCTGGCGCACGGGCAATGAAACTCATTATTTAGTAAAATATAAGGTATACAGATTTCGGAGGGAATATGATTGAACTCTTTGAGGATCCCAGCCAGGATAAACCGTCGGACCAACCCGCTCCGGCCAGCTTGGTGAAATTTAGACAAGTTTCTCAGGACGCCTTAAACGGCGCCGGCGAAGCCCGCATCAAAGCCCAAAAAGACAAAGGCAAGATGACGGCCCGCGAACGTATTTCTTATTTGTTGGATAAAGACAGCTTTTTGGAAATTAAGAGCTTGATGGAAAGCTCTTGCAGCGATTTTGGCATTAAAGACAAACACATCAAAGGGGACGGCGTTATCACCGGTTTTGGCCGTATTAACGGCCGCCAAGTGGCCCTTTTCGCGCAGGATTTTACCCAGATGGGCGGCTCCTTGGGCTTGGCCCACGCGCGGAAGATTGCCGCGTTGATGGACCGCGCGATTGAAGCGAAAATTCCGGTAATCGGTTTGTACGATTCCGGCGGTGCCCGTATTCAGGAAGGGGTGGACAGCTTAAACGGCTACGGTGAAATTTTCTACCGCAACGTAAAAGCTTCCGGCGTCATTCCGCAGATTTCCGTTATCTTGGGCCCCTGTGCGGGCGGCGCGGCGTATTCGCCGGCGTTGACGGACTTTATTTTTATGGTGGAAGGCATCAGCCACATGTTCATCACCGGGCCCGGCGCCGTGAAAGCGGCCACCGGCGAAGAAGTGGATTTTGATACCTTGGGCGGTTCCCGCCCTCACAGCGAAAAGAGCGGCGTGTGTCAGTTTGTGGCCAAGTCCGAGCAGGACTGCTTCCGCCAGGTGCGGGAATTGTTGTCCTTCCTGCCGCAAAACTGCGAAGAAAAACCGCCGCTGGATACCACCAGCGATTTGGTGGACCGCCGCGTGCCGGTGTTGGAACGCGTGTGCGAAATGGACCCGAAAAAAGCTTTCCGCATTCATCACGTCATTTGGCGCTTGGCCGACGATTACGGGTTCTTTGAAATTCACCAGAATTTTGCCAAGAACATTGTCACCGGGTTTATCCGCCTGGGCGGCCATGTAGTGGGCGTGGTGGCCAACAACCCCGCTTGCTTGGGCGGTGCGTTGGACAGCGACGCCAGCGACAAAGCCGCGCGCTTTATCCGCTTCTTAAACGCGTTTAACATTCCGCTCTTGACGTTGGTGGACACGGGCGGCTATCTGCCCGGCGTTCAGCAGGAACACGGCGGCATTATCCGCCACGGGGCCAAATTGCTCTACGCGTATTCCGAAGCGTCTATCCCGAAAGTAACGTTGGTGCTGCGCAAAGCCTACGGCGGTGCTTATATTGCCATGGGTTCCAAATACTTGCGCGGCGATTTCAACTTTGCTTTTCCCAGTGCGGAAATTGCCGTAATGGGCCCGCGCGGCGCGGTGGAAATTTTGTATTCGCGCGATTTGAAAAAAGAGGAAGATCCGGCCAAAAAAGAAGAATTAAAACAGAAGCTGACGCAGGAATATTCCGACAAGTTTGCTTCTCCTTATCAGGCCGCTACCAACGGTTCCATTGACGAAATCATTGAACCGGCCGAAGCGCGCGCCAAAATTATTCATGCGTTTGACGTGCTGAAAAACAAGCGCGATCCGCATCATAATCCGCGCAAAGGAAACATTCCGCTGTAAGACAAACGATATAAAAACCCCGCTTAAAGGCGGGGTTTTTTGTTGTAGAAGATTTGGTTGTGCATAAAGGCCAAGGCCCATTTGCAGAAACAGAAAAGTGTGCTACGAGTAAAAGCCTTTAACAAATGGTAGTTGTAAAACCATTTTTGTAAAGGGTATATTATTCACAAAATATTGAGTGAAAATAGTAAAAAATGATATATTACTACCATGATAAACAAAATCTTTTCAGAGCAAAAAAGTAAAGGCTTTACTTTAATAGAGCTGTTAGTAGTTGTTTTAATTATCGGCATATTGGCCTCAATCGCTTTGCCACAGTATCAGCAAGCTGTGCGTAAATCGCGGTTTGTACAATTAATAAGTGCAAAAGACAGTATCTTAAAAGCACAAAATCTTTATTATTTGGCAAATGGCGAATATGCTTCTTCTCAAGATGATTTGGTGCTTGAAATCCCTTCAAAAATTCAAATGTATAAATCTCCCACTTCCACGGCACAGGAATTTGTGATTCAGATTGAGTATCGCAATTCTCAACAGACGGTTCCAGTTGGGGAAATTTCCGGAATGCTGTGTTATTTAACCACTCCATATACGCGTGCGGGAACTTGTAAATTGATGTATCGCCAAGGGACCTCTTCTTATAGTGACAGCATGCCCCGCGATGTTTGCGTGGCGGCTGGGGGCGTGTATTCTTCGTATAAACAGTGTTGGATTTCGTAAAAAGAGTTTTTCATAATAGAGTATTACTATAACGACTGAGAAGATAGAGACATCTTTTCTTGTTGGTTTATAGTGGGCTGGAGCGGAAGCGAAAAGTTTGATATTATGTATATATGGAAAACGATTCCTTAGACAGTGTAAACGAATATTTTAAGCACTTGGGCAAAATCACGCAAGAAATTGACCGTGAAGAAATGTCCCGCCTGTGGAAGCTGGCCAAAAAAGGCGATAAGGACGCCAAGAACAAAATCATGGAAATGAATTTGCGCTTGGTGATTCCGACGGCTAAACGTTTCCAGCGCCCCGGCATGGAATTAATGGACTTGATTGAAGAAGGCAACTTGGGCCTGCTGCAAGCCATCGAAAAATTTGAGCCCGAAAAAGGATACCGCTTTTCCACTTACGCCGTTTACTGGATTGAGCAATATATTCGCAAATATATTGAAGAACAATCCGGCTCCATCAAAATTCCGTCCCATGCGTGGGGAAATCTGAAAAGATGGTTCCGCGCTTGGAATGAACTGAAAGAAGCCAACGGAAGAGATCCGTCCTTAAACGAAATGGCCGCCGAGCTGAATTTAACGGCGCGGCAGGTAAAGTCTATCATGGACACGTTAAGCGCCGCCAAAGGGGTTGATTCCCTTACCACGCTGGTGCACGAAGAGGACGAAACCACCCTGGAAGATTTAATCAGCGATGACGGAAAAGGCAACCCTCACGACGTTTTCCTAAAAAACGAAAACCAAAACAGCATCAAAAAAAGCATGGAAGATTTGAACGACCGCGACCGCCAAGTGGTGATCATGCGTTATGGGCTGGCCGATAACGAACCGAAAACGTTAGGTGAAGTGGCGGAAATTTTGGGCTTATCGCGCGAGCGCGTACGCCAGATAGAAGAACGCGCCGTGAATACTTTGCGCAAAGAAGCGCTGAAGGCCGGTATTTTGGAGCCTTCCGCCGTGGATTTGCGCACCCGCAAACTGCACAGCGCCATGCGCCCTCGTTTGAAAACCAATATCTTGGGCGAAACGGTGGACAACAGCCCGTTGGCGCGCTTGCTTAAAAAACGTGCCGCCATGCTGGCTGCTGCGCAGAAAAAGGCAAGCGAAAAAGAAAAGAAGGCCTCTGCCTCCAAAAAAACGGCCGCTAATAAAAAAACTGCCGGGAAGCATACGCCCGCCGGCTCCAAGAAAGTTGCCAAAAAAACGGCTCCTGCCAAAGTGTCCGTCAAAAAAGCTCCCGCTAAAAAGAAAGCGGCCCAGCCTGTTCGCAAATCCGTTAAAAAAGATTCCAAAAAAGGGAATCGCTCCCGTAAATAATTTTTTGCGCCCCCGTAGCTCAATTGGATAGAGCGGCTCCGTCCTAAGGAGAAGGTTGCGAGTTCAACTCCCGCCGGGGGTATTTTTGTTGTAGATAAGCTGCCTTTTCTAAACGCTGGAAGCTTCTTGTAGCAGGATTTCCCCGTAATGATTTGACCCACAAAAAAAGCGCCCCCAATTGGGGGCGCTTTTATCAGTATACTCACTGAAGAGAGTTTCCGGACTAGGACTCGAACCTAGAATGACTGGACCAAAACCAGTAGTGATACCATTTCACCATCCGGAAGTAAATTGTTTCATCACAGCTAGAGCGAGATGAATAACGGAAAATCTGTGCTGAACCCTTATTGAGCGTTTTGTCCGCTTTCAGCGGCGGTGTTCTGGTCGTAGTTGGAATCGTTGGCGGTTTTCTCGGCGCTTTGAGGAGCTTTCTTCAATTCTTCCTCGTAGGCTTTCAAAACATTCTCTTCCAAGTATTCCCGGAATTCCTGATTAATCGGGTGGACCATATCTTTATGGGTCCCGTCGGGCAATTTTCGGGAAGGCATACAGAGAAACACGCCTTTCGTCCCTTCCACAACTTTCATATTACGAACTACAAAAGAATCGTCAAACGTCACGCTCGCGAACGCTTTGAGGCGATCCTCTCCCATAAGATGTATTCGTATCTCCGTTATTTTCATCCTTTAAGCTCCTATGAAATGTTGTAAAGAAAACTATCCGTTCCTCGTTTTGTAATTTATTTACCAAATTTTTTGCATCCTTTTCAGTTTCAACTAAAGCAAAAACCGTGGAGCCGGAACCGGACATTAAAACTGCATCTGTATTTGTTTTTCTCAAATCGCGCAGCACATTTCGTACAGAGTTTGTAAAAGGAACAACACACTCCTCCAGCCGGTTGAATAATAAATGTTTCCAGCTGGCTAGAGGACTGGCACATCTTAGGTATGCTATTAATTTATCTAAATTAGAGGTGTTTGTCAAGACGGATTTTTGATCGGGCAATTTTAACCGTGCAAAAACCCCTTTGGTGGGCACTACTGTATTGGGGTACGCCAACACCAAATACGGCAGCGGACCTGGGGCCTCAATGGGGGTGAGTTTCTCGCCGATGCCCTCCCCTTTTAAGAATGTTTCTTCATACATAAATAACGGCACGTCCGCACCCAGTTTGGCCGCGGCGGGGAGAAGCTCGTTTTTGTCTTTTCCAAAAATTTCACACAAAGCCAACATTACGCCTGCCGCATCGGAAGATCCTCCTCCCAATCCGGCCCCGGTGGGGGTGTGTTTTTCAAGCGTCATATCTATATGGGCTGTTAATTGGAAATGTTCCAAAAAAGCGCGTGCGGCTTTGCACGCCAGGTTGCTTTCGTCCGCCTGCAGCATGTGCCCAATGGGGCCGGTGAGGCGAAGGGTTATTTTGGTATCGGGGGCGAGTTCGGCTTGCAGCGTTAGGCGGTCGCCAAAATTTATTTTGGCAAACAGCGTGGCTAACTCGTGATAGCCGTTAGGTAACTTACCCGTTACTTCCAAAAACAAGTTTACTTTTGCAGGACAAAAACGTGTGATTTTCATTTGCTTTTCCTATCCGTGTTATGCACCAGGGATCCCCAGTGATATTCTTCCGATGTAAGAAGTTCCCCATTTTCGGCATATACGCGGCGAGGCCCTTCCAATACGCCTTCTGCATAGAATTCTTCCAAACGAACTTTTCCGGAAGCAAAATATCCTATGCGTTCCCCGTCTAAACGACCGTGGTTGTAGTTTTCGCGGTACCACAATTCCCCGGAGGGAAAGAATAACAATCTCTCACCATGGAGTTTGCCATCTACAAAGGTTTCTTCGCTTTCTTTACTGCCGCTCGGGTAGAAAGAAATGCGCGGCCCTATTAAGTGCCCGCGTTTATAGTTTTCTTTTTGGAGTAAGGTGCCGTCCTGACGGGTGACAGTTCTTTCTCCTTCCAAATAGGAATTTTTATAGGTGCAATGTGCGGAAATGAGTTCGTTTTTGGTGGGTGTATAATATTCCGCCGGGCCTTGCAACACGCTGTCTACATATTCTTCGCGCGAGATAAGCGTGCCGCTTTCGTTATAGCGCAGCAACGTGCCGTTTAATTTGTTGTTTTTATAATGGGCCTCCGTTTTAACGAGGCCGTTTTCGTTAAATTCTTTTACTTCCCCGTCGGGAATAGTGCCCAAAATTTCCAGCGTGGCCCCGTTGGAAGAAAGGGTTTCTTCGGCCACTTCTTTGCCGTTAATATAGAACGAGTTTGTGTTTTTGGTGCTTTTTAATACGGTGCCCGGATAAGTGCGAATGGCTTTTTCTTTTTTGGTTTGGGGCGTTTGGGCATTTTCCGCGGTGCGTTCCGTGATGCTTACCAAGTGTCCGTTTTCATATTGTTCACTATAGGTAACGGTATTATCTGCCAAGTTGATAACTTCAAATTTTCCGTTTAACTTGCCGCTTTGCAAATGCTTAATGGTGGCGGAAGATACGCTCAGTTCCGTTATCTCGCCGTCGGGCAGTTCGCCGGTGGTGTTGACGATGTTTTGTTCTTTGTCCAAAAATTCTTTGGCCAAAGGAATGGCTCGGTAATAGGTCCGCCCGGAAGGGGTGGAAATGCAGATAAATTTTTCTTTCATGGAACGCTCCCGTGTTTGAAGTCATTTTACAATACTTTGCAGGAGGCGTGTGGAAGAATGTCTGCGTACAATGACTCTCAGAAGAGGCCCCCTTCTTGAAATGAAAAGGTTTTTTCGTATAATAATACATGGATGTTTCTGGAAAAATGACTGCTTCTTTAGTCGGGGCTTACCAGAAATTTTTACAGAGGAGGGAATGAAGTGTTGTAAAAAAGCCTTCACTCTTACGGAATTATTGGTAGTGGTGATTGTGATAGGGGTTTTATCTGCCGTGGTGCTGCCAAAATTCAGTAAGGTGATAGAAACACGCAAAACGACCGAAGCTGAAGAGTTGATGGCGGCGGTTCGTACCGAGCAGGAAAACGTTGTGCGCTGGACCAAAAGTATTTAACCAGTTTGTCCGATATTAAAGAAATTCTTCCTGCGTCTAACACTAAAAACTTCGCTTATAAAACAACGGCTACCGGTATAGAGGCGCAAAGCAAAGGCAAGTTTGCCTATACGCTTAAGATGCCTTCTTACCAGGACGGTCGTTTGTGTTGCGAAAATGAAGAAGAATGCCTAAAGCTGAATAAAGATTATCCGCTTTGCAGTGATTTGATTGCTCGGGCGGACTATCAAAGCGGCAGCGAATGCGCGGGCGAACCGCCCGTCATTGCCTGCAGCGGGGAAGCTACCCGCCAGTGCGGCTGCCAAAACAAAGGCACTCAGTCCCGCACTTGCGATACGACCACCGGCACCTGGAGTGCCTGGGGGGCTTGCAGCGTGTCCGATGCCTGCGAATGTACGGCTACCAAGCCGGATGCCAGCCGCACCTGCAACGGCTGCGGCACGCAGACCCGCTCCGTATCCTGTGATACGACGACGGGTAACTGGAGTACCGGCTCTTGGGGATCTTGCAGTAAAACCGTTTCGGAATGTTCCGGTTCCGACGATGATGACGGCAAGGACGACATTTGCAATGTAGATCTTTCCCGCTATGAACTGCGGTGGGAGTATTGCTGCTCTCGTTCCTCTTATACCGACAGTCGTTGTTATCGGAAATGTTCTTCTTCCAGCACCACGCCCAATTTTGGCGGCGGCAGTGCCACCTATAAATGGGTTGGTATGGGCACCTCTTGCTCTACCGGCGGCGGTGGATTTGCCAACGCTATTTCCTGTATTGGTATGACGTGTAATTCCAACACGGCAGGCCAGACTTGCTGCAGCGGCGGCAAACTGCAAAAATGCAGTAAATTATCTCCGGGCGGCGGCGGTTCTACCACCACGACGGAAACTTATTACTGCGCTATTTATGAAAACTGCTCCACTAGCTGCGACGGATATCATAAAGGTTCTTCCAGCTCCTCCGGCGGTTCTAGCGGTGGTTCCAGCGGCGGCGGATTATTCCCCGGCGGTGGTTCTTCCGGCGGCTCTAGCGGAGGTTCTACGGGCGGTTCTACCGGTGGAAGTTCTGGCGGCGGTTGGTTGCCCGGCGGTGGTTCTTCCGGCGGCTCGTCCGGCGGTATTAATCGCCCCGGCAGCGGCGGTTCTACCGGCGGTGGCGGAATTACGATTACGCCTCCCGGCGGTGGCGGTGGATTTGGCGGAGTCGGAGGTTCCGGCGGTGGTTTTGGAGGCCGCTTCTAACCGACAACAATTCAAAAAAGAGGGGGCCTTCGGGGCCTCCTCTTTTTATGTTTTTGACAATCAAAAAGGTTCTTTTGCCTTCGCTGAATCTTGACAAGTGGGCTTTTGTCTGGTAGCCTTAGATTATAGTATACTCTATGATATAAGATTTCCATTTAATAGAGAGGGGTTAAAATGAGCGAAGTAATTTTGAACGATACTAATTTTGAACAAGAAGTATTGCAGCATCAAGGTCCGGTAATGGTGGACTTTTGGGCTACGTGGTGCGGTCCGTGCAGAATGTTGGCCCCCGTGGTGGAAGAAATTGCCAAAGAATATGCGGGGAAAGTGAAGGTCTGCAAATTGAACGTGGACGAAGGACCCGATACCAGCTCCAAATTCCGCATTACTTCCATTCCCACGCTGATTTTCTTTAAGGACGGCAAAGTGGTTGCCCAAACGGTGGGATTGCAATCCAAGGCGGCTTTGCAGGAAAAACTCAACGCCTTGTTATAAAAAGAAGGTGTTTTTATGAAAAAACTCGTGCTGACGGTATTGGCCGCGGCGGGCGTATTCTTTTCCGCCCAGGCGGTCCTTGCCCAACAACAGGCAGCTGCACTGCCCGTGCTGACTAGCAAGGCGTATGCGTCCATGAAAAAAGACGACGTATATGTGGTGATGTTCTCGGCCGCTTATTGCGGGCCGTGCCGCGTTGCCAAGAAAGAGCTTTTTCCGGCGTTGATTGAAAAATACCGGCAGGACGCCAATGTGCACTTCTTTATGCTGGACGTGGAGAAAGACGTCCCCGCCGCAGACGGCACCTATTTGAAAGACAAATGGGGGGTAGAAGGCTTGCCCACTTTTGCCGTGGTATATAACGACACGGTCATGTACGCCGCCCGCGGCTATTCCGCGAAAACGGCTCCCGGTATTCGCCAAAATATTGAAAACAAAGTAAACGCTTTGAAATAGCCGTTTATCCGCTCTGCGCCGAAAGGCGCGGGGCGGAAATTCTTTTATCCCGCCCTTTTTCCCTATGACAAACTTTTCACCTCAATTCTTTTTGATTGACGCTCACGGTTTTCTTCACCGCAACTATCATGCCTTGCCCAAGCTGTCCACTTCCAGTGGGCAGGAAGTCGGCGCGCTGTACGGTTTTGCCCGTTGGCTGATTAAAATGCTGCGGGAGCAAAACCCCGCGTATGTGGCGGTGTGTTTTGATTCTCCGGGAGGTTGTGCACGGCGCAAGGCGTTGCTTCCTTCCTATAAAGGAAACCGCAAAAAGCCGGACGACGCCTTGGTCAGCCAATTGAATTTGGCCCGGGAACTGGTGGATAAACTGGGGTTGCGGGTAGTGGCTCAAAACGGGATTGAGGCCGACGATTTAATGGCTTTTTTGGCGCTTAGTGCCGCCAAGGAAGACGTTTCCAGCGTGCTGGTAACGTCGGACAAAGACGTGTACCAATTTTTAAGCGACAAAATTCACATCTGGCCTTCCGGCGGGAAGGACGGATTTAAGGGCCCCGAGGCCGCCAAAGAAAAATTTGGGGTGGACGTGCCCTTTTTGCCGGATTATTTTTCCATCGTGGGGGACGCGGCCGATAATATTCCCGGCGTCAAAGGCGTGGGTCCCAAAAGCGCGGTAGATTTGATAGAAAAATTCGGGCACCTGGAAGACATTATCCGCGCCGCCCAAAACGACAACCCGGACCTCAAGCCTGCGCTGGCTAAAAAAATTCTTACCCACGAAGGCGAAGCCTTACTTTCCAAACAGTTGGTGGTATTGGACCCCAATTTGAATATGCCTTTTTCGCTGCAGGATTATGCCGTGCACACGCCGGACCCGCAGCAACTGTCCGATTTATTTGCCCGGTACGAGTTTAAGAATTTATTGGATTTTGCCCAATCGCCCCGCCGCACGGTGGCGCAGGTGCCGGCGCCCGAGAAAAAAGAACTTACCCTTTCGCAGGCCTTGGCCCGTGCGGAACAGAACGGGAAAGTGTTCCTGCACGCGCAGGAAGAACTGCTGGTGCTGGGCTTAAACGAGGCCGAGGCCGCCGTGGTGCCGGTGGCCCAGGTGGAACCGTGGGAAATGGACGCACTTAAAAAATTGGTGCAAAACGATGCGGTGGAAAAAATCGGGTACGATTTGAAGCTCACCCTGCGCGAGTTGGACTTAAATGTGCAGGGGCAGTTTATTTCTTGTTTTGACGGCCGCTTGGCGCGCTATTTATTAAATCCGTCCGGCGATTTGAGCTTTTCGGGCGCTTGTTTGGAATATTTTTCAGCCACCGTCAGCGAAGAAGACCCCCGCGAACTGATGTGGGAGTACAACCGTTTTATTTGGAACATGCGCACGCGGCTGACCCAACAGCTTAAAGACAGCGGCCAGTACGACTTATTCCGCACGCTGGAACTGCCTTTAATGATGGTTTTGTCCGACATGGAGTTTGCGGGTTTTCGCGTAGATCCCGGCTGGCTGGAAAGCTTTAAGGCCTTGCTGGAGCAGGATATCGCCCGCCTGCAAAAAGACATTGATGCGCGTGCGGGCTATGCCGTGAATATCAATTCTCCCAAACAGTTGGGCGTTTTGCTGTTTGAAGAAATGAAAATTCCGCCCGTCAAAAAAACCAAAACGGGCTACTCTACGGACGAAGAAGTATTGGCGCAAATCGCCCAAACGCACCCCGTGGCTCAGGCTATTTTGGAATATCGCTCCAACAGCAAACTTAAATCTACTTATGTAGACAATCTGCTTTTGATGGCGGACGAAAACGATAAGGTGCATTCTTATCTGGACCAGACCGGCACCGTGACGGGCCGCTTGTCCAGCTCCAGCCCCAATTTGCAGAATATTCCCGTCCGCACCGAAAAAGGCCGTCTGCTGCGCAAAGCTTTTTGCGCGGCCCCCGGCAATGTGCTGTTGAGCGTGGACTATTCCCAAATTGATTTGCGGGTGCTGGCTCACGAAAGCCAGGACCCCGTGCTTATGCAGTCTTTTTGGGACGGGGGGGACATTCACACCCAAACCGCCGCCCAGATTTTTGGCGTCATGCCGCTGATGGTGACGGACCAGATGCGCTCTAGTGCAAAAGCAATTAATTTTGGTATTATTTATGGACAGGGCCCCATGGGCCTTTCCCAGTCGCTTGGCATTTCCATGCGCGAAGCAAAAGAATACATAGACAATTATTTCAAGAATTACCGCGTCGTTCGGGAATGGATAGATCAAAATATCGCCGCCGCCCGCCAAAACGGTTACGTAAAAACCATGTTGGGCCATGTGCGGTATCTGCCCGAGTTTAATATGGGCGTGGGTTCCATGACTTCTTTTGCACAGCGTGCGGCCATTAACACCATTGTACAGGGCGGTTCGGCCGATATTATTAAGAAAGCGATGATTGACGTATTTACGGCCTATCGCTCCACCCCCGTACAAATGACCATGCAAGTGCACGACGAATTGATTTTTGAATTGCCGCAGGACCGCTTGGGCGAAACGGCCGCCCGCATCAAGGAACTTATGCAAAATGCCGTGCGCCTGCGGGTGCCGCTTTTGGCCAGCGCAAAAGCCGGCAAAAACTGGTATGAGCTGGAAAAACTGCCTTTATGATTCTACGCACGAAAGATAAGCTGGTTATCGGCCTTACCGGCAGTATTTTAAGCGGCAAGAGCACGGCCTTGGCCTTTTTTGCCCGCAACGGTGCTTTCACCGTTTCGGCCGATGAACTGGTGCGTGATTTGTATCGGACGGCTCCGGTGCAAAAAAAACTGACGGCCTGGTTCGGCTCGTATGAACCGGCGGTTGTGGCGGGGCAGGTGTTTAGGCAGCCTCAAGCCCGCATCAAACTGGAAAAATACCTCCACCCGAAAGTGCTTGCGTTGGCGGCGGAACAGATTAAAAAATCTCCCCAAAAAATAGCCGTGTTTGAAGTGCCGCTTTTGTTTGAAGCGGGGTGGGATAAACTGACCGATTTGAATATTGTTGTCCTGGGGGACCCGCGCATGCTGCGCGCGCGTCTAAAAGCCCGCGGCCTTACGCTGGCCGAATACAAACGGCGTTTGGCCGGGCAAATGCCCGAGAAAGAAAAAGTGCGCCGGGCCGACATTATCCTTTCCACTCGGGAAGGAAAAGAAGCTTTGGGGTTAAAAGTAGAACGCCTTTGCCGGGCGTTTGAATCTATTTACGGAGTAAAGTAAGGAGTTACAATGGAAGAAATCATCCCGCAGGAAAAAACCGCAAAACCTGCCAAAGAAACCAAACCGGCCAAACCGGCCGCCGCGGAAGAGGCCAAAACCCAGCGCCCTGCCCGCATTGTGCGTCCCGCACCCAAAAGTGTGCCCGGTGCTCAGCTGGCGCCCCGCCAGCCCAACGGCGCCAAACCGATGGACGCCCGTGCCCTCAACAAATTGAGCATGCCGGAGCTGACGAAACTGGCCGTCAATTACAATTTGGAAGATATTTCCGGCCTGCGCAAGCAGGAACTTATCGGCCGCATTATTGCCGTGCAAGCCAAGCAAAACGGCTCGGTGTACGGCGGCGGCGTATTGGAAATTCTGCCCGACGGTTTTGGCTTTCTTCGCTCGGAAGAGAACAACTACCTCGCCGGGGCGGAAGATATTTACGTTTCTCCTTCTCAAATCAAGCGTTTTGGCTTGCGCAAAGGCGACACGATTGAAGGCTTAATCCGCCCGCCTAAAGACAACGAACGCTTCTTTGCCATGCTGCAGGTGCAAAAAGTAAACGGAATGGATTCGGATAAAGTATACAACCGTCCGCTTTTTGAAAACCTCACTCCGCTTCACCCCAATGAACGCTTTACGCTGGAAATTGATAAATCTTCGCTTACTCAGCGCGTGATTGATTTGATTGCGCCTATCGGCAAAGGCCAGCGCGCGCTGATTGTGGCGCCGCCCAAAAGCGGTAAAACGATGATTTTGCAGGCGATTGCCCGCTCCATTGCGGAAAATTACAAAGACGCCGTACTGATGGTACTGCTGATTGACGAACGCCCCGAAGAAGTGACCGACATGAGCCGCAGCGTAAAAGGCGAAGTGGTGGCCTCTACGTTTGACGAACCGGCCGACCGCCACGTACAAGTGGCCGAAATGGTGTTGGAAAAAGCCAAACGCTTGGCCGAACAAGGCAAAGACGTGGTGATTTTGCTGGACTCCATCACCCGCTTGGCCCGTGCCTACAACACGGTGGCGCCGTCCTCCGGGCGTGTGCTTACCGGCGGTTTGGAAGCTACTTCGCTGCAGAAACCCAAACGCTTTTTGGGTGCGGCCCGCAATATTGAAGAAGGCGGTTCTTTGACGATTATCGCCACCGCCATGATTGAAACCGGCAGCCGCATGGACGAAGTGATTTTTGAAGAGTTCAAAGGTACCGGCAACAGCGAACTGTGCCTGGACCGCAAACTTTCCGAACGGCGCATTTTCCCGGCGGTGGACATCAACCGCAGCTCCACCCGCAAGGAAAACTTGCTTTTGTCGGAAGACGAACTCAACAAAGTCTGGATTATGCGCAAGGTGCTGGCGCCCTTGAGCTCGGTGGACGCTATGACGCTTTTATTGGAAAAGCTCTCTTCCACCAAGTCCAATAAAGACTTTTTTAAGCAGATGGAAGTGAACGCCTTCTAGCTTAGGCGGGGGGAAAGAATTTGCTTTCCCAAAACCCGCAATATATGGTAAAATAAATCATAAGATTTTTAACAGGAAGATTAAAATGAAAGAGAAAATACACCCTACTTACGAATTCGTAGAAGCCGTCTGCGCGTGCGGTAATAAATTTATGACCCGCTCCACGGCCAAAACTTTGAAGCTTGACATCTGTGCCGCCTGCCACCCCTTCTTCACCGGCAAACAAAAATTACTGGACACCGAAGGTATGGTGGAAAAATTCAACAAACGCTTTGCGAAAACCGAAGGCAAAACTTTGGTCCGCAAACCGAAAACCGAAGTAAAAGCCAAGGCCAAGCTCGTCAAGAAACCGGCCGTCGCCAAAAAAGCGGCCATCAAAAAGCCGGCCAAAAAAGCCGCTGCCAAAAAGACCGAAGCCGAAGCCAAATAGCAGCCGTTTTACAAAAGAGCAGACTGTCCGCAAGGGGGTCTGCTCTTTTTCTTTGTAGTTATTTCCCCGGGCAATTTTTGCAGTAAGGATGTTTATGGATACCACCAAATACGTAACCGAATTTAAGCAGTTGGAAGAAGAACTTTCTTCCGGCAATCTTTCCAGCCAAGACTTGGCCGTGAAAGCCAAACGCCATGCGTTTTTGAAGCCGATTATTGAAAAGGAACAGGAAATCAACGCCGCCGAAAAAGCCATCGCGGACGACCGCGCCATGATTGAAGCCGGCGAAGATAAAGAACTGGTCAAAATGGCGGCGGAAGAATTGGCCGAACTGGAGGCCAAGCTGCCCCAGCTGCAAAAAGAACTGCGCATTTTGGTGATTCCGCCGGATCCGAACGATTCCAAAAACATCTACCTGGAAATCCGCCCCGGCGCGGGGGGAGACGAGTCCGCCCTGTTTGCGGCGGAACTGCTGCGTGTGTATCAGCATTTTGCCCAAACCAAAGGCTGGACCACCGAAATTTTGGAATATACGCCCACCGGTTTGAAAGGCTGCAAATACGTGAGTATGTTTATTAAAGGGGAAGGGGCTTATTCCTGGCTTCGCAACGAAGCGGGCACCCACCGCGTCCAGCGCGTGCCGGACACGGAAACCGCCGGCCGCGTGCATACTTCTACGGTAACGGTGGCTATTATGCCCGAAGCGGAAGAAATTGATATTGAAATCCGCCCCGAAGATTTGGAAATGGAAACCTGCCGTTCGGGCGGGGCTGGCGGTCAGAACGTGAACAAAGTGGAAACGGCCGTGCGCATTATCCACAAACCTACGGGGATTGTGGTGTCCTGCCGTGAAGAACGCCACCAGGGCAAAAACCGCGAAAAAGCCATGGCTATGCTACGTGCCAAACTGTACCAGATTGAAGAAGAAAAACGCAACAAAGAAATTTACGATGAACGCAAAGCCCAGGTGGGCACGGGGGACCGGTCCGAAAAAATCCGCACGTACAACTTCCCGCAAAGCCGCGTGACCGATCACCGCACCGATAAGTCTTACCATAACTTAATGGAAATTATGGAAGGCAACATAGAGCCTATCCTGGAAGATTTGCGCGCCTACCGCGTGGAACAAAAGCTTAAAAATCTGCAAATCTAACAAGACCTAAAAAAGCGCGCCGGACGGCGTTTTGCCGTCCGGCTTTTTTACAAGGAGCCGCCATGTCTGCCGTGTGTGACGTATTACAAGAAGCCCAAAACCGCCTGGCTGCCGCCGGGTCGGACGAGCCCGAAGCCAATGCCCAGTGGTTACTGGCCTATGCCTTGGGCGTAAGCCGCACATGGGTGCTGGCAAACGGGAGGGAAGAAGTGCCTCCGCAGGAGTATAAGCGGTTTCTTGGCATGCTGGAGCGCAAGGCGGAGGGGGAACCTCTTTCTCATATTGTGGGCACGCAGCCTTTTTGCGGGCTGGATATACGCGTTACGCCAGACGTACTGACCCCGCGCCCGGAAACGGAAGAACTGGTGGAATTGGCGGCCGCTAATTTTGAACGCGGCGGGCAATATGAATTTTTGGATATGTGCACGGGCAGCGGGTGTATTGCGGTGGCGCTGGCTAGTAAATTCCCCCGTGCGCGGATTATGGCGGTGGACATTTCTCCCGCGGCCTTAAAAGTGGCGCAGGAAAACGCCCGCCTGCATCGGGTGGAAGAACGGATTTTATTTCTGCAAAGCGATTTGTGGGAAAACGTAATGGGGGCGTTTGATTTAATTATTTCCAATCCGCCCTATATTCCCACGGCCGATTTGGCCACCCTCACCCGCGAAGTACAGCACGAGCCGCGCCTGGCGTTAGACGGCGGAGCGGACGGATATGCCGTCACGCGCCCGCTGTGCGAAGCGGCGGACGGATACTTAAAGCCGGGCGGGCTGTTGGCCCTGGAACTGTGCAAAGACCAGCCTTGGCCGCTGGCGCGGGGGCTGATGGAAATCGGGTGGAAGGCGGAAGTAAAAAAAGATATATTTAACGTAGAGCGGTTTGTATTTGCCCGCAAAAACTAACCTTTTTTATTTTTAGGAGAATTTATGGACAGATTTATTATTCACGGCGGAAAGAAACTGAACGGAACCGTCCACATAAGCGGCAGCAAAAATGCCGCCCTGCCTATTTTGGTGGCCACTTTGCTGACGGATGAGCCGTGCGTGCTGCACCGTGTCCCCAATTTGCGCGATGTGCGCACCACCCTTAAAATTTTGGAATATTTGGGCAAAAAAGTGGAGTACAAAAACAACACCGTCACCATCACGGCGGACGGTACTCTCAAAAACACCCTCCCTTACGAACTGGTTAAGCAAATGCGTGCCAGCTTTTGGGTGGCGGGGCCGCTGTTGGCTCGTTTCAAAAAGGCCGAAATTCCGCTTCCGGGCGGTTGCGCCATTGGGGTGCGCCCGGTGGATATCCATTTGAAAGGATTTGAAAAATTAGGCGCCGAATGTGAAGTAAAAGCGGGGGACGTGATTATCCGCGCCAAAGAATTGGTTCCCGCCAAAATTGTGTTGCGTTTCCCCAGCGTGGGTGCTACGCAGAACTTGCTGATGTGCGCGTGCTTAATCCCCGGGGAAACGGTGTTGGAAAACGTGGCCAAAGAACCGGAAGTAGATGATGTAATCGCGTTCTTAAACAAAATGGGGGCCGATATTCGCGTGGGCGACAAAGGCCAAATTATCGTGCATGGCAAAACCTCTTTACATGGGGCGGAACACACGGTAGTGGCGGACCGTATTGAAACGGGCTCCTATGTGCTGGCGGCCTGCGCTACCCGCGGGGACGTGACCGTAACGGGCTGTGTGCCGGAGCATAACTCTATTTTATGGGAAGATTTGCAGGAAGCCGGTTTTTCTTTGCAGGTAACGGGAGACGCTATCCATGTACTCCCTTACGACGGCCCGATTAAGCCCGTGCGCGTGCGCACGGCGCCGTATCCGGGCTTTGCCACCGATTTGCAGGCCCCGTGGATGACGTTGATGACGCTGTGCGAAGGGACGGCGGAAGTGGACGAAGATATTTTTGAAAACCGTTTTATGCATGCGCCGGAATTGGTGCGCATGGGGGCCGAAATTGTGACGGAAAAAAGCGTGGCGCGCGTAACGGGCGTTAAAGCGCTTTCCGCCGCACATGTGCAGGCGTCCGATTTGCGCGGCGGCATGGCCCTGGTGATTGCGGGCCTGTGCGCCAAAGGCGAAACGGAAGTGGAACGCGTGTATCACATAGACCGCGGATACGAAAATTTGGAGCAAAAGCTGACCGCTCTGGGGGCGGATATACGGCGGTATAATCCCGACAAAAATGAGTTTTGATATCGTTTTTAATTATATTCTCAAACGTTCCGGTATTGGGTGCGGTGCGGGGCCGGAAGGCTTTCGCGCCTTGTTGGAGCGGTTGGGAAACCCGCAAAATCAATACAAAATCGTTCATGTGGCCGGAACTAACGGGAAAGGATCCGTTTGTACGCTCTTGTCGCACGCGCTGACGTGCGCGGGGTATAAGACGGGGCTTTTTGTGTCGCCTCATTTGGTGTCGCCCACGGAACGGATTCAATTAAACGGCCGCGCCATTTCCAAACGGAACTTTTCGCAGGCGGTGCTGGACGTATTTCAGGAAGAGGAAGAAGAACTCAACTTCTTTGAAATTTTAACCGCCGCGGCTTTATTGTATTTTGCCCGCCAAAAAGTGCAGTATGCCGTGTTGGAAACGGGCCTGGGCGGGCGGAAAGATCCCACCAATGTGTGTACGCCCGTGCTTAGCATCATCACGTCTATCGGGTTGGACCATATGCAGTTTTTGGGTTCCAGCCTGGCCCAGATTGCACGCGAAAAAGCCGGCATCATCAAACCCGGTATCCCCGTCATCAGCGGCACGGTCAATCCCGTAGCGCGCGAAGTGATACGCAAAACGGCCAAAGCCCAACAGGCTCCGCTGGAGTTTGTGGGGGAGGGAAACCCGTTTTACGAATATGCGTACGATTTTGTGAATAATCAAACCGTGCTTCATACGCGTGAGCATACGGAGTGGATTTTGCATGCGCTGGGCCGCCGCCAAACCATTAACGCATGCGTGGTGTATCAGGCGGCGCGGGTTTTGAATATACCGGAGCAAGCACTTCAAAAAGCGTTTGAAACGGTGTCTTTGCCGGGCCGTTTTGAAGTGGCGCAGTGCGGGAAAAACACCTTTATTCTGGACGGAGCCCACAACCCGCAGGCGGTGGAACTGCTGATGGAGTTTTGGCAAAAGACGCCTTTCTCCCACGATACGGTGCTGTTGTGCGGTTTTATGAAAGACAAAGATTATAAAAAAATGCTTTCGCTTTTGGCCCCGCATTTTGAACGGATTATTTTGACGGTTCCTCCTTCCTCGCGCGGAGCGGGGGAAGAAGAACTCCACGCCGCTCTGCCCAAAAAGGCAAACGTAACGTTTGAGGCAGATTGGAAGAAAGCCCTTTTATTGGCCAAAAAATCGCCGCGCATTTTGTGTACGGGGTCTTTTTACCTGGTGGGGGCGGTGCGCGGGAAACTGCGTTTATAAGCGGGGGAAACAAAGGCCGGTTTTCCGTCAGAAAACGGGGTTGACAGCGACGGGGCGTTTGTGGTTAAATTTAATGTAAGTATTTGCAAAATGGGGAATGAGCATGGCGTTAGACAATAACCAATTTGACGGACACGGGGATATAGCCCAATTTTTGGAAAAATTCAAAGAGCAGTCTTTTCCGGGGGCTTCGTCCTCCGATAACCTGTACGGCTCCCGCCCGGAATCCGTCCCGGCCAAGCCTTCCCAATACGAACGCTCCTTGGAAAAATTGGAAAAAAAGATTTTGGAACTGGAAGAACGTTTTGAAGCGTCCGCGTCCCAAAATCAGATGATTCTTTCCGAATTGGCCCGCACGCGCGAGGCCATGGAACGCCAGAAAGATAAAGACGCTTTCCTGGAGCATATTTCCCGCACGATTGCCAATTTGAAAGCCAGCGTGGAAAACTTGTCCCGCGCCCAGCAGGACCGCCTGTCCTACCGCGAGCCGGACGTACAGCGCAGCTTTGACCCCGTGCCGCCTTCTTTTGCCGCGGGGGACGCGGAACATACCGCCATTTATCATTATCAAGCCAATCAATCTTCCCTGCAGGCGGAAGCCAAGCACGCTTCTGAACGGGAGGAAAAAGAACGCATTATCACCAGCTTGCGCCAGAAAGCTTCGCAGTTAAAAGCCGTCAACAGCGCGCTGGACCGCGAAATCAAAAAAGCCCAACAGGAAAAATTGGAAGCGCTCAAAAAATCGGCCGAGCAAGCCAAAGAAATCCTTTCGCTTCGCGATCAGCTTACCGCCGCCGAAGAACGCTTCAAATCGTTTGATTTTGAGGGCCGTATCATTTCCATTAAACAAGAATACCAGCAGAAAGTTTCCAGCTTGGAAACCCAGCTTAGAGAAATTTCCGACACCTGCATGAAACAAGTGGAGGAAATTGAATCGTTGAAAGCCGAGAACGTGAAATTGCACCAGGCCGCCGCTCAGAAAGAAGAAGCGCTTGCCCGCCTGGAAGCCAAAGAACGCGAGCTCTTGGCGCTGAAAGCCGAAATGGCCCAGCTGGAAGACAACAATTCCAAAAAAGCCCAAAAACAACTGGCCGTATTTTCCGAACGGCTTCGCGCGTTGGAAAGCCAGCGCGATGGTTTGGCCGCCGAATTGCAGCAGGCGCAGGCCTCGTTGGAATCGGTACGCCAGGAAAAAGAATTGTTGGAAAAGAATTTTAAGGAATTGCTGGAGAAAATCAACAATAACGACGCCGTTATTGAACAGCTTAAACATAAAATTGAAGTGTTGGGGCAGCAGAATGAAGAACTTTCCCAGCATAATGCGCAGCTGGCCCAGCACAATGCCGCTTTGCAGACGGCTAATGACAGCCTGACCCGCGAAAAAACGGAACTTTCTTTCCGTGCCGAAGGCTTGGCCCGCGAAAAAGCGGAATTGGCGGAACAAAGCGAAAACTTGGTGCGCGAGAAAGAAGCCCTGTCCGAACGGACGGAGCACTTGGCCCGCGAAAAAGAATCTTTTGCCGCGGAAGCAGACCGCTTAAACCGCGAAAAAGAAGACCTTTCTTCCCGTGCGGAGCAGTTGGCCCGCGAGAAAGATTCTTATGCCGAGCAGGTGGAACGCTTAAACCGCGAAAAAGAAGATTTGTCTTCCCGTGCGGAACATTTATCGCACGAGAAAGATTCCTATGCGCAGGAAGCCGAACGCTTAAGCCGCGAAAAAGAAGATCTTTCTTCCCGTGCGGAGCACTTGGCCCGCGAAAAGGAAGAGCTTTCTCTGCAGGCGCAGCATTTGGCTAAAGAAAAAGAATACCTGGACCGCCAGGCCCGCCAATTGGGTTCCGAAAAAGACGTTTTGTCTAAAAATGTAGAAGCGTTAAATCTGCAAAAAGCGGCTTTGGAACGCGAAAAAGAAGCCCTTTCCCTGCAAAGCAGCGGCCTAAAGAAGCGCACCGAAGAACTGGAAAGCGAAACCAAAGAATTGGCCAAAGAAAACCAGCAGCTTCGCAACCAAAGTGCGGCTTTATTGGCGGCCCGCCTGGTGCAGGAAAAAGAACGTGCCGCCAAGGAAGAAACCTTGCGCAAGGCCGCGGCTCATGCGCCCAAACCGCCGCACAAACCGGCTGCTCCTCAGCCGCCTATGGTGCAGGCGTCCGCCTCGCAGCAGACGCAGACGGTGCTTACGCCTGCCGCACCCGCTGCTAAGCCCACTGCAGAACAGGTACCCCTTTCTGAAAAGCCCGTGGAAATGCAGGAAACGGCTCAGCCTAAAGTATTGACCGAAGCCGATTTGCCCGAAATCCGCGTGGCCGATCCGGTCCCTCAGCCGGAAGCCCTGTTTGACGGGGAAGACTTTTTGGAAAAGACGGACAGCTTTATCGGACGAATGAAGTGGTCCATCTTCCGGGAAGATAAATAATAACCGATATTCGGGCCTGGTGAAATTCATCAGGCCTTTTACACAAGGATTAAAAAAGTATGTCAGCGTTAAAAGTAGTTGTTCTTTACGGCGGCAAGTCCACCGAACATGAAGTTTCCGTGCACAGCGCGCAGACCGTGTGCCAAATACTGGAAGCTCAAAAAGAAAAATATCAAATTTATCCCATTTTTATCAGCCGTCAGGGCCATTGGTTTTTGCAAAAAAACTGCGGCCCCAAAACCCCTCAAGACGTGCCCGTAACTCCCGTATTAAGCGCGGACGCCAATTTGATTTCTTTGGACGGTTCCTTGCGCTTAAAGGCGGATGTCGTTTTTCCCGTTTTGCACGGTACCAATTGTGAAGACGGCACCATGCAGGGTTTTTTGGAAACGTTGAACGTGCCCTACGTCGGGTGTGGCGTGTTGGCCTCGGCCATGGGAATGGATAAGGAAATTTCCAAATTGATGGCCCGCGAATCGGGCGCCCCGGTGTTGCCTTATCGGGTAGTGTCCAAATTCAAAGAACATGACAAAGCCGCCTTGGAAAAATGGGTAACCCAAACGGGTCTTCCCGTGTTTGTAAAACCCGTGCGGTTGGGGTCGTCCGTCGGAGTGCGGAAAGTGAAAAAGTTGGACGAATTGCACGAGGCGGTAGCCTTTGCCTTGCAGTTTGATACCGATGTGATGATAGAAAAAGGCGTGGATCATGCCCGCGAAATTTTCTGTGCCGTGTACGGAGATGAACTAACCTTAAAAACCTCTGCCTGCGGGGAATTGCGCTCGCTGGCGGGCGAATTTTTTGATTATAACGCCAAATACATTGTGGCCGGCGGCTGTGAAACCAAAGTACCGGCCGAAATTGACCCGCAAACCGCTCAAAAAATGCGCCAAGATACGGAACATATCTTCCGGGCCTTGCGTGCCAGCGGATTGGCCAGGGTGGACTTTTTGATGGATAAAAACGGTTCGTACTATTTTTCCGAAATCAACACCTTGCCGGGTATGAGCCAGACCAGTCTTTTCCCGCAGCTTTTTGAAGCGTGTGGGGAAGATTACGGCCAAATTTTACAACGCCTGATTGAATTGGCCCAAAAAAGATATACACAAAAAGAAGCGCTGACGCTTTCGCGTTAATTTATGCAAGCTATTGTCAAACGTTATTTTGCGCTGAATATTTGGGTGAAGATTATTTTCTTCTTCTGCTTGTTTGGCGCGTTTGTGAACTTGCTGCTGGTATGCAGAGATGTTTCCTCCAGCGGGGTGCTGCTGCGGCTGCATGCGGGGTTTTTGGTGCTGTATGCGTCGCAGGCGGCGTTTATTTTGTTAAATGAGCGCTATGTGTGCGTGTTGGCGGCGTTGCAGGGGATATTGGCCTTGCTGACCAATGCGGACTTTACGTTTGTGCCGCTTTTGCGTACGTTGGGGCAGTTTTATTATTTGGCCAACCCAACCCCGTCCATTGAAGCGATGACGGTGTATAAGTATGTGTTTGTATCGGCCGCTTTTACCATGCAGATGTTAAGTGCGTATGCGTTGTTTTCGCTCCTTCCTAAGTATGAACCTAAGAAAAAGGAACCGGTTCAAGCGGCGCCTGAAGTTTGAAATTTGCCTGCATTATAAAAAACCCCGAAACTTTGTTTCGGGGTTTTTTATTACTTAAAGTTTTGATACTTTCGGATCACTTCGTCCTTAAATTCCAGGAAGTTGCCTTGCGCAATGGCCTGGCGGGCCCGCTCCATAAGGCGGATTAAGAAACGAATGTTGTGTATGCTCATCAAACGGTGGCTGGTGAGCTCGGCCGAGCGGTACAAGTGGCACAAATACGCGCGGGAATAGCGGCGGCAGGTGTAGCAGTCGCATTCCGGATCCAGGGGGATATCCTGGGTGCGGTATTCGGCATTTTTAATGTTTACGCGGCCGGCGCTGGTCATGGCCATGCCGTTTCTGGCCACGCGGGTGGGCCATACGCAGTCAAACATATCTACCCCGCGCTCAATGGAATTTAGAATTTCCACCGGCGTTCCTAAGCCCATAAAGTAGCGAGGTTTGTTTTCGGGCAGGTTTTCGGTAACGGCCAGCACGGACTCGTTCATCTGTTCCAAGGTTTCCCCTAAAGACAGCCCGCCAATGCAGTAGCCGTGCGTGGGCAAAGAGGCCATATGTTGGGCGGCTTCTTTGCGTAAATCCGGGAAAATGGCCCCTTGGATAATGCCAAACAGCAACGAGTTGCCCACCTGGAAAGAACCGTCGGCCTGTTGCACAATGTGCTGTTCGGGCACGGTTTGCTGGTAGGCTTTAGCGGCGCGCTCGGCCCAGCGTTTGGTGATGTTTAACGCTTCGCGCGCGTCGTGTTTAGACGGGTCTTTGGCATGGATACAAACGTCTAACATGGTCCAAATATCAGAGCCGATTTCACTTTCAAATTGAATAACGTTTTCCGGCGTGAAGAGGTGTTTGCTTCCGTCGTGGTGAGACTGGAAAGTGACCCCTTCTTCCCGAATTTTGCGGAATTTGGATAAGCTATACACCTGAAATCCGCCCGAATCGGTCAGCACACTTCCGTCCCAATGCATAAATTTATGAATGCCGCCCATTTGCTGCAAAATTTTGGTGGTTGGGCGCAGGTATAGGTGATACGTGTTGGAAAGCAAACATTCTGCCCCGGCGTTTTTTAAGTCTTCATCGGTCAGGGCTTTCACGCAGGCTTGCGTGGCAACCGGCATGAATACCGGCGTATGCACGGCACCGTGTTTGGTGTACAAAATACCGGTGCGCGCTTTGGAACGGGTGTCTTTAGACAAAATTTGAAAGGGGGAATTCATATATATATTTTATCATATCTGTTTTGTGGACTTGAACGAAGGGGAAATATAAGCCCTTTCGGGTATGCCGAAAAAAGGGTGGATATGAGGCTGGAAAATAAAAATATGTGGTGGCTTAAGCGTAAAATCCAGCGATGGAAAATGCGCCTTGGGCCAGGTGGGTACTCCTCAGATATACGTTTGCGAATAAACGTAAAAATATTTCCCGGCGTTCGGATAAAACGAACGCCGGGATTTTTTTGCCTTTTAACACATAAAATACCCCTTGTATAGGCGTTGTTAAAAAGCCCATTACAAGGGGTGATGATTGAAAAAATTACAGAATCATCATGCTGTCGCCAAAGGAATAGAAGCGGTATTTCTTTTCCACGGCTTGCAGGTAAGCCTCGTAAATAAAGTCTTCTCCCGCAAAGGCGGACGTCATGCACAGGGGGGTAGAGTCCGGAAAGTGGAAGTTGGTAATCAGGCAGTCAATCGCTTTGAATTTATAGCCCGGATAAATAAACAAGTCCGTCCACTTTTTGCCGGGGTGCGTGATGTGATTTTCGTCCGTAAAGCTTTCCAGGGTGCGGGTGCTGGTGGTTCCGCAGGAAAATACGCGCTTCCCGGCGGCCCGCACGGCGTTTAACGTGTCGGCCGTTTCGGGAGACACTTCCCCCAGTTCCGCCAACATATGGTGTTGCTGCGGTTCGCCGCGCAGGGGTTTGAAGGTGCCCCACCCCACGTGCAGAGTGATATAACAAATGTGCACGCCTTTATCTTTGAGCTTTTGCAACAGTTCCGGCGTAAAGTGAAACCCCGCCGTAGGAGCCGCAATAGAACCGGTATATTTGGCGTACACGGTTTGATAGCGGTCTTTGTCTGTAGCGATGCTGGGGGTCATGCCGTCATGTTTGCGGGCTTTTTCAATATACTGCGGAAGCGGCATCAACCCATGGGCGTTGCAGAAAGGCAAGATGTCTTCTTGGTTAAATTCCAAAATGGCTTCGTTGTTTTCCGTTTTGCCGTTTATAAGGGCGGTCAATCCGTCGCCAAAATCCAGCGTTACGCCGTCCTTATAATCGCGTGTTAGCACGGCCCAAATGTTGGGTTTTTGGAGCGGCCGAACCAGCAGCACTTCCACTTTCCCGCCCGTAGGTTTGTGGGCGAACAATTTGGCGGGGAAGACTTTGGTGTTGTTAATCACCAAGGCATCGCCAGGATTGAAATATTCGTGAATATCGCGAAAAATGCGGTGTTCAATGGTGTGCGTGTCGCGGTGGAGCACCATTTGGCGCGAACTGTCGCGCGGGGTGGCCGGCTGTTTTGCAATCAGCGGGTCTAAATCTAATTTTTTGAATCTTTCAAATGCCATAAGTTAAATTTTCCGCAGGTCGGAACCGGGATAATAATTTTTCAAAATCTTTTTGTAATTTTTGCCATCACGCGCCATTCCGTTGGCGCCGTCTTGGCACATGCCTACGCCGTGGCCGTATCCTTTTCCTTCAAAATGGACGTCCTTTTTGCGCACGGAAAGCTTGGTGATTTTACAGCTGCGAATGCCGGTGGCCAGGCGGAACTTCCCGCACGGGACCGTTTTGGAACCTTTGGTCGTGCGAATGGTGATATTGGTGGCGCGGCCCGTGTCGGTCTTGCGGGCGATTTTAAGGCTTTTTAAGGAGCCCGAAAGGCCAACGCTTTTTGCGTAGTTTTCCACTTTGGCCCGAGAGAGGTTCATCTGCCATTTGTAGCTTTTGGAGTGGTCGTCCGTTTTGCAGGACGCGCCGGAAAGGGGCTTAATAGACTCCACCCCGGGGTTCCAGCTGCGCACGTCGTCCGTACCGCCGCCGCAGTTGGCGTGGTAGTACGTAAAGAACAGTTTGTCTTGGAAGGTTAACACTTCTCCGCGGGTTTCGTCCACCGCTTTTTTAACGGAGGCGTATTGTTTGCCGCCGCCTTTATACATTTGGCTGCGCACGTCGGAAAATACGTCAAAATTTTGATTTTTCACGCTTTCCAATGTCTTAAGCGTGTAAGTACGCGCCGCTACGGCCTGCGCTTTTAAGGCCTCCAGCGGCCAGGTGTAGCTCATTTCGTAGGGAAGCACGCCATAGAGGTACGTTTCTAACGGAGCATGTTCCACTAAATGAAAAGAATTGCCGGCGGGAATAATAAAAATTTTCCCCGAATAATCGTTTTTGTTCCAAGTTAATAACGTGTTGCGGGCGGGCTCCAGCACGATTGTTTTGGCAGATTGTAAGGTGCCCACTTGGATCTTCCCTTTGCCTAAGGCTTTAACGGAAAGGGTGCCCGCATGGGAAATTTTGTATTTTTTCTCCAAATCCAGCGTATAGATGTAAACTTTTCCCGAATGTTTAACGGAAGCGGATTTTTGCTTTTCGGCCAATAATACGCGGACGGTGATGTCCTTAGGCAGGCGTTTGGCTTGCGGGTCCTGCGCCTGGGGTTCCGCGGTACGGTTTAGGGCGGGGGAATCTATTTTCCCGGACGAAGCCGCGCTGCGGCCGGAGGGAGTGGCACAGGCGCACATAAGCAGTACGCCCAGTAAAAGCGAACTAAAGCGAAGCGACAGTTTCATGGGACCTCCCGGTTAAAAAAGCAAATCCGAATGTTGTTTGCGGCCCAAGTGTTCATAGGCCTTGCGCGTGGCTACACGGCCGCGCGGCGTGCGGGCAATAAAACCGGCTTTAATAAGGAACGGCTCTATCACGTCCGTCAGCGTGTCCACCGCTTCGGAAACGGCGATGGCCAAGTTGTCCACGCCCACCGGTCCGCCGGAAAAGCGGTCAATCAGCGCTTCCAAAATACGCTTATCTACACTGTCTAAGCCCTCGCAGTCTATGTCCAGCGAGTCCATGGCGGTATTGGCAATATCGTGCGTGATGATACCGTTTCCTTTTACTTGGGCGAAATCCCGCGCGCGGCGCAGCAGCCGGTTGGCAATACGCGGGGTGCCGCGGGAACGTTTGGCCAGTTCGGTTAGGCCGTCGCGGTCTGCCTGGATATTAAGCAGGCGGGCCGAGCGTTCCAAAATATCGGTAATTTCGGGGATTTCGTAAAAGCCCAGGTTAAATACAATGCCAAAGCGGTCGCGCAGGGGGCCCGTAAGCAGGCCGGAACGCGTGGTGGCGCCCACCAGCGTAAAGCGCGGAACGGCCAGCTTTAAGGTGGTGGAGCCGGCGCCTTTGCCGGTGTTGATGAAAAAGGTGAAATCTTCCATGGCCGGGTAGAGGGCTTCTTCTACGGCGGGGTTTAGGCGGTGAATTTCGTCTATAAACAAAATGTCCCCGTCGGAAAGTTCCGTGGTCAGCATGGCGGCTAAATCGCCGGGGCGGGCCAAAACGGGGCCGGAGGTTACTTTGATATTGACGCCCATTTCTTTGGCCAAAATGTTGGCCAGGGTGGTTTTACCCAAACCGGGCGGCGCGTAAAAAAGACAATGGTCCAAGGCTTCTTTGCGGGATTTGGCCGCCGCAATAAAAATGCGCAAGTTTTCTTTCAGTTTATCCTGGCCGACAAATTCGTCCAGCGTATTGGGGCGCAGGGCGGCTTCCAGTCCGGCGGATTCGTCGGAAAGTTGGGAAACATTCAAAATTTCGTTTTGGTTGCTCATTTTTTCAACACCCGCAGGGCCTCTTTAATGATATTTTCAATTTTGTCGTTGGGGTTTATGCCTTCGGCATAGAGTTTTTCCATCGCACGGCGGGATTCCGCCGCCGAGTAGCCCAACGCCGAGAGCGCTTCCAGCACGCCGCTCATATAGGGGGCTTCGTCCATTACTTTTATTTTGCTTTCGCCCTGTACGGTTACGGCGTCCATTTTATCTTTTAAGGAGGTAATCAGCTTTTCCGCCGTTTTGGCGGTAAATCCAAAAATACCCGTCAAAATTTTGGGGTCGCGTTTGATGATAGCATTATGAAAATCCGCCACCGAGCGCAGGGCTTTGTTTAAAAATTCCATCGCTTTTTTGGGGCCCGTGTTGGGGATGGCCGTTTTGAAAAGATACCAGAGTTCTTTATCCTCTTTGTTTAAGAAGCCGTAGAGCACCGTGCCGTCGTAGGGAGAGATGGATTCCGCCACATGGAGGCTTGCGTCGTTTCCCACCGTCAGTTCCAGCGCCGAGCTGTGGGCCAGGTTCACTTCATAACCCACGCCGCCGCACAGAATGACGGCGCCGTCTTCTTTTACTTCTAAAATTTCACCTTTCAAATACGCTATCATATTTTCATTTTAGCATATTGGGCACCCGCCCGGGGGCCTTGCAGGCCGCGCGGATTTTACGGTGCTTGGCAACATTGTTTAGACAGTATGGCTCAATTAGTCGGATGTACCCGCATAGAGCACCGTCCCCTGGAAGGGGCCTTGCAGATCGCGCAGACAGGGATTTCTTCGTCTCTCATTCCCAAGCGCCGCAAGGCCCCGTCATTCCCAAGTGTTGTAGTCGGGAATCCAGCCGTTAGTCAACAACCAAATCCCTGACAGAAACTTTTGGGTATGACGACTTGAGAAACCTTCATACCGGGCGTGCTTTTCAGCCCGCCGCTTTTTACAAGGGGTTGTATTTTTTTTTGTTTTTGATAAATTTTGTTTATCAGCAAAATTTATCAAAAAGGGGCCGGGCTATGAAAAGAAGCAATAACAGCGGTTTAAAGGGCTTTACGCTCATAGAATTGTTGGTAGTGGTATTAATTATCGGCATTTTATCGGCAGTAGCGTTGCCGCAATATCAAAAGGCTGTTTGGAAATCTCGTAGTGCAGAAGTGTGGAGTAATTTAAGTATAATGGAAAAAGCCGTTACTGCTAAGCAACTGGAAATGGGGCCAAATGCCCCTATTACTTTTGGTGATTTGGATGTAAGCTTTACAGATAAAAATGGAAATCCTGCGACAGGCAACTGGTTTGAGGCTGAAAATTTTAGTTATGAGCTAACAACCGATAGTAACGGGCAATATCATGCCAGAGGGGGTATAGCTTATGACAAATGGAAGGGTGATGAAGAAAAATATGTTTTTTTGACACTGGTTGGTGGAAAAAAGAATTGTTCTGGAGGAAATTCTAATAATACAGGATGTCAAAAATATTTTGGTTTGACTAAGTCTGGCGGAACTGGTTGTATATCTGGTAATACTTGTTTTACGGAATAAAGCTTAAACGCTTTATGGAAAATTGTTTTAAATAACTATCCCCCGGGGGGTAACCGGGGGATAGTTATTTCTTTTTAAGCTGTGCGGCTTTGGCGGCTTTTAGTTTAGCCAAAAACGCCGCTTTTACGTTTATCATATTGTTGAGCGGGGCGGTTTTTAAGTGGCAGATGCCGATGGCTACCGCGTCGGCGGTATCGTCGGGCGAGGGGGCTTTGTCCAGATTTAAGGTAAGCTGCACCATGCGCTGCACTTGTTTTTTGTCGGCCGTGCCGGTGCCGCAAAGCATCATTTTAACGCGTTTTGGGGGGTAAAAAGAAATCGGTTTATTGGCCAGTTGGCAGGCCAAAATGATTACGCCGCGCGTCATGACCGTATTGGCCATGGTAACGGCGCGTTTTAGAAAAAAGTTCTGCTCCATGGCCACTTGGTCCGGCTGATAGGCGGCAATGGTTTTTTGCAGTTCATTAAAAATATATTCCAGGCGTAAGGGAAGTTCTTGGCCGGCGTCGGTATGAATCAAACCACAGGCCCGTAAAGACAAAACGGAACGGGCGTCCCTTGTGAGGATGGCCCATCCCGTTCTGTCTAAACCAGGGTCTATACCTAAAACGGTGGTTGTTTGATTATTCAAGCTGCCTCGTCTGCGGTTAAGCGTTGAGTTTGGCGGCCACGGCTTCGTCTATGTTAGAGTTATCGTAGACGTTCTTGGTATCGTCGTGATCGTCCAGCGCTTCCAGCATTTTCATCAGCGTTTCGGCGGTGTGCTCGTCGGTGATGTTCACTTCGGTATCGGGCAGCATCGTCAAATCGGCCGATTCGGGCGTAATGCCTTTGGCTTCAATGGCTTTCTTGACGGCTTCCAATTCCGCCATATCGGGGTTGGTGATTACTTCGTACACGTCACCCGCGGTGCGGACGTCTTCGGCGCCGGCTTCCAAAGCCAAGTTCATCAAATCATCTTCGGAAATGTCTTCTTTTTTAACTACGATCAGACCTTTCCCCTTAAACATGTAGGACACGCAGCCCGCCGTTCCGATAGAACCGCCGTGGCTGGTGAAGATTTTGCGGATTTCCGAGAAAGTGCGGTTTTTGTTGTCCGTCGTGCATTCCACGATCACGGCCACGGAACCGGGACCGTAGCCTTCGTACGTGATTTCTTCGTACGAAACGCCCGGCAGCTGACCGGTACCTTTCATGATGGCGCGTTTGACGTTGTCCGACGGCATGTTGGCCGCGCGGGCATCATCCATAGCTTTGCGCAAGCGGGGGTTCTGATCGGGATTGCCGCCGCTCATTTTGGCGGCGATGGTGATTTCTCTTAAAATTTTGGTAAATACTTTACCTTTTTTGGCGTCTACGAGGGCCTTTTTGTGTTTAATACCGGCCCAGTGCGAATGTCCACCCATAGGTACGCTCCTTACTGCAAATTTAGATATTTCTATTCTAGCAAATTTGTGGCAGTCGGAGGAACCCCTGTGCTTTTTATAGAAGGTGAGGAAAATTCTCTTGCGTGGAAAGGAAAGCGGCGCGTTTTGGGGGCAGCTGTTTTGCCTTTCCCTTTGTGCGCCTGGGCTGGGAAGAATGCCCCGTACAGGACTTGAACCTGTACCACCGGTTCCGAAGACCGGGACTCTATCCAATTGAGCTAACGGGGCGTATGCTTATTGTAGCAAACTTTTTAATGATGCTTATCCAGCGACTGCGGTTCCGGGTGAATGGTGACCAGCGTTTGCGGTCCGAACGATTGCTGCAGGGCGTGCTCCATTTTGTCCGTTGCGTCATGCACGCGTTTTAGGTTCCATTCGTCCGGCAGATAAACGTGAAACTCCACACAGGCATATCCGCCGATTTTGCGCGTTTTAATGCTGTGTGCGCAGGCGGAGGGTTCCGCTTGGCGGCAAATTTGGGCAATTTTAGTTTCTGCCTGCGTGCCGAGGGATTTATCCAACAGTTCCCCAACGGCCGTTTTTAAGATGTTCCAGGAAACTTCAAAGATAAAAAAGCTGACTACCACGGCGGCCAGCGGGTCCAGCACCGTCCACTTATTGCCCAAAAAATACGCCCCGCCAATACCCAATAAAGTGCCGATGGAGCTCATCTCGTCGGAACGGTGATGCCAGGCGTTGGCTTCCAGCGCCGAACTGCCAATTTGCTTGGCCGCTTTTAACGTATAGCGGTACAGCCATTCTTTTACGAAGATAGATAATACCGCCATCCACAAAGCAATGGCGTGGGGGCGGGCAATGGTGCCGCCTTCGGCCAGGCGGACGATGTCCAGAATTCCGTTGTAAAGAATTTTGCCCCCTACGGCAAAAAGCGCCACTGCGATAACCAGCGTGGCCAAGGTTTCAAAACGGCCATGGCCGTAGGCGTGTTCGCTGTCGGCCGGGCGGGACGAAAACTTGAGGCTTACGATGACGACGATATCCGTCAGCGAGTCGGACAGCGAATGCACCGCGTCGGCCACCATGGCCGAGCTGCGGCCCAGCACGCCGGCCGCAAATTTGGCCGCGCAGAGGACCGTGTTAATAATCATGCCTTTGACGGTAATATCGCGGGCAAAAACAGAACGAGAATGAAGATCCATATATAGATTTTATCATTTAGCAAGGTAGCCAAACTAATGTTTTTTTGCTATAAATAATACATATGAAATCTATCAAGAATGAATCCCCTGCCCAATGTCCCAATCATTGCGAGCCGTTTGATGTGGAATACTGGTCTTTGGTCCGTGCGGATCAAGATCCCGATTTGAAAACCGCCATTATGGGCGGCGAACTTAATTTGGTGCAATGCCCCGAATGTGGCACATTTTTTCATCACGACGGAGATTTGATTTATTTTGACCAGCCGTCTGAGTTGCTGGTGTTTGTGTTTTCCGAAAAAGACCGCCAGCGCGAACCCGAGCTGCTGGCCCGCATGCAGCACGATTATGAGTTGATTAAAAACACCTTGCTCAAGCAACTTAATATGGACTATCCGCCCCTTTCTGTATTTGGGTTGGAAGCCCTCAAAAAAGTGCTGGAATCGGAAGAAACGGTTGGATATGAGTCCGAAGTGATTGCGGCGTCCGCGGCGGAAAAAGGGCTGTCCGTGGCGCGCTTGAAACCTTCTTATGCTCGGGCGCATCATTTTCCTTATTATGTACCGGCTCCCGCTCACCCGCAGACGGCCAACGATTATGCCGTAGCGGCCGCCAAAGTGCTGCACGGCGGGCTGAACAGCTTGTTGCTGAGAAACTTCTTGGACAAAATGAGCGAAGACGGAGCCGAACTGCCTAAAACATTATGATTTTTTCTGCCCCTAAACCGTACAAAGAATATCTGGCCGCCATTGGCGAGTATGCCCACAAGCTGGGCTTGCAAGCCTGGATAGTGGGCGGTGCCGTGCGGGATTTTTACCTGCAAAAAAGTACTTTGGATATTGATTTGGTGTTTACCGGAAATCAAGAATCCGTGGCGGGCTTTTGCGTAAAAAAATGGGGCGGCGAAAAGAAAAAGTTTTCCCAATTTGGCACGTTCCGCGTGCATTTGGAAAACGGCTTAAAATTGGATTTGGTACGTGCCCGCAAAGAGGAATATCCTTACCCGGGCGTGTTGCCGCAGGTGACTTTTTCCACCGACATGAAGGACGATTTGTTCCGTCGTGATTTTACGGTAAATGCCTGGTGTTTTTCCATTTTGCCGCAGTCGTTTGGCAAATCGTACGATCCGTTTGGCGCTCAAAAAGACATTGACGCCGGCGTGGTGCGCATTCTGCACGACAAAAGTTTTTTGGACGACCCCACCCGCATGTATCGCGCGGTGCGCTTTGCCGGCCGTTTTGGCTGGCGGCTGGCGCCCAAAACGGAACGGTTGTTGCTGGAAGCGGTAAAAGGCGAATATCCGCTGCTGCTGACCAGGGAACGCTTCTGCCGGGAATTTTTGAAGACCTTGGAAGAGAAAAACGCCAAAGAAATTTTTTCTTTAATGGAAAAATACGATATGCTGAAGTTCGCCTGGCCCGGATTGCACTGGAGCGACGCGTTGCTGCAGGTAACCTCGCCGGAGCGGCGCATTGGCGTGATGGTGTGTTTGTTGGGCTCTAGCGGGGAAAATTTCTTGAGGACGCTTCATTTGCCCAAGGAAGTCGCGGCGGCTATTTTGGGTGCGTGGAAAGTGACGCAGGAAAAAATGTGTTCGCTTTCGCCTCTCTCTTCTTTCCAAAAAGATATTCTTGCGGCAGTACTTCCCGGTATGCCGAAGGCCGCGTTTGAGCCGTGTTTTATAAAGGGGGGAGAACTGAAAGAGTTAGGGCTGGCCGGGCGGAAGATATCCGGCGCGTTGGACCGCGTGCGTAAAGCCCAGTGGAATGGCGACGTAACCTCCCGCGAAGAAGCCCTGCAGTTGTTGAAGCAGTAACAAATAGGGAGACATTTGGATAAATATAAACGGCCGGCAAAATTTGCCGGCCGTTTCGGTTCCTCAGGCAAAAAGAAAGGGAAGTGCCTTTCTTTTTGCCAGCTCCGTTTTTGGTTTGCTTTAGTTGTTGTATAACCCCAACGAAATATCAATTAAGGTTATTTTAGTATAACTAATTTGCGCTAGTTTTTCAAGCAAAAATATATCTTTTTGTTTATTTTTTGATAAAATTAAAAAATTTTTCAAAAAAGGCTGGACAAACGTATAGAATAATGTACAATGGAAAAAAGGCCCAATGTTTGTAGCCGCAGCCGGACATTCGGCCGAGCTGAAAACAATCAGGCAAAGTTTCAGCAAGGATAACGTGTTGTGAGAGCGAGCTTATGAGAAGAATCCTTGTCTTTCTGATAGCGTTGTTTTTCTGCAGTAACGTCGCGGTATATGGCCAGAGCGCCTACAAGCTGGTCCGTGCCGCCAAGCGGGTAAAATTCAAACAGGCCCCCCTCGGCACAATTAACAGACATTTGCAAGCCCCCCTCAAAAGTGCCAATTTGGCCAAAGAAGTTGCCAGACTTACTAATCCTGCTATTTTAGAGTATTATTCGCTTAACAATTCCGTCAAAACGAAACAGGGAATCGTCACGGTGCCGGAAATCCATATCGTGACGGAATTCCCTACGCCTATTCTTAATAACCCGTCCACCTTGTGGGGCAGTTACCGCTATTTGCGTGTGCTTACTTCGCTGTCTCGCGAAAAGGGCGCCGTTAACCCGCGCTATGCGGATAAATGGAAACATATTTTTACGGTTACCAGCTATAATGGCGTGCACCACATTGTAAATAAGAGCACCCTTAAGGAAATCTATTATCAAATGAAGATCAAAGCCGCCCGCAAAGGGGAACCTTTTACGGTGCGGTTAGACGACATGCAGCGCGAAGCGCCCGCTTCGTTGCATCCGTTTCACGGCAACCCGGAATACAGCGTGCTGTTTCATAACCTGAACCGTCAGATGGCTTTGTATGAGAAGGGCGGTATCCGCGCTATTTTAACCGATTATTTCAAAGGATTGCGCGAACTGCATGCACGCTTCCCTAAGGAAGCCCCGGCCGTTCCGGAAGAGGTGATTAATAACACCTTATTGGAAGCAAAATTGTGGGCGGAAACCTTTCAGCTGAAGTGGAAATAATCCGTCGGTTTTAATTAAACGCTCTTCGAAATTCATGCGAAGAGCGTTTTTATTTGCGGGAACGGATAAGAGCGATAAACGGTTTGTACGGAACTTGTTTTTATCAAATAAAAAACCACGCTTTCGCGTGGTTTTTAATGGTGCGCCCAACAGGAATCGAACTTGTATCTTCAGCTCCGCAGGCTGACGACAATTTTTTACTCAGGCAGCTGTTCCTCGTCGTAAAATATTTTTTCAAAATCTGCCTGCCGGGGCTAAGTGTCCAAAAAGTGTCCATTTTTTCTAAAAGGTCCGTTTTTGGGCTTCTTTACCCTTACTCAAAGGCACTTTTTACCTGTTCAATAATTTGCAAGGCGTGCTTACGGTCTAAACCCGTTTTTTGAGCCAGTTCCAACATATCTGCTTCGGTCGGCAGCCCCTGGCCCAGTACCGTGGTGGTATGCTGGCCGTTAAACCCTTCAGACGGCACTAAATCGTACGCCGGAGACACTTGCCAGCGGTTATTTTCATATACAAATGAGAAATTTTTGGCGTGGTCGTCTTTATTCTGTCCCATTACATTAAATACCATCAGGCGGAACATCTTTTCCGCTTCCTGCACATCTCGTGTTAAAAACAGGGTCGTTTCAATCAAAGTTTTATAGTCCAATGACGGAATGCGGAAATCTGCCTGGAGCAGGCCGGCTGCTGTATGCATATGGATACGCTTGTTCCCTTGCCTGTCAAAGCGTTTTACCCCAAAATACTTGCCGTCAAATAAGCGTGTTTCTGGCATAATAAGCCCTGCTTTACGTGCCAGTTGCGAGTATTTGTATTCTATTTCGCCGATATTGGCAGGATCTTGGGTATTACGGAACTTAATCAGCCATTCTTCTCCGTCAATAGTAAGCAAGACCTTGGGCCGGGCCCCGCCGGAACTGCCACCCTTGGCAGCAAGTAAAGATAGGTCTTTAGTGGGTTCATCGTGCAATACTTTTTGGGTTTCTTGTTCTAGGTAAGCAAGCGTTTTATCTTGGTCATCCTGCCCGATAGGGTGCGTGGGTTGGTAAGTAAGAGCCCCCATTGTTTTAGGCCCCACGATACAAAGCCAATCTAAGGGTGATAAAGTAGCCGGATTAATCCCCTGCTGACGCAGGAGCCTGTCTATTAACAGGCGTCCCCAGCCGTCCGGTAAACTGTCATTAAACACCCCAAATAAGCCGTCAAAAGGGTCCCATTTGCTGGTAAAAACACCCGGTTTGAGCGGAAGCAGCAAGGGAGAGATAGAAAAGCCTTCTTCCAGCCACTGGGCACTATATTCAAAAGCGCATAAATTATCCCGGCGCAAGGCTAATGTGCCGACTAATTGCTCATTATAAAATACCTGTAAAGATTGAACGGGTTTAATCATTTTTGCGCCCCCTTTGGCGGGTTTTGTGTCGTTGGCTATCAATTACTTCGTCAATGTGTTGATAATTAACCATGCTAAACAACTGCTTAAACTCAGCCGTAGCATTCAGCGCTACTGCCAGTTTCAAAAGCGATTTAAGGGATATTTCCGCTTGGTTTTCAAAGCGTTGTAAAGAACCCAAACTAACCCCGGAGCGCTTGGCAAGAGCCTGTTGCGTAAGGTTTAGTTCCAGCCGTCTGGCCCGTACGCGCTTAGCAATCCCTTCCGCTAAGGCCTGAGGATTAAAATCTTCTATTAAATTAGAAACTAATATATTATTTGTTAAATTGTTCTTAATCATATAACATATAATATATTATGTATTAATAATTTTCAAGGCCTAGATTTTCGCTAGTAATAATATATAGGCATAAGTGGGGCCGTTTTCTACAGAAAGTATGGGCTATATTAGCGTTAAATCTTCCCGATTGGGAATAAAATGGATTTTATAGGGCTAAATATGGATAAAATAAATCCCCACTGCATCTATTTTAGTGGGGATTTGCTTATGGGATAGGTAATGTATTATTAAGACCTAGTTTCATTCTTTCTTCTCCTTTATGCAAATTGTGGCAGTAAATCATTCACAATTTCTATGGATTTACGCAAATAAGTAGGGCTTAAATGCGCGTAGCGTTGGGTTAATTTTAAGTCAGAATGACCCAAAAAGGGAAGGACTCAGCAGAACAAAAGAAAATGAATGGTTTCTTGAATATAAAGAATATTCCAGGTGACGTCGTGCGGGGAAAAGATATCTATACAGAACAGAAAATTAAAGTTGTGGTCGCAACGAGGCCAGATTCTTTGCAAAGTAATCGAGCTTATCAAAAAAAATGGGTACAGGATATTGCAGATGCCTTTCATTCTTTATAAAATCCAAGTCATGAAAGGATGTTAGTTGGCCTATATTAGGATTATTTAGATTGATTTGATGGTTATAATCCTGAACAAAGCTTAGATTAGGATATAAATAGCAAATAATAAAAGCTACTAATGTGTTTATATAAAGAAATAACGCGGTTCTTTTTTGAAATTGATCGAAACCGATCTTCTAAAATTTTTACTCACCTTTATTATAAAAATCTAAAAAATAATTAGCATGTAGTTAGTATGTTGGCTTTGTTTAGTAGGGTAGGCGCACTCGTTAAACTTCGCTTGAAGATCACTTAATTTCATCTTCCCCAGTATATTGCGTATCTATTTTAATACATTTTGGATGTTTTTTTGTAAGAATGCTGGCTCTTGTACTTTAATGTCCGGTATCCAGTGTAAAATAGTGGGGGTGATTTCTTGTGCGTTTACTGCTTGGCAGGAAATAATCAGCCCGCCGTTAGGCAAAACTTTTTCTATTTTTTGCAAAGGAAAATAATCCCGCACTTGAAAATATTTTGATACCTGGGGGGATACTTCTAAAATCACTTTTAGGGGGCGCTGAGTATCAAACCAAATGTTGGTGCCTTGGCGGATGAGGTTTTCTGTATCCGGGGTATTGGTAAAATACTTCCCCAAAGGTTTGGCTGAGTTTATTTTGTTTAGACGGAATTTTAGTAATTTATTGTCATTAGTTAAAGACAATAAATACCAAAAACCTTCTATCCAAATTAACTTTAGCGGGCGTACAGGGTAACAGGCGCGTTTTCTGCCCGCATAACAGATAGATATTTCTTCTTTATCTTGAATACATTGCGAAATGGTTTTGGAAATAGACCCTTCCGGGAATATTTCCCCCGTGGTAAATTTGATAAAAAAGGGGCTTTCTTTTGTATCTTCTATCAAGCGTTTTTTAAGCAGAGTATAAGAGTCATTAAAATTAGCTCCTAATGAGGATGTCACCTCGTGCATGACAATTAGCAAAGAGGCCTCTTTGTCAGAAATTTTCATCTTTTCTAAAGAAAACCCTTCTACAAACGCATATTCCCCGGGGGTGGGGCAATAGAGCGGAAAGTCCGCGTCTTGTATGTCTCTCATATCTCGCTGCAGGGTGCGTAAAGAAATCCCAATTTCTGCCGTCATATCCGCCAGGCATATAGCGCCTTTATCTAGTGCGTTTAATTCATACAATAGGCGGGTTATTTTGTTGTGCATTTCTTTTTGCATAAAATCCTCTTTAGTAATGATAACAGCAGAGAACGACAGGTTGATGTCGTTTCTAGAAATTATGTTATCTTTTCAGCTTAGTATATTCTATTGTTGAGGTGCGACATAATGTTGTCGTTTGGGTTTTCTACACTATAATATCCAGTGGGAGTGTTTAGCTAGCGTATAGGTGTTGTTTTGGGGCTGATAACATACTTTCTTCTACTAAAGAAAACCTGGAGAGAGGCGCCTTTTGCGACACTTAACTAGCGGGCCACCTAAACAAAAGCGAGGCAAACATAAAGATGAAAGTTTGGCCAACGGTAAAATGGGCGATTATGCTTTTGAAAAAGCCAGTTTTTCTTGATTGTGAGTGGAACCTTGCGCAGGGGTTGCTTGTCTTGAGCAGTGTTTATCTGATGAAATCTTAAATCTAGACAAATGTTTTGTAACGAAAAAGTAGTTTGTGGTATCTAAAATGGGATTTTATAACAAGGAGGAATATATGGAATACATGTTAATGTTGGTGGGGTTATTAGTGGGGTGGGGAGGAGCCTATTGGCTGTCCCCTGCGGGAAAGAAAAGATGGACCTTTTTGGGTGGTTTGATAACCTTTCTTTCGGTAGTATATTTCCAATTTGTATTGCATCCGTACCGTTGGGAACGCATGTTGTTTGATATCAGCAAAATCTTTTGATAAGGACGAAGCATGATTCAAAATAAGCAAGAAACGGAACTGCAGGATTTACTGCAACTGTTTGGGGGGGGGAGATTGTGACTAGCGCGGAAAAGGAAGAACAAACGCCAGAGGAAGAGATCTTTTCCCGGCATTTAACGGAAGGAGAGCGGCGGCTATTGCAACAGTTTACCTGTTTGCGTTTTTTTAGCCAAATCAATTCTCTCGTGTGCGAGTTTGGCCTTACACCACCGTTTTTTAAGTGTGCTAAAGACGCTTTGAGAGAATTGGCCACATTCCTGCCGTTAAATGATTTGCAAATTGTCCTCTTTGTGGTATTGTACCTCAATTCCGAGGATACTGGCTCGGATGTATCCATAGATACGGTGTGTGAGTCGTTGCATTTGCCTAGCCAGCGCCTTCTTAGTTTAATAGATTGGCGGGAAATGGAGGATATGGGTCTGTTAAAGAGCAATTTCCACGTTTCACCGGCGGTGTTTCGGCTGCCGGAACAAGTGATAGATGCCGTGGCCATGGTGGATATGACATTTTACTTAAAACTTTTCAAAAGTAACGGGGCCCGGGGTACTTGTGAAGATAAGACAGACTTGTTTATGTTGATTTCACTGGGAAGGATTAAGAAAAAATGAGCATCGAAACTATTTGTATAGCAAAACCCTCCCCAGTAGTATTAAAAATTTACCCGGCTTACCGGTCTTTTTTCCCGGGGTTTTATAAGGCTTTGGCAGTATTTCACCCAGTAAAAGTGTTAAATTTGCCTGATATTTGGGTGCGAGATTTTTTACCAGAACAAAACAGCCAAACAGGGGAGCTTTTTCAGCTTGGTTTTAGCCCCCGTTATGCCAACTATACCCCCAAGTTTACGGCAGAAATAAGCGATTCGGTGCGGCGTTTGTTCCCGGTTCAAAAATGCTCCGTACAGATAGATGGAGGAAATATTATACGCGGGCCGGACGGAACGGTGTTTTGTTTTGAAAACAGGCGGATTTTCCGCAAGAGCGTAGCAGGAGAACAAGCTCAAAAAGAGTCCGTTTTAAAACACGCATTAGGCGCTCGTAAAATAGTGTGGCTAGAGCGGGAACAAGGGGATAAAATTTGTCATATAGATGGGTTTATGCAATTTATTGGTAATACTTTGTTTGTTAGCGATGAGCGATTTGATCCGTACTTAAAAGGGCTTCTTTTGCAGCGTTTGGGGCAGGTTTTTCAAGTATTACCGCATATTGAAGTACGTTTTTTACCCTGCTTACCGGACGAGTCGGACAAAAGCGGTTTAAGCTCATGGGGTGTTTATGTTAATTTTTTGGAAACCTCCCGTGCCGTTTTTGTTCCGCAATACAATTTGCCGCAGGATAAAGAAGTACTTGCTATAATAAGAACAGCCACCGATAAACCAGTGGTGGGGATAGATTGTGCAGAGGTGTCCTGCTATGGCGGGGCGGTGCATTGTTTAACCAAAGAGTATGCGGGAGAACTATAAATCAACACTTTAATGAGTCTTTTAGGAAAAACAGAAATAATGAGTTAATGAAATAGCTTGCTAGGTGCTGCATAACTATTGTTTGCCGGTAGGAGATAAACAGTATGAGTTGACGGGAATAGAATTTTACTATTCTGTGGCGGCCCACAAAGGCTCCTTTCCTAAGCGTAATCCCATAAAGCCACAAGATGCAAAATTCCTAGAAGTAGATAGTGATAAGCTATTTTTTCACTATTCCGGGCTTTTTATAGGCCTGAACCCGATAAAATGAAACGTCAATACGGTGGAATCTTAATTTGCGGGATAAAAAGTGAAGCCAGAGAAGAAGATTTCAATGGCCCTTAAAAATTTTGTGTCGTTTGCTCAATACTGCCCAACAATTTAGAGGAAGCGTTTTACCTCTTGGAGCAAAGAAGAGCCTTCCTACGGAAGAAATACTATCTACCGAGCGCTATGGTTTATCCGCTTATGAAAATGAGAAACTTAAATTTATAGATAAACCATTGTTTTTACGGGAAGGGGACAAAAGACGTAAAACAGGCTAAAACAATTAAAAAATAAATATATGCTATCCAAATCCCAATACACCAAATACAAAGGTTGCCCGAAACACTTGTGGCTGTACCGAAATAAAAAAGAGGTTTTAACCCCGCCGGACGAGGCCACCCAAAAGAAAATGGCCCGCGGGCAGGATGTTGGCCTGTTGGCTCAAAAGCAGTTCCCGGACGGCGTGGCGGTGCAGGAGGGGTGGAAAAATCCTTCCGCAGCTGTTGCCCAAACGCGGAAATTAATGGCCCGTGGAATGCCCGCCATTTACGAAGCGGCTTTTTTGTATAACGGCATTTTTGTACTGGTGGATATTTTGGAAAAAACGCCCACAGGCTGGAACATTGTGGAAGTAAAAAGCAGCGGAAAGCACCTAAAAGCCATTTATGTGGACGATGTTTCTATACAAAACTATGTGGTGTCTAACTGCGGGGTAGCGGTGGAGCATTGTTATTTAATGCACATCAATACGGATTATTTCCAAACCACGCAAGAACCCGATTGGAAACAGTTTTTCCTCTTAACGCTTTTAGACCCTGAACTTACGTCTATTCAAGAGATTGAGCAGGATATTCAAGACATCAAGGCGCTGCTCGCCGCGCCAGAGCCACAAGCCCTGCTGGACAAAAGCGGCTGCGCGGGTTGTGAAGCCTATGCTTATTGCTGGCGGGACGTGCCGAAAGACTCCGTATTTGAAGTATTCCGCAGTAATGCCGCACGGGAATATATGGCCTTGGGCATTTTGCGCGTGCAAGATGTTCCGCCCAACAGTTGCAATACGGATAAACTAAACCATTGGGTAGAAGTGTACCGCACCCAGCGGCCTTATATAGACCGTACGGCGGTAGCCCAATGGTTAAACAAGCTGGAGTATCCGCTGTATTATTTTGATTTTGAAACGACTCAACCCGTTATCCCACTGTGGCCGTATAGCAGGCCGTATCAGCAGATACCGTTCCAGTTTTCGCTACATATCCAGCGCAAGCCCAACGGGCCTTTTGAACATTATGAATACTTGTTTGAAGGGAAAGAAGACCCGCGCTACGGCTGTGTGGAAGCAATGCTTAAATACATTGGCGATAACGGAACATTAATAGCCCATCACGCCGCTTTTGAAAAAACGCGCATCCGGGAAATGGCTAAAGACTTGCCTCTCCCGCAGGAGCAAAAAGATGCCCTTTTGCGTATGAGCGAGCGGTTTATGGATACGGAAACCCCGTTTAAGCAGGATTATCTTCACCCCAATATGCACGGCAGTTCATCTATTAAAAAGGTATTGCCGTCCCTGATGCCGGAAATGACCTACGAAGGTATGCCCGTGGCAAACGGGGGGGACGCGATGAACGCATTTGACGAGTTGTACTTTGGTAATTTACCCGAACAGGAAGCCAAGCAGTTGCGCCGGGATTTGCTGGCCTATTGCAAGCAAGACACCTGGGCAATGGTAAAACTGGTGGACGCTTTGAGGGAGAGTGTGTAACAATAGAAGCGTAAGAAGGGGTTGTTTCCTCGGTTTTATGTACCAATAAGTGCTTTAATAAATTATGTCAAAAGATACTACCAACAAATTAAAACGGCTAAGTGCCATTTGGGACTGGATAGACAATTCAGAAAGCAAAATTTATTCGCGCCCTGAGGAGGGAGGATATTTCTCCATAAAAGAGTGGGCTCAAAAATTTTCCACATCTTCCAGAACAATTATGCGCGATTTGGCGTTAATTAAAGAAATGGGTATAGAGTTTTTCTACCTCCGAGGGAAAGGGTATGCTTTGCTGACCTCCGAGTTTGGTTTTTCTTTGGAATACTTACACTTAACCCCGCAGATGGCCGCTGCTTTATGCTTGGCTTATGACGAAGCCAAACGCGCGGGAAAAGCTTTTCATGGAGTATGTCAGGAAATCAAAAGCAGATTTATCCCGCAGATTGAAAATTGCGAGATTAATCCACCTCTACCCGATTCCGCTATCGTCAAAACTATTCGACGGGCTATTAAGAACCGATACTATGTAAAAATTACCACCCTGTCCGGAGTTGAAAAATACATCAAGCCTTATTGTTTTATTTGTATAGCTAAAAAGAAGACAGATCTGGTGTATATAGAGAAAAGGAATCTTCCGCCCCAAGCGTTGATGGAAAGTGTGGAGGATTTTTTTGCTATTTCTCTTAAATCTATTGCTCAAGCACATATTGCCATACCCAGCGCTCGCTTCAAATCACTTCAATTTCCGCGTTTGAAACACCAAAAATGGGCCGCTTTTTCTTTTATTCGCTTTCATACGGAATGTTTTTTGGAAAAAAATAAATAAAATTTTCCTCTATACAAAAGGAGGTCTGACGCAATAAATGACATATAAATGGCATTTATTAATTTGACATTAAAAAAAATTCTTCTTATTATCTTATATATCGGTTGTGCAAAAGTATCAATTTAAGCAGAAGTCTGGCCAATTGAACTTTTGTACACCGCGAAATCCATAAAGAGTGTACGAGGGACAAGCCTGACGACTACACAGCAACCTGCCCCCAGGTAAGGTGCTAAAGCTTGAACGATGGGAACTACAACCGTTTTATTATGAGTAGAACCCATTGGGGACGATGGGTTCTTTTTTACCACCTCTCTAATGGGACAATCCAAAAGAGAGGTTTTTTTATGGCTAAAAGAAAATATGCCTACAAGCAAGAAGAAGTCTATCCTGTCCGCCGCGTGTGGGTGGTGGCGGAAAGCTCTTTAAGAGAGCCGGAAGCGATTGTGGAAACTTTTGGCTATAACGATTGGGATATTTATCATGGTGCATAAAGGAAATAAATATGAAAAATACGAAAAAGATTACGACTATTAAAGCATATGCTTCCCGTGCGGAACTGATAGAACAACTAACAAATTGGCACGCCAACTGCGGCGTGGCAATACGCCAAGCGGAGTGTGTGGAAATGTTCAAGGATATTTGTGCTCGGCTGAAAAAAACGAATGGCAAAAAAGTGCCAATGGCAGGTTTAGTACAACAATATAACTTAAACGATACAGAAATGTTTTTGCTGTTATTTTTAGCCATCTCACAGGTATTGCGGGTTGTCACACCGTCTACTTGTAAAGTCACCGCTTTGTTATCCAGCGCGCAAACATTTGCGTCTTCTAAAGAGGTGCTGGAAACGCTGTTTGACGGGAAAAGCATTCTTTTTAGTAAAAAAATTTTAGTTTTCTCCGGGGGATTATTGGATATAAGGAAAAATCCACTTTTGGATTATTCGTCAAATAAATCCACCCGTACGCCCCGCCGTACTTTTAGTGCCAAACGGGTTTTAGCCGAGTTAAACAAATATGTTATCGGGCAAGAAGGCGCTAAAAAACAATTGGTAGCCGGTGTATTTGAACATTTAGCCAAATGCAGTCAAGAAGCGGAAGTCCCCTTTACAAAAAATAACATTTTTATCAGCGGGCCGACGGGTTGCGGAAAGACCTATCTCTGTCAGTCTTTAGCTCGTATTTTGAAAATTCCGTTTGTTCACGTGGATGCTTCTCAATACACGCAGGCAGGCTATACCGGTATGAGCGTTGGCAATATGTTACAACCCTTGCAGTTGTTGGCAAATGATAAAAAACTGCCGCTTTCTATTGTGTTTATAGATGAAATTGACAAACTGCGAGAAGGAAGCGAGCGCTGGGGCATCTCATCAGGAAATGTTCAGGCAGAACTGTTGCGTATGATAGAAAGCCAATATTTCACCACAGAAGAACCTATTAGTCATAAAAATACAGATTGGGATATTTCCCGCGTGCTTTTTGTGGTGGGCGGCGCTTTTGAAAACTTACAGGTAAAACATGGCGATAAATCCGTTGGGTTTACGCAGGCAGCTGCTGTACGGCAAGAACCCTTATCAGCCGATGATTACATCGGGTATGGAATGTTGCCGGAGTTTATTGGGAGATTTTCTTATTTTGTACAGTTAAGACCGCTAGAAAAGGAAGATTTACGCCGCATTTTATTAAACCCGTACAATGGACCAATCAGCCAATACGAAAAGCTGTTGCAGATGTCCGCGTCCCTGCGGCCGGAACAAGTAGAAGAAATGGTCAATCAAGCTTATGAACGCCGTTTGGGCGCGAGAGGTTTACAGCAGCAAGTAGGGCAGTTATTTCAAGAACAATTTTTACAGCAAACCGTAAAGGTTTGCTTATAGGAGGAGATAATGAATGCCTATTCACAGTTAGTGCAGTTCTTTGACCAAATGGAGCAACAGCGCCGGGCGGGGTTAAGCCGTTTACCGGTAAAAGGGTATGCTACTACGCAGGAATTATATCAAGCGTGCAGCCAATGGATAAATTTAGAGCGCGGACCGTTTTATAGAAACGGCTACAAAGAGTATTTTGAAAACATTTGTGCCAATCTGCGTCACCCGGAGAGCCAACATTTGGCCTTGGCTTTGTTTAGCAAGCTGAATAATTTAAGCAATATGCAGTTATTTTTATTAATTCGGTTGCTAACAGTAACGGTTCAGGGAAGTTGCTTGTGGGACAACCTGTTGGAAACCTACACGGACCGAGCCCAAGCCTTGTTTTCGGAAAAGGATTGGAAAAGTATTTTTCACCCCGTACAAGACACCTATACGCTGGGTGATGTGCTACAATACAATCAGCGAATCATTTGCTTAATGCGCCCGTATTTGCACATCAAACAATTTTTGGGAGTACTTCCCAAATAAAACTAGGAGGAAAATATGACGACGACAGTATTTATTTTATTGCTTATTGCTGTGGTAATTATTGGCTATTTTATTTCCGCTTATAATACGGAATTGCGCTTGCGCAACCTGGTGCTGGCCCAGCAAGATATTTGTGAGGCAAATTTTGACAAAATGTGGAAGGTTATTAAACAAATCAGCAACGTTTCCGATACGTATTTAGAGGCGTTTAAGGAAATTTACCCAAAACTGATTTCTGGACGCTATCAAGGCAAAGACGTGGCATTTATTATGGAGCAAAATCCACCGTTGGATTCGTCGGTCTTGCGTCAACTGGCTACCGCCATTGAGGCCAACCGCCAAGAGTTTTTTGCCCAACAACGTTTATTGGTCGCTCGCCAAAGAGAGCACACCACCTACATTCACAGCATACCGGCTTGTATGGTGTTATTGTCTGCACAGGAAATCAAAATTACAATCATAACTTCGGACTATACCGAGAACGTCTATGCCGCCGGGAAGGAGAATATCTAATGACCTTTGCTTATCTATACGCGTTGGGGTTACTTATTATTATCCCGTTGTTAATGGGCTGTCAGCCGTTTGGCATTTTTGGGCTGATAATGGGGTCTCTCTTGGCCTGGTTGATTATTTGGATATTTAGAGAAGTAAATGATTGCAAAACCCAAGACGAAGAATATATTGGCACCTATGTGCGGGAAGCCTGCTATTTTACCGCATGGACGGAGCGCATTCGGCACGAGGATAAGGAAACCAAAAAGGTTACGTATGAAACCGTCCAGCACCCGGATTCGTGGGAAGTTACGGTGGCAGAAGGCCGCACCACGCTGGGGATTTCTAGCACAACTTATAACCGCTATGTAGAAGCTTTTGGAAACGAGCAGGAAACTTCGGCCAATCATGATTGGGAAGCCAGCGGCACGGTCATTGATCCCGGGACCTGTTATTACACCGTTTGGCCTGGTACTTATGAAACCGCCCGGTACCGTTATATTAAAAGGGAGTATGTGAACCCTACGCTGCGTGCTCCCAATGTGTTTCAAATAGCTGATTTGAGCGAAGAAGAGGTAAAAAAACATCGCTTATGGGAATATGGCCAGCGCGAAATATATGGTTATGTAAAAGGCGATGATGTTGATAAATTGGAAAAAGCAGCTGAAGATTACAATTGCTGGTTTCGTACTAAACAGATTAAACTTAATTTTATTTTGCTGGAGAATAAACCTCCCTCTGAGGCGCAGTATTGGCAGCAATACTGGAAAAACGGCAAGCGTAATACGGTAAATGCTGTGATTAGCGTGGACAATGCACATAAAATCCAATGGGTACACATCTTTGGGTGGCAAAATGAAGGTGTGCATATTAAACTGAGGGATTTATTGGTCTGTTGTTGTGATATTAACGACATCGTGGAGAATTTTGACGAAATTAAAAATCTATTGGAAACGGACTATCACCGGGCCGATTTTAAGCAGTATGATTATATTAGACCGCGCTTCCCCTTAAAAAATGCCGCAATAACGCTTACTATCTTTTTGGGGCTTTTTTGTGGTTTGTTTTGCCGCGCGCCTTACCCGCCGGTGGACGCAATGCGATTTATTGTAAAAAAAGACTTGAAATCTGCAAAAAAGATTTTAGAGCCCTATGTTGGTACCGCTCCCAAAGACTCTTATTCTTACAGCAATCTGGGAATGATTTACTTTGTAGAAGGCAATTACGAAGAAGCCTTGCGCATGTTAAATTATGCCATAGATCACCAAGAGGGCTATGATGTGCTGGATATAATGTATCATAACCGGAGTGAAACTTATAAAAAAATGGGTAATTATAAAGCGGCCTTAAAAGACGCCCAAAAGTCTTTGGAACTTGTAGACTATCCGAGGGATCTGTATATGTGCAACCTAAAAAGTATTTATGAGGCTTTGGGGTATAAGAACAGTTTAAGGCGGTTGACAAGGAAAATGAAAGAAACCATGAGGGGGGAACGCATGGAGTGTGCGCAGGCTGATGCCGTAAGACCTTATATCGCCAAAGAAATGGACGACCCTTTTTGGGGGCGTTTTCTGCTCTTAAAGAAGATATTTTCTTAACAAAATCCTTACGGGAGTCAAAAAATTCCGGTATGGGGCAGGGTAGTGTTATGTGGAAAAGCATGATATAAAACGAGAGTGAAAGTTCTATGCTGATGTAAGTAAAATGATTCAGGAACTGAATGTATGCCGCAGTTTACCCGATTTTTATGAAAAAATTCCGCAAGCGAAATTGGACCTTTTATCCAAAGACTTAAAACGGTTTATAGAAATTAAAAAAATAGCCCAAACCGTGATTTCTGAACGGGTGGACTTTTCCAAATACGAAGACCAAATCCGTAAGATATTGGATAAATACGTTACTGCAGAAGGGGTGGAAGTCCTTTCCAAACCTATTAATTTAAGCGATGTAATGGAATTTAACCGCTTTGTGGAAGGTGCCCAAAATGGCCTTTCGGACCGTTCCAAGGCCGAGGCCATTGCGGCACAAACGCAAAAACAATCCACGCGCGTTGGGACCAAGACCCTATTTTTTACAAAAAATTCAGCGATCAAGTAAAAGCGCTCATAGAAACCTTAAAAACCGCTAAAAAAGAAGATTTGAACGCGCTGTTAGACAAAACCAAGCGCCTGCAAGAGGAAGTAGAAAATTACGAAGATAATGACATCCCAACTGCTATGCGGGCTACAAAAGCCTTGCATCCGTATTACCGGTTAGTACGCCAAGATCTGAAAGGAAAGGCTTCCCCGGAACAAATGTTGCAGATTGTTCAATATATCGGAGAAGTTCTGCAAAAAGAAAGAATTGTGGACTGGAAGACGAGTATTGAAGTAAAAAGAGCCGTGAGAGACCAACTGGAAGACTTCCTGTTTGATGTGGTGAAAAAAGAAATGGAAATCCCTCTTTCGGTGGAATTTATTGAAAATTTCATTAATAATGTGTGGAATTTGGCTACTAAAAATGACTAAAACCTTACCTTTGGGAAAAGAGAATTTGATATACGAAGAAATAGAAGAACTCCGCAAGAGTTTTTCTGTTACCGTATTTCCATCGGGCAAGGTCATTTTTAAAACGCCAAACAAAGCCTCCCCGGATGAACGCAAAACATTTTTATTGAAAAAGAAGGAATGGATTAAAAAACAGCAAGCCTATTTTAGCCAATTTCACTCCAGACAGCAAAGTTATACTTCCGGGAGTGATATCTTGTATTTGGGCAGGCACTATCAGTTAATTGTTGCACGTAAAACACCGGAACGGGTGGCTTTTGCCGCGAATAAAATTGTTGTTTATTCCGTCAAACCGGTTCAAGGGCTGATGGAACGCTTCTTGTATAAGCGGGCAGAAGTGGTATTTAAGGAGCGTTTGAATTTTTGCTTAAAATTCTTTCCGGAGTTGGGTTCCTTACAAGTACGTTTTAGTATTCGGAAAATGGCAAAGCGTTGGGGCAGTTTCCAAAAAAATGGACTTATTTTTCTAAACCCGGAGTTAATTAAGGCCCCTAAAAGGTGTATAGACTATGTCATTTTTCACGAACTTTGCCATCATCGATACAAATGCCATAGTAAAGAGTTTTTTGAGTTATTGGCTCAAAAATGCCCTAATTACCAAGCCCTTAAGACCGAATTGGAATTGAAGGTATTAGGAGTATAAAAACTTTTAAGGAGATGCTGAAATGTTTCCAAAGCAGTCAAGATGATATAGCAAGAATGCTTTTTCTATTAAGAAAAGTTAAACTTCCTGCTTTCCTCATAGGGATCAATCATTCGTCATCTAAATTTTTTCTACAACCCAACATTCAAACTTCATATAAATCTGCATTGGTTCTTTATACTCAGACAAGATGTTGTCGCAGGATCCTGTTAGACTATAGAAGTCGTACAAACCAACTTTACAGGAGAGTTTCTATGGCAGACCAAAGATATGAATGCAGCCGTTGCCGGCAAGTTTTTTTATTTGCTTTCCCTCCGGCTGGCATGAATGCCCCTCTTGCGGCGGGCCATTATATCGGAAATAAATTATTCCCGGGTTGGCTAATACCGCCCGGGGAAGATATCTTACAAGTAAGGAGCTGTTATATGAAATATTGTGGAACATCTAAAGAACAACGTATAGAAATGGCCTTGCTAATTTTAAAAAAACCCTCATTAGATTTTTCTTTTATTTCCTTTTATTTTGGTTCCAGTATAACGTCTGCGTTGCTGTTTAGCTGGCTAGAAGTGAATGGCCTTGCCGAAAAGGAATCAAAAAATTCTAACTGGACGTTTTATGTTTACAAAATACGCCAATATGTCCAACAAGAGGCCTCAGAAGAAGAACTAAAACTGTTTCAAGAAAAAATAAACAAGGCCTGGCAGGAGCGTCATTTGGAGGATTATTTTAACCGGCAACCCATATCTACGCAAAAAGACATAGAAATGCATTTGCATTTACTGGCTTTCTTTACGACTCTGGGAATCAGCTTGTATTTTTGGTTTTTAGGAATGATGCTGATTTGGTATAGACAAGGCGTATCTTTAGTGCTTTTAGCAGGAGTAGCAACATTACTAGTTATGATGGTACTAGTATGCACAAAATATGGTGGTTCCAATCTATTTTTATATATTGCTCTATGCATTTTTTGGGGATTTATTGTATTTCCAGTTATAAGTCTTATATGTTTTGTTATACTGTCTAAAATGCAGCTTATGCCTTGATGGGGGGGGGAGAATGAGGGAAAAGGCTCCTTTCAAAAGATTTAGAGGGTTAAATAAAAGTAAAAAGAATAGGCCTGTGGATCCAGGAAAAGATAAGGACAAGCGGTTGGTTCGTCTGGTGCGGCTGATGCTCTTACTAGAAAGGGGTGTTTTAAATTTAGACCACGCCGCCAGAGATTGTGGCGTGTCCAAACGGACGATCCAGCGAGATTTGAACGTTTTAGAAGCGGCAGGTATTCCGTTGTATAAACCCTGTGAAACAAATGCAAATTACTGTTTAGATAAGAATTTTCGCTTATTTAACTATCATATTACCTCCCAAAATACAGAAGATTTTTTGCTTTCTTATGAGGCTCTTTTGTATTTTGCTAACGGAACGTGTGATATAGTCACTCCGATACAACAAGGAGTCTTAGATTTTGCCAAGACAGAAAGTCAAAAGAAGGAAAGACAGCGAAATGAAAACTTTGCCCGTTTACGGACAATAAAGGCAGAGCGGACGGATTTTTTGTCGCTTATATTGCAAGGAAATATTTCCAAACAACCGGTATATGATAGGCTCCAGATAACGCTCTTATATGATTTATTACTTAAACAAGATTACCCTTTTGCCTATAAACAGGCTAAAACCGAAGAAATAACTCGTGTTTTAGCCCACATGTATCGTTTAGAACGAAGATACGATGAAGCACTGGAATATTTACAAAAAATACAGCACAAAAATCCCAGTGACTCGTGGAGCTACGGCGAGATGGCTTTTGTGTATTATGAAAAGCATAATTTGACTCTGGCTTTAGAGATCCTAGAAGAAGGTATTAAAAAATCAAACGAAAAAGAATCTTTGGGCCTTTATCAAGCTTTTCTCTTGGCAGAAAACAAGCAATACGAGAAAGCTCAGGAGGTGTTTCGGCAATTCTGTTCTTACGAAGACGCCGTTTATGCTTTTGCTTCTCAACTATATTTAAAATCTGGCAATCTTCAGCAGGCGCTTACAGGAATAGACCGCGCCTTGGCATTAGCGCCAGAGCACGGCATATATCAACTTTACAAGAGACAGATTCTAGCCATTCTAAGCGAGCAGAAAGATAAAAGCAAACAATAAGTTTACTTCTTTTATTTAGACCTAGCACGTGGCGTTAAGGAAATCTTACAAGTTTGATAACATTTTTCCCAACCTCCAGGTCTTTTGTTTCTATACCCCTTTCTATTTAAATCATAGTTTTCTTCTTTGGTTATCCAAGCGGTTAATAAGTCTTTTTTTAGAATAGAGTTAATATTTTCTTTTTTATCAAAAATTTTTTCTAATAGACAAGACAATGTATTGCAATGTTCTAAAATAATGCCACTCAATTGGGGAACTTTTTCTTTTAATGTACGTTGTTTTGGCGGAGTTAAATAAAACAAATTATTGCAAACGCTTTTACAAAGATTATTCGCTTTTTTTGAAACATAATTGGCCGGGCGGGTTTCGGAAGCATCATAAAGTATAATTCGAGCCATTTTTTTAATGGCTTTTCGTCCATTTTCGGTATTTTTTCTATGGTGATACATCTGTCGCAAGTGTTCCAGCAACCACTGTGTTTTTTCTAGAGAAAGCTTTTCTGTAGGTTTTTCTAAATCTTTTCTCATGTTTATTCTCCTAACGGCTTGATTTTCTCGGCAAGATATTTAAAGTTCTCGTATCTAGAAAGATTACCCCAGTTTAAACAATAAAATCCTTTTAAGTAAACTTTTATGTCTTTATAAGTGAGTTCTCCTTAAAGGAGTTTCTTTTGATCCAAACGAAAACTTTTATCAAGGGTATTCTTTTTTGTCTCAGCCCAGTATAATGGTTCATTAGTCAGTAAAATGCAAAAATTAAATGGATTTTAGAATTCCTCTGGTACGGAAATTTTTCCATACGCTCTATATCTTTTACAAATCCAAGCCGAAATAAATTTTGGGCGGCCTGATTTTTCAGTTCTAATCTATACCATAACGTGTAATACTCTCTTGTTTTTTTGTAGTTTATCAGATTATTTTTAACAATACAATGTAACTATTTTTGCTATGACAAGCTGTTGTCCAACATCTTCTCTATGCGATACATAATAGGAAGTTTATAGACCATATATTTATGAAGAGTACTACAGTACAAAGAGGTCCTTGCTATAATAAGAACATCTACGCATTTCTGTGCTTTACACAAGGCTCAACTGTCCAAAACTTGCTGGTTTATAGAGGGGAAAGAGGTGTCCAAAAAGTGTCCATTTTTGGTCAAAATGCGTTAAAATCCATTAAACTGCATTAAAAAAAGACCTCCTGGTTTTAGGAGGTCTTTTTATATCTTTTTGGCTCTTTTATCGTCGGAGGATTAAACTCTGTTAAACTCCGTTTAGAACCATTTTAAATGGTGCGCCCAACAGGAATCGAACTTGTATCTTCAGCTCCGCAGGCTGACACTCTATCCATTGAGCTATGGGCGCTTAAATCGGATTTGGTACTGCGTTTTTCTCACTACCCTATTATTTTAACATTTTTGTTTTTATATTTCAATTAATTTTCTTTTTGCGTATTTCTTCGTCGGTAGTGTTATCTTTATTATAACATTTTTTCGCTTCACAAACTGCTATAATAAGCATATGAAAGAAGAAAAAACCGGTACCTATGTGTACGACAAAAAATTAGGGAAAATGGTCAAAGTGTCGGACCGTATCCCGTCGGTCCATAAGGCCGCCCACTCTTGCTGTGGCGGGTGCTGCGGCCATTGCGGCTGTCATGACGACTAAGCCCGCCGCCGCTTCCGCCTCTTTTGCTGCGCCTCAGCAGTTGTTTGTGCAGGCGCTGAGTGGGGTGTTGTCTGTCCTGCAAAAAGCGTTTTTACCGCATTTGGCGGCGGGAATTGGCCTTTTTATGATGACGGCATACGTAACGTATGCTTTTATGTTGGAGCCGGCGCATTTGCCGGCCGCACTCAAGTGGCTGCTGGCTTGTTTATTTTTCGGTGTATATGGGGCGGTGGCTTTTGTGTACTCGCTGGGGACGGCAAGTGTGTTTGCGTTGCGTGCGGCCTGCGTGGGCTGGGAGACTTTTCTGGACGATGTGCTGGGACTCGTGAAAGAAAAAGTGGCCTCCAAAATAGACAATATGAACGAAGGCCTGGCCAAAGATCAGGCCAAAGTGGTGGTGGCCGGAAGTGTGGGGGAAGTGTTTTCCCTGTTTGGGCAATACGACCGAAAATCGTCTTTTCGCTGGCTGACGGCGGTGCTTTTGGGCGTGATGACTTTTGCCATGCGTTCGGTGTTGGTGGCCAAGATTGTCAAAATATCCGGCACAACCGTTAACCTAAGCAAATTGTTTGCCGGGCGGGCCACCTTGGTGGGCGCCATATTTTTGAATTTGCGTTTGTTCTCCACCTTGCTGTTGTGGGTGTTGTATGCCGCGGGGATTTTTGCGGTACTGCTTAATTTTTGTTTTGTATTTTGGTTCAAATAATAGTTTAATATAGAAGCTATGCGGAAAATTGTACTGATGTTGGCGTGTTTATTGGTGGCTTCGGCAGCGTTTTCGGAAACGGCTGCTCAGCTCTTTACGCGTGCCAAAAAAGAAAAGAACCCGAATACGCAAATCAAAATGCTCACCCGGGTGATTGCCAAATCGCCCCGCATGGCAGACGCCTATCATTACCGTGCGGACGCATACTTAAGCCTGGGCCGCAATAAACAGGCGCTGGACGATTACTCCCGCACAGTTTCGCTCCGTCCCAAAGACGCTTTCCGCTATTATGCCCGCGCGCTGGCCTATCAAAAAATGGGACGTTTTTCCTTGGCACAGGCGGATTTGACCAAGGCTATTAGCTTAAAGCCGTCTTACCGCAATTTTTATTTGGCGCGTGCGCGCGTGAATACCTCGTTGGAAAAATACGAAGACGCCCTGCGCGATTATCAAAAGTATTTGGGTAAGCGCAAACCGTCGGCCTCGTTATCCAAAGAAATGATTCCCGTTTACTTAAGCGCTTACCGCTATGATTCGGCCAAAAAGCAGTTGGAAAGCTTAATTGCGTCCGGGGACGATTCTGCCGATATCCATTTTTGGACGGGCCGTATTTTTTCCGGCCAAAACCGGCTGGACGAAGCTGTATCCTCGTACAGTAAAGCCATTAATCGGGACGGGGCTTACGTCCAGGCCTACCGTTACCGTGCCGGCGCCTTTAAGGATATGGGGGATTATCCCGCCGCGCTGGAAGACTATACCGTGTTGCTGCGCTTGCAGCCGGAAGCTATTTTTTATAACCGCCGCGGGCTTGTGTATGAAGAAATGAAACGCTTCAAGGAAGCGGAACAGGATTACACCAAAGCGCTTGAACTTTCGCCCAAGTGGGCCATACCGTATAATAACCGCGGGTTTGTCAAAATGCATTTTAAGGATTGGAAAGGCGCCAAGGCGGATTTGGAAACGGCCATTCGCCTGGACGGCTCCAGCCCCACCCCGTATGTCAATTTGGCGGGCGTATATTGGCTGAGCCGCAAGGACCGCAAAAATACGTATGATAACTTGGATAAAGCCGTGCGGCGCAATTTCAAAAATTTTGAGTCACTTTACGACGAGGACCAAAAAGGCTGGATGTTTAGGGACATTAACAAAACGGCCGAGTTCCGCTCCGTCTTATACAAATAACCGCTAAATCATATATTTTTTCAACCCCCTCCTAAAGAGGGGTTTTCTTTTTATAAAAGTTTTGAGGATACAACGGCAAAATATCGCTAGAAAGACGTTTCGGCCTCCGGCGTAAGCCAAAAGCCATTGGCGTGCGTAACCACGGAAAACCAGCTTAGGCGGTTATTTGCCGGCAATAATACAAATGTTTGAATAGGTTGGTAGCGCAAGGTTTTACCCGCTTGCTTTCTAAGTACGATAATGACCGGCACCCCTGCGCGGGCCTGTGTTTGCTGTAAGGCCTGGTGGAGGGCTTTTTGCGGCTTAAAGAATAACTCCTCATGCACAAACGTTTGTTGAAGAAGCTGTGCTAACTGGAGCCCTTTTGGGGGCAGAATTCCGGCCCAATAGGCGTACCCTTCCCGCTCGGCAAGCGGCGGCGGGGGAAGTTTGCTGAGGCGTACAGCGGGCAGTTCTTTGGCCCAAAAACCTTTTTTTAGCGGGGGGCGTGAATAGGGAAAAGCACCCCATTTTTCCAAATTTTTTAACGCTTGGCGTTTGGATACGCCCAGGCGGGTTTGTATTTTCCAGAGCAGGCGTTTATGGCGAGAGGCAAAAGAAGAAGCCGCAAGTCGCTTTTCGGCTTGTTCCAAGGGCTTGGCGGAGGCTTGCGCCGTACGGCGGGCCGCTTCCTCTTGCATTAAAATACGGGCAAAATTGGGGTCGGATTTAGCCGCAAACATAAAGAAGCGCGACCAATTGCCGGATTGCGCGTTTGCTTGCGCAAAGGGGAAAACACACAGCAAAAAGGCCAGCGCCAAATAGTGGAGAATATGTTTCATATTCTAATTGTAGAACAACAGGATTTTGCTTTTCAAGCAAGTTAAAATAGCCCCGCCGCGGCGCATACCGCCACATAACGCCCCAGTTTGGCTGCCGTTACCAAAAGCAAAAATATGCCTGCCCGCACGCCCAAAGCGCCTGCGGCCAGGGTGATAGGGTCCCCAATGAACGGAACCCATGACAGTAACAGGGACCAAACGCCGTATTTTTGAAAAAATCCGCGGGCTTTATCAAAATCCCGCTCGGATACGGGAAACCATTTTTTATGGCGAAAACGGGCAATTTCCCGCCCCAGCCACCAGTTTACCCAGGCTCCCAGCACATTGCCCACCGTAGCGGCGGCCAAGAGCCATAAAGGATTGTATTTTTCGGTGTGTACCAGCCAAAACAACACACCTTCCGACTGGGCCGGAAGCAAAGTGGCTGCCAGAAAAGCGGCGATAAACAGGACCGTCATGGCGTGCAGGGTGCTCATAGGGGGGAATTTCTCCGGGCTTGGGTAAGTGCTGTTTTCCATTGGTGCAGTTTTTCCGAGTAGGAAAGGGCCGCATGGGCGGGGCTGGTGGAGGGAAGCACACAAAGCGTTTGGGTGACTGTTTGGCCAAACGCTTGCTTAAAGTGGCGTGCGGCCGCCTGCCCGTTAAACAACAGTGTATGAATATGGGGATAGCGTTGAAAGAGTGTGGGAAAATCGTTGGGGACGGGGCGTTCTATATTACCGTCTAAACTTCCTTGGCGTTCACAGCGGGCCAACGCGTCCCACAGGCCGATTTGGTGGCGGAGAAGCGAATTTATTTTGTCTTGGTAATCTTTGGGCGCGCGGCCGTTTTCCAGCAGGTCAAACATAATCCGCCAGAACTGATTGCGCGGATAGGCATAATACTCCTGTGCCGCCAGCGAGGCCCGCCCCGGCATGCTGCCTACAATCAAAATACGCGTTTGGTCGTTTACGGCGGGGGAAAAACTGTGAATCATATTAGGGGTTTTCGCGCAGGTATTCTTCCAGTATGCGTGCGGCGCTGGCCACTTTTTCGGGGCAAGGACGCAGGCGATAATACTGCGGGGTGCGTTCCTGCGGGGTAGGGTCCTGCGGGCCCGGAGGAAGGGATAAAAGTTCGCGGCAAATGATAGAACCGTTTTCCGCCTTAAACCGATTGGCCAGTTCTTGCACGCGGGCGTAAAGTTTGGCTTTTTGTGCATGGTCGGCGGGATTGTCCGACGCGTACTTCATGCCCAGCACCATAAACATGGCGCTGACGGCCCCGCACACTTCGCGCAGGCGGCCCATGCCGCCGCCAAAACCGGCGCTTAATTTAAGGGCAGTTTTTTCGTCTAAGTTCAATTCTTTGGCAAAAGCTAAAAATACGGCTTGGGCACAATTATGCCCGGACAGAAAAAGCCGTTTGGCTTCTTCGCCCTTGGAAAGTGTTTCGTTCATGAAGAAAATTACTCCCTATGGGGTTAAATTATTTGACGTACGGCGCAAAGACGAACGACTTGCCGTCTTCAGCCAGTTTCACGCGGCACCAAATGGGCGTTCCTTGCGGGCCTTTGACCATGGCCGATACTTCCACAAAGTCGGAAGCGGGAATAATTTCGGACACCACATGGTGAGAGTCGTTTTCCCTCCAGCCACGCACGGTGACTACCACAGGGATTCTCCCTTCCGCGAAACTGTGCATATAAGCATAGTGCATGGTTTCGCTGGCTTTGGGGGTTAAGTAGGTTTGTTTAACGTCCATATCTTTCATCATGTCTTGGGTAACGGGCATGGTTCCCATACCCACCAGGCGCATTTGCGTATTCAACGCGTTGGCTTGGGAGCCAACGTCCTGCGGGCGGAGCCCGTTGGTTAAGACGTTACGCAGGGCATTTTCGTCCAAACCCATGCCGCGGTAGAGGTAAATTTTATTCGTCGGCACCGGCAAATCCGGCACGTCGCCCGGATAATTGTCCAGCGTCAGCCCGCGCAAATTGGGCACGGTGATAGATTCGGGCGTGGTTTTTACCCAGCCTTTAGCGGGGGTTGGCCCGCGCAGTTCTACCGCGCGGCGCAGCGCTTGATGGAGCGAAAGTTTATTAACGCGCTGTTCATAAGCAACTACCGCCCCGGGATATTTTTGGGCGATGCGCGATTTAAGGGAAGATTTGGCCGTGCTTTTGGCCACCGATTCGGCCGCTGCCGCCGGAATGACACCCTGAAAATTTTTCCAAGCCGATACGGCGGGCACTTCTGCGGCTGCATTTTTACCCAACGCCTTAGGAAGCTGGGAAACCCCTTTTTGGACAGGCTGGGCTTGCAACGTCAGAATTCCCGACGAGAGGAAAAGTACCGTCATCCATACGATAGTTTGTTTGCGTAAAGTCATATATCGGCTCCTTAATAGGGTGTTACTCTTAGTATACACGAATAAGGCTTAAAAACCATAGGTCTAAAGACCCAGAACCTCGGAGGCTTTTTGCCCCGAAGAATACGGAATTACTCTAAAAGCGTCTCCCACCGCTTCCACTTTGCACCAGGTGGGGACCCCGTCTATGGAAAGCAGGGCAATCACTTCCTGGAGCTGGTCGGCCGGGATATCGTTGCGGAACGTAACAATACTGCCGCGTTCTACGGACTCTTTAATAGATACGATAACTAAAATTCCTTTATATTTGTATCTCCACGCATAATGCAGAGCCGTAGCGGGGGAATCGGTCAGGTTAATTACGGGTTCGGCCGCAATGGCTTTCACTACGGACATACCTCCCGCGCTGGCATAAGCAATGCGCAAGTTGTTGTTGTCGCGTCCCACATCTTTGACCAGCAAACCGTTTTCCAAGATATTGCGAAGAGCCGCCCCGTCAGTCGGCAGGCCCAAGCCGCGGTACATGTATTTTACGTGCGGGACAAACGGAATCGGCGGGACTTCCTGCTTTTTTTGATGCACAAACTCCGAGAAATCTTTCGTCATAAAAGCCTGTTGGTGCAAGAGCACGGGTTTGCGCGGTTTTTTGGTGGGCTGAGCACCCCATTTATGTAAATTTTCCACTGCTTTGCGCACAGGTACGCCCACAGCCGTCTGCAAATCCAGCAACATTCTTTTATTGCTGTTTACAAAGCGCGCCACCGTGGGGTTCACCCGCACGGCAGGTGCGGAAGGCGGCAATTTGACCGCCGCTTTGGCGGCCTGTTCTTGGGCTTGCACGATTTGTTTGGCGGCGGGTACGCTTTGTTTTTCGGCCCCGGCCCCCAAACCTTTCGTTACGCCTTTCCACAGGTTCTTTTGCGCGCACGAAGGCTGCGCCGCGAAAAGCAGCGCAATCAAAAGACAAATAGAAAAAAGGGTGTTCGTTCTTTTCATACTTTATTATTATATGTAATAAAGTATTATAAAAACAGGGTCAAAAGTCCCACTTGTAAGTGGGTCCCAAAAAGCTTATGAATACAGAAGAAAGTTTTATCTTTTGGCAGAGCCCCATTGGACAAATGGCTATCGCGTCCGACGGGAACGCTATTACGCGGGCCTCTTTTATGCCGGCTGATTGGTGCGAGGCCTTGCCCCGGCGGGAAAGCCCGCTTTTACGGGAGGCCTGCCGCCAGCTGGAAGAATATTTTAAGGGGGAAAGAAAGAGCTTTTCCGTACCGCTTGCTCCGCAGGGAACCGCGTTTAGACGCCGGGTATGGCAGGTGCTGGAGAGCATTGGCTACGGGCAAACGCTTAGTTACGCGCAAGTGGCGCAGAAAGCGGGCAATCCCCGTGCGTGCCGCGCGGTGGGCGGGGCCAATCATGCCAACCCCATTGTATTGTTTATCCCCTGCCACCGCGTTATCGCGGCGGACGGTTCGTTAGGCGGCTATGGCGCGGGTGTGAATAGGAAGCGTTTTTTGTTAGAATTAGAAAAGAAGCATTCTTAAATAGAAAGCCCTTTGCTTAAAAATAAAAGGCCCGGCCACAAGACCGGGATTTTCTACACAGGAGGCTTTCCGCGGGGCAGCGGAAAGGGGAGTATAACTACTCCCACGAGTATAACCCTGAAAAGCCCAAAATTATTGCAGGCAAAGAGGCACGAGAGGAAACAATGAATAAAAAGATATGGATTTTAAGTGCGGCCTTGCTGTGTGTGGCCGTGTGCGGGTGCTCCCGCCAAGAAGAAGCGGCCGCGCCTGAAGCGGACGCTAATCAAACGAGTTCCGTGGCCCAATACGTAGGCAAGTACGAAGGCTTTTTGCCTGCGGCTTCCGGCCCCGGTATTCAAACCAGCCTGACCCTGGAAGAAGACGGCACTTTTGTGTGGGTGTCTGACTATGTGGGCGAACAAGCCAGCGTATTTACGGAGAAAGGCCCCTACACCATTTCGGGCGATATTGCCACCTTGGAAGTGCCCGGCGAAGGCACCCGCTATGCCCGCTTGGAAAGCGGCAGCTTGCGCTTGCTGGACCAGAACCAAGCCCCCATCACCGGGGCGTTAGCCGATATGTACGTCTTGGGGAAAGTAAATTAATCACTATATGAACTTTTCTTTTCTGCAACAATATCAGCACCCTTCCCGCAAAACGCTGGGTATTTTGCTGGGGCTTTTTTGCGCGGTGCCGCTGGCGGTTTTTCTGGTGTTGCCGTCTTGCGTGGGGTATATGGCGGAGTGGACGCTGGGGTGGGGGAGTATTCCCTTTTTCCTTTCTCGCCATGCGTGGGCTTTTGCTTTGGTGCAGGATTTGCTGCGCGGCGTGTATGTGGCGGCAGCGGTGGGCGTGCTGGACTTTTTGCTCTTGGTGTTGGTGTACCGCCTGCTAGATGACGCCGTCACCCGCCAAGGCAAGTGGCGCGGCGTGTTGGCGGTGGCCGCACGTGCATGGGGGCCGCTGTTGTGGCGGCAGGCATGCGTGGGGCTGGTGCTGTGTGTAGCGTTGTGGAAAGTGGAAGGTTTTTCTTCTTTGTATTTACTGCCGGAGTTTTTCTCGGCTGATTTTTTTGCCATACTGGTACTGGCGGTGTGGAGTGTGTCGGCCGTAGTGTTTGGGTGTGCTTTTGCCGTGACGGAGCAAGGTTCGGCCGCCGTGCGTTTTAGCCGTTTGTTGCTAAAGGCCTATTTCCGGGAGTGGATCGTGGCCGCGGTGGTTACGTGTTTGTTGGCATGGCTGCCGGCGGTGGTGTTGTCCAAATTCGGCGTGACGGGAGAGTCGGCCGGTTTATCCGTCTTTTTTATCTTACATGGAAGCATTTTGTTTTTGGCTTGGTGGAGCGTATTTTTAATTTGGCTATTTAATAAGCCCGATGTGTTTGCGCTGGCGCCGTCCGCCGAAGAATAACATGCCCCTTAGGGGCAGACTTGAATTTTGTAAAAAATAACATAGGCTTAAATAAAAAAGGAAAATTATTTCTCATGACAAAACGAGTGCTTTTAATAGCATTGATTTTTGCGGCCCTCACCCCGCTTCGGGCCGCCGATACCCCTGCGGGAAAACCGTCTTCCGATAAAATTCATCAGGCCGTCTATAAACAAGTGGCCGACCAGATGGGCGATACCTTCTGGGTACAAAAGGGGGCCGATTTGGTGCACCAGGAATGCCGTGTTAGCGGTTTAGAGTGTATTTTGGATAATTTGTACCAGTCCGTTAAAAAAGCCGGCGGAAACGTGACGAAGGCTTCCGTTTGCGTGGGCGAAAAAGAAAAACAAACCTGCGTGCCTGCGCTGGCCTATGCGCAAGGCGGGGTACATTATGCGCTGGGAAATTTGCTGTATTACAAAAATAAACCGATTGTCGAAGTGTCCGGCCAGTTTGTCACCCTGGTGACGGAATACGGCCTGCACTCCGAGCAGGATCGCAAAGCCGCCATGAAATATTTCTATACGCTTTTGGATTTGGCCGATAAGGACTGCGGTTCCGGTTTTCAGCTTAGCTACGGGTCTGCCGCCAAACGGGCCGACCAACGTCAACGCCAAGAACGCCAAATGAACGCCTGCGCTTCCGAAGTGGGCGGGCTGCCCGCCCTGGCCATGCTGGCAAAAGACGGCAACGAGAAGAAAGAAGCCGCCGAACGCATTTATGCCTTTTTGAAAGATAAATACAATTCTAATGCCTCCAGTATTGTAATCCCCGGTGCCACCACTGCGCTGGGCGTTTTGGGCACGCCGCGTGCCTATGCTCTGCTGGAAGAATTTTTGACCGATGAAACCATTCCTTCCACGGGCGGGAACATCTTAAACAGCCTTTCGTTTGAAGGGATGGCCAAAAACGTCTTGCGCGGCGTAAGCAACCTGCGCGGGGGCAATTCGCGCTACTTAAACCGCATTAACGAAAAATTCCAATACATTGATAATGGCGAAGCGTCCCGCCAAGGGTGGAAATCTACCCAAATGAACCATGAAAAAATCCAATATCCTTACGGCAACTTGTTTGAGGATATTGGCCGCATGCTGGCTTCGCAAAGCAAAACCAACACCGCCGCCCGCCGCGTGGCCAAATCTATCGTAAGCAAAGCCAACGCGTACGCCAAAAATAACGAGAACGCCGCCGGTGACATTCATTATCCCCTGGTGTTGGGTATTTTGGACGGTTGGCGCGCCTTTGGCAAAACCTATATTTATGAACCTTCCCCCAAACTTTTGAACTTATTTTATAAGGGAGATTGGTGGGATATTAACGAAGGCACCCAGCGGCGTGTGCACCGCCTGGCCTACGAGTTTGCCAAGGCCCGCGGCTGGAAATGGAAAGCCCCGCAGAAAGATCAGAAAAAGCAGGATAGATATGTCTATAATGCGCGCTTAATGGAAATTGGAAGCGGAGCCGATTTGGCTTCCATTCCGGTGGCCATGGGCACGTTGGTGGCCTCGCTTCCGGCCATGGCGCGCGGTATGTCCGGCGCGGTAAAGGTGCTTACGTCCCGCAAAGCCTGGATTGGCACCAAAGACTATTTCAAAACATTACCCGCCGTTGCACAGCAGCGGGCGGCTTCCTATGCACAAACGGCCGGCAATAAAATCAAAAATATAAAGCAGTCCGTTTCCGGTGCGGGCCGCACCAAACCCGCCGCGGTGAAGACGGCACCCCGTGCGGCGGCTCCCGTCAAATCCGCCCCTGTAAATGCGGTGAATCCTATGGCCCGGCAGGTGGCGGAAGCCGGTACCAAAGCGGCGCAGCCGCTTTCCGGCGTGTCTAAAGCAAAAATTGAATCTAAATTAACGGGCCCGTTGGCTGATAAAGTAGCCGCCGCGCAGAAGCGCGCCGTAGCCTATGGGGAACGGTCACTCATGCCGCGCGCTCCCAAGAATACGGGCAACAGCCCGATTAAATACCGCTCGGACAATTTGGTGTATATGGAAGTACACCCGACGGATCCCGGCAAGGCGGTGTTCTATTACGCCGATGACATGGGGCGTGTGAACACGGCCAAAGAAGTGCCGATGAGCACGTATGATAATTTAATGAAAGGCTTAAGCCGCGAAGACAGAGCCATGCTGGGGCGGATAGGAGAATCTTACGCAAGCGAAGTGTCTGCCCTGCGTGTGGAGCGGGAACATGACCGCTTAACCGCGCTAGCCAAAGAAATAACGCGCCTGCAAGACCAGCGCCAGCAATTAGCCAATAGCCGGACGTATCATTTGACGGAAGGCGGGACTTTTGGCCGCGTTAAGAAAGTAGATGACGAGATAGCGGCATTAGAAAAAGAAGTAAACCGCACGATTTGGGATATGTCCAGAAACAACATGGGTTCGGAATCGGGCTTAAGAATGATGTTCCGAAACGAGTTGGGTCACCCCGTAAGCAATAGTAGTGCGTCCACGGCCAGAGGCACGCTGAAGTATACGGATAGGTCGTTAATGCCGGAGACAAAAGGGAAAGTGCCACAGGGTATATTTGAACCCCGCGCGGACGGGTTATTGTACATGGAAGCGCACCCGACGGATCCGACGAAAGCGCGGTTCTACTACTCGGAAGGGCCAGGGCAATATGCGCGCGTGCATGATGTGCCGATGAAGGAATACGAAGCGTTTGTGAAAGGCTTGTCTGAAACGGACAAAGTAACCTTACAGCAGAGTGCCCGCGCGTATGCGAGCGAAATCAACAAAACGCGAGTGGATTTGGAACATACGCGCTTGACTGACTTGGCAAAAGACGTGACGCGCAAGAAGGACTATGTGACGTATCTAAAGAGCAAGAGCCAGGGCACAGCGGCGGAACGCCGCCAGATTCGCGCGCTGGAAGATGAGATAGCGGGATTGGAAGCGGAAGCCAACCGCACAATCCGCGATATGGCAAACAACAAGATGGGCACGGAACGCAATTTGAGGGATATGTATCAAAACTCCTTGGGAAGCCCGGTTAAACCGCAGGCCAAGCGCGCTCGGTTGGAAATATCGGACGATTACGACGAGGCCTATGCCCAGGTGAGAGAGATAGGCAAGCAGATGGAAGCGTTGGAGACGGAACGCGCCCGCATAGTACAAAGCGGAAGTGCGAGCCAGCGTGATTTTGCCCGGGTACGAGCGATAGATGATGAATTAAGATATCTCAAGAGTGAAGAAACGTCCGGCATCTTGCAGATGGAAAAGAAAGGAATGGGCGACCGACGTTCGCTGACGCAGCGGTTTGATAATGATCGCGAACCTATCCCGTCCTTTGCAAAGCCGCAGCCTGTAGCCCCGGTACGAACGGCCGTAGCCTATGGGGAACGGTCACTCATGCCGCGCGCTCCCAAGAATGCGGGCAACAGCCCGATTAAATACCGCTCGGACAATTTGGTGTATATGGAAGTACACCCGACGGATCCCGGCAAGGCGGTGTTCTATTACGCCGATGACATGGGGCGTGTGAACACGGCCAAAGAAGTGCCGATGAGCACGTATGATAATTTAATGAAAGGCTTAAGCCGCGAAGACAGAGCCATGCTGGGGCGGATAGGAGAATCTTACGCAAGCGAAGTGTCTGCCCTGCGTGTGGAGCGGGAACATGACCGCTTAACCGCGCTAGCCAAAGAAATAACGCGCCTGCAAGACCAGCGCCAGCAATTAGCCAATAGCCGGACGTATCATTTGACGGAAGGCGGGACTTTTGGCCGCGTTAAGAAAGTAGATGACGAGATAGCGGCATTAGAAAAAGAAGTAAACCGCACGATTTGGGATATGTCCAGAAACAACATGGGTTCGGAATCGGGCTTAAGAATGATGTTCCGAAACGAGTTGGGTCACCCCGTAAGCAATAGTAGTGCGTCCACGGCCAGAGGCACGCTGAAGTATACGGATAGGTCGTTAATGCCGGAGACAAAAGGGAAAGTGCCACAGGGTATATTTGAACCCCGCGCGGACGGGTTATTGTACATGGAAGCGCACCCGACGGATCCGACGAAAGCGCGGTTCTACTACTCGGAAGGGCCAGGGCAATATGCGCGCGTGCATGATGTGCCGATGAAGGAATACGAAGCGTTTGTGAAAGGCTTGTCTGAAACGGACAAAGTAACCTTACAGCAGAGTGCCCGCGCGTATGCGAGCGAAATCAACAAAACGCGAGTGGATTTGGAACATACGCGCTTGACTGACTTGGCAAAAGACGTGACGCGCAAGAAGGACTATGTGACGTATCTAAAGAGCAAGAGCCAGGGCACAGCGGCGGAACGCCGCCAGATTCGCGCGCTGGAAGATGAGATAGCGGGATTGGAAGCGGAAGCCAACCGCACAATCCGCGATATGGCAAACAACAAGATGGGCACGGAACGCAATTTGAGGGATATGTATCAAAACTCCTTGGGAAGCCCGGTTAAACCGCAGGCCAAGCGCGCTCGGTTGGAAATATCGGACGATTACGACGAGGCCTATGCCCAGGTGAGAGAGATAGGCAAGCAGATGGAAGCGTTGGAGACGGAACGCGCCCGCATAGTACAAAGCGGAAGTGCGAGCCAGCGTGATTTTGCCCGGGTACGAGCGATAGATGATGAATTAAGATATCTCAAGAGTGAAGAAACGTCCGGCATCTTGCAGATGGAAAAGAAAGGAATGGGCGACCGTCGCTCGCTGACACAGCAGTTTGATAATGATCGCGAACCTATCCCAACATTCTAAAAATACGAATCCGGCCTCCTGTGGGGGCCGGTTTTTTTATGGGCACCCTCCCATTTCTGGAGGGTGTTTTTTCGGCGCACATCAAATTCTCCGACGGGAAACGGAAGCGTAAATTATTTAACAGGTAAATAGTTTACATATCAACTATTTATTTGCTATTATCCTTTTATGGAAAAACTTTCCGTTTCTCAGTTAATTCGGGCCAATAAAACCCTAAACCGTTCCCGCACTTCTTCGGAACTGTTGGTGCGGGCTTCTGCCCTTTTGTATAACAAGGCGGAAAAAATTACAAACGGTTTTTTTCTTTCTCACGGCATTACGGCGGCGCAATACAACGTGCTGGCTTTGCTGGAAGAGGAGGACAGCCGTATCAACCAGCTGACAATCAGCAAGCGCATGCTGGTTTCACCCGGCAACATTACGCGCATTCTGGACAAGCTGATTTCCGCCGGGCTGATTGAACGGGAAGAAGACCCGCAGGACCGCCGCCATAAACGCGTGTTAATTACGGCAAAAGGGCGTGCCCTGCATCAAAAAATCAAACCCATTTATCATGCATTTATACGCCGTTTGACGGGAGGCCTTCCGGAAGAAGTTCGCCGTCAGGTGGCTTACGCCATGGTGGAGTGGGCACATCAATTGGACGGTTTCTCGTATGAAAACCTGTAAATGGACGATACTGTTTTGCTTGTTGTTGGCCGGGCCGTTGGCCGCCAAGGACTATTCTTTTGAGCAGGCCTATAACCGCGCCTTGCTTTCTAGCGAAAAGCTGGCTTCTGCTCGGCAGGAAGCGGAAATGTACCGCGCCCAGCGCAACAGCGCACGCGGGCTGTATTTGCCGCAAATTGGCGTTAAGGGAAGCTACACTTCCATCAATGCGCCTATTTCTATAGACTTAAACGATATCCGCGCCGCCATACAGCCGCTTTATCCGCCAGGCGTTACGCTGCCGCCTTTTGTGCTGGACGTGCAGGACGATCATTTTTTCCAGGCGCAAGCTTATGCGGCCTGGCCGATTTATTCGGGGGGTAAAATTGCGGCCGCCAATGCGGCTGCGGGCGCCAATATGGACAGTGCACAGGCAAAAGTAAATATGCTAAGCGACAACTTGCTTGTGGAGCTGACCAATAAATATTTTGGCGCCTTGCTGGCGGATAAAATGGTGGAAGTGCGGGCGCAGTTTTTGCAAAATGCCCGCCAAAACGCCAAAGACGGGGCGGATATGTTCCGCGTGGGCACTATTGCGCGGGTGGAAAAAATGGCGGTAGATGTGGTGCTGGCGCAGGCGGAGCGGGATTATGCTTCCAGCCTAAATGACGCGCAGATGGCCCAGTCGCTCCTGCAGAGCTTGCTTAGCGAGCAAGACGGTATTAAGCCCAGCTCCGCTTTGTTTGTGCTGCCGGCAGACAAGCTGCCCGCTTTGGAAGAACTGCAGCAAACCGCCCTTAAGAAAAACCCCGCCTTGGCCTTGCTGGACAGCAAAACGGCTCTTTCCCAAGCCAATGCCAAAGCCCAGCGTTCTGGTTTTTTGCCGTCGGTTTATTTGTTTGCCAACCGCGAACTCTATACCGATGACCTAACCGTGCTGGACCCGGATTATGCGTACGGCGTGGGGTTTTCGTGGAATTTATTTGAAGGCGGGCGTACTTATAACCAAACCAAAGCCGCTAATAAACAAACCGAAAGTATCTTGTCCCTAAAAGAACAGCAAACCAAGGATATTTTAACGGGGCTGGAATACTATTACAAAAAAATGCAAAATGCCCAACAGAATTACCAAGCCTTGCAGAAGGAATTGGCCTTTACCGAAGAATTTTACAAAACGCGCCGCTTGGGTTTCCGTGCGGGGACGAGCACCTCGCTGGAAGTAAATATGGCCATGACGCAATGGCTCAAAACCCAGTTGGACAGTCTAAAAGCGCAGTATGATTTTGTTACTTCGCTGGCGATGCTGCTTAATTTAAGCGGCCAAACGGATTTATTCGGGCAATATGCCCGGCAGGCAGTATAAGGAGATTTTATGGAAAACAAAAAATGGTTGTTGCCCGTTGGTGTGGGGGTGATTGTGGCGGCGTTGGCGATATGGGCGCTGTGGCCCAAAAGCATGTTTTTACAGGGCGAAGTAGTCATTCGCCAGCTCAACATTTCGCCGCGTATTGCTGGCCGTGTGGACCAGATTTTGGCCCGGGAAGGCGATACGGTAAAGAAGGGGGAAGTGGTGGCCACTTTGTACGCGCCCGATATGTTGGCTAAAGCCGCCCAGGCGCATGCTCCGCGGGAATTGGCGCAAAAAAGCTATGCCCGTATGCAGGAACTCTATGAGGGGGGCGTGGTATCGGCCCAAAAGTTGGACGAAGCCCGCGCCGGGGCCCAGCGTGCGTTGGGAGCGGTGAATGAGGTGGAAAGTTTTGTAAACGAAATGAAACTGGTTTCGCCGGTGGACGGAGAAATTTCTTCCGTCGTGTTGGAACAGGGAGAATTGGCCGCCCCCGGTATCAGCGTGCTGACGGTATTGGACACTTCGGACGTATGGGTTTCGTTTAACGTGCGGGAAGATTTACTCTCGCATTTTGCCCTGCAGCAGCAAATCCAGCTCACGATCCCGGCCCTGGGCCAGGAAAAATATCCTTTCCGCGTTACGTATATTTCCAAACAGGGGGATTATGCCGTCTGGAGCGCCACCAAAACGCGCGGCGAGTTTGACTTAAAAACCTTTGAAGTTCGGGCCAAACCGGTAAACCCCATGCCCGCTTTGCGCCAGGGCATGACGGCTTTGATGCAAATTTAATTATGAAACAGATTTGGCAGCAGATAATCCGCCGTGAATGGGGCATTGTATTCAAACGCAAAAAAAGCTGTGGCTTTTTTATGTGCGTGTACCCGTTTGTTGTGATGGGGGTGTTGCTGGCCATTTTTTCCGCACAGGTGCTGGATAAAATTCCGCTTGGCGTGGTGGATAACAGCCAAGGCTATTATTCCCACGAATTGACCCGCGCCTTAAAGAGTAACCGCTTTTTGGACCCGCGGCCGTTCCCCACGGTGGCCGCCGCCAAAAAAGCCTTGGAGCAGGGCCGCATATACGGGGTGCTGGCGGTGGACGAAACCTACGATAAAGATTTGCTGAAACACACCGGCGCGCAATTAAACGCGTGGATTAATAACGAGTATCTGCTGGTGGGGGGAAATTTAACCAAAGGGATTTTGTCCGTTGTAGGATATCTGCAAAGCAAATATCAGCGCTCAGCCCTGGCGGGGCTGGGGGTACCGCCTGCCATGCTGGAGTCTTTCGCCGCGCCGCTTCAAGTAAGCGAAAATATCCTTTATAACCCCGGCATGAATTATATTTATTTTTTGGGTTTGGGGCTGCTTCCTGCCGTATTGCAGCTGTTTGTGTGTATGAGTGTGTGTTACGCTTTGTTGTGGGACGTTAAAACCCGCCGTGTAAAGGGTTTGCGCTTTGGTTTTAGATATCATCCGTATATCGTGTCGGCCGGGAGAGTGGGGTTTTATGTGGGGGGATATTTTGCCATTTTTGTGCTTTTGTTGGGCATGATTATTTTGTTTTTTAAGACGCCCGTGGAAGGCAGTTTGCTGCGTACGCTGTGCGGTGGAGCGGCGTTTATATATTTGACGGCTTGTACGGGACTGCTGATTGCAGGCTGTACAAACAATTTGCGTTTTTCGCTAAGCATTTGCGCCATTTATGCCGCACCGGCGTTTGCTTATTTTGGGGTATCGTTTCCGGTGCAGTCCATGCCGCTGTTGGCGCGGGTATGGGCGGAATTGATGTCCGGCACGCATCTAAACCGCATTTTCGTCAATGAGCTCTTGCGCGGCAGCAATGCCGGCGGCACGTGGCTGGAAATCGGGTTTATGCTGGCGGTGGGGACACTCTTTTTTATCTTGGGCACCAAGGGCTACGCCCGCTGGGTGAAACATGATAAGTATTTGGGGCCGCAATTATGATTATTCCTTTTATCGTAAAAGAACTTAAAGAATTGCTTAAAGACGGCGGTTTTTTGTTGCTGGCTTTAGGCGGGCCGCTTTTTTATTCTTTCTTTTATCCGTTCCCGTATATGCATGACGTGGCCCGGCAAATTCCCGTAGCGGTGGTGGATGAAGATAATTCCTACCTTTCCCGCCAGTTGGTGCGCATGATGCGCGCGGAAGAGGAAATAAAACCCGTTTCGTATTCGGCCTTATCGGAAGCGAAAAAAGCATTGGACCGGCGGGAAGTGTTTGCCATTGTGTCTTTGGACAAAGATTTTGAACGCAATATGCTTAAGTCCGTTCCGCAGCAAGTGCACATCTATACCGATGCCAGTTACCCCGTCTATTACAAACAAACAACCACCGCCCTGCAGCGCGCCATTAAAACGGTTTCTGCCGGGGCGGAAATTAAAAAATTGCAGGCGTTAGGCGCCGGCCCCGCTGCTGTTATTTTGAGAAGCCCGGTGCAGTTAAATGTGGTGAATTTGTATAGCCCTACCGGGGCCTATCGCAACTATTTAGTGCCGGCAATTTTTGTGGCGGTGGCGCATCAGATTATGCTTATTGTTATCGGCTTGCGTGCGGGCACATTGTATGAACGGAAAAGGCGCTATTCTGCGCGTTTGACCCCGTTTAGCGTGTGGCTGGGGAAAACGCTGTCATTTCTTTGTTTGATGGCGGGATACTTTGTGTATTTATTTGTGCTGATGTTCCGTTTGTACGGTTTTAGCGGCGGCGAACGGTTGGTATCATGGTTTTTGTTCTATATGCTGTTTTCCGTGGCTACGGTGGGGCTGGGGATTACGCTTTCCCGTTGGTTTAAGGAGCGGGAAACCCCTATTTTGTTTATTGTAGTCACTTCTATTCCGCTGGTGTTTATGTCTGGCATCATTTGGCCCGTTTGGAAGATGCCCCTGCTGGTGCAAGGTTTGCGCCTGTGCGTCCCGATGACCTACGGCATTACGGGGGCGGTGCGGTTGTTTGTGATGAACGGAACTTGGGCGGATATAGTGCCGTATGTCTGCGGATGCGCGGTGCTGGCTGTGGTGTTTAGTTACACGGCATACCGAACCGTTAAAAAACGCTATCCCGTGCAGCTGTGATAGCCAACCAATCTAGCAAAACAAAAAAGCCGCTTCGTACGAAGCGGCTTCTAAATGGTGGACCGGACAGGACTTGAACCTGTGACCTCCTGCGTGTAAATAAAATAATAAAAAGAGGAAGCAGGTTTTATGACTCTATATTATTGGTTTTTTGCAAAAAAACTTTCAATTCTTCCACTAAGCGCTTGTGCCAGGCTTTTGGAGAGATGATTTGGATGTGCGGCAGCCAGGAGCGAACGGTAGGGGCAATTTCCATATAATCGTTGCTTTTACAGTGTAAAATTAAATTCCCTGACGATGTTTCTTTGATGGTTTGGTTTGGAAAATAAATTTTTTTCTTAAAATAATCGGCCACTTGGGCATCTACCTGTAGCTTTATTTGTTTAGTTTTTCCCTCGTTAAACCACATATTTGTCGCTTGCTGAAGTTGTTTGTTGATGTTCCCCTTATACACAAAGGTTTCTTGGGTAAACTGAATCTTTTGTATCTTTTCTAAACGGAATTTTAATAGGTTCCTTTGCCCTAGTTGGTATCCTACCAAATACCAGAACCCGCTGAATAAACAAATTTTAAGCGGTTGGAAGTTAGTGTATTGAAGGGTCATTCTGGTAGAAGAATACGTGATGTGAATTAGCTGTTTCTGAAGGATACTTTGTAATAAGGGTTCCAATTGAATGTTTTTATAATATAGCTGGGTTTGAGGCAACTTGATAAAAAGAGGATTCTCTTCCGGAAGTGCTGTAAACAGATGATCAAATTCTTTGACGTGAGATGAGAATGTATCATCAAAATGAGAAAGCAAGTTCTTAATCAGAGAAATAAACATTTGTTCCCGCGGCGTAATGTTGATTTGTTTTAGGGCAAACCCATCTCTGAATTTGTAAAAGCCTCGTTTTACTGCTTTTTGTTTTTTATTTTTCCCCTTCTGCTTTTCTCTTTTATCAGCGTCTTGCTCTGGTTTCCCCAAATTTATAATAGGATAGTTAAATTCTTGCAGCAGTTTAATATCTCGCTGTGCGGTACGTTGATGAATGCCTGCTTTTTTGGCATATTGGCGCAAGTTCAAATACGGATGGGCTGATTCCAATGCACAAAGCAGGGAAAACAGCCGATGAATCCTCTTTTTTGTATCTTCTTTTTTAGAACGAGACATTTTTTTATGCGACACAACATGTCGCTATTTTTCATTTATATATTGATTTTTGCCTGTGCCTAAATTATACTATAAATTGTAGCAACGCTAATACATCTTCAAATAGGAGGAAACAGAATATTGAAATGCTACCGTCAGAAAAAACTAGTGGACGGTTTATGAAAAAATAGGAAGTATTTAGTAAATACTTAGGAGAATTCATATGAACAACATCATCAAAATTAGTATTACATTGGGAAGCTTGAGCATAGCCATAGTATTCCCTCCCATGTGGATAGCAGTTGTAGGCATCATAGCCGTAGCAGTCGTTTTGCTTGCTTTAGGCTATATTGTCAAACAAGCAAAAACTCCGGTCTTGGCAAGCAATGAAAAAAGCTTAGCACGCTAGGACTAAGCCGGAACTTAAAAATAAAATTGTTGGAAAATTAGAATAATAAAGGATAAATATATGTTACATATTAAGCAAGTTCGTAAAGGTTTTATTACAAAATATCCTACCGACAAAAATCCCAGTTTAGGGTTTATGACTGTCGGAGAAAGAGAGAAATATCCATTCAAGGATTGTTATGCATCATCTGATGTTAAGCAATTGCTGAAAGAACCTGCACGCTGGAAAACCACACCCGTCTATTTTGACGTGTTGGATGACACTCCCGGGCAGAGAAGAACCGCCCATTTACGCTTACATCTTAATACCAACGAATTGCTAAATTGGGCTCATTTCAAAGATGGCTATTATACTGCCTTGGAGCAGCTGAAAACCATGGCCTTGCCGGAAGAGTGGAGCTATTCTGACGAAACTCAAGCGGGAAGACCCTATCAAATTTTGGATAAATATCTTCAATATACATTTTTAAAATTAAAAGAAGAAGGCAGTATCTTGAGTGATACAGAGTGTGCTGTATTCAATACAGGGTTGGTAGATTATCGTTATCAGCCAATTTGTGCCTTTTTCAAAAAAAATCCCAAGTATCCCAAGGTCACAACGCCATGGACGTTTGATTCCTTCTGTATAGTGGGGGAGGAAAAGGGGAAAGAAATAAGCACTCATTTCGCGGAAGCTCCCAAAAAGGCAAATTTCTTTTCTGATCCCAAGCAGCTTATCTACGAATATGATGACGAACATCAACCAAAAAAGCCGGATATGCCTTGGCGGCATATTTTGGTGGATAATGTAAAACGCTTGCCCCCTGAGTTTGTCAAAAAATGTATTCGGTATATACAGTTGCCGGAGGAGACTTACGAAAAACTGATTGCTATGTCTGTAAAGGAGAGAGAGAGCTTTTATAAAACCCAAAAAGGTGGTAATCTGCTGGAAAAAGAAATGCGTACCAAAATAGATGCCGAAGTGAAAATGGCTCTGATACGTGTCGCCTGGAATTTTAAGACAGCAGTGCCAATGTGGTATCCTCAAAAGCATACCCTATCGTTTCTTCTTCCGCTGAGTTTGGCCTCTGATCAGCCTAATGTTGCTTTGGTGGTGGAGCGGCAGGAAAGTGGTAAGTACCAGGGGCAGACAATTTTACCGTTGCAATGGGCATACAGTAATGCGCGTTTAATTTGTCGTCCGGATAGTGACTGGTTATCCTGTCATGCAATGAAATCTTGGGCAGCATATGAGGAAAACGAGATGGAGGAGTGATTGTTTTCTGTGGGAAGGTTGGGGGCCCGACCTTCCCACATGAGTATAAGGATGTGTATGTTATCTAAATCCCAATATCTTAAATATAGACACTGCCCCAAACATTTGTGGCTTTATCGTCGAAAAAAGAAGTGCTCACGGGGTCTACAGCTTTTGTCCAACGGCATATAGACCGTGGATATGATATTGGTCTGTTAGCATAAAAACAATTCCCGGGTGGTGTTGCTGTAACGGAGGGATAGGGAAACCCATTGGCAGCCGTAGCTCAAACACGTCATTTGATCTCTTGCGATGTCCCTGCTATTTTTTTGATGCTGCTTTTTATATGACGATATTTTTGTATTGGTAGATATTTTGGAAAAAACGTCTACGGGGTGGAATATCGTAGAAGTAAAAAGTAGTGGAAAATACATCAAACCTCGACATATCCATTCAGCGGTATGTGGTATGTAATAGCGGTGTAAATGTGGAATCTTGTAAATTAATGTATATTAACACGGACTATTTCCAAACTACGGACGAAACCAACTGGGAACAATTTTTTATACAAAACTGTTTGGACAATGCATTAGCTTCGACAAGTGACGGGAAATAACACATATCGGATATCAAAAAATATTGGCGGGTCCCGAGGCACAGGTTATTTTGGATAAAAACTTATGCGGTGGATGTGAATGCAGTACATATTGCTGGCGGAACATTCCGCAAGATTCTGTTTTGCGAATGTTTAAGGGCGCACAAGGGTATAAGCTTTTGGAAGAAGGGCATACTCGTGTACAGGATGTGCCTATTGAAAAAAATAAAAAATGAGAGGGTAAGACGTTGGTTAGATGTGTACCGAACACAGTTACCGTATATTAACAAAGAAGCTGTAGCCAATTGGTTGAAAAAACTGGTGTATCCTCTTTACTTATTAAGGCTTTTTAGTCAAAACGTTAGATAAATCTAATTTTTTTTGTAAGGAACTTTTGTTTGGCAGTTAGCTGGGAATGAATCCTCTAGTATTTTTAGAGTTTGGGAAGGGGGCTATTTTTAGCAACTGCATGATAAGAGAAGCCGGTTTTGAAGATTTGAGCTTTTGTATGTGGAGTAGAAAATCGAGCGATTAAGCAACATTTTATTAATTTATTACCGCATGAGGTAAAACAACAGGAGGAGTGTATGGAGTATATGGTGGGAGTTTTGTTTTTTATTTTGGGGTGGTTATTCTTGTATAAAATATCCCCCAAAAAGATGCGACCAATTACTTGGAGAATTGGTTTAATTAACGCAGGTATACTTATTATCTGGCAGTTTGTGTGTTACCCATATCGATGGGCCCGCATTGTGCAGGATTTGTGGAGCATCTAAAACTTTTAACCCTCGGAATACTCCGAGGGTTAAATATTAATAAGTCAAAATTGGCAAGTGTTTGTTATTGGATAAACCCTTTACACGCTAACAAAAAAGCCGCTTCGTACGAAGCGGCTTCTAAATGGTGGACCGGACAGGACTTGAACCTGTGACCTCCTGCGTGTAAAGCAGGCGCTCTACCAGCTAAGCTACCGATCCAAAAGCGATACTTCATTTTAGCAAAATAAGAGCAGGAACTCAACGAAAGATTATTTTCTCGTCGGAGAAGCCTATTCTTCCACCTGGGGTGTTGTGCGTTTCCACTCTTCTTCTTCGGGGCCCCATTTGTCTTTTACGGCCTGGGGAATTTTGTAAAGGATGCTGGTGCATTTGGCGGAAACGGTGCCGTCCGGCAGGACGATTTCGCCTTCCACCAAGGCGCGGGAACCGCCGTCTTTAATCACACGGCCGATAGCTTTCAGCGGCGTATGGGTGGGGGTGTTGTGTTTGTACACCACTTCCATTTTAAGCGTTACCATAAGCCGGTTGAAATCATTTTTAAGCAGTAGCGCCCGGCCGGAAGTTTCATCCAAAATAGTGGCCAAAATGCCGCCGTGCACCGTGCCGGGGTACGAACAGTAATTATCGTCCAAAGTAAAATCGGCTTCTACTTGGTTTTTATCGTAATTGTTGTACCACTCCAGTTTCAAGCCAAACGGATTGTTTCTGCCGCAGGCGAAACACTGAAGCGAAGTAGGTTGACGCAGTTTTTTCATAAAACCCTCCTAAAGCCATTATACTTTTTTGCTAAACTAAACATATGAAACACTTGGAAACGGAATTCAAATGGGACGCCAATACCCCGCGCGCTTTTGCCCATATGCTGCGTGCCGTGCGGCAAAATATAGCTGAAAAATTTCTTCCGGAGCCGATACGCCTTCGGATAGAAGACGTGTATTTGGACGCGGCGGACGGTTCTTTTGCCGAGCAAAAAATTGCCTTCCGCGTGCGCTGCTGCGACGGGAAATGGGAAGCCACATTCAAAACGCGTACGGAAATCAAAAACGGAAAAGCCGTTCGGCGGGAAGAAACGTTGCCTCTGCCTACCGCTAAAAATTTGAAGGACGCCTTGCGTTTATTGAATGACAAAAAAAATTGGCAAGGGTTAAACTTATGCGGGCTGATACCGCTGTTTACCATTCGCAACCGTCGGGAAATACGTTTAGTTCCGCTGGCGCACGGTACGGCGGAGTTGGCTTTTGACACCTGCACCCTGTTGGTAGCGGGGCGACAAACCAAAATGAAAGAAATTGAACTGGAATTGAAACAAGGCCGTACGGACGAATTGGAAACTTTGGCGCAGCGGCTTACGCAAAGAAGCGGGTTGCGTTATGCGCGCGTGTCTAAAGTGAAAACGGCTATGGGATTATTGAAATTGTGGAGGGGGGAATGATTGCGGTTGCTTCGTTACTGCTTAGCTTGGTAGCGCCCGGGGCCGGGCATATTTTTTGCGGGTTTTACACGGAAGGGATTGTGCTGGGCGTTTTATTTGCGTTGGGGAAAAGTGTTTTGTTGCCGTTGTGTTTGAGGGCGTTTCGCGTGACCACGCTTAAACGCACGTTGCAGCTTTTTTATGTGTGCAACTGCTGTTATATGGCGCTTATTCTTTATGCCGCCATATCTGCTTTTGTGCGCGGACTTGGCGCGGAAAATGTGCACTTTTTGTATGCAATTTTATTTGCCGCAGCGATTACGCTTACTTATAAAAACACACTGAACGCATTTATTTTTACAGTCTTGTGCGGCAGAACGGAAGTGTATGGCATGCTGCGCGGAAAAGGAAAAATTCCGACGGAGAAAAAATAAAAAACTTTTTTCAGACGGTAAAAATAAGGGCTTGATTTTTTTGAAAAAATTATTCTTAGACGAGAAAAAGTTTGCATTTTAAGGGAATTTGTGCTATTATTTCTATGAGGTTAAAACTAATTGTCTCAGGAGAAAAAAATGGCCGTTAAAAAAACCGTGAAAAAGGCCGCCGCCAAAAAGCCGGCCGCCAAAAAAGTAACCGTGAAAAAAGCTGCCGTTAAAAAACCGGCGAAGAAAGCCTGTGCAAAAAAGGCTTGCGCCAAAAAAGCCTGTGCGAAAAAAGCCTGCGCTAAAAAAACCGTGAAAAAAGTGGCCGTTAAAAAAGCTGCGGTGAAAAAAACCGCTGCCAAAAAACCGGCCAAAAAAGTAACCGTGAAAAAAGCCGCGGTCAAAAAAACCGCCGCTAAAAAAGCCGTAAAAAAAGTAGCAAAGAAAAAATAATTTAGTAAAACAAAAACCGCCGCATCTTTTAGGTGCGGCGGTTTTTTTATGCCCTAAATTTATTGTCAGCTGAGAATATAAAAACCCGCGCGATATATTCGCGCGGGTTTTTAAGCGGGAAAGAATTATTTAAGCTTGTAGAATTGGGCAATAATATCCCAGGCTTCTTCGGCGGTTTCCACCACTTGGCAGGATTCCGCTTCTTCCGGCGAGATCACGCCGTAAGACGCCAGCCCCGCAATGTTCACCACTTTATTCCAGAATTCTTTGCCTACCAGCACAATCGGGATATCTTCTTTTTTCCCGGTTTTGACGAGGGTTAAAATTTCAAACAGTTCGTCAAACGTGCCGAACCCGCCGGGGAACACCACAAACGCGCGGGAGCGCATCACCAAATGCAATTTGCGAATGGCAAAATAATGAAACAAGAATGCCAAATTCTTGGTAATGTAGGGATTGGGGCGTTGTTCGTGCGGCAAGGTGATGTTCATGCCGATGCTCCGCCCGCCGTTTTCAAATGCACCGCGGTTGGCGGCTTCCATCAGGCCGGGGCCGCCGCCCGTTACTACGGCAAACCGATCCCCCGCATGCTGCACTACGATTTTGGCAAAGCGGCGCGCTTCTTCGTAATACTTGCACAATTTAGCCAGGCCTTCGGCTTCATACAAACGGTTTTGAAGGTTTTTGTCGGACGGGTTTTTGGCCAGGGTTTCTTTGGCGGCTTTAATTTTTTCCTGGGCTTCTTTTTCTTCCCGTACGCGGGCACTTCCGAAGCAGACGATCGTTTCCGTTACGTTGAAATGCTGTAAATAAATTTCCGGCTTCATGACCTCCAGTTCCATGCGAACCGGGCGCATGACGTCTTTTTTAAGCAATTTGATGTCTTCGTATGCTTTGATGTAGGAATCTTCGTGTTCAATGGCGTCTTGTTCTTTGGTCATAAGTGCCTCACTTGGTTTTCCATTTCAAGATATGCTGCGTAATTTGTTCAGCATTGAGGCCCAGCTGATCAAACAGCTGCGCCACTTTGCCGTGTTCTACAAATTCGTCTCCGATACCCAGGCGCAGGAGTTTGAAGTCGGCCTGTTTATCAGTCAGATACTCGGCTACGGCAGAACCAAATCCGCCGGCGAGCATATTGTCCTCCACCGTCACGATGCGGTGGGAAAGTTTTAAGGCTTCGTCTATTAACTGAGTGTCTAAGGGGTGGACAAAGCGCATATTGGCTACCCCGCAGCGAATGCCTTTCTTTTCCAAGGCTTCCGCGGCTTGCAACGCGGGGTGAACGCGGTTGCCGATGGCCAAAATGTTTACGTCTTTGCCTTTCTTAAGCCACACGCCTTTGCCAATTTCCAAGCGTTTTGGTTTGGCGTCCATTTCTACGTTAAACCCGGCACCGCGCGGATAGCGCAGTACAAACGGAGCTTTGGCGTCAAAAGCCGTTTTGAGCATGTGTTGTACTTCATTTTCATCGGCAGGTGCGGCCAAAATCAAATTGGGGATATCCCGCAGGAAGCTAAGGTCAAACGCCCCGTGATGGGTGGGGCCGTCTTCCCCTACCAGTCCCGCGCGGTCCAACGCGAAAACAACGGGCAGTTTCTGCAGGGCAATGTCATGCAAAATTTGGTCGTAACAGCGTTGGGCAAAAGTGGAATACAGGGCCACAATCGGTTTGGAACCACCGGCCGCTAAACCGGCCGCAAAAGTGGCGGCGTGTTCTTCGGCGATGCCTACGTCAAAATAGCGGGAGGGAAATTTGTCGCGAAAAGCGTCCAACCCCGTGCCTTCCGGCATGGCAGCGGTGATGGCCGTAATGGCGGGGTCTTTCTCGGCCAGTTTTACCAGCGCATCCGAAAAAGCCTGTGTGAATGTGATGGAATTGGATTTGCCGATAGAGTCGCCGGTGTCTACGTCAAACACGCCCACCCCGTGAAATTTGGTGGGTTTTTCTTCGGCAGGCTTATAGCCTTTTCCTTTTTTGGTGACCACGTGCAGCATGACGGGCCCTTTGACGTCTTTTACGCTTTCCAGCACTTCCAGCATGGCGTTGATATCGTTGCCGTTGACGGGGCCAAAATAGCGAAATCCCATTTCTTCAAACAGGGTTCCGGGGAATAAAATGGAACGAGCCCGTTTGGCCAGTTTGGCGGCATTGTTGCCAAATTCGTCAAAACGTTTTAAGAAGTTGGAAGCCTTTTCTTCGGCCAGTTGTACGTATCTGGCGGTGAGAAGCTTGGTTAGCGCGCGGCCCAAGGCGCCCACGCGCTGGGAAATGAACATTTGGTTATCGTTTAAGATAACCAGTAAATCCGTGCGCAACAGCCCGGCATTCTGCATGGCTTCGTAGGCCATGCCGCCGGTAAGGCAGCCGTCCCCCACAAGGGCGATAACTTTGGAATTTTCCTTCTTTTGATCCCGCGCAATTGCCATACCCAGTGCGGCGGAAATAGCCGTGGAGGCATGGCCCACGCCAAAAGTGTCGTATTCGCTTTCGTGCCGTTTGGGAAATCCGCTCAGCCCGTTGTGGGTGCGAATGGTGGAAAATTCTTTTTGGCGGCCCGTAAGCAGTTTGTGCGCGTAAGCTTGGTGACCCGTGTCAAAGACGATTTTGTCTTCGGGGGTATTAAACACATAGTGCAGGGCGGTGATAATTTCCACCGCGCCCAAGCTGGAGCCCAAATGCCCGCCGTTTTTGCTGGCGGTTTCAATAATAACGGAACGCAGCTCCTCGCATAACGTGGGGAGCAGTTCCTTTTTGATGAGGCGCAAATCTTTTGGGCTCTGGATACTGGGAAGTACTTTCATAGACAATCCTTCAATTAATAAGTTCTGGTTTTGAAAAATTCGGCCATTTCATACAAGGGCCAGAGATTTTTCTTCTTCACGTTTTTCAGCGCGTCCAAGGCTTTCTGGGCGTTGGCGATGAGCAGTTGGGCGTGTTTGCGGCTGCCTTCCAGCCCGTAGAGGCTCACGAAAGTCAGCTTGCCGTGTTCCTGGTCGCTGTTGGATTTACCCAGCTGTTTGGCCGAGGCGGTAACGTCCAAAATATCGTCTACGATTTGGAACACCAGCCCAATGCAGTTGGCGTATTTTTTAATTAAGGTCAAATCTTTGCCTTTGGCTCCCGCCAGGAGGGCACCCGATTCCACGCTGCCGCGGATTAAAGCGCCGGTTTTGTTGGCGTGGATATAGTTCAAAATGGTTTCGGGGGTAGTTTCTTTGACGGAGGACGGAAGCATGAAATAGTGCAGGGTTTTGTCCGCCAAGTGTTTGGACTGGCTGCGCAGTTTATCAGCCCGGAAGCTGTGTGCATCGCTGGTGCCCATGCCTTCGGCGTAAACGTCGGCCACTTGGCCGCCTACCATGCCGCTGGCGCCGGCGCAGTTGGCAAAGTTGAGCAAGGCGTTTAAGGTGTTTTCCGCACCGATAGCTTTTACTTTTCCGTTCTGGGCAAATACTTCAAAAACGTACGTCAGCAAGGCGTCTCCCGCCAGCAGGGCCAAATCCTCGCCAAAAACGGTGTGGTTGGTGGGTTTGCCCCGGCGGAGGGAATCGTTATCCATGGAGGGCAAATCGTCGTGAATTAAGGAATAGGTGTGCAGCATTTCCACGGCGCAGGCGGCGGGCATAACGTCGGCCGCTTTTTTGCCGAAAGCTTCCGCCGTGGCCATGAGCAAGATGGGGCGCACGCGTTTGCCGCCGGCTTGGAGAGAATAATCCATGGAGTCGGTTAAAATCTTAGGCGAATTTTTGATTTTGGAAATGTATTTGGACAAATTCTTTTCTACTAATTTGGCACGTTCTTTTAGGTAAGCGTCAAATTTATTCATAGGTTATAATCCTCGTTTGTACGGACTTTTCTTTATTATACCTTAATTGGAGAGCATAAAAAGGCCCCGCTTTGGGCGGGGCTTTGAATTAAAGGCCTTTTTCTTGATTCGGCAACAGGTAGTTGGTTGCGGCGGATTCTTTCTTTACGATGGGACGCCAAAAGGCATTCCAATTGTCTTTCGCTTTCCGCTGTGCCATTCGTTTGTTCCACAAAGAAACTCTGCTTACGTATTGCTGGGTGGCATGTTCCCGGTAGGATTTAATAAACTGGCGGATATCCGCATCGGTCCAGCCCCAAGCGCGCAGGGTATGGCAGGCAGAAGAATCTAAGTTTTTATACAAAGCGCCATGGCCGTCTTCGGCGTATTTATCCAACCCCAACATTTGGGCTACAGGTTCAACGGCAAAAGGGAATTTGCCTTTGCCATGCGCCCAAGCCAAAATTTCTCTATACAAGGAGGCCATTTCTTCTGCGCCTTGCGTGCGAGCGGGGAAGAGCTCCGGCATAAAGGTGAAGGTTTGAATGATGTCGCGTTTTCCCGAAGCGTACAGGAAAAGGGCTTTGCCAAAGGCAGATTCGCCGGTATAGTCTTTATGCAAGAACTGGGAAATGGCCGGTTGCTGCAAAGAGGCGGAGCCTTCTTCGGCAGACGCGGTTTTCTGGACGGAAGCGTTTATTTCTTTCCAGCGTTTCAACGCGTATTGTAAACGCGCTTCTTTTTGCAACAGGCGTTTTTGGTGGGCCGTCGGAGAAATTTTAATTTCATGCGAGATATGCGTGTGGGACGTTTCTACAAATTTGACGGGGCCGCCATATACGATAGAGAGGTCTCCCAATAATTCCTCCCAAAATTGGTCCATAGCCGGGATCAGCCCATATTCCGGATTATACATGCGAAAAGAGGCCATATTTAACAGTTGATGCGCTTTGGAAGCCTGGTTGACGCGGGTAAACAGCTTTCTAAAAAGGAGTTCTCCTTGTTTGGCTTCAGCCAAAGCTTGGGTGCGCCAAGAGCGCAGCATTTTGGGCTGAATAAGGGTGGTGGCATTTTTTTGCACAGCACTTTCAGTTGCGGCTTTTACAATCTTGGGTAAGTTTGATTGTTGGGCAAAAGCCGGGGTTGCAAGCAAGCAACCGAACAGCAATCCAAGAGATACAGCTTTGCGATACATATTCTACTCTCCTATTTTTTTCATTTTTATATTAACGATATATTTTAATATAGTCTTTTCCCGTCGCACAAGTGAAAATAAGACCCACGTGGCAATGGGTCAAAAGACCTACTGGCAGAAAATCTCCGCCCAAGAGTGCCGCCATTTATCCTGTCAAACAACTCGGCTAGCCAAGACGAAAAGCCCCCAAGCTGTAACGCCGGCCGAATTTGTTTTATATAATAATCGTACTATGGTAAAAGTAAATCGGCCGCATATCGGCATTTTTGGAAAAATGAATGTGGGCAAAAGCTCGCTGATTAACGTATTGACCGGGCAGGACGTTTCCGTCGTGGCGGAACACCCCGGCACCACTACGGACCCCGTAAAGAAAATTATTGAGATTTTGGGCGTCGGTCCCGTGACCATTTTGGACACCCCCGGCATTGACGACACTTCCGCCTTGGGCGCCCAGCGCGTGGAACGCACCAATGAAGCTCTGGATCAGGTGGATTTGGCTATTTTGGTTTTTGCGGGACAATTTGATTCGTACGATCAAACGCTGATGGAAACTTGCGTGGCGCGCAAAGTGCCGTTCTTCTTTGTACACAACAAAAGCGATTTGCAAAAACTAAATGTGGAAATAAAAGGGGCCGATGTGGTGGATTTTTCCTGTAAAAGCCCTTCGCTGTTGCCGCGGCTGCTGGATATGATTAAAACCCACTTGCCCAAAAGTTCCTATTCGCAAGACGTAATTTTGGACGATTTTGTAAAAGGGGGGGACGAGGTAGTGCTCGTTATTCCGATAGACGCTTCCGCCCCGGAAGGCCGCTTAATTTTGCCACAGGTACAAACCATACGCAATTTGCTGGATATCGGCGCGGTGGCGGTGTGTTTGAAAGACACGGAACTGCGCGAATATCTTCAAACGCATACGCCCAAGTTGGTGGTGACCGACTCTCAGGCGTTTGGATATGTGGCGTCTGTCGTGCCTCCCACCATTGCGTTGACGAGTTTCAGCATTTTATTTTCCCGCTTAAAAGGGGATTTTGACGCTTTCCTGCGCGGTACCCGCGCCATAGACCGCTTAAAAGACGGCGACGAGGTGCTTATTTTGGAATCCTGCTCGCACAGTGTCAACAAATGCGACGATATCGGCCGCGTAAAACTGCCCAACCTGCTTCAAAAATATACGGGCAAGAAATTAAAGTTTAATGTCGTAGCCAATTTGGACGCTATCCCCGCCGACGCGGAAAAGTACAGACTGGCCATTCAATGCGGCGGCTGTATGGTAACGCGTACGCAAATTTTGCGGCGGCTGGAAATTTTGAAAGAAAAGAAAGTGCCCCTTTCCAATTACGGCCTCGCTATTGCGTACTGCAACGGTATTTTTGACCGTGTGACGGAAATTTTCCGCAAAAAGGGGATTTGAAAATGCCCAAATGGTTACGAAGGCTTTTAAGCGTTTTTATTCCGTTTCGCCAAATGCGCCATGCGTTTGTGGCGGGGTGGACCAATAACCGCATTGTAATTGTCTCCCCGGACGGAACCGTCAAAACCCACTCTGCATTTTGGCCGATTCCTGGGGTGAAAGTACGCTTTCGCAACTCCAACAATTTGTTGCGCCTGTGTAAGCCTTTTCTTTTTGAAGAAACCGTTATTGCCTTGGAAGGCGATTCTTCTTTGGAAATAGGCAAAAATCCGTATATTAAAAGAAGCCTGTTCCTGATACAGCGCAGCAGTACTGTAAAAATTGGAGATGATTTTACAAGCGAAGAGGACTTACGCGTCGTGTTATCAGGAGAACCTCGCCAGAAAGTAAGCATTGGTCAAGATTGCATGTTCAGTCGAAAAATATGTATTCACCCAGCAGATGGACACACTATTTTTGATGTGTCCACCGGGCAAGCGTTAAACCCCGGGAAAGAGATTTGCATCGGGAACCATGTATGGGTGGGAATGAATGTGTTGTTTTTGAAAGGGGCGCGCATTGCCGATAACAGTGTGGTGGGGGCCAATTCTTTGGTAACGAAACCGTTTACGGACCCCAACAGCATTTATGCCGGCGCTCCGGCACAAAAACGAAATAAAAAACCAATTAACTGGGACCGAAAAAGCTGTTCGGATTTTGTATTTAAGCCATAAAAAACCCCGCCTTTCGGCGGGGTTTTTGTTTGAGTCAAAATGTTATTTGATTCTGCCGGCGGAACCGAATACGTTTTCGTTCTTTTCGGCATACATTTTGATAAGTTCTTCGCGGGCCGGGCCCAAGTATTTGCGCGGGTCAAATTCGGCCGGTTTGGTGGCGAATACTTTGCGGATGGTGGCGGTCATCACGAGGCGGCCGTCAGAGTCCACGTTGATTTTGCACACGGCGGATTTGGCCGCTTTGCGCAGTTGTTCTTCCGGGATACCGGCGGTATCTTCCAATTTGCCGCCGTATTCGTTGATTTGTTTGACGGCCCACTGCGGAACGCTGGAGGAACCGTGCAATACAATCGGGAAGCCGGGTAAGCGTTTGGAAACTTCTTCCAAGATATCAAAGCGCAATTCGGGCAATTTTTCACCGGGTTTTACTTTGAATTTGTAAGCGCCGTGAGAGGTGCCGATAGAAATGGCCAAGGAATCCACGCCGGTGCGTTTTACGAAATCTTCCACTTGGGCGGGATCGGTGTAGGTGTGGTGTTCGGCGGAAACTTCATCTTCAATACCGGCCAACACGCCCAGTTCGCCTTCCACGGTCACATCGTGCTGGTGGGCATAGTCCACCACTTTTTTGGTGAGCGCGACGTTTTCTTCATACGGCAAGTGAGAGCCGTCAATCATTACGGAAGAGAAACCGTTGTCAATGCAGTCTTTGCACAGTTCAAAGGAATCGCCGTGGTCCAAGTGCAAGCACAGCGGAACCGGTTTGCCGATTTCTTTCATCATTTCCACCGCACCGCGGGCCATCCAGCGCAAGAGCGTGGCGTTGGCATATTGGCGGGCGCCTTTAGAAACCTGCAAAATTACCGGGGATCCGGTTTGCACGCAGGCGGTAACGATAGCTTGCAACTGTTCCATGTTGTTGAAGTTGTAAGCCGGAATGGCGTAACCGCCGGCCATAGCGTCTTTGAACATTTGGCGGGTGTTAACCAAGCCAAGGTCTTTATAAGAAACGGTCATTAAACTGCCTCCTAAGATAAATTCTGTCCCCCATATTTTACTATTTTTTTCCGCCGCGTGGCGCAACACCCTTCCCCGCTGCCAGAGGGGGAGCTATATAAGGGCGTGCGCGCCCGTGCGCGCGTACGGACCATACGACGGAAAAACTTGCAAAAAAAAAGCTTTGTGGGTATAATGTAAATACCTTAACTGTCACAAAGTGAACAAAATGGAGCTAAAACTAGATTTTTCTATTCTTAAGACTTTAACTGAACTGCCGGGAATTTCGGGCCGCGAAAACGCTGTCCGCCGTTACCTCAAAGAAATCCTTTCCCCGTATGCCGATTCCGTCCGTACCGACGCTATGGGCAACCTGATTGTTTTTAAGAAAGGCACCTCTTCCAAAAATTTACTCTTTTGCGCGCATATGGACGAAGTGGGCCTGATGATCCACCATATAGATGAACGCGGTTTTTTGCGTTTTGTAACGGTGGGCGGCATTGACCCGCGCACCCTGCTTGCCCAACGGGTACGCGTGCAAACCAAGAACGGCCCGTTGTTGGGCGTTATCGGCACGAAGCCGGCCCATATTACCACCGAGGCGGACCGTGCCAAAGCCGTGGGCGTGAAAGACCTGTGTATAGACCTGGGGCTGCCTGCCCAGCAAGTGTTGGCAACGGTGGAACCGGGCGACTTTGCCGTGCTGGACCGTTCTTACGAAGAATTTGGGGACGGCATGGTGTGTGCCAAAGCCCTGGATAACCGCGCCGGCGTGTTTGTGCTGGCGGAACTGGTAAAAGCAATTCAAAAACCTTTTTACAATGTGTATGCCGTATTTACGGTGCAGGAAGAAGTGGGACTGCGCGGCGCGACAACGGCCGCTTTTGGCATAGAGGCGGACGTGGCCCTGTGCTTGGATACCACCGGCGCCGCCGATATACCGGGCTGCGCGCCGCAGGATTATATCACGGCCTTGGGCAAGGGCGTAGGAATTACCGCGCTGGATGCCCGCACCATTACGCACCCTGTTCTTTTTGAAACATTGAAAACGATTTGTGATAAATGTGCCATTCGCCGGCAGATACGCATTGCCCCCCGCGGCGGAAACGATGCGGGTGCGGTGCATTTGTCCAAAACAGGCGTGCCCACCTGCGGCCTTTCCATTCCCACGCGCAACATTCACTCCAACGTGGAAATTGTGTGCAAGGCCGATGTGGAGCAAACCTTCCGCCTGGCGTACGAGGCGGCCCAAAACGGAATGGAAAACCTTACTTTATAACAACAGGAAGATGACTATGAGCCGAACTTTTGAATTGGGAAAGAAAAGAAACGTATATTTGGACGTAACCGATTATTTAGATAATCCGAAATATCAGATTTCCAAAGAAGACGCGGCCGGCCTGGAACGGCTGGATATTGCTTACCGCGCCCTCGTTTCGCTTTTGTATAACTATGTGCCCACTTCCGGCCACCCGGGCGGAAGCATTTCCAGCGGGCGGTTTGTGGAACATCTTTTATATAGAGACATGGCTTACGACTTGCCCCACCCGTTAAAAGACGACGCGGATATCATTTCTTACGCCGCGGGTCATAAGGCGCTTGGTTTGTATGCCCTGTGGGCCCTTCGCAACGAATGTGCGCGCCTTGCTGCGCCGGAACTGCTGGCTAAAGAAGAAAAACATCAGCTCCGCTTGGAAGATTTGCTGGGCTTTCGCCACAACACGGCGCAGGGAACGCCTTTGTTCAAAAAATTTCATGTAAAACCCTTGGGCGGTCACCCCGAACCCTTGGTTCCGTTTGTGCGCACCAGCACCGGCGCCAGCGGCGTGGGGGACGGTTCTGCCGTGGGGCTGGCTTTGGCCGCGGCGGACGCTTACGGCGAAAACTGCCCCGTGGTGCATATTGTGGAAGGGGAAGGCGGCTTGACGGCCGGCCGCGTAAGCGAAGCGGCTGCCATGGCGGCTACGGCGCAGCTTAAAAATGCCGTGTTCCATATAGACTGGAACGAAGCTTCCATTGAAAGCGAACGCGTAACGGCCGACGGCGAACACCCCGGCGATTATGTGCAGTGGAACCCGATGGAATTTTTCTATATCCATGATTTCAACGTCATTCGCGTGCCGAACGGACATGATTTCAATCAAATTCATATGGCTCACCGCCTGGCGGCCGAAATTTCAAACCACCAGCCCACGGCGATTGTGTACCGCACGGTGAAAGGGTGGCATTACGGCATTGAAGGGAAAGCCTCCCACGGGGCCGGGCATAAATTTGCTTCGGACGGGTTTTACCAGTCTTTGGCGGAATTTGAAAAAGCTTTTGGCGTGTCTTTCCCGCGCTTTGAAGGGGACAAGACCGACGAAAACATTGAAAAGTACTATTGGGAATCCTTGCTGACGGTGCGCCGCGCGCTGGAAGCGGACAAGCAAACCGCCGCTTATGCGGCCGCCTGCCTGCGCGAAGCGTCCGAACGCTTGGAAGGCAAAAAACGCGCCGTTCGGGCGGAATTGGGAAACAGCAAAGATTTGTACACCAAATTCTCACCGACGGACGTGCCCGCCGAATTTGTATTTGAAAAAGGCAAATCCTACACCACCCGCGGTATTTTGGGCAAAGTGTTGGCGTATTTGAACAAACAAACGGGCGGAACCATTTTGACGGCGTCTGCCGATTTGTACGGTTCCACCGGTGCGGCGGAAGTGGCGAAGGATTTCCCCGCCGGCAATTTTAATACGCAATCCAATCCGCTTTCGCGCCGTTTGGCCGCAGGTGGTATTTGCGAAGACGGCATGGCCGCGCTTTGCACGGGTATTTCGGCCTTTGGCAAACATATTGGGGTGGCTTCTTCTTACGGGGCCTTTTTGGCCTTTGAACACGTAGCGGCCCGTTTGCATGCCATTGGCGTGCAGGCCGCGCGGGAAGCGGGGGCGGACCCGAACACCTTTATTATGTTTAACGGTCACGCCAGCTTGCCCACCGGAGAAGACGGCCCCACACATGCGGACCCGCAGTCTTTGCAGCTGGTGCAGGACAACTTCCCCAAAGGGGCCTGCATTACCATTACTCCTTTGGAAGTGGACGAAATTTGGCCGCTTACGGTAAAAGCCTTGTCCATGCGGCCGGCGGTGTTTGCGCCGTTTGTGGTGCGCCCGTCGTATGCTTTTATGGACCGCGAGGCGTTAGGGGCGGAACCTGCCGCCAATGCCGTAAACGGGGTGTATTATTTGCGCCGTGCCAAAGGCAAGGCCGAAGGCACGTTGTTTGTGCAGGGCGCGGGAGTGGGCCGTATTGTGGTGGAAGAACTGCTCCCCAAATTGGCTAAGAACGGCCCGGATGTGAATGTGGTATACATTACCAGCCGGGAACTGTTTGAAGCGCTGCCCGCGGCCGAGCAGGAAAAAATCCTGCCGGCGGAGTTGTTCCGCACGGCTATGGGAATAACCGATTTTACCCTGCCCACGCTGGACTGTTGGATTAACAGCCAGGCGGGGCGCAGGCATACGCTGTACCCGCATCGGGACGGCAGATTCTTGGCAAGCGCGTCGGCGGCTAAAGTTTATGCCGAAGCCGGGCTGGACGGGGAACACCTGTTCGCTGCCGTGTGCGCTTATGTAGAAAACTTAAAGCGGGCCGAACAATGGCTCTAGGCCCGATAGGAGAATAAAATGGCAGAAGAAAAACCTTACTTGACCGGACGGACATATCTTTTCAGGCTTCCTAAAGGCAAGGATTTATTAGAGTCGCTCGCGGATTTTTGCCACGACAACCAGGTGAAATGCGGTATCGTAAACGTAGTGGGTTCCGTGTCCAACGCCACGATTGGCTGCTACGACCAGAATAAAAAGAAATACGATAAAACCGTCATTAACCAAGAGATGGAACTCATCAGCCTGTGCGGGAACATCAGCATTCAGGACAATCGCCCCCAAGTGCATGCACATGTGGTGATGGCCGGAAAAGATAACCAGGCCATCGGCGGGCATTTGTTCCCCGGCACCAAAATATACGTGTGCGAAGCGTATATCCAAGAGCTGGTGGGTGAACCGAAAGTAAGAAGACCGGATAAGGTGACTAAACTTTCGCTCTGGGCTTAAAAAGCAAAACTAATTAAAAAATCCCGCGCTTAAAACGCGGGATTTTTTATTGATTAACAAAAAAACGGATTTAATGTTAGGAAAAACAAAACTTTATTCTCAGACGGTAAAAACACAAAATTTCGTATATTTTGAGAATGGTTTAATTAAACGGGGAAATAGAATACCAGTTCTATAATCCCCTGTCAAGCCGAAATTTTATTTTAGCTTGCCAAATGTGCGGGAATAAGTTTCAATAAACATGTAGGGTAGTTAAACTTATACAGGAGGATGCAACTAAATGAAGAAACTACTGGGCTTATTTTTAGTCCTGGCGATGTCTTGGCCTGTTAGCGCCGCCATCGTCGATAATGTAGATGCCATTGGCGAAATTGAAGTAATTGGCGCCAATAACAATGCGCAAAAGAGCGAGGCTAACGGCGCGGCTTCCCGCGTGATGGCTGGCTTGTCTGCCGAACTGACGGAAGATGTAAGAGCGAATGTCCAATTCGTGTACCACACTCCTTGGGATGGCTCTGAAAAAGGTAAAGACCTCAACACCTATCAAAACCAGATTTATTTGGCGGAAGCCAATATGGTTTTGTCCAACCTCTTTGACCGCTTTGAATTGACGCTCGGCCGCCAATTCTACGGTGACGAAGACAGCGCTTTGTTGTATTTTGGCCCGCGCCACGGTTATATGGCTGCTCTGTCTAGCGATGTAACCTCCTTGGATGCTGCCAAACTGACCTATGCCGATGATGTAAAGGCCTTGACCTTAATCGCCGGTAAAACCCAAAACACTTTGGAAGCCGCAAAAGAAGCTGACTTCTACGGTGTGGACTTCCGTATGAATCTGACGGATACGGTCAAAGCCCAAGTGTATGGCTATGCCTACAACAATAAAGTTTGGAACGATGAATATCAGGGCTTCTATGGCGCCAAATTGTCTATGACGCCGGAAGCGGGGGCTTTGAGCGTGGAATATGCCCGCGCCCACAGCGGTGACCGCTTGATTAAAGAATCCCACGACAATGCCTATTTGGTGAAAGTGGACGGTTCGTTGAATATGGACGCTTTGACGCCCAGAGCCGCCTTCATCTACCAGAAAGGTAATGTGTCTGAATACGGTGCTTATGCTCCGGGCTTGGTCTATGGTAAAACCTATTTCGGTGACGACTTGTCGGATGTGTTGGCTGAATCCCGCATCTTCAATGTCGGCGTAGATTACACCTGGAACAAAATGACCTTCGCCTTGGACGGCTTCGCCTTCCAGGACAGAACGGCTAAACACGCTGCCACACTGGAAGCGGATTTGACCGCCACCTACCAGCACAACGAAAATGTGGGCTTGTTCGCCGGTATCGGTTATGCCAAATTGTCTAAAGCTGAATTTGACAGATCCGACGCTACCGTCTATCAAGCTGGCGTGAATGTGAAATTCTAATCTGTTTTAATACAGATAAAACCCCGCCTTCGGGCGGGGTTTTTTATTGCCATACGAAAGGGGGGAAAGAAACCAGGGAAGAAGGAGGAAAGCCTCTGGAGGGGGTTCTTTGACTCCAAAACTAACTGTGAAGAATCCATTTGCTGGTTTTGATTTTTGTATTTGTTCCCAACAAAAAACCCGGCGCGTTTAGGCGCCGGGCGTAAGCACAAAAGTTGGCTTAAAAGTACAAGTCCCGTTTGCCTTCTTTAATGGCTTTGAGGTTGTTCTCTATCATTTTATGGATAGGCGAATCCTGCGGGAAGGCTTCTTTGGTGGTGCTTTCAATTAAGGCATAGCCCTTGGCCTTTAAGGGGGCGGGGGCAAAGTCTTCCAGGTATTCGGCAAACGTGAACATGGCATTGGGCAAGCAGTGGGTTTTGATAAGGCCGGGTTTGGCCATATCCATAAAATCCTTGCCTACGCGGCCCAAGCGGTAGCAGCCCGTGCAGAAGGACGGCATGTGTTTGGCTTCTACAATAGCGTCCACCACTTCCGCCATGGAGCGGTCATCCGTTAAGGTGAATTGGCTGCCGTTTTGCTTGTCGTACGAGTAGCCGCCCGGGTTCACGCGGGACGCGGCCGAAATTTGCGAGACGCCCAGTTCCAAGCAGGCGTTTCTCATGGCGGGCGATTCGCGCGTGCTTAAGATAATGCCCGTGTACGGCACGGCTAAGCGCAGTACGGCAATACATTTTTTGAAATCGTCGTCCGTCAGCACATCATTGGGGTGTTGGCTAAAGTCGGACCCTTCCGCCGGTTCAATGCGCGGAATGGAAATGGTGTGCGGGCCTACGCCGTAGGTTTTATCCAGGTACCAGGAATGTTCCAGCGTGGCCAGAATTTCGTACTTGTGGTCATACAGGCCTAAGAGCGGCCCGATGCCCACATCGTTGATGCCGGCTTGGAGGGCGCGGTCCATGGCGTCTAGGCGGAATTGATAGTCTTTTTTGGCACCGGCAATATGCAGCTTGGCGTAGGTTTCCTTATGATAGGTTTCCTGGAACAGCTGGTAAGTGCCGATGTTGCATTTTTTGAGTTCTTCAAATTCGGGCTCTGTCAGCGGAGCAATGTTGACGTTGACGCGGCGGATATTCTGCCCGTTCCAGCGGGTATCGTAGATGGTTTTAATGCTGTCGTACACATATTGCAGGCCGCCGCCGGGGTAGGCTTCGCCGGCCACCATCAAAATGCGTTTATGGCCTTGCTGCAAGAGGGCGGTTACTTCCTGGCGGATTTCGTCCTGCGTGCTGGCGTGGCGTTTTAGGTGCGTGTTGGAACGGCGGAACGCGCAATAAATACACTCGTTGGTGCAAATGTTGGAAATATACAACGGCGCAAACAGTACGATGCGGTTGCCGTAGATGGCTTCTTTTACGTATTTGGCCGTATCAAAAAGGTCGTTTAAGAGTTTTTTGTCCGTCAGGTTTAACAGGACTGCCGCGTCCATCAGCGAAATGCCTTTTAATTCGCGGGCTTTTTTCAAAATATCCGTCACTTCGGAGTCCGTGTGGGACTTGGCTTTTTCCAAAGTTCGTTGCAGTTTTTCGTCATCAATAATCATACCTATATCATAGCACTTTTGGGCGGAACATGCGGGGCTTGGCCGCCGCCGTGTGCAATTTGCTATGATATAAGTATGACGAAGAAAGAGTCCGTTTTGGTAGTTTGCACCAACCGCAAAGCCTATCACGATTATTTTATAGAAGATACCTATGAAGCCGGCCTGGAACTTTTGGGCGCGGAAGTGAAATCTATCCGCCAAAAAGAGCTGAGCCTGGACGGCAGCTTTGTGCGGGTGGAAAACGGACAGGCCCGCGTGTATAATATGCACGTAAAACCCTATAAATTCAATTCGCTTACCGAGCCGGATCCTACGCGTGTGCGCAGGCTGCTTTTGAACAAAAAAGAAATCCGCAAATTAGGCGCCAAAGCGGAGCTGAAAGGCTATTCGCTGGTGCCGGTGGAAGTGTACTTCAAAAACGGGTGGGCCAAACTAAAATTGGGCGTGGCCAAAGGGAAACACTTGTTTGATAAGCGCGACGCCTTAAAAAAGCGCGATTTGAACCGCGAAATGGAACAAAATTTCAAAAATAATATCCGTTTTTGACGCGTTCCATGCGGGGGAAAACTAAAAATAAAGTGCGCGAAAAAATATTTTTTCCCTATACAAAATAAATTGCTGGATTTTTTCTTCGCAATTTTCTAAAATATATTTACTTGGGCGGGTGGCGGAATTGGCAGACGCGTACGGCTCAGGACCGTATGGACGAAAGTCCTTAAGGGTTCAACTCCCTTTCCGCCCATTTTAATTTGTTGGTTGCATGTATGAAAAAGTATGACTATTACCGGCCTTCAGCGGCGTCTTTAGGAAGAAAGAAACGCGTGGTCCGCCGGAAAGGGTCATCCTTTTTTTTTAAGCTTTTTTTGTTGCTTGTCTTAGTAGGCGTCGTCGGTTGCGGCGGCTGGCTGGCCTTGTCCAAAGGGTACCGGCTGCTGGTAAACTCCCAAATAACCGACTGGCACGCCAAAACAATCCAAGTTTCCGGTGTTACGGGTCAGCTCGGCAAAGAAATTGCCGCTCTGGCAGAGCCGTATGAAGGGAAGGCTTTTTCCGTCAAAGACGCGGCCGCTTTGCGCGATACGGTGGTAAAACGCTATCCCATGCTAAAAGACGTGGCCGTCAAGCGCGGGCTGTTAAGCGGCAAACTCACCGTTTCCGCCGCACACCGCACGCCGATTGCCAAATTCGTCTTGCCGGACGATTCCGTCCGCTATATTGACGAAGACAGCACCGTCTATCCCGACCCGCACCCCGATTTACTTTCTCCCGTTCCGTTTGTGGAGCTTTCCGGTTCCGTTCCGCAAAAGCTCAGCCCCGAATTTATTGATTTGGTGCAAAGCACGCTGAAGCTGAATAAAGAGCTGGATTTTGCTTTTCTGCAAATGGATTTGGAAAAAAACACCGTTAAAATGCACATGCCGGACGGCTGCATCATTGACTTTGGCCAGGCTGAACAGTTAAAGAAAAAAGCCTTGGTGGCGGCCCGCATTTTGGCCTTCTCGCGCGAACGGTACGGACAGCTGCAAAAGCTGGACTTCCAGTTTTTCAAATACGGGAAAGTTTTTTTAACACAGACGTCCCATTAAGTTTTATAATATAGATATATTTTTTGTAGGTGGATTTTATGGCTAAAACGAATATCATTGCCGGATTGGATATCGGCAGCGGCAAGATGACGTGTATTGCCGCGGCGCATGATTTTGAAACAAATACCTTAAAAGTAGTGGCGGGGCGCAGCGTCCCGTGCAAAGGGCTGCGGGGGGGAATGGTGTCCGACATTCGCGAAACTTCCGCCGCAGTGACTCATGTTTTAGGCAGTATTGAACGCGAATGCAATCAGGAAATAGGCAGTTTGTTTGTGGGCGTGCGCGGGGCGCATTTGGAATCTTTTTCCAACCACGGCACGTATAACATTTCCCGTCTGGACAAAGAAATCACCCAGTCCGATATGGCCCTGGCTATTGAAAACGCCAAGGCCATGCCTATTAAAAACGACAACGAAATCGTCAACGTTATTACCCAAGGTTACGCCATAGACAAACAAAAAGGCATTACCAACCCGGAAGGAATGGAAGGCTCTTTGTTGGAAGTGGACGTGCATATTACCACGGGTTCTTCTACCCATTTGAACAACTTGGCCAAAGCCATTCAGCGCCCCGGTTATAAAATTGACGGCACTTTTTACGGCCTGGTTCCGCTGGCCGATACGGTGCTGACGCAGGAAGAAAAAGAAATCGGCGCCATGATTTTGGATTTGGGCGGGGAAACGATGTCCGTCGGTATTTACATTGACGGTATTTTGAAGTTCTCGCGCGATATTCCCTACGGGTGCGATTTGATTACGAGCGACATTTCGCGCCTGCTGCACACCAGCCGCCAAAACGCCAAAGAAATTAAAGAAAAATACGGCGTATCCTTCCCCACGTTTTTGGACGAAGAAGGCGAAATCCCCGTGCCCTCGCTGGACGGACGCAGCACGCATAATATCAAAAAAAGCTACGTGCTGGACATTATCCAGCCGCGCGTGGAAGAGCTGATTGAACAAGTGGGCCGGTGTGTGGAAACCTCCGGCTATAAAAATTTCCCGGTGGTGGGCGTGGTGACGGGCGGCGGTTCTTTGATGCCCGGCATTACGGACCACTGCGTAAACATTTTGGGCCTCAAAGAGGTACGCCGCGGCGTGGTCCAGCGCGACCTGATTACCAGCGACGACGAATTTTTTGACCCCCAGTACAGCACCGCCATGGCGCTTGCCATCTACGCTTCGGACAATTCCGGCTACGACGATTATTCCGGCGGCTCTTACGAAAAGAGCGGTTCGTTCTTCGGCAAATTGGGCCGTTTGTTCAAAGGCGTGGATATTTTCGGCGGCTGATTTGGAGCAAGTATGAAAGATTTATTTATGCCGGCCGATTTGTTTGAAAGCAAAAAGGCCAAAATCAAAGTGATCGGCGTGGGCGGCGGCGGCGGAAACGCCATTAACCACATGGTGAATTCCGGCCTGAAGGACGTGGATTTTATTGCCGTCAACACCGATGCGCAGGATTTGCGCCGCAACCGTGCGCCGTATTTGGTGCAGGTGGGCGAAAAAATCACCAAAGGGCTTGGCGTCGGCGGAGACCCCGAAAAAGGGAAAAAAGCGGCCGAGGAATCCAAGGAAAAACTAAAACTCATTATCGGTCAGTGCGATTTGCTGTTCATTACGGCCGGTATGGGCGGCGGCACCGGTACGGGTGTGGCGCCGTATTTGGCCAAATTGGCCAAAGAAATTTATGGCGACGATTTGCTGGTGGTGGGAGTAGTCACCCGCCCGTTTAATTTTGAAGGGTACGTGCGCGAAAAGCAGGCCGACGAAGGAATCAAGGAAATGCAGAAGTATGTGGATTCCATGATTATCGTGCCGAACGAAAAACTTTTTGCCAACATTGACCCGGAAACTTCTTCCCGCGACGCATTCAAAATGGTAGATGAAGTGCTGCTCCAGGCGGTGAAAGGCATCTCCGAAGTAATCACGCAGCCGGGAGAAGTGAATATCGATTTTAACGATGTGCGCAAAGTGATGTGCCATTCGCACAAGTCGCTTATCGGCATTGGCGAGGCCAGCGGCCCCGGGCGCCACTTGCAGGCGGTAAAAAAAGCCATTTCTTCGCCGCTGTTGGAAAATGCCGATATCCGCGGGGCAAAAGGTTTTATTGTGCACTTTTCCGCGGAGGAAAACCTGACGCTTTTGGAACAAGGCGAAGTGATGAATTTAATTCGTCAATATGCCAGCAACGATTCCATTATCATGTTCGGTTATTCGTATGATTCTTCCTTAAACGGCATGTTTAAGGTAACGGTCATCGCTACCGGATTTAGCGCCGAAAAAGCCAGCGTGTTTAACGCGCGCCGCCCGCTTCCGGCGGAAATTATGGGCGGAGTTTCGGGCAAGAAGCCTTCGGCGCAAGAAGTGTTTGCTTCGTTTGATGCGCCCAAATCGCCGGAACCTGAAGACGCAATGCTGATTCCGGCGTATCTGCGCCGTAAAAAAAACCGGTCGTAAGAGGAGAATGACATGGCGGTAGGACTGCAAAGTTTGTTAAGAACCGTAGTAGACAATAAAGCCAGCGGTTTGCACATTCGCGGCAACTCCAACGCATACGTGCGTTTGAACGGGCAAATCAAGCCCATTGACGACAGCTTTGTTTCCAACGACGAAGCCAAAAAAATGGCCTATGCCTGTATGGGCGAACGCGAACGGAAAATTTTTGAACAATACAGCACGGTGGACTTTTCGTTGGACGCCAAATCTTACGGCCGTTTCCGTTTTAACGTGTTCCGCCAAATGGGCAAAATTTGTATGGCCGTGCGTCATATTCCTCTTAAAATTCCTTCTTTTGAAGAATTGCACTTGCCCGGCGATATTTTGCGCAAGATTTCCGAAAACCGCCGCGGGTTGATTTTGGTGACGGGTATGACCGGTTCCGGTAAAACGTCCACCTTGGCGGCGATGATTGATCACATCAACAAAACTCGCCCCGGCCATATTTTAACGATTGAAGACCCTATCGAATTTATGCACGTGGACGACCGCTGTATCGTTAGCCAGTTGGAACTGGGGGTAGATACGCCGTCCTACACGGGTGCGCTGCGCGCGGCCATGCGCCAGGACCCGGACGTTATTCTAATCGGCGAGCTGCGCGACGGCGAAGTGATGAAAGCCGCTATCAGCGCGGCTGAAACGGGTCAGCTGGTATTGGGCACCATGCACACGGTAAACGTCACGCAGACGTTGGCCCGCTTGGTGGACGCTTTCCCCGTGGAACAGCACGACCAGGTGCGCCTGCAGCTTTCCGAACTGGTGCGCGGTATTGTGTGCCAGCGCTTGTTGCCTACGATTAAACCCGGTATGCGCCCCGCTTTGGAAATTTTGGTTTCCACGCCGCAGGTGCGCAAGTTGATTTTGGAAAATAAACCCAGCGATTTGTACAAAATGATGCAAGGCGGTGAGTTCTACGGTATGAACACGTTTGACCAGTCCTTGGCTAAGCTGTATAAAGAAGGGTACATTGATTTGGAGACGGCGCAATCCGCCGCCACCAGCCCGGACGCCATCATGTTGGCTATTCGCGGCGTAACGGGAAGCTTGGACGCGGTGACCGAATAATATGCGTACGAACGGAATGTTAATTGCCATTGACGGAACGGCCGGAACGGGGAAATCCTCCGTCGGCAAGGCGATTGCCGCCAAGTTGGGATACGGGTTCTTGAGCACGGGGGAAATGTACCGTGCGCTGGCCTATAAAGTGTTTGAAAAAAACATTGTTCCCGAAGATCATGACGCCGTGTTGGAAGCGGCCCGCCAACTGCGCTTTACGTTTGCGCGCCAGCCGGACGCTTCTTTGAAAATGTTTGTAGACGGCGAATACTTAGGCGCCAAACTGCATTTGGAAGAAGTGGGCAACGTGGCCAGCCGCGTGTCCACCAACGGCGAAGCGCGCCGGGTCCTCACCGAAAAAATGCGTGATGTGGGGGAAGAGGGCGGCATCGTTATGGAAGGGCGCGATGTGGGAACGGTGGTGTTTCCTGATGCGGAAATGAAGTTTTATTTGGACGCTTCCGCCGAGGAACGTGCCAAACGCCGCGTGAAACAGCTGCAGGAAGCGGGGGAACATCCCCATTATGAAGAAATCCTGAAGCTGATAAAGGAACGCGATTACCGCGATTCGCACCGGACGGTCAGTCCGCTTAAACCGGCAGAAGATGCCATCATTATTGATACTTCGGCTCTGAATATGCAGCAGGTGACGGACGCCGTGTGGGAGAAAATCCAGCACTATGCTTCTTAATTTGATAAAATTAATAGCACGGATATATTTCCGTGTGTGTTACGATTTTAAGGTGGAAGGGTTGGAAAATATCCCCAAAACGGGAGCCCTTATTATAGCGGGCAATCATCTTTCCAACGCCGACCCGCCGGCCATAGGCAGTTTTGCCGGGCTGGTGCGCGATTCGCGCTTTGTAGCCAAAAAAGAGCTCTTTTCCGTGCCGCTGTTGGGGTGGTTTTTCCGCCGCAGCGGTTATATCCCGGTGGATCGTGCCCGCACTATTGGCGATTTTGGCGCCTTGAAAGAAGTGGTGCACGCACTGGAAAAAGGCGAAAGCGTGGTGATGTTCCCCGAAGGTACGCGCAGCCGCACGGGCTTGCCGCAAAAGCCCAAAAGCGGTATCGGATTTTTGGTGTATAAGACGGGCGTTCCCGTCCTGCCTGTAAAAGTGCAAGGCACTTTCGGGTGGCCGTGGGTGCGCAAAATCCGGGTGAAGTTCGGCCAGGTGATGCACCTGGAAAAGGACCCGTCCCTGGAACCCAAAGCGCAGTATAAACAATTTGCAAATCAAATAATGGATGCAATAAATTCTATAAATATCTAACGGAGGTTACGCAGTTTTCCCCTTGCGGGAAAGACTGTAATAAGGACTTATGACGACAAACGAAGAAATTAAAAACACCGAAGACACAATTAACGAACAAGAAATGACGATGGATCAGTTAATTGCGCAGCAAGAGTCTTTATCGGAGAAGCTGTACAAAAAAGAAATTGTAGAAGTACCCGTCGTACAGATTAATCAAGATTACATTTTGGTGGATACCGGCGCTAAAAAAGAGGGGGCTATCGCCGTGTCCGAATTTGAAGGCAAAACCTTGCCGGCCGTGGGCGACACTATTTCCGCCGTGCTCGTAAAACGCGGTTCCGACGAAAGACCGGCCATTCTGTCCCACAAAAAAGCTTTGGAAGCCCTGGGCTGGGACGTGTGCAAAAAAGCCTATGAAGACAAAGAACGCGTGAAAGGCACGATTGTTCAGTGCGTAAAAGGCGGTTACATTGTGGAAGTGTTTGGCGTAAACGGTTTTATGCCGCTTTCCCTTTCCGAACTTCACACCGCTTACAAACATTATCTGCCCGTTGGGGCCAAAATCAAAGCCCAAATCGTTGAATTTGCCAAAGAAAAACAGAAACTCATCATCTCCCGCAAACAAGTGCTGGAAGAAGACGAAGCCGTCCGCCGCGAGCAAGTGCTCGGCGAAATTAAAGAAGGCGATGTGCTGCGCGTGGTGGTTTCTAAAGTGGACAAGGAAAAACTGTTCCTGCGCTTCCACGGCATTGAAGGCATCGTGAACTTGGACAATATCGCCTGGAAAGAACCTGAAACCGCTATTGCCAACTATCGCCGCGGTCAGCGCTTGAAAGCGAAACTCTTGTCCTTGGACAAAGAAACCCCCAGACTGGAGTTCGGTTTGAAACAATTGTTCCTCAACCCGGCCGACGCGCTTAAACGCCGCTATCCGTACAAGAGCTCCGTCAAAGCCACGGTGACCAAAGTGGACGCCGAAAACGGCGTGGAATGCACCATCGGCAAGAACAACACCAAAGGTTTCATCAGCCCCTTTGAAATGGGCCGCGATTTTACCGCCAAAGAAGGCGATACGATCACCGCGTTGGTGGTGGGCGTAAATCCGGAAACCTTTACGGTCAACTTGTCCGTCAAGAAATACGACCAAGTGCAGAACCGCAAAGTGGTTGCTCAGTATTTGAAACAGGCTCCTCGCCCGACCTTGGGCCAGCTGTTGCAGGATTCTTTCAAAACTGAAAGCGACGAAGAAACCAAATAAGTTAGATATTTGCAAAAAACCCGGCCGCGAGTACGCGAGCCGGGTTTTTTATGCTTTTCTTGGCGAAGAGAAAGGAAAATCCTTCTAAATAAAAGATTTCTTTGCATGAAGTTCTTTGGCTCTGGGGGTAGTTTCAAGGGGGCCGCTAGACGGTTGTCTTAGGGGAATCTTTGCTCTGTGGGCAGGTGTAACATGTGGGGAGTATGACAAAAATAAATATAGCAGGCTATTAGGGCTAAAACTACAGCGCTAGGAGGATAACAAACAGATTTCGTTGAAAGAATTTTATTATGAGGCTTCCCATTTTCGTTTGAAGGGGAAAACCTGTGATCCTTTCCATAAAAAACCCGCGCTTTGTGCGCGGGTTTTTGATAGGTTAAAAGCTACTCGCGGTGTTTTTCCGTGGAGTGCTGGCAGTTGACGCAATAGCGCGCAAACGGAAGCGCTTTAATGCGTTTTTTGGGAATCGGCTGGCGGCAATATTCGCAAAAGCCATAAATGCCTTTGTCTATTTTGCGCAAAGCCGCTTCAATTTGTTCAATCGTGCTATGGGCATTGCCGGAAAGTTCAAACAAGATTTCTTTGTCCAAGCTTTTGCTGGCATCGTCAATAGGGTCACCCACTTCGGCTTCGGGCATATCCATATTCTTTTTGTCTTTCAAGCGCGCGGCGGCATCTTCTTTAAGCTCCAGCAAATGCTTTTTGATTTCTTTTAGTTCCGCGGCGGTGAGCGCTTCTTTGTTAGTCTTTTTAATAACCATAAAAAATACCCCTGTTGGGAAAAATTATGCAAACAGAAAAGAGGGTCTTTTCTGGGCACTGTTTGATTAGTTTAGCAAAGAAAAAATTCTTTTTCAACCCCTCTCTTTAGCGTTATTTTTTGCCTTTGTGAGAAGACCTTTTTTATAAGGAAAAACTGGATTGTGCACAGGAAAAATGTTTGTATGAGGACTGGTTATCTACCTTAAGCATGTTATAATATTAATATATTCTTTTGTCTTGCTACGATACTATTTATAGGAGAATAAGGTTATGAAACAAACGTATGCAATATTGTTTCTGCTAGCGTTCCCCTTGTTGCTTTCTGCCGAAAACATGTAATTTGTAACAACGCTTTCTTCCCCGGTGGGAACTTTTGCCCAGTTAGAAACGGCCGATCCTACCACAATGGCGAAAGCACCTGTGGTTAATTTTTGTAATACAAAAACTTCTGTCGGAAGTATCGCTCTTAACGGGGCCAACTCGTATATTCAACGCCTTAATATAAAAGGCGGGAGCACTTTGGGGGGAAACATCAAAGAATTTCGCGTCCAAAATACGATGCAAATAAATACCGACACTAGTGTGAAGGGCGGCCTTTATTGGCCAGCAATGTTTCGTTCTCCGGGGCTGTTGATGCCAAAAGCGAAGCTAAAAGCGGCCTTTACGTTAACAGCGCAACCGTGCAAGGCGTTAAAACGGATGCTTTAACTATTCCTAATAAAGTGCAAACAAGCGGTTCCGGTTCCGGAGAAGAGATGGTTTGGGATAATGCCTATTCCCGCGACTATACTTGCAAAGATGGCTCGTGCTCAGAAACCGGCAGCACGGCTTATACCTCGTATTTGCTTAAAAGCAAAACGCCGGAATGTACATTGACGGCCATGGATTGCTTGTTGGGGGAAGAACGTAAAAATTTTGACCCCGTTACATGCCAATGCGTGGATAGTTATTTTCTGCAGTATAAAGAGATGACTTTTGCGGCTACAGGCTATGAATGCTTGGGGCGTAATAATTTCTATATTACAAATACCAATATGCCTCTGTATCCTCCGCCTTTGCCCAGCGTGGCAATGGAACAATATAACATGGATACTTCTCCGTTTACCTATAACGCATGATATGGGTTGGAGAGAAAAACCCCTCGGGAGCTGATTTATCAATGTGTGTTTACCCGCAATGTAAGAATTAAAGTTACCACTTGCGATGTGGCGGACCAGGAGTGCTTAAAGGATTTGTGTGCTAAGTATCCTAAAGATACGGTATTTATCCGGGAGTTTGACAATGGTTCGTCTTATTTCACTAATAATGCCACCAAAGTGTATGCGGCGCGCCCTAAAGGAATTTATGGCGAAAACGGGGACAGCTACCATTGTGATAACCCTCTGAGGGGCCCCAGTATGAATACCAACGGCGCCAGGGCTGGACGTCCGTGCTTAGGATTTAACTTCTTGCAATTCTGGGTATGTGATAAAAACGGGAAGATGGACTTTTCTATGTTTGCAGACGATACGCAGTCTTCCTGGGCTCCTAATACGGGCTTCCAAGAGTTGCAGTAGTTGATTTAAGGTTCTTGTAAGATACGCCGCGGGTTTTGCCCGCGGCGTTTTTTGTAATATGGGCAAAGGAAAGCGGGGAATTGTTATAATAAAAGAAATCCCTTTTTCCGAGCAGGTACATATGAAAAATTTTTTTACTCGTCCCGTCAGCGAGCTTATTTATAAAAATCCGTTTGTGGAAAATTACAAAAAGATGTGGCCGTTTGTAAAACCCTATTGGTTCCGTGCATTTTTAGGGTTGGCATTGGCCTTGCCGGTGGGCGCGCTGGACGCGACGGTGGCCATGTTTATGAAGTATTACACCGATGACGTTCTCGTGGCCAAGGACGCGGCGTTTGCGGCTTTTATTCCGTTGTTAATTATTGTGTTTGTGTTGGTGCAAAGCGTGCTGACGTACGTGGTGAAATACCTCAACTCTTGGGTGGGGAACAAAATCACGCTGGACGTGCGCAAAAAACTCTTCCGTAAGCTTTTAAGTATGCACAGCGGTTATTTTGATACGACGGATTCCGGCTACATTATGATGCGCTATAACGGCGATGCCGACACCGCCTGCAACGGCCTCATTAACAACCTGCGCATGATTGTAACGCGCGTTTTTTCCACCATTACGCTTATTTTCGTGTTGTTCTACAACTCCTGGCAGCTGACGCTCATTGCCGTGGGCGCTTTTTCTGCGGCGGGGGCGCTTATTTTTATCGTGCGGCGAAAACTGGAAGAATTGGTGCGCAATACGGTGGTGATTAACTCTATCGCCATGCGTGCCTATAACGAAATGTTCAGCGGCAACCGCACCGTAGCCGCCTATAACCTGCAGGAAGACCAGGAACGCCGCTTTAACCAGTTGATGGACGACGTGTTTAGCCTAAATATGGGTATGGTAAAACATACGGGTTGGCTCTCGCCGGTGATGCATTTTATCGTTTCGCTGGGCCTGGCGCTGGTGTTCTGGCAGAGCAGCTCCATGATTGTAAACGGTACGATTACCAGCGGTAACTTTACGTCCTTTGTGGCGGCTCTTTTGATGCTCTACACCCCGGTTAAAACCATGGGGGACAATTATGTAGACATCAAAAAAGCCTTCTTGGCCATAGACCGTATTTTTGAAATTTTTGCTTTGAAAACGGCTATTTTTGATAAGCCCGGTGCCGTTACGCTTTCCGGTTTGCAAAAAGAAATCAGCTTTAACAATGTTTCTTTTGCCTATAAGCCCGGGGTGTATGTGCTTAAGGATATCAACTTAACCGTTCCCGCCAGCAGCACAGTGGCCTTGGTGGGCAATTCGGGCGGCGGTAAATCCACCATCGTCAATTTGCTCCCCCGTTTTTACAGCGTGAGCAAAGGTTCTATTACCATTGACGGGGTGAATATTGAAAACTTTACCCTTAAATCCCTGCGGGATCATATTTCAGTGGTATTTCAGGACAATTTCCTGTTCACGGGCACCATTCGCGACAATATTTTAATCGGCCGTCCCGGCGCTACGGAAAAAGACCTTCAGGAAGCTGTTAAAAACGCTCACTTGGACGATTTTATCCGCACCCTTAAAAACGGTTTGGATACCGAATTGGGCGAGCGCGGGTTGACGCTTTCGGGCGGTCAGCGCCAGCGTGTGGCCATTGCGCGGGCTTTTATCCGCCAAGCGCCGATTGTAATTTTGGACGAAGCCACCAGCGCGCTGGACAATAAATCCGAAGCGGTGGTGCAGAAAGCGCTGGATAACTTAACCAAAAACCGCACGGTATTTGTGATTGCGCACCGCCTGTCTACGGTGGTAAATGCCGATAAAATTGTGGTGCTTAACGAAGGGCATATTGTGGAAGAAGGTTCCCACGATGAATTGCTTAAAGTGCCCAATGGTGCGTATGCTTCTTTGTACAATGCGCAGTTCAAAAAGAAGGCGTCTTAAATTCCGTTTCTTTTTACCCACCCCGGACACAATCCGGGGTGTTTTTTTATAAATCCATAAAAAAGAGCCCTCCGCATTTATTCAACGCGGAGGACTCATTTAGTCGACTCTTCCATGATTACTCTCTTATCCCCAAAAAAGACCTATGGCTGTCAGTCAAGAATCCAGAGGCACCGTACGACACCTGAAGCCGGTTGCTCCGCCCCATATCTTCGGATAGCTCCCACTGTCCTCAGACAACAGGTCCAAAGCTTGTGAAACGGCCCTTGCAGCCCGGGCAAACCTGCCCCGCACGGCCAATCTCCTCAAAGAACTCTTGTTTTCTGCTCTTACGGTCTTCCGGCCGCCACGCTCTTCGCGCCCGCGTGCCGGCAAACTCGCGGCAGTTATCATCCGATCGCGTTGCCCAACGTCAACAGGAGGGGCTAGCGCGCCGGGGGGTTTTCTGTCCAACCGTCCCCTCCGGGGATATAGTTAGTATAATGGAAAACTGACTAAATTCAAGGGGTTATAAGACGGCCGCCGTTTCCCGCACCACCGTACCTATAAACTGTATCTGCGGCAGGGACCAGCGGGTAAACGGATGTCCGTTTAGCTCTTGCAAATAAAAATCATTTCCCTCTTTGCGTACCCGTTTGACGCAGTACCCTTCGGGCGTTTTCAAAAACATTACCAGCCCGTCCATGGGTTCTTTTTCGGGGCGGATAAAATACAATACGTCTTGCTTTTCCGGCGTACGGACCAAGTATTTGGCTCCTTTGGCCGCGTGACGGGGCACCGTCCACCATTCGGCTACGTCACCGTCTTGGTATTGGGGGTAATGTTCCGGGTAATTTTCCAAAACCGGCAGCGAAACGCTGTTGCTAAGGGCGGCGTCCTCGCGCAGATCATAATTGTCAGCGCTGTAAGCATTTTCCGGCCCCTGTGCGTCCCGCAGGGAACGCGTGTGGCGGGAAGGCTGCAGTTCCGGATAAGTGGTGGAAAGGGGGAATAACCGCATGACGTCATACGCGTCCAGCCCAAAGAGCTGAGCAATTTGTGCCGCGTAGCCCTTGGAAGGACGCCTTTTCCCGGTAGTCCACAAGGCCACCGTAGCGGTGGAAACCCGAAGGAGCCTTGCTAACTTTGCTTGCGCTCCGCGCAATACGCCGCCATTCCATTTTTCCAATTGTTTTTCAAATTTATTTATCATCGGCTCCTCCTTTTTGTAAAATAGGCCCTTTTGGGACCAAAAAATGCTTGACAAATACTTACAATACTTACTATACTAGCGTTTATAAGAGGCTTTCCGATAGCCTCTTATCTTACGGGCGTACTTGGCAGTATCTTCCTACAACCGAAGAAAGTTCCAACAAACGGAGAAGTTTATTCCCAAAAACTTACGCCGCGCCAGCGGCGTGCCGGCTCCGTTGCGCCCCGGCTTGCGGGTTTTCCGCCAGGAAGCGCAAGTCTATTGTAGCAAATAAAAAGCCGTTTGGGTTAGCAAAGTTAAGATTTCGGCTGATCCTCCCCGTGTGAAAAGGGGTTTCGGAGGCTGTTATTAACTTTGCGCCCGGCGGCCGGAGAAAGACAATGGGCGTATGGTTGCTGGAAATTTTGCTGACGGTTATTGTGGCTGTTGGCCTGGTGGGCTTCGTGCAGGACGTAATAGATTTTTTACAGTCTTAGCGTATTGCTTGGGCGGAGGGAGCGGAAAATAATCTATAATATACAGATGAAATCCGGATTTTCCTTAAACATTTACGGCCTTATTTTCTCTATCATGATTGTGATGGCCGTGCTTACCTACCTCCTTCCCGCCGGGCAATATAATACCGTTCAAAAAGACGGCCGTTCGTATACCGTGGCGGGGTCTTATCATCGGGTAGACGCCAACCCCCAAGGGCTGGCCGCCGTGTTGACTGCTCCCGCCAAAGCTTTTGGCGACTGCGCCGACATTATTGTGTTCATCTTTATCACGGGCGCCATTTTTACGATTTTGGAACGCACCGGTACGGTGAATGCCGTGATATTGGGCACGAGTTATTTGTTTTCCAAGCGGGAACGACTTAAAAAGTTTTTTATTCCTGCCAGCATGATTTTGTTCTCCCTGGGAGGGGCCGTGTTTGGCATGGAAGAGGAAACCCTCATTTTTATCCCGTTGTTTATTCCGCTGGCCCTGTCGCTGGGGTATGATACCGTGGTGGGTATGAGTATCCCGTTTTTAGGCGCGTGGGTGGGGTTCGGTTCGGCCTTTATGAACCCTTTTACGGTGGGTATTTCCCAAGGGATAGCACAGCTTCCGCTCTATTCGGGGCTGGGGTACCGCTTGGCGGTGTGGGCTCTTTGTACGGCCGTGGTGATTTTTTTCGTTACCTGGTATGGCGAACGCGTGCGCAAAAATCCCAAAATCAGCCTTACCTACGAAGCTGACCGCGAAAAAAGAAAACATCTGCACCTAAACGTATTGGAAAAACCCGAATTCAAACGTTCCCATATTTTAATTTCCGTTGTTTTTGCCTTGGGCATGGCGGGGCTGGTGTACGGCGTGGCCGTGTTCCATTGGTATATTATTGAAATTTCCGGGCTGTTTTTGGGGGTGGGGCTCCTGTCGGCCATTATCGGACGCCTGAGCCTAAACCAAACCACGGACGCTATTATTGACGGCGCCCGCAGTATGGTGAGCGTTTCCATTATGCTGGCTTTGGCCCGCGCCATTGTGGTGATTGCTTCCGACGGGCGTATTTTGGATACGGTGCTTCATTCCATTGCGCAGGCCATCGGGCAGCTGCACCCGCTGGCGGCGGTGGAAGGCATGTTCTGGGCGCACACATTTATTAACTTTTTTGTGGCGTCCGGTTCCGGCCAGGCCGTATTGACCATGCCTGTCATGATTCCGCTTTCGGACTTGTTGGGCATCAGCCCGCAGCTTTCCATTTTGGCCTATCAGTTTGGCGAAGGCTGGACCAATGCCGTTATTCCTACGGCGCCCGTCACCATGGCCGCTATCGGCATGGCGGGCATTCCGTGGCTTAAATGGGCCCGGTGGAATGTGCCGCTTCAAATTGTGCTGGCGGTGCTTTCCATGCTGTTGTTAATCCCGCCGTATTTGATGAAGTGGTAATTGCTCCGCTGGAACTTTTCTAAAGGCCCCGCGTTGGCGGGGCCTTTCTTTTTTCCCGTTTAATTATATTTATAAATGTCCGTTTCGGCGGGAGGGGGCGTTGTGCCGTGTGGAAAGAGTGAATTGGAAAATGCCGTTTTTGCGCGTGCGGCCCGTTTGAATACGGAGGTGGACTCCTTAAAAGGCGCCTTGGTTTCTGCCAGTCGGGACGCCTGCCTGCAGGCCTTAATAGCGGTGTACAATGCTTTTTTCGCGGCGGAAAACAAGCTCTTTTTGGCAGATTGCGAGGAAGAAGACGAAGAATTAGTATGGCGGGAATACCTGCGCCAGCGCAGTTGGCCGCCGCCTATGAAACGCCCGCCAGGGGTGCCTTTTTTTATGCAGGATTTTGCGGCGGAATTATTTTTTGCCACTCTAAAAAAGCCCCGCCAGAGCGGGGCTAAAAAAACTAATCGGACGAAGACAATAACAATTGCTTGATAATATCCTCGTGAATACGAAGGACGGTTTCGTCCTTGGAGGCCAAATTGTTGGCCATCAGCGCAAAGGCTATGGGATGGCCGTTGGCGTCGTGCACATAGCCGGCTACGGTTTTGACTCCGTCAATGGTGCCGCCTTTTACGCGGACGTCTTGTACTTGATGTTTGGGTTTTAGAAAGTAACGAAGCAGCAGCAAATCGCCCCGATCGTTGGGGGTGGCCAGGGACTGATAATAATACTGGAAATGGGGGCTTTTGGTCATAAATACCAGCGTGTTTACAAGGACGCGGGGGGTGAGCATATTGTCGCGCGAGAGGCCGCTCCCGTCGTATAAAACGGCGTCTTGCGCGGCGGCCAATTTATTTTTGCGCAGGAATTTTTCCAGTTCTTCCAGTCCGTTTTGTACGCTTCCTTTTTTCCCGGCTTGCAAGGCCAAGTTTCTTAAAAGCATTTCCGCATACAGGTTGAAACTGCGCTTGTTGACGATGACGATAATGTCTTTTAATTCCGGGGAACGGTAGGTGTGAAGCAGTGTCATGGCGGAATAATCGGGCGGCGTGCTAAGTGTTTTTTCGCGTCCGCCTACGGCTATGCCTTCTTCCCGCAAGGCATTATGCAGGGCTTGCAGGGCAAACAAGGCGGAATCCGGCAGGGCGGCTTGTATGGAAAAACCGGTGAAATTGGTGGGAATGGTGCCGTAGATTTCCATTTCATACTGGCGGGGGGCGCCATATACGTAGGCGTTGTCCCGCTTGTTTTTGGCGTCAGTCGTTACGAAGTTTTTCAGCTCCAGCTGCGGAATTTGCGGTTCCGTGCGGGAGATTTCCGTTTGTTTGCCGCCAAAAGGTTGTGGCTTAAAGTAAATTTTGAACGAATTATCGTTAAAACAGAGCGGGCTGACGGGGGCGGCATAATAGTTGCCGATATTCTCCCAATTTACTTTGGGCGCAATGGACGGGCCTTCAAAAGCCGATACGTCCGCGTACAAATTCCCTTCTATGCGCGTAATGCCCGCCTGGCGGACGGCTTTGGCCCATTTGGCGGCCACTTTTTGCCAGGTTTCTCCTCCGGTTACGCGGGGGGAACCCAAGGTGGGGTCTGCCCCGCCTTGCAGGTACAAATCCCCTTTCAAAACGCCTTTTTCATCGGGCTTGGCCGAGGCATACAGCCGGGTTAAAAAACGGTGGTGCGGGCCAAACGTTTCCAAGGCGGCGGCACTGGTAAGCAGTTTAAGCGTAGACGCAGGCGTTAGCCGCTGGTCGGGCGAAACGGAAAAAATTTCTTTTTGGGTTCCGTCTGCATATACGGCCAATCCGCCCCACCAAGCACAGTTTAACACGGGGTTTTGCAAGCGGTTTTGCACAAAGGTTTGTACGTCTTGCGCTTGGGCGGAAGAAATAAAAAATACAATACAAAACAATAAAAAGCGGTTCAAAACAGGTTTCATAATAAAAGAATATCAAAAAAGCTCAGTTCCCTGCATTTTTTTGTTCAGGGCCTAAGGTTTGGTGGGCCATAAGTCCTATGGATATTTACAGACGGAATACCTAATATATAAATAGGAGTTTTTCTTATCTTTAAGGAGCAGATATGCCCTCTTTCTCTTTTCGCAGTTTGTTTGCCGTATGGTTTTTGTTACAAAGCGTGTGCCCGGCCACCGTATGGGGACAGGCGACGAATACGCCTTCTAAAAAGACTTTATCTAAAGAAGAAAAAGCCGCTTTGTTGCAGAAATATGGTCCCGTCCCGGTGGCGAACCAGTATCCTTTGATTAATACATCCCGCGAGCAAATGGATTTTTCGCAAGGGGGGGGCTTTGCAGCAAGACAGCCTGCACCTGCGCCAAGCCGGCCGCCTAATGAAAAATGCCTCTTCCGCCGAAGAATACCAAACGGCTTTGGTATGGCGGCATAATGCCCTTAATTCCATGGGGCGCCGGAAATCTGCCCAGAATATGCGCCAGTCGTGGGATAATCTGCTGGTCGCACTGGCCCAAACGGAGGACCGGGCAGATCAAGCCATTAGCCAGGCGCAAGGGTATTCGGACCATTTTTTAAGCGTAGATTTGGAAAACTTGCGCCGTGCACAAAAAACATTTTGGACAGGCGGCCCGTGTGGAAAGCGCAAGCCGACCGGGGCGACAAAAATACCGTATTGCAACGCTGGAGCAAGGCCGATTTGACCGAAGGGGATTTGGTGGAATACATAGACCCCATGAATCCGGAAAATTTTGCCAATTTTTATGATACGATTTACGCCGCGGAAATTTTGGCCAATACCATAGACGGATACCGCATAATCGGATTTTCCCAGAAGGAAACGTCCCTGCGTGAGGACTGGCTGATGCGCACGCAACAGCGCGTTTTGTATCGCTATACCACCTTTCAAAGCGCCAACCTGGATATCCCGGCTTTAACCCGTATTCAAATGAAGGGCACATTGCGCCTGCTGTTACTCAAAATCCATTTATTGTACCGTCAATACGGCTGGGAAGATCCGCTCTCTAAACCGTATAACGAGCGGAATTTCAGCCGTTCCAACCGTGCTCTTTGCTCGGCGGCCAATGTGCAGCAACAAGTAAAGCGGGACTTAAAACGCCACTTCCAAGACGGCCCCTCCATACAAATGTTTGCAGTTCCTGCCGATCCGTCCTCCCAAGTGACGGCGCCGAAAGCGATGGGGTGGTCTCCCACCTTGTATGCGGACTTTTTACAGGAATATGTCCAAGAACTCTCTCAATATAAGAACCAGTTGGATGCTTCCCGCGGGGTGATAGAACCGTGGCTTGGAGATGGGTTCCTCTACAGCATGGAAACCCTGGGGAAAATGGCTTTTGGCGATGTGGAACAAGATGCCAAGCAGGCGGCTGCTCTTATGATGCAGGCCCAGCTGACGGCCCAATATGCCGGCACCTATGCCGTGATATATGGGGACGGAATGGATTCGCTGATTCGCCTTTTTGAAGACGGCAGCAGCCCGGTGGAAAAATTGGCACAAAGCAAAGATCAGTTTGAACGCTTTTTTGCCCCGCTGCAAAATGCCTTGCTGACCGCTTTCTACGAAACGGCTCAATATAGTTTGAACGACTCTTGGGAAAAAGTGTACGGCTTGTTCAAAAAGTATGCAAACCCCAAAGGGGGCTATTCTTTCCCGGTGCGGGTTTTTGCGCTGGAGATGTTGAGCTTGATGGCCCAAGACGGCAATTTTACGCAAAGCTTGCCGAAAGCCTCGCAGGAGAAGCGTTTGTTGGTGTATAACTCCCGCCCGCTTCCGGAGGCCGATCGGGAACAGCTGGCGCAGTGGGCGGTGGATATGTACGCCCCGCTGACGCAGTCTTATCGTTATAATGATCATGGCTTGAATACCGAAAAACTGCAGGTATTAGCCAACGAATTGGTGCGTATCCATGCGCGGCTGACGGGGAACGGATCCCAAAATAAAGAGGGAGAATTTGTGCTCTCTCCTGTGTATTTCCAAGGATATATTGGCACGCCGCAGAAGGCTCCTTCCGTGGGGCTTAAAACCCGCACGTCTAGTGGGCAGGAAGTGTATTTGAACGGAAACACGCCCGAAAACTATCAGAAACAAATGGATGATTATGTTTCATCTGCCGTCAGCACCGTAATGGATATTGCCTTGTGGGTGTACGGCGGCAGAGGCGTGGCCAAATTGGTGACGATTGCCGGCCGCTATACCAAAGGGGCCATCGTGTCCATGCCGCGTGCAGTCAAAATGTTCTCGGCGGCTAAATCGGGGCGCAAATTAAAATCGGCCGCCGCGGTGATGAACCGCCAGTTTCGCTTTCAGAAAGAAGCCGGCGCGGCCGTGCGCAAAATGGACGCGACAACTTTTTTCAAAAATACCTCGGCCGGAACAGAAGAGATAGGAAGCGTTTCCCAGTTGAGCACTCCGCTGTCCAAATCGCGCGAAGTAAGCACGTTGCTCAACGAAGGAAAAGCCCTCCCTCAGGAAACGATTAGCTTTACCCAATGGCAACCGGGTTTTAACTCCGTGTACGGTACTTCCGGCTATACGGGCCGCGTAAATGCGTCTAACTGGACGCGCTTCAAAAACAGTTTCCGCGACGCGCAGGACGCCCGTGTAACGTGGCAGCCGCTTAACTCGGCCCAGCGCCGCGTAGTGAAATGGGAACAACGCGGCATGGAAGCCATTAATCAATTAGGGCGGGAAAAGGCCTTTGACCTCTACATCCCTTCCAAAACGTTATCTTCCGCCGAAGATATAGTATTCCGTCCGCTTTCGGGGGCGCGGGAACATTTGGTGTTTCCTAAGGAAGACATTCCTGCGTTGGCATTTATCGGCCCCAAAAATATGTTTGGCACGCTGGATATGGCCGTGCCGTATCAGAAATGGGTGGCTAAAACCGGTTTTGAACCGTTGTTTTTGAACCCGAATACGTTACCGTCTTCGCTCTACCCGGTTACCTCCATTAAAGATTTACAAGCTGTACTGCTGAATAATTGGCAGTTTAATTATGCCAAGCATGCAGTAAGCACCGGAGCCGTGGATTTGTTTGCGGGCAGACTGCTGCGGCAGACCTCTTTAGGGAAAATCATCACTTCCAATGCCAAGTGGATTGGTGGGCTTGTCGGGGCGGATTTGGTGGCTTATTATAACCCCATTTATAATTACAAAGAATGGCAGGACGAAACGACCCTGCGCCAGTACACCCAAGCCCTGGAAGAAGAAGGTATTCCCCTGGCTAAGGAAGAAGAAAAAGAACCCTCCAAGCAAGAGTCTGTCTTGTCCGATTATAGCACGATACACCCTTCTTTGCAGGATTCCGTGACCGCCAGCGGCAACGAAACGAGCCAAGGCGCTTCCCTCTTGGCCGTGCGCGAAATATACAAACAGTTGACAGAGCCCGATCGGAGCTTGGTGGGCGAAGCGGACCGCATGAAAATGCGCCAGCAAAAGCACGATATATCCTTAAACAACAGCTTGACTGCGCACAGCGATACGCTGGACGAACGGTTTGAACAAGCCAAACAGCAAAGTGTGGAAAATTTCCAGAGTAGTATTCGGAATATTAAAAAGTCTATAGCGAACTTGCGGCGCATCTTCCCGGATAAAGAGGCGCACCTCATTATTGACCGGGAGATTTCGTCCAACTATGTCCGCACGTTGCAGGTGCTGCGGCAAAAAGTAAAAACGGCCACCTTGGATCAATACGTCGCTTTGAACGAACAGGCAAATGCGGTTGTAAATGATTTTAATACCAAATATACCCAACTGCAGACCGAGTTGTTTAGCGATATGCAGCGTTTCCCCAAAACGATGGAAAGATCCTTCTGGCTCAACCGTATGAGCCGTCTGGCGTTTTACAGCCAGTCGGAAAAATACGGCCCGCAAGTAACCAAGACGGCGGAAGAATGGGTGGCGTTTGTGGATAAGGAATTTGAAAATACGGAAGAATCGGTGGAAGAAGCCTCCCGCTTCCTGCAGATAAATTGGGAAATGAAATACGCCATTTTACCCCACATTCAGCGGGCCCAGCTGCTGGCCGATTATTCCGACCAGGCCGACCAGCTGGCGTTGGATTTTGGAAATACTCCCGAAATTTGGAAAATGACCGAGGAGTTTAAGAAAGATTTGGCCCATATGCTTGGAGGGGAAGAGATGCCCTCTTCGGACGAAATAAAACAGAAATGGGCCGCTTTGGAACGTGTGGTGGTGGCCGCGCATAACGGGTTGTAATTTCAGCGGTTTGAAAAAGTAAAATAAAAACGCTTTGCCTGTTGGGCAAAGCGTTTTTTGTTAGGGGGAAAATTGGTCTAGTTAAACCAGGGGTACCATTTATCTTTATCGCGGATATTGATTAAAAGCGATACTGCCAGCAAGTCGCGGGCGTTAATAGCCTGGGGCTTGTCTATATTGCACACAAAACGGTCAAAAGGCGTATGGGCATTATCAATGGTGCCTTTGGATTCCATTTGTCCTTCAATGTCATAATCGGCGCGCAGCAACCCCCACAAATGCCCGCAGGCTTTGCGCAGTAACGCATGCCAGAGGCTTCTTTCCGTAATGGAGGCCAAGGCATTGCCTTCGCGCGAAAACAAATTCCACGTGCGGCGCAAGGCAAAGCGTTTGCGCGTTACTACAAGTACATCTTTGGAACGGGCAAAATAAATTTCATACCGTTCTTGTTTTAATCCAAATCCTTTTTGCAGCACAATGGCCGCTTTTTTGCCCTTTCGGTCAAACAAGGTGATTTCGCGCAAAATCAGTTGGGACCATACAATCCCGCAGAAAAACACCACCGCTCCCAACGGAATCAGCAGCGAACAGGCGGAGTAGAGTGTACTGTAGGCAAACGGGGAAAGCGGCAACAACCCGGATTGTTCGCCCAGGCCGGCCACCGCCAATACCAGCAACGTCAGCACGATAATGGCCAGCCCGCTAAACAGGAACAGGCTGTCCCACCGGGCCGAGAGAGAGGTGAGCACGTTTCCCTGGTTGTCCTTGGCGCGGAAGATGAGTGACGGCGTGCCATACAACCGCAAAAATTTAATGGGATAAAGCGAGTTCGGGTTGACGGGCGGCGTGTCCTGCTGGCGGCGCAAAAACGGGCGGATAGCGCCAACCGTGCCCAAAAGTACGAAAAACAATACAATTAACCCAATCAGCACGTCAAACCCGTGCCCCAGCTGCCGGATATAAGGCGGCATGTGGGAAGATAAAAGCGTATTCGTTTTTAGGCGCGCCACGCGGTGTTTGAATTTTTGTAGCAGGCTTGTTTTTTGGACGGTTTCCTGCGGGGCAGCCGTGGGGGCCTGTACGGTCAAATCCAAGGTTTCTTCCTGCACGGCGGGAAGGGCCGCAATATCATAGGCGCGGGGGGAATCCAAATCCATTTCCAAAGAGGCGGAAGCTTCTTTTTTTACCGGGGAAATGAAAGAAAAAATCAAATCCGTTTCGGCGTAGGTGATATCTTTGGCCAAGATGGAATAGCCGTGTTTGTCAATTAAAAAATAACCGGAGCTGAAATCGTTTTTGGGCGTAAAGAAGCTCATGTAGAAAAAGGGATCTCCGGTGGAAAATTCAATGCGTTTGATTTCTTCGCCCGTGTAGGAATTGCCGATGACTTGCATTTTTTTGCTTTTTACGTCGGCCAAATCGTCGGTAGCTTTTTGCTCTATGCAGGATTCGGTGGTGCAGTCAACGGTTTTGATGTCTATGGTGGAAGATCCTTTTTTGAGGGAGAGCACACTGTCTTTGGGGGCGTTTTTTACCTGTGTCCAGCCGGCCGGCATATCCAGCGTAAAAGTGCCGTCCTGCGACGTAAACACATCCGCCCGAGCCAACGGGGCGGCGGTCAACGCCAGAATCAGGAACGCGGTTTTGAGAATGGGACTGTGTGCCATACTTAAATTATTATATTATATTCCGGCCTGTTTGGAGCGGATTTCTCCCTTACGCGCGCGAAAACTTATGATTGTACGCGGGGAGTGAAAATTGTATCATATCTGTATAGATGTTTTTTTAAGGCGGAGAATTTATGGCTCAGAACAGTGATAAGAACGAACGTTTTGCAGCGCTTAGAAAAGTACTGCGCAAAAATAAACTGGACGGATTTGTGGTAACCAACAATCTGGACCAGTTTTATTTGTCCAAATTTTTCTTTTATCCCGACGAAGCGGTATTCTTGATTCACCCCAAAGGAATCACCTGCTTTACGCGCGAATTGTACGTAGAGCCGTTTGGTAAATTCGCCCCGTATATGGAAGTAATCGGGTGCGAAAACCGCGTGGCGGCCGCTGTTGAAAAGGCCCGCCAGCTGGGGTTGACCCGCCCCGGGTTTGACGCCGCCAAAGAAAACTATGTTTCCGGTGCGTTGCTGCGCGACGGCGGATTTGTGGAAACGGAAAGTTTCATCACGGCGTTGCGCGAATGCAAAGACGCGGCCGAGCTGAAGCTGATGCGCCAGTCCAACCGGATTGCCTATTTGACCTACGAATACATTAAACCCCGCATCAAAACCGGCATGACCGAATTTGAAGTGGCGGCGGAAATGGAATATTTTATGCGCAAGCAGGGTGCGTCCGGCACGTCGTTTAACACGATTGTGGCGTTTGGCGAAAACGCGGCCAACCCGCACCACGAAACGGGCGACCGCAAATTGAAAGCCGAAGACGCCGTATTGATGGATTTTGGCTGTGTGTACAAAGGCTACTGCGCCGATATCACCCGCAGCTGGTGGCACGGCAAAAAAGAACCGGCCGAATATACCAAAATTTGGAAAATTGCCGATAAAGCCCGCAAACAGGGCATCAAAGCGGTGGCTATTGGCGTGCCTTGTCAAAAGGTGGACGCGGCGGCCCGCGCCGTCATTGCCGAAGCCGGCTATGGCGAGTATTACACGCACGGCACGGGGCATGGCGTAGGGATTGAAATTCACGAAAATCCGTACAACAGCCAGCAGTCTGCCGCCGTGTTGGCGGAAGGGAACATCGTAACGGTGGAACCCGGTATTTATCTGCCCGGCAAATTTGGCGTACGCTTGGAAGACACGGTGGCCGTAACCAAAGCCGGAGCTAAAATTTTAACGAAAAAATAAAATATGGCGACGAAAAACTTGGCTTCTCAAAGAATGACCGATTTCCGCCGGGTGCTTCGGCAGGCCGGGCTGGACGGCTATCTAACGGCCGCCCATTTGGAACAGCGCTATCTTTCCGGCATAGATTTAGCCGACGGAGAAGCCGTGTTTCTTATTACGCCGCGCAAAGGCTATTGCTTAACCAAACGCTTAATTGCCAGCAAAATGACGCCGGCCAGCGCCTATCTTAAAACGGAAATCGTGCCTTACGGCGGCATGCTGGAAGGCGCGTTGGAAAAAATACAAAAGATGGGGTTAAAACGGGTAGCGTTTGACCCGGCGCTTATTGACCTGGAACGCGGCGAAGCGTTGCTTCAAGCGGGGCTTTGCAAGGCGTCTGGCTTGATTGGCGAAATGCGCATGGCCAAATATGACGACGAAGTCGCCAAACTGCGTAAAGCCTGCCAAATAGCCTGGCATTCTTTTGAAGAAGTAAAACCGCAAATAAAAACCGGTATGACCGAAGAAGATGTGCGCGTTTTGATGGCGCTTGCCATGCACAAACGCGGGGCGGAATCTATACCGTTCAACATTGTCTGCTTTGGGGAAAACACCGCGGACGCGCATCATACGCCGTCCAAAACCCGCAAATTAAAAGCGGAAGAAGCGGTGCTGATGGATTTTGGCTGCTATTATGAAGGATACACGTCCGACATGACGCGCAGCTGGTGGCACGGTAAAAAAGAGCCGGCCGAATATACTCAGATTTGGAACATTGTAGACCAGGCCCGCAAAGCCGGCGTGAAAGCCTTGCGTGCGGGTGTGAGCGCGGGCGCGGTGGACGCCGCGGCGCGTGCCGTTATTGAAGAGGCCGGATACGGGAAAGAATTTTTCCATACCACCGGCCACGGAATCGGCCTGCAGGAACACGACCGTCCGATTTTGCGTGCGGGCGGGCCGGACGTACTGGAAGAAAATTACGTGGTTACCATTGAACCCGGCATTTACTTTGACGGACGTTGGGGCATACGGTTGGAGGACAGCTTTTTAGTCACTCGCAACGGTTCCAAAAAATTGACGCAGAAATAATTTCGGGCTGCTTGCCCACAAAGAGGTATAAAATGCTTAGTACTACAGAATTTCGTGAAGGTCTTATTTTTGAAGACGAAAACGGTCAGTTGGTGGAAATCATTGAATTCCAGCATCACCGCAAAAGCCAAGCCCGCGCCGTGGTGCGCGTAAAACTGCGCAACATCAACACCGGTTCCGTGATTGAAACGGCCTACCGCCCCGAAGATAAATTCAAAGAAGTGGAAGTGGAAAAACGCCCGTTCCAGTATCTCTACACCACCGGCGATATGGCCACTTTCATGAATACCGAAACCTACGACCAGGTGGAAGTGGACGTGAAAAAATTGGGCGATTTGACCAAATATCTGAAAGATAACATGGACGCTATCGGCATCTACATCAACGACAAACTTTTCAACGTGGAATTGCCGATTAAAGTGCCGCTCAAAATTGCCTCCACCGTTCCCGGCGTGAAAGGCGACACCGTGGCCAACACCACCAAAGAAGCTACGCTGGAAACCGGCGCCGTTATCAAAGTGCCGCTTTTCATCAACGAAGGCGACACCGTGCTGGTAGATACCCGCACCGGCAGCTACGTGGAACGCGTGGCCGCGTAATGTTTTTTAAGCGCGCAGCCTTAACGGCAAGCCTACTGGCGGCGTCGTACGGGCTGTGCGCTTTTGATTTGCAGTACGGTTCTTTTTTTAAGGTTCAGCATATTTCTGTTCAGGACGGGCGTCCGCTGCTGCCTTTGGCCAGGGGAAAATATGCCAATTTGCGCGTTTTGGACGAAGAAACTTTTTTATTTTTGCAAAAGTGTTCTGCCCGTTTATGTGCGCAGCCGGCCAACCTGGCCGATCCGCAAATTTTTGATTTGCGTTCCGCGCTCACACGCCCCGGCATGTGGATTGCCCAAGTGTCTTTTGGCGGACAATGGCTGATAACCTTTTTGATTTTTCAACATAAAGACGGCTATGACGTGGTAGAGCCGCAAGATTTTTCTTTTTTGGATTTGCGCCTTCGCCGCCAAGTGCATGACATGCTTGCGCAGGCGGCCGCAGCCTTTGGGCAGGACGAAAGCGCCCAAACACAGAAAACCAAATGAAATGCACGTTAAAGCGCACGGGCGAAGTGCTGGCCCGCGAAATAGAAGTGGCGGACACATATTTCACCCGCTTGAAAGGGTTAATGTTTCGCCGCGGTCTAGCGGAGGGGAAAGGGTTGCTATTGGACCCCTGCCCGCAGATTCACACGTGTTTTATGCGCTTTAACATTGATGCCATATTTTTTGATAAAAACGGGTTAGTATTATATGTGGCCGAGCAGATGAAACCGTGGCGTTTTGGCCGGTTTGTGCGCGGCAGCCGTTATACGCTGGAATTACCCGGCGGCTCTTTGGGCGGACGGGTAAAAAAAGGCGATGAAGTGATTTTGTCGTAAATCCGGTAGCAGGCCGGGTGAGTATTAAATTTTGAGGTTACTGATGAATATGAAGAAACTGATTTGCGCGCTGGCGGCTGTACTGCTGTGCGCGACGGGTGCGTCCGCCCGCAATATTTGGGACGATTTCGGCGCCAACGTAACGCGGGATAATGTCCGTGCGTTTACCAAGGATTTAGGCGGCCTTATCGGTTCGGGTACCTATACCACGGGCCGTGTGCTGGGGTGGGGCGGCTTTCAGATTGGCCCGCGCGCCAGCATGGTGTTTAGAATGAGCCAGGGCAACGGGGCCGATTATGCCACCCAACAGCATACCGCGCTGGGCGACCGTGACGAAGTGGGTTCCGTGGTGTATCCGTGGTTGCAGGCGGATATCGGTATGCCGTTTCGTATAGACGGTTTTATCCGCGCCAGCAGCTACCAAGGGCTGACGATTGCCGGCGGCGGATTACGCTGGGGGATTACGCGCCCCAACGAAATGCTGGGCTCTTTCCAACCGATGCTGGTGGTGGCGGCTCATAGCGCCAGTGCGCGGGATTTTTCCGCCACGCACTACAACGCCAGTTTGGTGCTGTCCATGAAATTTAAGTACTTTGTTCCCTACATTGGCGGCGGGGTGGACTACACCACGCTTAATATCAACCAAGCCCAGCTGGATCCTTCCATGGAAGGGGAAAGCGAGCATGCCGCCACGGCGCGCGCCACGGCCGGGTTTAACTTTAAGCTGCCTTCTTATATGGATTTGAGCTTGGCCGCCAACTACGCCTATTACGGGTTAGGGGCGGAAGCGTCGCTCACGCTGCGTTTCTAATTGTTGTTTTGAAAAACTATACAGGCCGAAGTGTTACACTTCGGCCTGTTTTTTATTAAAGTAAAATCTTTTGAAAGTAGATGTTTCCTCTTATGTAATCAACGTGTAGAGAAAGGTATTGGGGGAAAGGGGTTGTTTTGTGTTTTTTTTTTGATAAATTTTGATTATGAATAAAAAACATCTAAAAAGACTAATCGTCTATAAAAACGCGGGATTTACGCTAATAGAGCTATTGGTAGTGGTGTTAATAATTGGCATTTTGGCCGCCGTAGCGGTTCCGCAATATGAGAAAACCGTGGAAAAAGCACGTGCGGCGGAAGCTTTTATCGTATTGAAAAGTATAGCCGAAGCCAATAGAGTTTATTATTTGGCGAATGGGAAATATGCCGTGCACTTGGAAGATTTAGACATAAAAATGCCGGGGGCAGATATTGTTTTCCAGGGAGATGGACGGACGAAATCTAAATATTTTATGTATGGGACTAATGCACACCAAAGTCCTGGGCTTGGCAGTATTGCATTGGCCGATCGGTTGCCTAGTGAGTATTATCTTTTCATTATGCCCAATGAAGATGGAATTTTTTGCAAAGGTTTTAACGCAAAGGGAGATCAAACCTGCCGAGATTTTGGTGCCAGTGTGCGAATTCCCTAAGGAGTATTTGTTCTTTCAAAAAACCCGAGGCTGTGCCTCGGGTTTTTTGTTGTTTGGATAGCTTGTCCAAAGATTTGCGGTATTGTGAATAAGGAAAGAGAAAATAAAAAAGCCCCGGCGCAAACGGCCGGGGCTGGTGTAAAAAACAACTTAGTTGCCTTTGTAATAGATTTCTTTTTTGGTTTTATCGGCGGCTTCTTTGCTGGCGGCGTCTTCCAACACCAGGAAGGCAAAGTCAATCGTGGCCGCGGCGGATTTACCGCTGATGATGTTGCCGTCTTTAACGGCGTAATCTTCGCAGTAGGTGCCGCCAAAATCTTCATTCATGGCGGTAAAGCAAGTGTAGCGGCGGCCTTTTAAGTAGCCTGCGTGGCCCAGTAACGTCGGCCCGGCGCAAATGGCGGCCACGGTTTTGCCCGCGTCCATAAACTGTTTAATCAAAGCTTGTACGGCGGAGCTGGCTTCCAGCGCTTTGTATTGCGGCCCGCCGGGCAGCACAAGCACATCATATTGCGCGGCGTTCAAGCCGGAAAACGGCAATAATTTCGTGCAGGTTAAGCCAAAGCGGCCGGTAGCGTCTTTATCTAACAAAGAATACACGTCCACCGTCACGCCCCCGCGGCGCAAAATGGCAAAGGTGCCCACCGCTTCTATTTCTTCAAATCCGTCCGTAACAACCATACATACTTTTTTCATTATTCTTCCTCCGGGTGCCTTTCTTCATATTCTTCAAATTGGCCCGGGAATAATACGTCTTCCACAATGCGGGCGCAGTCGGCCACGCAGCCGCGGCAGGAGCGGATACGGTCCGTTTTTCCATCCGTGCCGCGCAGGAGCGCGCAGCAAGACGTTTTATTCCAATCTTCAAACTGTTTGGTCATTTTTTGGCCCAGTTCAAAGGTGGAAAATTTAGACGCCGGATTTTGCAGATTCCCGTCGCTGTTTTTCAGCCCCGCCAGCATCATCATGGCGCAAATGGAGCCGCATGTTTCGTAGCGTTTGGCAATGCCTAATCCGTATGCCTCCACGGCGCGGAAGGCGGTTTTTTCGTCCATGCCCAACAAGTCGCAATACGTACAGGCGACCGCTTGAGCGCAATTGTAACCCTGTTTATGTTTGTTTTTGGCTTCTTGTACGCGTGATTTCATCATAATTCAAAAGGGCTCCGCGCGGTGGCGGAGCCTATAAATTATTTGGCGGCTTTTTGAAGCGCGCTTACCTTGTCGGTCGCTTCCCAGGGGAATTCTTTACGTCCAAAATGCCCGAAAGAAGCGGTGGCAAGATAGATGGGATTTCTGAGTTTGAAATACTCAATAATGCCCCGCGGCGTAAGCGGGAAAATCTTTTGCGCGATTTGGGCCAATTTTTCGTCGGGGAGGACTCCCGTTCCGTCCGTGTCTACATAAAAGCCCACCGGCTCTTCGCGCCCGATGGCATAAGCAATTTGCACGGTACATTCTTTGGCCAGTTTGGCAGCTACGATGTTTTTTGCAATGTAGCGCGCCATGTATGCGGCGGAACGGTCCACCTTGGTCGGGTCCTTGCCGGAGAAAGCGCCCCCGCCGTGCGGGCAGCGGCCGCCGTAGGTGTCCACGATAATTTTGCGGCCCGTAAGGCCGGTGTCGGACTGGGGCCCGCCGATTACAAATTTGCCCGTGGGGTTGATGAAAATTTTGGTGTCTTTATCAATCCATTTTTTAACGGCAGGAATAATGGCCGCGGCTTCAATTTCCTTTTTGGATTTTTCGGTGATTTTGGAGCCGGAGCGGTCTAAAATTTCTTCGGTATGCTGGGTGGAAACAACAATCGTATCCACGCGCACGGGTTTGCCGTCTTGATATTCCACGGTTACCTGGCTTTTGGCATCGGGGCCGAGGTAAGGCAGCATTTTGGTGCGGCGCGCTTTTTCCAGATTTTTCAAAATTTCATGCGATAATACCAGCGAAAGCGGCATGTATTCCAGGGTTTCGTCCACCGCGTAGCCCACCATCAGCCCTTGGTCGCCGGCGCCGCCCACATCTACCCCTTGGCTGATGTCGGGCGATTGCTTGCCGATAACGTTGATAACGGCGCAAGTTTTATAGTTAAAACCGTATTTGGCGTCATCGTAACCGATGTTTTTAATTACATCGCGGGCGATTTGTTCCACGTCCACCCAGGTGCGGGTGGTAATTTCGCCGCCTACGATGACCAGCCCCCTCGTGATATAGGTTTCGCAGGCCACGCGGGCGGTTTTGTCTTTTTTCAGAATTTCGTCTAAAATAGCGTCGGAAATCTGGTCGCAGACTTTGTCCGGGTGTCCCTTGGAAACGGACTCGGAAGTAAAGAAGCATTTTCCTTGTTTAATCATAATTACAAGCTCCTAACGCCGTTTTGAGGGGAAAACGGTGCTTTTAGTTTATAATATATTATACCACTTTGAATGGGAGGGAAAAATGAGCAAAAAATTCATTTCCTGGAACGTGAACGGTATCCGCGCCGTACAGAAAAAAGGGTTTGAAGATTTCTTGGCCGCCAGCGGAGCCGATATTTTGGCCGTACAGGAAACCAAAGCTTGCCCGCAGCAGCTTTCCGACAGTTTGCTTAACCCGCCCGGCTATCATGCCTATTATTGTTGCGCCGAGCGAAAGGGATATAGCGGGGTAGCTTGCTTTTGCAAAGAAGAACCGCTGCATGTTTCGTACGGGCTGGGGGTGGAAGAGTTTGATAAAGAAGGGCGCACCCTGATATTGGAATATCCGAATTTTTATTTTTTGAATATCTATTTCCCCAATGGCGGGCAGGGGGAAGAAAGAATTGCCTTTAAGCTGCGTTTTTATGATTGCTTTCTGCAAAAGAGCAAAGAACTTTTTAAGACAGGCAAAACCGTGATTGCCTGCGGCGACGTGAATACCGCCCACCAAGAAATAGACTTAGCCCGCCCCAAAGAAAATTCGGGCGTGACGGGTTTCCTGCCCGAGGAACGCGCCTGGCTGGACCGCTTTTTTTCCGAAGGCTATGTAGATGTATACCGCGCGTTTGAAAAAGAAGGCGGCCATTATAGCTGGTGGGATTACAAAACCCGCGCTCGCGAACGGAATGTGGGCTGGAGAATAGACTATTTTATGATAGACGCGCCTTCTTTGCCTAAAGTGACGGGTGCATCTATTTTAACAGATGTTTTTGGGTCGGACCATTGCCCGATAGAAATGGACATTAGCCTTTAACTTCACTTAACCATTACAAACAACCGTCTTGAAAATTTCAAGACGGTTGTTTTTTGCTCTAAAAGCTTGTTAGGAAAGCGTTTGTGGCTGGAAATCTTAAAAGGGCTTGACTCGTTTTTTTTTTTTGATACAGTGGGATTACGGCCCGGGAAAGGTTATATAAAAACTCCTACAGTACCCTTTTCCGGGCCGCCAAACACAAGGAGAAAGCTTATGAATACTAAAAAGGGTTTCACCCTGATTGAATTGCTGGTAGTGGTACTCATTATCGGCATCTTGGCCGCCATGGCCATGCCCGCTTACTTCAAAGCGGTGGAACGCGCCCGCGCGGCGGAAGCCGATACATTGATCGGTAGCGTAGTAAATGCTCAACAGCGCTACAAAATGAAAACCGGTCACTATGCTAAAACTTGGAGCGCTTTGGATGTTGCCCCGGCCAATGTGACTGCTGGTTCCAGCGTGTATTGCACCAAAGGCACTCAGCCGGCGGCTAAAGCCGAATCCACCGCGGCTGAAGCGAGTGGGACGGCTGTCTGTGGTGCTGGTCAAAACGGCTTCATTATTGCCTTAATCGGTACGGATGCCGCTACCGGTAACACCAACGGTGTGATTGCTACCCGCGTAGGTACCAACCAATACACCTACACGATTCAGAAACGTTATGAATCCACCGATCCGGCGGTCTGCATTGCCGGCACTTCTGCTGACGACAAAGCTTTTTGCGCTGAATTCAACGGTTTTGAATCCTACGAAGAGACCGGTGCTGATGCTATCCGTGCCGCTAACACGGTTACGAAACAGTAAACCTCAGCTTACACAAGTTTTACCCGCTCCCGAATTTCGGGAGCGGTTTTTAAAAAGAGGGGGAATCAGGCTTCTATCCCCGTAAACGTTTTGAGGGCAAATCCGATTAAAAAGCTTACCGCCGCCACGCCGAAACTCAAACACGTCATTTCTATAAAACGATGTTTAAAACTTTCGCCGCGGGCCACGGAATAATAAAACATAAACCCCGCAATTAACAAAAGCGCAAAGAACAACATCGTTCCCAACGCGGCAAATACGTTAGACAAGCACGCAAACGGCGCCACCAACAGGGCCACCGTCAGCACATAGGCTCCGCTGGTGTAGATAGCCGCCTTTACGGGGTGTTTGCCGGAATCCTGCTCCGTCTTGGAAGATAAGTATTCCGAAGACCCCATGGACAATGCCGCCGCAATGCCCGTGATGGCACCTGTCAGCGCAATGAGCTTGGGGTTGGACAGGGCCAGCGTAAACCCCGCCAGCGCCCCCGTAAATTCCACCAGCGCGTCCGAAAGGCCCAAAATAACCGAGCTCATATAGGCCAGGCGTTCTTCGTTAATCAGCGCAATCAATTTGCCTTCGTGGGCGTCTTCTTCTTCGGCCAGTTGGGCGATGTGGGGGTATTCGCTGAAGGCACGATAAGAGCCGGACGCGTGGTGCTCTCCCGATTCCATTAATTTAATGGTAAAGGTCAACCCCAAAGTGCGGGCTAAAAAGGAATACCAGAAAATTTTGAAGCGGTCCGGGTTTTGGGCTACGCCGGATTCTTCTTTGATTAAATCGTAATGGCGTTTTTCGTCGTTGGACAGCGTTTCCAGCACGCGGCGGTTTTCTTCGTTCTTTTCGCACGCGGCCAGGTTGCGGTAAATGTAGTGTTCGGTAATTTCATTTCTGGAAAAAATTTCCAAGTTCTTTTTCGTTTCTGCTAGCATGTAATTCCTCGTAAGTACCCGGTAAAACCGGGGAAATAATTAAAAATTTGTTATTTTTTGGCGTTTTTTGCCGGGGCTTCTTGTGGGGCGGGAGCCGTTTCTTTGGGTGTTTGGGCAGAAAGGGGCAACAGGTCTTTGCCGTAGGCAAAGTCAAAGACAATTCCCGCAATAAACTGCAATTGGTGGAAAAGGTCTTTTTCGCTGATAAATTCATCGGGCGCGTGGGCCGTGTTTTCGGCCAGCGGGTCCATATCCGGCCCCAACCCATAGGTGATTACGCCCAGCTTGCGCAAAAATTCGTTGTCGCCCGAAGCGGGGCTCATGCCGGGCACGGTGATGGCTCCGGGGAAGAGCTTTTCGGCCGTTTTGGAAATGGACGCAAACAGTTCGTCCGTGCCGTCCATGGGCGTGGGGAAAGGTGTTTGGGGGCGTTCCAGCATTTCCAGCGTTACGCCGTCTTGTTCGGTAAACAAAGCACTTAAGTTTTCAAAAAATTCGTCCGGGTCCGATCCGGGCAGCAGGCGCACGTTCAAAATGGCGCTGGCTTCACCGCTGGCCGAGCCGGTGTCTTTGCTGGCGGAAAGAACGGTGGGGTTGATGGTGTCTTTAAGCTGGGTTCTAAAAAAGGGATCCAGGGCCATCACTTCGGCGGCGGACTGGCTGTTTTGCGGGGTGCCGTTAAGCAAAAAGTCAATGGTGGTTTGGCCGTCTTCGTCTTGCAGGGGGGCGATGGCCTTAAAGAAAGTGCGGGCGGTGGGCGTGAGTTTGGCGGGGGGATTGTAGCCCGCGATTTTGGCCAACGCCTGCGAGAGCAGGTACACGGCATTGTCGTTTACCGGCATGGAGGAGTGAACCCCCGTGCCGTAAGCGGTTACCTTGATGTCCATATACATTTTGGTGGACGCTTCGGCAAAAACGATGTCGGTCCCGTCTTGGTTTTTAATAATGCCGCCGCCTTCGTTTAAGGCGTATCCGGGGTTGATTTTATCCCAATGGGCGCCGCCCAGCCACAAAAGGCCGGTTTCGCTTCCGGATTCTTCCCCCGAAGTAGCCAGAAAAATAATATCGCGTTTGGGGGTGATTTTTTGATCTTTTAACCAGGTAAACAGGGCCAGGTAAGCGGCGGTGTAATTTTTGGCGTCCGTAGAGCCCAGGCCGTAGATGTTGCCTTTATCTTCGGTGGCCTTAAAAGGAGGATAGCTCCAGCCTTCGGCGGCGGGGGCCGTGTCCAAGTGCGAGATAAGCAGCAACGGCTTTTGTTCGGGGTCGCTGCCTTTGATGCGAGCCATCAGGTTGGCGCGGCCGTGGCTGGGGATAAAAATATCCCAGTCTATGCCGTGTTTATTGAGTTCTTTGTAAATGTAGCGCGCGGCGGAGAGTTCGTCCGGTTCCGGCAGGGACGTGTCTATATTAATCAGATTAATCAAATGGCGTTTAGTTTCTTGGTTAAGCGCACTCCAGCCGTCTTTTTCCGCCCACGCGGGAAAAGAGAGCACCGTTACCGCCAAAAAAATTGCCGCCAATTTCTTCATTATTTTTCCGCCAGTTCAAATTTAATTTCCGCGCCTTCCGTTACCCCGTGCTTGGCAGCCGTTTTGGCGGACAGCTCCAGCACATACTGCCCGTAACCCAGGGCGTATGCCACTTCATCGTCGGGCGTATAGGTGTAGGAGTGGGGCACTTGTTCGGCCACGGAGGTGACGCGCTTGTCCGACCCGATAAAAACCATATCCAAATCTATCAGCGTATTTTTCATCCAAAACGCCTGGTCTTCATCCTGCTGAAAAACAAAAAGCATGCCTTCGTTTTCCGGCAGTTGTTTTACAAACATGAGTCCCTTTTCTTGTTTTTCGGGCGTATCAGCCACGCGTGCGCGCACGGCAAATCCGTCCGGCAACGTTACCGTAACGGTTTGATATCCGTTGCAGGCGCACAACAGGCAAGCCAGTAAGCACAGTGCCAATTTTTTCATATATATAAGTGTAGCAAATTCCCCGCGCGTACGGCACGGGGCCGGCGCAAACGAAAAAGAAAACAGGGTTTTAGTATGGGGAAGAGCTCTAAATTGCTATAATAAAACTGATGACACAGCCCGACGAACCGATTTTGGAAGTACGTGATTTGAAAATAGAGTTCTCTACCGAAGAAGGCCTCCTGCCGGTACTTCACGGGCTGTCTTACACCTTGTCGAAAGGGCGCGTGCTGGCCGTAGTGGGCGAGTCCGGCAGCGGCAAAACCGTGCATGCCCTTTCCATTTTGCGCTTGTTGCCCCCCACCGCGCATATCAGCGGCGGCGAAATCCGCTACAAAGGCAAAAATCTGGCCACGCTTAGCCGGGCCGAATTGCGCAAAATCCGCGGCAATAAAATTTCCATGATTTTCCAGGATCCTGCCGCCAGCCTGAACCCCGTTCTGACGATAGGGGAACAGCTGACGGAAACCCTGTTGGCGCATCGTAAAATGTCCAAAGAAGCCGCCCGCGCCCGCGCGGCGGAACTGTTGGAAAAAGTGGGCATTGCCGATGCCGAAAAGCGTTTGCGCGAATATCCTTTTCAATTTTCCGGCGGCATGTGCCAGCGTGTGATGATTGCCATGGCCCTTGCGCTGGAGCCCGATGTGCTGGTGGCGGACGAACCGACTACCGCGCTGGACGTGACCGTGCAGGCGCAGATTTTGAAACTCATCAAACAGCTTCAGCGCCAGAGCGGCATGTCGGCCGTGTTCATCACGCACAACTTGGCCGTGGTGGCCGGTATTGCCGATGACGTGCTGGTGCTGTATGCGGGCCAATGCATGGAGCAGGCTCCCGCGGCGGAGCTGTTTGCCCGCCCGCTCCACCCTTATACGCAGGGCTTGCTTAGTTCGCTGGCGCCGGTGCACGAAAAAGTGGATATTCTGCCCGTTATCAAAGGGCATCCGCCCGTTCCCGGGCAGTTGCCGAAAGGGTGTTCCTTTGCGCCGCGCTGTCCGTACGCTACCGATAAATGCCGCCAGGAGCGCCCGCCTTTGTTTGAAGAAAACGGCCGCTTCACCCGTTGCTGGCTAAGGGAGGGAAAATGACCATTCCCGTTAAAATAGAACATTTGTTCAAAACCTATACGCGGCGGCGTTTGCTGGGAAAAAATTGGGAAAAACCCGTTTTGAAAGACGTTAGCTTGACGTTGGAAGAAAACCATGTGTTGGGCCTGGTGGGGGAATCTGGCTGTGGCAAAAGCACCTTGTGCAAAGTGCTGCTAGGCATTGAAAAGCCCACTTCCGGCTTGGTGACGGCTAACGGGAAGGACGTGGCGCGTCTGTCCAAAAGCGAATTCAAAAAGTTGCGCCGCGTGATGCAGGTGGTCTATCAGGACCCGTACTCCAGCCTGGACCCGCGCATGAACGTGCGCCAGATTTTAAGCGAACCGTTGGATATACACGGATTAAAAAAAGACCGCCGAGAAAGAAACGAATTTTTGAAAGAATTATTGGCTTCAGTGGGACTTTCCGAAACGCAGCTAGAGCGGTACCCGCACGAATTTTCCGGCGGGCAGCGCCAGCGCATTTGCATTGCGCGCGCCTTGACGTTGGACCCCAAAATTTTGGTGGCGGACGAACCCGTTTCGGCGTTGGACGTTTCGGTACAGGCGCAAATTTTGAACTTGCTTAAAGAAATCAAAAAATCGCGCCGGCTGTCCGTATTGTTTGTAACGCACGATTTTGCCGTAGCCCGTTTTTTATGTGACGATATCGCCGTGATGTACCGCGGGCGCATTGTGGAGCGTGCCCCGGCGGAGGATTTGTTTACCCGCCCGCAGCACCCGTACACGCAGGCGCTTTTGTCCGCGGTGCCGTCCGTGCGTGCGGCCGGTTTGGTGCCTGCCGCGGCCGAACCCTCCCGGGAATATCCCGAGCGGGAAAATTGGGCCTGCCCGTTTGCGGCGCGCTGCAGCCATGCGCAGCCGGCGTGCGCCGATACCCCTTTTGAACTGAAGGAAGTCCTCCCGCACCATGCTTGTGCGTGCTGCGTGTTGCCGTTCAAGAAAACCAAAAGCAAACCCGAAGTATAGGAGCTTATATATGAAGATAAACGAAAAACGTCTGGTAAACACCTTCTTGGAACTGATTAAAATTGACAGTGAAGCTTTCAACGAAAAAGCCATGCAGGAATTTATGGCCGCCCGTTTGAAAGAGCTGGGTTGTACGGTGTATGTGGATAATGCCGGCAAAAAATACGACACCAACGCCAAAGGCAACGTGATTGGAGTGTTGCCGGGCACCGTCAAAAGCAAACCGATTATTTTGAGCTCCCATATTGATACGGTTGTCCCCGGGAAAGGCATTAAAGCCGTGGTCAAGAAAAACCGCATCACTTCGGACGGAACCACTATCTTGGGCGCGGACGACAAAGCCGGCGTGGCCATTATTTTGGAAGTGCTTCGCACGCTGAAAGAACAGAACGAGCCCTATCCGCCCGTGGAAGCCGTATTTACCCTGACGGAAGAAAACGGCATGCAGGGTTCCAAAAATTTGGATTACAAAAAACTCAAAGGCCGCGAAGGGATTATCTTGGATAACGAAGAACTGACGGACCTGCTGGTGCAGGGCCCGGCGGTGAACACCATTGAAGTGCGCATTAAAGGTTTGGCCGCGCATGCGGGGGTCTGCCCGGAAAAAGGCATTTCCGCGCTGGAAGTGGCGGCGTATGCCATGTCTATCATGAAGCTGGGCCGCATTGATAAAGAAACGGTGGCCAACTTTGGCGTAGTGCAGGGCGGCCAAGTGACCAACGTGGTGATGGACGACCTGTACCTTAAAGGCGAGGCCCGCAGCTTAAGCGATGCCAAGCTGGCCAAACAAACCGCCCATATGAAAGCGTGCTTTGAAAAAGCCGTCAAACGTTTTACCAAAAAAATTGACGGCAAAGTGTGCAAACCGGAAGTGAAATTTATTGCCACCCAGCGCTATCCTGCCGTGAACGTGCCCAAAAATCACCCGATGGTAAAAGTGATTATTGCGGCCGCCAAAGAACAAGGCGTTGCCATGCGTGCCATGGCGTCCGGCGGCGGGTGCGATGCGAACATTTTAAGCGGTTTTGGCTTTACGCTGCCGAACTTGGGCGTAGGCTGCCGCGGGTGCCATACGCTTAAAGAAAGCTTGGAATTGGACGAATTTTATAAAGCGTTCAAAATCACGCTGGCGGCGGTGTTGGCGTACAGAAAATAAAGTTTATGCGGTGAGGAAAAACAACGGTTATGCTTAACTATATCGTAAGAAGACTTTTGCTTTTGCCCCTGGTGGTGCTGGGGGTGACGTTTCTGTTGTTTTTCCTCACCCAACGCTTAAGCCCTGAGATGCGCGCGTCTCTCTACGTAAAGGACCCGCGCCAAATGGGCTCGCTGGAAGAAGTAATCCGCCAGTACGGCCTGCGCGATAACGTGTTTAAGCAATACGGCCGCTGGCTGGCCAATGTGGCCAAAGGCGATTTGGGCTACAGCCCCAGCGCCAATATGCCCGTGGCCCAGGCAATTAAAGAATATTTGCCCGCCACCATTCAGCTGGCGTTTGTCACCATTTTATTTGTGGTGTTTTTTGGCGTGTGGTTTGGCTGTGGGTCGGCCATACACAAGGACGAATGGAAAGACGTCGTGGCCAGGCTGATATCCGTGGGTGGGTTTTCCTTGCCGATTTTTGTGTTGGGGCTGCTGCTTTTGATGGTTTTCTACGGCCAGCTGGGTTGGTTTGCCCCCGGCGGCTACTCCGTGCATACGGATATGATTATCCACAGCGGCGCGTTTAAGACCTATACCGGGTTTTTGCTCATAGACTCTTTGTTAAACGGCAACTTGCGCGTGTTTTGGGACGTTTTATCCCACCTGGTTTTGCCCGCAGTTACCCTGTGCATCGGTTCGTTTGCTTTGATGGTGCGTGTGATGCGCTCCAGCATGCTGGAAGAACTGAATAAAGATTACGTCCGCACCGCCCGTGCCAAAGGCTTAACCAAATGGCAGGTGGTGTACAAACACGCGGGCAAAAATGCCATTATCCCCGTAATCACTTTGGCCAGCATACAGTTTATCCGTTTGCTGGGGGGGACGGTGATTGTGGAAACCATTTTTGATTATCCCGGCATTGGCCGCTTTGGCGTGATAGCCGCCCAACAGCTGGATATTGCGGGTATTTTGGGATTCTCGCTGATGGTGGCGGTGTTGTTTGTGCTGGGCAATTTGCTTTCCGATATTCTATACACGGCGGTGGATCCGCGCATACGGCTGGAATAATTATGATAAACGACCGCATTGTTAAACGCATCTATACCAACAAAACTTCCCTTTTTGGGCTGGTGATAGTGGCTTTTTTCTTTTTGGTAGCCTTGCTGGCCCCCGTATTGGCCCCGGTGCAAAACCCCAATAACCCGTACCAACTGCCGCAAAAAAGCTATCAAATAGCGCCGCAGCCGCCGTCTGCTCAGAACTGGTTCGGCACCACGGAACAACAATACGACTTGTATTACGGCGTGGTGTGGGGCACGCGGCTGGCGTTTAAGATTGGGGTAACCGTTACGTTTTTTGCCTTTTTAATTGGGCTATTAGTGGGCGGTGCGGCGGCCTATTTTGGCGGGAAAACGGACGAGCTGTTAATGCGTTTAACGGACGTGGTGTTTGCCGTGCCTTCGCTGGTGCTGGCTATGGTGATTGCCGCCATGCTGGGGCCGGATATCAAGAATATGATGATTGCCCTGACGGCGGTGGCATGGCCGTCGTATGCAAGATTGGTGAGGGGGGACATTTTGTCCGTCAAACAGCGCGATTACGTCACTGCGGCGCGCACGCTGGGGGCTCGCGGGCCGAGAGTATTGCTTCGCCACATTTTGCCTAATGCTATTTATCCGTCCGTAGTGGTAGCCAGTTTGGATATCGGTTACGTGGTGCTCACGGCGGCGTCCCTTTCGTTCTTGGGCTTGGGCGCGCAGCCCGGCACGGCCGATTGGGGGCAACTGATTGCCATGGCGCGCAACTGGGTGCTCGGTACGCCGGGCCATCCGTTTGCCTATTGGTACACGGTAGCGGCGCCGGGCGGAGCGATTTTTATGTTTGTGTTGGGCTGGAACTTGCTGGGCGATGCATTTAGAGATATTTTGGACCCCAGACAAGCCTAATTTTTACTAAAATGAAAGAAACCAAACGATAGAAGAGGTGCTTATGATTCGCCGTAAAGATTTGTATACCGCTTTAGCCGACAGTGCATTCCGCTTTCCCGATAAAATCGCGCTAGTGGAAGCCGGCACCGAAAAGAAGATTTCCTATCATGAACTTTTAATGCAAGTGGACCGCGCCGCGGACATGTTTTTTGAACACGGAATCCGCAAAGGGGACCGCGTGGCCGTGGCTCACCGCAACGCCATTGATACCGTAGTGGCCAACTTTGGTTTGTACAAATTGGGTGCGGTGTGTATTCCCATGAACTTTATGGTCACCAAGCCCGAAGAAATAGAGTATATTTTGACCAACTCGGGCGCCAAAGCCGTGGTGACGCAGGCGGAATTTATCCGCCATTACGTAAAGTGCCTGCCCAACTTGCCCGAAGTAAAGTATATTTTTTCTACGGACGAAATTCCCCAGTCCGTGGCGGGCAACCCGGCCCTGCAGCTGTTTTGGGAACAGATAGAAAAGTCCACCGTGCACGAAGAAACTTCTTCCGCCTGTGCGGGCTTGGAAGATTTGGCTTTTATTTTGTACACCTCCGGCACGACCGGCCTTCCCAAAGGGGCCATGCTCACGCACGGAAACCTGGCTTCCAACGTGATTTCCTGTGCGCAAATTTTTAAGATTACCGACGACGATTGCTTCCTGTGTCTGTTGCCGATGTTCCACTCTTTTGCCTGGACGACTTGTGTGGTCATTCCGCTGTACCTCAACCTGAAAGTGGTGATTGTGGCCAACGTAATGCCGGCCAGCAAATGGCTGGGGGCCATGGGCTCGGAAAAGGTGACTGTTATTTTGGCCGTACCTCAGATTTATGCCGTGCTTTCCAAAGAAGCCAAAGGCTTAAAACGGCTGTACTTGCGTTTCTGGCCGTTTAAGAATGTGCGCTTTGGCGTGTCGGGCGCGGCGCCGCTTACGCAGGAAATTAAAGACCGGTTTGAAGAAAAAATCGGTGTGCCGATTTTGGAAGGTTACGGCCTGACCGAAACCAGCCCTGTGGTGAGCGTGAACACCGAAGAACTTCAAAAAATCAAATCTGTCGGCCCGGCCATTCCGGCCGTCAGCACCATTGTGCTGGATGACGACGGAAAGGAAGTACCCCGCAATAAAGAAGGCGAATTGTGCATTAAAGGGCCCAACGTGTTCCGCGGATATTGGGGCAACGAAACCGCCACGCGCGATGCTTTTACCGAAGACGGCTGGTTCAAGACGGGCGACATCGTGGAAGTGGACGACGACGGCTTTATCTTTATTAAAGACCGCAAGAAAGACATGATCATCATCAAAGGCCTCAAAGTGTTTTCCGCCCAGGTGGAAGCCGTCATTTGCGAACACCCCGGCATTGAAGAATGCGCCATTATCGGCGTGCCGGACGGCCGCGGCGGCGAATTTGTAAAACTGTATGCCGTTAAAAAAGAAGGGGCGGAAATTAACGATGCGGAATTCCGCAAGTTTTTGAAAACCCATTTGGACAATTACAAACGTCCGCGCGATTTTGAATTTGTGGACGCACTGCCCAAAAACGCTTTGCGCAAAGTGTTAAAACGCGAACTGCGCAAAGACGCCGTGGCCAAACTGGCCGCGCGCGGAGCCTCCGCGCCGGAGGAACCCCTTGCTTGATTTGGCCCAGGTCTTAAACGAAGTCGTCCCCCAGGCCCATTATGTGGGGGGGATTGTGCGCAGCAGTTTGCTTAAGCGCCCGTCTTCGGATTTGGACATTACCCTGCCGCCGCAGGACGTACGTCGCGCCGCCGAAGAACTCGGCCGCCGTTTGAAAGCCGCCGTGTTTGAAATGGACCCCGAACTGGGCGTTTGGCGGCTGGTTACGCATAAAGACAAAATTCAAATAGACTTAACCGCCTATCAAGGCAAGGACCTGAAGGCCGATTTGCTTCGCCGCGATTTTTCGTTTAATGCCTTGGCGTATCCCGTTTCGGCCCTGCCTCAAATTGTGGTTACGCCGCGCAAAAACAATACGGCGCATATCCTCTTAAAAAGACTTCAAAAAAAACAAATTGTAGATTTCTCGGGCGGCTTGCAAGCCGTGGCCGACCGGGTGATAGACCGCAGTAATCCCCGCGTGTTTCAAGACGACCCGCTCCGCATGCTGCGTGCGTTTCGTTCGGCGGCGGAACTGGGATTTACGATTTCGCAAAGAACGCTGTTGCAAATAAAAAAGGACCGCGATCTTATTGTCCGCTCCGCCGGGGAGCGCGTGCACGAGGAGTTGGAGCGGCTGTTTGCCACGTCCAAAGCATATGAAAATGTGGCTCTGATGGACCGCTGCGGCCTGCTGACGGCCATTTTCCCGGAGTTGGAGCCCCAGCGTACTTGTGCCGAGGTGTATTACGGAAAAGGCGGCGTACTGAAACATACGCTAGACGTTTTTAAGCGCATGGAATACCTGCTGGATCATCTGCCCAAAGCTTTTGCAAAATATGCCAAAAAATTGGCTCCCTATGCACAAAATAAACCTCTTTATAAAATGGCCGCCCTTTTGCACGACGTAGCCAAACCCGCTACGGCCAAGGTGCAGGGGGACCGCTTGCGCTTTTTCTATCACGAGGAAAAGGGCGCCCAAATGGCCAAAGGAATTTTAGAACGCCTGCATTGCAGCCGGGCGGATATCCGCTTGATTTGTGCGATGATTGGCGAACATCTGCGTCCTTCCAACCTGGCCAGCAACGACGTAATTACCGACCGCGGCGCCTATCATTTCTTTCGGGACCTGGGAGAAGCCGCTATTCCGATGCTCCTGTTATGCTGGGCCGATTATGCCAGCTACGTAACGGACGCCCAACTTCGGCGCATTATGCCCAAAAGTTCCTTGCGCCTGATGAGTATTGCCCAAGCGCAAAAAACGGCCAATATCGGCAAGACCCTGCGGCATATGCAGGTGCTGTCGCTCTTATTTAAGAAATTTTTTGATACGCCCAAAAAGGTGCAGCCTTCCCGCCTGATTACCGGGCGCGACGTAATGGACGCCCTATCCCTGCCGCCCAGCCCCAAAATCGGGCAAATTTTAGAAGCGGTGGCCGTGGCCCAGGTGGAGGGGAAAGTGTCCACCAAGGAAGAAGCCCTGGCGTTTGTAAAAAGCATGCCCTTGCCGTAAAAAAGGTATGTACAAGACGTTGAAAACTTTGCTAAAATAGATGTGCGGTAATCCGCTTATGCGGGCGTGGTTCAATGGTAGAATGGAAGCTTCCCAAGCTTTAGACGAGGGTTCGATTCCCTTCGCCCGCTTTTTTTAATCGGTACAAATTATGGAAAACGAAAACCTGGATTTGGACGTTAAACCGGCCGGCAATAAAGATTTGTGGCTGTTTTTAATCATTATTGATATTATTTTGTTGTGCGTGTTCGGGTTTTTCCTCTACAAGCACTTTTCCGCGCGCGTGTTTGACGCTCCCACCGCTCCTGCCGCTGCCGTGCAGCAAACCGAAACGGCCAACGTTCCCGAAGTTTCCGAAACGGAAGTAATTACGGAAGAAGTAACCGTGGAACAAGTTCCCGCCGTACAAAAAACGCAAGAGCCCGTTCAGGTTCCCGCCGAAGTGAAGAAACCGGAAGAAAAACCGGCTGAAGTAAAACAGCCCGAAGCTAAACCGGAAGCGGCGGAAAAGAAAGAAAGCGTTATCGTAAAAGTAAATCCGAAGAGCAAATATCGCCGGGTCACTTTCCGCTGGTTTGGTGAAGGTAAAAAAGTGTCCGTAGTCAGCGGGTTTACGATGGCTAAACCGCAGCCGCTCAAAAAACGCGGCGATTATTGGGAAACCACCCTTTCCATTGCGCCGGGTACGTATAAGTTCCTGTACGTGGTGGACGGCCAAAACAGATTGGACCCGTACTCCGAAGAAAAAGACGGTCGTTCCCTGTTAGTGGTCAAATAAGATTTGCATGTTTTATAAGCCCCGCGAAAGCGGGGCTTTTTTATGCGTTTTTAAGCGGCTCAAAGCTCCAACGGTGTGCCTGCACACGGCGGAAACAAAGAGTTGGGAGCGACCTTATCCACATTCCCTGTTCCAGGGTGGCCCAGTCAGCCTTCTGCCGGGATTTTTCCTGCAAAGGGGGCCTTATATGGGGCGGCGTAGTTTGCCTGCTTTTAAGGCAAGATATTACCTTACAATTTTTACTTTGTAAAAATCTCTTTTAGCGGTTATCTCCGCACGGGCCCCTTGTATTTTTCTGCGATGAAATAGAAAAAGGCTACTGCCAAACAGCCGTTTGCAGGGTTCATAAGCCCCTGATGAGAAATTTTGGATAGGGAAAATAAAACCGGGGCCGTTGTCTTCGGCCCCGGTGAGGTTACGACTAATTGCCCCAGGTTTCGGCACCCAGGACAGCAGGAAATCTAACAGCTTACGCTGCGCTTAATAATACTGCGCACAATCCCTTCCACATGAAAGGACTCCTTATCTGCAATAATGGGGTTGTAGTCGGGGTTTTCCGATTGTAAAATCACATTTTCCCCGTCCTGCGTAAAGCGTTTGACCATCACTTCCCCGTTGTTTACGCACACCACTACGTCTTTGTTTTTGGGGGTGTGGTTCTGCTCCACTATCAGCCAATCGTGCGGGGCAATCAGCGTTTGCATGGAATCCCCTTTGGCTTCCACCATAAAGCCTTTGCAGGCCGGAAAGTAAATCATGCTCGGATCCACCGGCACAATGCGGGTAGGGGTGCCGTCTAAAATAGTGCCCTCGGGGCCGCACTTGGCCATACCGTACATTTTTAGATAGATTACATTGCGTTCCGGATCTTTTAGAATAATGTAATCACGCGGGTTGGCGGGGTTGCGTTTCAAAAATCCCTTTTTTTCCAACTGTTTAATGTGGTGAAATACCACGCTTTTCCCGCTTACGTTTAAGCGGTCGGCCAATTCTTCCATCGTCAGCGGATCGGAAATGTTGGCTTTCAAAATGTCCAACAGTTCGGCTTGTTTGGGGTGCAGGGCTTTCATAAGCGGCTCCTTTTACTTTCTTTTTCGTTCTATACTTTGTTCTATAAAATTTTGCAAAAGGTGTCAATTTGTTTTTTCCAAAGGAAACGCTTAAACGGGGGAAAAGTAGATTTGGCTTTTTACTAGGTAGGCTGGCTGGAAGAGGGCAAGTGCGGGAAAAGAGAAAAAATGGCACTGCCGGGCGATACGAGGCCTTAGAACACGGGCTGGCCTTGTTTGCATAAGGTTTTATAAAACGATTGCACTTAGCCGCATACCCGGGAAAAATGTTTGCTGGGCAAAAAAATCCCCCCGCTTAAGCGGGGGGATATTGTTATAGCTTTTTTATAAAACGCTCAAAGGCGGCTTTGCCTTCCGGCGTTCGTTTGTATACGCCTGCATATTCCAGCACGCGGGCAAACACTTTGCCCACTTCCGCGCGCAGGATTTCTTCGGCATTGTCGGGCGTGAACGTATACTTGGCCAACAATTCTTCCGCCCACGGGGCGTGTTTGGCTAAGGATTCGTTTCGCTTAATGGCGGCGAGGTCCTTTTTAATCAGCGGGGCTTCCAGGTCTTTTAATTCCTTGGCAAGCCGCGCCGGCAGTACCGCTAACCCCATCACTTCTATGAGCCCGATATTTTCCTTTTTGATATGGTGCACTTCGGCATGTGGGTGGAAGATACCCATCGGGAATTCTTCCGTCGTGCGGTTGTTGCGAAGCACGATATCAAGCTCAAACGCTTTGCCGCGGCGGCGGGCAATGGGCGTGACGGTATTATGCGGCGTGTCACCCGTTTTGGCCAAAATGTCGGCCTTGGCGTCGCTGTAGGAACGCCATTTTTTAAGGATATAATCGCCGGCTTCTATCAGGTCTTTTTTGCTCCCGTTCAAGCGGATTACGCTCATCGGCCATTTGACGATTCCCGCTTTTACGCGCGGGAACTTGCTTAACTTAAACGACGTTTCCACCGGGGCTTTGGCCATGGCAAAGGTGTAGCGACCGCCCTGGAAATGGTCGTGCGTTAAAATAGAACCGCCCACAATCGGCAAATCGGCATTGGAACCGATAAAGTAGTGGGGCAGGAAATCTACAAAGTTAAGCAGGCGCGCAAAGCTCTTTTTGGTGAGCTTCATCGGTTCGTGCTTGTCGGACAGGAAAATGCAGTGTTCGTTGTAATACACATACGGCGAATACTGCAGGAACCACGGTTCCCCGTCTTTTAATAAATCAAGCGGCACCAGGCGCAGGTTTTGGCGCGCCGGGTGATTGACGCGCCCCGCGTAGCCTTCGTTTTCCTTGCACAGCAGGCAGGACGGGTACGAAGAGGCTTTCACTTTCAGCGCGGCGGCAATATCTTTGGGGTCTTTTTCGGGCTTGGACATGTTGATGGTAATGTCCAGGCTGCCGTAAGGCGTGCGGGCCTTCCAGGCCAGGTTTTTGGCCACGCGCTCGGTGCGGATATAATCCAGGGCGCGGGCGTCGTGGTAGAATTTGTCCGTGGCGGCCTTGGGGTTCTTTTTATGCAGGGTGAAAAACTCGTCCGTTACGGCCGAGGGACGCCCCGCAAAAACGCCCATGAGTTTAGTGTCAAACAAGTCACGCATAGTGACGGTATCCGGCTCTATGAGGCCTTGTTTGGCGGCCCAATCGCAAATGTTGTTAAGGATTTTGCACGGATAGGCGGGCGTTTTACCTTTGAAGCCGCTGGGCGTATAGTCGGATAAGTGCAGCAAATCCAACAACTGGTTCACCGCCCAGGCACGATCCCGCTCGGGCAGGAGTTTTTCGTTTACGGCAAATGCTACCAATTGATCTATAAGCAAATTAATGTCCATAATTTCTCCTAAAATTTGCGGTGCTGTTCCCAGTTCCAAGCGGTTTCAATAATGCGCGTTAAATTATATTCGGGTTTCCAGCCCAGCACTTTTTGGGCTTTGGCGCTGTCCGCCACCAGCACGGCGGGGTCTCCCGCGCGGCGGGGGGCCACTTCTACCTTAAAGTCCACTCCCGTAATACGCTTGGCTTCTTTGACCAGTTCCGCCACGGAAAAACCGTTTCCGCTTCCCAGATTGAAGCGTTCGCTTACGTTGTCCTTAAACATTTTTTCCAGCGCCAAAATATGCGCGCGGGCCAGGTCGTTCACGTGCACGTAATCGCGCACGCAGGTGCCGTCCGGGGTGGGGTAATCGTTGCCGAACATTTTGATAGAGGGGCGTTTACCCGCGGCGGCCTGCAAAACGATGGGGATTAAATGCGTTTCCGGGTCGTGCGATTCGCCGATTTCGCCCGAGTCGTCCGCGCCGCTGGCGTTAAAGTAACGCAGGGCCGTGGCTTTGAGGCCGTAGGCGGTATCAAAATCCGCAAGCATTTTTTCCACCATCAGTTTGGTGTTGCCGTAAGGATTGATGGGGTTTTGGGGGTGGGTTTCGTCTATTTTTTCTTTGACGGGTTCCCCAAAGGTAGCGGCGGTGGAGGAGAACACAAAGTATTTCACGTTGTTTTCCACCATAGCGTCCAACAGGTTCAGCACTTTGGCAACGTTGTTGTGGTAATACTTGGAAGGTTCTTTGACGCTTTCGCCTACTTCTATGAATGCGGCAAAATGCATGACGGCGTCTATTTGATGTTTTTTGAACACTTCCGCCAGGCGGTTTTTATCGCCCAGGTCGCCCAGTTCAAAGGGATATTTTGCCACGGCTTCGCGGTGCCCTTTGGATAAATTGTCAAACACGACGGGGTTATACCCTTTTTCGGCCAGCATTTTTACGGTGTGGGAGCCGATATACCCCGCGCCGCCGATAACTAAAATGTTTTTCATAAAATTCTCCTTAGTAACAAGTTGCACAGGCCTAGTACATCTTTTCTTCCTGACGGGCAGGTCCGCCCACGGAAGCAATGTAGAAATCCGCCGTCAGGCCGGTTTTTTCGCGGTAGATTTTGCCCACATTGTCTATAAAACTTTTGACGTTTTCGTCTTTCACCAAGGCAATGGCGCAGCCGCCAAATCCTGCCCCCGTCATGCGGGCGCCCAGCACGCCTTTTTGCTGCCAGGCCGCTTCGGCCAAGGCGTCCAGTTCCTTGCCGGTCACTTCGTAATCGTCGCGCAGGGAAACGTGGGATTGGTTCATCAGTTTTCCGAAGGTTTCCAAATCGCCTTCTTTTAATTTTTTTACCGCTTCCAGCGTGCGCTGGTTTTCGTACACGGCGTGTTTGGCGCGTTTGCGTTCCACGGGGTCTGCAATCAGGTCTTTGTGTTTTTCAAATTCTTCCACGCTCAGCTCTCCCAGCGATTTGATGGGAAGCTTCGTTTGCAAGGCCTGGAGGGCGCGTTCGCATTCGCCGCGGCGTTCGTTATATTTGGAGTCGGCCAGTTCGCGGCGTTTGTTGGTGTTCATAATAACAATGGAAATGCCTTTGAGGTCCAGCGGGGCATATTCGTAATCCAAGGTGTTGCAGTCCAGCAGAACGGCGCAGCCTTCTTTGCCCATGCCGATGGCAAACTGGTCCATAATGCCGCAGTTCATGCCCACAAATTTGTTTTCCGCTTCTTGGCAAATTTTCACCAGTTCCACTTGCGGGATGTAGAGCTTGAAGACATTGTTCATGGCTACGGCGGTGGCCAGCTCTATGGAAGCGGAAGACGAAAGCCCCGCCCCGTTGGGAATATCACCCCAGAACATGAGCTCAAAACCTTGGTCAATTTTGTAGCCGCGGTTTTGCAGCGTTTTGATAACGCCCAGCGGATAGTTGGCCCAGTCCTGCTTTTTGCTGTAGGAAATGTTGTCCAAGTCGGCGTCTATAATGCCTTGTTGGGGGAAATTGAGGGAGTAGAGGCGTATTTTGCGGTCATCGCGCTTGCAAAACACACAATGCGTGCCAAAAGAAAGCGCGCACGGAAATACGTGCCCGCCGTTATAGTCCGTATGTTCGCCGATGAGGTTCACCCGCCCCGGCGCGAAAAAATATAGTTTTTCTTTTTTGAAAACTTCGTTGAATTTGCTTCTAAGTGCCAATTGATTCATAGCATTATCCCCTTTCGGGCCGACTATGCGGCCCGAATTAAATTTATTCTACCGTCATTTTGAACGTCCATTCGTAGGTGCTCTTGGGCCCCACGACGGCTACGCGGCGGATTTTGCTGGCCACGTACAAATCGTCATATACGCCGGTGCAGGGTTCCAGGGCCAGGTTGTAGTCGCCCCGGTAGCCGCCTTGCGTTTTCCACACGCCCAGGTAAGGCACTTTGTCGGCGTCATACGTATAGATCAGTTTTTCGCCCGTGTCGGTGTGCTCGATGCCGCACCAACCGGCGGTATTGGGTTGGGTGAAGTAGAATTTTTCACAGTTGCGCACGGTGCGCGGTTCGGTGGCGGCCAGATCCATTTTTAAGCCGTGAACGTCGGTCGTTTGCGGGTAAGCGTGGCGCGTACCCCAAGGGCCCAAGCGCTTGGAAGAGTGTTCCACCGTCATCACTTCGGTTAAGTTTTCCGGAATCAGCAGCCGCGTAGCGGGGGAGCAGGCTAAGAGGCAGTGCGGCGTCCAGATAAATTTGAAATCTTCGTCCGAGGTGTTTTCCACGCGATATTCAAACAGCACTTCATTGTTTCTAAGCATGATGTTTTTGGAAAATACATACGGCAACGTTTGGCTTTTCACGATGGCTTTGGCGGCCAGGTCGTCCGGGGAGTGAATGCTTTCCCAGGGCATGGCCCATACTTCACCGTGGTCCGGAATGGGCATACCGTGCCAGGAGCCGTCCGGGTACGGGCAGGCGTCTATGGACGGGAAAACTTCGTCAAATCCGCTGGAATCATATTCGGCAAACGAAGCACCGTATTCGGGCACGCGCAGGGTGTCATTATTAGATTGAAACAGCCACTCGCGGCCGGTTTTTTTATTTATCAGGCTCGCCATTTTGCAGGCATAGCCGGGCAGGAAGGTCAGGCGCAGGGCGTCATTTTCCAACGTCCAGGCGTCCAAACCCTTGTAGACGGTTTGTGTCATAACTCCCCCAAAAAAGACGCGGCAAGGCCGCGCGGTTATTTTTCAGTAAATTTATCAAACGGAAAAGGCATCAAGTCGCGCAGCGTTTTGCGGTATGCGATGCGTTTTTCTTTGTCCAATACGGCAATTAAAATGGGCGTATCGGGCGGCATAAATTCGCTCATTACCTGGCGGCAGGCTCCGCAAGGAGAGTTAAAAGCCGAGCCCGCTATTTTTTGCGTAACCAACGCCAGCGCCCGCAGGCGGCGCGCTCCGGCACCGACAGCCGCAAAAATAGCGTTACGTTCGGCGCAGACGGTCAGCCCGTAGGACGAGTTTTCAATGTTGGTCCCCTGGAAGATACGTCCGTCCTCCGTTAACACGGCGGCCCCCACTTTGAATTTAGAGTAGGGCGAATAGGAATTTTCGCGCACTTGCTGCGCGGCATCCAATAAGGCTTTTTCTTCGTCTTTGGTTAGTGGTTTTCTCATACTCTTATTCTTATAATAAAGAAGAAAAATGTCAACCTTTTTTTCGCACGCGCGTACGGGTGGGCCGGCCGGTTTTGTTATAATAAAAAGAACGTATGAAAAAATGGATAATTGTTTTATTAGCGGCGGGAGCCTGCTGGTTTTTTATGAAAGATACGCATCAAATTAAAAATGTGGGCAATCCGGGGACGCAAATTGTGGCGTTTGGCGACAGCCTGACCGCCGGTTACGGCGCACCGAAAGGATCTTCGTATCCGGATTATTTGGCCCGCCTGCTAAACCGCGAAGTGGTGAATTTGGGCCTTTCCGGTGAAACGGCCGTTCACGCGCCGTCCCGCCTGGGAGAAGTGCTGGAACTCAACCCGCACATGGTGCTAATTGAGTTTGGCGCCAATGACTATATGCAAAACCGCCGCATGGAGGACGCCGTGCAAGCCGTCAGCCAGATAGTGGACGCCGTGCAAGCCGCCGGTGCCGTGGCCGTGGTGGTGGATACGGGCGGGCCCGGTATGGGGCGTTATACCAGTGCGTACAAACAGCTTGCCAAAGAAAAAGGGGCGGTGTTTGTGCCGGGCATTTTGAAAGGAATTTTTAACAAGCGGCAATATAAGTCGGACATGGTCCACCCCAATGCGGCCGGATACGAAATTGTGGCCCAGCGGGTGTACCGTGAAATTAAACCCTATCTGAAGTAGCCGTTTCCCGCTTGTATGGCGGCCGATTTGCTACAATATACCCCTATGAATAAATTACGCTTTCTTTTATGTTTAATGTTTTCGTTTTTCTTGTGTGCCTGTGCGCATGATTCTCATAAACAAGAATCGCTGCGCCGTGTAGCGTCCCATGAAGTAGAACCGGCGGACGCTTTCTTGCTGGGAAACTCTTTGTATATTGAATACGATTATCAGGGGGAGGCGTTCTTTTTTACGGCCGATTTGCAGGAGGCTCAAAAAGAAGGAAATGTGGATATCGTTTCGCTGGCGCCAAAGCGTATTAAAAACCCCGAAAAATTGGATCACAGCCGCCGTGTGGTGGTGGTAGGACGTGAATGGACGGAAGTGCTTAAACGCACGATTGCGCCGCTGGTCCCGCCCAGAGAAGGGCAGGGTATTTTGCTGTTTATTCAAAATTATGAAACGGTGCTCTTGCGCCGTGCAGACGGCACGCCCGATTTGGTGCTGCTTAAAAATGCGCCCGGGAATATAGATATTGTAGGCAAGATAGAAGCGGCGCAGTTTGATTTAATGGTGAATGAACAGCTCAAGAAAATGGTGGCCGCGGCGGGGGAACCGTATACTCGCTTTTTGCTGAGAATGGACGGGGTGCCTGCGTCCCCTTATATTTATGTAGATACCGAGAAAAACGCCAATATCCAGCTGCAGTTGCCCGATTATTATGAGCTTCGCAAAGAGATGACCTCTTTGGGCTTTTCCGTTTCGTTTGTATATTCCTTTTTTGTAAAAAGCCACTTGTTTAGCACGCTTAAGGCGCCGTTTACCACGCTGCACCGCTTGGCGGCGTTTGGCACGTCCACCGTATACACGGCGTTGCCGCCTTATGCGCGGGATTTGAAGGAAATTCCGCCGCTTAATACAAGCGGGGAAGAAATGGATTTGAAGGATTTTAACCGCTGGTTGGATAAAAAAATCAGCAAACAAAATTATAAAGCCTTTGTCACCCTGCTTATTGACGGAGAAGAATTTTTCCCGCATTTCCAGCTGGCTATGCAGCGGGCAAAAGAAAGTATTTTTACCACCGTCTATATTTTCATGGCGGACCCGTACGGCCTTTCCCTGGCCGACATTATGAAAGCACGCGCCAATGAAGGTATAGACGTGCGCGTGGTAGTGGACGAATTAAACACGGTGTTAAACTCGGGCAAAAACCCGGAATTAAAAACGTCCGAAACATTCATCATGCCCAAATATATCACGTCGTATCTGCGCAAAGATTCCAAGGTCCAAGCCCGCACCCACTTAAATCCGTGGGGAACTTTTGACCACAGCAAAGTGTATATTGTGGACCGTAAATTGGCCTATACGGGCGGCATGAATATCGGGCAGGAGTACCGCTATACTTGGCATGATATGATGGTGGCCCTGGAAGGGCCGGTAGTGGGGAAACTGGTGAAAAACTTTTATGAAAACTGGTCTTTTACCGGCTGGGGGGGCGACTATGCCGCCGCGTACCGCAAGCTGTTTAGCAAGCGCAGCCGCGACGTAAACCGCGCCGCGCCCGGCATGATAGACGTGCGCCTCATGTACACCAAACCGCACGATTCGGAAATTTTTGAAGCCCAGCGCGAAGCTATCCGCCGTGCCAAAAAACGCATCTATATCCAAAACGCTTATTTCTCGGACGACCGCATCATCAAAGAATTGATAGAAGCCCGTGGCCGCGGGGTGGACGTGCGCGTCATTCTGCCCGGCAAAAACGATGTGGGCATTATGGACGTAAACAACCGGGCCATGGCCAATAAACTGCTTAAAAACGGCGTGCGCGTTTATTTCTACAACGGCATGAGCCATGTGAAAGCGGCCCTGTATGACGGCTGGGCGGTGGTGGGGTCGTCTAACTTTGACAAGATGAGCCTCTACATCAACAAAGAAATGAGCTTGGGTATTTCCGATCCGGCTTTTGTAAACGAACTTACCCACCGATTGTTTGAAAAAGATTTTGCCAACTCGGAAGAGCTGACCGAACCGCTGGATATTGCCTGGACCTATTCTATCGTAACGGCTCTTACCAACCAGCTCTAACAGTTATATAAAAACCCCGCCTGCGCGGGGTTTAAGATTATTTTTCCAAGGGTTCCAGTTCCCGTTCATATCCTTCTGCCGCCACTACGCGCGCCTTGAAAATGCTGCCCGGTTCTACGGGGCGGGTGAAGGTGACTTTGCCGTCTATATCCGGGGCGTCTTTATAGGTGCGGCCAAAGTCTGCCCCGTCGGCAATAGCTTCCAATTCGCTGCCCACAAGCCGCTTGTTGATACGGTCTATTACGCGGCTTTGCACTTCTTCCAATTCGCGGGCGCGTTCATGTTTTACGCGGGCGGGTATTTGTTCCATGGCATAGGCGGCGGTGCCTTTTTCGCGGAAGTATTCAAATACGCCCATATTGTCAAATTCGTATTCTCGCACGAATTTTTTGAGTTCGTTAAAATCCTTTTTCGTTTCCCCGGGGAATCCTACGATAAAGTTGGTGCGAAGCGAAATATCCGGCACTTCCGTTTTCAGCATGTCCAGCGTACGGCGGATTTGGGCCGCGTCGCAATGGCGGTTCATGCGGGTAAGCACGGGGTCGGCAATGTGCTGGAGGGGAATGTCTATATAATGAAAAATCTTATCGGTAGAGGCCATTAGCCGGGCGATTTCTTTGGTTACGCGGTGCGGATAGCCGTACATGATGCGAAGGCGCCCCAAGCCTTTTAGTTTGAGGAGTTTTTCCAGCAGTTCCAACAACTGAGGCTTGCCGTATAAGTCCATACCGTAAGAAGTGGTGTCCTGCGCGATAAGGGAAATTTCTTTTACCCCGTTTTCAATCATCAATTTGGCTTCCTGCACTACGTCTTTCATCGGTTTGGAGCGGTAACCCCCGCGGATAAACGGAATGGTACAGTAGGCACAGCGGTTATTGCAGCCGTCGGCCACTTTTAAGTAGGCCGTGTGCGGCGCGGTGAGGCTCATTTTGTATTCGGGAATATAGAGCGTTTTAGGCAACGGTTCCAACACGCTGCCGCTTTGCTTGAGGACGGTCTCCGCCCTTTCCTGGGCCGCAATGGAAAAAACCGTGTCCACTTCCGGGAATTCTTTGGCCACCGCTTCTTGGAAGCGTTCTACCAAGCATCCCGTCACGGCCACCTTTTTTACCAAACCTTTCTTTTTCAGGTCCAGCGCGAAGCGGATTTCGTCTTTGGCTTCTTTCACGGCTGAGGCAATAAATCCACAGGTGTTGATGATGATTTCGTCCGCTTTTTCCGGGGAGAACACCATCTTGTGCCCTTTTGCCAACAGGCGGGCGGAAAATTCTTCGCTGTTGGTTAAGTTTTTGGGACAGCCCAAACTAATCAAATAAAATTTCATATAGGTTCCTCCGGTATATTATACGGCCACGTCTTCGCGTTCGGCGGGTTTTTCGTCTTGTTCGTCATTTTCGTCTTCGTCCGTGCCCAAAATGGCCATGCCAAAGGTTACTACGCCGATACGTCCCACCAGCATGGTGGCAATGATAATCAGTTTGCCCAGTACGGACAGTTCCATCGTAATCCCGGTAGATAGCCCCGCCGTGCCCAATGCAGAGGCCGATTCAAAAGCCAAGCTTAGGAATGGGAGGTTTTCCGTCCAGGTAAGCAGAAAAATACTGATAAACAGCGATACCATATAGATCATAATCGTAGAGGTGGCGGCATACAGGCGGACCAGCGGAATGCGTTTGCCCAAAAATTCTACGCGGTTATTAAGTCTTAGTCTGTTATAGGTGATGGCCAGCACGCTGGCAAAGGCCGTTGTTTTGATACCGCCTGCCGTGCCGGAAGGGGACCCGCCAATACACATAAGTAAAATCAAAATAAGAAGCGAGCAGGAGGAAAGCTGGCCAATGTTTACGGTGTTAAAACCGGCGGTTGTCATGGCGGTGGTGGACTGGAAGAACGCTTCCAGCAAGGTGATTCCCGGCGTAGTAACAAACAGCGTAAACGTTCCAAAGGTGACCAAAGTGGTGGTAATGACCGCAATGATTTTGGTGGTGTACGAAATTTCTTTGGTTTTGCGGCGGATAAAATTAAACACGTCCGTCACTACGATAAACCCTATCGCTCCCGCCAAGGATAGCGCGGAAATCACCAGGCTGATGGTTTTGCTGTCTGCAAAGTTTTCCAGGCCGTTGTTCCAAAGAGCAAAACCAGCTGTACAAAAAGCAGAAACGCTGTGGAATACACTGTACCAGGCCGCATCAAAAAGACCGTAGTTGTGATGGCGGAAATAATTGAACAGGAATACGGCGCCAATACTTTCGGCAATAACGGTGAACACGATAGCTGTCCATAGAAAGTCGGATAATTTAAGCGTGTTAGGCAGGGACACTTCGGCCGAGAGGGCTTCCTGCTGGCTTTTGCGCAGGCGGTGCTTTTGCGAGAAAGACAAAAATACAAACGAGGAAAACGTCATGTATCCCACCCCGCCGATTTGAATGAGTATCAGTACAATCAGTTTGCCTAAAAAAGTGTAGGAGTCGGCAAAATTTACGCTGTTTAACCCCGTGGTGGACACGGCGGAAGCGGCGGTGAAAAGGTTGTCTATAAACGACACGTCCGTCGTATTCATGAACGGAAGCGAAAGCAAAATACACCCCAGGATTGTGTAGGACAAAACGGCTTGGGCAATGTTTTGGTGAGGGGTGAGCTTCAGCAGAAAAACGGAATAATTTTTAAGCGAAGTTTTGATAAATTCTTTGGTGCGGGCATATGCTTCCCGCCAATTAATTGGTTCCATACTTAAATTATAGTAAATAAGCTTTTGGAAATAAAAAGCTCTATGCAAAGGTATATATACATAGAAGATTTAATAATCTTCAGGTGGCAAGCAAGGAGTATCAATTCTAGAGTATAACTTGTAACCCGGAGAGTGTATTAATAATGTGATACAGATAAAAAAGGCTTTGCAGGAGAGCAGCCGCCTCTACTTGCGCGGCGTTCCTTACAAAGCCTTGTTATGAGAGGCATTTGCCTTCTCAAAAGGAAGAAATCCTTTTCAAAATGGAATAAAAAGAGCGCCGCTAGGCGCTCTTCTAAATGCTCCCCGAGTAGGACTCGAACCTACAACCTACCGGTTAACAGCCGGTCGCTCCACCATTGAGCTATCGGGGAAAAATCTGTTTTTTCAAACTGCTTATTCTTGCTACATGAATATTGTATTAAATCTATTTTATTTTGTAAATACTTTTTTATTCTCCGACGATAAAACAGCCCAAAAATCTTCTTTCCTGCGCGCACAAATACTGATAATTACCAGTATTCCAAACAAAATGCTCACCGTCAGCAGGGTGTTTTGCAGGCCCGTTAATTCTATCAGCGCGGCAATTCCCAGCACGCACACGCTTTCCACCGTGTACGTGGCCGTGGCAAAGAGTCCCAACATTTTACTGCGAAATTCCATCGGCGTGCGAAGCAAAATAATGCTGATAATCATCGCGCCAAAAGCGCCAAACGGAATCCCGCACGCGGCCGTGGCGGCCAGTACCGCCCACGTGGGCAGATTAAAATACAGCACCAGTACGGACAATAAATAGCCCGCATAATTGAGGGACAGTAACGTAAAGAACGTGAATTTTTTGGAACTGCCCGCAAAGAACAACGCCCCCGCAAACGCTCCCAGCCCAAAAGCGGCACCCAAAAATCCCAAATAGACGGAATTAAATCCATGTTGATAAATGTAAGAGGGAAGCACCACCAACTCCCACGATTGGCCGAGGATAAACGTGGGAATAGTAAATAAAATAGGTTCCCAAAGGGAGCGGTCGGTTTTTAGGTTGGTCCATACTTGGGCGTAGGTGGCCGTCGGGCGCAGCTGGCGCGGGCGCCGATTGGTAAATACGATAATGCACAGTGTAACAATTACCAAGCAAAACAGCACGCATACCAGCCACGCGGCCAGCAAACCGTAAAGAGCAATAATGGCACCGCCCAACAGCGGGCCGACTACCGTCATAATACCGTCAAACGCTTCAATAATGCCGGAAGTTTTGGAGAGGGGCACGTCCGCATAGCGCGAAAAAGTGGGCGAGAGCGCCGTGCGCGCCATTTGGCCCGGGGCATCAAAAAAGGAACTTAGAAAAATAATCATGCCAATTAGCCACGGCCAATCGCGCCCACAGGCAATTAGCACGGGAATCATGCCCAACAGTACCAGCTGTATCACTTCGCAGGATAGCATGGTTTTGGAGCGGCCCAGCCTGTCTATTACCGGGGCGCCAAAAAGGGAAGAAAATATATTTGGCAACAGGGCGCAAAAACCGACGACGCCCGTCCACAACACGCTGCCGGTGGTGGAAAGAATATACCACGGAAGCAAAATTTGCATGAACTGGTTGGTCAGCGACGAGAAGGCCTCCGTCGTTAAAATCAGTTTCAAGGGTGTTTTATTGGTTTTTCTAGTCAGTAATAGCATATTGCGGACCTTAAAAAATTATATAAAATGGTAACTAAGAAGGGGGAGTTATGGCTGAATATAAGGATTATTATAAAATTCTTGGCGTAAACAAAAACGCTACGGACGCCGAAATTAAAAAGGCGTTCAAGACCATGGCGCGCAAATATCACCCGGATATGCATCCGGAGTCTGAAAAGGCCAAAATGACCGAAAAATTCAAGGATATCAACGAGGCCTATACCGTTTTGTCCGACAAACAAAAACGCACTATCTACGACCAGGTGGGAGAACAGGGCTATCAAGATTACGCCCGCGGCGGGGGGGCTTCTTCCCGTGCGCGTTCTTCTTCGTACGGCGGAGCAAACCCCTACCAGCAGTATCAGCAATACTCTTACGGCGGGAACGGCGGCTTTTCCGGCTTTGCCGGCAACAGCGGCGCAGAAGCTTTCTCCGGCGGGGATTTTAGCGACTTCTTCCAAAGCATTTTTGGCGGAATGGGCGGCGGCTTTAGCGGCTTTGGGCAGAATTTTGGCCGCAGTGCCGCGTCCGGCCAGGCCGCTGGCGACGTGGAAGCCGAGCTGGCCCTAAACCTGGAAGACGCTCACCGCGGCGGCAATATGCAGATGACGCTTCCCAACGGCCGCACCGTCACCGTTAAACTGCCGGCCGGCGTGAGCGAAGGCAAAAAAATCAAATTAAAAGGCATGGGCAACCCCACACGCAAAGGAAACGGGGATTTGTACTTAATCGTTAAAATCCGCCCGCATGCGATGTATCGCCTGGAGGGAGAGGACTTACACGTGCCCGTGACGATTATGCCCTGGACGGCCGCTTTAGGCGGTACCATTTTTGTGCCTACGCTAGACGGCCCGGTAAAAGTGAAAGTGCCTGCCGGTACGCATAACGGCAAAAAACTTAAGCTAAGCGGCAAAGGGCTGAGCGCCAAGGGAAGCTTGTTTGTCACCTTGACGATTGACGTCCCTCGCACGTTGACGAAGGAACAGAAAGATTTGTTCACCAAATTGGCGCAAATCAGTTAAATACAACCTGCCCGCGGGCGAAGAACCCACGGGCTTTTTTTAGAGGAGAATTTATGACTGCAATTACTTGTACTTACACCGGGGACGGAGAAACCGAACTGGTACACGGCCCGACTGGCAGCGTAATCCAGACGGACCTCCCGCCGGATAACGGCGGCAAAGGGCGCCGCTTCTCGCCCACGGATTTGTTGGCTTCGGCGTTTGCGGCCTGCGTGCTGACGATTATGGGCAAAATGGCCGCTGCGCGCAAAGAGAATTTTGAAGGAGCTCGGGTGGAAATAGAAAAAATCATGGCGCAAAACCCGCGCCGCGTGGGGGAATTTGTACTTAATATCACGTTCCCGCCTCATTTTACGCCCGAACAAAAGAAGTTTTATCAAACGGCTGTGCATGCCTGCCCGGTGCATCAAACGCTTCGGGAAGACGTGAAAATCACGGTTAATGTGCTTTAATGTGCGGCTTGTGCCGCAGAATAAAAACTAAGGAGAAAAACTATGGCAATCAAAACGGTATTGGGGGAAAATTTACAAACCAAAAGCTTAGTGGAAGGTAAAAAAGGCGAAGTGCGCTCCGCCTATTTTGAACCGCGGGAAGATATGCAGCCCGGTGAATTGTTGGCTTCGGCGTTGGGTGCCTGCATGCTGACGATGGTGGGCTTTATGGCTTCCAAACGCGGCGAAAATGTGGCCGGGACGGAACTATTGGTGACGCCGCACTTTGACGAGAAACACAGCCGCGTGGTAAAAATGGCTTTAACGTTTGTTTTCCCGTCCACGCTGACGGACGACCAGAAAAAATTCTATACCCGTGCCGCGCAAACCTGCCCGGTGCACAACAGCTTGCGGGAAGATATTGAATACGAAGTAAACGTAAAATAATTTCCGGCTGTCACAAAACCCGGCACTTTAAGTGCCGGGTTTTTTTATGGAACAGCGTTAATTCTTTTTCTTGGTTTTTTCCGCGGGCGGATTTTTGATGAGAGCCAAAATACGACGGGAATTTTTATCATTATCTTTTTTCAGCAAGGTGCGGATTTGCTGCAAGGTGTTTGCGTCTGGCTTGGCGCCATATTCGTAGAGAAGTTTTACCGCCTGCGGATTTTTGACTGCCGCCGCATAGTACAAGGGGGCCCGCCCGGCGAGGTCCGTCTGGTTGGCGTCCGCCCCGCGCTTAAGCATATATACCAGCAGGTCTTCTCGCACTTTTTCCGACGGGAATTTTTGCGTAATGGCCATAATAAGCGCCGTGGCGCCGCGGTCGGTTTGGGCATTGAGATTAGCCTTGCGGTACACCAGCAGTTTGGCCGCTTCGGCCTGGCCGTCTCGCGTGGCAATAAACAGGGGCGTCCAACCTTGCGGGGTGGGGGAATCTATATCTAATCCCTGATCAATCAAAAAATTGATAACGTCCTCATTCCCGCTGGAAGCGGCCGCTTGCAAGGCATTAAATTCCACGCCGCCGTAGTCCCTTGCGTCGTCGTAAAAATATAAGACATAGTCCAGCGGCGCGCCGTTTTCCAAGTCGTTTTTAACGGCCAGCAAATCCCCATGGTAGGCATCTGCCACCAGGTTTTCGCCTAATTCTTCTATATGTTTGAAGTGATAGTCCAGCCCCAGCCATATCACCACCAGGGCAACTAAAAAAACAGCCGCTTTTTTCATAAGCAAATTTCCTTATTTTCTTGGGCGGATTGGTACATAGCGTCCAGCACCGTTTGCACGTAGAGCCCGTCTGCCAAAGAAGGGCTGGCGGGGCGGTTTTCGTGCACGGCACGCAAAAATTCGTACAGCGCGTCCGCATGGCCGCGTATCCAGCCCAAGGGGTGGCGTGCCGGCGGAAAGTTCTTTTCGCCGCCGTACTGTTGCACGGTTTCTATGCGGGTGTAGCCTTTGTAGGGGGCGGAAGCGTCGTAATAATACAGCCAGTTGGCGTCCATAAAGTCAATTTTTAGAGCGCCTTTGTCGCCGTGAATTTCAATATACAAATCGGTATTGGTGCCGGTGGCCAGCTTGCTGGCTTCGGCGGTGCCTACGGCCCCGTTAGCCAGCGTGACGATGGAGTAGGAAGCGTCGTCCGTGTCCACGGGAGCAAAGCCGCCTTTTCCGTCGGGGCGTTGGGCGTAAGCCGTTTGGTTTTTGGTATAGACGGATTTTACCGGCCCGGCCAACCAGGTGAGCATATCCATTACGTGTGCGCCTAAATCGTACAGTACGCCGCCGCCCGCGGCCGCACGCGTGTTGCGCCAGCGGATAGGAGAAGAAGGGTTAATGTTGGAAGGCATAATCATGTGGGCGCGGAAAGACAGAATTTTGCCCAACTTGCCTTCTTCCATCAGTTGTTTAGCCAGCTTGGCCGAAGGCATGAAGCGGTTGTTAAATACGGTTTGGGTGACTACTTTATCCAAATTGGGGTGCGCCAAAATGCGGCGGGTTTCTTCCGGGCCGCAGGCGACGGGTTTTTCGCAATAAATGTGTCTTTTGGCGTCTAACGCTTTTAGGATAGCCTGTGCATGGAGGGCGTTAGGCGTGCAGATGTCTATTACGTCTATATTAGGCAGGGAAAGGATTTCGTCCAAGTCGTGCGCCGCATGTGCAAAACCGTAGCGTTCTTTGGCTGCCAGGGCGTGTTCGTAGGTGCTGGCGCAGACTGCCGCCAACTGAATGTTGAAATCCGGTTCGTAAAAAAGCGGAATGGTTTTGTAGCCATAGGTATGGGTCTTGCCCATAAAGCCAAAACCGATAACGGCCGCATGAATGGTTTTCATAAAAATCCCCTTATCAGTAAACTATTTTAATTCTAGCAAAAACAACAAGAGCACATCTTATGGACTAACAAATAACGGGGGAAAATGACGGAGGCGGTTGACTCGTTTTTTTTTTTTGATAAATTTTCACTATGAATGAAGTTTATCAAAAATCATTATTTATTAAAAAAAACGTTGGATTTACGCTAATAGAGCTGTTGGTGGTTGTTTTAATTATTGGCATTTTGGCGGCAGTAGCCCTGCCCCAGTATACCAAAGCGGTAGAAAAATCCCGCGCCGCACAGGCATTGGCAGTTTTGAAGTCGTTTGGACAAGCTAATCTGGCGTATTATATGGCAAATGGCCAATATCCCGTTTCGTTTGAGCAGTTGGATATAGATATGCATAATTGGACGGGGCGCGAAGCTTGGTATAGGGGAGCCACAGACACTCGTTCTAATGGGGATTGGTCTTTGCAGATTATTAATGAGGGCGAAAGTAAAAATCAGGGGGTATATGTCGGGCGTTTGACGGGGGCATATAAGGGGGGAGGTTTTGCTATCTATACGGTGCGGTTAAATAATGGAAAAACAGATAATATCGTTTGCTTAGAACGGACGAGTGAAGGGGTTGTATTTGAAAAAGCGGCCGGAGATTATTGCCAAAGACTCTTCCAAGCGACGTTGGCCCCTTCTCAGCAGGGGTTCGTACGTACTTACAATATGCCTTAATGTAAAGGAAATTGAACAAAGATGGTAAAAATAGCCTTCCGTAATAGCGGAGGGCTATTTTATTTTGGCTCAAGTTCACGCGGGTGGTTCGGGGGCGGAACTTTTGTAAGGAAATAGCAAAAAATTTTTAACACTTTGAATGCGGATAGGGCGAGTAATGCTCCACGAAGATTTAACGCGTGGAGGGCCAAAAATTATTGCTTAACCGGGACTAATTTACGGTTCCTTGTGTGACCCTTGGTCTTGGAGAGAAAGCTGGCGCAAAAACTGAAAAATAGTTATTCTAACTTGAGGAGCAATAAGTATATGGATATAATAAAAAACCCCGGCTTTTTGGCCGGGGTTTTTGGTGTTGCTTCAAACTATTTTTCAACCTTTTCCGCCGGTTGCATCGCGGCCAGTTGTTTGTACAGGTCGCGTCTCCAGGCGTATTCGGATTCCGCGCGTTTGATCAGTTCTTTCGCGAGTTCCGGGTTGTCTCTCATCAAGCCTTTGAAGCGGTTTTCGCCGCTCATATAATCGGCTAGCGGCAAGGTGGGCGCCGTTAACGGGCTATCCACGTGCAAGGGGTTCTTGCCTTCGTAGCGAGCTTCGGGGTTGAAGCGGTACAGGATCCAGCGGCCGGCTTGTACGGCGCGTTTGGCTTCACCCATACCTTTGGACATATCAATCCCGTGCGCAATGCAGTGAGAGTAGGCAATTACCAACGCCGGACCGTCATACGCATCGGCTTCCGCCAACGCCTGGATGGTCTGGTTCATGTTGGCACCCATAGCTACCTGCGCCACATAGATATTGCCGTACGTCATGGCAATCATACCGAGGTCTTTCTTCGGCATGGTTTTGCCACCCGCGGCGAACAAGGCTTTGGCGCCTAAAGGCGTGGCTTTGGACATCTGTCCGCCGGTGTTGGAGTACACTTCCGTATCCAGCACCAAGATTTTGATGTTCTTGCCGCTGGCTAATACGTGGTCCAATCCGCCGTAGCCGATATCGTAGGCCCAACCGTCGCCGCCCAAAATCCACACGGATTTCTTGACGAGGTAGTCCGCCAAGCTCAAGAGGCGTTTGCAGGTTTCGCAGCCTTTTTCGGCGCCCTTGGTCAAAATGGCTTTGAGGTCGGCCACGTTCTTGCGCTGGGCTTCTACGCCCGCGTCGGTGGACTGGTCGGCGTTCAAAATCGCGTCAATCAAAGCGGCGTGTTCTTTCAGGCCGCCTTCTTTGGCGCTGGTCAACAAGGCTTTGGCGTCGTGGTTGAGCTGGTCAAAGGCCAAGCGCATACCCAAGCCGAATTCGGCGTTGTCTTCAAATAAGGAGTTGGACCAAGCCGGGCCCTTGCCGTCATCGCGTTTGCAATAAGGCGTGGTGGGCAGGTTGCCGCCGTAAATGGACGAGCAGCCGGTGGCGTTGGCAATGGCCAAGCGGTCGCCGAACAGCTGCGTCAAGAGTTTGACGTAAGGCGTTTCGCCGCAGCCCGCGCAGGCGCCGGAGAACTCAAACAAGGGTTTTCTCATCTGGGAACCTTTGACGGATTCCTTTTTGGTTTTCACTTCGGCTTGTTTGAGGCCCAAGAAGAAAGCGTAGTTGTCGATTTCGTTTTCGCGAACGTCCAACTGGTGCACCATGTTGATGGCTTTCTTTTCCGGGTTTTCTTTGTTCTTAGCCGGGCAGTTGTACACGCAGGCGCCGCAGCCGGTGCAGTCTTCCACCGCTACTTGAACGGTGAATTTGAGGCCGGCCAAGTCGGCTTTGCCGTCTACGGATTTGAAGGTTTTCGGAGCGTCTTTGAGGGCCGCGCCGTCATAGGCTTTGATGCGGATAGCCGCATGCGGGCAGACCAAAGAGCAGAAACCGCACTGGATACAGGTGTTGGGATCCCACTGCGGAACCATGATGGCGATGTTGCGTTTTTCGTACTGGGTGGTACCGGTAGGATACACGCCGCCTTCGGGCATGGCAGAGGTGGGCAGTTCGTCACCGCGGCCGGCAATCATTTCGCCCAAAACATCTTTCACAAACGCGGGGGCTCCGGCCGGGACCGGGGCTTTGGTGTGCAGCTTAGAGGTTACTTCGGCCGGATATTTTACTTCCTGCAAACCAGCCAAAGCGGCGTCTACAGCTTTGTAGTTTTTCTGCACCACTTCTTCGCCTTTTTTGGAATAGGTTTTCTTGATGGCTTCTTTAATGTCGGCAATGGCTTTTTCGGTGGGGATTACGCCCGCGATACCGAAGAAGGCCGTCTGCATGATGGTGTTGGTGCGGCTGCCCATGCCGGTTTTGAGCGCAATTTCGGAAGCGTCAATCACGTACACTTTGAGTTTGCGGTCAATGATAATTTTCTGTACTTCGGCGGTCAAGTGGTTCCACACGTCCTGGGCGTTGTACGGCGAGTTGATGAGCACGGTGGCGCCTTCTTTGGCTTTGCCGAGCACGTCGTATTTGTCCAAGAAGTCAAACATGTGCACGCCGATAAAGTCCGCAGACTGAATGAGGTAAGGCGCGCGGATGTAGTTTTTGCCGAAGCGGATGTGGGAAGTCGTCATAGAACCGGATTTTTTGGAGTCGTAGACGAAATACCCTTGGGCAAAGAAGCCGTTGGCGCTGATGATTTTCATCGTGTTTTTGTTTGCGCCTACGGTGCCGTCGGAACCCAGACCGTAGAACAAAGCGGCGAAAATATCGGCAGCGGCTTTGTTTTCCAGTTTGGTTTCGGGCAGAGAGAGGTTGGTCAAATCGTCTTTGATGCCGACGGTGAACACTTTTTTGGGTTCGTTGGCGGCCAGGTTGTCAAACACGGCTTTGACGTGAGACGGGGTGAAATCTTTGGAGCCGATACCATAGCGGCCGCCGATGATGAGCGGGGTGGCCGGGAATTTGGCTTTGGCTTCGTCCGTCAGGAACGCGGCGCAAACGTCTTGGAACAAGGGTTCGCCCAAGGCGCCGGGTTCTTTGGTGCGGTCCATTACCGCCACTTTCTTGATGGTGGCCGGAATGGCTTTTACAAAGTCCGCAATGGAGAAGGGGCGGAACAATTTAATCTTGAGCACACCCACTTTCTGGCCTTTCATGGCTTCCACCGCGTTCTGAGCAACGTCCGCGCCGGAACCCATAATCACAACCAAGCGTTCGGCATCGGCGTCACCCACGTATTGGAAGAGTTCGTAGTGGCGGCCGGAGATTTTTTCAAATTTGGCCATTTCTTCTTTCACAATGCCGGGCACGGCGTTGTAGAATTTGTTGACGGCTTCGCGGGACTGGAAGTACACGTCCGGGTTGGCGGCGGTACCGCGCACGGTGGGGTGTTCCGGGTTGAGGCCGCGGGATTTGTGTTCGGCAACCAGTTTGTCGTCAATCATTTCGTGCATTTGTTCTTTGGTCAAGGGTTCCACCATGTTCAGTTCGTGGCTGGTGCGGAAACCGTCAAAGAAGTGCACAAACGGCACGCGGGCGCGCAGCGTGGAGGCTTGGGCGATAAGCGCCATATCCATCGCTTCCTGCGGGTTATCGGAGCAGAGCATGGCCCAGCCGGTCTGGCGGACGGCCATTACGTCCGAGTGGTCACCGAAAATAGACAAAGCCGTCGTGGCGATGGCGCGCGCAGACACGTGGAACACGGTAGGCGTGAGTTCGCCGGCGATTTTGTACATATTCGGGATCATCAAAAGTAAGCCCTGGGAAGCGGTAAAGGTGGTGGTCAGCGCGCCGGCGGTAAGGGAGCCGTGCACCGCACCGGAAGCGCCGCCTTCGGACTGCAGCTCGCTTACGGACGGGACGTTGCCCCAAATGTTGGTTTCGCCTTTGGCGCTTTTGGCGTCACAGATTTCGCCCATCGTGGAAGACGGGGTAATCGGGTAAATAGCGATTACTTCGTTGGTGGCATGGGCGACGTGGGATACTGCGCCGTTGCCGTCCATAGCAACTAGTTTAGCCATAATACAGAAGTCTCCTTTTGCGTAAATTAAAACGGTCTTGGGGCGTGCACAAAAAACACGCCAGCCAGGAGGGATACTCCGGCCTGTATATATTGTATAACTTTGGGGTATCTTTGGCAAACTTCTTTTTACCGGTCGGTAAATAAATTATTTCGCGCATAAATTACGTTCAAAAAGTTCTCCCGCGCAAAAAACGGAACATAAAAATCCTTGACCTGGAGTTCGCTTCAAGTGATACAATACTTTTATCCTCCGCTTTCACGGCGGACATTCTACCAGAGGAGAAACGTATGAAACACCTGAAACTGACGGCTTTGGCCTGCCTGTGTGCGGGGTTGGCCGCCTGCGGATCTAATGCTTCCGCCCCGGCCAAAGCGGACCGCCCGGCCCAAAAAGCCGTTGTGTATTTTACTACGGATATCAGCCCCGAAGGACTGGTGAAAATTTACGATAAAATCGCCCAAAATGTGCATGGCAAAGTGGCCATTAAAGTGCACACCGGCGAACCGCACGGCCCCAACATCATCCCGCGGGAAATGGTCAAAGCCCTCCAGCAGCATATCCCCAACAGCAATTTGGTGGAAACCAATACCCTCTATGAAGGCGGCCGCCACACCACCGAACTGCACCGTCAAACCATTAAAACAAACGGGTGGGACTTTTGCGAAGTGGATATTATGGACGCGGACGGCGCCGTGATGCTGCCCATTAAAGGCGGGAAGCATTTTAAGGAAATGTCCGTTGGCAAGAATTTGCTCAATTACGACTCTATGGTAGTGCTGACGCATTTCAAAGGGCACACCATGGGCGGTTTTGGCGGGTCGCTTAAAAACATCGCCATAGGCTGTGCGGACGCCAAAGTGGGCAAAGCCATGCAGCACGGCAGCCAAGGGGCCGACCTGTGGCGCGCCAATAAAGAGCTGTTTATGGAACACATGGTGGAAGGCGGAAAAGCCGTAACGGATCATTTTGGCAAAAACATTGTGTACATTAATGTATTGCGCAATATGTCCGTAGACTGCGATTGTGCCGGCACTTCCGCCGCCGAACCGAAAACCCGCAACATCGGCATTTTGGCTTCTACCGATATTTTAGCCGTGGACCAAGCTTCCGTGGATATGGTATATGCCCTGCCGGAAGAAGAAGCGCACGATTTGAAAGAACGCATTGAATCGCGCAAAGGGCTTCGCCAGCTTTCTTATATGAAAGAACTGGGAATGGGAAACAACGAATACGAATTGGTAACGTTGGATTAAGAGGCCGTTTCTGTGGAGATTTGCCGCCCGCCCGTTTCAAGGCGGGCGGTTGCTTTCGGGGGGATTTTTGTTATACTATAAAGTAGATTTATGCAAAGGAGAGTTTGACATGAAACAGGGGTTTACGCTTATTGAATTAATGGTGGTGGTGTTGATTATTGGTATTTTGTCGGCGGTGGCTTTGCCGCAGTATGAAGCGTCTGTGGAGCGCGCCCGCACGACGGAGGCTATGTTGACCTCTAAAAACATTGTAGATGCCGCGGCCGTCTATTCCACCACGTTCCGCCGCTGTCCGGCGTCTCTTAGCGATTTGGACGTGAAAGTGGACGCTTCCACCAAAGATTGGAGCTTTGGTGTTACTTCCGAAGGTGCCCGCAACTGCGGCGCCACGGTTTCTTCCACCAGCGGCAGAATATTTTCGGTGTCTCGTATTTTGGTTAAGAATCCGGCGACGTCCCCTTCCGGGTTGGATTCCGGTTCCATGTATTGGCATTGCACTGTCGGCAGTTGCAAAGATTTCTTTGACTATATAAGAGCCAAGCCGATTTCCGCTTCCTCGGAGTACTACCAATAAGCTGTTTTAATATAATAAAATCCCCGTTTGGCTTGCCAGACGGGGATTTTTTATGCATGTATCGCGGCGCGGGTGGTGCGCCTTCGCGCGAAATTATATAATTTTACTATGAATCTAAAACATATGCTATATTCTTCCCGCCCGCTGTGCGTAGCGTACGAAACCCTGCGCTGGCTGGGGCATAAAATCTTTTTCTTTATTCATACCCAAACGCCCGTTTGGTACCGCTTTGACCAAAAACATCAACCGGGGGACGCGGTGAAAGAAACCTTGCCGTTGGATAAAAATTGGTACCGCATTTGCCGCCCGCTTTACCGTCATGAGCATGTGTATTACGATTTTGACAAAGCCCTCCAAGTTAACCCGAACGTAAAAGGTATCGCGTTAATCTTTTTTATGGGCATAGGCGACTATCTCTACACCACGCCCATGCTGGCCGCGTTAAAACAAAAATATCCGCAGCTTCCGTTTTATGCTTATGTGGGGGCACAGTTTGACCGCAACAATTCCCCGCTGGTTGGAAAATTGCTGGAAGAAAATCCCCATTTTGACAAAGTGTTTTATTTTAACGGCCGCCGTCACCCGCTCATTTGGAAGAATTACGATTACCGGGAAGCCTTTAAGGATATCCCCGAAGGTTTTCTGGCCGTGCCTGTGTATTACGAATATGGAATAGAGGTGGAACACCGCGTGAAAAGCCTGTTTGAAACTTTTTCGCTGCCGGTGCCCGAGCAGGTGCCTGCGCCCGTGATGTATTTCCCGCAGCAGGCGGCTGCCACGGTGGAAGCATATTTGACCCGTGCCCGCCAAGGCGCGGCCGGCAAAAAAGGAATCGTGTTTTTGCAGCTGGATTCGCGCGGCTCCAATTACGTTTACCCGCACATGAAAGCCCTGGGCGAGGGACTCATTAAAGAAGGATACTTTGTGATGAGCGTAACTAAGGGCGGGCCGACGGATAACCCCGATTATTTGGAAATTGATATTAAAAAACTGTCCATTAACCAAACCTGGCAGTTGCTTGCTACGCTAAAGGCCGAGTGTGACCTGTATGTGATAGCCGTCAATTCCGTGTTTTGGGCGGCCTCGGCCGGGCTGCATTTGCGCAACTTGGGGCTGCAGCACTGGATTGACAAAAAAGTGCATAACCTGTGGTACCCCAATATAGAAGTGGTGACCAATTATATTTATCCTCTTTTACCGCGGGAAAAACAAATTTTTGCCCCGCCGGAAAGTTATACCCGGCACAATAAAAAAATTATTGATTACAAACCCGATTGGGTAATTAAGTGGTTTAAAGAAAAGTTTGAAAAATAATAAAAATACCCGCCAAAAGGCGGGTATTTTTATGCGGAATGCCTGTGTATCCGCTTTTTGCCCGGTTATAAAAAACTTCCAAAACTCTCCGAGGGTGTAGCCCCGCCCGTCGGATGATACCGTATAGAGAACCACCTCTGGAAGGGGCTTGTATTGTTTTTTTTTTTTGATACACTACTTCTAGCATTGATTTTCGGGCTGGGAAGGTTTAAATGGCCGGAAAGCCCGCAAATCAGTTTGCCAAGGAGCTTTTTATGAAAAAAGGTTTTACGTTGATTGAATTATTGGTAGTGGTGCTGATTATCGGTATTTTATCGGCGGTGGCTCTGCCACAGTACACTAAGGCGGTTACCAAAGCCCGCTTTGCCGAAGCGATGACGAATTTAAAAACCATCGCAGAAGCGGACCGCGTTTGCCGTTTGGCGAAAGGCGGGGATGCGTGTACGATGGGTGAGCTGGATATCAGTATCGGCAGCGGCGGGGAAGAGTATGTTTCGGAAACCAAAGATTTCTATTATTATGCCAGCGACAGCGTTTCCACCGTTCCATCGGCGCAGTATAAAAAAGAAGATGTGTGTTTGTGCTATTTGGATTCGGGAGAATTTGTTTTATGGCCGGACAGCGGCTGTGTCGGCACACCGCCGTCTATGGATTATGCTAAGCTGTTGAACGTAAGACCCAGCACGATGGCGGACCCCTGTTCTTGTTGTTAAATACAAGCGGCCCCGGAATAAACCGGGGCCGTTCTTTTACTTATATTCGTTATAGCTTACAATATGCTCAAACGCTTCGCGCGGGCGGGGGGCCGGGTCTTCGGCCGGGTAGCCCAGGGCAATTAAATGTTCTATTTTTTTGCCTTTGGGCAGTTTAAAGAACTTTTCCGCCTTGTCGGAATTTAACCAGCCGATCCAGCACGTCCCCAGCCCCAGGTCCCGCGCGCGCAGCACAAAGTGCTCGCCGGAAATCCCCTGGTCCACCAGATAAAATTCCGTGCGGCGGAAGAAGTTGCCTATCCGGCTGGTAAAAGAGCCTTTGTCCGACACCGCGGCAATGAGCACGGGGGCCTTTTCGGCAAATTTGGTCATCGCATACACGCCGGAAAACGCTTCTTTGCAGAAGGCCTCTTTTACTTGCGGGTCGTCAATCACAATGTAGTGCCACGGCTGGGAGTTGCAGGCGGAAGGCGCCAGGCGTGCGGCTTCCAGGCAAGCGTTTATTTTTTCCCTTTCTACGGGTTTATCTTGATATTTGCGCACGCTGCGGCGCGCTTTGATAACGTCCATTAATTCCATAAAAATTGCACCTCTGTCGGTTTACGATAAAAATATCTTACCAAATTGGCCGTCTGTTTTTATAAAATAACACTATTATGCAATTCACAAAATACACAGGACTCGGAAACGATTTCGTCATTCTGGACGGAAAAACCGCACGGAACGTGAAGGATCCGTGCGCACTGGCTCCGAAAATCTGCGACCGCCACTTCGGCGTGGGCGCGGACGGGCTGGTGCTGCTTTTGCCTTCGGACAAAGCCGATATGCGCATGCAAATTATTAATTCCGACGGCAGTGAAGCCGAAATGTGCGGTAATGCTACCCGCTGTGTAGCGCTGCATTTGTACCGCCGCGGAATTGTGCGCAAAAAGCAGATTTCGTTAGAAACGCTGGCCGGCATTATCCATACCGATATTGTGGACGAAACGGCCGGAACGGTGCGCGTGGATATGGGGCTGCCGCGCTTGACGCGCGGGGAAATCCCGATGACGGGTATCTCCGGAGAGAAAGCTGTCAATGTCCCGCTGCGTGCCTGCGGAACGGAATTTTGCGGCACGGCCGTTTCCATGGGGAACCCGCATTTTGTGGTGTTTGTGGAAAATGCCGAAAAGACGCCCGTTGACGTGTGGGGGCCCGCGCTGGAAACGCACGAAGCGTTCCCCAAAAAGACCAATGTGGAATTTGTGCAAGTGATTAATGACCGCACCGTGCGCATGCGCGTGTGGGAACGCGGGGCCGGTATCACCAAAGCTTGCGGCACGGGGGCTTGTGCCACGGCCGTAGCGTGCATACTCAACCGTAAAACGGGGGATTATATTACCGTAAAACTGGACGGCGGCGATTTGCTGATTGAATGGCCCATTGCCAAAAATATCTTTATGACGGGTCCTGCCGCCGAGGTGTTTACCGGGGATTATAAGGGGGGAGAATGACACTTTTTAACGAAAACTATTCCAAATTACCCGGCAGTTATCTTTTTTCCACCATTGCCAAACGGGTGGCCGCCTACAAGGAAGCCCACCCCGGCGCCCAGGTGATTAGCCTGGGGATTGGGGACGTGTCCCGCCCGCTGGTACCGGCAGTAGTGGAAGCCTTGCACCGCGCGTGCGACGAAATGGGCCGCGCCGAAACGTTTCGCGGCTATGGCCCGGAGCAAGGGTATGCCTTTTTGCGGGAAGCTATTTTGAAGCACGACTACCTGGACCGCGGCATTTCGCTGGAAGCGGACGAAATTTTCGTAAGTGACGGCGCCAAAAGCGACGTGGCCAACTTCCAAGAACTTTTTGACCGCTCCTGCACCGTGGCCTTGCAAGATCCCGTTTATCCCGTATATTTGGACACGAACGTGATGGCGGGCCGGACGGGTGCCTTTGAAAACGGCCGTTTTGAAGGCATTGTGTACTTGCCCTGCACGGAGGAAAACGGGTTTGTGCCCCAACTGCCGCAGCAGCGCGCGGATATTGTGTATTTGTGCTCGCCCAACAATCCTACCGGGGCCGCCATGACGCGTGCGGAACTGAAAAAATGGGTGGATTGGGCCGCTGCCAACCAAAGCGTTATCTTGTATGATTCCGCTTACGAAGCTTTTATCACCCAGCAAGACGTGCCTCACTCCATTTATGAAATTCCCGGTGCCGAAAAAGTGGCCGTAGAATTCCGTTCTTTTTCCAAGACGGCCGGTTTTACGGGTACACGCTGTGCCTATACGGTGGTGCCTAAAGCGTTGCAGGTATATAACCGCGCGGGGCAGGCCCAAAGCCTTAACGCGCTGTGGCTGCGCCGTCAAACTACCAAATTTAACGGTGTCCCTTATATTGTGCAGCGTGCGGCCGAAGCGGTTTTTTCCCCGCAGGGGCAGTGCCAAATCCAAGAGGTTATTGAAGGATACCGTCAAAATGCCCGCGTGATTTTGCAGGCGTTGCAAAACGCAGGCCTAACGGCTTTTGGCGGGGTGAACGCTCCTTATATTTGGCTTAAAACGCCGCAGGGAAGCGACTCCTGGAGCTTTTTTGACCGCTTGCTTACCGAAGCCCGCGTGGTGGGTACACCCGGCGTAGGCTTTGGCGCTTGCGGAGAAGGCTTTTTCCGCCTGACCGCTTTTAATACGCCTGCCCTTACGCAGGAAGCGGCCCAGCGCATTGCCGCGCTGAAGTTTTAAGCGGATTTTGCTACAATACTTCCAACGGAGGAAATGTATGAATAATAAAAATTTACGGCGCTCTTGCCAAGGGTTTACGCTGATTGAATTGCTGACGGTGGTGTTAATCATCGGCGTATTGACGGCTGTGGCGCTGCCCAATTACACTCGTTCCATTGAGCGCTCCCGCGCGGTGGAAGCCATGGCGGGCTTAAAAGCGCTTAACGATTCCGTCTATGCCTATGCGGCCGGACGCTCGGGGCCCAATGCCTGCCCGACTTCTTTTAGCAAGCTTTCTATTTCCTATCCCGGAACGCTTAGCGCGGATAAAAGCACCATTACGACCAAGGATTTTGAATTCAAAATCAATTCCGCCACCAATGCCACTATCCCGGGGACGGACTGCCCCGGCGTGACGGCCAAGCGTTTGGGCGGTGCCAAATATGATTATGTGATTTGGAACCCTTATGTGCGCGGTACGAGCGGGAAAGGGGCTTCTTTGGCCTGTACGAGCAAGGTGCAAACCAGCATTGCCATTTGCCAATCGCTGGATTTGTATACGGAAGGGGTTACCCCGTATTGATAAAAACTTATCATTTGTTCATAAAACCGCCCAGAAGACTTTCCTTCTGGGTGTGTTCTTGAAATTAATACATAAAAGGTTGATTTTGCCAAAATTTTGTATATAATTAAAATAGTATGGTATGTGAGATGGGAGCTTTTTTGAAAGCGAGGACTTTTATGAAAAAATCTATATTATTTGCCGCACTCCTTTGTTTAGGGAATTTGGCTGTTGCGGAAAATTTGCAGTTTGTAACTACCTTGTCTTCTCCGTTGGGAACGTTTGCCCAGTTGGAAACGGCCGACCCTACGGTGATGGCCAAGTCGCCGGTGGTCAATTTCTGTAATACGCGCGTATCGGCCGGGACAATTACGTTAAACGGTGCCAATTCTTACTTGCAAAAATTGAATTTGAAAGCTAGCACCACTTTGGGTGGCAATATTAAAGAATACCGTGTTGGCACAGGGCTGACTGTTAATGCCGATAGCAATATTACGGGTGGGCGTTTAATGGGGAGCAACGTTACTTTTGATGGCTCCGTGGACGCCAAGAGCGACGTAACCGGCACGTTGTATTTGTCCAACGCGGCCACGGTGCAGGGAGCCAAAACGACTGCTTTAACGATTGGCAGTGCCGTGCAAACTTCCGGTACGGGCTCTAATGAAGAATTGCATTGGAGTAACGAGTATAACCGAGATTATACTTCTTCCGGTTCGGCTACCGGCAGCACGTATACGTCTTATTTGCTTAAGAGTGTTGGCAGCACCGTGACGGAATATAACCATACGCCTGTGGTAAGAACAGTTCAGGCTGCCAAATACTGTGGTACCAAATCTTATATCGATAAAGATGGCTATGGGCAGACCGTGGTTGATAATTCTTCTCGGGTAACTTATGCCTATGCAGATTCTATCACGCAAACTCCTAATGTGAAAACGCAACAGTGTTCCATGTGCCAATGGGGCACTCATCAAGTTCAATTTGCTGGAGACGTGAGTAAAACGAAAACGACTTTTGCCCATCCGTATAACGGGATAAAAGACTGTCCTGCCGGAGTATCGGATCAAGAATTGTGCAATCAAAACTGCGATCCGTTGGTGGAAGAATGTTCGTACGCTTGCTTAAAACAGGCGGCTAATATATCCGGCTGCGGAAATGAATTGGTACACAGGATGTGTTTTTGCTCGTGCCCTGTGACTCAAACTTCATATGCGTGTATGCCATCATTTTATAACTCCGCGGTCTGTGATGGGGACGGTTCTCCTGCTTGGGGCGCTACCTGTTCGCAAACGGATTACCAATACGAGCCCAAATTGGGTGGAACCGGTAAAGTGTTAGTTTGCGTAGCTTCTTAATTTAATTAAAAACGCCCCGATATATTTCGGGGCGTTTTTTTGTGGATTTATTGGCGGAGGATAATACGCGGCAAGAGTCTCTTTATAGCGATTCTTCCAAGTGTGAAATAAAGCGGATAATTGGTTCTAATAAATGCCCTGTAAAGGCATCTTTAGAGAGGGGGGCTTCATATTGTGGCGTTTTGCCGGCTTGTTATTAGGAATTTTACGTTAGGTTTTGTGTAAATAAAAAGCCCCGGGTTTCTTTTGAAACCCGGGGCTTTTAGCGCTTAAATTATTTGGCTGCGGGTACGCCGCCCGTTAAGTCTTTAATGGCGGCCACGGCGCCCAATACATTGGAGGCTTCGTAGGGCATATAGATAATCTTGTTATCTTTGCCTTCCGTCATTTTGGTCAAAGCTTCAATATATTTGAGCGAAATCATGTAGCTGGCCGGGTTGGAAGATTGCGCTACCGTAGAAGCTACGATTTTGACGGCTTCCGCTTCCGCCTGGGCCACTTTGATTTTGGCTTCGGATACGCCTTCCGCTTCCAAAATGGCGGCCTGTTTCATACCTTCCGCTTTTTTGATCTCGGATTCCCGCACGGCTTCCGCCTTCAAAATTTGGGCCGTTTTGGTACCTTCCGCTTCGGTTACCATGGCGCGGCGATCGCGTTCGGCCTTCATCTGTTTTTCCATGGCTTCGCGAATGGCGGCGGGGGGGATAATATCCTGCAGTTCCACACGGTTTACTTTCACGCCCCATTTGTTGGTGGCTTCGTCCAGAATCACCTGCAGTTTGCTTTTGATGATTTCGCGGGACGTAAGCGTCTGGTCCAAATCCATTTCGCCGATAATGTTTCTAAGCGTGGTTTGGGTGAGCTTTTCAATGGCCGTGGGAAGCGATTCCACTTTATAGGCGGCATTGATGGGATCCGTGATTTGGAAATACAACAGTGCGTTGATTTCAATGCCTACGTTGTCTTTGGTGATAACGCTTTGGCGGGGCAAATCGTACACGGTTTCGCGCATGTCAATTACGTCGCGCATTTCCGTAATCGGGACGGAGCGCACGCGGCCGGCGCCGTCTACATAATCGCGGTTTTCGCGCCATTCCATCAGGTGCGGTCTGTCCATGATGGGGATAATCCAGTTAATACCCGGGGTGAGCACCTGCAGGTATTTCCCGAAGCGTTCAATAATCATCACCTGCGCTTGCCGCACAATAACAATGCCTTTGGCAATCAGGACGATTACAAACAAAATAAAAATACTTAAAAACATAACGCCCAAGTCATTCATATCTTTTCTCCTTATTCAAGTTCCCTTTCGGGTATTATTTGGCGCGCACGCTAAGCGTTACGCCGTCCAACTTTTCCACCACACATTCCGTCCCGGCGGGGAGCGGCTTGTCGGCGGTGGCTTTCCAGCTTTCTCCGCACACTTTTACGCGGCCCGTGTTATGCACGGGGTCAATGGGGGTTTCCACCACGGCGGTTTTGCCCAGCACCTCTTCTGCCGGGGTGGGGACGTGTTTGGATTTGCGGTATAAGTGGCGCAGGGCAATAGGACGTATGCCCAGCCACGCCGCAGCCGCCACGAGGCCAAAAGCAATCACTTGCCCCCACAGGCCCACGCCCAGCCACGACACCAAGGCTCCCGCCCCCATGCCGATACCCAAACAGGTGAGCGAAAACTCCATCGTAAACATTTCGCCTACAAAACAACCTACGGCCACAATCAGCCATATGTAATAATTCATGTATCCTCCCTAAGAAGGTTTATCCTTTGATGATTTCCAAATAGTTGCGTAAAAATTTTAAGCGTCTTTCGTCGCGCACCTTGTTTAACACGTAAATCATGTTGGCGATAAAACGGCGTATAATCAATCGGGAAGACAACGGGGCCAGGAATTCTTCGCTCCATTCAATGTGGCGGGAACGGATATAGCGGGAGCAATCTTCCCGGGTAAGGGGTTTGCCATTGTCTAAGGGGTCAATAAACAAAGATTCTTTGCGGGCAAAATCGCGCATATGCACCAGCACGCGCCCGGCCAAGTCCACCAGAGACACGTCCATTCCATACCGCTGCCCAATGCAAGCATACAAGCATGCCACGCACAGGCTGGAACCGCGCTTTTTGTGCAGGAAACGGGAAAAAGAAATATCTTTTATGTCCGTATTGGTCTGCAAAGCGGCAAAGCCTTGGATATGAAAGAAATAGTGCCCCAAAACGGCGGCAATTTCGGCGTACGTGTTGGCGTTTAACAAAACGGGGCGCAGTTCTGCGGCCATTTTGTCCAGCGGGGCGGAAATGTCACCACGGGCGGTGGTGGGAGAAGTAAATTTGGATAAGAGTGCCAGCCCTTCTTCCAGGTCCGGATTAATTTTAGCCGAAAAACGGGCCAAGGCAGTGGCTAAATCTTCCCAGCAGATTTCTTCCAACGTATTGAGTACCGCCATCGGGGCAGAGGTTTGATATTCCTCTTCCATCACCAGCTGTACCTGGGAAGGATTTTGTTTGATAGCGTCGGCAAGCGCACTCTTGAGAACGGGCCCGTAAGATTCCGATTCCGTTTCCAACAGTTTAATAAGCGCTTTGAGGCCTTCTTTGCCGAGCATTTTCATATATTACAAGATAGCAAATTGCCGCTTTTTTTGCCACTATTTTTTAGACGGAGAAAAAAGGGAAAATAAGAACTCTTTTTTACCGCTCCGAAAAGGCATAAAAAACGGGGCCTTTGGGGCCCCGTTTATGCGGTTTGAAAAAGGTTTATTGCAAGTCTTTTTCGTTCGCGGTGATTTGCAGCACTACGCGGCGGTTCTTCGCGCGGCCGGCAGCAGTAGAGTTGCTGGCAATCGGGTTGGAAGAGCCGTAGCCGATATAAGTGATGCTTTTGGTTTTAAGCCCGCTGCCCAGCAAAAAGTCGTACACGGCTTTGGCGCGCTGAGTGGAGAGCTTGTTGTTGATGGCGTCGGAACCGGTAGAATCCGTATATCCCTGAACGACGATGCGGTTTTTGGGATATTTTTTGAGTACGCGGTTGAGGTCCGTCAAGGTTTGCATGGACGCGGCGGTCAATTCCGAGCTGCCGGTAGCAAACAAAATATCGTTTTTCAGGAATACCTGAATGCCGCTGTCGGATTTGACGACTTCGGCAATGGCGGCCAATTCTTTGGCTTGTTTGTCGTAATAGTTGCCCAACAAACCGCCCGCGGCCAAACCGGCCAGCGCACCATAGATGGCACCGGTTTCGCTTTTGCCGCCCGTGTTGTTGGCGATGATGGCACCGGCGGCAGCGCCCACGGCAGCTCCTCCGGCAGCGCCCCAAGCGGTTCTTTTGCCGGGGGTGGTGCAGGCAGTACCCAACAAAGATACGGCCATGCAAAGCAGAAGTACTTTTTTCATGTGTGCTCTTTCTCCTTAAAAAAGATACTTACATTGTACTTTTTTTTCTTCAAAGAGAAAGCTTTTTTTAGGAAGATTTTTTTTGGCAAGAGGTCCGCTGCGGTATGTTCCCCATAGAAAGAGGGAATTATAAAATTTGGCAGTCCGGTTTGCCTTTCTTTTTCATGAGTTCGCGGTAAAGGCGATAAACGGGTTTTCCCAGTTTGGGGTGCACATAGTCCGACAAAATGTAAGACAGCGGCTTTAGCACAAATTCCCGTTCGTGCAAACGCGGGTGCGGAATGAACAGGGGGTATTGGTCGTCGTCCTCAAACAGGACTAAATCGTCATAAAACAAAATATCCAAATCAATCACGCGCGGCCCGTTGCGAAAAGTGGGCGTGCGCCCCAGCGTCGTTTCCAGTGCTTTTAATTTTTTTAATAACGGCAGCGGCTGATAGGGGGTGCTTAAAATGAGTACCGTGTTGACAAAATCCGGTTGTTCGGCAAAACCTTCCGGCTTGGAAAGAATATACGGGGCCACTTCTTTTACCGTGCCCAAGGCCGACAGCGCCTGCACGGCGCGGTCTATATTTTCTTTGGCGGGGGCAATGTTGCTGCCCAGGGCCAGCACGGCTTTTGGCATTATTCTTCTCCTCGGTATTCAATCCAGCGGTCGGGTCCTTCAGCTACTTTTACGGCATACAAATGCGGCAGCAGCCCTTTAAGCAAGTTATAAATCCAAATACACAGGGCTTCGGTGGTCGGGTCGGGCAGCAGTTGGCCCAAATCCGTCCCTTCCAAACGGGCGTTTATTTCTTTTTGAAAAGTATCCTGCAAGAGACGAAAATCAATTAAATATCCTTCCTGATTAAGCGGCCCGTAGAATGTGACTTCGTAGGAAAATGTGTGCGTGTGCACCTCTTCGGCCAAGGTGCCTGCGTGGCCGTGGCGGGCGGTAAAATGGCCGCATTGCGTCAAATACACGCGGCTCATTGGGCGGCCTCCAGCTCTTGGTAGAAATCCATAATTTTGCGCGTATCTTTTACGTCGTGCACGCGCAGAATGTCCGCCCCGCCCTGCAGGGCCACCAAATTGGCGGCCAGCGTTTGGGCTTTGCGTTTGGGGGGGAGTTCCCTTTTTTGAGCCAGGAACGTCTTGCGCGACAGACCTACCAACATGCGTACGCCCAACTCTTTGAAAAACGGCAAATGTTTTAAGAGCTCGTAGTTTTGCTCACGGGTTTTGGCAAAGCCAAAGCCCACGTCTATAATCACATTTTCCTTCGGCACACCGCAGGAAACGGCTTCTTGAATTTTATCCGCCAGGAAAGATTTTACTTCTTGAAGTAGATTTTGGTATTCGGTCATCGTTTGCATGGTTTGCGGCGTGCCGCGGGTGTGCATAACGACGATTTGCGCCTTGAAATCCCGTACCAGTTTGAACATTTCTTTGTCTGGCGTACCGCTCACGTCGTTAATAATAGACGCCCCGGCTTTTAAGCCTTCCAGCGCTACGGGGATTTTGACGGTGTCTAGCGATACGGGAATGTTCGGCCACTTTTGGCGGGCGGCCCGAATAAGGGGCAACACGCGGGCCTGTTCTTCTTCGGCGGAAACGGGGGCGGCGTTGGGGCGGGTGGACTCCCCGCCAATGTCAAAAATATCCACGCCGGAGGCGGCATAATCCTTGCATTTGGCCAGCAAAGACGTTAAATTATTTTGCGGGTCTCCGTCATAAAAAGAATCGGGCGTAGCATTTACGATGCCCATCAAAAGGGGTTTAGTCATGGGATTTTCTCGCCAGCAATTATTTAATCATTTCCAAAAATTCGTTGCGCACTTCAATTTTTTTGAAAGCACCGCGAATAGCACTGGTGACCATGACGGCGTTGTGTTTTTCAATGCCGCGCGAACTGATGCACATGTGTTTGGCTTTGCACACTACCATCACGCCGTAGGGCTGCAGGGTTTCCATCAAACTGTCGGCAATTTGCGCCACCAGTTTTTCCTGGATTTGCAGGCGGCGGGCAAACACTTCCACCAGGCGCGCCAATTTGGAAACGCCCAGCACGCGCCCTTTGGGCAGGTAGCCGATGCTGATTGTGCCGAAAAAAGGCTGGAGGTGATGTTCGCAGGTGGAATAAAATTCAATGTCTTTTAACACCACCATTTCTTCACAGGAGCCTTCGGTGAAGGTTTTGAGGATATCCTGCGGTTTCATCTGATATCCGCCGAAAAGTTTTTTCCAGCTTCTCATAATGCGAGAAGGGGTTTCCAGCAGGCCTTCCCGGGTCGGATCGTCGCCGATATAGGCCAAAATTTCACGCAGGTTGCTTAAAATTTTTTCTTCGCTTACCGTATGTTTGCCAGCTTGTGCACTTGCAGGCTTAGCCGTGCGGAGGGATGATTTTTTAACAGTTTTACGCATAAGTCTATATTCTCCTGTTTGTTGCTTTCGGGCTGCAGATAAATTTGCGTTTTGGCGTTTTCGTACGCATAGTATTTTTGCAGGTCTTCTAAATCGGTTTCTTGCCCGACGACAATTTTAATCACGTCGGCTTTTTTCAGCATTTCCGGGCTGACGTATCGCTTGGGGGAAACGCATACAAAATCGGCACGGCTGACGTCGGTGTCAATGGAGCCGTTGGTTTCCAGGTGCACTTGGTAGCCGGCGTCTTTCAAGACGGCTATCAAAGCGGGCAAATCCTGCTCGGAGGGTTCCCCGCCGGTAACAATAACGGCTTTTGCAGGCCAGGCGGAAAGTTCTTTAAGCAGGGTTTTGGCGTCGGTATCTTGGCCTTCGCGGGCGGCGTATTTCGTGTCGCAAAACGGGCAGTTCATGGAACAGCCCGCCAGGCGCACAAATATGGCTGGCATGCCGGTGTGGCGGCCTTCGCCCTGAATGGAATAGAAAATTTCGTTAACCTTCCATGATGGCTGCGGCATTGTCGCTCTCCCAGATTTCAAGCGTTTTTAATTTCAAATTTTGTTGGGCCAGTTCCGCCCCGATTTTTTTGAATAAAAAGGCGGCCAGATTTTCGGCGGTGGGGTTTTCCAGCTGGTCGTTTAAGAACTGATGGTCGGGCAGGTTGTCGTCCAAGAGTTTTTTGATAATCTTAAAGTCGCATACCATGCCGTCTTCCCGTACGGGGCCGTCAATTACAAAAACGGCTTTCCAGGTGTGCCCGTGCAGGTTGTGGCAGGGCCCGTCGTAATGGGGCAGGCGGTGCGCGGAGCTGAAGGTGCGGATTAATTTGATGAGCATTTATCTCTCCTCGGGTAAGGTATTAAAAATTTGCTGCATGTAGATGATGCACAAAATCACTTGTGCAAAGGTGAAAAGCGGAATGTTTACCCACATCCGCACATACCACAGGGCGCTGAGGGGGCCCAACATAAAAAAGGCCCATTTCAGCACCGCCGCGCGCGGCACGTAGGAACGGTAAAGCAGTTTGAAAAACAACCCCGTGGCACCCGCCAGGCAGAACCCAAACAGCATGGCCAAGGGAATGGCAAAAAGCGAACTTAAAAAGGCAACCGCCCCCAGCGCGGCGGCCAGGGATTCTTTTTCTTTTTCCAGATTTTCCTGCGAGGTGACAAACGAGAATTCCGCCGGCAGCGTGCGCTGCTGTACCCCGCCGGAAGACGGCACGTATACTTTGTTGCCGCTGATGAGAGCCAGCATATTTTTGCGGAGCATTTCTTCGGCGGAGGGCGGCGTTTTAAGCGAAGCGTCAAACACAATTTTCAAATCGCTTTGTGCAACGGTAAGCGATACGGGTGTTTTAGGTTCGGTTAAAAAACCTTTTTCAAACGTTACCTGGGGAAAATTCTTTAACAGAATGGGCAGGTTGTCGGCAATATAAGCGTTGGAAAAGAAGTAAAACACAATGGCGGATAGAAAAAATAAATATACGCCAAACGCGAACATATGCCGGCCGGACGCAAAGGCCAGCCGGTGGTAAAACCGGAACGAAAAAATGGTTTTTAGATGGGCAAAAAGCATACTTCCATTATAGCAATTTGGGCCGTTTTACGCCGTATTAAGGGCGTTTGGCGGCGGGTTTGCGTGCGGGGGCGTTTTTGTCTTGGCAGGAAATTTCCGCTCCCAGGAAGTAGATTTGGTTTTTCTTAAATACGCAGGAAAGCTTTTGCGCACGGGGGGAACCGTCCGGCGCCGGGTTCATCGGACGCAGGCAGGCAATACGCGTGCAGGAATAGGTTTTGCCGCATTGCGGAAACGAGGAGGAGGGAAAGTTGGCAATAAACCAGGAAAAATCCAAGTTGAAATTAAGTGCTTTCAAAAAATTGTCACAGGTCATTTCGTCCGTAAACGAACAAAGCGGTTCGGCGGAGGTTTGTTCTATGGTGATGGTTTGGTCCAGCAGAGTGTAGCGTTCGGAGCTAATAGGGTCGCCTTGGACGCGGTAAACGTCAAAGCAACTATATCCGGCGGGCTGGTTTTTGGTGCAGGTGAAACGCTGGAAAATGTCGTTTCCGGGGCAGGTGTCCTCCACTAAGGCCGGGTCCGTGGAGAGGTACTGCGCCTCCTCGCGGATGGTTTGAGGTTTATAGTCGCCTTCTTTGGCGGCGGCCGAAAGTGCCATGCACGCGGCGGCCAAACAGAAAAAAATTCTTTTCATCATACAATCTCCTTTTCGTATACTAGCAAATTTGAAAACGACTTCCGCCCTTTTGTTTGTTCAAAAAAGGGTTAGACGGCGCTCCGTACGCACGCGGCCGTGCGCGTACCCCTGTTATGTTGCAAGGCGGGACGGAATTTATTAAGATATATCCGTGCTGTACCAATTTTTTCTATTCTAAAGAGGGCTTATGTCCAATCATTTTTTCTCGTTTTTTTCCAAAAAAGATACTCCTTCCGCTCAAGTTATTAAAGCGCTTACCCCCGACATGTTGGCTTTTTTACAGCAGTTTCCTACGGCTGTTTTGTTGCTTAATGCAACGGGCAAAATAGTGTTTGCCAACGCGGCGGCCGCGTCGGTGCTGCATAGCCAAATTGCCGATTTGAACGGTACCGCCGTGGACCGCTACGGCCTTACCATGCCGCAGGTGCGTGCCATGGCCGATGATAAAAACGCCGGGAAAGTGATTATCCAGCTGGTGAACCGGGAGGCCGATTCCGTATACGTCAGCGCGGGGGCGCGCTATTTGGCCGCGACGCCGTTTATTATGCTGACGCTTGAGTCCGTGCCGCATTTTAAGCAGTTAAATGCGGAAAAAGATTTTTTGCGTTCCGTGATAGACAACTACCCCGTGCCCGTTATCGTGCAAACGCTGGCCGGCGTGTGCACCTTGTGGAACGCGCAGGCCGAAAAAATGTTTGGCGCCAAAGCGCAAAAGGTGCAGGGCCAGGCGGTATATGAATTTTTGCCCAAAGAAATCGTAGCCTCCGTGCAAAGATTGGACGGGGACGTGCGGACCAAACAGCATACGCGGGAAAATGTGCTTCTGTCGTACAAAAACGATAAAGGCGAAGATCGGACGCTTTCCGTAAGCAAAGTGTTTGTGCCGGCGGAAAAAGGCAAGGACCAGGCTATCGTGACCGTGTACGAAGACGTGACGATGCGCCAACGCTACGAACAGGATTTGCTGCAAAACCGCATGTTGCTGCGCGCGGTGTTGGACAACGTGCCGTTGGGCCTCTATACCCGCGACTGCGATAACCAAATGACCTTTTTCAACCGCCAAAGCATGAAAGTGCTGGGCGAAACGGATGTGAAATGCGTCAATACGCCGCACCCTCACCAGAATACGGAGGAAGTGGAATTTCACCGTTCGCGCGAGCAGCAGGTGCTCAAGGAAGGCAAGATTAAAGATTATCCCGATGAAGTGTATGTGGACCACGACGGGAACGAAAAGATTTTGCACATGATTAAAATCCCGCTGACCGATGCCGGCCCCAAACCGCTGGTGTTGACGATTGTGGAAGATATCACCGACCGCTACCGCCAGGAAAAGGAAATCCGCCGGGCCAACAGCTTTTTATCCGCCATTGTGCAAAACGCGCCGATTGGTTTGTATGCCCGCGCGTCGGACGGACGCATGTTGGTGCGCAATAAACTTTGCGAAATGATTTTTGGCGAAGTGTCCAGCAAAGCGTTTGACTCCACCGGCTCCTTGCCGCATGAAACGCCCGAACAGGTGAATGGGTATCTCTCCCGCGAGAAATCCCTGCTGGAAAGTGGCAAAGCCTTGGATATACCGGAAGAAGAATACGTCACCGGTGCCGGTGAAAAGAAACTGCTGCACATGATTAAAGTGCCTGTGGATCCGCAGGACGGCGAAACGCCGTTTGTGGTCACCTTGGTGGAAGACATCACCGAAAGAAAAGCGCAGGAACGCGCTTTGGTGGAAACGAAAAACTTCCTCCAGACGCTGCTTGATCAGGTGCCGGTAGCCATTTATGCGCGCGACAAAGAGGATAAACTTTCCTTTGTAAACCGCCGCGCACACGAGCTGTTCCCGGACGAAAACGAATATCAGGGAAAAGACGATTTCTACGGCCAGCGCGAAAAAGCCATTTTCCGCGACGGCAAGATGGTGGAATTCCCCGAAGAATGGTACACCACTTTGCGCGGAGACCGGATTTTGCTCCACCTCATCAAAGCCCCCGTATACGATAAAGAGGGCAAACCGTTTATGGTGCTGACGGTGGCCGAAGATATTACCGAAAAGAAAGCGCAGGAAAAAGCAGTCATTGACGCGAAAAACTTCCTGCAAACGGTTATTAACAACTTGCCCGTATCGCTTTCCGTAAAAGATTACGACGGCAAATATATCTTGTGGAACAAGAAAAGCGAGGAACTCTTTGGTGTGTCGTCTTCCGATGTAATCGGACGGACTTCGTATCGTGCCGATATCAACAAGGACCAGGCCGAGTTCCTGCGCGAGTCCGACCTGCGCGTATTTGAAAGCAAGCGCGAACAAGATATCCCGCAAGAGCTGATTTCTACCGCCAGCGAAGGCGTAAAAATCATGCACACGGTCAAAACGCCCGTGTTTAATGCGGACGGAACGCCGAACTGTCTGTTGGTGGTGTCGGAAGATATTACCGCCAAGACCAAAATGGAAAAACAAATCCGCGAAGCCAGCGACAAAAACACCCTGCTCGTGGAAAACGCCCGCGAAGGTATTGTGATTTTGGAAGACGCCAAAGTCATCTATGCCAACCGCGCCTTGTGCCAAATTTTGGGCTATAAGGAAGTTGCGGAAGTGCGCGGCAAGAGCATTTTGGATATGGCGGTTGAAGACCACCGAATGTTCTTAAAAGACAAATACGACGCCGTTGTGGCCGGCTCGGACGATGCTTCCTCCGCCATAGATGTGCGCTTCCTCAAAAAGAACGGGCAGGAAGTGGAGGCCGAATTTGCGGCCGTGGCGTCCAAGTATTTAGGCCGCCGCATTGTGCTGTGCTTCGTGCGCGATGTGACCGGTTCCAACCGTATGCTGCGCGACGTAAAAACGGAACGCGAATGCTTCCGCGCCGCGTTTGAAAAGAGCGTCACGCCGGCGTTTATTATGTCGCACAAGTGCTACATCAGCGTGATGAACGAAGCCTGCCGCAAAATGTTTGACTTTACGGAAGCGGATAAAAACTTCTACCGCAACGTGTATATCAAACCGGCCGTTTCGTTGGCGGCTCGCAAGCAGTTAAAAGCCGGTAATCCCGCGCAAATGGATTATGTGTTTGATTTTGACCGTGCGGCCCGCATGTTCCCCGGCCGTATTGAAGGAACCGGCAAATTGCCGCTTTCCGTCAGTTTTGTGCCGATAAACAAACGGGACTCTAAAGACGGCACGGTGGAAGCCGATTATGTGGTGTTCTTGGAACGTAAAGACGGGAAAAATAACTGCCCGCCGCCGCAGGCTCCCACCAAAACCATTGTGCGCCGCCCGGTGCCGATGCCGCCGGCTCCGCCGTCTATGGTCATTAGCAAAACGGCCAGCGAAATGCTGGTGCTGCCCAACAGCGAGCCGTATGTGTTGTGCGGAAAAGACTGGAAGATGGAAGTGTGCAACGATTTGTTCTGCTCCCTGTGCCAGCTGACGGAAGAAGAACTGCTGGGGCAGGACTTGCGCCGCGTGTTTGACGCGGACTCGCTCCCCCGCTTGGAAGAAGACTTAAAAGCCCTGGAACAGGACGGTTCTTTAGCCAACCGCGAATACCGCATCAACCTGGCCAGCGGTTTGGAAAATACCGCCGTACGCATGACGGCTATCAAAGAAGCGGACGGACGCTACCTGTTTGTGCTTCGCAATATGGCGTTCCACCGCCAGATTATGAAAATTTTGGAGGAACGCTCCGCCCAGCTTAATTCGCTTTTGGAAGCGACGGACGGGGTGGTATTCTCCGTATTGTTTGAAAACGGCCGTTTTGGGCATATTGAACAAGCCAATAAATTCCTGGCGCGCATGTTGGGCTTCTCGCACGACGAACTGGTGCACATGCCGTTTAGAGATTTGTTTTTTGACCGGGAGCACAATGCCGCCCGCTGCAAAGAAGTGCTGGACAAAGCCCAGGAAGAATTGGCCATGAAAGGCAAAACTTCTTTCCGCTTGTCCGTGCGCAAAAAAGACGGCGGTTCCTTTGAAGCCCAGGTGGTGGTAACGTCCATGGACTTGCCCAGCAAAGACGCCGCGTTGGTGGTGGTGAGGGACTTGTCGGAAGAGCTGGACGAAGTGTCCAAGGACTCCAAAGAGGCCCAGGAACTTAATAGTGTGCGCCAGGCCCTGCCCGGCCTGTATCTGAAGACGGACAGCGACGGACGCGTGTTGGAAGTGTATTCCAACCTGGCTTATTTGGACAATGCCCACGCGGCGGAAACTTTCTTGCATAAAAAACCGGAAGTGTACTGGCCGGAAGAAGCCTCCAGCCGGGCCATGTTCTCTATCAAAGAGGCTCTTTCCATTAACGTCAGCACGCGGTTTGAATTTGAATGGACGGTGGCAGGAACTCTGCGCTATTTTGAAGCTACGGTGACGCCTATCACCGGCCGGGCCGAAACGGTGCTGTGGGTCAAAGATGTGTCGGACCGCCACGCCTATGACGAAAAAATCCACGAACTTTACCGTATGGCCAGCGAGCCCGGTTTGACCATTACCGAACAGGTGGATAAAATTCTGGCGTTTGGCTTGAAAACTTTCCCGTCCGATATTGGTTTGGTCATTCGCTTTGACCAGGGGAAACTGGGCTTGGAAAGTAACGTGGTGTACGCCACGCCCAATGACTTTAACGTGCAGCGCTACATGACCTTCCCCGTGGAGGAATGTTTGGTGGACGTGCCGGACGGAAATGTAGTGATGTTCCCGAATTTGGAAAATACGAACTGTGCCCGTTGCTTGCATAAGGAAAAGGGCTTCGGCTCGCTGTTGGCGGCGCCGCTGTATGTGGCGGGCAAGGTGCAGGGGGCGTTGTGCTTTGCTTCGCGCGACTCCCGCAAAGATTTTGGGCAGGGTGCCGAGGAACTTATCGGCATTATGTCGCGCCTGCTGAGCCTGCGCATAGAACTGCGCCAAACGGGCAAAATGCTTAGCGAAGCGTCCCGTTCGTTAGCCCGTACGCTGGAGTATGTGGAAATGCCGGCCGTAATGCTGGATTTGGACTATCAGGTCACGTTTGTCAACAAACCGTTCCTGGAAGTTACCGGCTTGCGCACCAATAACATTATGGGAAGGGATTTCTTCTCAGAAGCCATTCGCAATGAGGACCTTTCCAAACAAATGTTCAAAGCGGCCGAAAATTCCGCCGCCGGAAACGCGTTCCAGGTGCGTATGGACCTGCTGCACGAAAACGGCCTGTACGAAGATACGGGTTGGGACGTGTTTGCCTGCAAAGATTCCGACGGCAATGTGGACGGCTACGCCCTGATTGCCTCGGAGGGTTAAGAGCGTTGTCTTGAAAATGTTCCCCGGGAAAAACTCCCGGGGAATTTTTTGAAAGGTGTGGGAAACTTGTCTTTTTTGCCGTGTATTTTATACTATACTTTTTGGGGGGTTCCCCGTTAGGAGGACATTATGAATAAAGGTTTTACGTTGGTTGAACTTTTGGTGGTAGTACTTATTATTGGTATTTTGTCGGCCATTGCTTTGCCGCAGTACGAAACCGCGGTGGAAAAAAGCCGCGCTTCGGAAGCGTTTGTAAACGGACGGGCGATTTTGGACGCTATGAACCGGGCCATTAATGAACGCCCGGGGGAATACCCCAACACGCGCGCCGCGCTGGATATCCGCCTTTCCGGCGGGGAATGGAACGGGGCGACGAATCAGTACAAAACCAAAGATTTTACGTATGATTTGTCCAAGGGGGACCGCGTGGAAGTTACCCGCACGGTAGACGGCGGAAAATATGTGCTTAGCTTTTACAATAATTTAAGCTCCCAGCCGGACGCCAAAACCTGCACCCCTACGGGTAAAACGGCCGAAAGCTTGTGCAAATCGTTTGAAGGGTCCGGGTTTGACGCCCAATAATGCTTTCATCTAATAAGCAAAACGCCGGGTATTTTAACCCGGCGTTTTTTTTATAAGGAAAGGTGTCTTGATGGCATTTTCGCTTGTTTAAGCGGCGCCTGTGCTGCCAAAACCGCCTTCTCCGCGGGACGTGTCCGACAGGTCCTGCGCTTCTTCAAAAGAGGGGTATAACGTGGGCAGCACTACCAGCTGGGCCACTTTTTGCCCCGCTTCAAACACAAACGGCGTGTCGTTTAGGTTGTACATGCACACGAGAAGTTCTCCGCGGTAGGGGGCGTCCACCAACCCTGCCATGGCTTTGATGCCTTTGCTTTCCACGGAGCTTTTTCCCCAGATAATGCCCGAGGTATTCTCCGGCAGTTCCACGGCAATGCCCGTGCGCACTTTCACAATGGTGTGCGGCGGCAGAACGGTTTTTTCCAGGGCGAACAAGTCCGCCCCCGAGTCCGTAGGGTGGGCACGAAGGGGGAGTTTGGCGCGAGGGTCTAATTTTTTTACTTTCATAAAAGGTCCTTAAATCATTAATTTTTCAATTTGCCGCAAGGCATTGTCGGCATAGACTTTTACGGAGTCGTTGCCCGTTTTGGCCAAGGCTTTTAATTGTGGGATCATGCTTTTGAGTAATCCCGTATCAAAGGCACGGTCGGAGGTGTAGTTAAACGCGTCCGGATTGGAGAGTACGCCTGCCATATAAGCCGCGGCGCGGGCCGAGTTGATACGTTCGTTTTGATTGGAGCTTAAAAGCCCTTTGCGAATGGTTTCGGCGGCGTTCCCCGTCATAAATCCAAGCGCCAGCGCATAGGTGGCGGCGGCGGGAGAGTTGTAATCTTGCCGCAGGCCTTTGGTTACGTCTTCTAACGTATAAGCACGGTTCAACGCCAAGCCGGTGGCAATTTGAGCCTGTACTTGAGAATTCTTTTCCGTTTTAGCCATTTTTAAGAGTTGTTTGGCCGCATCTTCGGAGTGAAGCGTCCCCAACCAAGAGGCCGCCGCGGCGCGGGTTTGTTCGTCCGCACTGGTGGAGGCTTGTTTTAAGTATTTGAACAAGTGTTTGGGTTCTTCGGCCAGCAAATTCATGGAACGCACGGCAAAGGACGGATCATAAATATACAGGAGCACTACTTCCTGTACGTGGGTTTTGTCTTCGGGGTTTACAATGCCGTAAGCCCCCGCCGCATATGCACGCAGCAGGGCGTCTTTGCTTTCCAGCGCGCCTTCCAACACGGGGAGGAGCTCTTCATGGGCCGATCCCATGGCGGTGACGATAATGGCCGCAAATGTTTGTTTGAGCGGATCATCGCCTTTTAAGATAAGGTTAAAAAGGGCGGGTTCCTGTATTTTGGAAGGCGGTGTTTTAACCAAGCTGGCGCCCGAAGCAAAAATAGTGTCGGGGTCTTTGGCGGTGCGGAAAAGGTTGAGCACTTGCTGGTTTTCCGCCGCGGAGCGGTTATTTTTCTGCAAAAGGGGGAGCGCTTTTTTTAGTTGGGTTTGCGCCGAAACGGTCATCGCCGCGCAAAGGGCGGCGGCAATCAAAAAAGTTGTTTTTTTCATATAGGTTCCTCTGTCTAAATTATACCATTAAAAGGGCTTTGCTCCGGCAAAAATGGCAACATAAAACTCCGCCGTATGCAAACGCGGCGGAGTTTATAAAAAAGGAAATCTTAGCGCAGCACCAGCGCTTCGGTGAGTCTTTCGGGGGCTACGGCGTGTTTTTTGCCCTTGTTTTCGGGGTTGGAATAAACCTGCAAGTCGTCCTCGTCTTTTAGTACGACAATCTTGGTGTTTCCTAGTGCCAGCAAAAAGCGCAGATTGGTTTGGTGTTTCATAAACGGCTCCTAATAAATCGGTTTTTACAACAGGTTAAATCGGTTTCTTTATCTTACTTTAACTGTTTGAGGGCAAATCTGCAAGGGCCTTTGGACCCAGAAAAATACTAGGCCCAAATTTAGCCCGCTATTGACGGCGTTGTACGCCGATATGATACAATAAGCCATATGAAAAAACTATTCCTGGCATTGTGCTTTTGTTTGGTCGCTTCCTGGGGGGTTGCCCAGGAAGAGGGTATTATGATCATCAACCCCGGGAGAGAAACTTTCGTTCACTTTCCTTCCTCCGTTTTAGGCAATAAATACACCCTCACCGTTTTCCTGCCGGAAGACGCGGTGCCGCTTTCTAAGCGTTACCCCGTCGTGTATTTGCTGGGCGCCGGCCCCAAAGAGGCTCAGCAGGCCCAGCAGTTTCTGTTAAACAATAAGGCCTTGGTGGTGGGCATTAACTTTGAAGAAGCCGACTATCAAAACCGGGCCAAAATTGTGGAATTTATTTCGCGCGAACTGGTGCCGTATATTGACACCAATTATTTAACGTTTACGGACGATTCTGCCCGTTTTATTGCGGCCAAAGGCAAAAGCGCCGCGCTGACGGCCTTGGAACTGTTTGCCAAGCCCAATTTGTTTGGCGGGGTGGCGTTGGCCTCCAGCGCAGACGCGGTGGAAACCATGGTTCTGCCGGCCGGCAATGTGCGCGTATTTGTAACGGGAAATCAAACGGAACTGGCCGTGGCTCAAAAGAAACTGGAGTGGCTGGGGCTTACGTACGGGGAAGATTTTGCCATGTTGTATGCGCCCTCTTCTGCCGGGTTATTTGACGGGCTGGATTTTGCTTATTTGTACGCTGCGGACGCGGACGTGTCCCTGCGCAGCCTGAAAGCTTCCGCTAACAAGACGGTGCTGCCCCTTAAGGGCGAGGACGCCGCCCTTTTGACCGTGACCGCCCGCTTAAATAACGGACGCCGCTATGCGTACGTGCCCGTTTCCTTGCGCATGAGCCCGCCTTATTTGGATTGGAACCCCTTGCGGGGGGAACTGACCGCCCTTTCCGGTGCCGAGCCCGGCAAGGTGCAAATTCGCGGGGGTGTGGATAAAACGGACTTTAAGCTGAAAATAAAGCTTAAAAAACAATAAAAATCCCCGCAAAAAGCCTTTTTATGCAAAAAAAATGGAACTTGTCAACAGTTTTTTGAAAAAAGTTCCAAAAAGCGAAATTTTACCGATCGGAAAACATTCCGACGGGAAAAAGCCGAAAAATCAATTTATCCCCCTATACAAGGGGGAAGTTATCCACAAAAAAACGGGGTTATCCACAGGCCGTGTGCAAAAAGCGGCGGCGCGGGCCTAAAAAAAGCCTTTTTTGTGGACAAGTGTAGAGTATAAGGGTAACTATCCACAGGTTATCCACAGTGTGTGGATAACCGAAAATTCGGAATTTTTTGCGCGTTTGTGGCGCGCTTTTGCTATAATTTGGACAGGAGGAAACCTATGAAATTAAGAACCGTTTTGCTGTTTATTTGTTCTGTTGCACTGTTTGCCTGTTCTTCCGCCCAGAAAGAAGAGGACGCGGATATCCCTCGCCCTGCCAAACGGGACCCGATTATTGAAGAACAAGCCAAAAAGAATCAAAAACTGTATAACCAAAGCGAAGCCCGCATGGCCAAAACCTTGCGCCTGCCGGCCATTACGTATGAATTTGACTCTATCCGCCCGCCGGATTATGCCTATCCTTTCTTGGACAAGGTGGCAAATGTGATGAATTCCCACCCGTCCCTGCACTTAATTGTGGAAGGCCATACCGACGTGCTGGGTTCCAAAGAATATAACTACTGGCTGGGCGCTTCCCGCGCGGCGGCCATGAAGGCGTATTTGGTCAGCCGCGGCGTCAATGCGGAGCGTATCCGCATTCACTCCCACGGTAAGGACCGCCCGCTTACCCTGGATAACTCCAGCGACGGACGCCGTACCAACCGCCGGGTGGAATTTTCCTTCACTACCCGCACCTGGAACGCCATTTACTAAGTATTTGCCGTGTATAAACTCCGAGGGGGAAACTCCTCGGAGTTTTTTTATGGGCAAATATTTGCAGAAAAACAGCACCCGTATTTCTGCAGCAGATAGGCGAAAATATGCCGCGCATACGGCTTTCTCGGAAAGATGACAAAACGCCTGCATAACAAACGACTATAAAAAAGAACCCCCTGCCAGGGGGCAGGGGGAAAAAGTTTAATCAGACAGGATTTGAAGTGCTTTTCTGTCGTCTGGCAGGACGGTGGCATCTTCCAACCGCACGCGCCAGCGGCCGCAGGAGAAGGTGGAAGCATTCAGCTTTTTGGCATTCACGCCCGTGCGCGCTTTGGCATGGCAGGACACCGCATATTCCCCTTGCGTATTTAGCGGGGTGACTCGCAAGATGCGGTCGCTTAACATAAACACGGCGCCTTGCTTGTTGTACACTTTGTTCATTTCATAAAAATAAGCGTCAATTTTGGCTCCGGCCTGGCGCAGGAGCAGGTTTTTGACCAGTGTTTCCTGCTGTTCTTCTTTTTTGGAACGTTTTTTGGGGCGGTCCGCTTCCGCTTGGCGCTGTTGCTGTTCTATCAGGTAGGCGTTGCGGCGGGTTTGCAGGCGGCGGGCGGCGGCTTCTATCTGGGCCAGGCGGGCGGGGTTTTCCTCTTCTTTGTAGGAAAGCTTCACCAACCCGTTATTGCTCACCGCGCCTTTGGGGGAGACGGTTACTTTGGTAGTGTTGACCAGATTGGAATGGGATACTTTGAACGTAATTTTGCCGGGGGAATACTTGCGGGCCCGGCCGTAAAAAGCCAGGTTCTTTTCGTAGTTTTTATTAAAATCCAGCGTTACTTCGTCCTTGTCGCTGCGCCAGCAACAGGCGGACACACAGGCTTCTTTTAAGTCTATTTCTTCCGCGGCTTCCTGCGGCCAGAAGCGAATGTCAAAACGGTAGCAGGAATCGTATTGCTTGCCGTCAAAATCCAGCTTCTTGCCGGAAACTTCCAGCCACGGCTTGGTGGTGGCCACGCCGGAGTTATTGATGGGCGTGTAGCACGCGCCCAAAAAGAGAATAAAAATTGCGCCGAACAAGGTTTTTTTCATACACTTAATTATAGTAACTTTTTGAAAAAAGGGGAGCGCCTATGAACTTTATTTTGCCCTATGTGGAAAAAATACCCTATATCCCGGATAAATACAATGGGGTTATCGCTCAGTTTGTGTCGGCGGTGGCGTTTGTTATCATTTTGTATGTGGCGGCACGGATTTCTTCGTGGTTTTGCAACCGGTATTTGGGCCGCCTGGTAGAGCGGTTTAATTCGGGCAAATGGTTCAAAGCGCTTACCGAACACCACTTCTTTACCGCCATGGGCGTGGTGGTGGCGGCGCTGGTGGCCATCAATCTCTATCCCGTATTTATCACGGAAAAAGTGGCCATACTCACGACGCTGATGGGCAAGCTGACGGGCTTGTTTGTGGTGCTTAGTTTTTCGTGGCTGGTCAATTCTTTGCTTAATACGGCCGGCAAACTCTACGGCTTAAACCCCAGCGTGCCGATAAAAGGCCTGGTGCAGGCATTAAAAATCATTCTCTTTTTAATTACGGCGCTGTTTGTCCTTTCTTTGTTGTTGGGGCGGAGGCCGATGTATATTATTACGGGGCTGTCTGCCTTGGCGGCGGTGTTCTCGTTAATTTTCAAAGATCCTATTTTAGGGTTTGCCGCCAGTATCCAGCTGACTACCAATAAACTGATTAAAATAGGGGACTGGATTACCGTAGATTCCGCCGGTGCCGACGGAAATATTATAGACATTTCCCTCACCAGCGTGCGCGTGCAAAATTTTGACATGACCATCGTCAGCGTGCCCACCTACGACATGATTTCCAAACCTTTCAAAAACTGGAGCGGTATGTATGTGGCCAAGGCGCGCCGTATCCAGCGCAGTATTTTAATAGATGTGGATACCGTAAAATTTTTGGACCGCCCCATGCTGGAACGGCTGAAAAAAATCCAACTGTTAAAAGACTATTTGGAACAGAAAGAAACCGAAATCCGCGAATTTAACGCCGAACGGAACGTGAAAGAAAACATCTTAAACGGCCGCCATTTAACCAATATCGGCACTTTCCGCCGCTATGCGGAACTGTATTTGGCTTCTCGCCCGTATGTGGTTTCCAACGACCCGAACTTCACCCTCATGGTGCGCCAGTTAAAGCAGGAAGCCCAGGGCCTGCCGTTGGAAATTTACTGCTTTTTGAACACGACGGTGTGGACCGATTACGAAGCCTTGCAGAGCGATATTTTTGACCATTTGTTCTCGGTACTGCCGGAGTTTGGCCTGTATGCCTACCAGCAGCCCAGCGGGCGCAATGTGGCCCAGGGGCTGGACTTGCTTTCCCGCCCGGGCGCTTCGGCCCACGCGGATACGCAGGCCTAGTAAAAAGTATTTTATAAAAGCCCCGCTCACACGAGCGGGGCTTTTTTGTGCCGTTAAAAAAGGGTTTTCTATATTCTTCCGGCTGTTTGGGAAAAGTTGTAAGGGGGAAAAATAGGCAAAATAAAACCCCGGGAGGCCCCGGGGTTTTAGGATTATTTGGCAACTGTTTTGGCTTGTTTGCCAACGATGTTTTTGATGTTCTTGCGGGTGGTTTTGATAATCACCTTGCGGAAGCACCACAAAGCCCAAATGTTGGGAATGGTCATCATGGTCATGGTGAAAATGGCCAAGGCCCACATAAAACGGGTGGAATTGTTGGCTTCGGCCGTGCGGGTAAGCGAGTCCGCGATAGTCCAGTCCCAAGAGAAGCTGGTGCCAATCCAGCCGCCCACGAATACCAACAAAATAAAGACAATGCGCGAGGGCTTAATCAAGAAGTTGGCTCCTTTGCAGAGGAACTGAAGCGATTTTTCCATGTAATATCCCCAGCCGATAATAGTGGTGAAGGAGAAAATTACCAGCGAAAAAATCAGAATGGGCGTACCGATATACGGCACGGTTTTGAAAGCGCTGTTGCACAGGTTAGCGGCATAAACGTTGGGGTTTTGCCAATCGCCCGCCAGCACGATTACCATGCCCGTAAGCGTACAAATGAAAATGGCCCAAAATACCGAGGTGGCCGAAATAATGGCCATTTGCGTGGCGCTGCGGGTTTTGGCTGCGGCCGCCGCAATGGAGGCGCTGCCCAGGCCCGCTTCTGTGGCCAGTACGGCGCGCGTAACGCCCGCGCTGACGGCCGGAATCATTGCCTGCACAATGCCCATAATTCCTACGCCAATGGCGCCGCCCACGGCGGCTTTGCCCGTAAAGGCGCTTTTAATGACAATCACTACCGCCTCGGGAATTTTGCCAAAGTTCATAATCAGCACGATAATGGCCAACAGCAAATACAAGCTGCCCATAATCGGCACCAGCCATTCGGAATAGGCGGCAATGCGTTTCACCCCGCCGATGACTACCACAGCCGTAGCCGCCGCCACAAAGAGCCCCACATACCACGGGTTCAAGTTGTAGCCTTCACGCAGCGCATCGGCAATAGAGTTGGACTGCAGCGCGCTTCCGGCGGTAAATCCCATCAGCACGGTACCGAGGGCAAAAATAAGTGCCAGCCATTTGAATTTAAGAATGTTGGAAAGATAGTACATCGGGCCGCCCACGTATTCTCCGTCGGGCAGTTTCACGCGGTACTTAAACGCCACCATACATTCGCAATACTTAATGGTAAAGTTAAAAAATCCGGCCACAATCATCCAGAACAAGGCCCCGGGGCCTCCTTCCGCTACGGCCGTCGTTACGCCGATAATGCTTCCGGTTCCCACCGTGGCGCCAATCATCACCGCCAGCGAACCGAAGCTGCTCACCATGCCTTCCGATTCCACTTTCATGACGGAAAGTTTCATGGCGGGCCAAGTGTATTTTTGAATAAAGTGCAGGCGTACCGTAAAATAGATGCCTAAAAAGAGCAGAACGATAATCATGGGCGGGCCCCAGACGAGTGTGTTAAACCCGTTCATTACATCATACGCGCTTTGCACGGAAGGCCCGGTCGCAAATGCGGCGATCGCGGACCATAATTGTTGAATACTTTGCATGAGTATTTAGCTTGCCTCCTAAACGGTACAACCTTTTTATTGTACTAAAAAACTTTTGAAAGCAGGATAAATTTTTTAGTGCCGTTTGCTCCGCAAAACCTCGCGGGAAAAGCTTCACAAGTCCCCGCAATATGATATATAATGAAAAAAATAACGCGCGGGCTTTGCCCGCAGGATAAAGGAGACGGGTTATGAAAAAACTTTTACTCGCGGCCCTCGTTGCCGCTTTGGGCGCTTCCGCTTGCTCTTCCAGCAACGCCAACACCAAAACCGCGGACGGACGCAATGCTTCGTCCAAAGAAGCCAAATATCAGATTATTGACCAGGAGTTTGACAACCTCCTCGCGCCCGACGCCGATTACGACACCATTCCCGACTACGAACTGCAGGCCTGCGGGGATTCTTACCTCCCGCCCGCTACCACTGCATTGAAAGGTGCCACCAAGCCCGCCGCCAAAAAACCGGCCAAAAAAGCGGCTAAGAAAACGACCGAAAAATCGTCTTCTTCCAACGTGACCACCAACAAAAAAGTCATCAATAACACCAACATTTACTATCTGGACGGCTCTTCCGCTCCGACCACGACTTCTTCCACCACCACCTACACGAGCGAAGAAGCCCTCCCCGCGTATGACCAGCCGGATACGCTGTAATTTTTATGCTTCAAACTTTGGATAAAGAAGCTCGGCTTACCGAAGAAGCCCATAGACTCTATGGGCTTCTTAAATCTGTTTCCAAACAGGACGGCTCCAAATGGACGTATGACGACTGCCTGGCCGCCGCTCCCTATACCCTTTCCATTAATCAATTTAAGAAAGAAAAAAATGCCGTTATTTTAGCCCATTCTTATACGACGCCCGATATCGTGTACGGCGTGGCCGACTTTCGGGGCGATTCGTATGAACTGGCCTTAAAAGCAAGGGATTCGTCTGCCGACGTGATTGTTTTTGCGGGCGTATGGTTCATGGCGGAAACGGCTAAAATTCTTAACCCGAATAAAAAAGTGCTCATTCCTGCGGGGCATGCCGGCTGTACGCTGGCCGATGCCTTGACGGGCGAAGACGTAAAACGCCTCCGTGCCCAGCACCCCGGGGTGCCTGCTTTGTGCTACATCAACAGCGTGGCCGAAGTGAAGGCCCAGTGCGACTCGTGCGTAACCTCCGGCAATGTGTTTGATATTGCCCAAAAAATGCCGGGGGACGAATTGATTTTCGTGCCGGATTTATTGATGGCGCAAAACTTGGAAGCCGAATTGAAACGCCGCGGCACGCCCAAGAAAATTATTGCGGCCGGCGGCTCCTGCTATGTGCACAGCCACTACCGCCCGGAAGATGTGCAAAAACTGCGTGCCGATTATCCCGGCATAAAAGTGGTGGCGCACCCGGAATGCCCGATAGAAGTCTGCCGCTTGTGCGATTATATGGGCAGTACCAAAGGCATGAGCGCCTATGTGGCGGCCTCCTCGGACAAATGCTTCGGCATGCTGACGGAATTTGGTTTGGTGAACCGCTTGGAAGCGGAACATGCCGATAAACAATTTATTTGGCCTTGCGGCGTGTGCGAATATATGAAGCGCAACACGCTTGCCAACATGCTTGACGCGTTGATTGACCCGACTCCCGAACAAGTGGTGGAAATGGACCCTGCCTTAGCGGCGGCGGCCAAAAAATCCATTGATAAGATGTTTGAATTGACAAAATGATACTGGACAAAATTATTGAATTGGCTCTTTTGGAAGATTTGAGCTTGGGGGATATCACCTCCGATACCATTTTTACGCCCGAAAACCGGGCCAAAGCGGTGATTACCGCGAAGGAAGATTTGGTCTTGTGCGGAATGGAAACGGCGCGGGAAGTGTTTGCCGCCGTGGACGAAGAAGTTTCGTTTAGACCGCTTAAAAAAGACGGGGAAGACGTAAAAAAAGGGGAAAAAGTGCTGGAGCTGGAAGGCCGCACTCTTTCCATTTTGAAGGCGGAACGCACGGCGCTTAACTTTATGCAGCGCATGAGCGGTATCGCCACGGCTGCGCGGGCTTACGCGGCAATCGGCAAAAAATACGACGTGATGATTGTGGATACGCGCAAAACCCAGCCCGGGCTTAGACGGTTGGATAAATATGCCGTCCGCATCGGCGGGGCGCGCAATCACCGCATCAGCCTGGCCGACAGCGTGATGATTAAAGACAATCACATCGCCGCGGCGGGCTCCATTACGGCTGCCGTTAAAAAAATTAAAGACGTCATCGGGCATACGCCCAAAGTGGAAGTGGAAACCACCAACCTGCAGGAAGTGCAGGAAGCCTTGGCCGCCGGGGCGGATATTATTATGCTGGACAATATGACCCCTCAGCAAGTGGCCGTATGCAAAAAAGAAATTGCCGGCCGCGCCATTATAGAAGTATCCGGAGGGGTGAACAAAGATAATTTGGAAGCTTACTGCCAGGCCGGGCCGGACGTGATTTCCATGGGGGCTTTGACGCATTCCGTACCCGCCAAAGATTTAAGTCTAAAAATTGTACAATATATCCGTTAAGCAAATTATTAAGAGAAGAAGGGAGCTGTAGATGAATTACGAAAAGCTGTTTGCCCAGGTGGTCAGCCGTTCCAAAGCGTCCGCCATCAGAGAACTTTTGAAAATTATTTCCCGCCCCGACGTGATTTCCTTTGCGGGGGGGCTGCCCGATCCGGAATTATTTCCTACCAAAGAAGTAGCCGAAATCATGAGCCAAGTGGTTTCTCAGTCGCCCAAAGAAGCCCTGCAGTACGGAACGACTGAAGGCCAAGACGGTCTAAAAAAAGAGCTGATCAAACTGCTCAAAGAAACCGAAAATATCGACGTTAAACCCGAACAGCTGTTGGTGGTGTCTGCCTCGCAGCAGGCCCTGGATATGACTGCCCGCGTGTTTGTGAACCCGGGGGACAGCATTATTACTGCCTGCCCCACGTATTTGGGCGCGTTGCAGGCGTTCCACGTAGCGGGTGCCGATATTACGGGCGCCGAAAGCGACGAATACGGTATCCTGCCGGAAGATTTGCAAGCCAAGCTGGAAATGCTGCGCGCGCAAGGGAAGCAGTGCAAATTCGTGTACCTGGTGCCGGATTTCCAAAACCCTACCGGTACGACCATTCCCGAAGAACGCCGCTTAAAAATTTTGGAAATTGTTAAAAAATACGATACGTTTGTGTTGGAGGATTCTCCCTACCGCCAGGTGCGCTTTGAAGGGACTTCTCCGCGCACTTTCTACGAGTTGGACAAAACCCATAACCACGTGATTACCCTGTTTACTTTTTCCAAAGTATTTGTGCCGGGTTTCCGCTTGGGGTACATCATCGGCCCCGAAGAAGTGATTCGCAAATACGTAATTTTGAAACAAGCGATGGATTTGTGCACGTCGCCCATTTTGCAGTTGGCTACGGCCGAATATTTGCGCCGCGGTTTGCTGATGGCACACGTTAAGCAGATCATTGCCGCTTACCGCGAAAAACGCGATTTGATGCTGCACACTTTGGCCCAGTATATGCCGAAGGAAGTGACTTGGACGCGCCCCGAAGGCGGCTTGTTTTTGTGGCTGACGCTTCCCCAAAAGCTCAATGCCACTGAAATGCTGCCTAAAGCCATTGAAAACAAAGTGGCTTATGTGGCGGGGGTGGATTTCTATCCCGCCGGGAACGTGTTTAACGATATGCGCTTGAACTTTTCCTACTCTTCCAAAGAACAGATTGTGGAAGGCCTTAAACGTTTGGCGCAGACGATTAAAGATAATTTATAAGTTGTGGCAAATAAAAATTCCGGGTGGTAAGCCCGGAATTTTTATTTGGTTAAACAGGATTTTTAGGCGGGGTCCCGCACCACGGATATTTCGTGCGTGATTTTTACGTGCCTCGCCACCAAACACCGCTTGGCCACTTCCACCAGGGCGTTTTCGTATTTATCCGGGAAATCGGCCGGAATATGAATGAATACTTTTACTTTATCAATCACGTATTCATTAATGTTCCATTCGGGTTCCAGGGTAAGATAGACTGTTTCGGGCAGGTTATGCTGTTTTAGAAAGTTCAGCACAAACACCCCGCTGCAGCTGCCCAAAGAGGCCAAAAACAAATCAATCGGCGTGGGAGCGCTGGAATCCCCGCCGTGTTCTTTGCTTTGGTCGGTCATGATGTCAAAATCTTTGACGTGAACTTTTACTTTTTTGTTGCCTTCAAAGGTAATTTTCATACCCCCGTCTCCTTGATAAAAATAAAGGTGTGTACCTATAAAGTATAAGTGCCGTCGGAGAAAAATCAAGCCCCGTTTCGGGAATTTCCCGTCGGGAAATATGGGCCTATTGTACTATTCAAAACTAGGTCCAAAGACCCTGGCGCCAAGCACTCGTTTTTTACAAAATTAAAGTATGGGAAACTGTATGAAGAAAACACTTATTTTTATTTTTGTCTGTATGTTTATTCCCGCTTTGGCTGCGGCACAAAAAAATCCGGCCCGCGTCGTGGGCGCGTTAACCGCAACAAAAGCCCCTTCGTATTTATTAAAACCTTTATCCAGCCAGGCGATAGAAGCCATGGTGGCCCGCGGAAAAACGGGCCTGGTCCTGCGGCGTGCGTTGGGGGTAGCCCAGCAAAAAAACGATCCTATCGTGTCAATCTTAAAGGACGGGGAAGTAAACCGTGTGCTGTTGGAACAAGCTTGGAAGGCAACCAAAATTAGAAAATACCGCGAAGAAGAAGGAAATATGCTGGGGCTCAACTCGTGGCTGATTGTGCTTTGCCACCGCATTCGGGAAGGTATCAAGCTCAGCCAGCCGACCCTTCGCCTGCTGGAAAAAGAGCTTCTGTTTGCCCAGCGGGCTGCGGAAGAAGAATTTCAGAAACGTTTTAAGTATTCCAGAGGGAACACTGCTTTTGAAACGGATCCGGCGTTCCTGTCGCTGCTGGGAGAATCGGTGGCCCAGCGGCTGGAAACGGGCTTTATGCCCATGCTTAGCACGGCCGATCGTGTGCGCTTGTTAAAAGTGCTGATGCACGGCGTGTTTGCCGGCCCGGTGGATTGGGGGGAACTGCATACGGCTGTTTTATTCCGTGAAATACGGGAAGCGTTGAAAGAATGTTCCCCGTCTATGGATCATGTGGAACTGTACGGTGAAATGAAAAAAACGTTGCAGGAATGTGCCCGTCAAGCCGCACAAGAGGCGGCATCGCACAGCATTGTGTCGCCGGTACTGCTTAGAGGTCTTTTTATTGATGAATTGAAACATTTTTCGCCGCGCTTTTTTGAAAACGGGAAAGTGATGAAGGAATGGGATAGGCTGATTAAGTTCTTCCAGCAGAAACAGCCGCCCCACGCGCGCTAACCCAGGCTTTGTAACAAGTATAATCCCTCGGCTTTAGCCGGGGGATTTTTTTTGTATAGGTGGCATTTAGCCGCGTTTTGATTTGTCAGGCTGTCCATAGCGGTACAATTATAAAAACGCCTGTAAATGCGTTTTTGAAAGGAAGAAGGGTAGCTCAAGGCAAGAAAGCCTGTGGCGTGTGGAAACGGACGTAGGCGGGAAGTTGTTATGTGGCAGGGAAATAAAAAACCCCCGGAAGAAGCTCCGGGGGTATATCGGACGATATGTTAATTAAATAGGGCGGTTTTTATCCAATAGCTGGCGGCCGAGATAAGCGCCGCGGCCGGAATAGTGATAAACCAGGCCCATACGATGCGGTTAGCCACGCTCCAGCGTACGCAAGAGAGGCGGCGCAGCGAACCTACGCCCACAATCGCGCCCGTGATGGTGTGCGTGGTGCTCACCGGTACGCCCAAGATAGACGCGATAAAGAGCGAAATGGCCGAACCGGATTCGGCGCAGAAACCGTCCACCGGGCGCAGACGCGTGATTTTTTGGCCCATGGTTTTAACGATTCTCCACCCGCCGGAAAGCGTCCCCAGGGCGATAGCCCCGTGGCACAGCAACACTACGGACAGGGGCACAATAAACGCACCCTGCGTGACGGCGTGCATTTCTTCGTGGGTAAGCAGAAAGTCGCGAATGGGGGCCACTTCACTTCCGGCCAGGCCGCCCAACAGCAACATGCTGATAATACCCATGGTTTTTTGAGCGTCGTTTCCGCCGTGGCCCAACGAGTAGGCCGCCGCTGATAAAAGCTGCCCTTTGCGGAACCAATGGTCCACTTTGTAGGGGTTAAACGGACGGCATACGTTAAAGACGATAATGCCGATGATGATGCTGAGCAAAAAGCCCAACAGCGGAGAGAGGAAAATGAACAGAATCGTTTTCAAAATCCCGCCCGCCATCAAGGCGTTCATCCCGCCTTTTACAAAGCCGGCTCCAATCAGCCCGCCGATCAGCGCATGGGAAGAGCTGGACGGCAGCCCCCACCACCAGGTGAGGATATTCCACACACACGCCCCCATAAGGGCGCCAAACACCAGGTTGGAATCTACAATGTGAATATCCACAATGCCCGCTCCAATGGTTTTGGCTACGCCGGTGTGGAACACCAGAAAGGCCACAAAGTTGAAAAACGCCGCCCATGCCACCGCCACTTTGGGGGACAGCACACGCGTGGACACCACCGTCGCTACCGAGTTGGCCGCGTCGTGAAATCCGTTCAAATAATCAAAGAACAGCGCCAAAATGATTAAAAATAATATCCAAAGCATAGCTCTTGTGTACCGCCTTAGTTGTTTTTAACCAAAATGGATTCTACCATGTTGGCCACATGTTCGCAATAGTCCGTAATGGTTTCGGCCAATTCGTAGAGTTCTTTCTGTTTGATGACCATCAAGGGGTCTTTTTCGCTTTCAAACAGGGAGGAAATCGCTTCGTCGCGCAGCACGTCGCCTTCGTTTTCCAAGCGGTTGATTTCCACGCACTGGTGCAAGGTTTCTTTCATGTTCTTGTTGCTTCTTAAGGAAGCCAGCGCCTTTTGGAGGGCTTTGGTGGTGGATTCAATGGTAGCGGCCATTTTGCGGCTAAATTCGGTCGGCTTTTGGATTTTGTAGAGGTGGAAGCGGTTGGACAACAGGTAAATGCCGTCCACAATATCGTCCAAGCGGTTGGCCAAGGCCAAAATGTCTTCACGGTCAAAGGGGGTGATGAAGGTTTCGTTTAAGGTGTTGATCGTGGTGTGGGTCAGTTCGTCGCCATAGTGTTCAATTTCGTGCATTTCGCGCACATTTTCGGGGGTAAAGTCGCCGTTGTCCACCAGTTTCTTGTAAAACGAGGCGGCACGAACGATGTTTTCGGCTTGTTTGTCAAATAAATCAAAGAATTTTACTTCTTTCGGTAAGAACATAGTTTTTTTACTCCATTAGTTTATTAGTTTAGTTTTGTTTTTTTATCTTGCTTCTTGCGGGCCCGGCGGGCTTCCGGCCGGCCGGGAGGGTACTGCATTTACTGCGTACAAATCGTCAAAAAACGCCCGTTTGAATAAGCAAACGGGCGTAGTAGAAAACTAATTTTTTAACTCCTGCTTGAGCTGCTCAGGAAGGTTGATGGCGGCTTTCAATAAGAAAGGACGTTTCTTAACCTCCTCAATAAAGGCGGCATCGCGCAGTTTGTTGCGGTAATCTTTTTCCTGGAAGATGTAGCGGAACTTGGTGTACACGTCGTACGTGCCCGCCAAGAGGGCCACAATGTCTTGCACGCCCACGATTTCTTCGTCGGTGGGAATGACAAAAATCTTCACTTTGGAATTATCGGCTGAGATGCAGCATTCGGCTTTGTTGGTATCCGCGGCGTTGTTGCGTTCTTCGTCCAGCACGATACCAAAGTTTTCCAAACCTTTCAAAATCATTTCGCGGATATTGGTGGCGCGTTCGCCTACGCCGGCGGTGAAGACGATGCTGTCCAGCCGTCCCAAGGCCGCCATATAGGCACCGATGTATTTTTTCACGCGGTAGCATTCCACGTCCAGGGCCAATTTGCACAGTTCGTCGCCGTTGGCGGCGCCTTTGCGCACGTCGCGCTGGTCGGCAAAGCGGTCCCCGGTCAGGGCGTACATACCGCTCTTTTTATTCAAAATCGTGTACATTTCGTCCGGGCTCATGTTGAGCTTTTTCATCATATGGAAGCAGATGGAAGGATCCATATCTCCGGAGCGGGTGCCCATAACGAGCCCTTCCAGCGGGGTAAGGCCCATGCTGGTGTCTAAGCATTGACCGTTTTTAACGGCCGTCACGCTGGCGCCGGCACCAATGTGGCAGACGATGGTGTTTACTTCGTCCACATTTTTGCCCAACAGCACCGCGGCGCGGCGGGAGGTGTAGAGCACGGAAGACCCGTGAAAGCCATAGCGGCGGATTTGATAATCCGTATACCATTTGCGCGGCAAGGCATACATATAAGAAGAAGCCGGCATGGTCTGGTGGAAGGCCGTATCCATCACGCACACGTGCGTCACGTTGGGCAAGAGGGCGCGGGCCGCTTCAATACCCATAATGTGGGCCGGATTGTGGAGGGGGGCCAAATCGGAGATGTTTCTCAATTCTTCCACCACTTTGTCGTCCACGATGACGGATTTGGCAAATTTGCCGCCGTGTACGATGCGGTGTCCTACGGCGCTGATAACGTTGATGTTTTCAATGACGCCGTGTTCTTTGTCGGTCAAGGTTTCAATGACCAGGTTGATGGCGTCTTTATGGTCTTTGCAGTTTCTTTTGAGTTCAAAGGTGGGGTACCCGTTGCGGTCCTGCGAGATGAAGGACCCGTCAATACCGATGCGTTCTACCGCACCGGCGCAGAGGCTTTTCTTTTGGTCCCAGTCGTAAACGCTGTATTTTACCGAAGAGCTGCCGCAGTTCAAAAATAATATAATCATATAGATAAAGATTCCTTTTGTGGCTCCCGAGTGGGAGCGGAAATGTGCGGAGGAAAACCCTCCCTCATTATTATTGTAGCAAAAAGACTGGTTAGGTAAAAAGGATTTTTCGGTTGCGGGCAAAATTGGCCATTTGCTACCATGCTCAATAAGGAGAAAGTATGAAACATTTGCTTAATTTATTTACCTTGTTATGCTTCTTGGGGGGAGTGTTTAGTACGCAAGCGTTGGCGTTGCCCCGCCCCGGCCAGCTAGACGATGTGGCCGGCGTGCCCGGCAAGCGCGGCTACGGCGGCGACGGAGGCGATGCTTTGCGTGCGCGCCTGGGCAGCCCGATGGGCCTGGCGGTAGACGCCCGCGGAAACATCTATATATCGGATACGCTCAACCACCGCGTACGGCGTGTGGATATCCGCACGGGGGAAATTGACACCGTGGCCGGTACCGGCAAAAAAGGATTTGAAAATGACGGCGGCAACGCCGACATGGCCACCTTAAACGGCCCCACGGGCCTGGCTTTTGATTCGCTGGGTAATTTGTATATTGCCGATACGGGCAATAACAGAATCCGCATGCTTACGCCCAAAGGCTATTTGTATACCGTAGCGGGAGACGGCCGAAAAGGCTATAACGGGGACGGCTTGCGCCCGCTTTCTTCCACGCTTAATAATCCCACCGGGGTTACCGTCAGCCCGCGCGGAGAATTACATATTGCCGATACGGGCAATAACAGAATTCGCAAGATAGACCGCCACAGCGGATTTTTGGTGAACGTAGCCGGCAACGGCGAAGCGGGCGACAGCGGCGACTTTGATTTAGCTCAAAATGCCCGCTTAAATAAACCTTCCGCTTTGGTGTTTGATTCATACGGCAACTTGTTTATTGCCGATACGGGCAACCATCAAGTGCGTTGGGTAGAGCCCAAGCGGCATTTGATTTTTACGATTGCCGGCACGGGCAAAAGAGGTTTTTCCGGCGAGGGAGACCGCAAATGCACCGACAGCGCCTTTAGCAACCCTACCGGCTTGGCCGTGGATAAAGACGGGCGCCTCTATATCTCCGATACGGACAACCAGCGTATCCGCCGCCTGACGGTGGAAAGCCGCATGGACAGCAAAGTGGTCACCGTAGCCGGCAGCGGCGAGCGCGGCTATAACGGGGACGGCCTGGACGCCTGGAATACGGATTTGGCCTATCCCGGCGCGATGGTGATTACGCGCCATAATTTGCTGTATTTTGTGGACACCGGCAACAATTTGGTCCGCCGCGTAACGGCTATTTCCACGGTGGAGCCGCCCGTTAAATATACCGATTACGGCAAGCCCGAATCCCAGCCGGACGAGCGGAACTTTTTGCAGGTGTTGTTTGGCGGGGGGAGCAAGAAAGCAACTTCCAAAAAATAACGGGAAACACCGGTTGTATGTGAGTTTTTAACGGCACGCTTTTTACGGCGTGCCGTTTTTATTGGATGGTGGTGTTAATCCTTAGATAAAATGCTACAATGGTTGGTAATCTTGCAGGGAGGATATTTATGAACTACACTCGTTTTGTACAGCGTCTAACCGCAGTGGCGGCGGCGCTCTTGTTGTCGGCTGCGGCTTTGTTCGCCGCGCCCGCACTGAAAGTTCTGTCCGCTACGCCCAAAGGGCAGCTGACTTATACGGGCCGCCAAGCGGTGAACATTACGTTCAACCAACCGGTGGTGGCGCTGGGGGAAGGAAGCGAATTTTCTTCTTCCAACTGTCCCATTTCCGTATCGCCCGCGGTAAAGGGCTCCTGCCGTTACAGCGGCACCCAAACGTTGGTGTTTGAACCCGCGGCCGATTGGCCCGACTCCACCCGTTTTACGGTGACGCTGAAAGCCGGCTTTAAGTCGGCCGTGTCGGGGCAGAAGCTGGCGCAGAACTATACGTTTAATTTTACGACGCCGCTCCCTGAAGTAAACCAGGTACGTCCTTTTGATAAAGAACACTGGATTAATTTGTATCCTACCTTATATGTAGTGTTCAATATGCCGGTAAACCTGGAAAAGATTTCCGACTATGTGGAACTTTCTTACCAGGCCCAGCCGGAACCGACGCTGAGCGAAAAAATCGGTTTATCCAAAAATAAACGCCCGGCCATTAAAAAGACGCTTCCTTTAATTATCCGCCCCATCAGCACGCTGGAACACGAAAAAGATTTCTCTTATTATCAAAAAGAACGTATCGTTGCGATTAATTCCTTGGATACCCTGCAAAAAGGAACCCGCTATACGCTTACGTTAAAACCCGGATTACCCGGCACGCGCGGTCCCTTGGGGATGGCGAAGGCCTACGAAACCACCTTCTACACCTATCCCGACCTGGAAGTAGTGGCCGCGGAAAAAGATGGCTGCCTGCCGTTTAATCCGTCTATTGATTTTTCCTCCCCGGTGCGCATGCGCGAATTGTTTGCCGCCGCCAAAGTGGAACCGGCTTCCGCCAAACGGGAACTTTCCGAACAGGAATTAAATGCCCTGGGTTCCGACATGGTGGACGCCAAAACCGGCGCGGCCTATTTCCGCACGCCGCTGTCGTTTTTGAATTTGCAGCCCGGGCAGCAGGTAACGGTAACGTTGGATAAAGGCCTGCAGGATATTTACGGCAATCAGCTGGGGCAGGATTATCAGCTGACGGTGTCCAACAACGGCTATTGCCCGGCGGTGGACTTTGCCGGCGGCTTGGGCGTGCTGGAAAGCTACTTAAGCCCGCGCCTGCCGATTGATTTGATGAACACGCCCTCTCTGCCCGTGCGCGGGGCGCGCTTTAATAAAGAAAACTTCATTCCCTTTGATCAGGCCTCCAGCGGCTATTGTGCACAAAAACCGCTGACGGATCCCACTTTCTCGGGGAACTATACGTTTAAGGACGTTAAAGACCGCACTTATAAAACGTTTATTGATTTGAACAAATTTAATCCCACCGCCAAAGACAGCATTATTTTCAGCCAGGTAAAATTGACCGGCAAAAAATATGGCGACAAAGGCTGCTGGGTGTCTTCTACCGACAATATCACCGACGTAGGTGTCACGTTCAAAACCTCCCCGGAAAATATTCTGCTCTGGGCCACGTCGTTGGAAACGGGTGAACCGTTGGCCAACCTGGCGGTGGAACTGCGCGGTAAAGACAATAAGATTTTGTGGACCGGCAGCACCGATATGAACGGTATCGCCCGTGCGCCGGGTTGGAGCAAGCTGGACGTGGAAGTAACGTCTTGGGGCCAGCCGGAAATTTATGCATTCGTTTCCAGCGCAGGCGGCGATGCGGTCGTAAGCAACTTGTGGAACCAGGGCTTGGAACCTTGGCGCTTTAACTTGACTTACGATTATAACCCCCAGCGCGATTTTGTACGCTCCTATTTGTTTAGCGACCGCGGCGTATACCGCCCCGGTGAAACGATGTACCTCAAAGGCGTTTCCCGCCTGATGAAAGACGGTGCCTGGCAGCTGCCCGAAGTGGTGCGCGGTACCGTGCAGATTTTGGACTACCGCGGCGAAGAAGTGCTCAAACAAGACGTCACCGTTTCTGCCGCCATGGGTACGTTTGATTTGAAGTTTGATATCCCCAAAGACGCGTTTACCGGTTCTTGGACGGCGTCCTTTATGCCTTATATTAAGGATATGCCGGACGCTCCCCGCGCGTATTATTCCTTCCGCGTGGAAGCCGTTAAACAGGCGGATTTCAAAGTAAATCTGCGCCCCGAAGCCGAGAACTATCTCTCCGGGCAGGAAGCTTCTTTTGCGGCTTCCGCTCAGTACAATTTCGGTTCTCCGCTGGCCGACGCCAAGGCCCAGTGGACCCTGCGCCGCGAAATGGCCTGGTTTGAACCGAAAGGATTTGACGGATATACCTTTACGCCCTATTTCCTGCGCGAAAACGAATATAGAGATAACGGCAAATTGCTGCTTAATTCCTCCGGTGCGTTGGACGCGAAAGGGGCCATTTCCTTCTCGGCGCGCATGCCGTCGGTTTCGTTCCCGGTGAGGGTGTATGCGGAGCTGGGTGTGCAGTCTCCCGCCCGCCAGGAATTGTTTGCCCGCTCGTCGGTGCTGGTGCACCCGGCTTCGTTCTATCTGGGCAGCAAGCTGTTGGCGGAACGCGTGGAAGTGGGCGAACCCGTCCGCGCCGAAATTGTGGCCGTTACGCCGCAAGGCAAACGCACGGAAGCTACCGTTACGGCCAAAATCCGCAAAGAACAATGGATGAGCGTGCGCAAGACGGGGCTGTCCGGCCGCTTGGAATGGGTGAGCGAAAAGAAAGTGACGGAACTGCCTACCCAAACCTTAAAAGTGGGCGAAAAAGGCGCGGTGTTGTCGTTTAACCCCGCCGAATCCGGCAGCTATTATGTAACGCTTTCCACTACCGATGAATCCGGCCGCCAAGTGCTGGGCGGGTTTGACGTATTCGTCTATGGCGAAGGACAGGCTTACTGGAAGAAAACGGACGACGATTTGCTGGTGCTCAAGCAAGATAAAAATTCCTACAAACCCGGCAAAACGGCCCGCATTGCGGTGGAGTCCCCTTACGAAAAAGCCCTGGCTTTGGTGACGGTGGAACGCGAAGGTATTTTGGACGCGTGGATTACGCCCGTAAAAGGCGGGGCCGATTATATTGAAGTGCCGGTGAAGCCTTCTTATCTGCCCAATGTGTATGTGGGCGTAACGCTGGTGCGCGGCCGCAGTGCCGACCCCGTTAACGACAAAGGCCTGGATTTGGGTAAACCGCAAGGGAAAGTGGGCTACGTCAATTTGACGGTTCAGCCCGACTCCAAACGCCTGGAACCCGTGGTAAAAACCAATAAGGAAAAATACCGCCCGGGCGAAGAAGTAACGCTTAAAATTACGGCAAAATCCAACGTCAAAAACGTTCCCGCCGAAGTAGTGGTAATGGTGGTGGACGAAGGCGTGTTGGCGTTGACCGATTACAAAACGCCGGATTTGTTTGACTATTTCTACGGTTCTCGCCCCGTGTCCGTCTTTACGATGGACAACCGCGTGTACGTGGTGGGCCAGCGCAACTTTGGCGAAAAAGGCGAAAACCGCGGCGGCGGCGGCTCGGCCGACGCCAAATTGGGCGGCGTGGACTTGCGCAGCAACTTCTCGTTTACGCCTTACTTTAACGCGGCCGTCACGACCGACAAAAAAGGCCGTGCGGAAGTGAAATTCAAACTGCCCGACAACTTAACCAAATTCCGCGTGATGGCCGTGGCCATGACGGCGGACGAATTCGGTTCGGCGGAAACTGCCATACAGGTTTCCAAACCGCTGATGGTGACCTCCAACCTGCCGCGCTTTGCCCGCAAAGGGGACCAGTTCTCCTGCGGCGCGGTGGTGTACAACTATGAAGATAAAAAAGGCGAAATGACGGTCACCGCGCAGGCGGAAGGCGCCGTGAAACTCACCGGCCCGGCTCAGCAGCAGGTGAATGTGCCGCTGGGACAGGCGCGCGAAGTAACCTGGGCGTGCCAAGCCGAAAAAGACGGCCCGGCCACGGTATCGTTTAGCGTGAAAGGGCAGAAAGAGTCCGACGGCGTACGCGCCGAATTTACGGTATCTTCCGTAGAAAAGAAGCAGACGCTGGCGCTGTATGCGTCCACGGCTTCTTCGCAGGAAGAACTGTTGGATAAACCGGGTAATTTGAACCAGGAAGCGGATAACCGCATTACGCTTTCGCTGGCGTCTACGGCCCTGCTTAACCTGAAAGGTTCCATGCTCTACCTGATGACCTATCCGTATGATTGTTTGGAACAGAAAATGTCCAAAATCCTGCCGGTCATTTCGGGAGCTGAGCTGGTGGAAGATTTCAAACTGGGCGACATGACCCAATTAAAAGCCCAAGTGCAGGACGTGCTGGATACGCTGTCGCAGTATCAGGCTTCTGCCGGCGGGTATGGCTACTGGAAAGGCTCGTTGCCCGATCCGTACGTCACGGCTTACGCGCTGGAAGTAAATTATCTGGCCAAACAAGCCGGTTATAAAGTGCAGGAAAAATCGCTTGAACAGGCGGCCAAATGGCTGGAAGGTGCCTTCGCTTCCAAAGTGCAAAAGGCGTATGCGTATTCCTCTTTGGAAACGGATACCGCCCGTGCGTATGCGGTGTATGTGTTGGCGCTGTACGGCAAGAACGTGCAAAGCGCGTTTAACAACCTCTATGGCAAATTGGGGTCCATGCCGCTGGCGGCCAATGCCTATTTGTTAAAAGCGGCCCAAGCGATGGGCAATACGGACGAAGTAAAAGGTAAAATTGCCCAGAGCCTGCTGAACCATATTGCTTATACGCCGCAGTCTGCGTATTTTGACGCGCCCGAAGAAATGCCCTGGCTGCATATGAGCAACGTTAAATCCACGGCCTTGGCGCTGGACGCTTTGCTTTACGCCAAACAGCCTTTTAACGACGCTTTCAAGACGGCCTCCTGGATGCTTACCCAGTTAAACGCCGAAGGCCACTGGAACAACACCAGCGTCAATGCGGCGGCGTTTACCGCTTTGAACACGTACTATCGCACCATGGAAAGCGTGGAGCCCGATTATGCGGCTTCCGCCAAACTGGGTGCCAAAGCGGTGCTGGAAGCTTCTTTCAAAGGCCGCACGCTGGACAGCCGCGCCGCGTCTATCCCGTTTGCCGAGGCTTACGGAACCGGTACCGAAACGCGCGTGACGTTTGCCAAGCAGGGTGCGGGTACACTGTATTACACCCTGGGCCAGGAATACGAACCGCTTTCGTATGAAAAACCGGTGGACGCCGGGTTTACGGTGTCGCGCGAAATTACGACGCTGGACGGCAAACCCGTAACCGAAATCGTGGCGGGCGAACGCTACAAAATTACGCTCCACGTCAAAAATGCGGCTTCGCGCCACTTCGTGGTGGTGGAAGATTTTATCCCTGCCGGGTTTGAAATCATCAACACCTCGTTGGCCACCGAATCGGCCGAACAGGCTTCCATGCTTAACGCGGGTGGCTATAACGGCTTTGAACGCGATGAAAAGTATGATGACCGCATCGCGGCGTTTGCCGATTATCTGCCGGCCGGGGAACACGAATATTCTTACCTGGTATCCGCTTCCGTGGCGGGCACATTTGCGTACCCCAGCTTGTGGGCCAGCCAGATGTACGAGCCCGCGGTGTTTGGCCGCAACGCTACCGAAACGCTTGTCATTAAATAATGATGCGGCGTATTTGGAAAGCTCTTCTTGTATTGCTTCTTCCCTGCTTAGTTTGCGGGGAAGAAGCTTTTTTGACGCCTTCCAAACAAATTTATGACCGCTATGGCGCGCCCATGCGCGGTTTTTTGTCCGAAAATAACACCTACTATTTGCCCGTTCCTTTGACGGACATTTCCCCTTGGCTGATTGCCGCGGCCCTGGCGGCGGAAGACAAGCGTTTCTTCTCGCACCCGGGGGTAGACGTGAAGGCCGTTTTGCGGGCGGCGTGGCAGAACGTGTCGGACGGGGAAATCGTATCCGGTGCGTCCACCATCACCCAGCAGCTGGCCCGCGCCATAGAGCCGCGCCCGCGCACCTTGTGGGGCAAGGCCAAGGAAGCCTACAATGCGCTTGTGTTAGAGCGCAAGATGACCAAAGAAGAAATTTTGGAAGAATATTTTAACTTGCTGGAATTGGGCAACTTAACCCAAGGGGTGGAGGCCGCCAGCCGGTTTTATTTTGGCGTATCGGCGGGTGAATTGTCCCTTTCGCAGGCGGCTTTTTTGGCGGGGCTTATCAAATCGCCCACCTACTACAATCCGCTGAAGCATTTTTCGCGCGCGCTTAAACGGCGCGACTGGGTGCTTTCGCGCATGTTGGAAAACGGATTTATAGACGAAGAAATGTACCAAATCGCCTTGTCCGAAAAACTGGAATTAAAAACCGCCGCCAGGCCTTTTGATGCGCCTCATTTTACGCGGTTTTTGTATCCGCTGTTGCCAAAAGACGCACAAGATGTTTATTCCACGCTGGACCGTGAACTGCAGCTGTATGCCGAACAACTGGTCAAAAACTATATTTCGCAATTAAAAGAAGAAAACGTGACTAATGGCGCCGTGGTGGTGCTGGATAATGCCACGGGGGGGATTTTGGCCTATGTGGGGTCGGCCGATTTTTATAATGCCCGCTATAACGGACAGGTGGACGGGGCCCGCGCCCTGCGTCAGCCCGGTTCTGCCTTAAAGCCGTTTGTGTACGGGCTTACGTTTGAAAGCGGCAAGCTTACGCCCGCTTCGCTGTTAGATGATGAAGACACTTTTTTTGAGGGGGGATTTCGCCCTCGCAATTATGACGAGAATTACCACGGTTTTGTGTCTGCCCGCTCGGCGTTGGCCTGTTCGTATAACATTCCGGCCGTAAAAGCCGCCGAAAAGACGGGCGCGTCCAATTTGCTGGCGCTGCTGCGGCGGGCGGGGCTGGTGAGTTTGGAAAAACCGGCCGATTTTTATGGTTTGGGGCTGGCGCTTGGAAACGGGGAAGTGCGCCTGTTGGATTTGACCAATGCCTATGCGGCTTTAGCCCGCGGCGGCGTGTATAAGCCCATGTTGGCCGCCTACAAGCCCCTTATTTATCTGCCCGGCCGGGAAACGCGCATTTTTACGCCGCAAACGGCTTATTTGGTAACGGATATCCTGGCCGACAACAACGCCCGCGCGCCTGCATTTGGGCTTAATTCGGCGCTTTCCGTGCCGTTTGCGTTGGCGGCTAAAACAGGTACGTCCAAGGATTATAAAGACAACTTTACCATGGCCTATACGCCGCGGTGGACTATTGGCGTGTGGGTGGGCAATTTTGATGCCCAGCCGATGCAAAAGGTGTCCGGCGTGACGGGGGCCGGCCCGATTATGCACGATTTGGCCGTTTACTTGCAAGAAAAGTATCCCTCACCTCCTTTTGAACAGCCCGAAGGCGTGACTCGGGCATTGGTGTGCACGCAAAGCGGGCTTCTGGCGGGGGAACATTGTACCCATACGAAGGAAGAAGTGTTTGACTCCAAACATATTCCCGCCGTATGTGACGGCAAACACCGCACGGAAGAGCCGGATTTGAAAATAGTTTCTCCCACGGCGGGGGACGTGTTTAAGGTGGATCCGTCGGTGCCGCTAGACTCGCAGGCCGTTAAGTTTCAGGCCGTTTGCCCAAGCGGGGCCTGTGCCTGGACGCTGGACGGGAAAAAATTGCCCGGTTCGGCCTGTCAAACCTGGTGGACCCTGCAAGCAGGCAAGCACCGCTTGGAAGTGCGTTGCGGAAAGAAAAAAGAAAGTTTGGCTTTTGAAGTTTTACCGTAAAAATAAACAGCAAATAAAAAATCCCGGCGTTTCTGGCGCCGGGATTTTTTTGTAAACGGGTTAGGCTTGTTGGCGGGCGGGGGAATGTTTTTTGCTAAAGAAGAAGTTTTGGCCGTGCTTGTCAAAAAATCTTTTAATCATCACCACCGCCATGGACGTGGATATGGCGTCTGCAAAAACCGGGGCCAAAAATACGCCCGTAAGCCCCCAGAAAAGCGGCAGAATAAGCACCAGCGGAATAACCAGCAATACCTGGCGGGACAAGCTTAAAAAGGCGGCTTTTAAGGGCTTGTTGATGGCCTGGAAGAAGCTGGTGGTAAGCACCTGCAGGGGCACAATGGGCAGCAAGATGTTAAACAGGCGTATCACGCGGGAAGACAGGTCCACCAGGGCCGTATCGCTGGCGTTAAAGGCCGAGGCTATCGGCCGGGCGAAAATTTCCAACAGTACAAATCCTACCGTGGTAATAGCCACGCCCCAGCGCATGGCCATTTTAAGCGTTTGAATGGCCGTAGCGTATTTGCGGGCGCCGTAGTTGTAGCCGATAAGCGGCTGCGCTCCCTGCGAAATGCCGATTAACGGCATCATTACCAGCGTGTTGACGCTGACGGCTATCCCCACCGCCGAAATAGCCAAATTCCCGCCGTATTTTAGCAGCGAATGGTTCAAAATAACGTTTAGCGTGCTGGAGGCCAGCTGAAAAGCAAATTGCGAAAATCCGATGGCCATGCTGCCTAGCGCGATGTATTTTTTCAAACGGAAAAAACGCCAATGCAGTTTATAAAAGCTGCGCTGTCCCGTAAAGAACAAAAGCACCCAGATAAACGACACCGTTTGTCCGCTCACCGTGGCGGCTGCGGCGCCCTGTATCCCCCAACCCAATACAAAAATGTAAATCGGGCCCAGCACGATATTGATAAGCGCCCCAATAAATTGGGTGGCCATGGCGGTTTTGGGGTGGCCGGAGGAGCGGATAAAGTTGTTTAACCCGATACTAATGCCAAACAAAAAGTACCCCGGCAGTACCACTTGGGCATAGGCGCGGGAATAGGGCAGGATTTCGGCGTCCGCCCCTAAAAAGCTGAGGAACTGGTCCAAAAACAAATAACTCCCCAGCGTAATAGCGCCGGATATTAACGCAAGCAGAACAAAGGCGTTTCCCAAAATCATCTGCGCTTCTTCTTCTTTCTTTTCGCCCAGGCGAATGGAAAAAAGCGCGTTGGCCCCTACGCCAATAAGCGCACTAAAACCCATATAGATAAGCCCCAGCGGGAACAGAATGGTGATGCCGGCCAGGCCGTTTGCCCCTACGTCCTGCCCCACATAAATGCGGGAAATGATGTTGTACACCGCGTTGACGAACATGCCGGCCATGGCGGGGGCGGAAAATTTAATCAGCAGTTGCGAAATGGTTTTTGCCTTAAAAGGATTCTTTTCGTGAATGGATACGGCTTTTGCCATACAAAATTCCTCCGACAATAAAGCCGCCCGTCCGGCGGGCGGCTTTATGTCTTTCTTATATTTTACCAAATACCTAAAACAGAAAGAAAACATAAAAATTCCGGCGCCTTGGTTAAGGCGCCGGAAAGTATCGTCAGAAAAGAAGCGGATTAGTGCACTTTTTTGAGGGTTAAAATACCGTCTTCAAAAAACCACTCTTCAATTAATTCGCCCGTTTCGCTGAATTTTTTGGTTACGCCGTGCGGTTTCCCGTCCTTGTGGGGGGAAATAAGGGCGATGGTGCCGTTGGGGTGGTAGATGATTTTATCCCCTACGATTTTATCGTTCTTATAGGTGCATTCGGAGCGCAAGTCCCCGTCGGGGGTATAGACTTTGCACACGCCGTTAAGGTAGCCTTTTTTGAATTCGGCCGTTTCCAGCACTTTGCCGTCGGGGTAGTATTTTACTTGTTTGCCGTCTTGGATATCGTCCACATACGAAAATTCTTTATACAGCCGGCCCGTGGGGTGAAACACCCGCGCCTTGCCCTGGAGCATGCCGTTTTCGTAAAACTTTTCAATGCTTACTTTGCCGTTGTCAAAATAAATTTTGCAGGCGCCGTTGCGTTGGCCGTTTTTGAATTCGCATTCAAAATACAATTTGCCGTTTTCAAAAAATTCTTTCACGGTGCCGTCCGGCATTACGCCGGAGTGTTTTTCAATGTCCAGGTTTTTATCAAGCGTTTCGGTGTAAACTTCTTTGCCGTCCACGTAATAGGTGCGTACAAAGCCCACATGGAGCGGGTCGTTCAAGCTGGCTGTTTTTCTGACGATATCTACCATACGTTATTTTTCCTCCGACATTCCCCGTGCCGCGGCAAAACCCGAAGCCCAGGCAAAATGCAAATTAAATCCGCCGCTTTTTCCGTCCACATCCAACAACTCGCCCGTGATATACAGGCCCGGACATTTAAGCGACTCAAATGTATTATAGTTTATTTCTCGCGTATTTACACCCCCCGTCGCGGCCATGGCCTCGTTCCAGGGGCGCACGCCCACAGCCGTCAGCGGCCAGGCGCATAGCGTTTGTGCCAGGCGGTTTAGGGTGTGGGGCGTCTGCTGGGAGATGGGAACGTTCTTGCGAATGCCGATAAAATCAATCAGCAGGTTGGCAATGCTTTCATGCAGCATACCGGCAAAAAAGTCTTTCGGGCGCCGATTGGCAAAAACGGCCAACCGTTGGCGCAAGAAGCCTTGCGGGTCTTGCAGCTGAGGGAAAAAATTGAGTTCTATGGAAACGTTTCCGTTTTTCAGCGCCCGCGATACTTGCGAGCTGACGTTTAACGCCGCCGGGCCGTTTAAGCCGTAGGAAGTAAACAACACTTCGCCTTGGGCTTGGTCCAACAGGCGGCCGTTTTGGCTGGCGCTTAAGCGCACCTGGCTGCGAATGCCCGTCAAGCGAGAGACGGCCGATTCTTTTATACACAAAGCACTTAATGTGGGGCGCGGCGTGACGATACTGTGCCCCAGCATGCGGGCCAGCTCGTACCCGCTTTGGCTTCCGCCTATTTGGGGATAAGCGCAAGAGCCGCAGGCCAGCACCAGCCGATGTGCTTGATACGAGTCGCCCGCTTTCGTAAAAACGGTAAAAGTTTTGCCCCTTTTTATGCGTACGACTTCGCTTTCCGTTTTGATTTCCGCCCCCGCTTCCGAAGCGGCCAATTTTAAGGGTTCGGCCACAGCGGTGGACTTGCCTGTGGCGGGAAAGATGCGCCCCAGGCCTTCTTCTTCCGTCAGTACGCCCAGGCGGGCAAAGTATTGCAAACAATCTTGAAAAGAGAAAATGGACAGAGCCCGCTCAATTAGCTTCGGGTCTGCATGGTAAAAGGCCTGGCCTACATGTGCGTTAGTCAAGTTACAGCGGCCGTTTCCGCTGGCCAGTATTTTGCGGGCGGGTTGTTTATCTTTTTCCAGCAGCAGAGTTTTGCGTCCGGCCCGTGCACATTCCAGCGCGCATACCAGCCCGCTGGCTCCGGCTCCGATGATGATTACGTCGTAGATAGGGGAATTCATTTGACTACAGTGTAGCAAAAAAAAGGACGCTTCAAAAGGGGGTATCTTGACACCTCGCCGTCCATGAATATATTATTTAAGAATATGAAAAGGGGGATAACTATGAAATTTTTACCGTTACTTCTTTTATTAGTTTCTTTTGTATGCGCGGACGCGCAGACCTATCGGGCGGGGGGATCGTCCCGTCCCAGCTTTGGGGCCAGTGCCTCCGAGGAAGACGCGGAAGATTCTTCCGTCCCCGGGGCTCGCTCCAATATCCAAACGCGTACTTTTAGCAACTACAGTTCCCGCCAGCGCGAGTGGAACAAAGGCGTCCAAACGCAAGCCGTACGCACCAACACGGCGGGAAGCCGCGAATTTAACGATAAAGCCGAAGAAAAAGCCGCCCAAGCGGTAAGTGCCGTGCAGGCGGCCACCTCTGCGGCCGCGGCGGCACCCAAGCCTGCGCCAGGGGCCGCTTCCGCCCCTGCTGCGGCGCCGGCGGCTCAACCTGCCGCTAAACCGGCGGCAAGCGCCCCGGCTGCGCCCAAAGTTAATCCTAATGCGGTTGCCGCGCAAGATGCTAAGCCTGCGGCGGCGGCCCAACAGCCGCAGCTCCCTTCCGATCCGAACGCCATGCTGGAGCAAATGAAGGGCATGCTGGACGGGTTTAGCGGTATGGGATCTGGTGCTTCCGGCGGCGGAGCGCCAGCGGGTATGAATGTGCCTGGCATGCCCGATATGTCCGGCTTATTAAAAGCGGCCTCCAGCGGGCAGCAGCCTGGTCAAAAGTAAAGGTTTTTTGTCTTTGTGCCCCTTTCCTTAGGGAAGGGGCTTTTTTCTTGACTCCTTTCAAAAGGAACTTATACTATATAACAAGGAGAAAGATATGAAACAAATGATTTTTTTATTACCCGTTTTGTTTTTATTTGAAACGTCTTGGGCACAGCGCCCCACTACCCAGGTGAATGTATCCCGCCCGACTACGGCCGTCAGTATTTCTCGCCCGCAAACGGCTGTTTCGGTCCAACGCCCGGTTACGTCTTCGGGGGTATATCGTCCGGCGACGCAGGTCAGCGTTTCGCGTCCCGTTACGCAAGTGAACATTTCTAAACCTGTCACCCAGGTGGAAGTGTCCCGCCCGGTGACAGAAGCTGGCGTCTCTCGCCCGGCCACTTCTTCGGCCCCTGCGGCCGGGAGTGTTTCTTCGGCCAAAAAATCCGCTCCCGAACCGGCCCCGTCAACGGCCGCCAAGACTACTTCTATGAGCGGCTATAAACCGCCCGTGGCCAAAGATTTCAAAGCTCCCACGGCGGGGAATGGTGACCAAGGCTTGGGCAACAAAGTAAACCAGGCGGAAAAAGATGCTGCCGCCGCGGCTACGCAAGCCCCCAAATTGGCCACTTCAAATGATTTGGACGGAAAAAACCTCTTTGAAGCTTCTTCCGATAAAAAAGTAGGGGGGAGTTCGTTATTGGACCTTTTGAAGGAAAAAGCCGCCGGTCGTTCGGCTCCTAAAAAGTAATTTATCATAAGCACAAAAGCCCTTCGGGTAAAACCCGGAGGGCTTTTTTATTCTATACGGGGGGAAAACCCTTTTTGCGTGGAGCTTTCAACGGGGGGGAAAAAAGGGGAAGTTTGAAATGTGGGGGGAAGCTGCATTTTAAGAAGGGGAAAGCTTTTTGGGGGGAGGTCTCTTTTTACTAAAAGTCCCCCTTTTTCTGTGTGCTAAGCTGGCGATATGGGGGGCGATTGTATTTTTGTATAGGTTGCATTACGGCATATGGCGGAAATGTCAGAAAAGCTAGCATATAGAAGGGCTCATATGGCAGAAAACGCTTTTATATGGAACTATTTAACGCTATATGGCAAAAGATAGCCATTTGTATGGCCAAGGCTTCCCTTTATGTCTTGTACGAGTATGGTTTTCCCATATAGGCCCCGTGCAAAGCGCGTTTGAAAGGCGTGGCCCTCTTACCCACAGAAAAAGAGGAGTTTGGGAGTTTCTAAAAATTGTCTTATTGTGGCTATGAATAGAAGCGTTGTCTATGGTATAAGGGAAATTCCTTCTAAGAGTGAAGTTGTTCTTGGGGCTTATCAAGGTCTCAAAAGGATATTCTTCCCTAGCCCCCTCGGGTTTATTAACAAGGCTTACACCCCTCAATAGGCGGCTCTTGGTTTGTAGCCGTTATTCTTCCTGGCAGAGGGAGCCCCTCGGAAGAGGCTGTGACGGCAGCTAGGCGAAAGCCCGTTCTCCCTATATAGAAAGAATCGCGAAAGGGGAGGACTTCCGTTGGAAATGGCTCTACCGCAAACTAGTAGGGAATTCGTTGTCCCGGGACAAGCCTTATACCCCCAAAATTTCCTAGCTTTTGTACCCCCCCACTCGTCACAAAATAGCTTTTCCCTTCGAAAAATCATTCGGGCGGCCAATTATTTGCCTAGACAGTGCTCGGCCTTGCTAGCAGGGGCAATTTTTCTATGCGGCTTATCACTTTTCTTTGGTGCCGTGCGAAGAAAACGCCCATATAAAGCCTACAGGGTTATGGGCTCTTGTATAGGCCAAAAACTCTTATTTATCAGTAGTCAGTTCCTGCCTAGCTTATGACGATAATGCAAATACGCAGCATGACGAGATAAATTTTTCCTCCTCTGGCAGAGCGCCGCCCCTCCCTAAAAAATTAAGTTTAGCCCCACAGGCCAATATACCCGATAGACAATATGGCCAGTTGCGCCCTGGAACCGAATAGGCAAAAATATGCGAGCCGGGGCGTAAATTGTGCCTTAGTAGGCAAAGAGACCACTTGGGCCGGGGAATGGTGGCATCAGTTCCACACAGTTGGTTCTGTTGGGGCCGAGAAAAAGGGAAATACCTTGTTTTGGAAATCTTGCCACCGTTTTAGGCTTGACCGGAAGTTAAACCAAGGGGAACTCAATGGTTGTAGGCAAAAAATCCATTTTTCCCAAAAATACCATTTTAGCCATCCTCTCTATTTTTGTTTTGCCCCATATCCCAGGTACCCCCAATTCGTTCTGGCGCGTTTTTGGCGATTTTAGATGTAAAAATAATTTATATTAAAAAATAAGGATTTTTTATTTTAATATTAAAAATATAGAAATATAAGTTAAACCTAAAAAATTTTGGAAAAAATTAGGGATAGTTTGGGCTTGGTTGATTAAAACAAAATTGCGTCCAAAATGGGGGGGAGTGAAAAAATAAAAAACAGTCATGCCCTGTTAAAAAAGGCCCTGTTTTTGTAAATTTAGTGTTCCAAAAAAATGGCAAAGATGATCACAAAAAAGAGCCCAAAAATATTTTTCTGAGAGCAAAAAAATACTCCAATTTGAGCCTTCTCTTCCGCGGTCCAAGTGATAAAAATAAAAACCTAAAATAAATATTATTTTTTATTGAAAATATATTAAAAAACAATATAAAACAAGAAAAAACTAATAAATATTATAGGATAAGAAAAAATGAATTTTTACTTGTTTTAATTAACATAATAAAAATTATCGTTAGTTATGGGAGCGTGACAAAAACCCCCTTTTTTCAAAAAAGGAAAGCTAATTTATGTCACGGCATTATGGTGGGTTGTCCACAGGATTTTTTGTGTTGGAAAGACTCTTTTTAATGCTTTGTCCGGGAAAGTGGGGAAAAATCAAGAAAAAATAATTCGCGAAAAGTAAAAAATATATATAAAAATAAAAATTATTAAAAAATAAGCATATTTTTGCTATTTTTTGTAAAAAACTGTTTTTGAGGAAATGTTGGAAAGAATAAAAATCCCCCTTCTTTGCTTGAATTTAATGGTGAATTTTTAATGGGAGGCTTGTGGTGTTGGAATACAAAATATAATATATGGAATTATATTAAAATATAAAAATACTTATTTTATATGTATTTTTTATGTGAAAGGCATTGTCCAAACTTTGTGCAAAAATCCTCTCTTCCCCCCTAAAATCCTAAATTTTTACCCCAATTCGTAAATGTAAAGACCTTGTTGGGTTATTTTTTTACTCAATTTTAGGCGCTTGTTGTTCCTTGTAGAAAACTATATACGCCTGCTGTGTTATGGTGTAAATAAGAGAAAAACTTTATTGAATTTTGAATGATAAAATGCTGCAAAATCCAAAACTAATAAAACATCGATTTAGTAAAAAATAGATAAAAGGTGCGTGTGAGTGTTTTTAACTGGGCTGAGTTGGGTTGTAGAAAAGTTTTTCCCTTTTGTGTGTGATACCAGGGCTAAGCTGTTCCCTGGCTGGATTTTGTGGGGTGCTTTCCCCCCGCCCCATGCCAGGGGTGCCTTAGTATGGGCTGTGGCAGAGGTGGCCTAGCGACCCATTTCTGGGTACATTGTGGGGAGTGTGCTCCTCCAGTGAAGAATTTTACGCTATAAGCTTTCTGCGCCTAGCTTTTCGGCCATTACATAGGCCTTGGCGAAACCTTCGTTCGTCAAGCGGTAGCTGCGGGAACGTTTGGATCCGTCGCTTGTAAGGTGCCCGTTTTTAATGTCTTGCAGTAGAAGCCGATCTAAGCGCCCCTCGGAATAGCCGGATTTTCGCATGGATTTGGAAAGGTGCAGGGCGGCGTAAGAAGGCTTTTTAAGCAGTACACGAGCCCCCGCTAATAGCAATAAAGCGGCTTCCTGCGCCGTTAGACGCATTTTTTTGCGCAGCACAACGATTTCCCCATCTTCTTTCAAAAGCCTTTCCCAAAGGCGTAAAGCGGGAAAAGCTTCCCCGGTGGCAGTATTGCTGGCAGTGGGGATATTGGTGGGCGCGGCAGGAACAGAGGGCGTAGGCGGCAGCGGGGACAGGACTGGCAAGGGAGCCGGCTCTTTTGCAAAGGAGCGGACCGGCTGCGGCGCGGCAAAGGAAACACGTTTCTCTTTCTTGCCAATGAGAGAGAGAAAATAGTTGCGTTGTTCTTCTACAAAGTCGCGGTTTCCTTCGGCTTCAAACTCTTCTCCGCCGGGAAATCTTAAGCGAATCTTGACCGATTTGTCCCCGTTATCCAGCATAATCGCTCCTGTCTGCTAAAAAGTTATCCACCGGAGTTTTCCCCCGGTTATGACATATAATAACTATTTTTTTGACATATGTCAATACTCTGTTGTTATATGTCAATATATGTCAAAGTCTGTTAATATCCCCTATTCTCAGACGGGAAAATGAAAAAACGGCTTGGAAAAAATCAGTACAAATATGAGAAATTATCCCTCGTGATGTGTCATAAAAATCTAACATATGTCTTTGAATGAGGTTTTGCGGCCAGCAGATGTGCAAAACTTCCCTTCAAAAAACGAGCGCAGTGTTAAAAACGGGGCTCTTTTTGGGGAAATTATGCGGCGCAAATCCCCCTCTCTTTTTTGTTGCTAAGACAAAAAACGGAGGCTGTTTTTGTGTGTCAGCTTTTAGAAAGCGGAAAATCAAAACAAACGGCCAATTTGCATGTTTGAGTGCTTGGCGGGTGTACCAAAACTTAAAACTCTTTTTGCAAAATTGGTGCCAAATTTGCATTTTTGAAATTTCAAAAAATGAGTGCTTTTTTGCATGCGAGTTTGCTCTAAGGTTAAGGTCTGGATAAAATGATATATCCGGGCATCTAATTAGGGTGCTTATGGTTAACGGGTGGGTAGAGAAGCTTAGAAATTGCTAAAATATGATAACTATGAAATCTCTAACGGCTGTTTTGCTGGATTGGTATAGTGTGAATAAGCGGGATTTGCCCTGGCGGCGCACGCGGGATCCTTATTTGGTGTGGCTGTCGGAAATTATTTTACAGCAAACCCGCGTATCGCAAGGGTTATCCTATTATATGCGTTTTGCGCAGCGTTTCCCCTCCCCCCGCGCATTGGCCGACGCTCCCGAGGACGAAGTGTTGAAATGCTGGCAGGGACTGGGGTATTATTCCCGTGCGCGCAACTTGCATGCCGCGGCCAAAAGTATGGACGGGGTTTTCCCCTCCACCTACGAAGGGGTTCGTGCCTTGAAAGGCGTGGGCGATTACACCGCCGCGGCCATTTGTTCCATTGCCTACCAGATGCCATATGCCGTGGTGGACGGAAATGTTTACCGGGTGCTTGCCCGCGTATTTGCTATTTCCACTCCTATTGATTCCCCTGCCGGCAAAAAGCAGTTTACCCAGCTGGCACAAAAGCTGTTAGACAAACAGCGCCCCGGGGACTATAACCAAGCCATTATGGATTTTGGTGCTATGGTGTGTACCCCGCTGGCACCGCAGTGCGAACAATGCCCGCTGGCCGGGCGTTGCCAGGCCTATGCTTTGGGGAAGGTGGAACAGCTGCCCGTAAAAATGCAGAAAAATAAAATATCCACCCGCTACTTCCATTATATATACGTACGCCAAGGGACGAAAACGTGGCTTCATAAGCGAGGCGCGGGCGACGTGTGGCAAAATTTGTATGAGCCGCCGCTGGTGGAAAGCGATTCCTCGGAAGAGGCGTGGCAAAAGGGAAAGGAATATAAAAAACTTTTTGGGCGGAAGGAAGCCTCGTTGGCGGTGGCGCCCGTTAAACATGTCTTGTCGCATAGGGTGATTTGGGCGGATTTGTCTATGGTGGAAGTTTCCCCCCGCGCCGGTGTGCCGCAGGAGTTTGTGGCGGTAGAGGTAAAAGACGTCAAAGAGTATGCCGTGTCTCGCTTGGTGCAAAAATTATTGGAAAAAGCAGGGCTGCTGTAAGCCTTTTTAGAAAAAAGAAAACCCCCTCTGTAAAAGAGGGGGTTTTTTGTGGTGGGACGATTAGAATTTGTATCCGAAGGTGAGCGCAAACATATCGCTTTTCCCGTCGGTGTATTTGACGGATACGGGGACGCCCATTTTGTCGGACATTTGCCCGGAAATACCGCTGAGGTCCTTGGAGAAGATGTGCGCATAGGCAAAATCTACGCTCCAGGTTTCCGTCTGATACCCTACCCCAACGCTGGCAATATGACGGTCATGCACGGGGACGAGCGTGTCCATTTCCGTATCGTTGATAGGAGATTGATCGTACACATATCCCGCACGCAGGGCCCAGCTGGGAGTCAGCATATATTCGGTACCGAAATTCAAGCGGTAAACGTCTCTATATCTTTTATGGTTATAGATAAAAGGATTGGAAGAGTTATCGGTATATTGGATAAGAATCTGGTCGTAGGCGCTCCAAAAGGTGCCCACAATTCCGGCTTCCAAAACCCAGTCTTCCGTCGGGCGGAAAGAAAGGCCGGCGGAAATGCTGTCCGGCAGGGAAATAGAGCCTTCGGCGTCTCCGCTGTGGATATTAAGTTCCGGGAAACTGTTGGCCCCGGCATCAATGCGTCCGTTTAAGTTTTGTTTTACTTTGCTGCGGTACATAGCACCCAAGGACCACTTTTCGGCCCATTCGGGTCTATAAATAAAGGAGAAGTTTCCCCCCCAGCTTACGCCGGAACCGCTGATATCATAATTACCGGGGTTCATGGGGTTGGCGTTGTAAAACGAGCTTTGAGAAAAGCCAATCACCATGGCTTCCAAACCCATGGCGACGGACAATTCGTCATTAGCCTTAACGGCGATAGTAGGCGTGAAAGAAAAAGTTTCCAATTTTACTTTATAAGCCAAATTGCTTCCGGGCCAAGTTTGCACCGGGTTTTCGTATTCGCCGCCCAGTCCGTAGCGGGAGAAGCCGCCCAACCCAACGGATACTTGATCGCTCCATTTTTGGGTAACGTAGAAATTGGGCAGGTACCATACGTCATGTTTCAAGGTGCGGGAATTACCTAATACCGTAGTTTTTGCGTCGGCGGTTACGACGGTCAACCCTACCTGGGCTTGGGTGCCTTCCAAGTCGGTGATAAGTGCGGGGTTAGAAGCCAGCGAGGCGGCTTCGGCTTTGTTGGCCATTACGGCGCCGCCCATCGCGGTGGAACGGCCGCTGTATTCATACAAAGCAAATCCCGCGCCATAGGAAAAATCGGCCAGCAGGACGGATAAAAGCAGTACGGCTGTCAGTTTTTTGTACATGAATTTCCTCTGTGTCTGTTGGGTTTTGTTTTGGGGTGAAACAAAACTCCCGTCCGTTAATTAAACACGGACGGGAGATACGGCAAATTATTTTTGAAGTTCGGCCAGTTTTTGCTTGGCCATGGTGCCGAAGTACGTTTGCGCGTAAGCGTCGTTTAAGTACTTGTAGGCGTTGATAGCTTCGGTTTTGTTGCCGGCCAATTCTTGGCTCATGGCAAGCGTCAGGTAAGCTTGCGGCAAGGCGAAGCTGGTGGGATTGTTTTGGATAAACTGCGTCATAGCGTCGGCCGAGGCTTTGTAATCTTTTACGGCTTGTTTAGAAGCCGCCAACGACAAGGCCGCCACCGTGGAAACAGTGGTGTTTTTGGAAGGAAGCAGCGTCTGGTACACGTCGGCCGATTGGGCATAGTTTTCGGCGTTGTACAAAATATCCCCTTTAAGCAACATGGCATATTCCGCCGCGTTGGAACCGGGGTATTCTTTGGCCAGTTTGTCTATTTGCGCGAAGCCTTCTTCTTCTTCGCCGCTTAAAAGCGACACTTGCGCCGTGTAATAAGCCGCCCAGGAGTTCTGGGTTACTTTTTTGACGTGGGCGGAATAAGTCCCGCCTACGACGGCCGCCAGCACCAAAATAATCAATGCGGTCAGCACGCCTTTTTTGCTCTTTTTGCAAAAATCAATAATGCCGCTGATAAACGACACGATAATATCTTTTTCTTCTGCGGAAGGGGTAGTTTGTTTAGTCATATAGCTCCATTATAGTAAAAATATGGGTTGTGCCGAAATGGTTTAATTGGCTTCAATATCTTTTTCGGTTAATTGACGGCATTCAATACCGTTTTTGGCCAGGAATACAATCCCGTCTTGGCTGCGGTCGTACATATTTTTATAGAACACTTTCTTAATGCCCGCGCTGACAATCACCTTCGCGCAGTGCACACAAGGCGACCATGTTACATACACCGAAGCCCCTTGCGTGGCGATACCGTTTTTGGCGGCAAACGCGATGGCGTTTTGTTCGGCGTGCAGTTCGTTTTCCACGGACCATTTCCCGTGCAAATCGTAAAAAGTGCGGCTGGCCACGAAATCGGCATACGTGGGGTATTTGTCGCGGTAATTTTCTTCGTATACCTTGGTGAAGTTTTCTTCGCAGTGCAGCTGGCCCGTGGGCGTGCCGTTAAAGCCCATGCTGATGACACGGTTGTCTTTCACCAGTACGGCACCCACTTGCAGGCGGCAGCACGTGGATTGTTCCGCCACCAGTTCCGCCATTTTAATAAACAGCCGGTGTTTGTTTTTCATACTTTCTTTTTACCATTTTTTGAACACAAAAAATACGGCCGCCACCAAACAGGCAAAGCCGACAAAATGGTTCCACTTGAAACTTTCTTTGAAATACAGGGCCGAAAACCCGGCAAAAACCACCAGCGTAATCACTTCTTGCATGACTTTTAGCTGCGTGACCGAGAAGTATCCGCTTCCGATACGGTTGGCCGGCACCTGCAGGCAGTATTCAAAAAACGCAATACCCCAGCTGGCCAAAATCACCAGCCAAAGAGCACGGTTTTTGAACTTGAGGTGACCGTACCAGGCCACCGTCATAAATAAGTTGGAAGCGCATAAGAGCGCAACGGTTTTCCACATATACATTATTATAACTTTTTGCTCGGACGGGACGCAAAAAACCCGCCGTATGGCGGCGGGTTTGAAAAGCGTTTGCAAAACCTTATTAACGGGACAGGCGTTTGCACATTTCTTCAAAAGAAACGGGGTTGATGCCGGTTTGCTCCGCCTTGAACCACGAATAATAGGAACCGTAGTACGGCGTTTTGCGTATGGCGGATTTGATATAGTCGTTAAACGGGGTTTGCGGTTTGTTGGCGGCCAGGATATACAGGCGGAACAAGTCCTCCTTAAAAATATCCGGGTTTGTTTGCATCAAGTAAAGCATCTGGGTGCAGTATCTGGCCACGGCGAAGCCTTGTTTCATCGGTACGGTCCAGTTGATGCCGGGCGCACGCAGGGTTTGGTTTAATTCTTCGGAACGGGTGACGAGTTCGCGTTTAAGGAACAGAAACATCGCTCTTTGCTTAAGCGGCAGCAGGGAAACATTTTCTTCGCTGGCGGCTTTTTCAAAGATGCGAACATATTGTTCAAAAGGTTGGGTGTTGGGCAAAAGCGGCTGTTGGTGGACAAATACGGCGCGGCGGGTTTCTCCTCCGGAAATGGCGGACAGTTCCCCCCCTTCCACCAGGGCTTTGCCGTAATTAATCAAGGCTTCTTCGCGTTGGGCTTTGGCGGCCGCCAGGCGGGCAATATGAGTATCCAAAAAATTATGCAGGCGGGCCTGCCATTCGGCGGAAGAAAAGATTTCTTTGCCGCGCAGGTTGCGTTCCAGTTTTAATGCATAGTCGGAAGATACCAGCGGCGGGGTCAGGCGGCTGTATTGACGGGCGGCCGCTTGATAGGCACGCTTGGCCTCTTGCTGGGCCAGTTTTTCCGTGGCGGCCGCTTTAACGACCGGTTTTATAATTTTCCCCCCTTGCGCATACGATAGCGTGCATACGCATAGGGATAGAATCAGCAGAGCTGTTTTTTTCATAGAGGTCCTCTCAAAGGCTATTTTTTATTATGGTACTTTTTCATTTCAAACACCCGCAAGGGGCAAAAGGCCCATTTGAGGGGTGGGCCCGTTTGTTTTTTTCGTCTGAAATGGGAATATTTTGAAATAGTGCAATAAAAAAACGGCAGGCGGTGTTTCAATAAAGGCGGCGCTAAGGCGCCGAAGTAAAGAATGTCGTCCGAAAAGGACAAAATTATATAATATGCTTATGAAAAATTTCAGACTCCTTTTTATTGCCGTTTTTTTGTTTTCCGGCGTATTTGTACAGGGTGAAATTGTAGCTTCGTCTACGGATAGTGCGTCTGTGGGGCAGACGAGTGCCGCTGCCGCGGTGCAATCCGCCAAAGACGCGGTCATTCCCCCCGTGCAGGACGCTGCCGCCTCTACGGAACAAAAAGCGGCCATTCACCCCGCCAAAAATGAAAAACCGGCCATGGTGCCGCGCGGCGTGGATGGCAAACCGCTGCCGGACGTTAACGGTAAACTCACGTTGGAAGACTGCATTCAAATTGCTTTGGCCAACAGCCCCAAAGCCGTCAGCGCGCAGCTGAACTTGCAGAATGCCCATGTGAATTTGAATTTAGCCAAATCGGAATTTTTGCCCACGGTTTCCGCGGGTGCTTCGCAAGGGTATAACAACGGCAAGACGGACGGGTCTTCCCGCACGGATCACGGTGCTTCTGACGTATATGCCCAGGCCGAAATTTCCATTAGCGGTATTAGCGATATGGTTCGCAACGTCAAAACGCAAAAGCTGGCCGTGGAACAGGCCGAGCTGAATTTGGACAGTGTGAAAAACGATATTATCCGCACCGTTAAAAAAAACTATTATGCCCTGCTCTCTGCCGTGCGTGCGGTGGGCATTCGCACCCAATCGCGCGATTTGTATAAGGACCAGTATGAACGTTCCGCCGAGTATTTCCGCTTGGGCCTGCGCCCGAAGGTGGACGTGACTACCGCCGAAGTGAATTTGAATAACGAAGAGCTTAGTTTAATCCGGGCCAAAAACTTGGTGAAAACGGCTTCCGCCCAGTTGGCCAATTCGCTGGGTGTAACCACGCCCAAGATTTTGGATATTGAGGATATTGTTTCTTTTGAAAAGTTTGACATGCCTTTTGACCAGGCCGTCCAAACCGCCTATGCCAACCGTCCGGACGTGCTTTCCGCCCAGACGGACGTGCGCATCAGCCAAATTAAGCTCAACCAGGCCAAAGCCGGTTTCTTCCCGACGTTTTCCTTTTCCGCCGGGTTTTCCAAAAACGGGGACGACTTCTCCCTGGACAACGAGGAAACCAAATTGCTGGCCGCCATTGAAATCCCGATTTTCAGCGCGTTCAAAACCTATAACGGTGTAAAACAGGCCAAAATTTCGTTGGAAAACACGCTTAATTCCAACCGCAGCCTGTTGAATGATGTTTTCCTGGAAGTACAGAGCGCGTATATTAACATGCAGGAAGCTTCCGAAAGTATCCCGATAGCGGAGCTGAACGTGGAAAAAGCCAAAGAAAATTTGGACCTTTCCCGCGGCCGCTACAACGAAGGTATTGGCGATATTATTGAACTCAAAGACGCGGAAGTGGCTTACACCGACGCGGAACTGAGTTTGCTGACTGCCCGCTACGACTACGCTTCGGCGGTGGCGGATTTGAAACAGGCCATGGGGACCAATTAGATATGAAAAAAGAAAATATATTCAAACGTATTATTAAAAAGTTTGCCAAATCGGCGTGGTGGGTTAAACTGCTGGTGATTGCGCTGGCGGTGGCCGCCGTGTGGGGAGTAAAGAGCTTTTTCTTTGCTGTGCCGCCTGCGCCGCAGTTTCGGACGGCTGTCGTCAAACGGGGCGACATTGTGGATATTGTAGAAGCCTCCGGCCCGATTAACCCGGTTAACACGACCGAAGTGGGTGCGCTGGTGTCCGGCGAAATTTTGAAAATTTACGTGGACTATAACACCGTTGTTAAAAAAGGCGATCTGATGGCCATTATTGACCAGACGCAAATTTTGGCTTCGCTGGAAGAAGCCAAAGCCCGTTTGTCTTCGGCCAAGGAAAGCCTGTCTTCGGCGGACGTTTCTTACCGCTTGGCCAAAAAGAACTACGAACGCTATCAGGCGTTGTACGAAAAAGAATATGTTTCCAAAGTGAATTTGGAAGAATATGAATTGGCCTACGTAAACGCCAAAAGCAATTTGAATTCCGCCCAGGCCAATGTGGTGCAGGCCCAGTCCAACCTGGACACGGCCGAGAAAGATTTGTCCAACACCAAAATCGTTTCGCCTATTGACGGCGTGGTGCTTACCAAAAAAGTGAGCGAAGGGCAAACCATTACGGCCGGTTTCTCTACGCCGGAACTGTTTGTGGTGGCGCAGGACTTGACCAAAATGCAAATTGAGGCCAAAGTGTCCGAAGCCGATATCGTAAAAATTGCCCCTGGCCAAAAAGCGGAATTTACGTTGGACGGCTATGTGGGCGAAAAGTTCAACGGGGTGGTGCGCCAGGTGCGTACCAACTATGTGGACTCGTCCGACTCCACCACCTCCTCTTCCAGCAGCACTACCTATACGGTAATTATAGATGTGGACAATTCCGACCTGCGCTTAAAACCCGGTATGACGGCTACGCTTACCATTCGCACGCAGGATAAGAAAGACGTGCTCTTGGTGCCCAACGAGGCCTTGCGCTTCTCCCCCTCCACCAACGAAAACAAATACGAAAATACCGGTGTGTGGAAGCTGAACCCCGGCATGCTGCAGCCGCAGCGGGTGGACGTGACCATCGGTATTATTGCCACCAAGCAGACCGAAATCACCGGCGGGGACATTGAGGAAGGCGATATGGTGATTGTGCGCGAGAATAACTTGAAGGCCAGCACCGCTTCCACTCAAATGGGTCCGCCGCGGCCGGGAAGACGGCGCTAGGAGGAAGCTATGGCGCTGATTGATACGCGAGATTTGTATAAGATATACACGCTTGGCGATGTGGAAGTAAAAGCCTTAAACGGGGTAAGCGTGTCTATAGAAAAGGGCGAATTTGTGGCAGTAATGGGTCCGTCCGGGTCGGGCAAGTCCACCTTCATGAATATTTTGGGTTGTTTGGACAAGCCCACCCGCGGCAAGTATATTTTGGACGGGATAGACGTGACGGCGACGGATCTGTCCAAATTGGCGGGCGTGCGCAACCGCAAAATCGGGTTTGTGTTTCAGGGGTTTAACCTGATTAAGCGTACCACCGCCGTGGAAAATGTGGAATTGCCGATGATTTACAACCATACCCCCGCGCATTTGCGCCGCGAAAAAGCATTGGAAGCGCTGAAAGCGGTGGGGCTGGAAAAACGTGCGTTCCACCTGCCCAACCAGCTTTCCGGCGGTCAGCAGCAGCGCGTGGCTATTGCGCGCTCGCTGGTGTGTGATGCTCCCATCATCTTTGCCGACGAGCCGACCGGTAACCTGGATACCAAAATGAGTATTGAAGTGATGGAACTTTTTACCCGGTTAAACAAAGAAATGGGCAAAACCATTATTTTGATTACGCACGAGCCGGATATTGCGGAATATGCGTCGCGCCTGATTAAATTCAAAGACGGCGAAAAAATCAGCGACGAGGTGAAATAACATGTGGGATTCTTTTTACGCCATTTTCAAAATTTCGCTTAAGGCTATTTTCGCCAACAAAATGCGCGCCGCGCTGACCAGCTTGGGTATTGTGATTGGCGTGTCGGCCGTGATCACGATGTTGGCTGTGGGGTCTGGCGCGCAAAAAAGCGTTACCGACAGCGTGGCCCGCTTCGGCACGAACATTTTGTTCTTGCGTCAGCCGTGGGATTTGGACGAGAGCATTTCCTCCCCCAAAGACGTGACCATGGACGACGTATACGCCATTCGCCGTGTGGAGGGTGTGGCCGCGGCCGCCCCTTATATTACCACCAGTTTTGACGTTAAATACTCCAACACCAGCGTAGCCCTCAGCGTGCTGGCCACGGACCCGGACATCTTTTTGACGTACGACTGGCCCGTAGAAAGCGGCCGGGAATTTACCCAGCGCGAAGTGAACGATTATGCCCAGGTGATTGTGCTGGGCGCTTCCGCCGCGCAGACTATTTTCAGCGACGTGGACCCCTTAAATAAAACCGTAGTGTTGGATAATATCCCTTTCAAAGTGGTGGGCGTTATCAAAAAAACCGGTCAAAGCGGTATGGGGTTTGATATGGACGAAGGCGCCTTAATCCCTTACACCACCGGAAAGGTGAAAATGAACGCCGGGTGGAATAAGTCGGACCGCCGCGCGCTGGACCGCGTGGTCATTAAAGTGGCCGATTTTAATACCATTGAAAACACTAAGGTGGACATTCAAAATACCGTGCGCAATACGCACCGTATCCACCCGCTTGGGAAAGATGATTTCCAACTGGACGACTTTGCCTCTTTTATCGAGCAAGCCAAAACCATGGGCAAAACCATGAGCCTGCTGCTTGGAGCTATTGGGGCCGTATCCTTGATTGTGGGCGGTATCGGTGTGATGAACATTATGTTGGTGTCCGTTACCGAGCGTACCCGCGAAATCGGTATTCGTATGGCCATTGGCGCCACCAGCTGGGATATCCGCCTGCAGTTTTTGGTGGAATCGGTCACATTGTCCTGCATTGGCGGGCTGATAGGGATTTTGCTGGGGGTTGCCATTACGCTTATAGTGGCGGCAAACTCCTCCATTCCGGCCGAGCTGAGTTTGTCCGCCGTGTTGCTTTCGGTGGGATTTTCGGCGGCAACAGGCGTGTTTTTCGGGTTTTATCCGGCGTATAAAGCGTCCAAACTTACCCCGATTGACGCGTTACGCTACGAATAAGTTTATTGGTGGGGTAAATCAACAGCCCGCTCTTAGTGGAGCGGGCTGTTTTTTATTTATCTTCCTGGGGTTTCAAATCTGTTAATAGAGTATTTTGATAGCTCGCAAATGATTCCTGTTTTGCTATAGGTTAGAGCGATAGAACACCGCTAACCGCTTTTCCCCCTTCCCGCGCCCATGATAAACGCCTGCCCGGGCGGCAGCTGTTTGGGGTGTAAAGCACTTGGATTTTACCCACCGGCTTTTTAGGCATAAAAACCCCCGGTTTTTCAACCGGGGTGAATGTTTATTTAGCGGAAGGTTTATTTCCAAACAGCTGTTTAATGCGCGCAATGAGTTTTTGCCACCAGGAGGCTTTTCCCGCCACCTGTTGTGCTGCTTGCGCGACACCTTCGGCCGGCTGGGCGGAGCGTTCAATTTGTTTGAAAAGCGCCGCGGACAGGAGCGACAGCACCGCCGGCACCCCAATCATCGCCGCTGCCGTGGCCGAGGAGGTGGAGCAGATACCCGCGTCCATAAGCCCTTGGGCCAGGTGGGTCAACAGCATCGGTCCGAACGCGCAGGAAATGGCACTGGCTACGATTAAAGATATAATGCGGTCCTGCGTGCGGATATTTTTGGCCGAGCGGGCAAACGCCAGCGTGAAGGTGGTGGAAATGCCCACTTCCGCCGCAAACAGCGCCGCCGTCAGCGCGTACACATTCCCGGCCAAGGGAAGGGCCGCCAGGCCGCCGATGGCAGAAATAGCCGTGGCGATGGACATGTTGTTTTTGGGGAACCATTTCAAAAAGTTCCGAGCCAGGTAGCGCCCAATCAAGAACGGAGCGGCAAACTGCGCCAAGCCAAACAGATACTGCGAAGAGGGGTCCGTCGTCAAAGACGGGAGCAAAAACATGAACCCGTTGTTAAACGACATTTCTACCGCGTTCATGATGAACAACCCCGTCAGCAAGGCGGCAACGCCTTTTTCTTCTTTGAACAAGCGCACATAGCTGTTGTTTTGGAAAGAAGACGTCAGCTGATAGGCGCGGCGGTTTCTTTGGCCTTCTGCGGGCACCGGCGCAGGCTGCGCTTTGGGTTCCAGCACGGGTTTGGTGTTGGGAATTCTGGACAGGTTAATCCCCAGCGCGGCGGCCGCGACCAACGGAATAGGCAACGCGAAGGTGAAGCTCCAGTCCATGCCCAGCACTTTGGTAGCCAGGAACGGGAACGCAAACGACGCCGCCATACCCAGCGCACGGCTGAACTCGGTGTTGGCATTTCTTTTTTGCAAAGAAAGTTCACTCGCGCCGGCGCTTAAATCGGTCATAATGGGGCCCACGGCGTTGTGCACGAACACGCCGCCCGTGCTGGCCAGGGTGATACAACCCAAAATGTTGTAGAAGTGGGCCAAAGCATCGGCCTGCGGTACGAAAGAACCGTCCAAGCCAAATAACGTGACCCCGGCGGTAAAACCGCCGCCCATCAAGGCCAAGCCTAAGTTCATAGAGGCTTTGCGGCCGATTTTTTGTTTCAGCCAGTTGGAAAGGAATGCACCCACGGAGTACGGCAGATACGTGGCTACGGCTACTAAAATATTGTCGCTTAACGACAAGCCAAAGCTGGTACCGAAGTTGGCAATTACGGGCGTGGCTACTTCCAACCCCATGACAAACGACGCCATGTACAGCCCGGCGCGCTGCATAAGGCCCGTCAGGCCGCTGGCAGGCTGTTGCTCAAGCGGGGATAAGGCCGGTCTTTGAGCGGCGGCGGCATTTTTGGGCGCAAAAAGTTTTTTTACGGAAGAAAAAGCTTTTTTGGCGCTTTGCCACAAAGCGGGAATGGGTAAGCCGCCGTATAAGATGCCGGAATTGTCGGCCGCGGCTTTGGGCTGGGCCGCCGCTTGCGCGGCAGGCTGCGTCAGCCCCGCTTTTTTAAGGCCTTGCTGGAAAAGCGTGCTGCCGGAGGAGGCGCCCTGCGCCCCTACGGAAGAAACATTTTCTCCCCCCGCCACGGAGAAAGCTTGCGCTTGCAGGGCGGCCGGGTCATAGGCCAAATTCAGTTCGGGCAGTTCCACATTGGCCGCCGGGGCGGACGGAACTTCCTGCCCAGCGGACGCAACGGTGCGCGTCCCGCGGCCCACATTCATATAGATAGCGGTGGCTTCTTTAGACGGGTCCGCGGCTAAAATATTGATTTTGCCGAATTTTTTCAGAACCGGGCGGAATACGTCCGTCTGTACTTCGGCCGTTTTTTGCGGGGCAACAGCAAGATGAATCCCCGCTTTTTTGGCGTATTCGCTGACGCCTTTCCACAATACGGAGCCCGCTTGCGCTTCGCTGGCCAGCTGGGCCAGTTCGTCCTGGGCGCCCAAGCGCAAGAGCGCTCTGGCGGCAGAGGCCTCGGCCAAAGGAGCCAACGGCGTGGCGGAGGCTTTGCGGTAAAAGTTCAAGATAAGGGCGGCGTCTTCTTTGTTGCCATAGAGGCCCAGCGCGGCCACATCGGCCAGCGCGGCGTTGACGTCGGAAACGGCCACGTCTTTTTGCGCATACGCCTGCTGCAGAGCTTTCAGGTCACCTTCAGGAAGAGAGGAAAAAGCTTCCATCGTGCTCTGCAAATCGTTGCGCCAGAAGGCGGCGGCCCGTGCGGCTTGTTCCGCATTGGCATACCCGGCCGCGGCTACTTGTACAAATTCGTTGCGCAGCAACCCTTCGCGCACGTTTTGGTTCGGGTAGGAAAGGATTTTGTCGGCCAGGCGGTCCATGTTGCCTTCCTGAACCCGTTCTTGAATTTGGGTCAGGCTCAGTTGGTCGGCAATAACTGCTTGGGTAACGGCGCGTTCTACACCCGCAGGCAAAACTTCAAGCGCTTGTTTGGCTTGTTTTGCGGCGGGAATTTGCGGCAATTTTGCGGCAGGAACGGTCGTTTGGACGGTGGGCAGCCGTTTGAGTGCGGCGGCCGCAGGGACGGACACGGTCGGATAGGTCAGTTTGGGCATGACGGTCGGCTTGGCGGACGTAACCGCTTTTAAGCCGCGGACGATTTTCTGCGGCACTTGAGCCTGGACCGGCACAGCGTTTAATACCAGAATACTGACACTTACCAACGACGCTATTACTTTTTTCATTATCTTTCTTCTTCCTCTTTTTGCAATAAAAAAACCCGCTCTCTTTTTAATGGGCGGGTTTGTATAAACACAACAAAAATTTACGCTATATTATACAAACTCTCCCCAACTCCTTATACATAAACACGGAACCCATGCTAAAAATAATAGTGTTTAGCATGGAACGACGAAAATTATGTTTGGAGCAGGAAGAATTGTATTTCATTTCAAACCTGTTAAAATCAGTTTCTAAAAAATAACAGAAATTATTATAGCAATTTTTTATAAAAAGATGTAAAACTTTTTTAACTGCTTTTTTTCTCTTTCTTATATTTTACTTCTTTTTATACAGTATATAGAAGAGAAAAATAAAAAATGCAATAAAAAAAGAAATATACGGGTTATAACCATATGGATCCTAAATTGAATGGAAGAACGGACGACGAACTCGTCTTGCTCTTTAAGTCCGGCTCGGGCGAAGCGTTTGAAGAGTTGGTGTACCGCTATAAAAATTCGCTTTATCAATATATTATGGCCATGGTACAGGACGAAGGCGCCGCCGGAGATTTGTTCCAGGAAGTGTTTATTTCGTTTTTTAAGCATGCGGATAAATATCAACCCCGCGGGAAGTTCAAATCGTGGCTGTTCCTGGCGGCGCGCAACAAAGTATTGAACTTTTTTAGAGACCGCGACCCGCTGGCTTCGCTGGACCAAACGGACGAAGAAGGCAATGCTTTCTTGCATGACACGCTGCCGGACGGTGCGCCTTCCCCGCTGGAAGGTTTGGCCGGACGTGAAACCGAAGAAGAAATCCGCCGTGCTTCTTTGGCCTTGCCGCAGCGTCAGCGCGAAATGATTTATTTGCGCCAGTATTTGTCTTTTAAGGAAATTGCGGAATTGATGGACCGCCCGTTGGGTACCGTATTGGCGGACTGCCACCGGGCTATTAAAAAAATGCAGCATTTGCTGGCGGCCAAACAGACCGCCGCGCGTGAGGTAAATTTATGAAGTATTGCGAAGATTTGATGCTTTATGCGTCTAACGAACTGGAAGGCGGGCGCAAGGCCGAGTTTGAAAAGCACTTGGCACAGTGCGCGGCCTGCCGGGCAGAGCTGGCGTTGATTCGTCGGACGGACGAATCGCTTGCGCCGGCGGCGGCCCCGGCACATGTGGTGGACGCGCTGTTTGCCAAAACCACGCGCCGAAAATCGTTTTTTGCCGGTTGGAACTGGAAACCGGCTCTGGCAGGCACCGCTTTATTGGGGGTAGGCCTCTTTGTAGTGCTGGCCGGCCTGCATCCGGACAAAGCCGCTTTTGACGCAACCGAAGTGATTGCGTATATGAGCGAAAATTTGGACGAGGAATACCTGAACTTTTCAAACGATTTGGCTTTGTTTGAACAGGAATTCTAACAGTAGGAGGGTGTATTATGATGAAAAAATGGATGTTGTTTGCGTTCCTGGCGGCGGTGTGTGTGCCCGCTTTTGCGCAGGGCCCCCGCGACTGCAAAGGGGACAACTGCCCTGCCAAGCAAGTCAAAGCCGAAACGCTTAAACCGGCCAAAATGAAAAAAGACGCCCGCGCGGAAGAATTCAAAAAAGCCCGCCGGGAACACAAAGCCAAAATGCGTGCCACCGAAGAAAAAATGGAAAAACTGGTGGAAGAATACAACAAGCTCAAAGCCGGCAAAAAGAAAGACGCTAAAAAAGCCGAAATTGCCGAAATGGTAGCTTCCATTCGTGATGAGCAAATTAAATTCAAAGAAGAACAGCTCACCAAATTCCAAGAACGCTTGGAACGCATGAAAAAGGATTTGGAAGAACAAAAATCCGATAAGAGCAAAAAAGAATGGGTGGAACAAAAAACCGATGCCGTAATTGCCGAAGAAGGCGATTTGGACGTATTGTTTGAACCCGAAATGGGCCCGGCTCCGCACCGCATGCCCGGCCCCAAAGGCGCTCCGAAAGCCAAAGGCCCCCGCAGAGGACCTGCTCCGCACGGCGGCCCGGCGCTTCCCCCTCCTCCGGTGGAAGAACCCGCCAAATAAACAGTTTAGCTGTTAACACAAAAAAGGCCCCGCTCTAAACGGGGCCTTTTTGTTGACGAAGTTATTCATAAAAAAGCCCGGGTGATTGCCCGGGCTTTTGGTTGATAAAACCATTATTTCAAGAGTTCAGACCAAGCGTCTTTTTCCGCTTGAATTTGTTCTTTGGCGTTGTCCATTTTCTGCTGGAGTTGTTCTCTGGCAGCGTCCGCGGCGGTTTTCTTTCCGCTGGCTACTTCGGCAGCTGTTTTGGCGTTTTCGTAAGATTGTTTAGCGTCCAAGAGTTTCTGGCGGGTTTCGGCGGATTTTTGCAGCGCCTGTTCCAACGTCATGGTCTGGGCGGAAGAGGACGCCTGCGTGGAAGCGGTGGAAGCACAGCCGGCGGCCAACGCGGCGGCGGTTACGGCAAGAATTAAAGTCTTTTTCATAGCATACTCCTTTATCAATAGGTTTCTATATTTTATAACATATTTGACCAAAACGAAACGGAAAATTTGGCTTGTTTTTCTTAAAGAGCAGGGGTAATCAGTCCTTGCGAAAAACAAAAAATTTATTGAGGAAAAAACTGCACATGGCCACCAAAAACGAACTGATAAGGCCGGCCAAATATAGGTTTGTTATGCCGCCGGCGGTCAGTGCTGTTAGAATACCCACGTTTAGAAAATAGCCGATAGCATAGACGGCAAAAAAACGCAGCAGGCGGCGGTTGCCCGAATGAAAGAACACCCATTTGCCAAAAGTCTTAAAACTAAAAAATATGCCGATAACCGTAGAAAAAAATATGGCCAACGCGTAATGGAGCCCGATAAAAATAAACAAAGAATACAGCCCGTAAGCAAAGGCCGTATTGAGAGATCCGATCAGCAGAAAGCGGATAAACTGCTCGGGAATATGGGTAAGGACGGAAAGGTATTTGCAGAAACGCGTGAACATGGGTTTATCCTTTGGTAAAGAAGCGGTCGTGAAAGTCGCTGTCTTTGGTGTAGTCGTGTTTATCCGGGTTGTTCCAAGCGGCAAAATGCGCCGCAAACAAATACACGCCCAGCGTGCTTAAAAAAGCGCTTAGCCAATAAAATCCGTGCCGGACGTGCCACTCGTATCCTTCCGTTCCCAGCCAGCGGTGCAGATAATCCCAGTCGGGCAAGGTTTCGGGCCCGGCATTTAGCAGGGTAATTACCGGGTCCAGGCTGCACCCGGCGTAATGCCCCACGCTGTAGCAGGCAATCCCCAGTAAAATTAAGCATACGTCGGCCTGAATTTCTTTCCCTTTATGTAAAAAATAGCCAAACGCCAACAGCGGAACGCCCAACTCCATTACCGTGCCGCCCCAGATGGTGAACTGAAAATTTCCCCCGGACAAAAAACTAAAAACAGGGTGCCCCGCTTCGTGAATGCCTATGGTAAGCAGCCAAAATACCCCCGCCAGCGGGCAATGGTGCGGCCCCACGTACCAGCGGTACAGCGCATACGTTCCCACGGCAAGAAAGACAATTCCCTTCCAGCCATAATGCCAACAGAGAGGGCCTTTTCTTTCCGGGTCCAAGAGGTCAAAGAGTCGGTTCCAAAAATTTATCATAAATTCTTTTTTGCTGGTTAAGTACCGCGTTAAGTAAAAATACTTCCCCCCCAATTTTAGCAATTTTCCGCCAGCGCTTAAACCGCTTGGTGCCCGCGGCGGGGCGGTTTTTATACGGAATGCATGAAAAATAAATAAAATAGGAGTAATCCTTTTTGCGGGTTGATTTGTCCCCGTGCAGAGTGGTATGTTTAGAATATAATCTTTAGAAAAACGTGTATGGAAAGATATGAAAAGAACAAGTAACTTTTATGTGGCGGCCGCCATTGGCTTGGCCGTAGTGTGCGGGCCGGCTGGGCTGGAGGCGGCGGCTCTCTCTTCTGCCAAGCACGAACAGCGCATCGCCTCTCATCAGCGGGCCAAGGAAGAGGGCCTTTTTTCTTTTGAAGAACTCTATGGTAAATTAAAAGAAGATTTATCCCATAATTTTGGCATGGAAGCAGGGGTGGATATTTCCTACACGTTTGAACGGATTTCCCCCAACGGAAAGCAAACGGCAATTCAGGGCGTGTATTACCCGTACTTGTCGTGGACGATGTTTCAAAACAGCGCGCTCGGGCAGGGCCAGCTGAACGTGAACTACAATTTGGTGCGTTATTGGGGCACTTCGGGAACGGTATTGCAAAACCGCGGGCAAGTGGTTGGTGCGTTTAATGACAATATATCAAACGGGGATACTTTCTCTCAGCTTTCTTATACACACACCTTGCCGGGCAAGATGGATTGGCTGTCTGTTACGGTGGGGCAGTTCCCGCTGTACAACTTTGACGGGACGGAATTTACCTCTAACCAGCAAACGGCATTAATGAACTATTCTCTTTCTCAAAACGCTTCGGCCGCTTATCCGGGGGCGTCGCTGGGGGCCTATGTTCAGGCGCAAAATGAACGCTGGAATGTGACGGCAGGCTATCAGGACGCGCACAATATGTCCGGCGAGCAAATCCGCGGGGAGAGTGCGTTTGATGGCAAATATACGGCTTTTTCTTCCATTCAGTGGACGCCCTCTTTTGCCTGGGGGCAGGGGCAATACGGCGTGTTGTATTACTATCAGCCGGCCGTCCCCGAGCAGGACGAAAATGTACATGGCTGGTCGGTAAACGTACAGCAAAATATAGGGGCTAAAACGGCTGTTTTTGCGCGGGCAAACGGTTCTTCCGGCGGGGCGGTGCCCATCAAAAATTCTTATGTGTTGGGCGCGGCTTGGCTTAACCCGCTGGGGCGCAACGCGCAAGACGCCCTTACCCTGGGCCTGGCCTACAACCGCCTAAGCGATAAGGCCCTGGGATATCCTGCTGGGCTGAGAGACAGTGAAACGGTGTTGGAATTGCAGTGGGTGTGGGGCATAGGGCGTTTTGTCACCCTTACGCCGGACTTGCAAATTTACCCCAAGGCCGCGGCCGGGGAAAGGCACGGGCTGACAACGGTAATAGGCCTGCGCACGACCGTGATGCTTTAGAACGGGAATTTTGACCAACAGTTTTAACCGCCGGGAATTAAATTTCCGGCGGTTTTTGTTTTTTGCGTTCAAATTTTTGGATTTCCTGCACAATGCCAGCCGTCAGTACGGCCGTGGTGATGGCAAACAACACAAGCCCCATGGCTACCGTGATAACGGTAATAATCCGCCCGAAAAGCGTGATGGGCACAATGTCGCCATATCCCAGGGTGGTGAACGTCTCGGCGGACCACCACATAGCGTCTAACATATTGCGGAACACTTCCGGTTGTGCCGCGTGTTCTACGCGGAAAATCATAAACGAGCTCCACACCCACAGCATCAGCAAAAAAGCCCCGCAAATGGACAATTCGCTTTTCTTTTCACTTACCACGTTGTTTACCAACTGAATGGCGTTCGTGTAGCGCATCAGCATTAAAATACGAAAAACGCGCAGCATGCGCACCATGCCTGTGCCCAAAATAAAGAACGGCGAAATGGCAAATAAATCTATTAGCATCAGCGGCGTGCACATGTATTTTATCCGCCCCCAGATTGGGCGCTTAAAGCGGGGATCCTCGGTGCAGGTGATGAGGCGCAGGGCATATTCCAACGCAAACACCAAGCTCATGGCCAAATCCAGGTGATAAATAAACCGTTTTACGGCGGGGCTGACGTCCTGCACGCTTTCCAGCACGTCTACGGGCACGCTAAGCAAAATAAGCGTGATAATAAGCGTATTAAGCGCGGTGGTAACTTTGCTTCGGTTATTAAACTGCAAGATGTTATATATATATCGTTTTACGCTGTGCAGGGGCGTATCCATATCAAAATCCTCCGTTATATAGCTTTACTTTAACAAAGCCCAACCAAAGGAGCAATCCGTTTTTTGGGTTAGAATATTATACAATACCCCTATGAACAAGGATATTCAAGCGGCAGCCAAACTGATTCAAAACGCCTCTTACGGCGTGGTGTTTACCGGGGCGGGCGTAAGCGTGGAAAGCGGAATCGCGCCCTTTACCGGCAAGGGCGGACTGTGGAACCAGTACGACCCCAAGTATATAGAAATCAATTTTTTCCATATGCACCCGGCCGAATCGTGGAAAGAAATGAAAAAGATTTTCTTTACCGATATGGACGAAGCTTCCCCCAACAAAGCCCACGAAGTAATTGCCAAACTGGAGCAGCGCGGCTTTGTAAAGGGCGTTATTACCCAGAATATAGACGGACTCCATCAGCGGGCCGGTTCTCGCAATGTGCAGGAATTTCACGGCACCATTCACACGCTTTCCTGCCTAAGCTGTGGGCGGAAATATAAATTGGACGATGTCAACCTGGACGAAGAACCCCCGCTTTGTTTTTGCGGCGGGGTCCTCAAGCCGGACTTTGTTTTTTACGGGGAAGGCATTCCCCCCCTGGCGTACGAAAAATCGCTGGAAATGGCGCAAAATGCCGACGTAATGATTATCGTGGGAACGGCCGGGCAAGTGATGCCCGCCTGCAGCCTGCCGCTTACGGCCAAGCAGTTTGGCGCGCGGATTATAGAAGTAAATCCTCTTCCTTCCGCTTTTACGGGCTCGGTGACGGATTTGTATTTCCCGCAAAAAGCAGGCGAATTTTTTACCGCCCTGGAAAAGGAAATGAAATTGTCTTAAAAGCGTTTTTAGCCAACAAAAAACCCGCTCTTAAAAGCGGGTTTTTTTATAGCCGGAAAGTTAGGCCAACCGGGCCGCTTTCTGCGCTACGCTTTGTTCACTTTTGCGCATGGCGGCGATGGTTTTTTCAAATAAAGTATCCAGTTCCCAGCCCAGCATTTCGGCGCCTTGTTTAATCACGTCGCGCGAACAGCCGGCGGCAAATTTTTTATCCTTAAATTTTTTCTTTAAGCTGGACACTTCCATATCGCTTACGCTTTTGGACGGGCGCATGCGCGCGGCCGCCCCGATAAGCCCGGTCAGCTCGTCCGCGGCGAAGAGCACTTTTTCCATTTGATGTTCGGGTTTTACGTCCGTCACCAGGCCGTAGCCGTGACTGCAGACGGCGTGTACAAATTCTTCCGGCGCGCCGATTTCCGCCAGCAGCTGGGGCGCTTTTTGGCAATGCTGCTGCGGGAATTGTTCAAAATCCACGTCGTGCAACAGGCCGCACAAAGCCCAAAAATCGGCTTCTTGCTCGTATCCTAATTCTTTTGCATAGTAGCGCATAACGGCTTCTACCGTTAGGGCGTGAAGCAAATGGAAAGGCTCTTTGTTGTATTTTTTTAACAGTTCTATCGCTTGTTCGCGGGTAAAAGGCAGGTTCATTTTCTTCTCCTTAAATTTTGTATGGACTTACCAGGTGTATTCGTCCAGCATAAAAATTTTGACGGACGGGTCTTCTTCCATGTGGTCGGTCATAAAAGGTTTCTTTAGGCTTGGGCGAACGGTGGAAGAATAATAAATGGCTTTAGGCATCAGCGGGAAATAGGCCCGCAAATAGGGGTATTTCCCAAAACTGGCCGACGCGGCGGCAGGCTTGTATTCTTGCCATTGTTTCAACAGGGCTTCGTTTAATTCTTTGCGTTTTTGCGGGTTTCCGCCGTCTTTGTCAAAATCTTCCGGTACCTGCAGAAGTAACCCCAGTCCTTTTTTATTGATTAATTTGGCCATCGGTCCGGGGCCGCTTTCCAACAGCAGGTGCTCCTTGGGAATGCCGAAAGCTTGCGCGGTCAGAACGATTTGATCCAGTTGTTTTTCCGTCAATTCCGTTTTCAAATCCAGCCAATAGCTTTTTTCGGAAGGGTTATCCACCGACGAAAAAATATCCGCCAGTTTAATTCCGTCTGCCAGGTCGTCTTCGTCGTGTGCAATGGCCAGGTTGCCTTGGGAATCTGTTTGAATGTCCAGCTCGTAGCCGTCGTAAGATTCGTCTTTATTTTCGGCGCGGCGCGGAGTGTTTACTTTGTGGATATATAGCAAATCGTCGGTAGCTTTCCACTCGGAATGGGGTGCCTGGGCGGAAGGTTCTTGAAGCAGTTCAACAGGCAAAAACTTCCATTCGGTGTATACGTACATAAAAGCGGCGTACGCCCCAAAGGAAAATACGGCTAATAAAATAATGTATAAGATAATGCGGGATCTTCTCATAAAGCATGTACCAAAAAGGGCAAAAAAAAGCCGTCCCCACTGCAGCAGGGGACGGCTTGAAAATTAATTGCCGAAGCGGTTTTCCCCTTCGGTGCTGGGCAGCACCAGGAAAACCAACAGCACCAACGTTCCGATAAACGGAACCAAGCTGATTAATACCCACCAGCCGGAGCGGTTGGTATCGTGCAAACGGCGGACCAAAATGCCCAAAGAAGGCAGCAAAACGGCCAGCGTAAGCAAGAAGTACAAAATGTTTCCGATGTCGCCAAAAAAGCTCAAAATCAGGCTCAATACGAAGAATACGATAAAGTTAAACAGCACGAACAGCCAGTACATTTTGCGGGTGGCACGGCCAGAAAATTTTACATAATTGTTTCTCAGCACGTCCCAGTAATACGTCATGAATGCTTTCATAAACCCTCCTGAGATTTTACTTCTTTTCACAGAATACAATAAAATCCCGGGTTTTTGCAAGCGGAAAATGAGGCGGTTTCCGTCGGTAATGCACGCAAAATGTTATTGGCGGGGTTTTGCCGGCCCCGCGGCGTGCTGGGCAAGGGTTTGTATAGCCAGGGCTTCTTCCGGCGTAAAGCCAAAAATATCCCCCACCACTTGGTCCGCTTGGCGCTGCAGGGCGGAGGTGTTGGCTGTGGGGTTTTCCTTTTTGGCGTTGTAGAGCATTTGGGCCAGGCGTTCCAAACGTTGTTGTTGGTCGGGCCTGGCAATTGGCACGGGCAGGGCGTTAAGCGGCGCTGAATAGAGCTCCAGCAAGCGGCCTTTTCGTTTCCCTTTGAGATAAAGCCAGGCAAAATAAGGGGCCGAGTTAAACAGCCCCAGCAGATACCACAGCGAAACCCCTTCTGCCGGGTGAGAAATAAAATACACGTCCGAGCTGGCGTACCAGGGTCCGGGGGCAAAGGCAAAAGTGTTACGTGCAGAACGCTGCGGAACGGCCAGTTTGTCGCCGTCAAAATCCATTTTTCTTCGCACGGAGCCAAACCAATACACGCCGCGGGCGAGTTGCTTGTCTATGCCGTTATTGTTTTGCCTGCGCGCTAAAAGAACCGGGGCAAAACGCGCCAAATGTGCCCGTAGGTGCGGGTATAAGGCAAAGTCCAGTTCTCGGTCGTTGGGGTAGAAAAAATCAATCAGCCAGCCGGAAGGCTTCGTCCCTGCCACATAGAGCAAAATGTCCGAATTCTTAAAAAACGGTTTTAGTTTTTGTTGTTCGTCCGCAGTGAGGGTAAGTTCTTCTTTTTCCCGCGGGCTTAATACAAATACGCCTTCCCCTTTTTGCACGCCTTTTAGGGGGTGCTTGCGCAGGTGTGAGGCGGAAATTTTGTCGCACCCGGTCATAAGCCCGTTGCTTACTTGTGCGGCGGTTTGAAGTGTGCGCTTGCAGGCGGCCATTTTGTAAAGCGCTTTTTCCAGCGCGGGGCTTGGCGGCAGATGGGTTTTTAGAAAGTGGTGCTTTCCTTCAAACAAATTTTCCTGCTCTACGGTTTGCCCCCCTATGCGGCAGGGTGGGCGGTGAGGGGCGTTGGTCTTGGAAAAAAGGGTAATCAGGCTGTGCTGGCCGGCGGCGCGGCGGAAAAGCCTTTCTTCTCCAAAATCTTCCAAAAACAGCAAAGCCGTTTCTTGTTTAAGCCTTGTGCGAAGGCTCTGCGCCCCCGCGGCGGAAGCAAAATAAGAAGTGGTTATAAAAGAGCCGATTCCCCCCTCTTTCAGTAAATCCAGCGTTAGATAAAAGAAAAAATACAGCAAATCGCTTTTGGGCTGGCAGTAGTTTTTCCATAACGGATTTTGGCGTAATTTTTCAAATACGGCGCGGTGATTTTTTTGCCCGATGTAGGGCGGATTGGAAAGGATAACGTCAAACCCGCCTTTTTGCTCAAATACCGGGGCAAAGGCCTTGCGAAGCACGCTGTTGCCGCTTTTTTCGCCCAATGCGTCGCCCCAAAACACATGCGGGAGCACCACTTTCCCCGTGGGGGTTTGGCCTTTCTGGGCCAACAGCAACGCAAAGCGCAGTTGCAAATCGTCCAACGCGGCGGACGAAATATCGGCGGCAAACAGGTTTTGGTCTATGATTTCTTTCAAAATTTGCCCTTCTTCCAAGCTTGGCGTTAACGTTTTGCGCAAAGCTAAAAGAGTGAGCGCAAACGGTACCAGCAGTCCCCCCGCCCCGGCGGCCGGATCGCAGACGGTTAACCCCCGCAGGCAACGCTCGGCTTGTTGGGCTTGCTGTGCCGTCAGGGGTGCTTTTTGGCCTAACACCAGAGCCTGTGCGGTGGGCGTGGGCAGGCCCGCTTGATGGGTCAGTACAGAAAAAAGAGTTTCTTCAGCCAGGTGAACGGCGGTGGACCAGGGCGTATAAAAAATGCCTTGTGCTTTTTTGTCCGATGAAAACAGTTCGTTTAGCAGGGCTAAATCCTGCGGGCAAAGGCCGTCCTGCGAGCCTTCCCGGGCGTTTGGCAGTGTGTTTAGCATGGCACACACTTCGGGCAGGGGCGGCTGAGTAAGAACGGGCGTGGCGGGGCCCAAAAAAAGATTTAACCACGGGGCTTTTTCGCCCGCTATGCGCTGGGCCAGCAAGCGGCGCAGCAAGGCATAGGAAACGGCCTCGTGGCAGTTATGTTTGGCAAACAAGCCGACTAAGCGGCGCAGAACGGAAGGTTTCATTTGAAGCTGCGCAGCAGGCGCTCTCTAAGAAGGAAGTTGTCGTAGAGCGCTTTTTCGCGTTCCAAACGGTAATAGCGGACGAAAAAATCCGCTCCGTCGGGCGTTTGCTGCAGCATGGCGCGCAGTTTGCGCTCCAGCTTGTCTATCTTGGCGGGCAGTTCCATGCGGCGCCCTTCCCTATTTAGCGCGCGCAGGCGGCTGCCTTCCTGCGGGCCTACAATAAAGTCCGGCCACAGCGACCCTTGCTTCAATACTTTTTCGTAAGGCACGCCAAAAGCTTCGCCTATGGCATAGGGTTCGTACACGGGGGTTAATTTGGCAAGGACGGTTTTCACTTCGGCATATTTTTCAAAATCACTTTTTCCGCTTGCGTCAAAATCCAGGCGCGGCGTGCTTAGACGTGCCAGGTGATAGCGCAAAAAACCAAGCCGCTGGGCGTCCGTCATGGGGCGCTGGGCTCCGGGCAAATCTATTTTCAGTACGCGTTTTCGGCGGATAATAAGAGAATTGCGCTTTTCGGTAGATTTGGCCAATACTTCTTTTAATGTCAAAAAGTATTCCAAGCGTATCTTTTGCAGATAGTACCGCTCAAACTCAAACGGCTTTAATTCTTCGGTTCTCTTGCTTAACAGCGCATTCAAATCTGCTTGCGTATGGCGCAAGGCTTGCTCGGCCCAGGCCACTTGTTGGGATAACGTTTCCAGCGCGGCGAAATGTTCCACTTCTTTGGGATAGAGGGCGAAGGCTTTGGGTTGTTGCGAGTCTGCCAGCAGGCGGGATACGTTTTCTTCATTAAAAAGGGGCGTCGTAAATAAACGGGCAAAGGTGTGTGCGTAATAATTTTCCAGCTCGGCAAGGGTATTTTCCAGCAAATTTTGGTGGCGCCAAAAGGCCGCTTCGTTGGCCGCGGCGCCCGGTTGGGCCGAGAGTGCGGTAAACAGGAGTGCGTCGCGGTCGTGCAAATAGACCAACTTGCCCAAAAGCGTTTTTTCCGTTTGCTTTTTTTGCAGCAGGAGCTCTTTTTCCACGCGGCTAAAAACACCCGAATGCCCCAGCCGGTGCAGCAGCCAGTTGTGCGGCGTGGTTTTGACGGAAAATTGCGGAATTTGTTGGCTTAATACGGTGGCCATTTTGGCTTGCATGGCGGCCGGGGAGGCCGTTTTGGAAAGCAAGGCTTCCCACGCTTGCTTGCTGCCGCGAAACCACGGGGCCACCGCCTGCGCTTGCAGGTGCACGAGAGGTGCACAAACCAGAAAAAGGCCTAACAAAAGGGCAAAAAAAGGCTGTTGCATGGAAACCCCGTGTTTGGTTTTCTACGGCTTCTTGTTTTTATTATAAAAGAAAAAGGGAGCATTCTCAATGGGCTAAAGGGCCCAGAGCGGTGCGGATTTTGGACCCAGAGGATAGAAAAAAGGCGGGCCGTTTAGGCCCGCCTTTTGAAGTTATTTAATTTTTTTGCCTTGTTCCAAAAGCAAGGTGAAGGTGGTCATGTCCGTGATTTCGGCGGGACCGAAGAATTGGATCGGTCCGGGGAACACGTACAGGTCTTCTTCCGCCCAAGCGGCACGATTTTTGGCCAAGTGTTTGAACGGTTCGCCTTTGAGTTCTACAAGCGCTTTCTTGATGACGGGTTTTTCTTTGCCTTTGCGGCGTTCGATGTTCATCATCATGGTCAGCGGGATACCGCCGCATTCCCAATCCTGGGTTTTCTTGGTCAGTTTGCGAACGGAGGACAGGTACCCGGAGCATTTGTTGAGCGCCAGCATCGCGGCGTTGTAACCCAACGCGTAGGTGTAGTTGGCGTCAAACGTAGAAGGTACGCCGCAGCGGCCTTCATAGCCGAAGAAGTGGGTAATGGCGGAGAATTTACCGTCGTATTTGCCCGCTTTTTTCATTTCGGCCAGTTTGGTGCGCAGCATTTCCACCAGCAATTTTTCGGTTTCAATCAACGAAACCTGAACGTTGCCGTGCGGATCGCGGTCCAGCATCAGCTGGCTGGCGATGCCTTCGGGCAGGGATTTCATCAAATCCGCCAATTTGGCCGGGAGTTTGGAAATGATGAACGCTTTCTTTTCGGCGACGGAAGCCATTTTGGAAAGTTCGGCTTCGTTGTCGGCCAGCGAGTCGTTGAGCGCGCTGATGAGTTCTTTCATTTCCGGGATAAATTCAATCAGTCCTTCCGGCACGAGCACCACACCGTAGTTTTTGCCGGCTTTGGCGCGTTTGGCAATGAGCTGGGCCAGGTTGTCCACAATTTGGCCGAGGGTCATTTTCTTGGCCAGCACTTCTTCGCCAATCAGTACGGCGTTGGGGTGGGTTTTGAAGGCCACTTCCAGCGTAATGTGAGAAGCGCTTCTGCCCATCAAGCGGACAAAGTGCCAGTATTTGCGCGCGGAGTTTACGTCGCGGCAGATGTTGCCCACGAGTTCGGCGTAAATTTTGGTGGCGGTATCAAAACCGAAAGAGGTTTCAATTTGTTTGTTTTTCAAGTCGCCGTCAATGGTCTTGGGTACGCCGATGACGCTGATGTCCACCCCTTGCTGTTTGAGGTATTCGGCAATCACGCAGGCGTTGGTGTTGGAGTCGTCTCCCCCCACTACCACGAGCGCGTCCATTTTGTTGGCGATTAAATTGTTTTTGGCGGCAGCCAATTGTTCTTCGGTTTCAATTTTGGTGCGGCCGGATTGAATCAAATCAAACCCGCCGGTGTTGCGGTAATCTTTCATCAACGCGGGGGTGATTTCTACCCATTTATTGTCCACAATGCCGCTGGGGCCGCCCAAAAAGCCGAACAATTTGTTTTTGGAGTTGGCTTTTTTGAGGCCGTCCAGCAAGCCGCCGATGACGTTATGCCCGCCCGGCGCCTGACCGCCGGAGAGCACCACGCCCACGCGTACGGCTTTTTTGGCTACGGCGCTGTTGGCGCCTTTAACGAACGTAATTTCCGGCAAACCGTATGTATTGGGGAAAATCCGCTTGACGGCGGCCTGGTCGGCTACGCTTTTGGTGGCTTTGCCGAGTTTCGGTTTTACGGAAGCAGGGCCTTTTTGCAAAATAGCAGGCAGCACGGGCTGAAATTTGCAGCGGTGCCGCTGAAGTTGAGAACACTCACATTTAACGGTGCGTTTAATGGACATTGTCATCTCCTGTAAAAAATGAAAAACCTTTTATTTATTATACAAAATTCCGCTCGTACGCATAAGGGAAACGCCTAAAAATCAAACCACAGCTGCCCGCTGTTGCGGGCGGAAGTTTGCGGCGGGTTGGAAAGCGTCAGCCCGATTAGGCGCACTTTGCGGGAAGCGAAAGCCGTTTTGGCAAGAAGTTTTTCCCCTTCCAAAAAGAAGGCTTCTTCCGTTTCAACCGGCGCGGGCAAGGTTTGCGAGCGGGTGATTTGCTTAAAATCGGCATATTTTAGTTTAAGCGTAACGGTGCGGCCTAAAAAATGGATTTTCTGGGCACGGGCCCAGGCTTTTTGCGCGGCGGCGCGCAGTTCCTGCAGCAGAAAAGCGCGGTCGGAAGAGTCTTCCAAAAAAGTATTTTCCGCCCCGATGGAGCGATGGGTTCGGTTTGTCTCTACCTTGCGCTCGTCTATACCGCGGGCGTAGCCAAAATAGGCCTGGCCGGCTTTGCCAAAGGCCCGAACCAGTTCCGCTTCGGTTTTTTGGCGCAGGTCCGCCCCTGTGTAAATACCCATGCGGTGCATTTTGCGGGCCGTAACGGCGCCAATACCAAAAAATTTTTCCACGGGAAGTTTAGCCACAAATTTTTCCACCTGGCGGGGCGAAATGACAAAGAGTCCGTTTGGCTTTTTATAGTCGGACGCAATTTTTGCCAGCATTTTGTTGACGGACACTCCTGCCGAAGCCGTCAGGCCGGTGGCTTCAAAAATTTTGGCCTTTATTTCCTGGGCGGCCTGCGTGGCGCAGGGAAGGTGCGATACGTCCAGAAACGCCTCATCTATAGAAAGAGGTTCCACCAAATCCGTATATTGAAGGAAAATAGCGCGTATTTGGCGGGATACGGCTTTGTACACGTCCATACGGGCGGGAATAAAAATGAGATGGGGGCATCTTTGGCGGGCGCGCAGGGCCGATAGGGCCGAGTGTACGCCGTATTTGCGCGCTTCGTAGCTGGCGGTGGCCACCACGCCGCGCGGGCCCGCATGTCCAACGGCTATGGGTTTGCCGCGCAGGGCGGGATTGTCGCGCTGTTCAATGGAGGCAAAGAAGGCGTCCATATCTATATGAATGATTTTGCGTACGGGTATACTGGCCATGTTTCTATATTGTAGCACTTTGCCGCGGGGGCGCTTGAAAGGGGCGGCGGTGATAAAATTTTTGAATGTTTGGTTAATTTGTTGTAAAATATATGTAGCCGCAAGTGGCGGTGCAGTTGAATTTGGCCCCCATAGCTCAATGGATAGAGCATCTGCCTTCTAAGCAGGGGATATAGGTTCGATTCCTATTGGGGGTATTTTTATTAAAAGGATTTTGGCTTTTAACCTGCCAAAATCCTTTTTTATCATATTCCCCCCGCGCCAAGCAAGCCCGCAAAAACTTTCGCCGCCCAGCCTAATGGCGGGACAAAAACATGCCTGTTTTTGGAAAAATACCGTCGGAAAACTCCTTGAAAAAATATATTTTATGCCGCGCCCTTAGGGCCCAAAAATAGATGGGTCTAATAAACCCAAAAAGGATAGGTCCAAAAAACCCTTAAAAATAGGACTTTTTTTTATAGATTTTTTATCGGAAAAATAGTATAGTAAAAAAATATAAAAAAGAAAAACTAGAAGCAGAAAAAAAGGAGCATCCTTATGAGAAAAGTATTAGTCCCGCTGTTAATGCTCTGTTTGTCCGTTCCCGGGTTTGCGCAAGGTGGCAAACTCGCCAAAACGGCCGGAAAAGCCTTGGTACAAAAACCTTCCAAGGTGGTACGTAATATCTCCAGCAAAGAATTGCTGGCGCGGTACCAGCTGTATGCGCAGTCTATTCGCACGCTGCAGCAAGTACACGCTCAACAGGCCGCCGCTGCCCTGATTGACCCGCAGTTGGAACAGGCCGCCCGTATGGCTTATTTGGAAAAGCTGAATGCCGAATCTGCCGCTGCCTTGTCCGAACTGACGGCCAATATGAAGAAGGAATATGCCAAGTGGGCCGATGTGCTGTTGCGCGAACGCAACGCTAAATATCTGCCGAAAAAGGACCCGGCTATTCCCGGTTTGCTGGCCTTCTCTCCCGATCCGTTGCGCCAGCCGCACATGACTCCGCGTTTTTACCGCGAATGGTTGGATACCATTCCCGAATATGAAGATTTGCCTGAAGAATTTTCCGGGTTGGTCTTTGCGCTTCGCAAGAAACTTCACACCATGGATGTGGAAGTGGTACAGGCTGTACGCGCTTATATGAAAGCGAAAGTGCGCCTGGATCCGACGGATGAAGCCGTCAGCCGCTACTACCGCAAACAAATGAGAGAAGCCAACCGCGAACTGCTTAGACTTTCTAAAGAATCTGCCCAGTGCGTGGCGGACCTGGTGTATCTGCTGAACTTGTATCCCACTCTCTTCAAAGATTCTTTGAAGTTGTTGGCCAACCAGCTGGATACCTCCATGCAGACGGAATTTACCACCTATCTGCGTGCCAGAATTAAAGAACCCAAAAAGAAGTTCTTAAATGCCAGACCGGTCGGATTTAACAATAATTCCGCCCCCAACGAACCAATGAAAGGTACTACGTTTAACGGATTCAAACAGTAACAAAAATCCCCGCTTCGGCGGGGATTTTTTTGGGCTTTTGGAGGCGGGCCAAATGAAGGTGAAAATGGTAAAATAAAGGGGACCGTTTAATTGGAGCACCGTTATTATGGCAAGAAATCTCTCTTTTTCCTATTCCAAGATGGGCATGTACAAGGAATGTCCGCAAAAGTACAAATTCCGCTACGTGCACATGATTCCCGAACAACCCAAATACTACTTTGCTTTCGGTTCTGCCCTGCATGAGGTGATGGAATATATCTATAATCCGAATCAACCCGCTTTCCCCTCCCTGGAGCAGGCCCTTTCTTTTTTTGAAAACCATTGGAACAAAACTTCTTTTGAGCAAAAAGGCTACGCTTCCGTGGAAAAGGAGCTGGCCGGCTTTGCCGAAGGACGGCGTATTATAGAGGAATACTACGCCAAGCATGCGGCTTCTTTTGTGCATCCGCTTTCGGTGGAAATGAAAAGCACCCTGGATATGGACGGGCTGAGTTTAATCAGCATTTTGGACCGTATTGATTATCTGGGCGACGGGAAAATTAAAATTTTGGATTATAAAACGGGTAAAACCGTCCAGCGCGAGCCGGACCAGCTGTATATGTACCAGAAAGTGGTGGAAAATTCCCCCGCCGTTAAAGCCTTGGTGCAAAAAGTGGATCCCGGTGTGAGTGAACTGCGCGTGGGGCAGCTTAGTTTTTATCACCTGCCCACCTTGCAGGAAATGACGTTTGAACGCGCCCCGGACAAGGAAATCTTTTCCTTTTGGCAGGGCGTGCTGAAAGTGGCCGACAATATCCGCGCCGGCAAGTTTGACCCTACCCCCGGCGAAAATCAGTGCCGCTGGTGTGATTACCGCAATATCTGCCCGGTGTTTACGGGAAAAGAATACGATCCTTCCGCCGCGTCTTTGCGGCCGCAGGCGATGGCTCCTCAAGCCGAGCCCGTGAAGAGCGAACAGGAACTCCTTAGCGAAAAAATAGATCGCTGCGGAGCCTTGCTGGAAGAAGCCAAAAGCTTGCAAAAAGAAATTATTTCGCTGATGCGCAAAAACAATTTTGAGCGTCACTTCGGGGCCAATTTTAAGGCGGAACTTGCCCGCGTGGAAAAATTGGAATTTACCGATAAGGAAAAAGTGGTGGAGCTCTTGCGCACGCTTAAGCTGTTGGCCAAAGTGCTGGTGCCCACCCAAAGCACGGTGGCTGCCCTGTTGCAGGACGACTCCGTCCCGGCGCAGGCCAAAGCCAAACTGAGTGCTTTTGCCCGCAAAACGCAAGAAGATAATCTGACAATTAACAAAGCGGAGTAACCCCTATGGCTACAGACAAAAAAGACTTTCGCGTAAAACTTTCTTTGATTTTTATTTTGGCTGCGGCCCTGTTGTTCACGGCGGCCCGCACGACGTTGTTTTTCTTGAATGGAGAATTCTTTTCTTCCATGCAGGGGAAAGAGATTTTTTCGGCGTTTTTGAACGGACTAAGATTTGATTTTTCCGTGATAGCCCTTTTTATGGGGCCGCTGATTTTCCTGCTTAATTTGCCGGTAAAATCCGTCCGCTGGGTGAAATGCTGGGCGGGTGTGTTGCTGGCGGAACTGGTGGTGACGGCTGGATTTTTGATTGGCGATTTAATTTATTTCCCCAAAGTAAACCGTCATATCGCCGAAGAAGTTGTGCAGCTTTCCAACGACTGGGGTTTTATCCTGTCGTATATGGTGACGCAGACGTGGCTGCCGCTGTTTTTGCTGTTGGGCGGTTTGGGGGCTGCGGTGTGGGCGTTGGCCCGCTATGCGGACAAACACTTCGCTCCCCGTCAGTGGGGCTGGGGTAAAAATGCGGCCCTTCTTTTAGGCATTATCGTTTTGTGCGTGTTTGGCATTCGCGGCCATTTGGGCGGCGGCAAATCCCTGGGGGTGGCGGACGTATATAACTATGTATCTTCCCCCGCCGGTTCCGCCTTGGCGCTTAACGGCGTATTTACCGCCTATCAAGTGGGGCGCAAAGGCGCGGTGGACGTGGTCAACCCCTATCCTGCTGAAAAAGCTATCCCGAATGTGCAAAAGATGCTCCTATCTTCGGACGAAACCCTCCTTAACGAACATTATCCGCTGATGCGTGTTAGAAAAGACGTTCCTTCCACCCCCAAGCATAACGTATTAATCGTGCTGCTGGAAGGGTGGCATCCGTATTATGTGGACGGTCTTTCCCATAACGGGTTTGGCGCAACGCCCGTTTTTGACAAACTGATAGAAGAAGGCGTTACGTTTACCAATGCATATGCCGTCGGCCAGCGCAGTATTTTTGGGTTTGCGGCGGTATTTGCCGGCTTGCCGTGGGTGCCGGGGTTGCCGATGTTTGGATATGGGTTGGAGCTGGCTTCATTGTCCCCCATGCCCAAGCATTTTTTGGAAGCGGGCTATTACACTTTTTTTGCTCAAACGTCTCACCGCGGTTCTTACCGGTTGTGCGCGCTGGCTTCGTATTTGGGCGCCAAAGAAACATACGGTTGGGAAGATATGCCACAACTGCTCCCGTATCAAAAGAAGGCCCCTTTTGGATACGATTACGACGCCATGATGTTTGCGTCCGATAAAATTAAAAACCGCAAAGAGAAAAATTTTATGGGTATGCTGTTTACCGGCATTACGCATGAGCCGTTTACGTCCACCCTGCCCCAGTTTGACAAATATCCCTACGACACCTGGGAACACGGCTTCTTAAATACGCTTTCATTTGCGGACTGGTCCATCGGCCAATTATTGGAACGTGCCAAAAAAGACGGTTGGTTTGACGATACCATTTTTGTCTTCGTGGCGGACCATACCTCCGGCGGTCCGGAAGATAATTCCCTTAAAAACCGCTTTCGTATTCCGATGGTGATTTATGCACCGAAACTTTTGAAGCCGCAAAAAATTGACCATATCGTAACGCAGAACGACTTGATCCCCACGATCTACCGCCTGACGGAATTAAACCATCCTTACACGGCGTTTGGACGGGATATGTTTGATTCGGCTAAAGACCGCGTGGCATTAGTGTCCGACGGTGTAACGATAGGGCTGGTAACGCCGGAAGGCGAAATCCGCCATGGCGGCGGGAAAGTGCTTTATTCCCAGGCCTATACGCCGGATTTTGACGTTAAAAAAGCGGAAGAGAAACTCCTTTCGCTGGACAAAACGGCCCATACCCTGTTGACCGAAAACTTATGGTATGACGCGTCTTACGACGTGAAGGAAACCACGAATGGAAAATGAACGGCTGATTATAGCATTGGATTTGGGCACGTCCAGTTCCCGCGCATTTGCGGTGGACGCGGCCGGTACCGTGCGGGCGCAAAAAAGCGCCCAGCTTTCCCCCACCCGCCCGCGGGAAGGCTGTTCCGAGTACGACGCCCAAACATTGCTGCAAAGCCAGCTGGACGTGTTGCATCAACTTTTGGACGAAGTGGACCCCCAGCGGGTGGCGGCGCTGGCCGTAACGTCTCAGCGGTCCACCGTGGTACTGTGGGATAAAACCACCGGCCAAGCCGTAGCGCCCGTGCTAACGTGGGAGGACGGCCGCGCGTATGCGCAAGCCGAACAGGCCAACATTTCTCAAGAAGAAGTACACGCCGTTACCGGGTTGTATAAAACCCCCTATTTTTCCGCGCCCAAAATTGCCTGGTGCCTGCAAAATATCCCTGCCGTTCGTCAGACACTGGAGGCGGGGCGTTTGCTAGCGGGCCCGGTGGTGTCTTATTTGATTTGGCACTTGACCCAAGGACGCATGTTCGCGGCGGACCCGACGCTGGCGCAGCGTATGCTGCTTTTGGATATTCGCACCAAAAAGTGGAGTGAGCCCCTTTGCCGCGCTTTTGGCGTGCCGGAACACATTTTGCCTTCCATTTTGCCCAGCGCGGCCGATTACGGGCAGTTTGAATATAAGGGGGTATCTATCCCCATTTGTGTTTGCGCCGGGGATCAGCAGGCTTCGGTGGCGTTTGCGGGCTTAGAGAAAGGGCAAAGCTGTATTAATTACGGCACGGGTGCTTTTTTGCTTTATAATGCCGGACGGGAAAAACCTGTTTTCCTGCCCGGTCTACTTACTTCCCTTTCCGTTTCCGCTTTAGACGGTACCTGTGATTATTTGCTGGAAGGCCCCGTGAACGCGGCAGGAAGTGCGCTGATGTGGTTAAAAGCCCAAGGCATTGAATTTGAGCCGGCCGATACGGACGCTTTGTGCCAGGCGGCTGTGCACCCTGTCTGGCTGTTGCCTGCATTGGGCGGATTAGGGGCCCCGTATTGGGATTTTTCGCTCTCCCCCATTGTGGCCGGTTTATCCCCCCGTACGCGAAAGCCCGATTGGGTGTGCGGCATGGTGCGCGCCATAGCCTTTTTGCTGGCCGATATTGCCGCGTATTTGCGCGTAAACGGACTAGCCAGCCAAGGACCCGTAAAAGTTTCCGGGGGCCTTGCTAAGTCAAATTGGCTGCTTGCGTATCAGGCGGATTTACTGCAAACGCCGCTTTTAGCCCTGCAGGATACCGAAAGTACCGTGCTGGGGGCGGCACGCTTGGCAGGAGAACGGCTGGGGTGGACGGTGAGCCATTGGGCTCCGCCCGTTCGGCAAACGTTTTCCCCCCGTCTGGAGGCTGCCGCCGCCAAGACGCTTTACGGCCAATGGCAAACCTTTGTGCAATGGTGTAAAACGTACGGGAAATAATTTATTAATCCCATAAAAAACCGGAGCTTTTGGGCTCCGGTTTTTTTTGTGTAAAACAAAGGCTGTTATTTTTTGGAAGCTTTTTCGTCTTTCAATACGGACGGTTCTTCCACTTCTTTTTTGCCCAGTTGTTCGGCCACCTGGCGGTCAATTTCTTCCTGCATGGCGGCTTCGCGCTGCGCTTTGGCGGCTTCCAGCTGCTGCTGCAAGCGGACCAGTTCAGGGTCTTCGGCCGTTTTGGCTCGATATTCTTCTTCCAGTTTGGCGCGCAGGGCAGCTTCTTTGGCAGCGGCTTCTTCTTGGGCTTTTGCCGCCGCTTCTTCCTGCAGCTGTTTCACGCGGGCTTCTTCTTCGGCCAGCTGTTGTTCAAGCGCTTTTACTTCGGCCAATTTTTCTTCCTGCAGGGCAAGAGCGTCCTGATAAGTGGAATTCTTTTTGACGGAAAGCACATTGGCCGTCATGGATTTGGGCAGGTATTCTTCCGTCAGCATAAACACATTTTCGCCGGAAGAATTGGCGGCGGTCAAATCCGCCCCTTGCTGGATAAAATATAAAGCCATGCGGTCATTTTTGGCTTTCACCGCGCTCATAAGAGCGGTGTTTTGGGCGCTGTCGCGCACATTCATATCCGCACCCGCTTTCACAAGCGCCTGCGCGGGGGCCAAGTCTTCAGCGTACACGCTGTAGATAATGGCGGTGCGATTTTGAAAATCCCGCAGTTCGGTGTTGACGCCTTTTTGCTTGAGCAAAATGTTGACGCAGTCCTGGCGGTTTTTGGCCGAGGCGCGCATCAACGCGGTAACGCCGTTATTGTCCTGGGCGTTCACATCGGCCCCCAGCGACAGCAACGCACGCAAGGCATCGGGCTGGTCCTGTTCCACCGCATAGAAAATAGGCGTGCGGCCGGACAAATCCGAAATGTTCACGTCCGCTTTGCCGGTGCGGGCCAGCAAGCGAATGGTGTTGCTCTGCCCTTCGGCCGCGGCCGCAGCGATGGGAGAAAGCCCCGTGGCCGGGTTGCGGTAATCTGCCGTAGCGCCGTTGGCCAAGAGCACTTTGACGTTATCGTTCAACCCTTTTTGGGCCGCATAGATAAGCGGCGTATTGCCGGAGTTGTCCGGCAGGTTGACGGCATGTTTATCCAATTTAATCAAATTGCTGATTAACTGGGGGTTATCAATGCTGCTGGCGTAAATCAGGGCAGTTTTGCCCAAATCGTCTTTGGCGGTAACGTCGGCCCCTTTGGTGACCAAATAGTCCACCACTTCGGCATTGCCCGCCGCGGCGGCGGCAATGAGCGGAGTGACGCCGTAGCTGGAGGCATCGTTAATAACGGCGTTTCCATCTTCCACCAGCATTTTAATAATAGGCATATTGCCTTTTTCGGCGGCAATGGTCAAAGGCGTGATACCCGCATAGTTTTTTTCGTTTACGTTCACGTTGGCGTACATCAGCGTGCGCACGCGGTCTTCGTCGCTGATTTTAACGGCGCGGACCAGCGAAGTGTCGTACACGAATTTGGTTGTGGGGCGCGGGCGGTTGCCCAGCGTGTCGCCTTCATATTTCTTTTGCTCGGCTCCAAACAAGGTTCCGCGGTAGATGTCGCCGGGAACCTGGGTGGCCTGTTCGGCAATGGCATCGGTGGCGGAACGCGGCGTGCGTTCGCCCAATACCAGGCCTTCATACCCTGTATAGTAGTCGTCCTTGCTTTGGGCGTTCTGCGCACAGAGCGGAGTGACGGCTAATGCAAAAACAAAAATGAATCCTAGTTTTTTCATGTGGTTTCTTCCTCCGGTTACTATATTATAACCAATAAGAAGCAAAAGTTATAAAAAATTTTTTAATAGTTCAAAAAGGCTATACTTAAATTAAACCTTAATTTTTTCAATTAAAAGCTTGCTTTTTTACGAGACAGGTTGTATGATTAGGTATAGGGGTTATCCTTTTTATTATAATTTGCTTATAGATTTTATCCCCCAGAACCTTTCGATTTACCCCCCGAACGGTTCTGAACAAAAGAGCCGGGCACATCCCCCGGCTCTTTTTTGTGTTTATTTATCCATAAAAAAACCGCCCCTTGCGGGGCGGCTTTCCAAAATGTTTACGCCTTACAGAGCAATGGCGCTGGCAGGGCAGGTACCGGCGCAGGCACCGCATTCGATGCATTTGGTTTCATCGATTTTTCTTTTGCCTTCTACTTCGCTGATGGCGGTAACGGGGCAGGCGGATTCGCAAGCGCCGCAGTTAATGCACACATCCGGGTTCACTTTGTAAGCCATAATTTGAGATCTCCTGTTTGGTAAAATTGATACCTAAATTATACAAAAAATAAATTTTCTGCGCCGAAAGGAAATTTTCCCGTCGGGATAAAGGCTTGTAAAGGGAAGTGCGGTTGTGGTAAAATATTAAAGTAAGGAAAAACTAACTTTTATGGAAAAAGAAAATTCTCGTTCCCTTCATCAAATGAAGCCGGGCCAGACGGCCCAAATCAAAGAAATTCAAACGGACGCCAAAATGGCCGATAAATTGGCCGCTATGGGGCTCGTCCGCGGACAGTTCATTACCCGCAAACCGGGATCCAGCCCGGTGGTAGTAAGCGTGTCCGGCACGGAAGTGGCCATCGGCCGCGAAACCGCCAAAAAGATTTTCGTCAACGCCAAAAAAAATACTTTCCTCTTGGCCGGAAACCCTAACGTCGGGAAAAGCTTGATTTTTTCGCGTTTGACGGGAATCGGTATTATTTCGTCCAACTTTCCGGGTACTACGGTGGGGTTAAATTACGGACAGACCCAATTTGACGGCGAGCCGTACGATATTATTGATATCCCCGGCTTGTACCGCTTGGAAGAAGAATGGCTGATTGAAGGGCGCAAACGCAATTTATTCAAAGACTTGGAATACGACTTTATCGTGTGCGTGGCGGACGCGTCTCACCTGGAGCGCAATTTGTATTTCCTGCTGGAAATTATGCAGCTTAAAAAGCCCGTTATCTTGCTGCTTAATAAGTTTGACGAGGCCCAGCGCAAAGGTATTCAAATTGACGTAAAAGCCCTGCATAAAATTTTGGGCATACCGGTGATTGCGGTGGTGGCTACCACGGGCGAAGGATTAAAAACCTTGGCGGTGGAAGCTTCCCGCATGGCGGCGCGCAAAACGCCCGAAAGCACGTTGGAAGTTCCCCCCACGCCGGAAGGAAAATGGCACGTGATTGGGGATATTATCCATAAAGTGCAGACGGTAAAGCATAAACACGCTTCCTTTTGGGAAAAGCTCCAAGGCTGGGCGACTACGCCGGCCACCGGTTTGCCGATTGCGCTGGTGGTGTTGGTGCTGTTGTTTTTCCTGGTGCGGTTTGTGGGTGAAAATATTATTGCCCTGTTGGACCCGCTCTACGAAAACTATTATGTGCCGTTTTTGGAGAAAATTTTTGCCTCCATTAAAGACAACTTTTTGGGCATGATTTTGCTGGGGGACGGCGGCGTCAAATATTTTGGCGTACTGACCGACGGCCTGCATATTGCCCTTATAGAAGTGATGTCGTATGTGCTGGCATTTTATGCCCTGCTTGGCTTTTTGGGCGATTTGGGATATTTGCCGCGTTTGGCCGTGTTGCTGGATAGTTTGTTACACAAAATCGGCCTGCACGGGTATGGCTCGCTGCCGATTATGCTGGGGTTTGGCTGCAAAGTGCCGGCGGTGATGGGCATTCGCGTATTGGAAACGCGGCGGGAACGCGTGATTGCGCTGGCGCTTATTTTGGTGTTGGCGCCGTGTATTTCTCAAACGGCAATGATTATTTCCATTTTGTCCCCCTATGGGCTGAAGTACATGCTCATTGTGTTTTTTGCCTTGTTTATAAACGGGATTTTGGCCGGAACGGTGTTAAATAAACTGATGAAAGGCGAAACGCCGGAATTGTTTATGGAAATTCCTTCTTGGCAGATTCCGCAGATTCGGCCGCTGATGCGCAAGCTGTGGATCCGCATGAAAGAATACTTGGGCGATGCCCTGCCGCTTATTTTGTTTGGGGTGGTGTTTGTGGATTTGATGCAGCTTTCCGGTATAACGGATTGGGTGGCCAAAGTGGCCCGCTATCCGGTGGAATATGTGCTGGGGCTGCCGGCCGAAACGACGCCGCTGCTCATTTTGGGCTTCTTGCGTAAAGACGTATCCATCGCGCTGTTGGAGCCGTTCCAGCTGGCGCCGCAGGCGCTGGTGGTGGCGTGCGTGTTTATGGCGATGTACCTGCCGTGCGTGGCTACTTTCTTTGTAATGCTGCGGGAAAGCGGCTGGAAAGACACGCTTAAAGTGATTGCGCTTACCTTGTCGCTCTCTTTTGTAACGGCATTTGTACTGCGTATGATTTTGATGTAGGTTTTGTAAAAGCAAAATAAAAAATCCCCGGCTAAGCGCCGGGGATTTTTTATGTTCAAATTAGTTGTAGCTGCCGATACGGCCAATGTCCACCGGTACGGGAATTTCCGCCCCCAAGGGGCCTTCAAAATACATGGTGCCCGTCAGGTGATAGTCCAGGGTGCCGCTTCCCATGCTTAAAAGACCTAAGAGCTTGCTGTTAAAGCTGGTCATGGGCACGTTTAAGCGGGCTTTTGCGTTTTTGGTGGAGTTGGGTTCAATTTTAATGTCCGCCAAGGAAACATCGGCCATTTTTTCTTCATTCACGGTCAGTTCCCCCTCAAAGCGTTTGAGCGAGGCCGCCTCTTTGCGGTTGAGGTTGGTGATGGCGATGATGACGTCAAAATCAAAAGAAGTTAAATTGTAATTGGTCAGTTCTACACTTCTAAGCGCAAACTTGCAGTCGGCCATATTTTCGGCTTCTTGCACCGAAGCACAGGCACACAGCAGGGTGGCGGCGGTAAACAACAAAAACAGTTTTCTCATAAAACCTCCAAAGTACGGGAATAATAAATTGTATAATAAAATTAACCTCTATGGAGAAATTATGAACCCTTTACAACAAAAAATATATGACCGCTTTGTCCGTTACGTGGCGGTGGATACGACCAGTGACCCTACCAGCCACGTAACCCCCACCACCCCCAGCCAAATTTCTTTTGCGCATACCTTGGCCCAGGAAATGAGAACCATCGGTTTTACCGACGTTGAAGTGGACGAATATGGCTTTGTCACCGGCCTCATTCCCGCCAATACGGATAAAAAGGCCCCCGTCATCGGTCTTTTTGCCCATATGGACACCGTGTGCGACTATAACGGCAAGGACATTCGCCCCTGCCTCCATGCCAATTATGACGGCGGTATCATTACCATTAATGCCGAGAAAAAGATGTTCCTCTCTCCGGAAACTGACCATAACTTAAAGCTTTGCGTGGGAGATGACATCGTCACCGCGGACGGTAATTCCCTGCTGGCGGCAGACGATAAAATAGGCATTGCCACCATCATGACCCTGGCCGAGCATTTGCTTGCTCACCCCGAAATTAAACACGGCCCGGTGAAAGCCGCTTTTACCATTGATGAAGAAACCGGAACCGGCATTGCTTATTTGGACGTGGAAAAATTTGGGGCAGACTTTGCCTACACCATTGATGGCGCCACCTTGGGCGAGATTGACTGCGGCAACTTTAATGCCGATACCGTCACCATCGACATCATCGGCAAGACCTGCCACCCCGGTTCGGCCAAAGGGTTCATGGCCAACCCCGTGCGCATTGCCGCGGATATAGTATCTTCCTGGCCGGAAGATAAACTGCCCGAAACGACCGAAGGCGAGGAAGGTTTTGTGCTCTTTAAGGACGTGGAAGGCGCCTTGGACCATGCCGTTGTGAAAGGCATTGTGCGCGAACACGATTTGGGCAAATTTGAACAATTCAAAAAAATGCTGGAAGCCCTGGTGGAAGAAAAACGCCGCAAATATCCGGCTGCCAAAATTGATATTACGTTCAAAAAGCAATACCGCAATATGCGTGATATCTTGAAAGAACGCCCGCAGGCTATGGAACTGTTGGAAATGGCGTTGAAAGAAAATAATGTCCCGTATCGATTGACGCAAGCCCGCGGCGGGACGGACGGTGCCCAAATGACCCTGCGCGGGTTGCCCACGCCCAACATTTTTGCCGGGTACGAAAACCCGCACGGCCCGTACGAATGGCTGAGCTTGGGTTGGGTGGAAAAAGCTTTCCACACATTGGAAAGCATCTTAAAAAATGCCGTGAAATAGAGTCTTTGGCTATTTAACGTAAAACGCCGGCCTGTTGGGGCCGGCGTTTTTTATGGCCGGAAATAGACATTTGTAGAAGCCCGTACATTTTTAAGACTCTTTTCCCCACTGGTTTACGATGAAAGCTCCCTCCGATTAAAAATATAACTGGAAATCCTTTCTCAGTGGTGATAGTTGCTTTCAAAATGCCCTCTAAAACTTGCAAAATAGCCCGCAAAAGAGATTTTAACCACTAGATAATATCAATATGGCCCCATGCAGTTTGACCGCTCTACGCAAGCGTAAGAAAGATTTGTGGCAAATAGGACTTTGTAACTTTTGATGAGAGGTTTAGCGGGTTGGAAAAAGCTGGAACACAATCTTTCAAGCCCATAATGTTCCCCCTCTTGGTGGTGCCCCACGCTTTAACCAGGGGAAAGAGCATTTGAAATATAGTAAAAGTAAACCTCTTTCTCCCCTCCCGATGTATGTGTTTAGGGCCTTGCTCTGGGGCTGGGTGGTTATCCTTTAAGTGTAATAATGTCTTTTACAAAGCCGTCATAAGCCCATAAAAAACCCCGCCTGGGTGGCGGGGTTTAGTAAAGCTAATTTTGCAGTTAGCGGGTAGGCGATTGCTGCGGCGCAGGCTGCTGTTGGGCAGGCTGCATTTGCTGCGCCGGTACTTGCTGTTGAGGCAGCGGCATACCCATAGACTGGGATACGGAGTCCAACAGGTTCTTGGCGTCCGAGATGGTCGGATCCAGCGCTTTCGTTACCGTGTTGTAGTTAAAGCGGTAAGAAATTTTGAAGCTTTGCGGATTCTCCGGCGGAACTTTTACCAAAATGGAATAATTATCCGGGTCCACGGCGGTGGAAATATCCCAGGTAATCAGCCCTTTGGCGGCCGGGTGTCTGGCTTCAATGTACTGCTGGAGCGTGTAACCGTTCATCAACGGGAAGTTCTTCACTTCCGTCAAAGTGGCGTCCATGGGGTTGGTAGCCGTTTCGGGCGCGGCAGCCGGCTGTTGCTGGGGCTGCGTGCCAAGCATTTCTTCCAATTGGGCATTTTGTTCCGCGGTTTGTGCGGCGCTCTGGTCGGAAGAAAGCAAGTTAAACTGCGGCGGAATTAAATTCATAAACGCCAACATTACATAAATACCGGCAGCCAATACCAAGGTCACCAACGTACCGACAACCATTTTGGCCGTTTTGCCGTTGGCTTTCACGTCAGCGCTCTTCATGTCGTGCTGCGTGTTGATATCGTCGGACATGTCGTCAAAATGCAACCGTTCGGACTGGGCCGGTTCCGGCACCATGGGTACGGTTTTGATGTCCAGCGTCGCGCCGCGTTTGGTTTTGATGGTGTTTTCCAAAATAATCTGGGAAACGGTCACATCTTTGGGCGCTTCGTTTTCGGCCGCAGGTTTTTCGTCTTGTTTAACGGAGGCAACCATTTCCTGCACTTCGGCCGTTTGGGTGTTGCCGTCCGCCGGGTGTTTGGCGGAAGAACCCGCATTCAAGCTTTCCAGCTCTTTGGGCAAGGCATTGCCGTTGGCTTGAGCGGGAGGCACAAAGTCCGAAATCAAATAGGTGGAACCTTCTTTGAGTTCAATTTCCGTCAAGTCGTTGGGGTTGCCCATCGGAAGCGGCTTTTCGGTCGTTTGGTCGCTAAACTGAGGCAAGTGTTGTTCTTCCTCGGCCGTTTGCGGCTGTTGTTCTTCCGCGGCAGGCTGGCTTTCCGGCTGAGATTCGGGTGTTAAGCCAAACAGCTGTTCCACCGACTGGGCAGATTCTTCTTTTCTTTCGGAGAAAGCCTCATTCAAATCTTCGTCCGTAATAATGACGCCGTCCGGTTTTTCCATTTTGGCTCCGGGCACCAATTCTTGCATGGTTTCTTCTTTTTCGTCCTGTTCCGGGGCAGCGGCGGCCGCTTGCTGCGGCTGGGCGCCGACTTCTTCCAAGACGGGCAGGTCGGAAAGAGGAGCCGTTTCTTTGGGTTCTTCGGCTTTTTTGGCGGCGGGCACGTCAGCCGGCATTTCGGAAGCGGGTTTCACTTCTTCCTGTTTTTCCGGTTCATGGCGGTCCGGCGCGATGGAAAGGGCCGGTTCAGCCTGGGCGGTAAAGTCCAGCGTTTGTTTTTCGGGAAGCGGCTCGGCGGCTACTTCCTGAACGGTTTCAAAACCGGGCACTTCGTGCTGTTGTTCTTTTTTCTCGTCCAAAGAGGCCAAGCCCGCGGCGGCAGCTACTCCGGCAGCTGCACCGGCGGCGGCCGCTTGTTCCATTCTCAAGGTTTCGGCCTGCTTTTCGGCTTCTTTTTCTTTAATGACCTGATCCAAAACGTCTTCTTTGGGTTCAGCGGTCAATTCTTTAAGCAAAGCATCTTTTTCGGCTTCATTTTCCGCCGCGGCGGCCGCTTTATCGGCTTCCATAACCGTTTTAAGGGCTTCGTCCAAAGTGGGTCTGGCGGATTCTTCTTTTTCTTTATTCAAAGCCGTAGCTTGTGCCGCCAAGACTTCGGCCTGTTTCGGGGTCAGCAAGTCCTGGAATGTGCTTTCTTTTTCTTCTTGGGTTTGGACCTTGGCATTATATAAAGAGTCCAGCGCAGAGCGGAGCACCACTTCTTCTTCGGCTTTGGAGCCCAAAGAAACTTCGGTGGTGGCGGCGTCTGCTTTTTTGTCGCCCAAATCTACCGGGCCCAGCATATCCAAAGGTTTTTCGGCCTGGTTGGCGGCGGCTACAATATTTTCCGCCTGGGAAACCAAGCTTTCCGTGTTGGTGATAAGGGCTTCAGACGTGACAGGGTTTTCGTCATGCCGTGTAAGGGTAATGGTGTTTTGGGCGTTGTCCTGCGGCGGGATGTAAGCCGGGGTGTCCGCGGTGGGCTGAGACGCAAAATGCGCCGAAGAAATGGCGGCGTCCAGCTTGATTTTCATATCGTCCAGCTTAGTCTGTAGGCCGGAAATTTCGCGGGTTAAAAAGTCTATTTTTTCAAGGAGCAGGTGGTTCACGTCGCTAGTCGGCGCTACCGTTTGCTCAGACGGGAGCGGATCGTTGTGAACCGTTTGCGTCTTGAACACTTCTTCGGCCGGCAACGGCTGATCGGCCGGCTGTTCCACTTGGTCAAATTCAAAAATGGTAGACGCTTTTACCCATTCCTGGTTGCCTCCTTCCGGCACTTCTTCGGAGCAAATCAGCGTATCCGGGGTAAAGCCTTGCAGCGTTACCAACTTGTCCTCTTCATAAGGACCATCTACTTTATCGTTGATATAGACCCAATATCTCATGTGTTTTCACCCTTGAAAAAATAAATATAGCACGGCACGATAAAAGCATAGCAAATTATCGCGAAATTTAACAGCTTTTTTTGGCCCCGCAGCTTACGCTTTGGAAGCCGCCCGCGCCTGTTTGTAGCGGTCCAGCAAATTTTCCAATTCTTCTTTGCTGGTTTTCTTCTTTTGAATGTTGCTCAGCATGTCCGTCATCAAATCCAGCGAGGAACCGTTTTCCAGCATTTCCAATACAAACTGCGAAATGCGGCGGTTATACGTTCCATTTAATTCCCCCACTAGCGTGCGCAGGGCAAAAATGTGTTTTTCACGGTCGGATTTCCAAAACGTATAGGGAGAAAGCGACTCGTCAAAAAACTTCATCAGTTCATCGGCCGATTTGGTGCCCAGATAGCTTTTTAGCAATTCCGGCGCCAGCCCTTGCGTGAGGGTTTGCGCCTTCAAATCGCGCAGATACTGCGCTTGTTTGGAAGCTTCTTCCTGGCTAAGAGAGCCCAATAATACCTTGCAGGCGAGCTCTTTGTTTTCTTTCTTTTGGCTGCAGAACGGAAGCGAGTTAAGCAGGTCGTCCATTTCCCGTTCAATTTGCGCAAAATCTTTTTTGCCGCCAAACCGCTCGGCAAAATCGTATTCGTAGCCGCTGTAAAGCTCGTTTTTGGAGAGTTTTTCCCGCAATACTTCGCGGTCTCTCCGAATAGAAGCTTTTTTGCGGGCGGTTTCAAAGCTTTCTTCCGTCCCGTCCAATAATACGCGCACGGCTAAGCCCAAGTTTTCTTCCGCGCCCGATACGTGGGGCAGCTTCTTTAACACGGCTTCAAACGTGGCGGCAATATCGGCCGGAGATTTTACTTTAAGGTAGCGGCAGGCGATAATCAGCAAATCTTCTTCCAGCAAGCGCCCGTTTAAGAGTTTGGACAAAAGGGCAATATCCTGCGCGTCTTTGGGTGTAATCTGGCACAGCATGGCCCGCGCCGCCAGCGAGGCGCAGAGGCGTTTGTCCGGGTTTTGCTCCGCAAGCAGTTTAAGCAAGCGGTCAAACTCCTGTTGAAACGCAATGCTAGCCGGCTGCGTGTAGAGCAGTTCCAGTTCAGCCGTGAGCTTGACGGAAAGATGATATTTGTCGGCCGTTTTGAATACGTCTTTTTTGTTTTGCTTGGATACTTTGGCGGAGTTGGAGAGCAGTTTGTCCGCCTCGGCAATTAAAATATTTACCGCTTGGACGGCTTGTTCGTCGTCATTTAGGGATTCGGGCACTTTTTTAAGTGCAGAGGCAAATTGTTCGTCAAAGTATTTGCGGGAAGAAAAGGAAGCATATACTTCCAATAATTTGCCCGTGTCCTGGGCGGGGATTTCCAGCGCGGCGCAGAGCTCGCTGATAGAGGTGGAATTGTTGTAAATGCGCAGCTGGCGCAAGGCGGCGGAAATGGTGATTTCGTCCAGCAGAATTTTGGCGACGATGGTGTCGGTCATGGGCGAGTCGGAGCTTAATTGGGCGGCGATGTCGGCAATGTCCTGCTGCAGTTCCGGCAGGGCTTTTTTGTCCTCCAGCGTATAGACGAGTTTGGCGGCGTAGTCGTCGTCTATCCCGGGCAGCATATTGTAGATGGTGCCCAGCATGCCGCTTCTTTTGTTTGCTTTTTCGCTCATAACCTTTCCCCTTTTAGCAGGCCTTTAACAAGGTGGCAATCTGCTTGTTTAATTCGTTTACCCGGTCTTCGTTTTTGATAAACGCCAGGTTCGCCCGAATGCTCTCCACCGAGCATTTTATACACCCTTGGAGCAAATGTTTGGCGCAGTGCACGTCCGACAGAATAATTTCGGCCACGTCGCCTTTAATTTGGTCCACTTCCCGCAGGCAGTGCATGGCGGCGGAAGCCGCGTCCGACGGGACGCGCGCCGCAAACAAAAGCGCATCTTGCACCGCTTTTTCGCGTTCGGGTGCGTCTTTGGGCAATTTTTTAGCCGTTAGATACGCGGCGTACGCTTCGCCGTCTTTCTGAATATAGCCTTTTAATTCGTTCTTAAAAGCGGTTAAACGTTTTAAGCTTTGCGTCAGGCGCGGGCGCACGTCTTCGGGCGTGGCTTTGCGCTTAAGCGTGGTGCCCACGGCCATGATGGCCAAGGCACAGCCCATGGCCCCCGCCATAGCGGCGGCCGCCCCCCCTCCCGGGGTAGGCTCCGACGAGGCCAACGCTTCCGTAAAACGCTCCGCAGCAGTATACCATTCCATGGGGGCGCCTCACATAATGGTGCCGGATTCCAGGTCCGAGTATTTTTTGATGCGCAGCATTTTCAAGCGGTCTTCGTCAATGCCGGTGCGGCTGAAAAACACGTGCTCAATGGCGCTGGCGGGCATGATGTAGCTGCCGCGTTTGACGCCTTTGGGGTCAGTTTTTAATCCCAGCCAAACGCAGAAAGTGGTCAAATCGGTAAAATCTTTAGTTTCCAGTTCGGCCGCGGCGCGCTGAATTTTTTGCGCGTCACCAAAGCCGTTGGTCAATACCGCGCTGTGAAAGCCGCAGTTTTTGGCGGCGCAAACGTCGCGGTGCGTATCGCCGATGACGTACACATTTTCCGGTTCAATTTTGGTTTTGAATTTCTTTTCCGCGCGTTTAACGGCCGCCTGCAGCATTTCTTCGCGGGTGTGGCCGTCTTCGCCGTAGCCGCCTACGGTAAAATATTCGCCCAGCTTGCTGGGTTCCAATTTAATTTTGGCACCTTCTTCCAGGTTGCCCGTGCCCAAGCCCAAGATAACGTCTTTGTCTTTGGCCAGCAGTTTCAAAAACTTTTCCACGCCGGCAATCAAATCGTATTTTTTGCAGCGTACGGAGGCGTGCACTTCCACGGGCAGAATTTCCAGGTATTTGGCTTTCATTTTTTTCATTTCCGCGGCGGTGGGTTTTTTGCCTTTTTTAATGAGGGAGTAAACAATGGAAAAATTGTCCAAATCCGTCCGTCCGGAAATGAGCGAGTGGTCAAACTCCGGGTTTACGCCGTACAATTCTTCCATCGCTTTTTTAAGCGCGGTGCGGCCGGCTCCTCCCGCATTGACCAACGTTCCGTCCAAATCAAATAAAACGAGTTTTTTCATTTCCTTTCTCCTTGTTTAACCATACCGGTCACGATATAAGCCCCGCCGATGGCGAGTATCATGCCCAGTATTTTATAAGCGGTAATTTTGTCCTGCCCCAGCAGTACGGAAAGCACAAACGTCATGACCGGGTACGACAGAATAATGGCCGTCGCTTTGCTTAAATCCATATGGCGAATGGCCTGATACCAAAACGTATTGCCCAAAAAATAGTTTACCACCGCACACAGCACCAGCATGCTCCACAGCGTGGCGTTGCTTTCAAACTGAAGCGGCCCCTGAAAAATAGCCAAACACGCCACCAATACCGCCAGGGCGGGAATGGCAAACAAGGCGCGCGCCGCGGCGATTAACTGCGGGGGCATATGCGCGGGAAGTTTTTTGGCAAAAATATGGCTGAGCTGAAACATCCACAAACAGCCGATAATCATCAAATCGCCTTTCAATTGCACCGTAGTGCCGGCCTGCCACAACAGCAGCCCTACCCCCAACAAAATGAGCAGCGATCCGCCGATTTGGCCCATCGTGGGGCGTTCTTTAAGCAAAATGGCCGAGAGTATAAGCGAATAAATAATTTCAAACTGGTTCAAAATGGAACCGTTTACGGGAGTGGTGTAGTTGAGGGCGATCATAAAAATCGTCATCGGCAGGGCCGTGCCGAAGGTGCCCATGGCCAAGCATTGCGGCCAAACTTTGCGGTCCAGCAACAGTTTCCACTCGCCCGTTTTAATCAAATACGGCGTAAAACACAGCGCGGCCGTAATACAGGCCAACAAAATAAACAGGGCCGACGTGACATACGGAACCGCTACTTTACTGATTACCAAATTGGCCGCCGTGGCAAACCAAGCAATCCAAACGGCAAAAACCGGCGCAATGTTAAACATAAATTCTCCTAGATATATTGTACTTTATTAAGGGCCGAGGGAAAAGATTAATGGCCTTCTTTTTTCACCGTCAGGCTTATCCAATAGGCTCCGCCCATCGTCAGTGCCAGCCCGCAGGCCTGATGCCAAGAGATTTGTTCCAGCCCCAATACGGCAGACAATAAAAGCGAAAGAACCGGGTAAGATAAGTAAATAGCCGTTACTTTGCTTAAATCCAGTGCGCGAATGGCTTTATACCACACCACCATAGCCAGCCCGTATTTAAGAATGCCCGTATATCCCAACACGGTAAACATCTGCAGGTTGGGTTTTAGTACAAAAGGCTCCGGCAAGAAGCACATAACGCCCAGAATCAGCACCAGGGCCGGCAGGGCAAACAGATTCCTCGCCATACCGATAACACGGTGGTCCAGCTGTTTTGGCAGGCGTTTGGCCACGGTGGAGCCCGCCTGCAGCATCCAGGTGCTTCCCACAATAAGCAAATCCCCCGTCCAGCGCGGGGTGTATTGTTCTTTTAGCAAAATGATAAGTACGCCCAACACAATACACGCACTGCCCAACAGTTGCTGGCGGCTGGGAAATTCTTTTAGAAAAATCCCTGCAAAAAGTAAAGAATATAACAGTTCCGACTGTTGCAAAATAGCCGCGTTGCCGGGGGTGGTGTAGTGAAGGGCGATAAGCGAGATGGTGAACGGAAGCGCCGTGCCAAAAGTGCCGATAAATAAAAATTTCCAACGGGTTTCGCCGGCTAACAGTTCCCCCCATTTGTGGTTTTTAGTAATCCAGGGCGTGAAATACAATACGCCGATAAAAGTGCCTAAAAATACAAGCAGCGCCGGGCTGATTACGCCCACGGCAAATTTGCCCGCCACGGGCGACAAGCCGACAATGGCCCAGCATACCCAGGCCGCCAAAAGAGGGGTCATAAAGTGGTTTTTCTCCGAAGAAAAGATATATAGATTATATCATTTACGAAAGAACCTTTTGGGCGCTTCCAGGCCTTTTTGCGCAACAAAAAACCCGGGCCTAAACCCGGGTTAAATCATGCTAGAGAGAGGACCTCTCCTTCCGGTCATTTTCCTGACGGAAAATGCCTGCAGTCCGGGCTCGCGGTACTCGCCTTTCGCTTCGCTCAAACTCGTACAACGCTCCGCCTTTCTCGTTCCTACGCAGGCCAAGCAGTTGGCCTGCTCTCTGGCGCAACAAAAAACCCGGGCCTAAACCCGGGTTAAATCATGCTAGAGAGAGGACCTCTCCTTCCGGTCATTTTCCTGACGGAAAATGCCTGCAGTCCGGGCTCGCGGTACTCGCCTTTCGCTTCGCTCAAACTCGTACAACGCTCCGCCTTTCTCGTTCCTACGCAGGCCAAGCAGTTGGCCTGCTCTCTGACGCAACAAAAAACCCGGGTCTAAACCCGGGTTAAATCATGCGCAGAGAGGGACTCGAACCCTCAAGCCTTGCGGCATGCGCCCCTCAAACGCACGCGTATACCAATTCCGCCACCTGCGCGATAAATCTGTACAACGAGGGATTAAAAGAACTTCTTTCTTGCTACGCTTATATTTTAGCAAAAAAATATGGTGCGCGCAACAAAACACTCCCCCGTTATAAAACGGAGGAGTCTAAATTATTTGCCGGCTTCGGCAGGAGCCGCAGCCGCCGGAATTTTAACGGAATCCAACACGGATTCGGAAGATTTTTTGTTGGAGGCAATCGTCAAAATAACCGAGGTGCACATCAACACCAACGCTAAAATCGCGGTGAATTTGTTGACGGCGTTGAAAGCAGTGGGGCTGGCAAACAAGTTGTCCGCTCCGGACGCGCCAAAAATACCGGCGGCAGAACCTTTACCGCTTTGCAACAGCACCAATAAAATGAGCAAAACACAGACGATGAAATGCAACGTCAAAATTAAAGTGTACATTTTGGGCAATTCTCCTGTAAAAATAACAATATCATTATACAAATTTTTACGGCTAATGTCGTTTTATCCGTGGCGTATCGGTTTCCCCCTCAAAAGCGGTTTGTTTTTGAAATCAAAATTATTATAATAGAGGCATACCATTTTACCAAAGGAGATTGTTGCTATGAAAAAGGGTTTTACCTTGATAGAACTGATGGTCGTTGTGTTGATTATCGGTATTTTGACGTCTATTGCGCTTCCTCAATATCAAAATGCCGTTATGAAAGCCCGTTTAATGAAATGGGTGCCGTATATGCGCCATTTGGCCGATGAAGTGGCCGTGTGCAAATTGGCTACGGGCAACCCGCTGTGCTCGTTGGAAGAGATGAAAATTGAAATCAAAGATACCAAAGGAAATGTAATTACGGAAGGCAGCAATACTACGATGATTGACGATTTCTTTTACTTCAAAAGAGAAGGCAATTCCGGGTATGTGATTGGTACGTATCCGTATGCCGGTGAATATATGATTCAGCTCTGGGCGCAAGCCGGCGGCACTTTTATGGTTCGCGCAAATACCAACCACCCCAAAGGCTGGAAGTTGGTGCAAGGGTTGTTCCCCGACTGTACTTCTGATTCAGCCTGGCGTATGTGCCACTAATCTTTGAATATTCCCGCTCTTTATGAGCGGGATTTTTTTGCAAGCTTCCTGTGTAAGAGCAGGAAGCTTTTTTATTGCCAGATAGCCCCCGGCCATACCCATCAAATAGCTGGGCCCAATAGGCCTGGGGTGTGCTCGTAAAATTACTGTTGAAATAATTCCCGTTTTGTTGGAGAATGCCGCCAAGCCGGGGATTATTCTGAAAAAAATAACCGGGCCAAAATAGGCCCGGTTTTTGCTCGTAAAATTGCTGTTAGAATAATTTCCGTCTGTTGGGAATGGCACCAAGCCGGGCAATTATTCTGTAAAAAATAACCGGGCCAAAATAGGCCCGGTTTGTGTTAGTAAATTTACTGCTAGAATAAATTGCCGTCTTATTTGGCCAAGGCCACCAAGCCGGGCAATTCTTTCCCTTCCACAAATTCCATGCTGGCGCCGCCGCCGGTGGAAACGTGGGAGAGTTCTTTCTGGTTGAATTTACCTTTTTTGAGCACGTTGACGCTGTCGCCCCCGCCGATAATCGTGGTGGCGCCGGCTTTCGTGGCATCAATCATCGCTTGGGCAACGGCAAAGCTGCCTTTGGCGAAGTTCGGGAATTCAAATACGCCCATCGGGCCGTTCCAGAAGATGGTTTTGCATTTCAAGAGTTCTTCGCGGAACGCGGCCACCGTTTTGGGGCCGATATCCAAGCCCATCAAGTCGGCCGGGATATTGATGTCTTCCACGGTAACGGGTTCGGTGGTTTCGGCAAATTCTTTACCGCAAACATGGTCCACGGGCAGCAAGATTTTTACGCCTTTTTCCTGCGCTTTGGCCAACACGGCTTTGGCTTCGTTTTCTTTTTCGGCGTCAAACAAAGATTTGCCGATTTCGTGACCCTGTACTTTCAGGAACGTATAGGCCATACCGCCGCCGATAACGAGGACGTTTACTTTGTCCATCAAATTGTTGAGCAGCATGATTTTGTCGGACACTTTGGCACCGCCCACAACGGCCGCAAAAGGTCTGGCCGGGTTTTCCAGGGCTTTACCCAAAAATTCCACTTCTTTCTGCACCAAGTAACCCGCGCAGCCGGGCAAGAAGTCCGCTACGGCGCTGGTGGAAGCGTGGGCGCGGTGTACCGTACCGAAAGCTTCCTGCACAAAAATTTCGCCGTGTTTGGCCAACTGTTTGGCAAATTCGGGATCGTTCTTTTCTTCTTCGGGGTGGAAGCGGAGGTTTTCCAACAAGGCAATTTCGCCGTTTTTGGTTTCGGCTACCACTTTATCGGCTTCCGGGCCTACGCAGTCTTTGGCAAAGTGCACCGGCACGCCAAACAATTTTTCCACTTCAGCGGCCACGGGAGCCAAGCTGAATTCCGGGCAAACTTTGCCCTTCGGGCGGCCCAAGTGGGCAATAAGCACCACGCGGCAGTTGTTTTCCAACAAGTGCTTGATGGTCTTTTCGGTAGCGACGATGCGTTTGTTGTTATCTACTTTACCGTCTTTAAGCGGTACGTTGTAGTCTACGCGCACCAAGACTTTTTTGTTTTTCAGGTCAACATCCTGAATTTTTTTGATGCTGTCAAAATTCATACTTTTCTTGACTCCTTTTTGAATTGAGGCGCAGGTTTTAAGGCCCGGCCTTTCACTTCTTAAATTTTACAAAATTTGGACGGCTCCGGCACGGTTTATCTGCGCTGGAGTTTAGCCAAAAGCTGCAGGATTTCAACATACAGCCACACCAAGGTGACCAACAAGCCAAATCCCGCGTACCATTCCATATATTTCGGGGCTTGGTAGTGGGTGGTCATGCTGTCAATAAAGTGGAAATCCAGCAGGAAGTTAAACGCGGCCACCGCGCAGATTACTACGCTGATGCCAATCGCCAGCGGAGAGCTGGAGGTTAAGTACGCCGTGCTGACGCCAAAAAACGACAGAATCAACGAACCCAGGTACAAAATAGCAATAGCGACCGTGGCCGAAAAAATACCCACCGCCAGCCCGCGGGTTACGCGGATAATTCCCGTTCTGTACACAAACAGCATGACAAAAAACACGAGCACCGTGGCGGCTACAGCATTAAATACAATGCCTTTGAACTGCGCATTGTACATGGCGGAAACGACCCCCAAAAGTAAGCCTTCCAAAAAGGCATAAATCGGGGCCGTCATGGGTGCGACATGCGGCTTAGAAAACGTAATCAGCGCCACCACTACCCCGAACAGGGTAATAATCCACGTGGCACCCGCCCAGCTTTGATAGTTCGTCCACGTAATCATTCCTCCTATTACGCACAAAAATAACAGCAGGAACGTTTTGTTGATGGTCCCTTGCAGGGTCATCACGCCGCGGGAAGCGGCTCTTTCTTGCGCGCGTTCAAACGCGGCTTCGTTTAACATGGGATTGTTCATGTTTACCCCCTTTTTTAAGTTAATTTATTATATGAAATTTAGAGAAATTTCTTCATAAAAAACGGCCGCTCTTGGAAAGCGGCCGTTTGAGTGAAAAAACAGCAATTATTTGAAATACGGTTTTGCCGTTTGGTTGTAGAACAAGCGTTGTTTAATGCGCTTCCAATCCGCGGGGCGGTGTTTCTGCACCACTTTTTTGATAAAGTTCAAATCATTCAAACTAAGCGAGTAGTAATCTTTGGATTTTCTCCCGTCATAGGTATGAATAATGTCGTTAAAATCAATTTGCAAAGCATAGGCCAGTTCGCCGTTATTGTAGCCAACCAGGAATTCTCTTCCCGTTGGGGTGAACAAGAACAGCGGGTCCGTGGCGGTGCCGGACAAATCGGTTAAGCTTTCGTCCAGCTGGAATTTGTTTCCGTTTATGGACTTGGATTTAAGCGTTCTTTCGCGGATAGCGTCGCTGCCAAAGCGGGCCGTGTTGATTTTGAATATATTGTCGGCGCTCAGGGCGAAAAGTTTGGCAGGAGAGCTGACCGCCAGTACATTCACTTTGGGCAATTTGCCCAATTTGGCGGCATTTTCTTTCTTGTCCGTCCACAACAGCATTACATTGCCGTTGGTTTCAAAATTGCTGGCCGGAATAGCGTAAAACCCTTCAGGCGCAAAGCTGGAAATGACTTCGCGTCCGGTTCTGTGTTTGTATTCTCTGCCATTGGCTACGACGGGATCCTTGCTGTAGCGCATGCAGGTGCCGGCTAAAATCAGCCAGTTGGAATCCAGCGCATAGGCTTTGCAGGCCAGGTCCGCTTTGTAAGGGCCTACTTCCGCGCGGTCGTAATGCAAAGTTTCTCCGGGGTATTCAATTTCGTCCGTTTCTTCGCGGTACATGGATTCGGAAATTTGGAAGTTAACCCGGATATTTTCTTCAATAGCGCCTTTGTTTCCGGAGGCGGCTACTTTGCTGTTAATGGCGTTGGCTACATCGGCCGCCGGAACCGCAGCAAACAGCGTGCTGCTGCCCAGCAGCAACAGATACGTTGCAATTAAAGTTTTTTTCATGAGTTCTCCTGAAAGAAATAAGTTCCTTTCTTTAATTATCATATATAATAAAAGCGGAATTTTCCAGGGCCAAAGGACCTATTTCTGACGTGAGACAAGACCCATGCCCGTTGCCTATGCCTTTGAAAAAAAGCAAATAAAAAGCCGGCCTTTTAGGGCCGGCTTTTTTGTAGAAGAAAAATGTTAATCAGCCATGAAAGAGGAGCTCAACGTCGGTTTTTTTACATTCTGCAGATATTGAGCCGCCTTTTCCAAAGACACGGTTCCGGATTTCGCAAAAGTATTCTTGATGGATTTTTGCAAGGCTTCCGTGCGGACCGGCATATTCATCACATACACCGCACCGGCTTTCGTGTTTTTGTATTGGAATACTTGCTGTTTCTTCTGGGAATCTTTTTCAATTTCCATTTCGAAAGCAAACGGTTCGCCGGCTAATTCACCGGAAGAGTAGGAACCGTATTTCCCCAAGTCCAGCGTAAAGACGAAGAAGGGCGCGGGAGAATTATCGAAATCTTTGAAACAGCGTTTATCCAAAGCTACGCTTACTACCATCGTGGAGTTTTCCATTTTGTAGTTGTACAGAATGGCGCGGCAAGAAGCGTGAAGCTGGAAAGTGCCTTCTTCTTTGTATCTGGGGCTTTGATGCAAGACGGTGCCGTGTTCCCACCATTTCAAATTGGCAGCGGTAATCAGAGCGGAAGGAACAGCTCTTTGCTGGGCGGATTTAACGGCTTGATTGATTTTGCCAGACAGGCGCTGGCTCAACGGCGCTTCTGCATGGGCCAACGAAGCAACCGTCAAGCTAAAAATAACGGCGAAAAGCGAAACGAATGTTTTTTTCATTAATTTTTCTCCTTAGTACAGCTTATTATTATAATAGCGTTTTTGAGGAAAAAAAACATAGGCAAAAGGTCCTAGAAATATAAAAATTTGTACCTATATTTTTTCTGGGTCCTGGAATACACAAAAAAGCCGGCCTGTTCAGGCCGGCTTTTTATGCGGCGGTTAAATTACATCATGCCGCCCATTCCCCCCATGCCGGGCATAGCCGGGGCGTGGGCGTTTTCTTTTTCGGGAGCGTCGGCCACCAAGGCTTCGGTCAAGAGGACCGTGCCGGTGATGGAGGCCGCGTTTTCCAAGGCGGTGCGAACCACTTTGGCCGGGTCTACTACGCCCGCTTTCAAGAGGTCGCAATATTTGTCGGTTTCGGCGTCATAGCCGTCGGCGGCGCCCGTCATTTTAAGGACGTTGTCCACCACTACCGCGCCGTCCAAGCCGGCGTTGACGGCGATTTGTTTCAAAGGAGCCGTCAAGGCTTTGCGCACGATATTGATACCGGTGCGGACGTCTTCATTGTCCGCTTTGAGGGCTTCCAGGGCCTTCTGGCTGCGGGCCAAGGCTACACCGCCGCCGGGGACGATGCCTTCTTCCACGCCCGCTTTGGTGGCGTTTTTGGCGTCTTCCACTTTGGCTTTTTTGGCTTTAAGTTCCGTTTCGGTGGCCGCACCTACGCTGATGACAGCTACGCCGCCGGAAAGTTTGGCCAAGCGTTCCTGGAGTTTTTCTTTATCGTATTCGCTCTTGGAGTTTTCAATTTGTTTGCGGATTTGTTCCGAGCGGGCAGAAATGGCTTCTTTGCTGCCTTTGCCGCTGACGATGGTGGTGTTTTCTTTGTCCACCACTACGCGGGTACACTGGCCGAGCATCGCCAATTCGGCTTTGTCCAGCTTAATGCCGCGTTCTTCGCTGAGCACTTCGCCGCCGGTCAAGATAGCGATATCTTCCAACATTTCTTTGCGTCTGTCGCCAAAGCCGGGGGCTTTCACGGCGCAGCCTTTCAAGGTGCCGCGCAGTTTGTTCACCACCAGCGTGGCCAAGGCTTCGCCGTCCACGTCTTCAGCGATGATGAGGAACTGTTTGCCGCTCTGTACGATTTTTTCCAACACGGGCAAGAGTTCGTTCATGGAAGAAATTTTCTTATCCGTGATGATGATATACGGGTTTTCCAACACGCATTCCATTCTTTCGGAATCGGTCACGAAATAAGGCGAAATGTAACCGCGGTCAAACTGCATACCTTCCACAATGTCCAGCTGCGTGGTGGCCGTTTTGCCTTCTTCTACCGTGATGACGCCTTCGGCACCTACTTTTTCAATGGCTTCGGCAATCATGTTTCCGATTTCGCGGTCGTTGGAAGAAATGGTGGCGATTTGAGCCTTTTCTTCTTTGGTTTTGACCGGTTTGTGCATTTTGTTCAAGGCTTCTTTGGTGGCTTCTACGGCCATTTCAATGCCTTTTTTCACCAAGGTCGGGTTGGCGCCGGCGGTGATGTTTTTGATGCCTTCGGTGAGCATAGCGTTAGCCAACACGGTAGCGGTGGTGGTACCGTCACCCGCGACGTCGTTGGTTTTAGAAGCTACTTCACGAATGAGCTGCGCGCCCATATTTTCAAATTTGTCTTCCAATTCAATGTCTTTGGCGATGGTCACACCGTCGTCAATAATCAAGGGAGATCCAAACTTTTTTTCCAAAACTACGCTTCTGCCCTTGGGGCCCAGCGTAACTTTTACAGCATTTGCAACTTTTTCGATGCCCGATTTCATTTTGGCGCGGGCTTCATCGCCGTAAACAATTTGTTTAGCCATAGTTCTATCTTCCTTTCAATTTACCCCAAAATACCCAAGATTTCGTCTTGGTGAATGATCAAATACGTTTCATCGTCCAGTTTGATTTCCGTGCCGGAGTATTTGCCGTAAAGCACGCGGTCGCCTTTTTTAACGTCCATCGGCGTGCGTTCGCCTTTGTCTCCCAGTTTGCCCGGGCCGACGGCCAGCACTTCACCTTCCATCGGTTTTTCTTTGGCGGTGTCCGGAATGATGATACCCCCCTTCATCGTTTCTCTTTCGATGGGCTTTACGATAATGCGGTCGCCCAACGGTTTTATTTTCACTTCTGCCATATTCCATTCACTCCTTGTACGAAAATATGTGTTAAGAAATCGCCTGGCGGTGTTATTAGCACTCGCTTTAGCTTAATGCTAATTTAGCATATCTGATTAAAATTGTCAACCCCTTTCTTAGAGTGCTAAAAAAGGGGTTGTGTTCTCAGACGATAAAATAAGATTTTAGGATCTTGAAAAAAAGTGCTTTATGCGCTGCGTAAAAGACACTTTTTTTGCGGGAAGAATTTTTATCAAAACGGCGGATATATTGTCCTGCCCGTCGTTTTCGTTGGACTCGCGCACCAGCTGCTTGCACAGCTTGACCAGGGGCATTTGCGCGCCTTCTTTAAGGATTTTTTCCATGTCGCTTTCGCGCAAGCCTTTATAGAGCCCGTCCGAGCATAAAAGCATGACGTCGCCCAGTTTAATGGGGAATTTTAATAAGTCAAATTCTATGTTCTTTTTGATGCCCATGGCACGGGTCAGCACGTTTTGAATCTTGGAGCGGTCCGCTTCCGCACGAGTCAGCAGGCCGCGGCGGACGTGTTCCATCGCCAAGGAATGGTCCGTGGTGATTTGCACGATTTTGTTGTCCCTAAACAGATACAGGCGCGAATCGCCCACGTGTACGGCGGTGGCAAAGTCTTTATCAAACAAAACGCCCGTAAGGGTGGTGCCCATCATACGGTAGATTTCCGAAGATTGCGCCGTGGAGTAAATGGCGGCATTGGCCAAATTGGCCGCCATTAAAAGCTTGCGTTCCACGGGGTCTAATTTAGGAAGAAAATTATCGGGAATTTTGAGTTGCTGGTTGTTTACTTTGCGCACCGTTTCGGCCAGGACGGACACGGCGATATTGCTGGCGATTTCGCCGGCGCTGTGCCCCCCCATTCCGTCGGCCACGACGCCCAGGCCCAAATCCGAAGAAATAAGCACATTGTCTTCGTTCTTTTCGCGGATTTTGCCAATGTCGGTTACTGCGGCGAATTCTATATCAAAGCTGCTCATAATTCCTCGCTAAAGAAAATCGTACCCGCACACGTCAGCGTACCAAACACATACAACAGCGTCAACAAGAAGAAGTAGGCGTTGTTTTGCTGGGCGTTGGCGTTAAAGTTTTTGACCGGCAAACTTACGGCGTAGTCCCATACGCCAAGCTGCATTTTGCTTTCCCCGCCGCGGTAGTATTCCAGTAAGAAGTGAATAAACAGCGGCATGGTTTTTTCGTCAAACACGCCGGGGGCTTCTTTGACGATTTGTTGTTCCAAAAAAGCGTAGGCTTCGTCGTTTGTCATATGGGTCAGTTCGTTGGTTTTGTCCAGCGTGGCAAAAACTTGGCGGCGGGAATCCAATCCCACCAGTTTTTCCATTTTTTCGTTGGATTTAACCGTGTCGGAACTGCGCACAACGATATTGGCCGTTAAGGCTTGGAGTGTATGGTTCATATTCCCCGCCAAGCCGGACACGGAATAGGCCCAAATTCCCCCCACGCCAGCCAACATCAGTACAAACGGGAAGAGAATGCGGTCTTTTTCGCTGCGGGAAGCCAAATAGTACGCACTGAGCAGCGCACAGAACAAAGACGCATAAAAAATTATTTTTATGAATAAAGACTGCGATTGCGGCGGAATGGTCAAATGGGCGGACAGATACGTCAGCACCATCATCAAGGCTACCAACGCGGCTGCCAATACGCCCTGCGCGGTAGAGCGGTTCATCGTCCAGCACAATCCCACGGCCCAAGCGGCGGCAAAGAGCAAGTAGCACAAATAATATTCCGGCGTAAAGATAAATTGGCTTACGTTAGCTAGCTCCATAAACGGCACCTGCGGCGTGAACAACCCCGCCATATACGATATCAGCGACAGAAAAAGCAACAAAGTCGTAGAATGCGAGAACGCACGTATGGCCGACGAGGCAAAAATCAGCGCCAGCGCCCCGGCGGCTAAGCCGGTCATAGCCATCTGGTTAGGGGCGTATTCGGCGGCGAAAAACGGCATAATCAGGTTGTAGGCTAACCCGGCATGTTCCACCACATGTACGGAGCAAATTTTCCCCAACAGGTAAAAGATGTACGAAACAGCCCCCGCAAATACCATAAACAGCGGCACAAACACCAGCATTTTGGTGGCTATGCGCACCGTATTTCCGATGGGAGTGTGTTCCTGAAAGCGCATGGCGGGCGATTTTTTGGCCGGTTGGAAAACGTCCACCGGTTTTACGTCCGTAGCGGAGAGCATTTGCATCTTTTTTTGTATTGGCTTTGGACTGCGCTCTTCTTTCTCGGAAGGTAAGGTGGAGTCTAATTGGGGCATTAAAGGCAACTTGGAGGAAGAAGTAGTTTGCTTGCGCACTGGCGCCTGTTGCGCCCGCAATTTCTTCAGGCTTTCGGTATTTGTTTTTTCTTCTTTGACGATACGGAGAGGTCCTTCCTCTCCCAAATCAATGGCACGGCCGGAGTTCCCCATTTTTACACGCAATTGGTCTTCCGCGCGCATTTTCTTGAAATAGAGATAGGTTTCTTTTGCGGTTTGAAATCGATCGTCCGGGTTTTTGCTCATTAATTTTTGCACGGCCAGGGACAACCAGCCCGGCATGTCGGAACGAATTTTGGCTGGGTCGGGTACAGGGTCGTTGATATGTTTTTGAATAATGTCTATCGTGTTTTTGCCGTTATAAGGGAACTGCCCCGTGAGTACATAATACAAGCTGGCCCCGATAGAATACAAATCGGCGCGGGTGTCCAAATCTTTACCCAGGGCTTGTTCGGGCGCGATAAAATAGGCCGTGCCGGCCAATTCGGTGGTTTTGGTGGAACCTTTTTCTTTGTCCACTTTTTTGGCGATACCAAAGTCCACCAGTTTAGGCTGTCCTTGCGGAGTAATTAAAATATTGGAAGGCTTGATGTCGCGGTGGATAATCCCCTTGGCGTGAGCGGCTTCCAGCCCCAAAAGCACACCTTCAAATAAGTCCAGCACCAAACCAATAGGCAACACTTTGTTGCGTTTAAGCAATACGGAAAGCGTCTGCCCTTCAATAAAGGACATGACGATAAAATAATACCCTTTTTCCTTTCCTACGTTGTATACGTTTACGATGTTGGGGTGGTCCAGCTCGGCGATAGCGCGGGCTTCGGTGAGGAAAAGTTCCACGGCTTTTTTATCGTTGGCCAGGGCCGGGCTTAAAATTTTGACGCACACGATTCTATTGAGTGCTTTATGGCGCGCTTTGTATACCGCGCCCATTCCGCCCTCGGCTACTTTATTTAGAATTTCACATCCGGAAATTTCTTTTCCTACCAGGGAAGGGTTTTCGTTCATAATTTTCCTTAATTAAAGAGGGAAAGGTTTCTTTAATATTATACAAAAACTGCTTGATTTTATCTCAACCAAACACTAAAATATAACTACAGCTATCATATCATATTTTGCCGAATATGCAATAGGGGGCCCGACCATTTGATGCGGCGGGAATAAAGAATGAGTGAAAGCAGCTTTACTTTGCTTAGAGATATTGGCAGTTTTGCGTTGGAAAACGGGGAAGAGGTGCGCTTTAGCATTGATGCGTACCGCGGATATCGTTATGTATCCGTAAGACGGTATGTCACGTCCGACTCGTTTGCCGGGGCCACGCGGGACGGCATTACCATGACCCCCGAAATTTTGCGCGTACTGGCCCCGCTGGTGGCGGCCTTGCCGGATGATGTGGCGCTTGTTAAAGACGGCTCCTTGGGTAAATTTGCCAAAAGGCCGGGGATTTGCGTGGTGGCGGCTATCGGTTCTTTTAAGGGCCGCCGCGGACTGGATTTGCGCCAATGGCAGGAAGACTGTGGATTTACCAAAAAAGGTATTTGGTTGCCACTTGAAAAGTTGCCTGATATAAAATCTCTGTTTTTGAAAACAAAAGAAGTACTGGACGAAAAGCCGGAAGATATTTTTTAATGAGTAGAATGGAAATTCTTTGCATGTACAGAAAAAAATAGATCGGAACTGATAAAAAGATTCCTTTGTAGATCTAACGGATAACGAGGTAAAGTATGAAAAAGTTATTTTCTTTGTTATTAGTTCTAATGGGAGTACCCGTTTTGCTGCAGGCGGAAACGGTGTCTTCCGTGTCGTTTAACCCCTCCCGCATGGGTGAATATACGTATTTGAAAGTGGCGGATAAAGCCAACTTAAAAGGCGGCTTAAATGCCACGACGTTAAATATCTCCTCCGGAGGGACTGTATCTATGACGACGGACAGCAGCAGCCGCGTGTATCAGATAGATACCGTAACCGGCGAAGCGAACTCGTCTATAGATATGCCGAATACGGCTTTCCACGGGAACACGGCTAACACGTACAGCAGTTATGATGCGTCGTCTAGCAGTGTGCCCAGCGGGTTGTTGCCAACGGTCAAAGTGTTAGGCGGCACTCAGCAGTATAACAACGACTCGTATTTGGCTACGGTGGACGCGGTAAATATGCTAAAGCAAAGAGCCGGCACGCTTAAGGGCGGAACGCTGACTATCGGCGGGAACGAAAGCAATGGGGTCACGTTGTACGGCGGAGATTCTACGCTTGGTTTCCATTTGGCAGGGAATGATATTCCAGTGCCGACGGCTGCTCACACCAATACAGGAAAAGAGCTTAGCAACTGCACGTTGGCTTGGGAAAAACGCAAAACAAATGATTCTCCCGCCAAGGAAGTATGGGTGCTGGCTTTAACGGGGTGTGGTTCCAGTGGTGGTGGTTTTGGTCCCATCACCCCTCCCAACACCCCTCTCATAGAATATAACTGGGTATTGGACGCAGAAAATGCTGAAACGACTTCGGCGCACCCGGGCAGCCTGGAAGGCCTGCAGGGGTGTGGGGTTACTTGCCCCGTACGGGGGAGTGATACCACCTCTGTGGAGTCCATTAAAAACTCCAAACCCCCCACCATCTTGGGGAAATGTACCTCCTCCCAAGTTGGTTCAACGTGTCAAGGCGGATGGTATGTGGTACCAGAAACTCTCGGTCGGTACACGAAGTATTGCCCGGTATATCGTTGTACTAAGCAGACTTCGTTATAAAGAGTGCTTTTTATCAAAACTCCGGCTTTTTCAAAAGCCGGAGTTTTTTGTGGAAGGATAAACCCATATAACGGATAATTTTCGTATAAGGCTTGAATTTTTGAGAATAAAAGTTATGGTATTAATAGGGGATAAATTGGAGTGGCGTTTTGTATTGCTTGTCAATTCCCTATTTTGTTAAAATAACAAATAAATGTTTTAAGAATATTTCCTTGCTTGATGCAGGGTAAAATTTCGTGCACAGGAGTTTGTATGAAAAAGTTGCTCTCTTTGTTATTAGTTCTAATGGGAGTACCCGTTTTGTTGCAGGCGGAAACGGTATCTTCCGTATCGTTTAATCCCTCCCGCATGGGTGAATATACGTATTTGAAAGTGGCGGATAAAGCCAACTTAAAAGGCGGCTTAAATGCCACGACGTTAAATATCTCCTCCGGAGGGACTGTATCTATGACGACGGACAGCAGCAGCCGCGTGTATCAGATAGATACCGTAACCGGCGAAGCGAACTCGTCTATAGATATGCCGAATACGGCTTTCCACGGGAACACGGCTAACACGTACAGCAGTTATGATGCGTCGTCTAGCAGTGTGCCCAGCGGGTTGTTGCCAACGGTCAAAGTGTTAGGCGGCACTCAGCAGTATAACAACGACTCGTATTTGGCTACGGTGGACGCGGTAAATATGCTAAAGCAAAGAGCCGGCACGCTTAAGGGCGGAACGCTGACTATCGGCGGGAACGAAAGCAATGGGGTCACGTTGTACGGCGGAGATTCTACGCTTGGTTTCCATTTGGCAGGGAATGATATTCCAGTGCCGACGGCTGCTCACACCAATACAGGAAAAGAGCTTAGCAACTGCACGTTGGCTTGGGAAAAACGCAAAACAAATGATTCCCCCGCCAAGGAAGTATGGGTGCTGGCTTTAACGGGGTGTGGTTCCAGTGGTGGCGGTTTTGGTCCCATCACCCCTCCCATCACCCCTATTGATCCAGTTAATCCAACCTATGTGTGGGTGTTGACTGCATCAAATGCGGAACCTGTCATAAATCCAAATAGTCCTAGTGCACAATTGGGCTGCCCGGCTTCGTGCGGGTCCTCAGCCGCGGTTAATAACCCCGGTGCGGCGGCGGCCCCAGCGGCTTCACTGCCTGCAGGTGCATTCATCCCTGAGTGTAATGCATCCAATCTTGGCCGTGTTTGTAAATTAGGTGCCCGACTTGTTCCGGGAGCGGCAGGCCGATATACAAAATATTGTCCAGTCTATCGTTGTTCAGCAAAGTGATAGAAATCGCTTTTTTCTTAAAACTCCGGCTTTTCCAAAAGCCGGAGTTTTTTATTGACGGATAAAAATTATAATGGATATTTTGGAGAATGAGACTTGAATTTTTAAGGATAAAAGTTGTGGTATAGGTAGGAGATTCTTGTGTGTTTTTTTGCTTGCCAAATTCCTATTTTGTCGCACTAACATGTAAATGGTTTAAGAATATTTCCTTGCTTTATGCAGGGCGAAATTTCGTGCAAAGGAGCTTGTATGAAAAAGTTATTTTCTTTGTTGTTAGTTCTAATGGGGGTAACCGTTTTGCTGCAGGCGGAAACGGAACCGTTTGTCACGTACCAGTGAAACCTGCTGTGGCGATGTCTGGTGAAGAGTATTGTGTGGACTATACCTGCCAACTGCAAAAGGGTTCCTTATAAAGGCCTTGCTGTTGGTGGCTTAGGGTAAAGCTTAACTCCCTTTTGATTTGTCAAAAATGCTGTTTTTTGTGTGAGATTGAAATTCGTGGGAAAAGGGAGGCGGCAGCAACCAAAAGCCTTACAAGAAGGAATTTTAAGCAAAAAGCACCCCGGCAATAATTTGCCGGGGTGCTTTTTGATAGGAAAACTATTTATGTGCGGCTTCCGGGGCAGGAAGTGCATGGTGTTCTTCCAGCATTTCTTTTGCGTTTTGGAAGACGCGCTGCGGCAGAATGTCTTTCATGCACTTAAAGTGCCCCAAGGGGCATTTTCTCCCCCCGTGCAAGGCGCAGGGGCGGCAGGGCAGCTCTTTCATTTCAATAACGCGGTGCCCTTCCCCATACGGGAAGAACCCCAGCTCACGCGTGGTGGGGCCAAAAATGGCCAGCGTAGGCACATCAAAGGCGGTGGCAATATGCATGGGGCCGGAGTCGTTGGTGATGAACAATTTGAAGTGTTTCATCAAGGCCATCAAATCGGCCAGGCTGGTTTTTCCGCACAGATTGGCGGCGTGTCCTTGGGAAAGCTGGCAGATTTTTTCGCCCAAATCGGCATCTTTGGCGCCCCCGCCCACCAACACGGCCGTTACGCCCAGTTCCGTTTGCAAGCGGCTGATTAACTGCACAAAATAGTCCATCGGCCAGCATTTGGTCGGCCAGGCGCTCCCCGCATGAATACCGACGAGCGTTTTGCCTTCTAAGTTAAAATCTTTCATCAAGCGGGCCACATTTTCTTCGGCCGACGGAGCATAGCGCATATTAAGTTTTTCGGCCGTGAATTTTTCTTTTACAATTCCCTGCAAGAGCGACAAATTCCGCTCCGCATCGTGAATCATCCAGGAAAAAGGCACCGTCTTCGTATAGAGGAACCACCCTTCGCTGGAAGTAAACCCGATGCGCACCGGCACGCGGGAAAGCCACGCAATCAGCGCACTGCGAAAGCTGCGGTGCGGCACGAGCAAAATGTCTATGCCGGAAGCTTTGATGGCTTTGGCCGTTTTCCATACGCCCACAATTTTGTTCCAGCCTTTTTTATCGTTTAAGATAATTTCGGACACTTCTTTCATGGGGCGGAAGATGTCTTCCGTTTGGGGACGGGTGATAACCACGATTTTGGTATCCGGGAACAGTTTGGCCGTTTTTTGGATAAGCGGGGTAGTCAGCACGCTGTCGCCAATGAACGAAGTTTGGAAAATGCCGATTTTGTTTACTTTTTTGCCGTTCATATTGGCGTGGCGGTAGGCCCAGTCGCCCAGTTTGGGTTCTTTGTATTTGATTTCAATGCCCCAGGCTTTAAGCGCTTCTAAGTATTTGTCCAGGGTATGTTTTTCCAATACGGGCGAATTTTTGTGAAATTTTACGAACATGCGCCGCGCAATAGAGTTTTTATCGTAGCGCACGCGGTGCGGAATACGGCTGAAAAAGCCCATCAAAATGCTTTTTAAGGTGGCGTGCAAATCCAGGTAGTGGGTGTAATGGCCCGCGCGGATTTGGCGAATATTGGCCCACAGGCCTTTTTTGGCGACCATGATTTCATCAATGTCCGGGTGGCCGGCCAACGCTTGGGCAAATTGGGGTTTTACCATCAGCGTCACATGGGATTTGGGCCATTTGGCTTTAATGTTTTTGTATACGGGCGAAGACAGCACAATATCGCCCAGCGAGGAAAGGCGTACGACCAAAATTTTAGGTTCATTTTCGTTCATAATTGTTTACCACTTCCATGATTTTGTCGGTTGCTCCTTTGAAGCTTAACGCCGCGTTGCGCGCTTTTTCGGACATGTTTTCCAATTGCGCGGGATCGGCAAGCAGGCGCAGTACGGTCTGCTTGAAATTATTTTCGTCTACTAACACCCCCCCTCCGGTTTCCAGCAAGGCTTGGGCCGTCAGCGGGGCGTTGTAAAAGTATTTTCCAAACAAAACGGTTTTGGACAAAATGGCCGGTTCCAGCAGGTTGTGCGCTCCGCGCCGCTCTACCGAGCCGCCCACAAACGTCAGCGAGGCACAAGCATACAGGGATTGCAATAGCCCCATCACGTCGGCGCAGAGGATATCGGTTTCCTTGTCAAATTTGCCTTGGCTGACAAACGCATAATGCAGCCCGCTTTGGCGTAAGGTGATTTCAATTTCCGCCTTGCGTTCCAAGTGGCGGGGAGCAAAGATGATTTTAATGCCTTTTTTGGCCAATTCCGGCGCGGCGCGCAGGAGCATGGTTTCTTCCAGCGGGTGCGTGCTGCCGCAAACTAAAATGGGCTTTCCGCTCCAGCCAAGCGCCGTGAGCAGTTTGTTTACTTCGTCAATTTTAGGCGGATTATCGTTGAGCGTGTCGTATTTGACGTTGCCGCATACAATCAGGCGCTCTTCGGGCATGCCCAGTTGGGCATAGCGGGCGGCGGCGTCTTTGGTTTGCAACGCAGCAAAAGAAAGTGTGCCCAGCACATAGCGAAACAACGGGCGGACCCATTTGTAGGCCCGGGCGGATTTGGCGGAAATGCGGCCGTTAATCAATGCCGCAGGCACCCCCGCTTGATGAGCGGCGGCCAACATGTTGGGCCAAATTTCCCGTTCCACCACGAACAAGCGATACGGGCGGGCCAGACGGATAAAACGCTTGCAGGAAGGATAAAAATCCAGCGGTGCAAGCAAGGCTTTGGAAATTTGAGGATTCTTTAGCGCGGTTTCTTTTCCGGCTTCGGTGGTGGTGGTGACGATAATATCGCGCTTATAAAATTCTTTAAGACGGGAAATAACTTCTTTCATGGACATTACTTCCCCCACGCTGGCACAATGCAGCCAAATAGCCTGCTGGGGAATAGAGCCTTCTTCCTCCAGCCCAAAGCGTTCTTTCAGCTCCTGCCCCAGATGTTTCAAGAGGCCTCTTCTGGGCGAAATGAGAAACCCGAACACCACGCCCAGTGCGGCGAAAGGGAAAAGAAAGTTGGTAAGAAGAAGCAAAAAATGTCCCATATATCGTTTATTATATGATATTTCAGCCTGTGCGTCAGCTTAAAAAATAAAAAAATAAGGGCGGTAGTTTAATCTGCCGCGGCCGGGCATATAGCATCGCAGGCGCATAAAAAATCCCCGGGAGGTCCCGGGGATTTTAGGAATAGACGATAGGTTATTTCTTGTTAGAGGACGAGTCGGATTTTTTGAATAATCCGCCCAAGCCTTTTAACGCGTCTTTAGCGGCGTCAACGGTGCCTTTTACGGTGTCCGTGGCGGCGGTGGCGGCCGTTTTGGTTACGTCCACCCCCGTTTTAACGGCGCCGGAGGCTACTTTGCCGGTAGTTTTTACCGCGCCGGCAGCCACATTGCCCGCCACATTGGCGGTGCCGCTTACCACTTTGCCGGGGGTTTTGTAGTTCAAAATGCCCCCCACCAAAGAACCGACGGTGCTGACTACGTCCAGCTTGCCGCTGGGGTTATCCATCGTGCCGCCGATTTTGATGACAACCGGCGTCTGAGACGTAAGCACCGTGGCGGAAACTTTCATGTCCAGTTCCTTGGTCAGGAAGTTGATGTTCCCGCTGCCGGAGACATCGGTCAGCTTGGAGTTGAAAGTCGTTTTGTCCACACGCATAACGCCGTTTACAAACGTGTAAATGCCTTCGGCACTGTCGTAGGAAATTTCGCCTTTTTTGGCGTTTTCCTGCGCGGGGAAGAGTTCCACATTCAGCGCGGCGGCCACTTTGCGCACAATGCTGATAGGCAAGAGCAGAATTTTGACGACTTTATTTTCTTTTACAAAAGAATCCAAGTCCGTAATGGCGCCGGGCTGAAGTTTGAACGTTACCTGACCGTTGGTTTTGGTCATGGTGTCGGTCACGTCCGTCAAATTGGCCGACAGGGTAAACCCGTCCGCGCGGAAATAGGGCACGTCGATGGGGCCCACTTTCACGTTGGCTTTCACGTTCATCAGCAGGTTGGAAGACGCACTGGCGGCAGTTTGGGCCGCGGGCTGTTGCGCCTGGGCCGGGGCCTGCGTTTGGGCGGTTGCTTCACTGGCTGCAGGCTGCTGAGCGGCGGGCAGTTTATCCAGTTTGAACTTGGCCAAATCCAAATCAAACACGATGTTCATCACTTCTTTGATGTTGCGGTACGAGAAAGAAGTGGTGAATTTTTCGCCGTTTAACAAGCCCGTCAGTCCGTTGCAGGACACGTCGTCAATAGAGGCGATGTTGACGGTACCGTTTAAGTTAGAAACCGTAAACGGTTCGTACATGGCGCTGATGTTCTTGAAGGACACGCTGCCGCTGACGTCTTTGCCGCCGAGTTTGTCGGTTGCTTTGAACGAGCCGCTGATAATGCCGCCGGGGTTGAAGCCGGCCACGGTGTCGGTCATCTGTACGATTTGGGATAAGTCCGTAGAAAGCGCCGCATTGACGGAATACGTCGGCGTGGGGCTGTTCCAACCCACGGTGCCGTAGGCCGAGAAGGTGCTGTCCATGACGGACATCTTGGCTTCGGAAATAGTCGCGGAAGATTTTTCCAAATCGGCCGCCGCTTTAAGGCTCATGTTGATAACGGGCAGCGAGAAGTTGGGCAGATTGGGCAGGAAGTCCGCAAAGATGGCGTTGTTAATGCCGCTTAAGCTGCCGGAGAAATCGGCCTGCGGGGCGGTAAAGTCGCGCACGCCGCCTTTAAGCTGGAAGCGGACCGTCTTGTACGAAGCGGAAATATCGTTTACCGTTACGTAAGCGTTTTTCATGTCCAGGTTGGCCAAAAATACGCGCAGGGCGATATTGACCGGGACGGCCACGGCCGGGCCGTTCTTTTCCTGATAGAATGTGTTGAATTTGATTTTTACGTCAAACGGTTCCGTCAAATCAAACTGGTTGATTTCCAGGTTTAAGTTGTTGATGGAAGCGTCCATGCCGGTTTGCAGGTCTTTATAATTAAAGCTGCAGTTGTTGGCGGCAATTTTGTCGGCCAGCAATACAAACGCGGCAGAAGCGTCCTGCATTTGGGGCTCTTGTTCCGCAGGGGCGTTCGGGTCCGAAGCGGGGATGAGCGTGTCAAAGTTGAACGAACCGTCTTTGTTCTTGGTCACGTTAATGTTCAGCCCGTCCAATTGTACGGTGCCGATTTCTACGCGTTTTTGGAACAGCGGTTTTAAGGCAATTTTTACGACCAGCTTGTCGGCCTTGGCAAAAGTGCCGTTTTGGAAAGAGGTATTTTCGGAAATGGCAAAGTTATCCAGCGTTACCCCCACCAAGTTCAGGGAAATATCGTCAAACGTAATTTCCCGCTGCAAATTGGTTTTTGCGTACTCAAGGGCCATGCTCTTAAGTTTTTCGGGCGGGAACATCAGCCGCAGCGCGACCAATGCAGCCACCCCCAAAATCACGAGAACAAGCGCGATTTTGAAGCACAGTTTCAGGAATTTTTTCATACCTTACTATTGTAGTTTTTTGAGCCTTGAGTGGCAAGCAGGTAAAGCGGTTATTTTTTTGTGGGGTCCGTCGGCAGGGAGGGCGCTTGAGCGGAATTTTTGTTTCGGGCGGCGCGGAAAGCCTGCACGTCTTTGTGCACCAGCGTCAGCACCAGCAAAATAAAAGCGCCGTCGTCCGTAATGCCGATAAGCGGCATTACGTCAGGCAAAAAATCCACCGGCGACAATAAATATACTACACATAAAACAGCCCAAAACAAGGTATTCCAGGGCATTTTCCACTTTCCCCGCAAAATGGCCCATACCATTGGGAAAAAGCTGGTAACGTCCTGAAATACCGTTGTTGGGCTGAATTTCATGTCAAAACTCCTACGCCTGGGGCGGCAACGCCGGTTGTTCCTGCGCCAGGGTGCTGTGGTAGACGCGGTCTTCCGCGCGCATACCCAAAATGTTTTCGTTTACGCGCATGGCATAATCGCCCATTCTCTCAAAGTTATTGAGAATATCGGCATAGGCCGTAATGGAATCGGGCGACGCTTCCTGCCCCGCATTGATGCGTTCGCGGCGGTCGCGCAGGAGGCGTTTGCGCAAGGCGTTTAATTGTTCCTCGTCGCTAATGGCTTCGGCAAAGGTGCGTTCGGCCTGGGCCTGCCATTGGCGGGTGGGTTGTTGGAAGTCCACCAAAATGCGGCGGGTGCGTTTGGTGATTTCTTTGGTCAGCTTGGCAATTACTTCCAAGTCGTTCACGTCCGCCGTGGCAAACGGCTGTTTGGTGTGAAATTTTTCCAAAATGCGGGCAATTTTTTCGCCGCAGTCGCCCATGCGTTCAATGCTGTTGAGCACGTCAAACAGCGAGAACGCCTGCGCCACCGCATGGCGCGAAAGGTTGCCGTGAGAGAGCGACGTTAAATACAAGTTGATTTTGTGTTCCAAAACGTCGGTCGTTTGTTCGGCTTCTTTCACGTCTTCAATTAAGCGGGTGAACATTTTTTCGTCGTCCACTTTCACGGCGTGAATCAGCTTGTCCGTCATTTTGGTCACAAAGCTCATCATGCGTTCCACTTCTTTGCGCACGGCAATCAGCGCCAGTTCCGGCGTTTGCGTAAAGCGGGTGGAAAGATAAATCAGTTCGTGTTCTTTTTTGTCTTCGCGTTTGGATTTGGGAATAATCACGTACGTCAGCTTGGCCAGCTGGTTAATCAGCGGCAGCATCAGCAAGGTGTTAAGCACGTTAAACGTGGTGTGAAACGCGGAAATATGATACGGAAGTACGGACGTAAGGGCTTCGGTTTCTTTCGTATAGGGCGAACCGGGCACCAACCAGTCCACCAAGTGCACAAAGTGATTGAAAATGCACGATACCCAAATTACGCCTATTACATTAAAGAGGAAATGCCCCAATGCGGCGCGGCGTGCATTTTTGCTGGCGCCGATGGCGGCCAGGTTGGCGGTGATGGTAGTACCGATGTTTTCCCCCAACACCAGGGCGCAGGAAGTCGGGAAGTCAATAATCCCGGCCGCCGCACAGGTGAGGGTCATGGCCATTACCGCGCTGGAAGATTGCAGAATAACCGTTAAAATCGTACCGCTTAAAATAAGCGTCAGCAAGTTAAAAAAGTTATTGGGCTGGAAGCGCGAAATCCACGCCACCACTTGCGGGTTTTGGGCAAAGTCGGCGGGAATGGCGTTTTTCATGATGTCCAAACCCAAGAACAACAGCCCGAACCCTAGCATCGTTTCGCCCAAGCGGCGAATGACGATGACCCGCGGAATGAACTGGGCGAAAAAGCCCACCGCAATGACCGGCAATGCAAAGAGGGAAATTTGCATTTTGAAACCGAACAAGCTGACGATCCATGCCGTCATGGTGGTGCCGATGTTGGCGCCAAAAATGACACCCAGCGACTGGTGCAGCGTCAAAAGCCCGGCGCTGGCAAACCCCACCACCATTACCGTGGTGGCGCTGGAGGACTGAATAATGCTGGTGACCAACATGCCGCAGGCCGTAGCCGCAAAGCGGTTGGTGGTAGCGATACCCAAAAGCTGGCGCATTTTCTCGCCGGACACTTTTTGCAGGCCGTCGCTCATGATTTTCATGCCGAACAGGAATATCGCCAAGCCGCCTAAAAGGTTAAGCGTGTTTAGCAGGGTGGACATAAGTGTTCTCCTTGAAGGACTGGATTAAAAAAAGAGAGAGCCCCTTTTTCGTAAGGCTCCCTCCGCGTAATACGGCAAAATTTTTTTCTTTGCGCTGGGCCGTCTGCTCAGGCAAAGGGTTGCACTGTATAGGATTACGGTAAACGTGCAAATGGTTCATAGTTATTTGGACATTTTAATGCTTTGTCCGTTGTCTTCTTCCTCAGGTTGCGTTTCTTGCTTTTTGGCCTCAAACATTTGCCGATTGGCTTCTATTTGGCGGGCCGTTTCATCGTCAAACAAAATGGTGGGCATGCGGTCTTCTTCCGCATACTGAATGGTATCTTCCTGGCGGGGCTGATACACTTGGTCCAAGTGTTCTTTTAATTCTTCTTCCCCGGAACCGGTTTTGACCGACGCTTTCACCACGCTCAAGCGCTGCACGTCTTCTTTCTGCACCGTTTTGCCCACGCCGGGCGGCAGGACGTTATTGTCTTCGCCGAACACTTGCGTGGTTTGGGCGGAAATCTGCGCTTGCGCAATAGGCGTAAAAGAATCGCGGTTTTCGCCGTAGTCAATATTTAAGAAAAAGAGTAAAAACGTGGCCATGGAAGCAATCCAGGACACGGAAATAATCAAAGCCATTGCGGCAAGAACCGCATACCAACCCGGGGTAAGCGCGGCCAGATTAAAGCTGTCGGCAAAATAGAGCGGAACGGTGATATACATGCCCAAGCCAAGAACGACGCTCACCACCATCGGCCCAATCAAACACAGCACCGATACGCCAATCAACCGCCAAAAACAGTAGCCCGTAAGCTCCCAGCTATATATGATGGCACCCACCGGGCCTTGTTCTTTGAGGGCAATGGCCAGCGGAGCAAAGGATAAACGCAGGGCTAAAAATGCTAACGCCAGCAAAACAAGAATTCCAAATAAGAAAACACCGGAGAGCAACATCATAATTCCCGTGCCTACGGCCATTACGGCCCCTATAATAAGGGCCAAAATAATCGTATAGATCGTCGGGAGAAAGGAGGCCGCCATGGAGTTGGAAACAGATTCGCCAAAATTATCCGCCTTGGCCGCCAGCAAGCGCCAAAACACCACGCTGGCGTACATGTTAATACAGGTGCGAATCAATGACGTAAAAATGGGGTGGATATTCAGTTTCTCGCCGGCAAACATCACGGCGAACGTAACTAACGCCAATACGACCAGAACGGCCAGTATGGAGGGCATGGCGCGGTTTGTCAGACGAATACCGCCAGCGGCAAGACTGAAAATATTTTGTTGTTCTTTCAGGTCCATGTATTTATCCTTTTTTACACAAACATTATAGCAAAACGCACGCGCCTGCGCGCAAGAAATTAAAACTGTTTTTCAAGCGCTTTTGCGGCGGCGTACCCGCTGCACCAGGCCCAATGCAGGTTAAACCCGCCCAGACGGCCCGTAACGTCCAGCAGTTCTCCGATAATGTATAGCCCGGGTACTTTTTTTGCTTCAAACGTAACGGGGTTTATTTCCCGCGTGTTCACCCCTCCCGCGGTCACTTCGGCCCGCGTATATCCTGCCGTGGCGGCGGGAACAAACGAAAAGCGGTTTAGGGCGCGGGCGGCGTTTTCCAGCTGCAAACGGGACGCATTGGACAAGTCTTCCCCTTGCGGGCCGAGAATGGTTTTCACAATTTTAGCCGAAATATGGTCTTTTAGGGCGGCGGAAATAGTTTTGGCGTGATTCTTTTTGGACTGGAGCAGGGCCAAAGCGTCTTGCCCCGGCAAGAAGTTGATTTGAACTTCCGTTCCGGGCGTCCAAAATAGCGAAATTTGCAATACGGCCGGGCCGCTTACGCCTTCGTGCGTAAAGAGCAAATCCCCTGTAAAAACGTGCTTTTCACAGCGTACTTCGGCTTTTAAGCTGTTGCCTGCCAAGCGGCTAAAACGTTCCCGGTATTCTTTCGGGAAGGAAAGCCCGGCCAACGCGGGGCGCGGTTCTATCACTTGTAAACCAAATTTTTGGGCCGTTTTTAGGCCAAAGGGGCACGCTCCCAAAGCTGGGAACGACAACCCCCCGCTCGCCAGCACCACGTGTTGCGCACGCACCGGTCCTGCCGAGGTGTGGAGGAGGAAAAGCCCGTTTTCTTGTTTTACTTCCAGTACTTCCGTTCCGGTTAAAATATGCGTTCCTGCTTGTCGGGCGCGGCGCACCAGCATTTGTACGATATGCTGCGCACCGAACGCAAAGAGCTGGCCGTTTTCCCTCTCTTGCCAAGGCAGGTTGTTTTCTTCCATTAAGGCTACAAAATCCTGCGGTTTGAAAGCCGCCAGGGCACTTTTGCAGAAATGTTTGTTTTGGCTTAGGTAATCGGCCGCGGAAACGAAAAGATTGGAAAAATTGCAGTTTCCCCCGCCGGATACGCTCACTTTGGCGCCGGGTTTGGGGTTGTGGTCCAGCACGATTTTGGACTGTGAAAAAGAACCCGCACACATTAGGCCGGAAGCTCCAGCCCCGATAATGGCGGTGTGAAAAACGGTGTTTTTGAGTTCGCTGTCGGATATCATGCTATATATAGAATAGCAAAAAAGAAGAATAAGCGCGTGGGCGGCGGGGCAAGAATGTTGTCCAAAGAAACATCAAGTTATGCGGGATTAAAAACATATAAAAACCCCCGGCCAAAGACCGGGGGTTTTTTCTTGTAAGAGCTTTATTTATAGGCTTCTTTTAAGATTTGGGCGGCTTCTTCGTGCGTTAACGAATGAACGTCCAGCTCAAACAGCCCGCCCATGGTTTCTTTGGCGGTGGTGGCGAGTTTGTCCATTTCGTCGGCTTTTACGCCGTAGTCGCTCATCTTAAGGTTATCCACGCCGCAGGCTTTTTGCAGTTTTTCCAGGGCGGTGATAAACGCCTGGGCGCGTTTTTCGGCGGGCAGTGCGTGGATATCTTCGCCCATGGCTTCGGCCATTTTGGCGTAGCGTTCAGCCGATACTTTGCCCATGAAAAACTTGTAGTACGACAGCGAAATCATAATCAGACCCGCCCCGTGCGGCAATTTGGGATAGTACGCGCTTAACGCATGTTCCAGCGAGTGTTCGCTCGTGCAGGAAGAGAATGTTTCCACCATGCCGCCCAGCGTGTTGGCCAGGGCCACGTTTTCGCGCGCTTCCAGGTCATTCTCGTCTTTAACGGCGCGCGGCAGATATTTGGCAATCAGCTCAATGGCTTTCAGGGCCAGCGCGTCGGAAACGGGCGTGGCGATGTTGGCAATATAGCCTTCCGTGCAGTGAAACAGCGTATCAAACCCTTGATAAGCGGTCAAATGCGGCGGAACGGAAGTCATGATTTCCGGGTCCACGATAGAGAGCACCGGGAACGTAAAATCCCAACCCGTACCGATTTTTTCGGGCCCGTTGGTGATGACGGTCCAGGGGTCGGCTTCCGTGCCGGTTCCCGCCGTGGTGGTGATGGCTACCACAGGCAAGGCGCCTTCTTTGGGGAATTGCCCTTTGCCCGAGCCGCCGCCGATGTAATCCCAGTAATTGCCGGGGTTTTTGGCCATAACGGCAATGGATTTGGACGAGTCAATGCTGCTTCCTCCCCCCAGCCCGATAACGAAATCGCACCCTTCTTTGCGCGCCAGCGCGGCCCCTTCGGTGACGTGTTCCAAAATGGGGTTGGGCAAAATCTTGTCAAACACCACACTCTGCACGCCTTGTTTGGCCAGCAGTTTCTGTACGCGGTCCAAGTAGCCGTATTTGCGCATGGACGTTCCGGCCGAAATGACGATAAGCGCCTTTTTGCCGGGCAGTTTGGCGGTGGCCAGGTCGTCTAAGCGGCCGGCCCCAAATAAAATTTTAGTAGGCAGATAACAATTAAACTTCATACGTCCTCCTATCCTTAAAAACTTTGTTTCATTATAGCACTTTTGCTTCGGACTCTTGTCCTTCTTCACTACACTTCAGTCAATTTATGCTATGATAAATTAGCAGGTTTTAAGCGCGCAGAAAAATATGTTTTTTTGCGAAAAATATGTTATACTTTATTAGGAATAATTATTAATAACATTATGAACATTCAAGCTAACGGACAAAAAGAAGAATTACAAAAACGCTTAACCCGCTTTGAAGCCCAGTGCCGGGAAAAAGGCCTGCGCGTAACCAAACAGCGGCGGGAAATTTTTTGCGCCGTGGCCCAATCGTGCGAACATCCCAGCGCGGAGCGGGTTTTTGTTTCGGTGCGTAAAACGATGCCAAACGTGTCTTTGGATACGGTGTACCGCACGTTGGCGTCGCTGGAAGAAATGGATTTGTTAATGCGGGTGGGGCTTTCGTCAAAGGCTCGTTTCGACGGGGATTTGCGGCCTCATTGTCACTTTGTTTGCACACGCTGCGGCGAAGTGTACGATATTTTCCCGCAGGCGGACGAAACCGCCTTTGCGCTGCCCCGCGGCGCGCGGGATATGGGCGAAGTAAAGCAAATTAACTTGCAACTTCGCGGAATTTGCAAAAAGTGCCAAAACAAAAATTAAGGCACAACGGGTAGAAGGATACTATAGGAGAAGATATGGAACTGAAAGGATCTAAAACCGAAAAAAACTTGATGGCGGCTTTTGCGGGTGAATCGCAGGCTACCAACAAATATACGTACTATGCTTCCAAAGCCAAAAAAGAAGGCTTTGTGCAAATCAGCAAAATTTTTGAACAAACCGCCGGCAACGAACGCGAACACGCCAAACTGTGGTTCAAAGCCTTGCACGACAACGGCATCCCGACCACTGCCGAAAACTTGTTGGACGCTGCCAACGGCGAAAACTATGAATGGACCGATATGTACGCCACTTTTGCCAAAGAAGCCAAAGAAGAAGGCTTTGACAAATTGGCCTACCTGTTTGAAGCCGTGGGCAAAATTGAAAAAATGCACGAAGAACGCTATCGCAAACTTCTGCACAATGTGGAAGCCCAGGAAGTATTCAAAAAAGCCGGTATCGTAATGTGGGAATGCGCCAACTGCGGCCACATTCACATCGGTGAAAAAGCCCCCGAAGTGTGCCCCGTGTGCGCTCACCCGCAGGCTTATTTTATGATTCACCCGGAAAACTATTAATTTTTGGGCTGAATAACCATATAGAAACCCCGCCTTTTTAGGCGGGGTTTTTTATGCTCAAAAAGAAATCGGCGGGGCGGGTTAATCTCTCTTAGCCGATAAAATTCCCCCCGCTACCGCCATGGCCGCACCAAACCACATAGCGGCCTTATAGCCGTGCAAAAAGGCGCTTTGCGCATCGGCCCCGTTTGCCGTAAAGTGGTTTTGCACCGCTGCATATACGGCTACGGAAAGGGCAATACCCATAATCATGCCCGCATTTCTGGCCAGGGCATTTACGCTGGAGACGATACCCAGCTTGTTTTTAGGCGCTGCACTGATTACGGTGTTGTTGTTGGGTACCTGGAACGTGCCCGAGCCGCAGCCCGTTATCAGCTGGGCTAGCGCAATGTAGAAAAAGGAGGTATGTTCGTTCATGAAGGAAAACATCAGCGTTCCTGTCAATACAAACCCCAGGCCTACCGTGGTGACCAGTCTTGCGGGGTACTTTTCCGACAGCAGCCCGCTCACCGGTGACGAAAGCGCGAGTGCCACCGGGAACGGCATAATCAAGAGCCCGGTTTTTACGGGGTCAATTTGCAGGATATCCGTAGCGTAGAACGGGAATAGCACCGAGTTGGTAAAAATGGCCATAAATCCCAACACCGCCACCGCATACCCATACGAAATGGCCGGTACCCGGAAAATGGAAAGCCCGATAAAAGGCGTTTTGGCCACTCTTTCCCGGTAATAAAACAACCCAAAGAATATTACCGCCGCGGCAAAGGCGTACAGAATAACGGGCGAACCCCAATGCCTGGAAGGGCCTTCGTTTAGCGCGTAGAGAAACGAGAAGCAGGCAATCAAAAAGAACGCCGCGCCCCACACGTCCATGCGCATTTTGCTTTTGGGGTTAAAACGCGGAATAATTTGTAAGCCGCGCCAAATGCCAATAGCGCAAACAGGCAAATTCACCCAGAACACGCTGGGCCAGCCAAAATGTTGGATTAAAAATCCCCCCACGGCCGGGCCAGCCAGCGACCCTAGCGCCACGACGGCACCAATGCCGCCAAGCGCCCGTCCGCGGTCCTTGCCGGAGAAGGCTTTGGCGATAATCGCCTGCGAGTTGGCCATCATGGCCGACGATCCCACCCCCTGTACCGCACGGGCAAAAATCATCATCGGCAAATTGCCCGCCAGCGAACACAACACACTTCCCACGCCAAAAACAAAAAATCCGCCCAAATACAATTTTTTGCGGCTGTACATGTCGGATAGTTTGCCGAATATGGGCAGAAAACAGGTGACCGCCAGCAAATAAATGCTTACGACCAGCTGTATGCTTTCAATGTTGGCGTTAAACTGTTGGGAAATGGAGGGAAGCGCAATGTTGACGATTCCCCCGTCCAAGGTACCCATAAAGGTGCCCGTGGCGGTGACGGTAAAAATCAACCATTTGCGGGGCAGATTAAGCAGTCGTCGTTTCATAGAATCCTTTGGGCTGTTTCTTGCGTTTTTTGCGTTTTTCGCGCGCGGCCGAGAAGTAGGCCGCCGCCAAGGCCATCACAATGCAGAACATCATGGACGCTTGATACGCGTTCATAAAGGCCCCTTGTTCTTCCATACCCGTTCCCAGATAGTGGCGTTTAACGGAGGCAAAAATCAAGACGGAAAGGGCAATTCCCATCACGGCCCCCATATTGCGGGCCAGTGCGCTGAGGCTGACCACCATGCCCAAGCGTTCTTTCGGCGCGCCGCCGATAATCGTGTTGTTATTAGGCGCTTGGAAGGTGCCCGAACCCGTGCCCATAATCAGCTGTGCGGCTACGATGTAGGCAAAAGAGGGGTGCGTACCTATCCCCACAAACATGGAAGCCCCGATGATGATGAACCCAAATCCGACGGTAGTGATTAGGCGCGCCGAATATCTTTCGGACAGCCAGCCCGAAAACGGCGACGAAATGGCCAATGCCACCGGGAACGGCATCATCAGCAGGCTCATTTGCAAAGGCGACAGATGCAAAATGTCCGACATATAGAACGGGAACAAAATGGAGTTGCAGTTAAGCGCAATAAACCCCAAAAGCGATACGATACACCCATACGAAATGGCTTGTATCTTAAACAGCGAAAGCCCGATAAACGGGTTTTTGGAGGTGCGCTCGCGCATGTAGAAAATCACAAAGAACAAGGCTGACAGCCCAAACGACCCCATAATTAAAAAGGACGTCCAATGTTGGTTTTCCCCCTCGTCCAAGGCGTATAGGAAGCAGAAGCAGAACAAAATAAAACATATCGCGCCCATAAAGTCTATTTTCACGCGTTCATGCGAGTTAAACAGCGGAATAATTTGAATTCCGCGCCAAATCCCCAACGCGCTGATGGGTACGTTAATCCAAAATACGGACTGCCAGCCCCAGTGTTGAATTAAAAATCCTCCCACGGCAGGACCGGCCAAAAATCCGGCCGCCACCATGGCGCCAATACCGCCCAGGGCGCGGCCGCGGTCTTTCCCGCGGAAGGCTTTGGCAATAATGGCCTGACAGTTGGAAATCATTGCGCTTGCCCCCAGCCCTTGCACAATGCGCGAAAAAATCATCCAGCTTAGGCTGTCCGAAAAAGCCGCCAACAGCGAGCCGATACCAAAAAGCAAGAAACCGGTTAAATACAGGTATTTGCGGCTGTACATGTCGGACAATTTGCCAAACACGGGCAGGAAGCAGGTGGTGGTAAGCAAATAAATACTGACGACCCACTGAATGCGCTCCAGACCGGCGTTTAGGTCCCGCGCCATAACGGGCAGCGCAATATTAACGATTCCGCCGTCCAGCGTGGACATAAAAACCCCAATCGCGGTGACGGAAAAAATCAGCCATTTATAGGCAATATGCGGTTTGCGTAGTTTTATCATATATATAAGTATGTACAGCTGTTTGGTACGGCGCGTGCGGCGCGGGAGGGATCTTCGTCGCCGGAAAAGACGAGTCCGTACTCCGGCGCTGCGGGTGCCTGGCTGTTAAAGTCGTATTCTATATAATTTTATTTTATTTGGAGACGGTTTACAAATGAAGCGTTGGGGCAAGAAATGTGCTAAAGAAGAAAAATTCTTGTTTTGTGTCAGTTGGGGATTTTTATGATAGAATAAAAAAGGAAGCTGCTTTCGAATAAAATGCTTGCTTCAATCGAATTTTCGGGTCAAAAGGTCCCAATAAAAAAATGGGCCTTTTGGCCCTTGTTGCAAAGTCGATTTTGTGTTAGCATTTGGGTATAAGCAGTATAAAATCCCCGTATTTTGTGGAGACAACTTACTATGAACAAACTGATAGCGGTAGTGCTTAGCATTTCGCTAATCTTCGGAAGTGTCACCCCGTCTCTGGCTCAGTCTGCTAATAAGCTGATTAAAGGTACTTCAGCTGCCATGCAGCAGAGCGGAAAAGCCGTGACCGGCGTGACCAAACTTCCCCAATCCGTTACAAAAGCAGCCGGTTCCTCTGCGGCTGTGCAAGCGGCCAGAACCGCTGCGCAGGGCAGAGTTGCTGCCGGTGTGAGCGTCCCGGGCCGGACCCCGTCCGTAGCTACCCCCGCGGTGCCTGGTACCGTGGCGGCTGTGCCCGATTTCAGCGTTCGGTTAAATGAAGAAATCGCTCTTCAGACCAGTGCCGCCAAAGCGGCTCCGAAAACGTTGGACGAAATCAAGCAAATCTTGGCTCGCCCCAACTTTTCTCAGAAAGATGCCGCTGACGTTTACAAACAAATTTTTAACGTTACTTCCCGCACTGCTTCCGCGAAGGAATTTTTGCTGTTTGATGCGTTTCCTTCCGTAACGGTAAAACGCGGTTTTGCCGCGAGTGCGGAGCAAGTTTCTCTGGCGGTAGATTTCTATCGCCGCACGTTACTTTCCAATTTGCAGGGTTCCGCTTCTTCTTTGCCGGCTTCCGCTTCATTGGAAGAGATTGTCTCCCTCTCTCCGAAAAGTGCGGAGTTTGCTGATGTAGACAAATGGGCCAAATCCATGGCGGCTGTGACCGATTTGGGATTTTACGGTTCCGCCAAAGACGCTCCCGTTTTGTTGGAAGCGTATGAAAAAGCCCCTGCCGCGCTCAAACCCGTTACCGAAACGGTAGTGGGCCGTGCGTTGTTGAATTTAGAAGCTTATGATGCGTTGGAACAGCTGGCCTCTAAAGCGGCTGTGAATGGCGAATTGACCGGCGAATTCTGGAACGGTCTTTCCGCTTATGCCAAACAGCATGGTTTGAATGTGAACTTGCCCGCCGTTAAGGTGCAGGCTTCCGTGCGCGTACCCAAACGTGTAGAACGCATTTTGGGCGCCTGGAACGGCCTTAACGTGATGCATGCCAATCCCTCTGCCAAAGCAACGGCCGACTGGGTGGCTCTTAATGCTAAAAAAGGCAAAGTAATTTCTGCCGTAGAACCGGCCGCCGTTCGCCCTGCGGCTGAACCGTTGAAAATCCCGGCTGTGGCGCCGAAAGTGGAATTGAATTTGGGCAATGTGCAGTTGGCGGATAACTTGTCCGTCGGTACGGCCCCGATTCCGGCTTCCGGTACGGAAGAAACTGCGGTTGCCGCCGTGCAAGAAGCCCCCGTTGCGGCGGAAGCTTCCGGCACCTGGTTCTCCCGCGGAATGAACCGCATTAAAAAGTTTTTTGGTTCCAATCCCGCTGCTCCCGCCGAAGCGGAAGCGGTGAACATTCCGGTTACGTCCACGACCTCCCTTAATCAGGCGGCCTTAAGCCGTGCGATGGGCTTGTCCACCAGCGGCACCCTGTCCATGGGTGGCTTGGGCGATTTGACCAACAAAATCAACAACAAAAAAATCATTAAACGCGTACAAAGAACTCTGGAAGGCGCCAGAAACAAAGCCGATACCGAATTTATCGCTTTGGCTCAGCAGGCCCAAAAAGAAGGCCGCGCCTTGACCAGCGCCGATTACGACAAATTGCTCTCGGATAATTTCTCCGCCGCGATTGCCGCCGATCCCACGTTGGCTCCGTACGCCAAAGACATTGCCTCCGCGGTGGCCGAACCGACCGTGGCTCCCGCCAAACGCGAAATGTCTTACTCCTTGAAATTGCATGATGCCGAAGGCAAAGTGCTGCCCGTCACGTTTGAACTGAACGTGCGCTTGCTGGATAATACGGCCGTCAAACAGTTTGAACGCTTGGGTGTTACCAACTCCGAAGTGTTCACGATGATGCGCGCCAACAAAGATGGCAAGCCCACCGGTCCGTTTGAATTGATGTTGGCCACTCCCGGCGGCAGCAAGAGACCGATTTACGAACCTTTCATTGAAGGCGGTAAAGCCGGTGTGGAAGCCATGTACTACCGCTTGCTGGGCGATTACCAGGCCGGTAAATTGACTTCCAATAAAGTAGATTTGAACCTCTATTCCGACGTGTTTGCCGAAAGAGCGACGATGTTTGCCGGTCTGACGGAAGGCTTGGGCGGTTTGCCTCAGGCCACTGTGGCGCCGCAAGCCACCGCGTTGGGCATCAGCGACCCCAAAGCGCTGCAGCAGGGCGTGTCCCACTCTCAGTTGGGTAACGTAGCCAGCGTGGTCTTCTCCGGGTTGCAAAAAGAATTTGGTATCAAAAACACGCTGGCCTTAGGCTTGGGCGTAGCCGCCCTGGGCTTGGGTATCTGCGGTTTTGGTTTGTCCCTCCCCTCCATTGCTGCCAAAATCAGCATGTTGGGCTTAGGCTCCTTCGTATTGGGCGTAGGCGCTAACGGCGGTGTAAAATCCACCAACAGCATCTTCGCCAAAGAAATGTCCAACGATAACACTTCCGGTACGGCCAGAATGGGTTTCGTCAACGCTCGCGCTTCCGTGGGTACGATGACGGGTTACTTGTTCTTCCCCGTGTCCGTATTGTTTGCGTTGTCCGGCGTGGAAGCTTTCCAGTGGTTGTACTATGGTGCTACCGCCGTGCCCGCTTATGCGTTGGCCAACTTGTTGCTCTCTAAAGTAAGAAACGTTGGTGCCGACCACGGTGTAGCCACCACTTTTACCGATAAAGTCAAAGTGGTAGCCAAGAGTGGTTGGGGTATTGTCAAAAACATTTGGAATAACGTGAAATTTGCCGTCAGCGGTGGTTATCAGGAACGCTTGAGTGCTATCCGCGAAAAACGCATTGTCAAAGAACGCACCAAACAGTATGAAGACATGCTTAACGGCAATACTTCCGCTATGAAACCGGTTGACCCGGCGGCCTCTCAGTCGCTGTGGGCGAAAACCAAAGACTTTATGACCGTCAAGCTGCCGGCCGCTACCAGCCAGTACATGCTGCGCATGATGGCGTTGGTGGGCTTGTATCACTTCGCCGGTATGATGTACAACTCCGGTCCGGGCGCCATTATCGGTAACTTCATTAAATCTCCGGAAGGTGCCTCTATTGTGAACTGGGCGCAGAATATGCCTATGCCGATGACGGCCTTGTTGGCTGGCGGTGCGGGCTATGCGCTGACCAAAGTAGGACAGAAGATTTACAACGCAGTAAGCAAAAAACTGACCAAAGGCCCGGCGCAGGACCTGGCTGTGGAACAGCCCTCTACGCTGAGCGAAAAAGCCGGTGATTTTGCCAAGAAGAACTTGCCGTGGCTGGTGGGCGGTGCTACGACTGCCGCTACCGCTATCGTGCCCGAAGCGTATGAAGTGGCTCACTCCATCTTCAGCCGCTTTGACCCGACCTCCGTCGCTCAGATTGCCACCTTCTTTACGGCGTATGTGGGCGTGTGGGCTGGCCGTCAGTATCTGTCTCAGTTTGTAAAATCCGGTAAATTGACGCCTCAGGGCATTATCGGTGCCTCCGGTGTGCTGAGCACCGTAGCCGTAGGCTTGGCGTTCTTGCCGTTCCTGCCGTTGGGCGCCAAAGCGGCCCTGTGGGGTATTGCCGGCTTGGGCTTTGCCAACTTGGCCGGGTTTGAAAACTCCCTGGCGATGGAAAAATATCCGAACCAGAAACCGGCCGTCAACATGGCTTACACCTTGGCCAGACTTTCCGGTGCGCTGACGGTGCTGTACGGTTCTTTGGCCAACATGTTCACCAGCATGGGTGTGGCCGATCCGGAAATCAATGCGTTGGTCTTGCCGGCGGGTGCGTTGGCCTTGGGTACGTTGATTAACGGTAAATACTTTACGCACAACTTCATCCAAGACGTTAAACGCTGGAGAGGTTTACCGCCGACGCTGAACTATAAATTGCTGCGCTCGGAAGCGGATAACTTCTACAAGAAATATCAAGAAAACGGCCACTCCGTGGAATACTGGTCTCAAGATGCCAACCGCATCGCTACGGAACTGTTCAATAAGACCAGACACGAACTGACCACCATTGAACGCTTGATGAAGCCGATTAACGAAAAACTGCGCTTGAACCAGCTGCGCTTGAGCGTAATCAAAGAACTCAAAGCGTTGCTCAAAGGCGCTCCGCAGAACAATGCGTCGCTGGGTATGGAAGAATTGACGTACAAAACTTTCAAAACCCGCGAAATCCAGCCGCTGTTGACCACGCTCTCCGGCAAGAACTTGACCGCTGAGCAGGAAGCCCAGATTGTGCGCTCCGTGGCGGAAGTCATCAACAACCGCTACTTCATCAAAGCGTCCGAACTGGACAATATGGAACGCGGCGTAATGGAACGCAACGAAGGGTTGGATCAGTTCCGCCTGGAAGTACTGCGCAATATGTATAAGATGCAGTTGACCAAAATAGCGGAAGATCGCGTTTCCCGCTATAAAGGAAACAGACCATCTTATGACCGTGCCATGGCTGAACTTCAGGATATGGCCGGCAAAGTGTTGGGCGCGAATAACGACTGGAAAGCCCCGGCCTTTGAAGAATAAAAATTTGCAGTAACCGAACCCTAAAAGTGGCTTGTGCCGTACGGCAAGCCACTTTTAGTTGGCCCGGGCGCACCGCGGGAAAGGCAAACCGCTGTTTCCCGTCGGAAAAAATATAAAAAACTTTCCGAAAAACGGTGCATAAATGTGTTATAATAAAGAAGTAAGGATGTTCGTATTTTAATCACACAATAGGAGACTTGAATGCTACGGAAGTTTATTGATTGGTTTAAGCCGCTGCCCGATGCTGCGGAAAAAATTACCGATCCTCAAGAAATTACTAAGCAGTATAAGCGTTGGCGCCTTCGCTTATTTATCAGTGCCTATATCGGTTATGCGATGTACTACGTAACCCGCCAGAATTTGAACCCCATTGCTCACGTGTTTAAGGCAGAAACGGGTATTACCAACGACCAATTCGGTTTGATGGTATCTATTTCCCTTATTGCGTATGGTATTGGAAAGTTTGTAAGCGGTATGTTGGCTGATAAGAGCAACATCCGCGTTTTTTTGGCTTTCGGTTTGATGGCTTCTTCCGTCATTAACCTTTTCTTCGGATACCTGCCTTCTTTCTTCTTGTTGGTCGTTTTCTGGACGCTCAACCAGGCTTTCCAGTCTATGGGATTTCCTCCGATCGCGCGTATTTTTGCGTATTGGTTCTCTCCCAAAGAAAGAGCCAGCAAATGGACCTTGTGGGCTTCCGCTCATACGGTGGGTATTTCCATTGCGGCCATTATTGCCGCCGTGGTGCTTAAACTGATGGACCTCACGCCCCTTATTCACTGGCAGTATGTATTTGTGTTCTCCGGTGTGTTGGGGTTGATTACCTCCTTCTACATTTTGCGCAGTGTAACCGATACGCCCGCCAGCGTGGGTCTTCCCCCCGTGGAAGAATACACCGGCTGCCAGCAGTTGGTGACCAAAGACGCCAACGAAGGCGAAAGCTATTGGGTGTTGTTGCGCAAATACGTGCTTACGAACAAATACATCTGGATTTTGTCCATAGCATTCTTGTGTGTATATTTTGTGCGTTACGTCACGCTGTCTTGGGCCGCTATCTTCTTGGATACGCGCGAACTCTCCAAAGCCAGCATTCCGCTTATCTTCACGCTTAACCCCTTGGTGGGCGCGTTGGGCGGTATTACGGCCGGTATTTTGACGTCTAAGGTGTTCGGCGGACGCTGCACTCCTTCCAACGTCATTTACTTTATCTTGTTGGCCATTTCCGCTTACGGTTTCTACCTGTTTGCGGGTCCGGATCACTTGTTCTTGACGGGCTTCTTCATCGCCGCTCTCGGCTTCTTTGTGGACGGCCCTCAGAACTTGATTAACGTACAAATCTCGCTCTTGACCACCAAAGAATCCGTGGCCGCCGCGTGCGGTTTCTGCGGATTGTTCGGCTACATCGGCGGTTTCTTGGCCGGCAGCGGTGCTTCTTTCATCTTGAATCACTGGGGCTGGGCGGGCGTGTTCAATTCCTGCATTGTTGCCTGTATCATCGGCATCATGTTGGTAATGACCGCTTGGAAAAAAGAAAACCGCGATATCGGTGCGGCCAAATAAAATTCTTGAAGATCCTTTACAAAACCCCGCGCATTGGCGCGGGGTTTTTTGTTGCCCTTTTGGCTAGGTTTTCGATAAATTCATTAAAAAATCTCTTTTATCCCCTTCGTACAAGAGTAATGCTTTCCATTTAGTCGTTTGCGTTTGAAAATTTTTTGTACACCTTGCAACAGGTGCCGGAATGCCATGGGAAAATACTTTTATGCCTAAAATAATACTTCTAAATACTGATTTTCCCCCCGCTTTGTATCTTTGTTTTGCCTGCCAGCTAAATGAGTTTATTTGCTCGCATAAACGGATAAAGAATCATAAAAAAGCCAGAACGTTTGTTTTGAAGCGCTCCGGCTGAATATAAAATGCGTAAAAACGAGCAAAATGCCTGTTTTACGGGATTTGTTTGATGCGGACGTCTTTGGGTGCGATTAACTGTTTTTCTGCGGCATTTCGGCCGGGTAATTGTTCCACAATATCAAAGAGCAGTTCCCCGCTGGTCTTTTTATAGACTTTTTTCTGCGGATTTTTGGTGATTTTGAAAGGTGCCCCTTCAAAATATCCGTCCGGAATATGGGCAATGGCCGCCGCGCGGTAGGTTTTCCGGCCGGACATTTTCTTCCCGTTTAACAGAATTTTGGTAATTTTTACGGGGTGCTTTTTATTCGGACGGCACTTGTATTCTATGTATACGTTATCCGAGTAGGCAAAGAGGGAGTAATTTTTCCCGTCTTCGGCGCATTTTAAGCTTTCTTGGGCGGCTTGTTTGAATTTTTTGCCCGTAATGTTGAAGGTGGATACATATTCCGTATACGGAAGCAGTTCCGCCAAATCGCGCCCCGTCAAGCTGCCGGGGTTTAAGTCCCGCCGCACGCCGGGCAGTTGGAACATGGCAAAGTCCACCCGTTCTTGCGGTTCCAGCCATTTTTTCATCTGGTCGGCCAGTTTTTTTGCCACATCGGGGGCGGCGTCGGGCCCTTGGGGATATTTGTACAGCGTTTGCGGGACCGAGGCAAATACTTTTGTAAGAGATTTATCTTCTATCTGGTCCAAACGGGCACGGACGGCTTTATTTTCCCCCCATTTGGCCGGATTTAAGGCAATGTATTGGGACGATACTTGTTTGAGTTCGCCCGTCTTGTCATCAAAATCCAGTTCCACACGGCTGACGCCTTCCAGCATGGAGCCGCTTTCCACAAACAGCGGGCCGGGCGTGCCCAATTTGTGTTGGGCATGCTGCAGGTGTGCGTGCCCGCCCAAAAAGACGTCTATTTCCGCTTTTGCCGTTGGAGCGGCGGCTAGCGCTTCCAACACCTGGGAGGGCTTGCGCGGGTCGGCAATAGAGTCATGGGCCATTAAAATGACGGCCTGCGGCTGTTGGGCCGCGATTTCTTTAAGGAGTTTTTCCCAATCGGCCGATGTAACCTTTTTTAACTGCATGCCGCTCATGCCCGGGCCGTCCATGGAAAAACCGATAATGGCTACTTTTTTCCCGTTGAAATCAAAAATTTTGTACGGCAGAATCGTTTTGCCGGGGATTTGCAGTCCGTCCACGTTCACGCTTAACACTTGCCCGTTAAATCCGCCGAGCATTTGCCCTAAAGTTTGGGCGCCAAAGTCGCTGTCGTGGTTGCCGATGGTCAGCGCAGCGTATCCTTGGCCCAAGATGTTTTTGGGCGTTTTGCCGGTGTTATTCATTAGTTCAATGGAATAGCGGCCGTCGGAAGCGTTGGCTTCTTTGTTGCCGCTGGAAAAATCTCCCGAGTCCAGCAGTACAAACGGTTCTTTCTCTTTTTGAAGCACATTTTCCAGCACGGCAAATCCGCCGTGCGGAAGGCCGCCTTTCCCTGTACGCAAGAAGTAATATCCGTGAATGTCGCTCATGTGATAGACGGCAAGTTTTTCGGCAAACAGCTGGCCTGCACACAAGAGCAAGGCCCAAGCCAGGGTGCCGACTACTGCATAATGGCCTAAACGCATGTCACCCTCCTGGTAGAATCTTTCGTATAGTGTAGCAAAAAAAACGCCCCCGCTTGTTACGGGAGCGTTTTTTTGAAAAGCTTACGCAAATTAGATGTTCATTACGTAAAGCATGTTGGTGGTACCGGCTTTGCCGAAAGGAATACCGGCAGTTACCACGACGTTGTCGCCTTCTTTGGCGAGTTTCTGGTCCAAAACCGCTTTCTTGGCTTCGGCGGCCATATCGTCAAAGTTTTTCAGGTTTTCGATCACCAACGGAGTCACACCCCAGACCACCGTCAACTGGCGGGCCGTGGTGAGGTTGGGCGTGAGGCCCAAGATCGGCAGACCGCCGGCACGCTGCTGAGAAGCACGCAAGGTGGTGGAACCGGAATCCGTGAACGTAACGATTACGTTGGCGGTATCCATGTTGGTGGCTACGAGGCCGGCCGCAGAGGTGATGGCACCTTCTTTGGTGGAATCGTTTTTGCGTTCCAAGGTGGAAAGACCTTTGCGATAGCGGTGGTCTTTTTCCACGGTTTCAATGATGCGGCGCATGGTGGCTACGGCTTCGTAGGGGTGGTCGCCCTGAGCGGTTTCGGCAGAGAGCATGACCGCGTCTACACCGTCGTAAACGGCGGTGGCCACGTCGGAAGCTTCGGCGCGGGTAGGCATAATGTTGTGAATCATGGATTCCAACATCTGGGTGGCTACGATGACCGGTTTGCCCGCTTTGCGGCAGCCGGAAACGATTTTCTTCTGCAATACCGGCACGAGTTCGGGGCTGGTTTCCACGCCCAGGTCACCGCGGGCAACCATGATGACGTCCGTCAAATCAATGATTTCGCGCAAGTGTTCAATGGCGGAAGGTTTTTCAATTTTGGCGATGATGTGCGCTTTGGATTTCATCAAGCTGCGAAGTTCGATGATATCTTCGGGTTCCTGTACGAAGGAAAGACCGATGAAGTCGGCACCCAACATTTCGGCAATTTTCAAATCTTCTTTGTCTTTGGCGGTCAGCGCGGAGAGCGGCAATTTTACGCCGGGCACGTTCACGCCTTTTTTGTTGGAGAGTTCACCGCCGGCGATGACCGTGCAGTCAGCCGTGTCGGCCGTGTGGGAATCTACGCGCAGGCGGACGACGCCGTCGTTAAGCAAGAGTTCCAAGCCGTCTTTCATCGCGGCAAAAATTTCTTTGTGCGGCAGGCAAACGCGGGTCTGATCGCCGGGTTCCGGGTTCATATCCAAGCGGAATTTGTCGCCTTCCTGTAATTTGATGCGGTAATCTTTGAAGGTGCCGATGCGGAGCTTCGGGCCTTGCAAGTCAAACAAAATACCCAAGGTACAGTTGTACTTCTTTTCCATTTTGCGGATGTTGGTGACTCTTTCCTGATATTCAGGCAAAGAACCGTGGCTGCAGTTGCAGCGGAACACGGAAACGCCCGCCAAAACCAATTGTTCAATAGCTTTTTCGTTGCTGGTGTCGGGACCGATGGTCGCGACGATTTTGCAAAAGTCAGTATTTTTAGGCATAATGTATGTAGTTTTCCTCAATAGTAACTTCTAAAGTAAGGGGCTATAATACTTCTTTTGCCCCTTCTGGTATATATTTTATTATTTTTGGAGCGCCTTGTCACCGCCTTATTGGAAAAAGGGGCGTTTTTTTCGTCAATTTTTGGCAACTTTACATTTATCCTTTCTTTCATTGAAAAGGGGTCTAAAATCCGCTAGAATATACCCATGAATACCAACAACCCTTTAGAACCGGGCAAAGATTATTTTGCCCCCATGCATACGGCCGAGCATATTTTGAACCAAACCATGGTGCGCGTGTTTGGCTGTGCCAGAAGCAAAACCAACCATATCGAAAAAAATAAATCCAAATGCGATTATTTTTTGCCTTCTTCTCCGACGGAAGAACAGCTGCGTGAAGTGGAAGACTTGGTAAACGACGTCATTTCCCGCGCGCTGCCCGTTACGGCCCGGGAATTGCCGCGTGACGTGGCGGAAAAAAGTGTGGACCTTTCCTCCCTCCCCCCCGACGCCGGTGATACCGTGCGCCTGGTGTACGTGGGTGAATACGACGTGTGCCCCTGCATCGGCAAACATGTCCAAAACACGAGTGAAATCGGCCGGTTTAAGTTTTGCAGTTGGGACTATCAAAACGGCCGCCTGCGCGTGCGCTTTAAGCTGGAGGAAAACAAGTAATGAACCGCTTTTTTAGCAAAATGCTATTTGTGTTTGCGGCGCTTTTATGTGCGGCGGGCTTGCAGGCGGCGGGCGTTAAACGCGGCTGGGAGGTGGAACTTTCCAAACTGGCGTTTGATTTCACCTCCACCGAAGTAAAAAACGCCAAAGAATACCAGGATTTTTCCGATGCGCGTTTGACGGCGGACTCCCAAACGGCGGTGCGCGGGCTCCTAAATGCGTCGGCCGATTATCACGCTAAGCATTATTTGTGGAGTAACGACTTGGTGTTGGATTACGGACGGACCAAAATCCGCCCCGTGTCGGGAGAAAAATTAACCAACGAAAATGCCGACCAAATCCTGTTCACTACGGGTTATACGCAGCGTTTGTGGAATATCCCCACCTTACTGGGCGGTTTTGAATTGGGGCCTTTTGCCAACCTGGGATATGAAACCGAATTTACCAAGCCGCAGGACGCTCCGCGCCGTAAAATTTTAAGAGGTACGGTGGGCGTAAAACTCTTTGAAGGAAAATACTTGAAAGACTTTTTTGTGGCGGCCGTGGGCGAGCGGGATTATACCTATACCCCCACTTCCAACAAACTTGCCTGGGAAGCGGGCCTAAAAATAGAACAGCCCGTGCGCGACGGCGTGAAAGCCAAATATGCGTTTATGTTTCGCGATTATTTGAACGAATCCCAATCCAACAAGACGGATTTGGATTATGAACTTTCCGCCGATGCCCGCCTGGAAGTGCAGTTGTATAAGAACTTATATTTGGCGCCGTTTATCAGCTATTATACGGCCCAGGCTAAGTATTTGGCCAAACGCGGCGAAAACGTGTATGTGGGCGTTTCTCTTTCGTTTAGTCATATATTTAAGCGTGCGGAAGAAGTGGAATCGTAATAATTTGATAAACCATAAAAAAGCCCGCCTACTAGGCGGGCTTTTTTGTTATCTGAATACATTTCCGAATTGTCCGGTCCAGCCGCGGTTGGATTTGATTTCGCCGTTTTTGGCTTTTTCAAGAATGCTGGACAAACGTTCCAATCCATACTCGCCCCAGACGGCAACCCCTACAATTTCTTCGGCAGGAATATCCTGGTAAGAATAGTAAATGGTTTTAGTGCGGTTAAGCACGGGGTCCGTCCCTAAAACCATATACGGTTTGCGGCGCACTTCAAACACTACGCCAATGCCGTCTTTTTTCACACCGCTCTGGAAGATGTAGTGGCTCGCTTCTACAGAAGAAGAAGAAAGGCTGACAGCCGGGCTGCCGTTGGTTCCGGCATTCCACGAAGACGTTTTGGGCGAGAAGCCAACTTGTAAAATTTTAGCCAATTCTTCCGGCGTGACTAACATGCCGCGGAAAAGGACCGTATCCGATTTTTTATCGGCCGTGTAGTCCGGTTTCTGCATATAGCGTTCAATACGTTTGAAGTAGAAACCTTCAATGAAATCTCTGGGCAGGTTGTATCCGCGCACCAGCGCTTCGCGGTTCAACAATACGTTTGCAACCAAGGTCGCGCGGTCGCGTTTTTGTTTGGAAATTTGCATTTTTTCTACGGACGCTTTCAATTTGGCCTGGTTCACGCGGACCACATTGTATTGCCCGTATATGGCAGCAGCTTTGGCCGAAGCCTGAGACGTTCTGCCGGCAACGTTAATTGCCGAAGAGGGTACGCCCGTAAATCCGGCCACTTTGCGGCTCAAGGCGCCGGTGGCGATATTGCCGTAGCTGGAAGAAACTCCTCCCAGGGCTCTTTTGGCCACTTGAGCGGGGAGCTGGGCCTGTATGGCGGGGGCCGCCGTGAGTACGCATACGATACTGGCGAGTGCGGCTTTGATGTAGTTGTTCATTTTATTTTCCTCTTTTCGTTTTCAAAATGTTAATAAAAAACCCGTCCTTCTTAATCAAGTCCGGGTTTGAATTTCAATGTTTCGTAAATGGGTTGTTTACGCTTGTCCCGGATACATATAAAGTTTCATATTATTGGTTAGCATATGCATTGCATACATCTTTAGGGTCATCTTAATATGAAACGCGGCGGCGCTCATAAAAGAAAAGAGCCCATTATCTGCAAAAATTTTAATTTCAATACGTTTCATATAAGTTTCTCCTGTAAAATAAAAACCCCGGATTTTTTAATCCGGGGTTCTTTAGAATTATTTAATAAAAATTAAAATGCTTGTAAAGTCCCGGACGGTACATTGTTTGCAAAAAAGGTATTATTGTGCATATTAATCATGGAATAATCCTTCGCAAAAATGGACATGCGTTTTAGTCCGGACGCAAAAACGACCCCGTCCGCCACACGAGCGGAAGAAATGGAGTGAATGTTAAAAATAGAGTTTTTGCGTTTCATACAAAAATTGTACCCAATTTTTTATAATATTGCAAGCATTTTTTTGAAAAAATATTTTTTTCTTTTTTATTCCCGCGTATAGTGCAGGGTTCTACCGTCGGAAGAAAGCAATAATTCGTCGTTCGTTAACTTTTCTATTTTCCATTCGGAAGTAAAGTCAATTTCTTGTCCGTTCCCGATGCTTTTTCCTGTCAGCACCAATTTATCTGCTTGTTTATCCCACTGCGTATATACCAGTGTGGTCATGTTGATAGAGGCCGCTTTGCCCCCCTCCTGCAGGGAGATGCCTTGCGTTTTCCCCGGCATACCGGGAATCGGTTCCACCCAGTTGCCCAAAATTTGTTTGTCGGCCGAGGCACAGGCGAAAGCGAAAATAGATAAGACGGAAATAAGTAAAATTTTTTTCATAAAACAAATCTCCTTTATTTTATTTTATAAGTAAGCGTAACGGCAGATTTAACGGAAATCATGCCCGTGGCCGGCGCCGGGAGCAGATTGTCCGCCGCGGAGTCTGCCAGCAAAACATTTTGGCTTACGTTACTAAGCGTAAAGCGGGCCGGGTGCCAGGACGGAATGGGGTCTTCCGTCACGTTGACGATTTTTCCCAGGCGGATATCAGCCGCTTCCGCCAATAAGGCGGCTTTTTCGCGCGCGTATTTGACGGCCAGACGGCGAGACTGATCGCGGTACTGACGGATTTGCGTGGAATAAAAGGAAACATTTTCAATGCGGTTTATTCCCATATCCAACAAGGCGTACAGCACATCTTCATATTGGGAAGGATCCGTCAGCGTAGCCGTAAAAGTTTGGGTCAGTTCGTAATGCAGTTTTTCGGTTTCCGTGCGGGTGCCGTTTTTGGCAAGGACGGTTTGTCTGGAATAGACGGGAATGATATGCAGGTTATCGGCCTGAATAAACTCGTCTTCAATGCCGCGGGTGCGCAGGTATTGCGTTACGCGGTGGGACATGGCGTTAAGTTCTTCGGCTCCTTGGCGGAGATTTTCGGTTTTTTCAAATAATCCGAAAGTGATGGACGCCCGGTCCGGCTTGATGCGCACTTCGGCATCGGCGCTGACGCGCATAAGCTGCGGCTCGGCCGCTTGGGAAAAGGCGGGCAGCAGCAAGAGAGAAACGGCAAGTCCTGCCAAATAAAATTTTTTCATAAAATCTCCTTTTATATTACGGTATCATTATAGATTATTTGGCAGCAGAACACAAAAAAAGCGGGCCCCGTAAGGGACCCGCTTTTTAACCGTGTTAGAGTTATTTGTTCACGGAAGCCATGTGGGCGATCAAATCGAGCACTTTGTTGGAGTAGCCGATTTCGTTATCGTACCAAGACACGACTTTCACGAAGGTATCCGTCAAGGCAATACCGGCTTTGGCGTCAAAGATAGACGTAAGCGGGCAGCCCAAGAAGTCGGAAGACACGACGGCTTCGTCGGTGTAACCCAAAATGCCTTTGAGTTCGCCGTTGGCGGCTTCTTTCATAGCGGCGCAGATTTCTTCGTATTTGGCCGGTTTAGCCAAGTTGACGGTCAAGTCCACAACGGACACGTCCAAGGTAGGAACGCGCATAGACATACCGGTGAGTTTGCCGTTGAGTTCGGGGATTACTTTACCCACAGCTTTAGCGGCACCCGTGGAAGACGGGATAATGTTGCCGGCAGCGGCGCGGCCGCCTCTCCAGTCTTTCATAGACGGACCGTCTACGGTTTTCTGGGTGGCGGTGGTGGAGTGAACGGTGGTCATCAAACCGTCTTTGATGCCCCATTTGTCGTTGAGCACTTTGGCGATAGGAGCCAAGCAGTTCGTGGTGCAGGAAGCGTTGGAAACGAACTGGGTGCCTTTGACGTAGGATTTTTCGTTGACGCCCACTACGAACATCGGGGTGGCGTCTTTGGACGGAGCGGACATAACCACATATTTGGCGCCGGCTTTAATGTGAGCCTGCGCTTTTTCCTGGGTCAGGAACAAACCGGTGGATTCAACCACGTATTCGGCGCCCACTTTGTCCCAAGCCAAGTTGGCCGGGTCTTTTTCGGCGGTTACGCGGATTTTTTTGCCGTTTACGATCAGCTGGCTGTTTTCCACGTCAGCTTCTACGGTTCCGTTGAATTTGCCGTGCATCGTATCGTATTTGAGCATATAAGCCAAATAGTCCACGGGGCACAAATCGTTGATACCGACGATTTCAATATCTTTGCGTTCTTGCGCCGCGCGGAACACGAAGCGACCGATGCGGCCAAAACCGTTAATACCTACTTTAATCATAGTTGTTACATCCTCCATAGATTTTTTACTTCTGTTATATTTTACAATTTTTTGCGGCTTTCGTATATCTGTGTATTTTGGGTTAGGCTTCCTGCGGGGCTTGCCAGCCTTTGCAGACGTCCACCCATTTTTCCGCGCGGGAAGCTTTTTCCAGCTCCTGCAAGGAAAGTTCCACCGCCGTATTGCCGCTTCCGCCGGCAGGGTACACCTTTTCAAATCGTTTTAGCGATACGTCCAAATACACTTTTACCCCCTCCTTGGCCGCAAACGGGCACACCCCTCCCGGGCGGAACCCCGTTAAGCGTTCCACATCTTCGGCCGAGGGCATTTTGGCTTTGAAGCCAAAAACGGATTTGAATTTTTTGTTGTCCACTTTGGCGTCTCCCGCCGCTACCAGCAGCAGGGCCGTATCGTTCCATTCAAACGACAGCGTTTTTGCAATCAACGCTTCGGGACAGCCCAGCGCTTGCGCGGCCAGCGCTACGGTGGCGCTGGATTGCTCAAGCGTGCGAATGCGTTTGTCCAGCCCGAAAGAGGCCAGAGCCTGGGTTACTTTTTCAACGGAAGTCATAGATAAATTATATCTTTTTGCGCGGGTGATGCGGGTTAATGCTTGGCCAACACGCTAAGCAGTTTGCCGGCGGCTAAATCGTAGAGGTATATTTTGCCTGTGGTGGGGTCATCGCTGTTTACCAGCAGGGCGCTGCCGTCCTCCGCCCAGGATACTTCTTGCGTAAAAATACGGAGGAATTGGGCCTGCGGATAGTTGTTCAGCGCTTCTTGAAGTTTGGAATAGGATAAGCGAAAATCAATATTTTTATGGGCCAGGGTATTTTGGTTGGCGTCCAACAGTTCCATACGGCTGATGTATTCGTTTAACGCCAGGTTGATGCTTTGGTGCGGGCGGATAAAAAACGGTATCGTTCCTATTTCTCCCTGGTGGTAAGCGTCCACCAAAAAATTTAGAAAAGCTGACGGCGTGGCATAAGCGCATTCCGGTTTGAAAGGCGTTCCCTGGCGGCTGCCGGTGTGAATCCCCACCAGCTCCTCCCGTTCGTTTAAGACGGCTCCGCCACATAATCCCGGCCGACGGTGCCGCTCTAGCGGCATGGTAGTGCGCAACGAAGCGGGAAACTGCGCCAGGACTTCTCTGCCGTTCACGGTTACCATTCCGTCGCGGTTGAAGCCTAAGGAGTGGAGCTTATCGTTTTGCTGAGCGTCGGCCAAGCGGTAAGGGTTTAAGAGTGGTTTTTTATCATTTGGAAATTTAACCAAGGCGATATCCAGCATGCTCACCGGGGAGGCCGCCACAATTTTTGCTTGCATGGCCACCGGTTTCCCCTGGTCGTAAACGACTGCAACAAAACGACGCTGCAGGCCGAAGGGGTCTCCCGGCTCGCTGGAAATGCTGTGTGTGGCTACGACGCCGTAAATTTCTTCTTTGCCGTTTCGTTCAACGGAAAATAGCGTACCTGAAAAGGCGGCGCTGGGTTCTTGAACGGATACCGCCCGAAATACGGGGCTTTTAGGCGGCATAGGGGTGCGCGTGATTAGCTGGCGTTCAATGGCACGGTTAAGATCCAGGCGGTTTTTTTCCCGTGATGCCGCTTCGGCAAAGAGTTGTTTGGCGGAGGAATTGGCCGCGCCTTTTATCAAGCCTTTGGCGGACACTCCTTTCACGGCGGCCGTTTTACCCAGGGCAGCTTTGGCCGACGTTTTCAGAATTTTGCTTATGTTTTGTGCTTCTGCCGGTAAAACAGCAAACAGACACAGACTCATAACCAGCGGGAAAAAGTGTTTCATATTAATTATATTGTAGGAAGTGTCCGGCCGGGCTACAAGGGTCAAAGGACCCATATCCCCGGGGGCCTTTTGGTCCCCCCTTTTCGCCGGCAGAGCATAAAAAACCCCGCTTGTGTGTCAGCGGGGTGTTGGGAAAATGGGTTGGTTTATCCTTTGGAATAGGCTACCACAGTTTTACGTTTGCGGTTTGCCGGGTTGTATACCGACTGAACTTTGCTCAGCAGCTCGTTGGCCTGCAAATCATACGTGTAGGTGGTTTTGGTGCTGCGGTCCGTTTTGCCGCGGTTTTCCACGAAGGCGTAGCCGTCGTCCGTCCAGGCGGCGCGGCGGGTAGTGATTTGCAAAAACTGCGCTTGCGGGTTTTCGGCCAAGGCTTTTTGCAGTTTGGAATAAGAAAACTTAGAGCCCACCTGCAATTGCCAGACGATTTTTTTGTTGGCGTCGCTCAGCGTGATATAGGTGATGTATTCGTCCAGGCTGAAATCCGCCACTTTATGATCGTTTAAGGTAAAGGGAATTTCGGTCTGGCCGTTGTTGTGATAAGCTTCCACCAGGTTCTTGAGATAATGCGACGGTGTGGCGTAGGCAATATCAAATTCTTCGCCTTTTTCGCTGTAAATACTGCCCGTGTGAATGCCCACGAGTTCGTTTTTTTCGTTCAGCACGGCGCTTCCGCACAAGCCGGGGCGCGCACTGCGCTGCAGCGGCATGGTGGTGCGAATGGACGTAGGCGTGCAGGCTACGATTTCCCTTCTGGCGATAGAAGAGGGCATCTTGCCGGAAAAGCCTTTGGAAATAAGGCTTGTTTCGCTGGTCAAATCCCCTAAGCGGTAAGGCACCAACAAGCCTTCGGTTTCCTGCGGAAATTTCACCAAGGCAATATCCAACATGCTTTTAGGCGAGGCCGCCACTACTTCTACCGGAACGATTTTCTGAATTCCGTTTTTATAGATTACCGCCGAAAAGGTTTTATGCAGGGCGTGTTTTTCCGTGGTTTCCGAGGCAATAGCATGCGTGGCAATTACGCCGTACACTTCTTTTTGCCCGTTATACACGGCCGAAAAAACCGCTCCCGAAAATACGTTGGTGGGAATATTGATGTCGCTCACTTCGCGCGCTTGGAAGATATACGCGTCCGAAGGAATGGCTTTTTCCCCCAAGGTCTTTTGCAAATCCACATTTACTTGGCGCAGTTTGGCGTTTTCTTCCTGCAGGGCGCGGATCTTGGCCCAGGGGTCTTCCATCGGTTCGCGCACGGTCAGCGTGCGGTTTTGCGGTATATAGCGAAGGCGTGAAACTTCGCTGGATAAAATTTTGGCCGGCAATGTAACGCCTTTGGGCGGCTGTACAACGGCAGGCGTTTTTGCCGCAGTTTTGACGATAGTCGTGGCGGCTTTAACAGGCGTTTGGGCTTCCAGCATGGAGCCGGCGCCCGCCAAACAACAGGTTAACGTAAAAATAAAAAATCTTTTCATACTTATATGATACCAATCCGTTTTCTCTCAAACAAGGGCCAAAAGGCCTATAGAAAAGTAGGCCTTTTACAGACGGAAAACGCGGGCCGAGGCTTGGGTGAGGTTATTGCCCGGTATAGTTTTGCCGTATCAGCTCCGCATAGGCGGATTTTAAGATGGGGTAGGCTTGTTGGGCGTCGTCTAAATTGCGGGCGGCCGTTTCCATGGGGCAGCTGCCCGTTTTGGCTCGGTTAAGAATAAAATCCACCTCTTTGTCTGCCGAGTAGGAGATACCGTATTTTTGAAGAATCGGCACCGCTTCTTTGGACAGCATGCCCGTGTGCAGGCTTTTGGCCTGTCCATAGGCTAACAGCAGGGCGGACGCTCGCCCCGTTACTTTATCATACATTTGGGCGTCTTTTAAGTTGCCCGTTTCCAAGTGCTTAAGAAGCGGCCCCAAGCCGCGCCCGTTGTACGTTTCTATCCGTCCGTCCGGGAACACCGCCACCAAGTCATGCCCTTTGGCTAAGGCCAGCAGTTCTTCGTGCGAAACGGTTTTTTGCGGGGCTGTACAGGTGCACCCCAGCAGAAATAATGATAAAACGGCGGTTAATTTTTTCATGTCCTCCTCCAAAGTCTTTTTTTTATAGTATACGATATGGAGTTTACTTCAAGGCAAGCAAAATTTGAAAAAGAAATTGCCAGGCGGGCGTCGTTTTTTTTACAATAAACAGAATAAATTGAAGAAAATAAGACGGAGGAATAAGCATGAGTATTAGAATTGGAATTGCGGGGTACGGCAATTTGGGCCGCGGCGTATTGGCGGCTTTGAACCAAAATGCCGATATGTGCGCGGCGGCGGTGTTTACACGGCGCAATCCGGAAACATTGCATTTGCAGGATAAATCCATTCCCGTGGTGCCGCTGGCAGACGCGGCCAAGTGGACGGATAAAGTGGACGTAATGATCCTCTGCGGCGGAAGCGCGACCGACCTTCCCAAACAAACGCCCGAGCTGGCGCACTATTTTAACGTGGTGGACAGTTTTGATACCCATGCCAATATCCCCGCGCATTTCGCGGCGGTGGACGCAGCCTGCCGCCAAAGCGGCACCGTAGGCATCATTTCCGTCGGGTGGGACCCCGGGCTCTTTTCGCTTAACAGATTGTATGCGGGGGCGGTGCTTCCGCAAGGGAAAGATTATACGTTTTGGGGCAAAGGCGTCAGCCAGGGGCACTCGGACGCTATCCGCCGCGTGCCGGGCGTAAAAGATGCCCGCCAATACACCATTCCCGTTCCCCAGGCGTTAGAGCGCGTGCGCGCGGGTGAAAACCCGGATTTGACCGTCCGCCAAAAACACACGCGTGAATGTTTTGTGGTGTTGGAAGAAGGAGCCGATGCCGAGGCGGTGGAACGCGAAATAAAAACGATGCCTAACTATTTTGCCGATTACGATACCACCGTGCATTTTATTTCCGAAGAGGAACTAAAAGCCCACCACAGCGGCATTCCGCACGGGGGCATGGTGCTTAGAAGCGGCGTGACGGGAAACGGAAACAAGCATTTAATTGAGTACAGCCTTAAACTGGATTCCAACCCGGAATTTACCTCCAGCGTGCTGGTGGCCTATGCGCGGGCGGCTTTCCGCCTGGCCCAAGAAGGCGCCAAGGGCTGCAAAACGGTGTTTGATGTTCCCCCCGCCTATTTGAGCCCGAAAACGGGTGAAGAATTGCGCGCGGCGCTGTTATAATAACGAGCTGTTTTGAAAAAAGAACGCCCGCCTGTTTATGCAGGCGGGCGTTTTTTGCAGTACAAAGAAAATTAGATGGCGTTTTCGTCCAAGATTTTCTTTAAGGTATCGGCCGATTTTTTAAGCGCGGCCACTTCTTCTTCGTTTAACTGCAGGGGCACGTGGGTTTCCACGCCGCTGCGGTTGACGATAGCCGGCATGCTAAGCGCCACCCCGCTGATGCCGTATTCCCCATTCATCAAAGCCGAGATGGGCAGAATGGACTTTTCGTCCCGCACGATGGCTTCGCAAATGCGTTTGACGGACATGGCAATTCCGTAATAGGTGGCTTTCTTGCGGGCGATGATTTCGTAGGCGCTGTTTTTAACTTCTTCCGCAATTTTTTGCGTGGCTTCTTTGTGATTGTAGTGGCCGCGCATTTCACAGAATTTATCCAGCTTAATGCCGGACACGTTGGCACAGCTCCAAGCGGCGATTTCGCTGTCGCCATGTTCGCCGATGATAAAAGCGTGCACGCTGCGGCTGTCCACATTCAAGTGCTGGCCCAGGTTATATTTCAAGCGGGCCGTATCCAGCACGGTGCCGGAACCGAATACGCGGTTGGGCGTGTAGCCGCTGAGCTTGAGGGCAACGGAGGTCAAAATATCCACCGGGTTGGCCACAATCAGCAAAATCCCCTTAAAATTGCGTTTGGTAATTTCGGGAATGATGTTTTTGAAAATGGCGATGTTCTTTTTAACCAAATCCAGGCGGGTCTCGCCGGGCTTTTGGTTGGCGCCCGCGGTGATGATGATAAGGCCGGCGTCTTTCAAATCGTCATAATCGCCGGCATAAATTTCCATCGGCTTGGCAAAAGGAATGCCGTGGCTGATGTCCAGCGCTTCGCCTTCGGCGCGGGCTTTGTCGCTGTCTATAAGCACCATTTCGCGAAATAAGCCGCTTTGCATTAAGCTAAAGGCGGAAGCGGCCCCCACAAATCCGCATCCGATAATACCTACTTTACTGAAGTTGATGAATTCTTTTTCCATAATTAAGCTCCTTGGTGTTGCGTAATCATTGTAGCAAATAAGAACTCTTAGCAGTAAAATAAAAAAACCCGCTTGGAAAGCGGGTTTTGGGGAATAAAGGGCTATTAAAAATAGAACCGTGCCGCCAAGGCCGCGCTTAAGCCGGACCGGTCGGACAAAACAGCTCCTTCTTTTTTTACTTTTGCCGCGATATTGTATTTAAGATCCAACCCCAGGGCAAAGGTCTTGGTAAAGCGGTATTCCGCCCCGGCCATAATGTGGGGAAAGATTTTGCTGTCGCTTAAATCGTCTACTTCCGTGTCTATATAGGTGGCGCCCAGGCCGACGGAATAACTCCACTCTTGTGTGCCGTTTTCCCGTTTGTAATATACGGAAAGGGGAATGGCGTATGTTTCTTCCGTAGCGGTGCCTAACCCATAAATTTTTAATTCGTTTTCGCCATATATGTCGGCCCCTAATTTAAGGCCGATTTTATTGGCCGGGGATTGAAAGTCCCACTCGTGAAGAACTTCTACGGCAAAGAAACCGCCGGATCTGGTTATTTTCCTATCATAGGCGGTAGCATGGTCAAAAAGTGCTTCCAACGTTTTGGGGTCATTTTGCCCTACACCCACTTTCACGCCGGCTCCCCATTGTCCGGCCCAAGTAAAAGAACTTAAACAACCAAGACACAGAACAGCGAACAGCAACTTTTTCATAATATATTCCTCCTTTAGGAATCTATTACCTGGATATTATCTGTTTTGTATAAGAAAATCAATAATGTATTTTATGGGGAGTATGGGGTAAAAAAGCCCGGCCGAGGGCATAATTGGTATAATATAGATGTAAATTAACTAGGAGAAAACGAAAATTGATGTTTGCTACTAATTTTAACCCGTGGCACCATGTTTCCCCCGGCGACAAAAAAACACTGCCGTACGTCGTCAACGGGATTATTGAAATCCCCAAAGGAACGCGTGCCAAATATGAGCTGGACAAAGAAAGCGGTTTGCTTCGTTTGGACCGCGTGTTGTATTCTTCCGTTTATTATCCCGCCAACTATGGCTTTATCCCGCGCACTTACGGCGCCGACCGCGACCCCTTGGATATTTTGATTCTGTCCCAGGCCGAAGTGGTGCCGCTGTGCATTGTGCCTGCGCGCATTATTGGCGTAATGCGCATGTTGGACAATGGCGAAGCCGACGATAAAATCATCGGCGTGGCCCAGGGTGATCCCAACGTCAGCCACTACACCGATATTTCCCAGCTGCCCGATCATTTGGTGTCGGAAACGATGAGCTTTTTTGAAGACTACAAAAAGCTGGAAAACAAAAGCGTAGTGGTGGAAAAAATCTTTGACAAAAAGACCGCCATTAAAATTTTGCAGGAAGCGTTTGTGGCTTACGAACAAAAGTTTGTGACCTACAGCAATTTTACGCCGTTGGCGGAAAAATAATCTGCGGCGCTTTTTGAAAAATAAAAATCCCCGGTTTCGCCGGGGATTTTTTTATGCCAAAGCGCAGGGGTTATTTGCGTTCGCCCGTAAAATCGTACCCAGCCTTGATGATGGTTTTGGCTGTTTTTTCATTGATTTTACAAGGTTGTAAGTTGGCAATTTCCTGGGCTGTTTTTACAAGGCCGTCTTCGTTTTCTTTTCCAATCAACTTGATGGTTTTGCGGTGGGCGTCCAGCGAGTCTTGCAATTTATCCCCCACTTCTATCCAGGCAGCCAGAAATTTGCCAAAAGATGCGATAAACTTTTCGGCGGCGGCGCGGATTTCTTTGTTTTTTTCGTCGTCGCGGAAGTTCAGCCACAGCGTATCCACAATTTGCAGCGCGCCCATTAACGTGCTTTGCGAAACCAGCACCACATTGTGTTCTTTGGCATAGTCCAGCAAGGAAGAATCCGCCGCCAACGCACAGCTTAAAGCCCCTTCGGGGTGCACATACATTAGCACCATTTCCACCGGGTCGCCCGTTTCTTCTATATTTAATTTTTTGCAAATTTTTTCTATGGATTTTTGATATGCTTTCGTACCCAAGGTGCTGACGGTGCTTCTTACGGCGGAGACATGGGCTTTTAGTTCCGCTTTTTTGGTTTCTTCATCGTTGGCTTGCATGTAGGCATCGTAATGGGCGAAGATGGTTTTTGAGTCTATGACAATCAGCCTGTTATTGGGCAGGCGGACGACAAAGTCCGGGCGTTTATCGTCTTGTGCGGTTTGTTCAAAATAGGTAACGTCTTTTTGCAAGCCGGAGCTTTCCAACAGCTGGCGGAGGGATTCCTCCCCCCACAAACCGCGGGCCTGTACCTGGTTCGTAATGCCGGACACAAAATCCCGCGTAATTTTTTCTATTAATTGGATTTTGTTGTTGAGGTTGGTTTTATCTTCCCGCTGGTCTTTGGCGTAGTTGTCTATTTTGGCCTTAAAGTCGCGCAGTTGTTCTTCCAGCTGGGTTTTCATCGGGTTGAGGACATGGCCCAACTCCTCTTTATTGCCCTGCTTAAAGAGCTGGGTTTGTTTGTTCAAAATGTCCGTAGCTAAGGTTTCAAATTGGCTTTTATAGGTTTCCAGCAGGCGTTCTTTTTCTTCCGAAAATTTGCTTTTTTCCTCAGCTAAGGTTTTCTTTTCGGTTTCAAAAGTGGCGCGTTCCACTTTCACATTGGCCAGGGCGTCTTGCAATTGCTTAATCTCAGTCTGTTGGGTGGCTTTTTCGTTTTGGAGCGTGCCGATTTGTTTGGTAAGGGTGTCGTTAATCCCTTGGTAGGAGGCGCATTTTTCCAGAGAGGATTGGTAGCGTCCATCCAGTTCCGCTTTGGCGGCTTTTAACTGCTGGAGTTCTTCCTGCATTTGGGCAATGTTTTGCCGGCGGCCTTTGCCTACAAAAAAAGCCAATACCCCCACCGCGGCCACCATCAAGGCAAAAATAAAACTTTCCATAAATCGGGTTCTCCTTTCAAAAAATATATATACATTTTACTAAAAAGAAAATTAGTTGCGGGTGTGGGTGCAATTTTTGATTTGGCACCATAACAAATAATGCTTTTTATTTAGATGATTAAATGCTATGGTATGAAATAGGAGTTAATATGAAAAAATATCTTTTTTGTTTTTTAATGTTGGTCTTTTCTGTGGCGACGAGCCGCTTGCAGGCGGCGGAAGTAGAGTTTTCCCGCGGGAAGCAAGACGTCCGCGTTTCTAACGGCACCAACTACACGCGCTTAGGCAACACCATGCACGGGTCGGACGGAAGCCGCTATACTCAGATAGGAAACACTACCTACGGTTCCGACGGCACCCGTTACACCCGCGTGGGCAACACCACCTATGGCGCCAACGGCAGAAGCTATACTCGCCGTGGCAACGTGACCACCGGTTCAGACGGCAGCCTCTATGATAATTCCGGCCCTACCACCCAGGCTTCTTATAACACGGGTAAAGTGGACACCGACCCAAAAGGCTCGTACTGCCGCCAAAAAGCCTATTTTGCCCGCTTCTTCCAGAAGTAATGTCACCTATCGCTCCAGCACCGATGCTTATGGCAATACCACCACTTACGGAAGCGACGGAACCAGCTCCTACTCCAGCGCGGACGAGTATGGCAATACCTCTCTTTCCGGAGGGGACGGCACCAGCCTGCGCACCAGTACCGACGAATACGGCAATACCACTTCTTATGCCAGCGACGGCAGCAGCTCTTATTCCAGTACCGATGAGTACGGCAACACCACTACCTATAGCGGAAGCGGAAATGCCGATTCTGCCGAAGCAGAAAAACAAGCCGTTCCTCAAACCCCGACGTTTGGGTTTTAGTTCCCACTGCAACGTATAAAATAATCCGCCCGCATGCCCTGCTTTTCCGCAGGACTCGCGGGCGGAGTCAATGCGTTTGGTAACGAATTATTTTAAGTTTTTCTTAAAGAAATCTTCTATCTTATCAAACGGAATTTTTTCCAAATTGTCATACAGATCCACATGAGAAGCCCCGGGGATAATTAATAATTCTTTGTTTTCCCCATTTAGTTTTTTGAAGGCGTCTTCGCTAAAATAGCGGCTGTGGGCTTTTTCTCCGTGAATCATGAGTACCGCATTTTTAATTTCACCGCTGTATGCCAAAATGGGCAGATTGATAAGCGAGAGGGAAGAGGTCATGTTCCAATTCCCGTTGGAATTGATGGAACGTTTGTGAAAGCCGCGAGGCGTTTTGTAATAGTGCCAATAGTCTTGCACGAATTGCGGTTCTTCTCCGGTCAATTTTTCAGGCAGTCCGGGCTGGGGCGCATAGGTGCCGGCTTGATAGTCCCGGGTGCGCTGAGCGTTTAATTGCTCTTTTAAGCTGTAGCGGGCCGCGGCGTCCATCGCGTCAAAATAGCCGTTGGCGCTCACGCGGGTCATGTCGTACATGGTAGAGGTAACCGTAGCCTTGATGCGGGTATCTATGGCGGCGGCATTTAAGGTAAATCCTCCAAATCCGCAAATGCCCAAAATACCAATTTGCTCGGGGTTTACGTTCTCATGAACGCTTAAAAAATCAACAGCGGCGCTGAAATCTTCCGTATTAATATCGGGCGAGGCTACATGGCGGGGAGTGCCGCTGCTTTCACCCGTAAAGGACGGGTCAAATGCCAAGGTGATAAAACCACGTTCGGCTAAGGTTTGGGCATACAGGCCGGAGGCTTGTTCTTTTACGGCGCCAAACGGACCAGAAATTGCAATGGCGGGTAGTTTTTCCCCTTTCTTAAGGTCTTTTGGCGTATAGAGATCGCCAGCCAACGTAATGCCAAAGCGGTTTTTGAACGTCACTTTTTTGACGGTTACTTGTTCGCTTTTTTGAAAAGTTTTATCCCATTTTGCGGCCTCTGTCATAGTAAATCCTCCTAAAAGTAATCCAGCGATGAGAAGTCCTGCTAAGTGTTGTTTCATAAGGGGCTCCTTGTCGTTTTTATATATTGTACTTGCTGGAGTTAACTCTAGGTCAAGCGAATTTTTGATGTTCGTTTGCTTATCGGGAGAAGAAAAGGTGGTTTGATTATTTGAAAATAACGGTTACGTTACCTTTCCCCAACAGTTTGGCCAAGTCGGCTGGATTTTCTATACGGCCAATAGGGGTGTAAGCATACGGAGTGGAAAAACTCTTGTAAAAGAGAACTAAACAGTTGTTGCCAAACAACATAATATCCCCGGCATGTATTTGGCTTACCTGGCGCGCATTTACCGGTAAGTCCTGTGGCAGATAATAATATTTTTCGTTGTGGTTTAAGTCACTCATAGAGGCTTCAAACGGCAATAATTTACGGAAAGCTGCCGCCGTTTTATTGTTTTCTAATAAGACGGAAAAAGAATGATTGTTAACGGTAATTTCCATTTTTTTAACCTCCGGCGCACCACCGCTTGCCACTTGCCCATAAAGAAGTGCGCCCACTATAAGAACTGTAGATATGGCGATAAAAAGAAAAGTTTTCTTTAGCATATGCCCTTTTTGCTAGCGCCGCATGGCTCCTAATTATTTTATTAATATATTATATTTGCATAACCTGCACGTCAAGCTGCTATGTTATACCTTGTACGCAAACGGTTGCTGTGTCAAAACGGGCAATAAAAAACCCCGCATAAGCGGGGTTTAATATCCTACGGAGAAAGTAGTTTGGGTAGCAATATGCTGGAATCTTTGTATCAAAATACCCTGTTAAACAGGGTATTTACAGGGAAAAATCTCCCTTTTTGCTTACTTTTAGTTACTTTTAAGCAATACTTTCCCAATACAGATTCTTTAAATTCCCTAAAAATAAAACAGAGAATTTATAATCCATACTCATCAAAAGTAAAATCTCTAACAAAAGAAATTAGTCTGTTATTATCTTTTAAGGTAAGAGTTATAAAGTTTTTGGCTGTTTCCCCCACTCTTCGGCGGGGTGTTTAGCCAAACAAAGATAATTGGCTGTTTCCTGGGGAAAAGCGGGCGTTTAGGGATAGAAAAAGGATTCGTTTTGGCAATCTTTTACAAGTTGCCCTTCCAAGAATCCTAGTAAAATATGTTTTTGATTGTGAGCGGCTTGGCAGAATTGTTTCCACTGCTATTGCTAGCCCGGTTGATTGAAAATAAGAAATTTTACCACGGGCTGGTCCGTCGTATTTGTATCCGACGGATTTTTCCAACAAATATGGCACTTGGGGATTTTTTCTAACGCTTCTAAAATTTTTTTTATCTTGTCCCTCTCTTCGCAGGCTGCAGCGAATATGGGAAACCAGCACCCGGCTTTTGCAAGATACGAGCAGTAAAAATTCATGTTCAAAAATGGCTCTTTCGCTGTATATTTCTATTGTTATACCGTGGGCAGGGAAAATAACATAGCAGAAAATGCCTAACAAGGCAGCTATTGGCCATTTCCGCACGGTTGGAAAACAAATACCGCTCCCCCGGCTGAAACTCTATAATTTCTTCTTGAAAAAAGGGAATTTTGATTCCTTTGGATTTAGGGCATTTTTTATCGTCATGCCTGTTCTGGCAAATTTTCTCACAATTTGCGATTTGTTCTCGTATATTCATTGATTTTTCCTTTATTTGAAGCGTATAATTTGTGCTGTTTATAGTGTAAAAAATATGCCGGACAGTATATTGTCGCGGCATATTCCACATGTATTCGGATTGGTAATTAAATAAGAGGAGTATCGTTTTCTTTCGTTTTTTCCAGCTCCGCAAATTTCTGCGCCATGGTGGCGTTTTTTCTCACTAGTTTTTTGACCGTCAACTCCTGGGCTTTGTCATTAGCCAACCGTAAATTATTATCGGAAGACAACAACGCCTCTTTCGTTTTTTGTAGATGGTCTATCGTCTTGTCGATTTCTTCAATAGCTTTTTTGAATTTATCACTGGCTAATTGATAATTTCGTCCGAATTTAGCTTTAAAGTCGTTGAGGTCGTCCTCAAAGTGGGAAATGTCTATGTGTTGATTTTTTACCTCGGCCAACTGACGGCGATAATCGGCCGAATGGAGTGCGGCATTACGCAAAAGCGTAATAATGGGGATAAAAAACTGCGGTCGCACGACATACATTTTCGGATATTTATGCGACACGTCCACAATACCCGTGTTGTACAGTTCGCTGTCCGATTCCAACAGCGAAACCAATACCGCGTATTCGCAGTTTTTCTCGGTACGGTCTTTATCCAATTCTTTGAAAAAATCCTCGTTTTTGTGTTTGGTGGCGGTGGTATCCATTTCATTTTTCATTTCAAACATAATGGAAATAAATTCCGTGCCGTCCTCCGTCGAATCTCGGAAGATATAATCCCCTTTGCTTCCAGATTTGGCGTCGTTGTCTTTTTCGAAATATGCCCGCTGAAAGGCGGTGGCGCGCAGCTTGTTAAACTCAGTTTCGCAATGTTTTTCTAACGTTTCTCCCAACATTTTAGTGGACATGCGCGTCTTTAAATCTTTGTAGAACGAGATTGTTTCGTCCTTGGCTTTTAGTTGAATTTCAAAATTCTCTTTTAAAGATTGTTCCCGCAGCTGTCCGTCTTTTTCCGCCGCCTGCAAACGGTTTTGCAGTTGGAGAATGATTTTGTCTTTTTCGTTCAGTTCGTCTTTTTGTCCGCTGACCGCCTGCGTAACAGCCAGGGCTTTTTCCTGCTCGCCTGTTTGGATACGGCTTTTTAATTGTTCAATTTCCTGTCGCAAGGAGAAGATTTCCCGCTCCTTTTCCATTTGGTTTTGGGCTTTTAACAGGGTTAGCTCGCTGTTTTTGGCGGTTTCAAATTGTTTTTCCCGCTCGCGCAGTTCTTTTTCAAATTCCGCATTTCTTACTTGGCCTACGATGGCCGCGTATCCGGCTTCTTCTACTTGAAAAACTTCCCCGCATTTGGGGCATTTAATTTCTGCCATAAATTCTCCTTTTATTTTATAAACCGCTATAGATTTACCAGGTATTATAGCAAACCTCTTTTTGGCTTGCGTTGTACTTAAGGACCTTTCTTTATATAGTCTAAAAAATAAGACCGACAACATCTTGTCGCACTGAATTTTGCATCTTTAACTGCGCTAATGAGATATAGTCAAACGTCAATATGCTGTCGCACCGCTCTGATAAACTGTCAGTATGGCACCAGAAACCAATACTGATAAAGAAAACTCCTCTGAGGGGGTACAGATTTTAAATACTTACCTCAAAAAAGAAGAACTCCAAATTACTCCGGAATTTGCCCTTGCGGAACAATATATTCTTAAAGGGCGAAACGTATTTATTCATGGAAAACCGGGCACGGGTAAAAGCTCTTTTATTAAATATATCAAAGAGAAACATTTTCCCTATTCTCCCTATTATTACGCCAAAATAGCCATTTTAACGCCTACGGGTATTTCCGCGTTAAATGTACGAGGGCAGACGGCGTTTTCCTGTCTGCAAATTAATCCTTATGATTATTTTGCGCCGTTAGAAAAACAATCGTTGCGTTGGCTCCGACGGCGTTTAAGCAGTATTACTACGTTTGTTATTGACGAAATTTCCATGGTGCGAGCCGACTTGTTGGACGCCATTAACCTGCGCTTACAGCAAGTGTTTGAAACAGATAAACTGTTTGGTGGGCGGCAAATTATTTTAGTAGGCGATTTTTATCAACTGCCGCCTGTGGTAGAAGATAAATATAGAAATACCATGCAAAGCCGTTATTTTCACGCTACATACGGTAAAAAACATGCATTTTGTTTTTTTTCGCCTGCGTTTTGGCAAGGGAAATTTGTCCCGGTAGAGTTCACGCATGTTTTTCGCCAGGGGGCAGAGTTAGATTTCATCCGTCATCTGACCGTAATACGGGAAGAAAATTCCCCAAAAATGGAGGAGGCGTTATCTTTTTTTAATCTCAGGCTACAGGCCCAATATCCCGAAAATACACTTGTGCTCTGTCCGCGCAAGCGCGAGGCGGACAGTTTAAATATGAAGAAACTTAGCGAACTTCCAGGTCCACCGGTTTACTTGACTGCCCAAACCGACACTAAAACAAACTGGGCCCATTCCACCAATCTGCCCCCCAAGATGCTACCGCTTAAAGTAGGAGCGTTTGTAGTCATTTTAAAGAATGATTCCATTCGGACCTATATGAACGGAACAACGGGAGTGGTATGCTCCATAGAAACCGTAAACGGAGAAGTTGATTCTGTCCGCGTAAAAACGGATATAGGAGTAGTGAGGCTTGTGCGGGAAACTTGGCACAAAATAAAAATGAACGAACGCAACGAACAGGTGGAGGACGAAAATACGTTTTATAGGCAATTTCCGCTGCGTTTGGCTTGGGCGCTGACCATCCATAAATCCCAGGGAATGACGCTAGCCCGCGGCTGCGTGGACGTAGGTACACAAGGGGCTTGGGCGGCTGGGCAAGTATATGTGGCCCTAAGCCGTATCCGCAGCATAGAGGGCCTGTTCCTTAAAACACCACTTTTGCCCTGTGATGTGATTACAGATGAAAGCGTACGAGCTTTTGAGGTAACTGTCCGACGGCATATTAGTTACAATGCACCTTTGGGTACCTTGTTTTAACACAAAAATAAAAATACTCCTGATAGGCGATAGCCCATCGTTCTATTTATTTTTTTGGGGTTTTTAAAATAAGGAATTTTGAGGCTGAATACATGTCGTTCACTTTATAAATTGCCAAGGATTTGTCTATTTACTGCAAAGCTAAGTCAAACTGGCCCGCTTTGCGGTGCATTTCGGCCGAAAAAGAAAGGATTTAGCTCAGAAAGAAGCAGTTTCTTTTAAAACACGCAATAGCCTTTTCGTAATAGACAGTGGTTACCTTCTTCATTGATATTCTCAAAAATAGAGTCTGTCATCATGAGCGTTTGCAACCGTTCCTAAGCAGGGTTGGTGGACATTTCGCCTTGTAAAATCATACTAAACAAATGTTTTTGGTCTATTTTTTATAGTAGTCTTTGAGAAATTTGCCTATTTCTCGGCGTTTTTCTTTTTGTTTTTTGGCAAATTCAAGCATTTGCTTCTGAATAGGTGTAAGTACCTGAAGCGGACAGTGAAAAAATTCCAACATGGAGGCAGTGGTAAGCAGAAAGAAGAGATCTTCTTTCGGGGGAACCTGGTAATGAAAGAAACGGAATTCTTTTTCCAAACGATAATTAGCATTTTCTTCGTTTGGTTTATAAAGCGGAATCCCGGCGGCTTCCAGCACCTTTAAATTCCGCAAAAGCGTACGATTGATTACGTCGCAGGGCTGCTTTGCGGGCTCATCCAAATTCAATACGCCCGTGTCCAACATTAACATAAGCCGGAGTAAACGACAAAGGTATTGGTCTTTTTCCAGCTTTTTTCATTTGCCTTTTTGGTTAATTTGGAAAAATCTTTCTATTTTTTCATAAAACTTCCTTATTTCACGCTGTTCCTCAATACGTCCACCACTTTTACCATAGCCCAAGTATCTTGCTCACAATACGCCAGTAAATCCCGGCGAAGTTTGGCTTTTTGCTCAGAGGAAAGTTTTCCCTCGTACAGAACAGAAAAGGCGTTCATCGCTTGGCCGCCGTTGGGAATTGGCATTCCATCGTACGTCATTTCCGGCACTAACGCGGGCAGAACCTTTTTAATGGAAAAACTCCCTCGCATTTTTGGGTGGAAATAATCCCGGCGGAAAACATCTGCCGTATCCATAAAACGCCCCACCATACGCATCAAAGCGTCTTTCTGTTCCTGCGGTAGCGGCAAATCGTTCGCCATATACTTGATACAGCCTTTTTCAAACGTAGCGTTATGGGCGATGATACTGCCCTTCTCCCCGATATATTTTAGTAAGGTTTCTGCACAGCCGTAGCGCGGGTCTTGTTTGCCGTCAAACAGATATTCGTAATGAACAAACTCGCCGTTTGGTTTTTCCTGCACATGGAGCGAAAACTGGAACGGAATCTGCTGGTACGGGCGGGAGTATTTCCACAGTGGAATAACGGGCTGGCCCGTTTCAAAATCCAAATAATACAGCGGATATTCCAGTTGGTTGAGCCACTGAGCTATAGCGGAATGGTCGATATATGGTTTACCCGTACGGTACACTTCCACCCAATGATTATAGTTGGCGCTATTAAAACTGTCCGGTGGCAAGTCTTGCACGCGGGGCATGCCCTCGTGGATAAGCTGCCGGGCTTTATCACCGCGGAAAACCTCAAAAACACTGCCTTTGGGGATATCTTTCCAACAATAGTCATGCGCTGGGCACATTTTACACCCGGTTTTATCCAAATCCGCTTCAGGTTCATCTGCCTGTTGCAAAGCCTGCATGGCGGCTAAATCTTTTTCTATTTCTTCAAACGGGGTTAACTCCGGGTCGGCCAGCGTCATCAGGAAAAACTGTTTAAAATCCGTCTCGTCCGTATCTTGGAAATATTTGGTATTGATGTGCATGAGATAACAATGCTCCACTTTGAGCCCGCATTTGGACAATACATAATTTTGAATGGAAATATCATCCCAATAAATAGCGTCTATACTAATGCCACTGCTTTTTACCTCTATCAAGTTCCAACCAGACGGCGTTTTTTCCAAAATATCCGCCAAAATGAAAATCCCGTTATAGATAAATGCGGCTTCATAAATGGCGTGTACGCCTTGCGCCATTAACTCCTGCGTGCGTTTGACGGCCGCCTGCGGGTTTTGCCAGGCATTTTCCACGAGCACCCCTCCTGGGAACTGCTCCCGCGCCACTTGCCCGATGAAGAGTCCGCGCTCAAAAATAGTTTGCAAAGCCTCGGAGGGCGGAGCCAGAACTTCTTTTTTGCGACGCGAAAGCCACCAGTGTTTGGGGCAATGTTTGTATTGTGTGTATTGGGATTTGGATAACATAGTATTATTATAGTTTAATTTGGTGCACGGATTTATAGTCCCCAAAAAGTCACGCTGATAAGCCCGCCGTTTTGATCGTATAAATCGTATGCGTACGCCAAGTCTTTTTTGGTTAGCAGGAGGTCTCCGTCCAGAACTTTGACGATAACTTAGTCCGTATCAGGTTGATACACGACGGGTACATATTCTTTTTTAGCGATTTGAGGCGCTCAGGCCACCTCTTTCCACGGGAGAACTTGGTTAATCATTGTTTCCGGGCCTAAACGGGACATTTTATGGGCATATTCCCATATTTTGGGGTGAATACTTTCAAATTTCATAAATCCTCCCGCTTGTATTGGTGTAAGAGATTATCGTCTTTGTCATAGATGGCCGCCCACTTTAATACGTCTTCTGTGCGGCACAAAGTGGCGTGCCCCAAGATATTAAGTCCTACCCAGCCTTTGTAGGTGCGAATAATTTCCAAACGGTTATTATATTTATCTATAGCGTAAACGGCTTTTTCCCAAGAAAAGGTGTGTGGGTTGGTATATTGGGTCTCCTAAAATTCCCGGGCGCGCATGAACACGCCCGGGAGATGAGACGTTATTTTTTAAATAACGGACCACCGCAAGACGGGCATCTAAACCCAGAGGGCGGAAACCCAAAAGTAAACACCTGTCTGCATTTGGAACATTCGTATTTTTCTTCCGGCATAAGACTCTTTCTCCTTATATAAGTAATTTTACCTGCTTATATAGGATAAAACTTGTGTGCGACAGCATATTGACGCGGGCTTATTTGTTCCCTTTTTTCCCCAAGTCCAAAGATAACGGTCTAGCATTTTATACTTCGTTTTAATTTTAAATTCATTGCGGAGGGAATCAAGCGCATTTTTATATAAGTTGCCATAATTTTTGCCGTCCTTTAATGCTCGTTTCTATAATGCTGGTTTTTTCTCTTCATAAAATTCATATTTTTGGTTTAGTTTGCATAATAATTTTCGCACAATGGAATCATAAATTGGATATTTGTCAGGGTTATGAAAATAGCAATATTTCGTCGCAAACGAATAGAAAGATCTTTGGCCTTATATAGGTCTCCTTGTTGGATTTTTTTGTCAATCTTTAGTAGTTTGATGTGTTGGGCCATTTTGTCTATTGCTCTAACTTTGGTACTATAATACAGATTTAATATTTTTGCTTTTACTTTAATTCCATTTACATCGGTATTCTTGGAATGTTTTTTAAATATTTTCTTCAATATCTTTTCTTGTAAAGGATAGACGAACATTTTTTCCCATTCTTTCAACCATTTTTTCATTCATCTAGGGGAGGTTTTTTCATAATTTTTTTCATTTTAGACTCCTTAAATAGTCGTTTAACACCTCTTTTACACGCGAGTGTAAGGACGCGGGCTCCAATACCTTAATGTGCGGAAGCCAATGTAAAATAGTGGGTAAAATTTCTTCTTCTTTGGCGGCCTTGCACGAGAGAACTATGCGCCCGTCTTCTAACTCCTTTTCCAGTTTTTGTAACGGGAAATAGACCTTGCGTTTAAAGTATTTGGCGCACTGGGCAGATACTTCCAACGATACTTCAATCGGGCGTTCCTGTTCAAACCAAATGTTTGTGCTTTCGCGCAAGATTTTTTCTATATTTTTATTGTATTTGAATGATTTTTTTAGCTCCGTTGCCGAAGTGATTTTTTCTAAGCGGAATTTTAATAATTTGTCATCGTCCGTCAAGGCCAACAGATACCAAAATCCCTCTGCCCACATTAGTTTTAAGGGTCGTACCGGATAACACGCCATTTTCCCGCCCTGGTAGCATACGGTAACCCACTCGCGGGTGCGTACACATTTTTCCAAGGTGCGCGTTATAACTGTATCTTGATACATTTCTCCACTTTCCATTTTGATAAAAAACGGGTTATGTTGCGGGGATGTTAGCAAGCGTTTTTTGAGTAAGGAAAAAGAACGTCCAAAATTCCCGCCTAGCGTCGTGGCCATATCGCTCATCAACACCAAAATGGAGGCTTCCTCGCTGGAGAGCTTCATCCTCTCCAAGGAAAAACCTTCTATGAACGCGTAAGATCCGGGTTTCGGGTTCCATAGTGGAAATTCGGCGGATTCTATCTCGTTCATGTCGCGCTGTAAGGTGCGTACCGTTACGCCGACTTCCGCAGCCAGGTCAACCAGGTTAATCGTGCCCTTGTCCAGGGCGTTAAGTTCGTATAGAAGACGTGTTAATTTGTTTTGCATCTCTTTTTGCATAAATACCTCTTACGCACAGTATAGCACATAACAACGACAAGACGGTGTCGTATCCCTGCGCTATACTGATAATCTACCAGAAAGGAAAAGGTCAGGAGAGTATATAAATGAAAAACGAAGTAATTTATGTTGCTAAACCCACTTGGTACACGGAGCAAGTATATCCCGGCCACGCGAAATTTTACGAAAAATTTGTGGCCCAATTAAAGCAGTATCACGAAGTGCGCGCACTAGAATTGCCCGATATTTGGGTGCGTGATTTTCTGCCCGTGCAAAACGTACAAACAGGGGAATTGTATCAGCCGTTTTTTGACCCGCGCTATGCCAATTACACGCCTAAATTTACGGCGGCTATCCGGCAACAGGTACGGGGTGCTTTCTCACACGCAAAACCATGCGATGTGCGCATAGACGGTGGGAATATCGTACTGACGCCAGACAAAGAATATGCGTTTTGTCTGGAAAAACAGAGGATTTTTCATAAATCAGACGGGGCCCAAAAGGCGCATGTGGAGCAAGAATTAAAACGTGCACTTGGCGTTCAGAATATTTTGTGGATTCCCCAACAAAAAGGTGATAAAATCGGCCATATAGATGGTTATATACAGTTTTTGGGAGATGTTTTAATAGAGGGCGCCTCCTCCATTTTGTATGGAGATATTGAAACTTTGCTTGATGGTAAATCTGCGAATCTTGTAGCCCGCAGCCATCCTTTTACAACTGTGCCGTTGTTATGTCCGGTAGCAGGAAACGATTGGTTGAGCGCCAAAGGGCTTTATGTGAATTTTTTGGAGACGTCACGCGCTGTTTTTGTACCACAGTTTAATTTGCTTCAAGATGACGAAAATGCTACTGTAATACAAAATCATACCCGCAAACCGCTAGTGAAGGTAGATTGCAGTAAAATAGCGCACTATGGCGGAGCAGTACATTGTTTAACGAGGGAATATTATGAATAAAAACTCTTATTGTGAGAAATTTTATAGGAAATTAGGCCTTCAAACGGAAGCAGAAAAGGAGTTGGCACACGAGTTCCTATTGGCTAATTTATTGGGTCAAGTAAACGGAGACAGAAAGAATTGTATATATCTTTCGGATGAAGAAAAAACACAAAACAAACCAACGACAATGCAGGCATTTGCAACAACGAAAAAGTTAGAACTTTCGGTTGTTCTATCCTGGTATGAATGTTTGACTAGCAACTTTAATTTATCCCATATGAAAAGCATTTGTACGCAAGAAAGAGCAAACGGTTTTGGCTCGGCGAAAAATTTTTACGAGTGGTATATTAATGAACCCTTATATTGTTATTATTGCGGCGTTTGTGAAGAAGAATTAGAAAAAATCTATTTTAACGATACTAATCAACAGTATAAAGAAGCCAGACAAAGAGGGAAAACCTTAGAAATAGAACGTATTAAAACCGCCCCCCAAAAAGACAATGTCTATAATCAAGAAAATTGTGCGTTGTCCTGTTACGTCTGTAACAACGCTAAGAGCGATTTTATAAGCGCGGAGGATTTTAAACCTATTGCAGAAGGCATTAAAGAATTTTGGGAAAACCAAAGAAAAAAGCAAAATCAAAAATAAACTCACCAATCCGCCCTTTGCTCGGGCGGATTTTTATGCCGCCGAAATCTTCGCCAGGAACGACATAATGCTGTCGCAAGGCTTTGTTATCCTATAGGTAACTTCACCTAAAGGAGAACAAAATGACAAAATCCGCTTACCTAAAATATCAGGCAGTTTACTATTTATATGAACTGTTGCCCATATTGAAAGAATACCCCGAATGCGCCAGTTATTTATTCCGTTTTAGTATGATAAAAAACGCATTGTCTTCATCGCGCAAAGCCGCAAGACAAAAAACACAAGAGAAAAGTTCAATAGCCCCGACGCCCAATTTACAAAATATTTCCGTCTTTATGAAGAAAATAAGCGCGGAATATACCAAACTAAAACAGAAACCACCTTTTCAGTTAGATAATGTCGTTTATTTAGGGGAATTATTTCAGTTAAAACTGGAAGAAAAACGTATTGTTGACTTCTTGGTTGCCATACAGCTTAATAATTTATTACGTCGGATATTACATAGGTTTTCTCATGATTTTTCGGAAAGAGGAGATGTGTTGGAAACTGTAGGCGGGCTGCCACTCGGAGCGGGATATTCTGTTTTAAAAGACAATGCTCCGCTGATGCGGCTTGGCATTTTGCGAAAAATACGCTATAGTTCGGGGTATCAGTTGACTGACTGGGCACAGGAATTTATTAATACCCCACATAAAGATAATACTGCGCGTTATAAAGATTTAATGGGCAATTCTTTTCAGAAAAATGATGAATTTAATGCGCAAGATTTTTCTTATATAGAAGCGGCAGATTTAGCCCTTCGGCTTATGAAACGCGCAAAAACTACAAAAGGGTTTAATATCCTGCTTTATGGTATGCCCGGAACGGGAAAAACCAGTTTTGCCAAAGTATTGGCGGAAACCGCAAAAATGGATTTGTATCCGGTAGGAATCTGCAATGAGGGAGAACCGGAAAAAAATTACCGATTGCAGCAATTATACCGCAAACAATTTTTGCTTAAAAATATTAAGAACGCTTGCCTTCTTTTTGATGAAGGCGAGGATATTTTTTCCAGTATAGAAACACGAACAAACAAAATAGAAATCAACAATTTGCTGGAAAACAATAAAGTCCCCGTTATTTGGACGACAAATAAAATACATCGCATGGATCCGGCGTATATTCGGCGTTTTACGTTAGCCGTTTGTTTTAATAAACCGCCGGTAGAGGTGCGCCAAAAAATTTGGCATAAATACTTGGCAGAAAACAAAATAAAGTGCGCCAATCCGGATACGCTGGCGTTAGCCAAAGAATACGAGGTGTCTCCCGCTATGATTTCCGGCGCGGCGGCTGCCGCCCGTATGGCTAAAGGGAATTTAAAGACGGTAAGAGCTCATCTGTCTTTTATGACCCAGGCCCTAAACGGTGGATATAAAACCCTGGAAGAAAACAAACCGGAAAATAAGTTTTCTCCCGCGCTTATCCATGCGGACATAGATTTAAACGCATTAACCGTACAATTAAAGAACTTGGAACGACTTAATTTCTCCCTTTGCTTATATGGGGCTAGTGGAACGGGTAAATCCGCCTATGCGCGGTATCTAGCGGAAGAATTGGGGTTAACCGTGTTTCAGCGTCGGGCTTCGAACTTAATTAGCCCCTATGTAGGTGAAACCGAACAAAACATAGCCAAAGCGTTTACCGAGGCCAAAGAGAATAAATCCATGCTTATTTTTGACGAGGCGGACAGTTTTTTACGAGACCGTTCATTGGCCACACGTTCCTGGGAAATTTCCAGTGTAAATGAAATGCTGACCTGGATGGATTCTCACCCCTATCCGTTTATTTGCACGACAAACTTGATGGACACCTTGGATCCGGCCAGTTTGCGTCGCTTTAGTTTTAAGGTCAAATACGACTTTTTAACGAGTATTCAGGTGAAAGAAGCATTTGCTTATTTCTTTGGGTTGGACATCGTGGCTTCGCAAGTGACCGGACTGGACAAGCTGACCCCGGGCGATTTTGCGCTCGTCAAAAATAAGGCCGAAATTTTGGGCCGAGCACATGATTTTAACGCACTGAAGGAAATGTTGCTTACCGAGCAGCAATTAAAGCGAAATCTGGCCGGAGGCCGCATCGGTTTTGCGGCAAATTGAGTTAAAATCGGGGTGAGTTTTTATTCGCCCCGATTTTTCCAATGATAATACGAACGCGTGCCGTACCTACAAATGATTTGAAAATAATCCGGAATATTGTTGGCGGCGATACGCTCTTTGCAGGAACGGCAGTGAAACTTAATTACATGGCCTCCGGACCGTATGGAACCACGGCACGAATACGGTATCATTTCGGTTTTCCCGCAGGAGGGGCAGATGGCGCGCGGAAAGATATAATAGGGCGGTGTAAATGTTCCCAGCCCACTGATTGCTACGTCTGTGGAAACGGTTTGGTAAAAAGCGGAGAAATCTTCTTCGCTTAAAATACCGGGGTATAACGTCCACGGGAACAATTTGGTTTCTAAGCGTGAAAAGAGTTTAAAACGCTTTTTGTCTTGTTCCAATGTAAGCGCGTTCGTAAAATCCCGCGTGTAGGTTATCTGCCAGTGCTGCAAAGTATATTCCCTGCCAGACATAAACCAGCTCCACATTTCACCCGTAAGCGTACTGGCATCGGTATAACTGCGTCCTGCTCTCAGCGAGGTGGAAACCGCCACTTGTACACCGTGTTTGGTAAGCGTTTTAAGAAATAGTGCTAGTTTGTCTTGTTCTAGAGGTGTTATATTGTCCACTCCCAAGTCGGCCACCAGTACGCATAATAAGTTAGGGTGTAACTGGTAGAAATGTTTTAACAATTCAATGGGAGATGATTTGATAAAGGAACAAAACTCGAAATCGTTCCCCTTGTAGAAAAGGATCTCTTTTCGTGGATATTTTTGAATTAAATGGCGCCGTAACCGTTCCAGCACCAACGACCCGCCCAACGAATCTCCCAAGATGATAAAACTGTTATACAACGGGTCTGCGGGGTGTTCTGCAAGATGGGATAAGAGGGGTTCTAAATCGGCTGCGTTGAGCGAAAAATTTGTTGTCATAAATACTCCGTTTGATAAAATCCATAGAAGTATCCAAAAGAAAAACCCATCGTAAAGATGGGTTTAAGCAAAATTTCCCCATCTTTCCAAGCATTAGCACCTTGCCTAGGCAGGTTGCTGTGTAGTCATCGGGCTTGTCCCTCGTACACTCTCTATGGTAAAGATAGTTTAGCAAAAATAGGCGACAACGGGGTGTCGAGCACTTTAGTTCTGCCCGTATTTGTGTTTTATATCACAACATAATGCTGTCGCACGGGTTTATTATGTACAGGAAACTCTTTGCGGGCCTGTGAGCAGATTATTAGAAAGTATTCCAAGCCTTCTACGATATTAAAATTTGCACTAGGTAAAATAACGGAGTCCTAGGTATTATTCAAAAAAATTATAATTGCATGACAAGGAATAAGAAAAATGAGCCAAAAATATGGAATTTCATTCTCATGGAAAAGATTATTGGGGATAAGCGGTTTAAAAGGAAAAATTTCTAAGAAGACGGGGATTCCCCTGACTAAAAGTGGTATGGAAAAGAAAATTGGTAAGGCTATTATAGATATATTATTGGGAGATAGTAAGAAAAAATGAAAAACTTATTATTTATTGTATGTATAGGAATCTTTTTTATAGTGGAGTGCAATCCAACACCGGATATTGCCACAAATTTACCTGTATTAGATGCCTCCTCTCCAGAAAAACTGGTAGGAAGCTTAAAAACGATGTCTGCCTCTGTTCCGGAAAAGCAAAAGATAAAATTTGATAGTTACGCGGATGTTTATATTCGCTATCAAATTCCTGCTGCTGGAATTTTTGAGGATTTGGCCCTTCAATTAGATGGTAAAAACTATAAAGAACTATTGGCTTTTTTTGAGAAAGATTTACTAAAACTAAAAACAGAAATAGAGAAATATCAAATATTAACTATAATAAATCTACGAATATCAAAGAGATGGATATTGAAAACAAAACAAATCAAACAATATCTGCTTTGCAGATTATGACTAGAGTAAGTTTTGATCCCCATCCCCATGCACAGATGGCAATATTTTTGGTTGATTTTCCTCCTCTGCGTCCTGGTCAGAAAATTCATGTGACGGAAAAAGAAAAAATGGAATTTATGCAAAAAATGTTGGCGTCTCGTATTGTGGAAGATATGCCAGCAGTAGCAATACAAGCCTTTGATAAGGACAAAAATCTTGTAATAAACAATAATGAAGTGATGAAAGCTATAGATATGATTGCCAAAATCCAACCTAAAGCGGCTGAAATAGAGCGTTTGCTACAGTTATAAGAGCTAAGCTCTTAATTTATTTGTCAAAACAATCGGTAATGTGGATAGAATACGATATGCCCTCGAGCATACTTTCTTTCCCATACGAACATTTACCCCACTAAATCATCTGTTACGGCTTCGGCCTGTTCCAGCACGCGGTCAATGGCGGTTTGCTGTTGATCAGGCGGGTAGTTGTATTTGCGCAAAATGCGCTTTACCTGCAGCATAATGCCGGCTTTTACGCTTTCGCGTTTGCTCCAGTCCACTTTTACGGAACGGCGCAAGTAATCCGTCAGTTCCTGGGCGATTTTCTTTAACACCTCATCGCCCAGTTCCCGCACGGAGGCCTCATTTTCTTCTAGTGCGTTATAAAAGGCCAGCTCTTTTTCACTTAACCCCAGTTTTTCGCCTTGCCTCACGGCCTGATTGGTCTCTTTGGCTAGATTGAGCAGTTCATCTATTACCTGCCACGCCTCTATGGAGCCGTTGTTGTATTTATTTACCGTTTCCTTTAGCTTGGCGGAAAATTTCTTTTGCAGCGGGATATTTAAGCGGAATTTGCTGTGTATTTCCCCCTCTATCAGGCGCCGAAGCAGTTCCGCCGCCAGGTCTTTTTGCTTCATGGCGTGTATTTTGTCTAAAAACCGTTCGTCCACCAGGGATAAATCCGGCCGCTCCATACCCGCTTGGGCAAATATATCAATGGGTTTATCCGTGGCCACGCTTTGCGCTACTAACGCGCCGATGATTTTCCCTAGTTCTTTTTGATTAGGCTTGTTGGGGTTACTGGGCTTTTTGTTCATAGCACTGCGGATGAGCGAGAAAAATGCCAGTTCTTCATTCACTTCTGCCGCTTCCGGCAGGCTGGCACACAGCCCGTAGGCCTTTTGGGCGCTTAATACATTATCCGAAAAATCCTTCTGGGCCGTTTCTTTGTTTTTGGCATGGGCCAAAATATGGTTCCAGGCATCGGGCAAGAGGTCAAAGGACTTGGTCTTAAACTGGCTATAATCAAACCCGCGCAAAAAGCCGCGGCATACGTCCATATACGCAAGCAGCTGTTCATACGCGCGGTGAATATCCGCCGCCACATCCCCCCGCCCGCCGCCGCGGGTATAGTTGCGCACGGCACTTTCCAAACTGCGCGCCATACCGATATAATCCACCACCAGCCCGGCCGTTTTGCCTTTGAACACGCGGTTTACGCGGCTGATGGCCTGTATTAAATTGTGGGAGTGAATGGGCTTGTCTATATACATAGTATGCAGGCAGGGCACATCAAAGCCCGTCAGCCACATATCACAAACAATGACCAATTTCAGCGGGTCTTCCGGGTCTTTCATACGGTTTTCAATTTCTTTTTTTACTTGGTCGTTGTATAAATGGGGCTGAAAGTTCTGCGGGTCGGCGGCGGAGCCGGTCATAATCACTTTTATAGCGCCTTTGTGCGGGTCTGGGCTGTGCCACTGCGGGCGGATTTTGACGATTTCGTCATACAGCCGCACGGCAATATCGCGGCTCATACACACAATCATTCCTTTCCCGTCCACCGATTGCAGGCGTTTTTCAAAATGTTGGATGATATCGGCCGCCAACACCTTTAACCGCTCGGGCAGACCGGCCAGTTTTTCCACCGTTAGCCATTGCATTTTGGCTTTTTCCACGTCTGTCATATCGGTGGACAGGCGGGCCACTTCTTCATCCAAATGCTTTAAAAGTGCTTCGCGGGTGTTTAGCTGGATGTGCCGCGCCTCGTAATAAATGGGCACGGTGGCACCGTCCCGTATGGCGTCCTGCATATCGTACACGTCAATATAGGGGCCGAAAACGGCCTGTGTGTCCCGGTCCTCCTGGGACACGGGCGTTCCCGTAAACCCCACAAAGCAGGCATTGGGCAGGGCGTCGCGCAGGTATTTGGCGTAGCCGTATTTTAATTGTCCGTTGCGGAAGGTAGCCTCAAAGCCGTATTGGGTGCGGTGGGCTTCGTCGGAAATGACCACAATATTTTTGCGTGTGGAAAGCACCGGGAACGTATCTTCCCCCCGCTGCGGCAGAAATTTTTGCATCGTAGTAAAAATCACCCCGCCGCTGGGGCGGTTTTTAAGCACGGTTTGCAGTTCTTCGCGCGAGTTGGCCGCTTGGGGCGAAAGTTCCACCGCCGTGCGGGAGAACGTGCCAAACAGCTGGGTGTCCAGGTCGTTGCGGTCGGTGATGAGCACGATGGTGGGGTTGTGCATTTCGGGCGTTTGCATAATTTTATGCGCCACACACACCATAGATAAACTCTTGCCCGAGCCCGTGGTATGCCACACCACCCCGCCTTTGCCGCTGCCCGTTTGCAGGGCGTTGAGCGCGCTTTGCACGGTTTTGCGCCCGGCGTGGAACTGGTGATAGCCCGCTATTTTTTTAATGGTTTTATTGGTCAGTTTTTCAAATACCACAAAATAGCGCAGGTAATCCAACAAGAGGGTTTTGTCAAAGAATCCTTTTATAAGCACTTCGGCTTCCGGCTCGGTGGGGTTGTCGCGCTTTTCGCCGTGGATGGTGCGCCAGGGCATATAGCGGCTTAAGTCCGCCGTAAAGGAGCCCACACGCGCCACAATCCCATCCGACAGTACACACGCCAGGTTGTAATCAAACAAGGCGGGAATGTCCGTTTTGTACGTTTGAATTTGGTTGTAGGCGGCTTCAATGTCTGTGCGTTCGTTGGCGGGGTTTTTTAGTTCCAGCACCGCCAAGGGCAGCCCGTTGATAAATACCACAATATCGGGCCGGCGGCGGTTTACCGGGCCCTTTATGGAAAATTGGTTAACGGCCAAAAATTCGTTATTATCCGGCTGATTAAAGTCTATGATTTGTACCAGGGAGGCCGTATCCTGCCCGTCCGGGGTGCGGTGGGGTATGGAAATACCGTTTGTTAAATAGTGGTGGAGTGTTTCGTTGCGGGCGATGAGGGACGGCTCCTGCAAGGAGGTTAAACGTTCGTAGGCGTCCTCCAGCACGCTTTCGGGCAGAGTGGGGTTCAGGCGGTGCAGGGCGGAGCGGATGTTGCCGGGCAGGAAGGGCTGGCGTTCGTCCGTGCGCAAGGGGTTATCTGCCCCCGGCAGCATATCGGGCCCAAAGGCCGTTTGATAGCCGATTGCGCGGAAATATTCCATACAATAGTTTTCTAAAACCGATTCGTTAATTAGAGTCATTGTTTAACCGTTTTTATTGTTTTTAGTAACTTGGCCGCTTTTTCTTTGCGGGCGGTATTATCTTTAATTAATACGCAAAATAAAAGCAGTTGATATAAATCATCGTACCAGTTTTCCAGCTCCTCGGGTGGCATGTTTGCTATAGCGTCAATTTTATGCTTACCCGTTTTGTTATTGTGCCGAAGGTTTAAATTATTTAATAAGCCGGTAGCTTTATCAAAATACTCCTTAAACCCAGCAATAGGTTTAGCCAGCAGCGGCTCATATTCATTGGCAATGGAAAGCAATAGCTTTTTCTTTTCTTCTAAATTGCCTTTTAAAGAAGCATGGTGATATTTTAAAATGGCAAAGGCCGTATCTTTAGAAGATATTTCCGCCACCGCTGTTGCCGCCGGATTTGTGGGTACTAAAATTACTTTTTCTTCTTCGGGAAATTCTAACTTTTCATAATTGATGTGTTCCAACAGAATATCTATGTTTTTTAATAACATAGTATAAGCTGGCGGACAGGAAAAATTGCTGTTTTGAGGAATGTTAAATTTAATTTTTAATAAATTTAAAATATTTATGTAATACTCTAATCCTTTTAACATTTCCTCTTTGTTTTCAGAGTATTGTTTTGGTAACTTTAGATCTTCTTGCATTTCTTCACAAGAGATATAGGGCCCTCTTTGTTTCCAAGTGGGGAAGCAATTAATTTCAAAAGTCCGTTCTATGGAATAAAGGGGTTCTAGTTGATTTGTCCAATAATTAACATATCTGATTTGTATCCCATTAAATAATTGGCTAATTTTATTCATTTCTTTAACTACATTATATTTGCTGGCTAATAATTCAAAAATGTTTTGTCTTGGCATATTTTACACTCGTATTTTGTCGGAGATGAGGCGCGGCAAAAGCGCGTCCCGCATTTCCGTTAATGTTTGAATTTGTTTGTTGTTGGTTTGAATTTTATTAAATAAAGGTTCTATTTTATAGGTAAAAAATATCTGTAATTTTTCTGGAGCCCATAAGATTTGTATTTTTGAAAACGCAGTTTTATTTAAATTACCAAAAACAGATCCCCCACTTCCCCGAGTGGCAATTTGTTTCGCTACGGTGCGAAGGATATAATAATTATAGTATTTGCTGTGCAAATTAAATGGTATTACACTGTTAATTTGTTGATTAGTCTGCGAGGGAATAGTTGTTAATGATACTAACCCTGGGGTTGCAATGCAGCTAACACACACAGAGTATGGCGGCAAGGTTTTGCTTGACTGTGCGTTTTCTCCAGCCTTCGTTAGATAGCGTTCTGTTTGATCCACAAAAATATTATTGTGCATATCCGGGATTGTTATAAAGGGGATATCTCCGCCAAAATACTCTTTATGCTTGGTAGAAGGAGTTTTTCCACAGATAATATGCCCTAAATCTTGTACGGTTTTAACTTGCCAGCCGGTGGGGATGGGACCCAGAGAGGAGGGCTCGAAGCTGGACGGGAACAAATTATACAGTTCTTCCGTTAAGTGGTACTGCTGCATAATGTTGGCTTTGGGCTGGCCCTGCTGTTTGGCGTGTACAACGTCAAAATCCACAAACCAGCTTTTAAACAGGGCCTTGGCCATATTTTCCAGCGTGGTATTTTGTTTTTGCAGCAGTTCTATTTTATCATCAAACGCCCCCAGTATATCCGCAATCCTCTTTTGCTCATCTAACGGAGGTAAAGAGATGTCCAAATTTTCTAAGTCCTCAGGCCTAATTGCCGGATAAGCAGAGGTAGAATTTTCCGCAATAGCTTGTAAAAAATTTGTAATACAGGATTGAGTCAACCAGTAATATATAAACTTGCTATTTGCCCTTTCTTCATAGCAGTCAATAACCGCAAATCCAGTAGACACAATCATATTTTTAGATGGATTTTTGATTAATCCATAATGCAACTGATTGGGTCTAACCATTGAATAAACAATGCTACTATTTTTGACTTTTCGTTTGGCTCGGCTAGGAGCGTTATTATAAGATACTTCAAGTAATTCTTTAATTTTTCCAGCAGTAACACTCCCTGTATCTAAGTATAAAATACAAGACAGATTGTCGTGCTTAGACACAGATGAAGCATTTATATTTACTAAATCTTTTAATTTATATTGATTCCACTTATTTTTTTGCATTTTTTGACAGTCTCTTTGTATTCTTCTCTAAAATGGGTAAAGCTTTTTTTGCTAGTTTTTCGTCCATTTTAAAAGTATCAAAAATGGGAAATTCATACCAATCTGCTAATGTAAAGTCACTATTCTTCAACAACTTAATAAATTCTTTTTTGTCTTGTCTTAAAACTGCAAAAGCACATTTAAAGTGATCCGACAGCTGTCCAGTTTTATACTCACCTAATAAAGTATTAAATTTGTCATTTTCCTTGGGAAGATTCTTTAATGCCAACAGATAATTAATAAAATTAATAATTTCTGATGTGCCATCTAAAGAGACTGCATATGTACCTGTAGCTTCATAGATTCGTTTAAGCAAAAGAAAATCTTTATGTTCTAATAAAGAAAAGAGAAAGTGTTGATAATGTTGATCCAAAAATTCTTTGTCTTTTACCTTTTCGCCCAACAATACGAGAAAGCAAACGCCCCAAAAAAGGATTTCCTGATATATTGCATCAAACCGCTTTTTAGAAATAAAGAGTTTCTTTCCAATACTATCTACAGCCAAATCGGCTTGCTTAGCGAAATTTTCTGTAATAATTCCATTGTTATGTGCTAATAAATTCCTTTCTTTTGTGGCTTTTTCTAATAGAGAGAAATTTATCGATGATAATACCTTTTTATTATCAAATAATTTTTGCAAAATTTTTTGCTGTTCAGAAAAGGATTTATAAAAAATTTTTTCTAAATATCGATCAATCATAAAATTTTTTGCTTCCTTTAAATCCTCAAATTGACACAGTTCTTCATATTCAATAGTAAAATCTTTTTTATCAAGTATACTTTTGGGATAACTAGTGAATAGCTCTCTTAAAATCGCCTTTGTAATATATTCAAAATTATTAATTAAAATTAAAAAAGAACTATTACATAATAAAGGTTGGTGAGAGATACAGCTCATTTCTTCTAAAAGTTTTTCAAACGAATTGGTTTCTTCCGCTTTAAGAAGTATTAAATTTTTCCCATTTTCTTCTTTTGTATGAGATTCTATAAATTTCTCAAACTTGTTATTAACTTCAGTTTCTCGATTTTTAACTGCAGGTAAATTAATATCAAAAAAATACTTAATCTCCCGCATATTGCTTACAAAATTTTTCAATATGCGATGTAAATTAGATTTTTGAGAATTCATATTGTGGGATTTATTGGAACTCATATTATTTATCTCCTTGTTATTTTTTCCAAATTCTCTTTTATTTTCGCGTCCAGTTTCGCACTTTCTGTCATTTGTTCTGTCAGTTCAACTGTCAGGCGCGCCATTTTGGCGGAAAATGCTTCGTCGTCTTCGTGGGTTTCCGCTACGCCTACATAACGGCCGGGAGTGAGAACGTAATCGTTGGCTTTGATTTCGTCCAACGTGGCGGATTTGCAAAAGCCCTTTACGTCCGCGTAGGTTTTATCTTTGGGGGCGAATTCGTCCGCACGCCAGGCGTGGTAAGTGTCCGCTATTTGTGCGATGTCCGCGTCCGCAAATTCCCGGCGGGTACGGTCCGCCATAAAGCCCAGTCCGCGCGCGTCTATAAACAGCACTTCCCCTTTGCGCTTTTTCTGCTTGCGCAAAAACCACAGGCACACGGGGATTTGCGTGTTAAAAAATAACTGCCCCGGCAAGGCCACCATACATTCCACCAGGTCCGCCTCCAGCAGGCGCTGGCGGATTTCCCCCTCGCCGCCGGTGTTGGAACTCATGGACCCGTTCGCCAGTACGGTGCCCATTACGCCCGTGGGGGCCAGATGGTACAGCATGTGCTGTATCCAGGCGTAGTTGGCGTTGCCGGCGGGCGGAATGCCGTACTGCCAGCGGGGGTCTTTTTCCAGCTTTTCGCCTCCCCATTCCGACACGTTAAACGGCGGGTTTGCCAAAATGTAATCCGCGCGCAGGTTGGGGTGTTGGTCATCGTGAAAGGTGTCCGCCGGTTCGGCCCCCAGGTTGAACTCTATGCCACGTATGGCCAAGTTCATGGCTGCTAAACGCCAGGTGGTGGGGTTGCTTTCCTGCCCGTAAATGGACAGGTTCCCCGTGCCTTGGTGGAGTTTTACAAAGCGTTCGCTTTGCACGAACATCCCGCCCGAGCCACAGCAGGGGTCGTACACTTTGTGGTTTTCCGTAGGGGCCATAATGGTCACCATCGTTTTTACCACCGAGGCCGCCGTGTAGAACTGCCCGCCGCGCTTGCCTTCCGCGTCGGCAAATCTGCCCAAAAAGTATTCGTACACTTCGCCTAGGGCGTCGGGCGCGGTGTGGCCGCTTTCAAAACCAATGGTGGAAATGGTGTTAATCAAATCCGCCAGGCGGCCGGGCGGCAGGGAAAGGCGCGCGTAGTTTTTGTTAAGGATGTTTTTCAGTTTGGGGTTTTCGTCCTCGATAGCCAGCATGGCTTCGTCTATTAATTTGCCGATGTTGGGCTGGGGGGCGTTGTCGCGCAGGAATTCCCAGCGGGCCTGCGGCGGCACCCAAAAAACATGGTGCTCGGTGCAATAGTCCCGCATGTCCCCCTCTATATACTGCGGGTTTTGCACATAGTATTCGTCCTGCTTCATTTGGGTTTGCAGAGCGGAGAAAGAATCGGAAATATATTTTAAAAAAATGAGCCCCAGTACAATGTGCTTGTATTCGGACGGGTCCATATTGGAGCGGAGTTGGTCGGCGGTTTTCCAAAGTTTTTGTTTGGTGGCGTTATCCATAATAAAAAAATCCTAATTTAAAAGGTATATATTTACTATACAAAATGAAAAGTAAAAATAAAAATACCGTCGGAAAAACTTGACTTTCCCCCTTAAGTAAGCGCCAATGTATACGAGGAGGGCTTATGGAAACATTAAAACGGTTAAACCGCAGGCAACTGGCTGAAAAGTGGACGGCCTGTATAGGAGAAACCAGGCCGCAGGTGCGGAAAAATTTATTAATTAAATTTATCTATTTTTATCAACAAGCCCAAAAAGAACGGGTTTCCGTGCCAAAACTGATGAGGGCGCTGGCAAAAACTTCCGCCAAACCCACGGGGAAACCTGCCTTGCCATGCGGCAGCAAACTGGTGCGTTCGTACAAAGGTATTTTGTATGAAGTAGAAACCCGCGAGGAAGGCTATTTATACCAGGGGCGTCTCTATAAAACCCTTTCGGGCGTAGCAAAAGCAATCACGGGCAAACATTGGAACGGAAAGGTATTCTTTGGAGTAAACAATGCAAAATAAAATACGCTGTGCTATCTATACCCGTAAATCCAGCGAAGAAGGGCTGGAGCTGGATTTTAACAGTTTGCAGGCCCAGCGGGAAGCGTGCGAAGCCTATATTGCAAGCCAAAAGCAGGAGAATTGGCGTTTAATAAGCAGGGCATATGATGACGGCGGTTATTCCGGCGGAACGCTAAACAGGCCGGCCCTGCAGCGCCTTTTGGCGGATGTAAAGGCGGGGCTGGTGGACATTATAGTGGTGTACAAAATAGACCGTTTAACCCGCAGTTTAATGGATTTCAGCAAGATAGTAGAAGTGCTGGATCAACACCAGGCTTCTTTTGTGTCTATTACCCAGCATTTTAATACCACGACCAGTATGGGACGGCTGACCTTGAATATGTTGCTGTCTTTTGCGCAATTTGAGCGGGAAGTAACGGCGGAGCGCATACGGGATAAGTACGCGGCCAGCAAGAAAAAAGGCCTATGGATGGGCGGAATACCCCCTATGGGATACATCCGGCAGGAGAAAAAACTGGTTCCTGATAAAGAACAGGCCCTCAAAGTACAGCGTATTTTTGAAAAATATATTGAACTAAAGAGCATTGGGCTCTTAAAGGCCTGGCTTGATAAAAAAGGTATAGTCAGCCAACGGGGAAGGGCGTTAAGTGTTGGGAACCTGAACAAAATTCTGCATAACAGGGCTTACCTGGGGGAAGTGGGGCATAAAGGAACTTGGTATAAAGGCGAACATCTGGGGATAATTAGTGAGGAACTCTTTAATAAAGCGCAAGCCATTATGGCGGAAAATTACCGTATTAGGCGGGAATATAACCCCAACAAAAGCCTGCTTGCGGGAAAGTTATTTGATGATAAAGGAAACTATATGAGCCCCAGCTGGAGCGGCGGGCGAAAAGGCAAGAAATACCGCTATTATATCAGCCAGGCCGTTATTCGAAAGGAAAAAGAGAAAATAGGGGCTATAACTAAAATATCTCTGCCGGAAATAGAAGGGTTTGTAATGGGCTGGGCAAAAGGGTTTTTGCAAGACCGGACGAAGGTATATCCTTATTTGCAACAATTACCGATACCAAGGCAAAAAGAGGTGTGTGAAAAACTGTCCCTCCTTTCCGTTTCCCCCCAATGTGTACACGTGTTGATTAAGAGGGTAGATATATTTAAGGGCGAAATAAAAATAAGTATCTACCCGGAAAAGATAGGAAACATCATAGAAGCCCTATGCGATGGCAAAGAACTGACGATAGATAATGCGCTATTAGAGCGAGCCGTTGAAAGCTACACCGCTCCCTACCAAATAGCCACCATAGATAATGGCGCTAAAATTATCATAGGTACGGTTCAGCGCCCAGCTGTTCAAGATAAGTCTCTTATACATGTGTTGCAAAAAGCCTATCGATGGCATAAGGATATTTTAACAGGCAAAACAATAAAAGAAATAGCGTTGAGCGAACACCTGTCCGAGCGGTATATATTGCGCATTTTGCAATTGAGTTTTTTGTCCCCTCGTATTACCAGGCATATTTTAGCGGGTACCCTGCCAAAAAGTGTTACGCTAAAGAGACTGCTAATAATCAAATCCGGCAATTGGGCAGAGCAGGAACAGCTATTAAATTTGCAGAACGGAACCTCGTTGGAATTAAAGAGAGCATAGAAAACAAAACAGAGTAACTTTTAATAAAAAGAGCCCCAAACAGAGCAACGAAAGTTCAGAAACAGAAAAATCCCCGTCGGGCACAAAGCCTAACGGGGATTTTTATAAGAAACTTAAAACTACAATACGGAGAGGGAGGGATTCGAACCCTCGATACGGGAATTAACCCGTATAACGGTTTAGCAAACCGCCGCTTTCGGCCTCTCAGCCACCTCTCCAAAAGCGTTTTTTACGTCTGTCATTCAGACAGCTTATATATTATAACAAAATTTAGAACGCTTGTCCGATTTATCCGTTTCTAAAGCGGAAAATTCGGCTATTTTACGGGAAGAATTAAAAGCTTTTCTTTAATCCTTCCGCCAGCGGGGTAAACTGCTGGCCCGTTAACGTTTGCCACTTTTTGCCGGAGCAAATCCAATGCCCGGGGACGGTGGCTTCCGTTACTTTATCGTAATTTAACGCCGGCTGGGTGCCGCTTATTTTGGCGGCCAATTCATACGTCCACGCGGCGGCGCGCATCAGCCATTTGGGGGCACGGGGCATAAACGGCTTGCTGCAATTCATGGCGCGGGCCATTTCAGAAATGAAATAGTCCCAGGAATAAATTTTTTCTTCCGTTACGAAGAATGTTTCTTTATCCGTATCTTCACGGGAATACGCCAGCCACAGGGCTTGGACCAAATCGTCCACATGCACAAAGCTGAAATATCCGTTTCCGGACGTGTTGACCATCAACCCACGGCGCACCCATAACGCAATTTTGGACACGCCCGAATCATTTTTGCCGTACACGATGGGCGGGCGGATAATCGTCCATTTTACGCCGGGGCGCAAGGTGTGGACGGCTTGTTCTCCCCCCCATTTGGTAATACCATAGTCCGACACGGGGGCCGGCGTCATTTCTTCCGTGCGGGGGTGTTCGGTATCCGGCGCAAAGCCGCTGGCGGCCAGGCTGGACACATGCACAAAAGTTTTGATTTCGGGGGTTTTGTTGACCGCTTCCACTAAATTGCGGGTAGCGGTGACATTTGCTTTTTCAAAATCGGCGCGGTTAAAGCCAAAAATGGCCGCGGCCAAGTGGAAAACACCAACGCAGCCCTGCAACGCCTGCGCGAGGGAGGCCGGATTGTTATAATCGGCTTTTACCAGCGTAACGGCCGGATTGGCCGGCTGTTCTTTGGGGGTGCGGCGGGTGACAATGCGCACATTAAAGCCTTGTTGCAGGAGTTTGTCGGTCAAAGCGCGGCCGATAAATCCGTTTCCGCCGGTAATTAAAATGGTGTTTTTCATAGGGTTACTCCACGTGAATATCAATGGAATCAATAAAGTCGTCCGTCGTTTCGGAAACTTTTTTCTTAATTTCCTTTTTTACTTTATCGCCGTCCAACTCTTGATTGATGAAATTTTCTTTACGGGTGGCATTGCGGTGGACAAAATCAAAATTAAACGTAAAGCGTTTTAAGCCGCGTTCCACATCTTTAGTTGTGGGAATTTCGCCGTATTTGATTTTGTTGATAGGCGTCACTTTGTCTTCCTGCGGGAAATACCACAAAAGCGAGTACATAATGCCGCACAACAGCACAAACGTAATCAGCTTGTTAAACGTTTCCCAGCGGTAAAGCCCAAATAGGTTGGAGATAACGGACAATACCATAATTACCCCCGTCCACATGGCCATCGCCACGCCGATAAACGTCCACCCGGAAGCTCCAAAATCCGGGTACAGAACCATTACGGTAAAACAACATAAAATCAGTAAAGCAAATCGCTGCCATCCGTTCATAACTTATATCTCCTGGCGGAACTCTACGCTAACGGTGAGTTCGTCTTTTTCGTAATACATAGGCAGCGGCGCAAAAGGACCCGCATTGATAACGGCCGACGTGGCGGCGAAATCAAACGTATCGTCCCCGGATTTGCGGGCAATTTGCAAATCCTTGATTTTTCCGTCGCGCGCTATGGCAAACGACACTAAGGCCGAAAGTTCCGTCCCGGCGGGACGTCTTTTTTCCCATTCAATCCACAGCGAGTTGCGCACCTGGGTGATGTACCACGGATACGGAAAATTGGCAAAATCGGTTTGAATGTTGCCCCCGGCAAATTCCCCTTCTTTGCTGCCGCTTCCGCCTTCTTGGGCGGCTTTATCGTCGGCGGAGTCGTCCAGCACGCTGGGCGCAGCCAACGGGGCGGCTTTGGGTTGGGCTTTTTTAGTTTGTTTTTTAGTGGTAATTTCGGATTTGGAAGCGTAAGCCTTTTTGTTGGGTTTTGCTTCCGGTTTGGCGGCCGCTTCTTTGGCGGGTGCAGGTGCCTGCACGGCGGCTTTTGGCGCGGCAATAGGGGACGCCGCTTCCTGCCCGGTCGTGGCAATCACCTTGCCCGTGCCGATAAAATCAATGGTATACGTGGCCGACGCCTTGTTGGCCGATGGAGCCAACAGAAGGAGTAAGAAAAGTGCGGCCAATACGTGCAGGCCGCCGGAAAGGGCCAGGTAGCGGTTCATCAGCTTTTAGACAACACTCCTATTCCTAATTTTGCGGCGCCAAGCTTTTTGGCAATATCAAATACGTCCACCACTTGCTGAATCGGGACGTCCTTGTCCGCTTGAACCAAAATCGTTTTTTTGCTGGCTTTACCCATGCGCAAAATCAGCTCGCGCTCCAGGTTCTTTAACGTCAGCGTTTTATTCATGACGGAGATAGTACCGTCTTTTTGCACTTCAATGCGGATCACGTCATCTTCCGCTTGGGTGTTGATGGCGTTGGACTTGGGCAAATCCACCGTCAGCTGCATTTGCACCAAAAGCGGGCTCATGACCATAAAAATAATCAGCAAAATCAGCGTGATGTCGATAAACGGCACCATGTTGATTTCTGCCATGACGGTTCTGTTTTTGTGCGTGCTCATAGCTTAAAACTCGCCGGATTCTTCGTTTTGGCGGTAAATAACTTCATCGGCCGCGTTTTCCAGTTCTTTGGCGAAATAGTTCGTTTTGGACAGGAAATAGTTGTAAGCAATTACCGCGGGGATAGCCACAAACAAACCGGCCGCCGTGTTGATTAACGCTTCGGCAATACCCGCCGCTACGACGGAAGCCCCCGCGCCCGTGGCGGTGGTGGAGGCCAAATCCTTAAACGCATGCATAACGCCGATAACCGTGCCGAACAACCCGATAAACGGGGTGATGCTGCCCAGCGTACCCAATACCGTCAAGCGGCGCTGAAGTTTGGAAATTTCCCAGTCAATAATGCTGTCCGCCATTTTTCCCAATTCGGCCTGCGGGCGGTGGCGCTGCTGTACCAAGCGCAGCAGAAGTGCCGAGGCGGGCGTATTTTTGACGATGTCTTTATGGCAGGCATCTTCCACTTTTTGATAATTTTCCGAGCGGAGCGGGTGGCGGCAATACGCAATTAATTTGCGCGAAAGCGAGATGGACGAGCGCAGCTTAAAGAAGCGTTCCAAAATCACGGAAATGGAATAGACGGACAACAACAGCAATAAAATCAGTACCGGTCCGCCGGCGGCCAGAAGCTCGCGCACGTTGGTCATGTTGGAAAAGTCCATAATTTTTTGTCTCCTTAGGGTTTACCCTTTTACGATAAATATAATAAAAAGCTGTATTAAGATATTGGTCATTAAACCGCCGGCCACATCGTCAAACACCACGCCAAAAGCATTTTGCATACGGTCAAAAGTTTTCACCGGGCCGGGTTTTAAGGTGTCAAACGTACGAAACAGCACAAACGCCGCCAGCATATAAGGCCATGTACGCGGCAAAAACGCCATAGCCGTTACGTAGCCGGCCATTTCGTCAATAACAATCTTGGGATTGTCGTGCCCTTCGTATCCCTTAAATTGTACTTTTTTACAAACGATTACCGCAAATACCCAAAACGCCAGCATGGCAATCAGGTAGAGCATCGCGTCCTGCGGGAAAATCAGCACCAAGGGCATGGCCCACAAAGTGCCCAAAAAACCGGCGCCGGTATTTTTTTTGTACTTAAACACCAAAGGCGGCAAATAGCTGATAAACAGCCCCGTCGCCAGGGCGCGCCACACTATTTGCATACGGGCAAGCTCCAGGATTTTCTGAGCAATTCCCAGTTGTTTTTAAGGTACGAAATGGCGCTAATCCACGTAATCACCGCGGCGATAGCCGTGATGGCGTAAGGAATTTTTTGCAGCGTGATAAACAAAATGATGCACACGCTTTTGGCACCGCCCGTTAAAATATGGGACAGGTGATACACGTCCAACACGAAGAAAATGGTTCCCACGGCCGTCATCTGGATAACGGTTTTGAATTTCCCCCACCGTTCGGCGGCCATCACTTTGCCTTCCAGCGCGGCGATTACGCGCAGGGTGGAAATCATCAGTTCGCGCAGCAAAATAAAGAATACGGCCCAAATCGGGATATCCAATTCTCTAATGCCTACAAAAGCGAAAAACGCCGCCGCCACCAAAATTTTGTCCACAAACGGGTCCACAATGGCGCCAAAGGGCGTGATGGTGTTGGTCTCGCGGGCGATTTTGCCGTCCACCCAGTCGGTACTGGCGGCCACAATAAAAATCAGCGTAGCGACCAGGCGGGCCCAGCCAAAAGGCATGAGAATAAATAAAAACATGACAATGGACAGCGCCGCGCGCGTGAGAGTAATTTTATTGGCTAAAGTCATCATTTCTTAAATCCTCCAAAGGCATCCGCCTGCAAGGGGCGGTTTTTACGGGTGTTTTTCAAATCGGCCCGCGTTACCATCAGTTCCGATTGAATGGTGATAGTTTGCGGGAAAAAATCTTGCTTGGAAAGCGTCAAATACAGGGTGTATTCTTCGCCTTCTTTGGGCGTAAGCGCCAGCAGGGCGGTTTGGCCGTCCTGTTTTTTCAGCTCGGCAGTATGCCGGTCCACCAAGGCCGTATAGTTGCCAAAATCAAACAAAGCCTGGTTGGGCTGGCCTTGCTGCCAATCCGCCCAAGAGAGCGTGGTGACGTGTTGGTCGTTTTCGTCCAAAATCACGATATCTTTTTTGTCGGTAATGGCTTTTTGTTCCACGGAACCGTCGGGGCCCAGGGTGTCCAGGCGCAGGCGGTTTTGCGGGCGGTTGTAGAACAGTTTGCCGTGGGAACGGCTCACTTCCACCCCGTCGTAAGCGGTTTTTTGTTCAAAATCGGTTTCCAGCGTGTTTAGGTTTTTGTCCCACTGTTTCAGGCGTTCGGTCAGCTGGGCGGCCGTCATATTGGGCACGGCGGCGGGCTGCTTCTTGGCGGGAGCCGTTTTTTGCTGTTCGGCGGGTTTTTGCTGTTCAGCCGGCTGGGGCTTGGCGGCCGGTTCTTGCACCGTGGCGGCAGGTGCCGCGGGCTGAGGTGCAGGTTTAGGGTCGGACGAGTCCGAACAGGCGGCCAGCCACAAAGCGGCGCACACCGCAGGGAATAGTTTACTTATAGACGGTTTCATACGTTTCTTCCTGATAGTTTTTATCGTAAGGCAGGGAATTTAGTTCTTCCAGCGCCTGGTCTATCATTTCATAATGGATTTCCCAGCGGTTGGAGCCTTCCGGTTTAGAAATAAATCCTTTCATTTCCAGCACGCTTAACATATTGGTGGCGCGCGCGCTGGAACCAAAATGCGCTTTTAACAAATCTTGCGATACGCGGCGGCGTTCTTTAATCAAATTCAGCGCTTGTATCAATTCTTCGCGGCTGGCGCCCAAGCCGTCCTGCGGGCGTTGGTGCGGGTTTTGCTCGGCCACGATTTGCACGGGGTAGTCCGGCCCGCCCTGCGCGCGCAGGAAGTCGGCCACCGCTTTGATTTCTTTTTCGGATACATACGCGCCTTGTATGCGAAGCGGGTTTTTGTCCGACGTGCTTTGATACAGCATATCGCCTTTACCCAGCAGGTCTTCGGCGCCGGTAGAGTCCAAAATAACCTTAGAGTCTATGGACGAGGCCACCTGCAGGGCAATGCGCGAAGGCAAGTTGGCTTTAATCACGCCCGTGATGACTTTTACGGACGGACGCTGCGTGCACAAAATGAGGTGTATGCCCAGGGCGCGGCCCATTTGCGCCAGGCGTTGGATAGAATCTTCAATAGAGGCCTTGGTTTGGAGCATCAAGTCGGCCATTTCGTCAATGATCACGAAGATGTAGAACATTTTTTCTTCGTTGTTTTGTTTGGCCCACTGGTTGTATCCTTCAATATTTTTCACTTTGGCCAGCTGCATAATTTGCAGGCGTTTTTCCATGACCTTTACCAACATCTGCAAAGATTTGGCCGCGCCGTTGGCGTCCGTCACGACGTCCACATCGTCACAGGAGGTTTTGGGGTCATACAGATAGGGTATGCCTTCGTACAAGGTCAGCTCCACGCGTTTGGGGTCAATCATCAAGAATTTGACCTCGTCCGGGCGGTGCTTGTAGAGGATAGACATAATAATCGTGTGCAGACAAATGGATTTACCGCTGTTGGTGGCGCCGGCAATCAGAATATGGGGCCATTTTTCGGCCACGGAACCGGCGGGGTTACCGTCTGCATAGCGGCCCAGCGCTATCGGAATGACCGCTTTGGACGCGGCATATACCGGCGACTGGAGAATTTCTTTCATGGTAACCATGACGGGGCGTTCGTTGGGGATTTCAAAACCAACGGCGTTTTTACCCGGAATAGGTGCCTGCACGCGAATGGCGCGCGCTTCCATGCTGGCCTGAATATCCTGCGTGCGGGCCGTGATGGAGGCAATGGTTACGCCCGGGTCGGGTTTGATTTCATAGCGGGTGACCACCGGCCCCGGCGATACACCGGTGACGCTGGCGCGGATATCAAAGCTTTTTAAGGTGTCTTCCAGGCGGCGGGTGGCTTGGGCGATTTCATCGTCCGTCGGGCCTACCAGGCCGTCTCCGGCGGGGTCGTTAAGCAAATCCAACGACGGCAGGACAAAGGTCTTGGGATCAAATTTTTTCACTTCGCCGTTTTCGTCCGTCTGCGCTTCGGCAGGTTCGGGCGCATGCTGCGAGGCAATTTCTTCGCGGCGGGGCAGGGTGATTTGTTCTGCCACCGGGCGGCGGATTTCGGGCTTGGAGCGGTGAATTTCGGGCGCGTGGTGGATTTCTTCGGCCACGGGGCGGAAAGATTCTTTTTCGGCTTTTTCTTTCAGTTCGGCGCGCCCTTCGGACACTTTTTGTTTTAATTCGGCGCGGGCGTCCATCCAGCCGTTAAAATCGTTGCGTACAAATTCCAGCGTTTTCTGCAAAATGACGGACCAGGGAATGGCAAACAGCATATGCACCCCCACCAGGGCCAAGGCCAGCGAAAAGACCGTCGCCCCCACCGTTCCGCTGACGCCTTTTAAGGCGTAAAACAGCGTTTGCCCTACGCGTCCGCCGCTGATGAGAGAATCGGTAAAAATAAGTTTTAATAAGGTTAATAGGCTGGAAAACGCCGCCAACGTGACGGAAGAACCGAGCAGGAAAAATAGAAAAGAGGCACTTTTGTTGCGCACCGTTTGAATCAGCCAATAAGCCAAAAACAGCGGAATTAACCCCGCGCTTTGCCCTAACAGCTGGAATAAATCCGACGCTACGGCCTCTCCCGCCGGCCCTTTGGAAATGTTAAACCAAAGAATACAAAACAGCCACAAGCACAGCGCCCCGGCTAAAATGTACAGGGTGGTGCGAAGCCACGCGAGGGAAGAAGTTTTTTTAGTTTTCTTTTTGGATTTTTTTGCGGCGTAATAATACTTTGGCATATCATTTATTTTACATTTTTTTACGAAGTATTTGGGGAGTTCTGGCGGAGTTTTTGGGGAAAAATAAAAAGCGGGCCGAAACCCGCTTTTTTCAAAATAGCAGTGCGTTTATTGGGCAATCACCTTTCCGTCTTTTACGGTAAACGGTTTCCCGGCGTAGTACAGTTCCAGCGCTTTGGTCACTTCTTCCTGCAGCACGAAGATTTCCAACGGCTTTTTGCCTTTGGCGGAAACCTGAATATGCGTTAAAAACGGGCGGGGCTTTAAGGTTTCAAAAAACACCTGGACGGCTTTTTCCCCTTCAAACAAAAATTTGGAGGCCACATAATAAAATTCTTTCAGCGTAAGCTGTTTGTTGGGGTATTTGGATAAATACTTATACATCGTTTTTTGCAGTTTGGCCAGTTCTTCCGGGGTGCCCAGCCGATCCCTTTTCCAGATAACCTCAGAAACTTGTTTTACGTTCTCCTCCATGATAAACGGCACATTGCTGGGCATGGGGATAGAGAGCAGTTCTTTTTCCTGTTTTGCTAGTTCATGGGCTTTTTGGGCATGAACCTGGGCGTGAATATAGACGCGGGTTAAATTTTTCAGTTCCGCACGGTTGAGCGTTTGCCCTTTTAAGGAAGTGGATATGTCTTTATAAAAACGCGGAAAGTGGACATTCTGCCCGCCTTCTTTGGTAAACACGCTGCGCGCCACTTTTTCAAACCCTTTGGTGCCCACGGGCAGCTTTTGAGCCTGAAGAGGCAAGGCCACTCCGTTTAGACACAAAACAAATATAACCAAATAAAAGAAATGGTTCATAAAAGATTCCGTTTATATAAGTGGTGTTACTATATTCTAAATTTTGTGTCTATTCGGAACAAGGAGCAAAAGACCCAGAAACGCCCTAGGCCTTTTGGAACGGCAGAAGCAAAATTAAACTCTAAAAGGCGTAAAAAAACCCCGCCGTTAGGCGGGGTAGTTATTACATATTTTCGGGAAGCGGCGCTGCCGGTGCGGCGGGGGCAGGTTGCTGGCCCCACGTTACATGGTAGTTGATGCCGTCAGCTTCCAGGGAAATTTTCCCTTGGCTGTACAGAAAGCCCAGTGCCAAATACAATACCGAACTGGAGAGCCGAAACATCACTTTCAGCTGCCAGGACGAAGCGGTTTTGTGCTCCGTCAAGTATTCGGTAATGCGGGTAACTGCCGACTGGATATTTTCCTGTAAAGGCGTCATACTTATACCCGTTCAATGGCGAACAGCGGATCCCCTTGTTTAACGGGTTTGCCGTTTTCCACCAACACTTTTTTAACAATGCACGGGAATTCCGCACGCATTTCGTTGAATACTTTCATCGCTTCAATCAAGCAAATCACATCGCCTTTTTCCACGCGGGCGCCTTCTTTCACAAAGGGCGGCGCGGAAGGAGTGGATCCGCGGAAGAAAATACCCATCAAAGAGGATTTGATTACTTCTTTATATTGTTCCTGCGCAGGCACGGGCGCGCCGGCGGCGGAAGAGGAAATAGCCGCTCCCCCCACGCTTACCGGAACCGGTACCACGGCGGGTTTGGCTTTTACCAAGCGCAGGTACAGCCCTTTCTGGTCGTACTCAATGGTGTCCAGGTTGTTGTCCTGCATGAAACCGTAAAGTTGTTTGACTTCCTTCAAAATCGGGGATTCCTTTACGGCGGGCTTCTTTACCGTGTTTTTGGCCGGAGCCGCTTTTTTGGTTGCTGTTTTTTTCATAAAAGAAATAACCTCTGTTTCTGATTGATACCAAAACTGCTTTTATTTATTTTACATAATTTTTGCGCACTTGCGGCAGATTGCCCGCTTTTTGCGGCTTTAGGGGCAGGCGTTCCAACTCCTGGCGGAGAAGGGATTCTTCGTCGATAGGGAACGTGATTCCCAAGGTTCTTTTTACTTCAAATGCCGTAATGGCAAAATTGATACCGAAGGCTTTGTCCGAACGGATGCCTTTGTGGGTAACGCCGATGACTTTGCCCGAAGACCTCAGCACCAGCGGCCCGCCGCTGCTGCCATGGGTATAGGCCGTGTCGGTTTGAATGGTGTCTATGCCGTTATCGTTTTTGAGGGCGCTGATAATCCCTTCGGTGACGGACCAAAATTCATTTCGCGGGTTGCCTAGTGCTACCACGGCCGCGCCCGTTTGATACTGGGAGCGATCCGTTTCCAATTCAAAATAGGGGTATTTCCCCTCCGCTTTTAACAAGGCCAAATCGCGCGCGGTGTTCACTTTTACTACCCGTGCATAACGAAACGGCGCTTCGGCGGTTTGAGGTTCAAAAGGGTAGTCTTCGTAGAGGTAGAAGCGGACGTCCCGAAACGATTCTACCACGTGTGCATTGGTGATTAGGTAGCCGTCTTGGCTAATAAAAAAGCCGGATCCGTGCCCGTTGGGCGTTTCAATATACACGGTTTTTTCCAATAGTTCGCGGTAGCGGGCGTCATTGCGGGCAAAAGCCGCGCTTACCCCCGGTGCGAAAACAATACGGTTTTCTTCCATTTCGCGCATAATTTGGCGCAGGCAGGTGCGCAGGTCCTGCTCCAGGGTTTCGCGAATACTGTCCCCTGCCGAGGATACATATACCGGGGCAATTAGCGGAAAGAGCAGCGTTAAAGTGGCCCGGTTGAACCAATAGGCGCCCAAGGCGGCGTTGTTAAATTTTAGGTTGGAGGTGGTGCCGGCGCTTAGCTGAATGACGCTTTGGCGCGTTTTGGGGTTGCGAAGCGTCAGCAGGACAGTGGTGCGAAATTTGGGAACGCGGTATTTTTTGAGCCACAGAAAACCGTCGCTTTCCTCTAGGGTGGAGAAATATTCGCTGTCTTCTTGGACGCGGTAGTCCAGCTCGGCCACGTAATCGTATTGGGAGCGGTATTTGTAGAGGTTCACTTCCACTTCGCTAAACAAGGTGCCCAGCGCGTCGGCCGCCGCCACGGCGGCGCCGTCATCGGTACGGATTTGAAAGGAATTGACGGGGGTGAGGTTGCCGTCGTTAAAAGAAAAAGAGTGTTGGATAAATTTATCGGCCGCTACCATGACGCGGGCTTGTATTTTGTCGTCAAAATCGGGGGTTTTATAGAACCCGCGTTTGAGCCGTCCGTGATAGTTGCACCCGGCCATAAATGACAAAACCAATACCACAGCTACCGGCAAAAACCGGCGCCTATAAGCACTAAAGCAAACCATATACTGATTATACCAAACTGCTTAATAGGCGAAAAGGCATAAAAAACCCCGCCTTTTGGGCGGGGTAAAAGGATTTTAGTTGCCGGTGCCTTGGGCTTGGTTGTATTCGTCGCGAAGGGTATTAAAGCGGTTTAACAGGGTTTGCTGTCTTTTGCTTAAAGTACCGCCTTCGCGCTGAATGCGAGCCACATTTTGCAAGGCTTGTCCGTGCCGGGCCATAAAGCGCTGATAGTCTTTGTTTACTTCCTCAATAGAGCGCGGGGCCGGCTTTACCGTGACGGGCAAATCTTCTTCTTCCTCGGAGGCAGCCTGCTGCGTGAGGCGCTGTTGAGCGGAGGCTTTCAGTTCTTCGGCCAATTGTTGCTGCGCTTCTTGCTGCTGTTTTTTCTGGCGGTCAAAGCGGGCGCAAGCTTCTTCGGTAATAGCCAGATTTTTGAGCAAGGTTTCTTTGGCGGCTTGGTGGCGGGATCCGTCAAAACAATCGGCATGGGCGTAGTGTTTCCCTTTTGAGTCTTCCCACGTGGAAACGGCCCCGCACGCGGCGTTAATCGGTTTGCCGCACACGGCGCAGGTGTGGGTTTGATACTTGTCGCTCATGGTTTCTTCGCAGGAATGTCGTTTTTCGGCCGTTTGCAAAAAGGACAAATCTTCCCCGGACAGCCAACCTTTGTAGAATTCACACGCGCAGGGAGAACTCTTTTTAACGTACCAATCGCGTTTAGGCGTAACGCGGTAGCCGTCGGATTTCAAAATCTTCTCACGGCAGACGATGCAGCGGGTATAATCGGCGTCGTTTTCCACCGCGGCCGCCTGTTTGGCTTGCGGCACGGCCGGGCGGGAAAGAGCCGCTTTTTGAGAAGCCTCCAGCGCGCGGAAAGCGTCCATCTGGGCGGCAAATTTTTTGTTAAATTCCGCCGGATTAAACGTCACCGGGATTTTGGTGTCCAAAGCAAAACCGCCTCCCAGCGGAATGGTTTTGGTGGCTTGGGCCGCCGCGCCTACCGGCAATAACAGAGCGGCCAATGCAGCTAGACGAAAAATTTTCATAAGTTCCTCCTAATACTATTATAGTATCAGTTTGTTTTTCCCCTATACAAGGGCCAAAGGTCCTACCGGGAGGTGGGCCCTGGCTAGGCCAAACGCAGTATTTCCTGGCTGCAGGTCAGCAACTGTTGAGCCAAGGCTTGTAGATTTTGGGGCAAATCGTGCGCCAGGGCCGCCTGCAAAATAGCTTGTTCCGCGGGATTTGAGGCCTTTTCCAGCAGGGCTTTTTTACTATGCGGATAGTGCCCCGTACGAATGAAATGCGCCGCTTGAAGCATAAAAAAAGAGGCCTTGCATAATTCCTTGATAAATGGGGCCGACAGTTCTCCATGAATCCAGGTGTGCACTAATGCGTGATACACCGTCCCTGCACCCGTTTTGGCGGCCAATAGGGCGTCCTGGCGGGAGGGCGGCGGCAAAATGCCTTCCAAGCTGCCGTAAACAAGGCGGGTGTCTTGGGTGAATTGAAATAATTCCGCACGGGACCAATTTTTAAGGTCTTCTTTCCCCCCAAAAAATCCACACACCGGGTGTTGCGCGGCGGGCAGTTTCGTAAGAAGATTTTTATATGCGGCGATATCCTGCGGGGTGATATGGTCCAAAATCACAACGGCGTCAATATCGCTGGAGGGCGATTCTTCCCCCCGGGCAAAACTGCCCTGAATACCCACCGCCTGCAGGCGCGTGCCAAAAGTATGGCGTAAGGCTTGGGTGAGTTCGGCCAGCCACTGGTTTATATCAAAAGACATTTTCCCCTCCTGTAAGTATTTTTCAAAAGAAAAAATCCCCCGGGACGTTTTACCGCCCCAGGGGATTTAGTGTTGTGTGAAACTATTTGAGCAAGGCTTTTCTGGAAAGTCTCACTTTTCCGTTATTGTCAATTTCCACGCATTTTACTTCAACAATGTCGCCGAGTTTCAACACGTCTTCAACTTTGTTGATGCGGTGTTTTTCAATTTCGGAAATGTGCAAGAGTCCGTCCTTGCCGGGCAAGATTTCCACAAACGCGCCGAAAGGCTGAATGGACACTACTTTACCTTTGTAAATTTTGTTTACTTCAGGTTCAGCGGTCATCATTTCAATTTCGGCTTTGGCCTGGTCCAAGCGGTCGCTGTTGGCGGCGGCAATGGTTACAATGCCGTCTTCAGCGATGTCAATCTTGGCTTCGGTGGATTCGGTGATGCGTTTGATGTTCTTGCCGCCGGGACCGATGAGGGCGCCGATTTTGTCCACGGGGATTCTCATTTTGTAGATAATCGGAGCGAAGCGAGAAATGTTTTTCTTCGGTTCGGCGATCGTCTTTTCCATGTGATCCATAATGAACATGCGGCCTTTGGTGGCTTGAGAGATGGCTTGTCTCAAAACGTCCAGCGGAATACCGGTTTTGAGTTTAACGTCCATCTGGAAAGCCGTGATACCCTTGCGGGAACCGGTCAGTTTGAAATCCATGTCGCCCAAGTGGTCTTCCAGACCCATAATATCGGACAACACTACAAATTTGCCTTCGCCGGAGATAGCGCCCATGGCAATGCCGGAGCAGGCCGATTTCATCGGCACGCCCGCGTCAAACAAAGCCAAGGAACCGCCGCACACGCTGGCCATGGAGGAAGAACCGTTGGATTCCATAATGTCGGACACGACACGAATGGTGTACGGGAATTCTTCTTCGCTGGGGATCAGCGGCATTAAAGCGCGGCGGGCGAGTTCCCCGTGGCCGATTTCGCGGCGGCCCGGAGAGCGGTCCGGTTTGCATTCACCCGTGGCAAAGCCCGGGAAGTTGTAGTGCAGCATAAAGCGTTCGTAGGTGGTGTCGTCCAACCCTTCCACCATTTGCTGATCGTCCGGCGTGCCCAAGGTGGCAACCGCCAAGGACTGGGTCTGCCCGCGGGTAAAGAGCGCGGAACCGTGAGCGCGGGGCAACAAACCGACCATAGAGCTCAAGGGTCTGATTTCGTCGGGTTTGCGGCCGTCTACGCGCACGCCTTCGTGCAATACCAAGTTGCGGGATTCTTCATACATGATGTTTTCCAGCGCAATACCGGCATAGATGGGGGCATTGTCGCCATAGTTGGCGGTGAGTTCTTCGGTAAACGAAGCTTTCAGCTGGGCAACCTGCGTATCGCGGGTTTGTTTGTCGGAAAACGCGTGCAGGATTTTTTTGGCTTCTTCGCGGAATTTGCCGTTGGCCAAATCGGCCACTTCCTGCGGCAGTTTTTCCACGACGTATTCAAATTTCGGCTTGCCGGCCATTTCGCGCAGTTTCAGCTGCACGGCGCACATCTTGTCAATTTCCGGCTTGGCCACTTCCATCGCTTTGATGATGGCTTCTTCTTCCACTTCTTTGGCACCGCCTTCCACCATCAGCAAGCCTTGCGCGGAACCGGCAATTACCAGGTCCATATCGCAGGTTTCTTGTTCTTCTTTGGTGGGGTTGACGATGTACTGCCCGTCTTTGCGGCCAATGCGTACGGCGGCCACGGGTTCGTTGAAGGGAATGGAAGAAATTACCAGCGCGGCGGACGAAGCCAATACGGAAAGCACATCGGCATCGTGTTTATCGTCGCTGGAGATAACCATCGCCGTCACGTTGGTTTCGCAGGCGAAACCTTCCGGGAAGATCGGGCGAATGGTGCGGTCAATAATGCGGGAAGACAACGTTTCTTTCTTGCTGGCGCGGCCTTCGCGTTTGAAAAAACCGCCGGGGATTTTACCCGCGGCGTAGGTTCTTTCTTTATAATTGACGGTAAGCGGAGTAAAATCGGAAATGCCCGGTTTCTGCTCCTTGGTGGAAACGGCGGTAGCCAGCACCATCGTTTCACCCATCGTGGCGACTACGGCACCGTCGGACTGTTTGGCAATTAGGCCGGTTTCCAGCTTAATCGTCTGGTTCCCTACGGTGACTTCCACGTTGTGAATGTCAAATTTATGGTTAAAATTTTGCATTAGGGGTTATTTCCTTAATTTGAGTTCTTGGGTTACTTTTTGATATTTTTCAAAGTCGGTTCTTTTGAGGTAAGCGAGCAAGCGTCTTCTCTGGCCGACCAATTTGTTCAAGCCTCTTTCACCCGCAAAATCTTTCGGGTTGGCTTTGAGGTGGTTGGAAATATATTGAATGCGTTCCGTGATGAGCGCAATCTGCACGGCGGCGGAGCCGGTGTCGTTAGCGCTGGTTTGGAATTTGCTGATGATGTCTTTTCTGTCTTGCATGGAAAGTACCATTGTATTGTACACTTAGATTGCTATCTGCCGACCAAGCATTCCTTATCCCAAGGGATACCGAGCCGGAGGCCAATCTTCTCCTTTTTTAATTTTGTATTTCATTCTGTACTAGAGTACAGCTTATTATAGCAAATAAAAAGGATAAAGAACATACGAGTGTCCTTTATCCTTTTCTTCTTTATTATAGTATAGCAAATTGGCGGCCCCAGCGGGCGGAAGGTTCACCTCTCTTTTCCCCCCCTTTTTTGTAAGGGGCGGGCCGAGCGGGCAAAAAAAGCGGCGGAACGTGTCCGCCGCTTGTGTGAAAGTTTTAATTGCCGCTGCCTGGCAGTTGAGCGGTGCGCTCCTGGCGGGCTTTGGCCATGCTTTTGCGAAGCGAAACCCAGCTTGCGCGGTTCACGTCCAACAGTAAAATGTCATGCAGGGCGCGGCCGGACTTGGGCGTGCTTTCCACCGCCACGGCATAAAAACCCACGCGGCGGGAAGCCGTGCGTTCCACAATCAGCGAAACGGCATTCCGGGCTTCCATGAACTCTTCCTTGGGCCCGTTAGCCCAAATATCCATCAGTTCCTGGAAAGAAGATACCGTGACAGGTGCAAAACGCCGTTTGGTGTTCGGGTACAAGCCGGAGAGAGCTTTGGTGACCGAGCGCAAATAGGCCACTGTTTGGGTTTGGGTATAATCCGGGCGGTACAAACCGGGGAAGTAACCTTTTTCCATGGTCTGGCGCAGCACTTGGCGCTGCACGCGGGCGGCGAGGGCTTGATCCGGCAGGCGCTTGGCATTTAGCAAGGCGGCGGCAGTTTTGCCCACCTCGGCCGAGCTGATAATTCGCCCCGCATTGGGGAGCGCTTTGCCGTAGGTTACCAGCTGCGTTGTTTTGGCCAGCGCGCCAGGCATATTGCCCTGCGCACGGACCGGGGAACCCGCCAAAAGAAGAATTCCCGTCCCAATCAACATATAAAAGAATAGTTTCGTATGTGTTGTCATAGTTGCAAGGACTCCTCCTAAGCCTCATATTACAAAAAATCGGGCCGATTGACACAACATTTTCTAAATAAGAACGCCCGCCGTGTTGTGCGGCGGGCGCAGGGTGTTCTTGTAGGAGGTTTAGAAACACACTTTAGAAAACGTATCCCAAACACAGGGCGGCGTACCGCTCCACATTATAAATATCCAAATCTTCCAGGGTGTTAAAATCTTTGAATTCGCGGCTGATCCAGGCAAATTCACGGTCTAGGCGCTGTTTTTTGATCAGCTGGGCTGCTACGGTTTCTTTAATGGCTGTTTTCATAAGAGCGCCTCCTGGTTTGGGTTGTGTACTGCTTTGATATTAATAAGATAGCGTTTTCGTTGGGGAAATAACAGGGTCATTGGACCCAATGCCACGGGGAATTTGGGCCCAACCCTTTTTGCCGGGACGGCCTAAGTTTATTTTTCCGACGGACCCATGCCTTTTTGGGCCTTTGGACCCATCTTTTAATTTGATATACTGCCTATTATGACGAAGATTCTTCCCCTCGTGCAAAAAGCCGAGGCCTCCCACAGCCTCACCCGTTCCGAAATTACCGCCTTGCTGACGGAAAAAGACGCCGCTTGTTTGTTTGAAGCGGCCGACCGCGTACGCAAAGCGTTCGTAGGGGACGCCGTCTATTTGCGCGGGTTGGTGGAATTTTCCAATTATTGCAAAAACGATTGCCTGTACTGCGGAATTCGCCGTTCCAATACCAAGGCCGCCCGCTACCGCATGACGCCCGACGAAATTGTTCAAACGGCCCGCCAGGCCGTGGAGTACGGTTATAAAACGGTGGTGTTACAGTCCGGGGAAGATGTGTGGTTTGACGCGGATAAAATGGCGGACATCGTATCGCGCATTAAAGCTTTGGGCGCGGCCGTGACGCTTAGCCTGGGCGAAAAAACGCGCGAAGAATACGCCGCGTACCGCCAGGCGGGAGCGGACCGTTACCTCCTTCGCATAGAAACGACCGACAAAGCCCTCTACGAAAAACTGGACCCGCAAATGAATTGGGATAATCGGGCCCGCTGTCTGTATGATTTGAAAGACTTGGGCTATGAAGTGGGTTCCGGTTCTTTGGTGGGGCTGCCGGGGCAAACGGCGGAAAGTTTGGCGGAAGATTTGCTCTTTTTTAAGTCGTTACCCGTGGACATGGCGGGAATAGGGCCGTTTATCCCCCACCCCGATACGCCGCTTGCCGGCGAAAGCGCCGAGAGGCATTTGGACCTTTCCCTGCGCATGATGGCGCTTATGCGCCTGCTGCTGCCGGACATTAATATCCCCGCCACCACCGCCATGGAAACCCTCCACCCGCGCGGCCGTTTGCTTGCGCTTTCGTGCGGGGCCAACGTGATTATGCCCAACGTAACGGCGGAAACTTTTTGCAAACGCTACCAATTATATCCGGGCAAACCGCACCCGGGCGCGCGTGCCGCCGCCGAGTGGGCGGAACCGTTGGCTTCTGTCGGAAGGACGGTGTCGGACGGATTTGGCTTCCACGGCGATTATTTGAAGCACGTCAAATAACCTCTTTTGCCGACCTTGAAAAATCTCTTTAGAAAAAATTTCCTTTTCTTTCGGAAATGTATTACAATATAGAGGACCAAACGGACTTTTCGTCCGTTACTCAATATTTTTATATTGGAGAGACGACCGCATATGGTAAAAAAGACTGTCAAAAAAGCGGCAAAAACCGCCGCTAAAAAGGCCGTAAAAAAAGCAGTTAAATATGTCTACTCGTTTGGAGCGGGTAAAGCCGAAGGAAACGGCAAAATGAAAGAGTTGTTGGGCGGAAAAGGCGCCAACCTGGCAGAAATGTCCGGCCAGTTAAAACTCCCCGTCCCCCCCGGATTTACCATTACCACCGAAGTTTGCACCTATTATTGGAATAACAAACGCACTTATCCCAAAACCTTAAAAGCCGACGTTGAAGCCAACCTCAAAAAAATTGAACGCGAAACCAAAAAACAATTCGGTTCCGAAAAGAACCCGTTGTTGGTGTCCGTTCGTTCCGGTGCCCGCGCTTCCATGCCCGGCATGATGGAAACCATCTTGAACATCGGTTTAACGGAAAAAACCATTCCCGGCATGATTGCCAAAACCGGCGACGCTCGCTTTGTGTACGACGCTTACCGCCGCTTGATTATGATGTATTCCGACGTTGTGATGGAAAAAGCCGCCGGCATTGAACCCAAAGACGGCGAAGGCATCCGCAAAATTTTGGACGGCATGATGGAAGAACTGAAGAACAAGCTGGGCGTGTCCGACGATACGCACATCCCGGCCGAAGAGCTGCAAAAACTGTGCGGCCAGTTCAAAGCCACCGTCAAAAAAGTGCTCAAAAAAGACTTCCCGGACGATCCGATGGAACAGCTTTGGGGCGCTATCGGTGCGGTGTTTGCCTCCTGGAACGGTAAACGCGCCATCGCCTACCGCAACATTGAAAACATTCCGCACGACTGGGGTACTGCCGTAAATGTGCAGACCATGGTATTTGGTAACATGGGCGACACCAGCGCCACCGGCGTGGCCTTCACCCGCAACCCCGGCAACGGCGACAGCCATTTCTACGGCGAATACTTAATCAACGCTCAGGGCGAAGACGTGGTGGCCGGTATCCGCACCCCCTCCCCCATGAACAAATGGTCCGCTAACGCCCATTCCAAACACTTGCCCACCTTGGAAAAAGTGATGCCCAAAGTGTATAAGGAATTGGACGCTATCCAGAAAAAACTGGAAAAACACTTCCACGACATGCTGGATATTGAATTTACCATTGAAGACCAGAAACTTTGGATGTTGCAGTGCCGCGTAGGCAAAAGAAACGGTACCGCGGCCGTGCAGATGGCCTTGGATATGGTGAAAGAAAGACTGATCACCAAAGAAGAAGCTGTCCTGCGCGTAACGCCTGCTCAGTTGGGCGAACTGTTGCTGCCGGCCATTGACCCCAAAGCCGAAGCGGGCGTGAGCCCCATTGCGCAGGGGTTGCCTGCCGGTCCCGGCGGCGCGGCTGGTGAAATTGTGTTCAACTCTGCCGATGCCATTAAATTGCAGGAAGCCGGTAAAAACGCCATTTTGGTGCGCGAAGAAACCAACCCCGAAGATATTGAAGGTATGCGCGCGGCGGCCGGTATTTTAACCCAGCGCGGCGGTATGACCTCTCACGCGGCCTTGGTAGCCCGCGGTTGGGGTAAATGCTGCATTGTGGGCTGCGGTGAATTGGAAATCAATTTGAACGCCAAAACCGTTAAAATGGGCGGCAAAACCTTCAAAGAAGGCGACGAGCTGACCTTGAACGGTACCAAAGGCTATGTGTACGAAGGCGCGCTTAAAATGTTGGGCGCGGGCGAAGGAAACAAAAACCTGGCCGCGTTCCTGGCCTTGTGCGATAAAGTGCGCACCATGAAAGTGCGCGCCAACGCCGATACGGAAGAAGATGCCATTAAAGCCCGCAAATTCGGCGCCGAAGGCATCGGCTTGTTCCGCATTGAACACATGTTCTACGGCAAAAATTCCGACAAGCCCCTTTTCATCTTGCGCAAGATGATTCTTTCCGGCAGCGAAGAAGAACGCAAAGCCGCCGTGGAAGAACTCTTCCCGTACATGAAAAAGGAAATCAAAGCCACGATGAAAGCCATGGCCGGTTTCGGCGTGACCGTGCGCTTGATGGACCCGCCGCTGCACGAATTTGTGCCCACCTTGCCCGAAAAACAGGCCGAATTGGCCAAAGCGTTGGGCATTACGATGGACGTGTTCAAAGAACGCGCCGCCGGCCTGCACGAAGTAAACCCGATGATGGGACACCGCGGTATCCGCTTGGGCGTCACCTATCCGGAAATTACCACCATGCAGTCCCGCGCGATTTTTGAATCTGCGGCCGAACTTATTAAAGAAGGCGTGAAAGCTCACCCCGAAGTGATGATCCCGCTCACCTGCGACGTGAACGAAATTATCTCTCAGAAAAAGCTTATCCGCGCCGCTTACGAAGAAGTAGTGGCCAAGACGAAAGTCAAAAAGCTCAACTTCTCCGTGGGTACGATGATTGAAATCCCCCGTGCGGCGGTACTCGCCTATGAAGTGGCCGGCGAAGCCGACTTCTTCTCCTTCGGTACCAACGACCTGACCCAGATGACCTTTGGTTTCTCGCGCGACGACATCGGTTCCTTCCTGCCTGAATACTTGAAACAGGGCATTTTGGAAGCCGATCCGTTCCAGACCTTGGATCAGCGCGGTGTGGGTATGCTCATTGACCATGCCGTCACGGAAGGCCGCGAAGCCAAACCGAACCTCAAAGTCGGTATCTGCGGCGAACACGGCGGTGACCCGGCCAGCGTGGAATTCTGCCACCGCGAAGGGTTCACCTATGTGTCCTGCTCGGCGTTCCGCGTGCCGATAGCCCGCTTGGCCGCCGCGCAAGCTGCCGCCAAAGACGTATTGGCTAAAAAACGCAAATAAACATTGCTTACTAAAAATGCTTCTCCCGTTTATCGGGGGAAGCATTTTTTTTAGGTGGGTATAGATGAAGGATAAATTGTTGCTGGCGTTTTGGGGGCTGGTGGCAGGGGCGGTATTTGTTGGGTGCATTTTAGGGTTTGGAAGCGTGGTAAATTGGATTAATGCACAGGGTTCTGCTCTGCCGGTATCGGCGCAAGTTTTCAAAGTGGGTTTGCTTTTTGTGATTGTGCTGGTGCTAGTTGGCATGGGCAAAGTGTTCCTGGTTTTTAACCGTAAAAAAGCCAGAGAAGAAGCGGAAAAGATTTTTGACGCGGAATTGCTGGACGCCATTTATAAAGCCCCGGTGGCCAAGGCCGTGTTGGAACAACGGGAAGACCAGTTGCAAGGACTTTTGTTCTTGCCGGAGCAAAAACGCTTGGAATGTCTAAATGCGCGCGTGTATAAGGGTGTTACCCCGCTGCATGTGGCGGCAGGGCTGGGACGCACGAAATTTTGCGTTTGGCTGGTAAAGTACGGCGCCTCGCTGGACGCCAGAGATGAAGCCGGGCAAACGCCGCTTGATTATGCCGCACGGTTTGGGAAAGACGATACCTTGCGCCGTTTGCAGGCATATTCCGGCAAATTGCGGTAATTTTTTCTGGGCGGAACTCAAACGCTAGCCGAAAGCAAAAGTTCCGCCTTCGCAAACGGTTGACAAGGGGCTTTTACTTAAGCTAAAGTAACTCAGGCGATACTCGGGAGGAAATTATGTCTTGGCTTCTTGTTTTTGCTTTCGTCCTGGCAGTAGTTCTGGCGGCGGTTTGGGCTGTTCGCTGTCGCCGTGTGTGCACGCCGTATCCCGGGGTGAATCCTCCTATCATAGAGTTTTTATCTACCGAGTTAAACCGCTTTCCCCTCCATCAAGCCGTTTTCAAAAACGATTTTTCCGCCGTGGAACGCCTGCTTAAAGAAGGAGCCAGCCTGTCTGAAGAAACCGACGATGGCCAAACCCCTCTGCATATCGCGGCCGAATGCGGGCTTCACTATATGTGCCGCTTGTTAATTAAACGGGGCGTGGAAATTGACGCGCTGGACAACTTTGGCGGAACGGCCCTGCATGCGGCGGCCGCGTGCCAAAGCGGCGTAAAAGTGATTAAGGTGCTTCTTAAGCACGGGGCGGATTTTCGCATTAAAGATGCCGCCGGCATGACGCCCTGCCAGCTGGCCGACAAATACAAACATTATAAAATTTCCGCCTATCTGAAATTCTACGGAGCCTAGGCCTTGCGGCCCTGCGGCAGGTAGGTCCTTTTTTAAATCCTTTGTAGGCCCAAGGACCCTGGTTTTTCCCCCCTTAAAGTGCCATACTGTAAATATACACAGGAGGCACCAAACATGCAACTATCCGCCGATAAATTTTTAATCATGACGATGGAATTTATTGCCGTATCTTCCAATGGGGCGCAGCGCCCGTTTCCCGCCCTATAAGTTGCAGGCCCGTACCTGCTAAAATTTCTCCGGTTGTGTGGAACCTTCCCCTGCAGGGAAGGTTCTTTTTGGCAGATTAAGGGGTGTTTTTAGGGGCATTTTCCCTTTACGCCGCCTGGATTATTTACTAAAATATAACCATGAAGGCTTTTCCCATAATCGTATCTTCCCCGTCCGGGGCCGGCAAAACGACTATTGTGGACGCGGTGTTAAAGCGCAACCCTACCGTTGCGCGCGTGGTTACGGCCACTACCCGTGCCCCCCGCACCGGCGAACAAGACGGCGTGGATTACTTGTTTTGGAGTATTAAGCAGTTTGAACAGGCCATCAAAAAAGGCCAAATGCTGGAATGGGCCCAAGTGCATACGCACTACTACGGAATTCCCAAGAAATCCGTGGACGGCCTGATGAAAAAAGGCATCTGCCCTATTTTGGTGATAGACGTGCAGGGTGCGCGTACCGTTAAAGCGCAATATCCCGACGCGGCCACCGTGTTCATTGTGCCGCCCAGCTTAAAAGAGCTTAAAAAGCGCATTTTGGGCCGCAACGACAATACGCAAGACATTGAAATCCGCCTGGAGACGGCCAAAAAGGAAATGCAGGAGCTGGATCGTTACGATTACGCCCTGCTTAATGACGATTTGGACGAAGCGGTGGATAACATGGCCGGAATTATTGCGGCCGAACAGTGCCGGGTATGCCGGCAGGATTTGAAAATAAAAAACCTGAAGTAAAACGAGGGAGCGAATATGTCCGTAAAAAACGATAAAGAATTTGATGCCAAACTGATGAACTTTGACGGAGACCGCTACGATATCGTGGTGTTGGCGTCTATTTGGGCCAAAGAACTGAAGAAAAAAGACGAATATAAAAATCAGCCCAATGCCGTTGTCATCAAAGTGGCGTTGGACGATATCCTGTCCAACCGCGTTTCCAAAGACGAAGTGCTTCGCATCAGCAAAGAAAACTTGGAAGCTGAACTGAAAGCCCAAGAAGAAGCCCGCAAAGAAGCGGAACGCAAAGCCAAAGAACCGATGAAACTGTAATTATGGCAAACGATTCGCTGCGCCGGCTGGCTTCGGATTTGAAAAATTTTCTAGCCGCCCAGGACGAGGACGAATTTATTTCGGCGGCTGCACCTTCCCGTGCGGCCGCTGTTGTTTCGCCCGCGCCGTCCGAGGCGGCCTCTTTGCCGAAAATGCCGGAAGGCGAAACGCTGACGGTGGAGTTCCCCCGCGCCAAGGCGCGTGTGCAGGCGGCCGCCACGGTCCAACCGCAGGAGCCTGCCGTTACTTCCGTATCCGAGAGTTCCCTTATGACTACCGCCCAAAAGAAAGCCGCCTTGGCTGAACTGGCCGAAACTATCAAAAATTGCACCCGTTGCCCGCTGGGCAGCACCCGCCTAAACGCCGTGCCCGGCGAAGGCAATGTAGATGCCGACCTGATGTTCGTGGGCGAAGGACCCGGGTTTGACGAAGACCGCCAAGGCCGTCCGTTTGTCGGCCGGGCGGGCCAGCTGTTGGATAAGATGATTGCCGCCATGGGGCTTGCGCGCGAACAGGTGTTTATTGCCAACATTGCCAAATGCCACCCGATGACCGATCCCCTTCACCCCGAAAAACACGGCAACGACCGCGCTCCCAATGCCGAAGAAATCGCTTGTTGCCGCAAATATATTGAACGCCAAATTTCCATTGTCTGCCCGAAATACGTGGTGGCTTTGGGCGGCGTATCGGCCAAGGCGCTGATTGCGGACGCCAAATCTTTGGGGGCTTTGCGCGGGAAATTTTACGATTTGAAGTTGGACAGCGTCACTCTTCCACGCCCCGTCAAAATTTTGGCCACTTTCCACCCCGCCGCGCTCCTGCGCAACCCCGGCTGGAAAAAAGATGCCTGGATTGACCTGCAAATGGTCATGGCCGAATTGGGCTTAAAAGGCGCCAAAAAATAAGTTATGTACTGCAAAGTGGTGTTTGATGTTCCGCTGGACCGCGACTTTGATTACGTCGTCCCTGCCGAATTGGAAGATAAAATCGTGCCGGGCGTGCGCGTAACGGCCCCGTTTGGCCCGGTGCTGACGGGCGGCATGGTTACGGCGGTAAGCGACATCTGCACCGCGCCGGAAGGCGTGAAGTTAAAAGAAATCGCCTCGGTGGTGGATAAGCGCCCTCTTTTCGGGTCGGACTTGTTTCCCCTCATGCGTTTTATGAAGGCCCATTGGGGCGGGCCGATAGGGCAAATTCTATTTGCCTTGGTCCCCTCCCAGCCCTATTTTAAGCTGGACAATGCGCCCACTTCCGTTTATATAGATGTTAAAACCCCTTCGTTTAAGCTTACCCCTTCTCAGGACGCGGCCCTTAAAACGGTGCGTTCTTTCCCGGCGTATGAATTTCACCCGGTTCTTTTTAATGGACCTGCCTACACGGGCAAGACGGAAACCGTACTGCGTTTGGCGGGCGAAGTGCTGGCCGGATACGGCCAGACCTTAATTACCGTGCCGGATATTGTGGCGGCAAGGCAGTTTATTGCCGAGGCGGAAGAGCGGTTCGGGGCGCAAAACGTATTTTGCTGGCACAGCCGCATGTTGCTAAGCAAAAAGAAAAAATATTTTTCCGCCATATCCAACGGCCTTCCCTGTGTGGTGATAGCCACGCGTTCGGGGGCTTTGCTTCCTTTTAAGAACCTGCGCCTGGCAGCCGTGTTGGACGAAGGGGACGATAACTATAAGCAGGAAGAAAATAAACCCTATTATCACTTAAGAGACTTGTTGCTTTTTCGTGCCAAAATGCACGGGGCGGCCCTGTTGTTTGTATCAGCCACGCCCAGTTTGGAACTGTTGAAAATGGTGCGTTCGGGGCAAGTGCAGGAACTTCCATTTGAACAGGCGGTGCCGGGGCATGCCTTTGTGCCGCAGATAAAACTGACCGATAAAAAGAGTGAAAAAAGCCGTTTTTTGTCGGACTTTTTACTTGAGCAGTTGTCCGAAAATCTGACCCGTAAGGAAACGTCTTTACTGATATTAAACCGCCGCGGTTATTCCAATGCGTACTACTGCTTAAACTGCGGGGCGTATGCCAAGTGCAAAAAGTGCGGTGCCATTTTAGCCCGCGAAAATACTCCCGCACACGGCGACCGCCTGGTCTGTAAAAAATGCGGCCATACCGAAACCCTCCAGCAGGAGTGCCCGCATTGCCATAACCTGATTTTCAAATCGCGCGGCGGAGGTACGCAAAAAATCGTCACGGAGCTGACGAAATTCTTTCCCAAAGCACATTTGCTTCGCTTGGATTCGGACACGTTAAAAACTAAATCCGGCCAAGGTTTTGAAGCATTGGGCGCGCTCAAAAGCGGTCAGGCCGATATTATTGTGGGCACGCGCATGGCTTCCGGCGCGCTGCGCGGCGCACGGGTAACCTTGGCCGCTGTGCTGGACGCGGAACTGGAGCTGGACGGACCCGATTTCCGCGCTTCGGAAAAATACGGCCAAATGCTTTTTGCCCTGCGCGGGCATTTATCCGGCCTTGCGGACGGACGTCTTATTGTGCAGGCGGCCGATAAAGAAGCCTACGATTACGCCCCCCTCTTGACAGGCGATTACCGCGCCGCGGCCGAAACGGAATTGGCGTTAAGGGAAGCGTTTTCCTATCCCCCGTTTGTGCGGCTGATTAAGGTGCTGATTAAAGCCAAGGAAACCGATTTGTTAAACGCCGAAACGGCCCGCCTCAAACGGTTGGCCGCGCCCAAAGTGTTGGAAACGTTGGGACCGGTGTGGTGTGCCAAAAAAACGGACACACTAAAAAAGCAGTATCTGTTGTTTAAGACGGACGACGCCCGCTGGTTGGATTTGCTGGCGGTGCTGGATTCGTTTGTTCCGGCCAAAAAAACGGCCGTTAAGGTGTCGGCAGACCCTTACGATTTTTATTGAGGAATGTTATGAAATGGACTAACTTTTTTCGTTTTGCCCCCCGCGCCGGGCGCGAGGAATATGCGGCGGTAAACTGTGTGGTGCAGTTTCTGTCTTTGTGCGTATTTGGTATGCAGAGCGTATTGGCACAGCAAAACTTCTCCGGAGCCAAAATACTCTTGGCGTTAATGGCGGGGTTGGTGATGCTGGTTGTATCGGTTTTTGTGATTTGGGTGAGCCTGGCCGCTGCGGTGCGCCGCATGCACGATTTGAATTTGTCCGGCTGGTGGTACGGCGGATATTTGGCGGTGGTGATGATAGGGGCCGTGAGCTTGCAGCAGGTTTGGTGGATTTTTTCAATTATGGGTATAGCGGCAGTGTTGTTTTTGTGTCTTAAAAAAGAGAGCTCCGAAAACCGTTTTGGCGCGCCTGCGGCCGCTTTCCTGCCGGACTGGTTTTCCCGCCGGGGCGTTTTTGAAGGGGCAATCGGGCTGGGGCTTTTGTTTGCCCTGGTGCAAGCGGGGTTAGCCCGCATGCCGTTAAACTAAGCCTCTTGTGGCCTATTAGGCAACCGGGTATAACCTTTTTTATTCCCCGCAAAGAAACGGCGGTTTTGATATACTAAAAGTATTCAAACAAGGGGGTAGTATGACAGGAAGATTAGGAAGACTTGGATATTTGATTCGCTTGTGCGTCATTGGCGTACTGTATGGCCTGGGCGTATTGTTGTTTGCCGTGAGCGGGAAAGGCGAGTCCTTAAATCCGCTGGCGCTGTTGTGTCTGTTTTTTGGAAGCGGATTTTTGTTATTGGCTTTCTTGTCGTGGTGGTTTTCTTCGGTACGCAGACTGCACGATATGGATTTATCCGGCTGGTGGTTCCTGCTGGTGTGCTTTTTCCCGGTGGCGGTGCTGGTGCTTTGTCTGTGGCCGGGCGTACAGGGGTATAACCGCTTTGGGCCGCCTATAAGATATCAATCATTCTGAAACGTGCCGCCCGCCCTAAACCGGCGGGCGGTTTTGCTTTGTATATGATAAAATATAAAAAAGACCCGTTTTTATGGAGAAAAAAATGACCTTGGAAGAACAAATCAATTTTTTAACGCGCGGCTGTGTGGATGTGGTGTCCAAAGCCGATTTGGCCAAAAAACTGGAAAGCGGAAAAACGCTTAAAGTAAAACTGGGCTGTGACCCGACCAGTGCGGACTTGCACTTGGGCCACAGCGTGGCGCTTTCGCTTATGCGCCGCTTCCAGGATTTGGGGCACAAAGCCGTGCTCGTAATTGGCGATTTTACCGCCGCCGTGGGCGATCCCTCCGGCCGCGATTCCACCCGCCCCGTTCTTCCGCGCGAAAAAATTTTGGAAAATGCCAAAACCTATACCGACCAGGCCTTTAAGGTGCTGGATCCTTCCAAGACCGAAATTCGCTTTAACAGCGAGTGGCTGGATCCTTTCGTTTCCGGAAAGGAACTGCTGCAAACGTTGCAAAAAGTAACCGTGGCGCAAGTGCTGGAACGCGACGACTTCAAAAAACGCATGGCCGCGGGAAACCCCATCAGCATGTTAGAAGTGCTCTACAGCCTGTTCCAAGGACAGGATTCCGTAGCGCTGGAGGCGGACGTGGAACTGGGCGGAACGGACCAGATTTTCAACTTGCTCGTCGGCAGACAATTGCAAAAGAATCATGGCCAGGAGCCGCAGGTAGCCATTACGGTGCCGCTTTTGGTGGGGTTGGACGGCGTGAAGAAAATGTCCAAATCCTATGGCAACTATGTGGGGCTTAACGACGAACCCGGCGATATGTTTGGCAAGCTGATGTCTATCCCCGATGAACTGATGCCCATGTATTACGAGTTGTTAACTTCGGAAAATATGGACGAAATCAAATCCATGCACCCCATGGCCGCCAAAAAGAAACTGGCCGGCCTGCTGGTGACGCGCTTCCACGGCGAAGAAGCTGCTCGTGCCGCGTTGGAAAATTTTGAAAAAGTGTTTTCCAAAAAAGAACTTCCCACCGATATCCCCGAATTTAAGCCCGAAGCGGGAGCGTTGCTCTCGGCCGTTATCTTTGCGGCCGGTGCGGCGCAGAGCAAAAACAAAGCCCGCGGCTTAATAGACCAAGGGGCTGTGCGCTTAAAAGGCGAAAAAGTGACGGCGGACGGGCCGCTGGCGTTTGAACCGGGTGATGTTTTGCAGGTGGGCAAACGTCATTTCTTTAAGTTGGTCAAATAGCATACATGAAAAAGTTTATTTTCTTAACGTGTTTGGTTTTCTGCATGCTCATCGGCGGTTGCTGGGGCACAAAGGCCTATTTCTTTAGCAAAGGGCCGCTGGTGGTGGTGAAAATTGAACCGGGGCAGAGCGGCACTTCCGTGGCGCGCATGCTGAAAGAAAAAGGGATTATCCGCAGTGAAACATTTTTTAAGTTCTTGCTGCGTATAACCTCTTCCTCGCGGGATTTGAAAGCCGGCCGCTTTGACCTGCGCCAAAACACTTCTTCTTTTGAAGTCATCAACTGCATCAAAAGCGGCAAATGCACGCATTATGAAAAAGTGACTTTTTTGGAAGGCTGGCGCAGCGAAGAAATTGCCGAAGTGCTGGCCGAAAAAGGCATTACCGACGCGCGGGAATTCTTGGATATCGTGCGCGAAAAAGACTTGGAAGGCTATTTGTTCCCCTCTACGTATTTGTTTGCGGAAAATACTCCCGCTCAAAAAGTAGTGGACGAAATGCTGGCGCAATACCGCAAAAACATTGCCCCCTTGTTTAGAAAATACAAAACGGATTTAACCGAAAAACAGGTGCTTACGGTGGCGTCTATTGTGGAAAGGGAAGCCGTTGTGCATGATGAACGCCCCAAAATTGCCGCGGTATATCTAAACCGCTACCGCATTGGCAAACGCCTGGAGGCGGACCCTACCGTCCAATATGCGCTGGGTTTTAACTTGAAAGAAAACCGCTATTGGAAAAAAGGCCTTACCTACAAGGACCTGCGGGTTTCTTCCCCCTACAACACCTATCGCAACGCCGGTTTGCCGCCGGGGCCCATTTGTAACCCCAGCCGCGAATCCGTGTTGGGCGTGCTGAACCCGGAACAAAATTTTGAAGCGCTCTATTTCGTGGCCGACAATACGGGCCGTCACGTTTTTTCCAAAACGTTTGATGAACACCGCCGCAATATCCGCCGCATACGCGGGCGCTGAAAAATGCTTTGAAGTATAAAAAATACCCCGCTTGGTGCGGGGTATTTTTATGGGTTATTCCTTAAAGTATAAGGGCCTTAGGGAGTTGGCCACCGCCAGGAGCGATACGCCAACGTCCGCAAATACGGCCGCCCACATATTGGCCAGCCCCACCACGCCCAACAGCAGCACACCCGCTTTTACCGCCAAAGCAAATACGACATTTTGCTTCACTACGCGAAGCGTCTTGCGGGCAATGCGTATGGCGGCGGGAATTCTGTTTAATTCGTCCGTCATCAGCACCACGTCGGCGGCTTCAATGGCGGCGTCTGAGCCGAGGGCTCCCATTGCAAGTGCCAAGTCTGCCCGAGCCAACACAGGGGCATCGTTGATACCGTCCCCGGCAAAAGCGGTTACGGATCCTTTCGGTGCATTTTTCATAAGCTCTTCCAGGCGCGCCACTTTGTCCGCCGGCAACAACCCGCCATATGCATGCGTGATACCCAGCTCCCGTGCCGTTTTTTGCACCGCAGAGGGATTATCCCCGCTCAGTACGACCGTTTGTTTTACGAGCGTTTTGAGCTCCTGCAAGGCTTTTTGCGCTCCAGCTTTGGGCTTATCCCCCAGTTCAATCCGCCCTTTGTAAATGCCGTTTTCGGCCACATACACGCAGGTTCCTTCGGCAGGTTCAGCTCCTTGAATATGAAAGCGTTCCATTAAGCGCAAATTCCCGGCCAAAATCTGCGTATTTCCTTCCTGGCAGGCAAGCCCTTCCCCGGCATATTCCCGCACGCTAGTAGGCGTTTTGGCCTGCTCTTGCGGTAATGCGGCGCGCAGTAAAAGCGCTTTTGCAATAGGGTGGTTGGAGCCTTGCTCGGCCGTGGCGGCCAAGCGTAGGAGTTCCTGTTCGGACACGCCGTTTGCGGCAAATATGCCCGTCACTTCAAAAACGCCTTGGGTAAGCGTACCCGTTTTGTCAAAAGCCAGCGTGTGAATGTGCGCCAGGCGTTCCAAGTAAGACCCGCCCTTAATTAAAATGCCGTTTTTAGCCGCCCCGCCAATCCCTCCAAAAAAGCCTAAAGGTACGGACAGCACCAGCGCACACGGGCACGAAATAACCAAGAAAATAAGCGCCCGGTAGAACCAAATTTTGAAAGGGGCGTCTTCCCAAATAAGGGGCGGCAGAATGGCCGCGGCGGCCGCTACGCACACCACGGCGGGGGTGTAGATGCGGGCGAAGCGGGTGATGAATTTTTCCGCGGCGGATTTTTTATTGGCGGCATTTTCGGCCAGTTCCAAGATTTTGGCTACGGCTGAATTCTGGTAATTTTTGGTGGTGCGGATTTGAAGGGTTCCGTCCAGGCTAATGCACCCGGCCAATACTTCTTTGCCTTTTAGCGCGCTTACGGGGCGGGATTCCCCCGTCAGGGCGGACGCGTCAATATGCCCTTCCCCCTCCACAATAATTCCGTCCAAGGCAATGCGTTCCCCCGGCAATACTACGGTGATTTCTCCGGGAGTAACGTCCTGCGGGTTTATTTTTTCTTCTTTTCCCTGGCGTATTACGCGGGCAAAATCCGGCCGCAAATCCATCAGTTTTACAATGCTGCTGCGGGAGCGCCCGGCGGCCAGCTCCTGAAGTCTTTCCCCAGTTTGATAAAACAGCATAACGGCCGCCGCTTCCGGATATTCCCCTATGGCAAATGCGCCAAAAGTGGCCAAGGCCATTAAAAAGTTTTCGTCAAACACTTCCCCCGCTTTTATGTTTCTAAAGGACGCGAGAAGCACTTCCGTTCCGCACAGCAGATAGGAAGCCACATAAAGTGGCAGTTTAAGCCACAAAAAGTCCGGCGCCGCCAACGCCGCGGCAAACAAGACGGCCGCCCAGATAATTTTGTTCCAAGAATTTTTTGCTTCGGTCTCGTGCCCGTGTGCGCACGCACAGGCGCGGCAATTATGGCAGCTTTCTTGCCCGTGAATATGTTTTTCTGTTTTCATAATTCTTCCTTTACGTGTTCCAGCCCTTGATTAAAAATACGTTTGACGTGTTCGTCCGCCAGCGAATAAAAAACGGTTTTTCCCTGGCGGCGGTTTTTAACGAGCTTGTTTTGTTTCAAAAAACGCAATTGGTGCGAAATGGCGGAGTGCGTCATATTTAGTTCATCGGCAATATGCTGGACGCATTGTTCGCAGTCAAATAAAGCGCACAAAATGCGCAGGCGGGTACTGTCGCCAAACACTTTGAAGAGGTCGGCCAAGTCGTAGAGTGTTTCCTCCGGCAGTTCCAGCGAAGGCTTGCAGACGTGTTTTTGTTCTTTTACGCTTTTGCGGGGCATAAATTAAAATCCTTTTTTGTAAATATATGAACATATGTTCATATATTAGTATAACACCTTTGTTTCTTTTTTGCAAGAGGTTTGAATTTTTCTTCTTGAGTAACGGGATAAAAATTGTATACTATGAGGGTAGAAATTTATTTTAAGGAGACATTATGAACAACAAGGGCTTTACGTTAGTAGAACTTTTAATCGTAGTGTTGATTATCGGTATTCTTTCGGCCATTGCGTTGCCGCAGTATGAAGCGGCGGTGGAAAAATCCCGCATGTCCGAAGCCATGATTAACGCCAAGGCCATTGTAGACGCTTCCCAGCGCTACTTCCAGGCCAACCCCAGCGAAACGGTCATTACCAACAAAAACCAAATTGCCGACGTGGATTTGCGCGGCGGCGAATGGAAAAATGCCACCACCTATCGTACGAAACTCTTTTTCTATGAATTAGGCGGCGCCGGCGGCAGAGTGGACGTCTACCGCACCGACGTAGCTGGCAACACCCTTACTTCCTATATCTATCATTTGTGGCAAAAACCCGAAATGAGCGAAGGCGAAGTGTTAAAAGGTTGCACCCCCGGAACGGAAGATTCCGAAACGGGCGAACAAATGTGCAAATTCTTTACGGGTATTTAAGCATTGCTTCTTTGATAACCCCGGCCCTAAAAGGCCGGGTTTTTTATGGATAAAAAGGCCTGCGTCTTTCCCCCCGCTGAAATGATTAGTGCGGTGTGAAAGATAAAATATCGGATAAAAAATCCCCCTGCCTAACGCAGGGGGATTTTTGGAAGCTGTTTTATAGATTGCGCAACCGTTTGACGATTTCTTTGGCGGCCGTCATCGGGTTCGGAATGCGCAGGCGGGAATAGGCCGAGCGCATGGAGAACAAATCTCTGTTGCGGCCCGTTAAGCGCTGGAGCGTTTGGAAGAGGTGTTGGGGAAGGTTCTTATCTTCCGTTACGATGCGCGCACAGCGGGCATTTTGCAGGATTTTGGCATTGTAATACTGGTGATTGGCCGCGGCATGCGGAAAAGGAACCAACACAGCGGGCAGGCGGCAATAGATTAATTCCGCCAGGGTGCTGGCCCCGCTGCGGCAAACGGCCAGATCTGCCGTGCGCATGAGGGCATAAATTTCATGCGAATAAGGCAGTACGGCCACATTGTTTAGGGTGGCATATCCCTCGCGGATTACGCCATACCACCGTTCCCCCGTAATATGGATAAACTGCCAGTAGGAGTTCCTTTTGGCCAGCTTAGCTACCACTTCTGCACAGGCGGCATTTAAGCCTTTGGCGCCTTGGCTTCCGCCAAAAATAAGAGCGGTGCGTTTTTGCGGGTCCAGCCCCAAGCCTTCCAGCACGGCGGTGCGGTCGGGCGCGTCGGCAAATTCGCGGCGAATAGGGGTGCTGGTAAGAACGGAATTTTTAATTTTTTTGTTTACGGGCAACCCCAGCATAAATAAATCGGCAAACAATCCGCACACTTTGTTGGCCAATCCCAAGCGGGCGTTAGAATCGTGCACGGCCGTTTTTACGCCGGAAAAATGCGCCGTAAAAATAAGCGGGAAAGAAATATATCCCCCCGTGCCGACGGCTACGTCCGGGCGGAATTGTTTGATAATGCGGCGGGTTTCAAAAAGCGATTTGAAAAATTTAGCCCAGAAACGCAGGTGTCTTACCGGATTGACCGAACGCGGCAAACCCATAAAATCAATTTCCCGGTAGTGCAGTTTGTGGGTGTCCAAAATTTGGGCGGCGGGGTCGTTTTTGCGCACGATAAACAGCACGGGAAATCCCTGCCGGCGCAGTTCCTTGCCCAAGGCAAGCCCCGGATAGAAATGTCCCCCCGTTCCGCCGGAGGCAATAATAAAACGTTTATTCATACTGTTACTTATTCCTATTTTTGTAATTGGTAATGTCTTCGCGCAGGTTGTTTTGGGTATGGTCCACAGCGGCCATATTGAGGATAATGCCCATCATCACCAGCGTCATAATGACGGAGGACCCGCCGTACGAAAAGAACGGCAAGGCAATCCCTTTGGTGGGCAGCAACCCAATGGCCATGGCCATATTAAAAAACGCCTGCATACAAATAGTTATGGTCAGCCCAAAAATCACCAAGCTGTGAAAGTGCGTCTTGGCGACGCGGGCCAGGCTGATTCCGCGTATCAAAAGCCAGCAGAAAAAGCCGAGAATCACTACTACGCGCAACAGCCCCAGTTCTTCGCACATGATAGAGAAAATAAAGTCCGTGTGCGCGGCGGGCAGGTATTCCAGTTTCAGTTCGCTGTTGCCTAACCCTTTTCCGAACCAGCCGCCCGAACCCACCGCCAAGAACGACTGCACCAGCTGATAGCCCGTGCTTCCGGCCGTGGCAAACGGATCCAAAAACGAAAAGATACGTTCGCGGCGATATCCCACAAATAACAGCTGGTGTATCGCCAAGGGCGAAATGGCAATGGCAGGTATGGCCAAATGTTTAATTTTGGCCCCCGCCACTAACAACATAAATACAAACACCGCTCCCATTAAAGTAGGGGTGCCGATGTCTTTTTCCGCCAAAATAAGCCCCAGCGTAATACCGGCCACCACCATGGGCTTAATGAGCAGTTTCCAATTTTTAGCCAACTTTCCGGACACATTGTTTAGGTAATCGGCCACGTAGATGACCAAAGTTACTTTTGCAATTTCGGAAGGCTGCAGCTTAAAGAACCCGAAATCAATCCAGCGGTGTACGTTGGCCTGCGTGCGGGTAAACAATACAATCACCAGCAGCACCCAGGTGGCGTACATCAAATTCATGGGCGAGAAAATTTTCAGCCGCTGCAGCCGGTCATACGTTTGGGACAAAAACAGCGCCGCCGCAATGCCCAGCGTGTCAAAAACCAACTGACGGGTAAAAAAGCTGGTAGAATCAAACGCACTGGAAGAGTACGTAAAAATAAGCCCAAACAATACAAATGCGCACGTGATAAACGCCAGGCGCCTGTCCAGCCTAAGCGGCTGCCAGCCTTCATTTTTGCGGCCCGGCAGAAACGCGGCCCCGCGGTCCTTATACAGGGCCGGCGTTTTCTTGATAAAATTATTCCGCCGTTTGGGCGCTTTGTTAAACAACTGGACCATAGCTTACCTGATTTTTAAGGACGCCAGCGCCAAGAGCATCAGCATCGCGCCCACAATCCAAAACCGTACAATTACCTTCGGCTCCGGCACGCCCAGCAGTTCAAAATGGTGATGTATCGGAGCCATTTTGAAAAGACGTTTGCCGTGCGTGAGTTTGAAATATCCCATCTGCAGCATGACAGACAGCGTTTCCAGCACAAAAATACCGCCCGCAATGGGGAGCAACAGCTCCTGCTTTACGCACAGAGCCGCCGTACCGATTACGCCGCCCAAAAATAAGGAACTCGTATCGCCCATAAATACCTGCGCGGGATAAGCATTGAACCACAAGAATCCCAAACAAGACCCAATCAACGCCCCCATAAAGACCGTAATTTCCCCCGCACCGGGTACATAAATAATCTTTAGATAATCGGCAAAGTTTACGTTGCCCGCCAAATACGCCACAATGGCATACGTCGCGGCCGTAAACACCATGCACCCGCTGGCCAGCCCGTCCAAACCGTCCGTTAAGTTGGTGGCGTTGGAAGAGCCTACAATCACCAGCATGGCAAAAGCAAAATAAAATACCGATAAATCAATAAACATTTTGCTCATATACGGAATAATAAGCGACGTGGCATATTCCCCGTTGGGCGGATTCAGCGCCAAATACCCCACCACCACCACGGCGGTGAAAAGCTGAATGGCCAGCTTGATGGAGGATTTCATTCCTTCCGGGTTCTTTTTAACCAGCTTGGTGTAATCGTCCATTACGCCGGCAATTCCCAGCGTGACCGTGGTAAACAGGAGCAGCCAAATATAGTTGCTTTCCAGCCGCGCCCACAATAGTACGCTTACTACCAAACTGAGGAAAATGAGCAGCCCCCCCATCGTGGGCGTACCGCTTTTGGACAGGTGGGACGCCGGCCCATATTCGCGCTCTATTTGTTGAATTTTATACGAGCGCAGCTTGGCCACCACTTTCGGACCGATGAGGAGCGTGAGCAAAAAAGACGTGAAAATAGCCGCTCCCGTGCGGAACGTGATGTAGCTAAAGATGTTTAGGAAGCTTAGATCATCCGTAAACAACGAAAGATAATATAGCATGGCGGTTAAATCTCCTTGAGGATATTTTCAAAATTCATAGAGCGCGACGCTTTGACCAAGCACGTGCCGCCTTTTTTTAAGGCGCGGGCCAGTTCTTTGTTCCAGCCGGCGGGCGACGGCGCATAAAAGGCCTTCACTCCCGGGGCATCTTTTATTTTTTCATAAGCATATTTCATTTCGGGCCCGGCCAAAAAGGCGTAGTCTATGCCGTTTTCCAGCACTTGGCTGCCCACTAAACGGTGATATTCTTTGGAGGATTCCCCCAATTCTTTCATATCACCCAGCACGGCAATGCGCGGTTTGGCAGTTTCGCGGCCGAGGATTTCCAAGGCGTTTTGCATGCTGGCGGGGTTGGCGTTGTAGCAGTCCAGCACGAAGTGCACGCCATTTTTTTCCAAGCGTTCCATGCGCATAGGCATAGGCGTATAGGACATAAGGCCTTTCTTGACGTTATCCATATACAGCCCCAGCGCAATGGCGGCAGCCGCCGCGGCGGCCGCGTTTAATTTGTCGTGACGCGCCAGTTTCAAATCCAGCATGTACGCCTCGCCTTTGTAGGTAAACGAAAATTTTTCCGTTTCCAAAATCTGCAAATCCGCACCCGGGCGGAAGCCAAAGGAAATGCTTTTTCCCTTAAAATCCGTTTTGAGGCGGGAGAGATAAGCATCGTCGGCATTATACACCAAAGTACCGCCAAAATTGAGGCATTTGGCAATTTCGGTTTTGGTTTTATAGACGGTTTCCAAATCGTGGAAAAATTCCAAGTGGGCGGCCGAAACGTTGGTGATGACGGCTACGTCCGGCACGGCCAAGGAAGCGGTTTCTGCAATATCGCCGGGGTGAGAAGCACCCAGCTCAAAAATACCGTATTTATGCTTGGGTTGAATTTCCAACAAAGAAAAGGGAACGCCGAATTGATTGTTAAAATTGCCCATATTGGCGGCCGTTTCGCCGGCCGTTTCGCAAATGGCGCGCAGCATTTGTTTGGTGGTGCTTTTGCCGTTGGAACCGGTGATGGCGGCCACTTTTAAGGTGCTGTTTAGGCGGTGGTATTTGGCCAGGGCCTGCAGGGCTTTAAGGGAATCTTCCACCAGCAAAAAGGACGCGTCCGAACGGGCGGGCATGGCAAATCCTTTTTCCGCCAGCACTACGGCGGCGCCTTTTTTTAAGACGTCGGGAATAAATTGGCGGGCATCATGATTTTTGCCTTTCAGCGCAATAAACGCATCGCCGGGGCGGATTACGCGGGAGTCGGTAACAAACGAGGTTACTTTTTCCTGCGGGCGGGAAGATACCAGCTCCGCGCCGGTAATTTCCGCTATTTTGCTGAGGGTTAAATTAAGCTTCATACATACTCCTTACTAAAAAACAAATTTCATTCGCCCGAACAAATATGCCCGTGCGGTTATTCAAAATCCAATTGATCCGGCGCCACGCCTTTCATCGCCAGCATGCGTTCGGTAATTTCCTTAAACACCGGTGCGGCGGCCGTACCGCCAAAGGTGTATTTGCTGGGGTTATCCAGCACGACCAGCACCGTAAACTGCGGGTCGGACACCGGGGCAAATCCGCAGAAAGACACAATATGCTTCCGTTTGGCATATCCGCCTTCTTTACTCAGTTTTTCGGCCGTACCCGTTTTCCCGGCCACATTGTAGCCCTTAATCTGGGCACGCTTGCCAGAGCCTGCTTCCACTACGCTTTGCAGGGCTTTTTTCATGATTTGGGTGGTTTCTTCTTTTAGTACGCGGCGGATTTTGACGGGTTTAGATTTCTTTTCCACCTTGCCGCCCGTATATTCAATACGGTCAATAATGTGCGGCTGCATCAGAATACCGCCGTTGGCAATGGCCGAGTAGGCATTGATTAACTGAATGGGCGTTACCGCTACGCCATAGCCATAGCCTTTGGTGGCGGTGTCCACCTTGGTCCAGCGGCTGTAGGGCAAGACGTTGCCTTTGGATTCCCCGTTAAAGTTAATGTCCGTCTTGGTGCCAAAGCCAAATGCTTTGATGTAGTAGAAGAGGTTTTTGGCTCCCAGTTCCAGGGCAATTTTACCGGCACCGATGTTGGAGGATAACTGCAAAATTTCGGGAATGGAAAGGAAATCTTTTTTGTGCTGGTTATCCCGCACCACTACGCCGCGGGCAATTTCCCACACGCGGCCGTCCATATCAATACTGTCGGTAATGTGCACTACGCCGGCGTCCAGCGCGGAAGAAATGGCAATCGTTTTGAAGGTGGAGCCCGGCTCGTAGGTGAACTGAAACGCCAGGGACTGCCCGTCTTTTACCGGGTAAGAAGCCGCGGCCAAAATTTTGCCCGTTTTGGGCTCCTGCACTAGGGCGATGCCGTGCTCGGCGCCGATTTCTTCCACGGCTTTTTTAAGGGCGCTTTCGGCATAAAACTGGGCCACCGCGTCTATCGTTAAATAGACGTTGGCTACGGACAATTCTTCCTTCAGTTTGCGGTCGTAAATAATTTCCCCGCGGCGGGCGCGTTTGGCGCGTTTTTTGCTGATGTCCTGGCTGAGCTCGCGGTTGTACATTTGTTCAATGCCGGAAAGGCCGTAGTTCTTGGAGTTGGACGCGCCAATCAGGTCCAGGGCACTGTCCCCATACGGGTGGATACGTTCATACTCCGGCGTTAATTCCAGCCCTTGCCCCAACGGTTTACGCAAAATTTGGGAAATTTTGATGTAATTGTCCGGCTTAATTTTTTTGGCCACAAAGAAGAAGTTGGAAGAGCGGTTCCATTTTTCCAAAATGCGTTTTTTGGGAATGCCAAGCGTTTCGGATAAAAACGCCACCGTTTTATTTTTATCTTTTACGTAGCGTTTATTCACGCCGCAGGAGTGCGTGCGGACCGATTCTGCCAGTTCGCGGCCGTTTACGTCCAGGATTTTGCCTCTCAGGCGGTCTTCGGCCAGGTAGTTGTAGATGGCGCGTTCGGCCTTGGAGGAAAATTCTTCATACAAGAAAGTCTGCATATAAAACAACCGCACAAAAATGCACAAAGGCGCCAGCAGAATCACCATACCGGCTATGCGCATGCGGCTTTTTACGTTAAATACAAAAGGAGAAGCGGACTTTCTCTTAAACATAACTTATTTTTCTTCCAACAAAACGATTTCGTGCGGCTTGGCCGGCACCATGCCCAGCTTTTCTTGAGCCAGGCGTGTGATGTTAGCGGGGCCCGCCAAACGGGATATTTCCAGCTGCAGGTATTGATTGCGGGCTTCTTTTATTTCCACCTCGTTTTGCAGTTGGCTAATGGTGCGGCCCGAGCGGTTGATTTCAATACGCATCACGGCCACCCCAAACAAAAAGAATGCTAATACAAATAAAACGACAAAAATTCTCATGCTTTAATCCTTTCTATCACGCGCAGTTTGGCACTGCGGGCGCGGCGGTTCTGGCGCGTTTCTTCGTAAGACGGGCTGATGGCATGCTTGTTCACCAAGCGCCACTCTCCGCTTTTGGCCAGTTCCTTAAAACGGTTTTTTACCAAACGGTCTTCCAGCGAATGGAACGTCAGCACCGCGGCGCGGCCGCCGGGTTTTACGATATCCTGCAAGGCGCCAAGGGCCGTTTCCACCGCTTCCAACTCGCGGTTGCAGGCGATGCGAAGCGCCTGAAAAGTTTGCGTGGCGGGGTGCGTTTTGCCGCGCTTGCCGCCATAGACGTTTTCCACAATCTTAGCCAGGCAAGACGTGGTGGTAATGCGTTCCGTGCGCCGCGCCTGCATAATAGCCAGGGCAATTTTGGCGGCGTTGCGTTCTTCCCCGTAGTCTTGCAAAATGCGTTCCAGCTGGTCCATGGGCCAGGTGTTGACGATAACCTCCACACTAAGCGGGTTTTGGCGGTCAAAACGCATATCCAGCGGCCCTTCGTGAATAATGCTAAACCCGCGGGCGGGATTATCCAGCTGGTAGGAGCTGAGCCCCAAATCAAACAAGGCTCCGTCCGCCCCCGCAATACCCAGCTTTTTTAACTCTTTAGGCGCTTGGGTATAGCTCTCGTGAAAAGCGGTCAGCCGCTGGTCGTTTACGCGTTCCACGGCCATTTTAAGGGCTTCTTCGTCTTTATCAAAGCCCAGCAGCCGCGCCTGCGGCCCCAAACGGCTTAAAAAGAATTTGGCGTGCCCGCCAAGGCCCAGTGTTCCGTCCACATATACGCCCTGCGGATTGGAAAGCAGAAAATCGGCAATTTGCGGTGCCATAATGGGAATATGGGTCCAAATTTCACTCATTAGTTAAATCCTCCCTTATAACCGTTGGTGGGCACCAATTTGAGTTTATTAATTTTGGTTTTTTGTACCGTCTTTTTGGCCGCCGGTGTCGGTTGGGCAGGCTTGGCGGCGGGCTTGTCGGCCGGTTTATCCGCCGCGGGGGCGGCCGGCTGCACTTTGGCGGGTGTTTTCTTTTTGTCGTCCGTTAACAACAACCCGTCCCGATGTGCTTTTTGCAAATCGTGCAGCCATACGTTTTCCAACACGCTCACTTTGTTAAAAGGCATTCCGTACGCGCGGTAAAGCGCTTGGTGCAGCGGGGTGCCGGATTTGATTTCGCTGCATAATTTATAAAATTCGTCCCGGGTGCGGGTTTTCAGCAGGTATTTCACCACGCTGTATGCCTGCGTGTACCACAGTTCGGCTTTGGCGGTATCGTAATCGCTTAACGTTTCGGTTTCGGTCATTTCTTCAAAGTGGATATAATCCCCTTTCAAAATACGCCGCATGCTGCGGTCCACCCAGCTGGGTTTTTCTTTGGTAGTGTTAATCTGCATATACACCGCCATTCCTTCCGACAGCCACAGCGGCGAAATGGTGGGCAAAAAGTATCCGTCAAAATACAAGTGCGTCAGCTCGTGCACGGAAAGCGGATAAAAATTGTTCCCCTCTATCACATACATGGTATCGGCCCGCAAATCCGAAGACGCGCCCGACCAGGCAGGGCGTTTGGTAAATTTCATATAGCTGTTTTTTTCGCCAAAGAGCATAACCAAAATTTTGTTTGGTTTAATCACAATCGTAAAAGGTGTTAAATCCAACATCAGGTTACCGTGAATATTGTCCAACACCGTTTTGATGGTGGACGTGACGGGGTTCTTTTCGCGGTAAATCAAGTAATTAAATGTGTCGGCCGTCAAAAACCCGGGCGGCGGCGGAAGCCAGCGCACCTTTTGGGCCGAGTTGGCCGGGCGATAGGCCTGAACGGGCAAATCTTCTATTTTATTCTCCGGGGCGATTTTTGCAATGTTTTCCAACCCGGCAATCATTTTGTCAAACTGCTGCTGGTCTTCGGCCGGCGTAGGTGCTTTAGTTTCTTGTTTTTGTTCCTGTTTGGGTTCCGGCATGGGCGGGACCGAAATTTCCGGCCGCAGTTCACGCGCGCGGCCGCGTTCGCTTTTGGGCAAAGGAATATCCGCCGCTTTGGCGGGTTTAATCGGTTCCACCACGTCCGCCCGCGGCGTGGAAGAAAACAAATCTTTTACCATTTCCTTCGGGTTTAACCCAAGCGACCGCAAAAGCGGAGGCGTAACCAGCACCACCGCCAGCAGCCACAAAAAGAAAACGAGCTTTTTGATCGTATTCATTATTCGTGTTTGCCAAACAGCGCCAAATGGCGCTTTTTATCGTCGCACGGCAGCGTATAGCGTTCCAGGCCTAAAAGAGCCGCTGCGTATTTGGAAGGGTCGCATTGCTGCGTTTGCGGGTGTTCCCCCTGGAAGGCAATAAACACCCCCCCTTCTTTTACCGCGCTCAAGCAGGCGGCCAAAATGTCCGGCAGCTGCCCCATGGCGCGTTCGGTCAAAAAATCAAAAGCGAATTGGGTTCCCTGTCCCAACCGCACATTTTTTACTTTAACGTTTTTTAATCCCAAATTCAAAATAACCCAATTCAAAAACGAACATCTTTTTTCCAAGCTTTCAATCAGCGTCACTTGCGCCTGAGGCAAGGCAATGGCAACCGTAAGGCCAATGTATCCCGCTCCGCTGCCAGCGTCGGCCGCCAGCGGGGCCGAAATCCCTTTGACGTGCGCCATGGCATTTATTTTGGCCGCGGCGGCTAAACCGTCGCAAATATGGCGCTGGACAATCTCTTCCAGGCCGCTGGCGCTGGTTAAATTCAAAAAATCTTTCTTCTCCCACACCAGGCCGGCGTAGCGCAGCAGCGTATCGGCCTGCTCGGGCGAGAGCGTCAGCCCGGCCTCGGAGGCAAAATTAATGAGCTGCTTTTGCATTTTTCAGCCTCCTAAAGCGTTCAATGTGCACAGCCAAGAGCTGCAAATCGGCCGGCGTTACGCCCGGAATACGCCCCGCCTGGCCCAAGGTTTGCGGTTTTACTTCGGCCAGTTTTTGGGCACTTTCAAACAACAGCCCGCGCACGGAAGAAGGGTCAAACCCTTCGGGAATTTTTACGCTGTCCATTTCCGCCAGGCGTTGGGCGTCTTTTTTGTTGCGCTCGTAATAACCGGCGTATTTGTGGTAAATATCGGCATGGGTGCGGGCTTTTTGCACCGTCCAGGGGAAAAGCTCCGTTTCGTTTTCGTCCGCCTGCGCGGCAGGGTGTTCAATCAGCCGTTGGCAGAGGGCTTGGTATTTTTCAAAAGGTGCTTTGTATTTCTCGTCCAAGAGGCCCAGTCTAAAAGCATGGGGCGTAAGGCGCAGGTCGGCATTGTCGTTACGCAAGAGAATGCGGTATTCCGCGCGGGACGTAAACATGCGGTACGGTTCGTTGACGCCTTTATTAATTAAATCGTCTATCAATACGCCGATATAGGCTTCGTCGCGCCGCAGGACAAAGGATTCTTTGGCTTGGGTTTTTAAGGCGGCGTTAATGCCGGCCATAAGGCCCTGTCCGCCGGCTTCTTCATAACCGGTGGTGCCGTTAATTTGCCCGGCCATAAACAACCCGGGAATGCGCTTGCTTTCCAAGGAAGGGAACAAATCGCGCGGATCGGAAAAATCATACTCAATGGCGTAGCCGGGGCGGGTGATGGACGCTTTTTCCATACCGGGAACGGATTTAATCAGCGCGCGCTGGACGTCTTCGGGCATGCTGGTGGAAAAGCCTTGAATATAATATTCCTCGGTGTGGAAACCTTCCGGCTCCAAGAAAAGCGGGTGGCTGGTAACATCGGGGAATTTTTTGATTTTATCTTCTACCGACGGGCAATAACGCGGCCCCAGGCCGTGAATGTTGCCGCTGTACATGGCGGAACGCTGGAAATTGGCGCGGAGGATTTTATCCGTTTCCAACGTGGTGCGGGTAATGTAGCAGCTTAAAAAGGTGCGTTTGGATTGTTGGACCGCGTCCGTAAAATGGGAAATGGGCTGAAGAGGATTATCAGACGGCTGCAGGCGGAACTTGGAATAATCCAATCCGCGGGCGTTAATGCGCATGGGCGTACCCGTTTTGAAGCGCAGAATATTTAATTTCAAGTCCTCGCGGAGGTTCTTGGCCAACCCGTCCGAAGGCATATCGTTATAGCGGCCGCCGCGGAACATTTCCGTGCCGATATGAATGGTGCCCGCCAAAAAGGTACCGGTCGTCAGCACGACGGTTTTGGCGTGATAAAACGTATTGCGCAGGGTCAGCACGCCGTCTACGGCGTTATCCGAAACGGAAATTTTGACGGCTTCGTCCTGCATAATATCCAAATTGGGCTGGAGTTCCAGAAAGTGTTTGAAAGTGAATTGGTAAACTTTTTTATCGCACTGCACGCGCGGGGAATGAACGGCGGGTCCTTTGCCGGTGTTGAGCATGTGGTAGTGCAGGGCGGCGTGATCCGTCACGCGGCCCATGGCGCCGCCCAAAGCGTCTATTTCGCGCACGATTTGCCCTTTGGCAATCCCGCCGATAGACGGATTGCACGACATTTGGGCCACCGTGTCCAGGCTTTGGGTTAACAGGAGCGTTTTCGCCCCCAATTTGGCGGACGCCAACGCAGCCTCGCAGCCCGCGTGCCCCCCGCCGATTACCACCACATCGTATTTATCTTCACAAACAAACATTTATTTCCCCATGCAAAACTTGGAGAAGATAATTCCCAACACGTCATCGGGCGTTACCTCTCCGATTAAATCTTGTAAATACTTCAGCGCCCCGCGCAGATGTTCGGCATAAATTTCACCGCCCGCCTGCGCTTCCAAGCGAATAAGCGCGCTTTCCAATTCCGTCTGCGCCCGCAGCAAAGCCTCGTAATGGCGCAGGTTGGAAATCATCAGCCCGTCGGCCGTTTGGGCTTCCGTTACGTCGGCCGTAATCAACTGCTTCAAGGCTTCCAATCCTTCCCCGGTTTTGCAAGACACGCGGGCCGCGGCGTAACTTTCCGCCTCTTCCAAGTCCGGGGCGGCGGCCGTCAAATCCGCCTTATTCCACACGATAAGAGTGCGTTTGTTTTGGCGGCGGATATCCTGCCATAATTCTTTTTCTTCCGGGGTAACCGGGCGGGAAGAGTCCAGCACGAACAACACCAAATCCGCCGCTTCCATCGCGCGGTGACTGCGGCGCATGCCTTCTTTTTCGGCCGGGTCCAAGGCGTGTTCGCGGATACCGGCGGTATCGGTTAAAATGATTTTTTGCCCGTTAATTTCCAGCGTTTCTTCCACGGTGTCGCGCGTGGTGCCGCTCTGGTCGGACACGATGGCCCGGTCAAACCCTACCAGGGCGTTAAGCAGGCTGGATTTGCCGCTGTTGGGCGCACCCACAATGGCCGTTTTAAGGCCGTCTTTAATGTATTTGCCGACGGAAAAAGTATCCGCCAGCGCCTTGATATGGCTCAAAACGGCTTCTATTTCCCCCCGCACAAATTCGTCCGACAGCGGGGTCATTTCCTCGTCCACATCGTCTAAGCGCACTTCAATTTGCGCCAACAGTTCAGACAGGCGTTTTTTTATCTCGCTTACGCGCGCGGAAAGTTTTCCGTCCAAAGAGTCCATCGCCAGTTTATGCGAGGCTTTGTTGCCGGAGGCAATCAAATCGCATAAGCCCTGGGCTTCCACCAGGTCCATTTTCCCGTTCAAAAAAGCCCGTTGGGAAAATTCCCCCCGCTTGGCCATCACCGCCCCATGCGCGCACAAAAGCTCCAAAAGGCGCCCTTTGATGTAGGGCGAAGCGTGCAGGGCAAATTCCACCACGTCTTCCCCCGTAAACGAATGCGGAGCTTTGAAATACGTGACGAGGGCTTTGTCCAGGGGTTCTGTACCGTCGTAAATAGTGCAAAGGGTTTGCCTGCGCGGTTCGGGCTGGGCAGAAAGGTGGGTCAGCTCGCCTAAAATGCGGCAAGATTCCGGGCCGGACAGCCGCACTAAAGCGACCGCCCCGCCTGCTCCCGTAGCCAAAGCGCAGATGGTATGTTGCATAGGTATATTTTATCACTTTTTGGGGGTGTTTTTGGGGGATTATTTCTCCTCGTGAAAAGCGCTTTTTTTTACCACGCGCGCAAAAACGAAAAAAAAGCTATACTTTTGATAGCGGCCAAAAGCCTTGTTTTTAGCCGCCATGCGTGCTTTTTGGCACGCGCCAAACTGATAAGGGGTTACCGATTATGGCAAAAAAAGTATTGGTTTTAACGGGCAGTCCCCGCCAGCTGGGCAATAGCGCCCTCTTGGCGGACGCATTTATCCAGGGTATAAAAGCCGCCGGGCATACGGCACAAGTGTTTGAAACGGCTTTCCACCCGATTCTGCCCTGTAAAGCGTGCGATAAATGCTGGACGAACGGCAAACCGTGCGTATTTAAGGACGATTTTGAAAAACTGGCCCCCATGCTGGAAGAAGCCGATGTGCTGGTTTTCTGTACGCCGCTGTATTGGTTTAATATGACGGCCCAGCTTAAAGCGGCGGTGGACAAGCTCTACGCCTATATGAAACCCAACGCCCCGCGCAAACTGAAAATTAAGGAATGCGTGCTGTTGGCGGCGGCCGAAGGCAACGAGCAAGACGGCGATTATGACGGATTGAAAGCCACGTATAAGTCTATTGCCGATTATTTGAAATGGACCGACCGCGGCATGCTGCTGGTGGGCGGTACCTGGGACGCCGGAGAAATCATCAAAACGGGTAAGCTTAAAGAAGCCTTGGAATTGGGCCGCACCTTATAAGCACCCGTCGGACAGTTTTTACAATCCTTCCGCCCAAGCGGAAGGATTTTTTATGTCTGTTTTTTTACCCGATGAACCCATTTTTAGAAATCCCCCCTTTTCGTGGGGGTTTTTATTCTATTGGCTAGAAGCTCATAAAAAATCCCCGGGTGTTTGCCCGGGGATTTTAGAAAACTTCCAAGAAGTTTATTTGCCTTCTTCGTTCGTGTTCGGCTGTTCTTGGAACAAGGGACCGCAGTCGCAGGCCGGTTTTTCTTCCGGCGCGGCGGCAGGCTGTTGTTCAGCCGCGGGCGCTTGCTGTACAGGCGTTTCTTGAACGGCCGGTTCAACGGTTACCGTTTCCGTAACGGTGACGGTTTCCTGCACGGTAATAGCTTCCGGCGCGGGAGCGGCTTGTTGTTCAGCAGTGGGCTGTTCGGCGGCTTCCCCGGCGCAGCAGGAGCAGGATTCGTGGTATTCGTTCAAGGCTTTTTCCTGTTCCGCTTCGGCAATAGCCTCTTGGGCGGGCGTTTGTTCGGGAATGTCTTCCCCGATTACGCCGGGCACAAAGTCGGCCGGGGCCGTGTTGGCACGGGCCGCTTCCAGGGCTTTTTCGGTGGGGCGCAGGGTTACTTTGCGCCATTTGCCTTCCCCTTCGGACGCCGTGCAGACAAATTCATTCCCTTCTACCGCACGGTGAATGTAGCGGCGCAGTTGGGCGCTCATCGGGCGGAAGCGGAACACGCTGTGCCCGCGTTTAATCATATCAATACCTTTGGCGATTTCGGCGTCAATTTTGTCTTCCGCTTTTCTCCAGTAGTTCTGGGTATCGGTGATGACGGAAATCGGTTTGTCAAAATGGCGGCTTAAAGCCAAGGTGGACAAGTACTGAATGGCTTCCAGCGTTTTGCCTTCTTTACCGATGACAATGGCCGGGTGGTCGCAGTCAAAGGTAAGCAAAATGCGCTGTTGTTTTTCGTCCCACCAAACGTGCAGGTTTTCCACTTTCACGCCCATGTGCGTAAGCACTTTTTCCAGGTATTCTTTGGCTTCCTGCATAGGAGCTTTGAGATTTTCCGGAATGACGGCGTTTTGAATGGCTTCACTGGGCAGCATTTGCGGTTCGTTGGCCTTGGGGAGTTTTTCACGCACTTCACGCACTTCCCCGTTCAAGCGTTCGCTGCGGCGGGAGTTCTTGCGCCCTCCGCGCGATTCGTTGCGGTCCTTGCGGCCGCGGCGGGAAGATTTGGAAGAGCGTTTTTTCGGCACGTCCATATAGATTTGCGAATCCAAGTCCGCCGTGCTCCAGCGTTTTTGGCGCAATTCCACCACGGCCGGGCGAGAACCAATGCCCAAAAAGCCTTTTTTAGGCGTTTCCAGCACGGTCACTTCCACTTGGTCTCTTCTTAAACCTAATTCTTTAAGTCCTTTGGCAATCGCTTCGGACACTTCTTTTGCTTGTACTTTAATTTTGCTCGGCATAAAATTTGCTCCTTGCTTAATTGGCTTTGGCTAATTTTCTGTTGACGAAAGTTTGAATTCCAAAGGTCAGCAGGCTGTTGGTCAACCAGTACAACACCAACCCGGACGGGAAATTCATAAACAGCAACGTGAAAATAAGCGGCATATACTTAAACATGGCAGCTTGCGCCGGATCGGTACCGGCGGGAATGTTGCCTTTTTGTTGGAAAAACATCACCGCACCCATCAAAATGGGCAGCAGGTAATACGGATCTTTGGAAGACAGGTCCGTAATCCAGAACACGAATTTCGCCCCGTGCAAGGACCAAGACGTCCGCAGGGCGTTAAACAACGCCAGGAAAATAGGCAGCTGAATCAACATCGGCAAGCAGCCCGCCAGCGGGTTGACCTTATATTTGCGGTACAAGGCCAGCGTTTCGCGGTTCAAGGCTTCGGGGTTGCCTTTGTATTTTTCCTGGATACGCTTCATTTCGGGCTGAATTTTCTTCATCTGGGCGGCGGATTTGAACTGCATGAGCGTGAATTTGAACAAAATCGCCTGCAAGAGGACGGTCATCATAATAATGGCTACGCCGTAGTTGCCCGTCCAGCTGTAGAAGGTTTCCAGCACGTTGCGGGCAATTTTACCCAACGCACCGAAGAACCCAAACGCGATGGAGCGGTCCAGATGATAGGGCAGTTGCAGAAACTGCTTGTAATCTTTCGGCCCAAAATAAAAATCGGACTTATATTCCACTTTGGATTTGGCTTCCACCGTTACACCGGGTACCGTAATGGAGAACTGCGGCCCTTTCAAATCCCCTTCACCGGCCAGGCCCCACAGGCGTTTTTGCTTGCCTACTACTTCCTGTTTGGCGCTCAAATCGCCGGGTTTCCAGCCTTGCGGAATCAACACCGAGAGGAAATAGCGGTTTTCCACCCCGGCCCAAATCCAAGGCAGTTCGGGCTGGTCATCGTCTTTGGCGAAGGTTTCCAAAGTAGGTTTTTTCTTCCCTTTTTCCTGTACCAGGTACACGGCTTTGGATTCACGTTCATTGTCGTTCATTTCGCTTTTTACCGTGGCCAGGCCCGGGCCGAAGTTCCATTTCCAATCGGCAATGGTCAGCGGCTGGGAAGTTTTGTTTTCAAACGTAACGGTCAGGTTGTTAATGCCGTTGTCGTTAAAGCGGTATTCTTTATATACGCTAAACCCGGGGACGATATCCCCCACAAACGTAATAGAATTGCGCGTACGGGCAAATTCCGCAAAATCCACCTGCGGCAGGGTGGCAAAGTATCCCTCGCCCTGATACGGGGTGAGGTTTACATCGTCAATAACGTCTTTGAAAAGATACGTTTTGATGCCTGCGCCTTTGGAAGAAAAAGTAACGTCGGCCTGGGAAAGGTTGAGCGTGAAGAATTCTTCGGGTTTGGGGGCGGAAGCGGTTTCTTTGCTTACGGGGGACGAAGCGGCCAACACGGCTTGGGCGCCGGCTTGGCGTTTGGCTTCTTGTTCGGTTTTTAGTTTAGCCTCGGCGGCTTCCTGCGCCGCGCGGGCTCTGGGGAGGGCGACAAACTGGTTGTAGCCCGTAATTATCAGCAAGAACAACATTGCTGTAATTAGAAACTGTCTGTTCATAAAGCTCCTCTTGGGGTAGACCGCTGCGGCTTGGCCGCCGCGGCGCATAAGAGGAAACTTAACAGCCTGGCAGAAAAAAGGTATTAAGGCACCGGGTCATATCCGCCCGGATGAAAAGGATGGCATTTTAACACCCGCACCAGCGCGAGCCACCCGCCCTTAAACGCGCCGTGTTTGGTAATCGCTTGCTTTGCGTATTGGCTGCATGTCGGTTCAAAACGGCACACACCACGCGGCCCCAAAAAGGGCCGCACCAGCAACATAAAAATGTTGAGAAGCAAAAGCAACAAATCCTTTAATAAAAGCGAAATCTTGTTCATGGGTCCCTTCAATAATATGCGGTTACGGCTAATTGTCTGAAGAGGTATTAAGTAAAGCGGCTTTGCCGCACAGTGTCTTGAGCGCTTCCTGCGCTGCGTGCACATTGGTTAACGTTTCGCTTATTCTGGGGCTGAAAACAAGGTCAGTCCCCCATTTAATATCTTTTCTGGTCAGTCTGAAAGCTTCTCTTAAAAGTCTTTTGGTCCGGTTGCGCACCACCGCGGAGCCCAATTTTTTGGACACCACTACCGCAAAACGGGCCGGCCGGTTTGATACCCCCGGGCCGGACCGCCACCACAATACAACTCCGTTATATTGCAGTTTGCTGCCGCCTTGAATGACCTGTTGAAAATCTTTCTTCAGGTGCAGGCGGCTCTTGCGCGGCAGACCGTAAGACGGCATATCTCTTAGGCTCTGATTAATTCGTGGCGGCCTTTGGCTCTTCTGGCGCTGAGGACTTTTCTCCCGCCGGCGGTAGCCATTCTGGCTCTGAATCCGATATGTTTGGCACGTCTTCTTTTGTTAGGTCTGTAGGTCGGTAACATGTTTATCTTATACGTTAGTTCTGGCCCGAATGACGGACTGGAAAAAACGTATCTCCTGTAATTAATATTAAAATGGTTTCTGTGTGAAACGTACTGATATTATATCTTTTCTTTTGCGGGTTTGCCAATAATTTTACAAATCCGCTTGGGCAAAATTCTTCCCGCCCTTAACATCAAGGCGGGAAGTAAATTTATTCAGCCGGGCTAAATAAAGGTGAATTTAAGGCTTCCCGGGTCATAATTTGACCGTCGTCATTTTGCGGGAAATAAGCCACCACTTTTTGGGCCGGATCCAGCACTTCTTCCTCTCTGCCGGCCGGCTTATACACCGTCCCCGTCGGGATTTCGTACACGATGGCTTCGCCAAAGAAGGGGCTGATGTATTTTTTACCTTGCAAGCCGGAGCGGTGCAAATCCTGCGCCAGGGTTGTTTGGCTGTCATAAACTTTGGCGGAAGAGGAAGAGGGCTGCACATTGGCCGGAACCAGCAGTTCTTCCCCGGCAGGCGTGGTTTGGGGTTCCAGCGCAAACGAAGCACGCTGCACCTGCAAAGCGGCTATTTTATCCTGCAAGACGGGCGGTACAAAGTCTGCGGGGTGCACGTCAAAAGAACCGTCCGGATAGCGCACAATCGTAGCGCCGGTATTTAATTGAGCCAATCCCTGCATCTGCATAGGGCGTTCCAACACGGCCACTTCCACGGGCTGGCCGGTAAGGGGGTGTCTGGGCAGTTGATACAAGCGCACGCCGCTGGCTTGGCGCGTAAACAACGAGCCCAGCGTTTGCAGCTGCACCATGCGCGGAGCCTGGGAAGCCACGGGCACAAAATCTACTTCATAAAAAGAAGAAGGATTGTTCTTCTTATATATATTTTCGTAAGCCTCTTTTAAGGACTCGGGCGCTTGCTCGGGTGTAAAGAAAGCCGTTTTGCCGTTTTCGTAGCGCAATAAATAGCTGCCCACGGGGCAAACTTGTTTCAAATCGGAAAAATAGCGCAGCTTGTCGTTGCGGAACACTTTTACTTTGCCTTGCGCCAGGCGGCTGTACAGCTCCACGGGGTTGGGCGTGATAGCCATATAGTGGCCGACGGTGGTGTTTAATTTGTTCGTTTTTTTGAAATGTTTTTCTTCCAGTTTCACCACGCGGGCTTTTTCGCCGGAGGGAAGCGTGCTAAACTGCGGCTGGGCCGCGAGGGTTTGCGCCACTTTCTGCTCCAAAACCGCCGCGGTGGACGCAGGCGCCTTGGGCAAAGCGGGGCTTTGCTCAAACGGAAGTTCCAGTTGTACCGGGTCCCCCGGGAAGCGGATTTCCAGTTGGCGGCTGCCAGCCTGGCGGGCAAGGGTTTGCGCAGCCACGCCCGAGGCGGCACTTTCGCGAAGAGCCGTCTTGGCGGCGTTGGAGGCAGTTGCTTCGGCCGCGGCGCGCGTAGAGGCTTGGACAGCTTGTTTAACTATCTTCCCCCCTTGTGCATGCACGGCAGAGGTGCAAACGGCACACAAAAAAACGGCCCATAAAATGTGATGGGTTTTTCTATTCATATTCAAATCTCCTAATTCCTTCATTACTTATATTATTTCAAAACAGTCATTCTCATTCAAGGGCCAAAAGGCCCATAGCATAATAGGCCCGGGAAAATGGGTCTGTTTCCAAGGTGCGAAATTTGCTATTCTATTATCTATGATATTTACCGACTCGGGCATTATTCTTTTTCGCCAGGAATTTCGCGAAACGGACCGTTTGGTTTCCCTCTATACGCGGGAACACGGCCGCATCAATGCGCGCCTTCCCGGGGTAGCACGCCCCAGCGGTAAATTAAAAGCCCTCAGCGAGCCCTTTGCTTGTGCCGATTACCGCATTTATGTGCGCCGCGGCGGCACCGTGGGCACGGTGACAGGCGGCAAAATCCGTCATATTTTCCCCTCTATACGCCACAGCTTAAAGCGCACCGCCCTGGCGATGCACTTTTGTGAGCTGTTCCAGCGTTTAACGCCCCTGCACCAGCCGAGTGAAGCTAAATTTGAACTCTTGCTTTCTTCCTTAACCGAGCTGGACCTGGGCGAACCGAACCCCGCGTTTGCCGCCGCTTTTACCCTTAGGCTGATGACGCTGGCCGGCTTTGGTATAGACCACCCAGTACTAAAAATATCGGCCGAGTTTTGGCGCCGCATGCATGAAGACAAATTATCCTCCCTTACGTTTACGGACGCGGAGGATTTGCTCTCGCTGGCTAAATGCAACAGCGTCTGCCGCCGTTTTTTAAGCCAGTATCTGGCCTATCCCTTAAACACGCTTAAAACGTTTACCCTGGACGAAGAAGAACTTCCCCCGCTGGCTTTGCAGGAAGAGCCTTCCGAGCCGATTCCTGCCCCTTCGCTTCAGCCGGCTTCCGCGCATTAACGGTGTTAGGTAGGTCTTTGGGCCCGTGTGAAAATAGGTCCAATGGCCCTGGTGTGTTTTTTTGAATTTTTGAGATAATAGTAAAATACGAAAAAATGAATGGAGGATGTATGAACTGCAAACGCTGTATGAAGATTTTAACGGTACTGGTGCTGGCCGCTGCGCCGGTTTGTGCCGCTTTTGCGGGAGGAAATTTGTCCTGGAAAGAAGTGCTGGAATACGCCAACCGCAAAGTAGATAACAAAGGCTCTGCTTCCGTGCTGGGCGTTGCCGTGGGCGAACAGGTGCGCCGCATTAGCTTGCACGCTAAGGAAACCAAAAGACTGGAAGACTTTTATCAATCGCTGCGCCGCCAAGGCACCCCCGAATATACGATCCGCAAATGCCAGGCGAATTACCAGATGATTAAAAAAGACGCCAATTCCAACGAACTTTTTGCCAATTACGCCCTGACGGCCGATTCCTTTCAGGACTTCTGCAACCTGTCCCCCGAAGAATTGCGCTATGTAAGACTTTTCTTCCGCGGCAGAGTAGCCCCCGCTGTGGCGCGCAAATACTCCGATACGATTTTGCTCGTACTCACTCCGCGTTCTTCTATGGCTTGGCTGTCTGTAAATCCGCAGGATAAAATGATTAAATTCACCTGCAACAAAGCCGCCAATTTCAAATCGCTGGAAGTTTCTCACGCCCAATATACGCCCCTTAGCGTAAACTAAACAGAACCGTATTTGAAAAAAAGCCCCGGTCTAAAAACCGGGGCTTTTTGTATGGATAAATTAAGAAAGAAGCTCTTCCATATCGGGGTAAATGTCTTTGAGGGAGCGGTATATTTTGAAGGCATTTTCCCGCACGTATTGGGTGGGCAGTTTAATTTGCGGCACCACGCACGTGCGCATGCGGGCGGTGATGGCGGCGGTGGCGCCGGCCACGGAATCTTCAAACACCAAACATTGCGACACGTCCGCCCCCAGCTTTTGCGCGGACTTCAAATATACTTCCGGGTCCGGCTTGGGGTGGGACACATCGTTAGAGGTGGTGACGGACGAAAAAAACTTTTTGATGCCTTTCTTTTCCAGCAAAAACATCACCCATTTGGTAATGTTGGAAGACGCCAGCCCCAGCTTAAGCCCGCGGTTATAAAAAAATTCCACGGCTTCTTTAGCCCCCGGGCGGAACGGGATATCCCCGTCGGCCGCCAAATAGGCTTCAAAAATTTCGCTGGTGCGCAGGTGCATTTTGTGAATATCGGCCTGCGGGCCAAAATGCTGGATAATAAAGCGGGCAGCATCTTCGCGGCTGATGCCCACGCAGGATTCAAACAGTTCGTAGGTAAAATCCAACCCGTCTTCGGCGGCGGCTTTCTGGTAGCAGTCAAAGTAAATCAGCTCCGTATCAAACAAGAGCCCGTCCATATCAAAAATAACCGTCGTAATCATATACGTATTATAGCAGTTTTGCGCGGGCAAAGGCTCTGCGCCGTCCGTCCGTATTTTATATAATGTATTTACCTATGAAAAACGGTATGAATTTTCAGGATATGATATCCGCTTTGAACACTTATTGGACTAAACAAGGCTGTGTCCTCGTTCAGCCCTATGACGTTGAAAAAGGCGCCGGCACCTATAACCCCGAAACCTTTTTCGGCTCTTTAACCAAAAAACCCGTTAAACGCGCTTACGTGGAACCCTGCCGCCGCCCGGCGGACGGCCGCTACGGCGAAAACCCCAACCGCCTGGGCAAATATTACCAATACCAGGTGATTATGAAACCCGCCCCGGCCAACATTCAGGAAATCTATTTGAACTCCTTAAAAGCCATCGGCCTGGACCCCAAACAACACGACGTGCGCTGGATTGAAGATGATTGGCAGTCCCCCACGCTGGGTGCTTCGGGCGTCGGCTGGGAAATTTGGCTTGACGGTATGGAAATCACCCAGTTCACCTACTTCCAAAACATGGCCGGCTACGCGCTAAACCCCATTACGGTGGAAATCACCTACGGGTTGGAACGTATCGCGATGTATTGCCAGAAAGTGGACAATGTGTTTGATATCCGCTGGAACGACGAAATCACCTACCGCGACGTGCACCACGAAGGCGAACGTCAGTTTTCGCACTATTATTTTGAAGAGTCCAACGTGGACCACCTGCGCCGCTATATCCAGGAATGTGAAGAAGAATGCTTTGCTTTGTGCAAAAAAGGGCTCTATCTGCCCGCGTACGACAACGCGATGAAACTGTCGCACTACTTCAACATGCTGGAAGCCCGCGGGGCTATTTCCGTGTCGGACCGCACCAATAACATTACCAAAATCCGCAATTTGGCCAAAGCCTGCGCCAAAGCCTACGTGGAAAGCGTAGAAAAAGCGGAAGAAACCAAAAACGAGGAGGCTGCCAAATGAACGCATTGTTGGAAATTGGCTTGGAACACTTGCCCGCCCGCTTTATGGCGCCTGCCTTAAAGCAGCTGGAAACGTTAACCGCCCAATTGTTGGACGAAAAAAGAATTTCTTATAAGTCGGTGGAATCTTTCGGTACGTACCGCCGGTTGGTGGTGCTGATTGAAGACCTGGCCGAAAAATCGGCCGATGTGCAAAAAGAAGTAAAAGGGCCGCCGGCCAAACTCTTAAAAGACGCCAACGGCAATTTTACCCCCCAAAGCGCCGGCTTTGCACAAAAGAACGGTATCGCTCCCGAAAAATTAACCGTGGTAGAAACGGAAAAAGGTCCTTTCATTTATGCCGTGGTTAAAATCAAAGGCGAAAAGACCGTCAAACTGTTGCCCGAAATTTTTACGCGTATCGTGACGGGATTGGAATTTGCCAAAAATATGATTTGGGAAGAAACCGGCCTGCGCTACGGTCGCCCGATTCGTTCTCTTATCGGGTTGTACGGCAACAAAGTAATTAAGTTCTCCGTGGCGGGCGTTACGTCTAACCGCAATACGTATCCGCTTTCTTCTTTCGGCCGCAAACCGATCAAAGTGCAGCAGGCCGACAAAGCCGCCTATGCCGAGCTTTTGCGCTCCCAGCCGCAGCCCGTTTTGGTCCTGCCGCAGGAACGCCGCGAAGCCTTGATTAAAACCGTTTCCAACGAAGCCAAAGTGCGCGGTTATCGGGCAGATTTGGACCCGGAACTGGTGGAAGAAACGGTGTGGTTTACCGAGCACCCGGTGGCGGTGGGCGGAGATTTTGAACTCAAATTTTTGACCCTCCCCAAAGATTTGGTAACCACGGTGCTTAAAAAACAAATCAAGATGTTCCCCGTCACCAACGACAAAGGCGAACTGCAGCCTTATTTTATCGCCGTGCGCGACGGTATTTCCGTCAACCAAAACGAAGTGCGCGACGGGTTCAAAAAAGTAATGTCCGCCCGCCTGTCGGACGCGGTATTCTTCTTTGAAAACGATAAAAAAGAAGGCTTGGAAAAATTTAAGGAAAAACTGAAAAACGTGCAGTTTTTGGAAGGGCTCGGCAATATGTATGAAAAGTCCGACCGCACCCAAAAACTGGCCGATTGGCTGTGTGAAAAATTGGGACGGGGCGAACTCTCCCGCACGGTAGATTATGCCGCTTCCCACGCGTATGCCGATTTGGCCAGCCACGTGGTGTACGAATTCCCCGAACTGCAAGGTTATATGGGCGGGCAGTATGCCGCGCTGGAAGGACGCCAGGACGCCGCCAAAGCCATGGAAGAATTTTACTTCCCGCTTACGTCCTCCTCTGCGTTACCCTCTACCGACGAAGGATGCATCGTATCTCTGGCCGGCAAGATGGACACGCTGACGGGCAACTTTTTAATCGGGCAAATCCCCACCGGAAGCGAAGACCCATTCGCCCTGCGCCGCCAGGCGTTTGGCGCGGTGCGCATTATGCTGGAAAAAGGCATGAATGTTTCGCTGAAAGAATTGGTGGAAAAATCCGCCTCGCTGTACCCGGCCGGCACGCCGGACAAAGGGCTTAAGGAATTGCCCGGCTTCTTGTTCCAGCGCTTGGCCCTGGTATTGGAACAGCGCGGACACAAAGCCGCCACGCTGCAGGCTGTGCGCAATTGGTACGAAATGCCCCTTACGCAGGTGGAAGCGTTGGTAAGCGCGCTGGAAACGGTGAAAACGGGTGAAGATTTTGCCCAAATTTTGGAACCGGCCAAACGCGTGTGCAATATCCTTAAGAAAGCGGATAACGTGACCGAAACGGTAGATGAAAAGTTGTTTGAACTGCCGGCGGAAAAAGCCTTGTACGACAAAATCCACGAAGTGGACGCGTCTTTGGGCTGTGCGGTAAACACCGCCCATACGCAAGAAGAATACGTGCGCATTCTCAAAACCTACAGTGCGTTTAGAGAACCGTTGGAAAACTTCTTTAAGGACGTTATGGTAAACGCCCAGGATCCTGCCGTACGGCAAAACCGCCTGGCTCTGCTGGCCCGTGTACGCAGATATTTAACGCAAACGGTAGCAGACATTACCAGCCTGTAATTAAGAAGCGTATTTACAAACAAAAACCCCGGGCGACCACCCGGGGTTTTTTAGGCCTTGACAAATGTTTTAATTGGCCTATACTATCCATACAGGAAGTAAGTCCGTAGGCCCTTGCCGGGGGCTGCTCAAGAGCGGACAAAGCGGTAACGAGAGGTAGTGTTGCTGTTGTTGTAAAGGCGTTTAGCCGAAAGAAGTGGGCCTGTATGCTAGTGGAAGGCCAGGGTGGTTGGGTTACATAACTGCCCGGGAGCCCGGTAAGGTGCAGAGCATGATGTATTCGGCGGCGGACGGGGCAGGGCATAGATGTTGTTCCGTCTGGAAGTAAAAACGCCGACGCATGGACGTAAAGCGGTGTAGTGCGGCAAGAGGGTTAACGTCGTGCAAAGTCGTGTTTCCGGCGGTTGATGTAATTGGTTCGGCCGGCGGAAAGCGGAAAGGGCGGCATAAGTCCCGGCATTGGTTGGTTGGGCCTATCCTGAGAGTAGCAGATAACGCAGTGAGGAGTACTAATGGAGACGTCGAACTGAACCCCTCGGTTTTGAAAACCGGGGGGTTCACTTTTTCCCCAAGTTGCACACATAAAAAAGCCCCGCTTAACGCAGGGCTTTGAAACAACCAGAGATTTATTCCAGCACGCTTGGCGGAGGCAAAAGCCCCGTTTCCGAAGGCGCACTTTGCGCCGAAGATTCGCCGGAAGCGTTTTCGGTTTCTTCGTCTTGCAAGGGAGTCAAAATCATTTCTTCGTAGCTTTCGTCCGGCAAGGGTGCGATGGATTCTTCTTTCACGACGGGTTCAGCCTCTTGCACGGCCACCGTATTGGCCGAGGATACGCCGCCGTTCGTCCCTTTAGACGCAGACGTACGCGCCGGCGCTTCGGACGAATACACATTCCCGGGGTTCCACCAGGCGGGCGGATTGCCCGCGCACGCAGCCGCCAACAGGCAGCTGGCAAGCCCCAATAATATATTTTTCTTCATAATTTTATTATACCAATATCATGCTTTATTTGGCCAAACCGCTTTGCATAGCACGGGCATACAACGCCCCCGCCCGATAGCTGCTTCGCACCAGCGGGCCGCTGGCCACGCCCTTAAAGCCCAGGGAAAGGGCATATTCTTCCCAGGCGCGGTATTCTTCCGGCTGCGGATAACGCGCCACCGGATAGTGCGCCGCAGAAGGCGCCAAATACTGCCCAATCGTCAGCAAATCCACTCCTACGGCACGCAAATCCGCCAGCAGGCCTTTTAGCTGTTCTTCGGTTTCACCCAGTCCCACCATAAAGCCGGTTTTGGTTAAAATATGCGGAGCCATTTTTTTGGAACGCTCCAAAAGCGTCAGCGTGCGGCGGTAATCGGCCCCTACGCGCACCGCCTGGTACAGAGCGGGCACCGTTTCCACATTGTGGGCCAACACATCGGGCTGGGCGTCCAGCACCGTTTTAAGGGCGGCCTCGTCTCCGCGCAAATCCGAAATAAGCGGTTCCGTTTTTACGTGCGGGGTAAGCGTTTTTATGGCGCTAATAACGCGCGCAAAATGATCAGCGCCCCCGTCGGGCAAATCGTCGCGGGTGGGCATAGTCAGCACCGCATAGCGGATATTCCATTCTTTCACCGCCTGAGCCACGCGGGCGGGTTCATTTTCATCAGGCGGTAGCGGGCGGCCTTTGGTAACGGCGCAAAAGCGGCAGCCGCGCGTGCAAATATCACCCAGCACCATAAAAGTAGCGTCCCCGCAGTTAAAACATTCCCCCCTGTTGGGGCAGCGGGCTTCCTGGCAGACGGTATGCAGCAGGTGATGATGAATAGACTCCTGGGCGTTTAACGCCGCGGAGGAACGAAGAGCCGCTTTGTTGCGGCCCACCAAATCTTTCAGCCATTGAGGCATGGGAGTAGTCATGCAGTTATTATACAAAAACACCTCGCCCCGCCGCCGAAAACAATATACTATAATAAAGAAAAATCACTTTTTTGGGGATAGCTAGTGAAACGTATTTTATTGTTAATGTTGCTGTTAGCGGCAATGGTGCCGGCGTACGCCGAAGAGGAAGAAACCCCCGCCAAAACCGAACAGCAACGCCTGCAGGAAGCGGGAGATCTATACTTTGATTATAAACAAGACGAAGCGCTGGAAGCCTATATTGAATTATCCAAAGACACGGGCAACCGCCAAGCCTTTTTGAACGCGGCCTACATCGCCATGGAGCAAAACGAGCCCAAACAAGCCGTGGACATTATCACCGCCGCCTACAAGCTCTACCCGCAGGACCGCGAAGTGCTGGAAATGGCGGCCGAAGCCTACCTGGCGGACGGACAATACCGCAGTGCGGAAAAATTCCTTTCGCTCCTGCCCGAAGACCCCAAACGGGCGGGTTTCTATCACATCAACTTAGCCCGCGCCCAAATGGGGCTGGGCGAAAAGAAACTGGCTAAATACAACTTAAAAATGGCCGCCCGTGCCGGCACCCACCCGGCGCTTGCCAACTATTTGCTGGGGCTTATTTATGAAGAAGACAAAGACTACAAAAAAGCTGCCGAAGTGTTCAAAAAAGCCAGCGTGTACGACCACCAATTTATAGAAGCCAAAAAGCATTACGCCGCCATGCTGGAAAAATTGGGCAATTACAACGAATCCTACCGCCAGTACCGCATGATTTATTCTTCCGAAAAAAGCAGTAAGGACATTAATAACGCCCTGGCCCGCCTAAAGCCTCGCATTTCCAAAATGGAAAAAGAACCCGAAGACAAAAAGGAAGAAACGCCTTCCTCCGGAAAAGAAATTTTTATGCATACGTTTGTAAAGCCGCTAGTCCCGCCGGAGAACGTAAAAACGCGCGAGATAAAAGTGGGCATCGGCATGCGTCAAAACGGGCGGCCGTCCTCCCGCAGTACGGTGCATTTTATTCCGTCGCACAATTTCAAAATTACCGACCCGCAAACCGGCAAGCTGATTGCCAAAGGCAAAGCCAAAGAAAGCTGGGTAGCGGTGCTAAAAGACGGCAAAACCTATCTGCTCACGCCGTCCAACGAGCGTATCCCGTTCAAAAAATCCGTTTTAATTACCCCCTCCTCCACCACTCCCGGGGAAGGACACACCATTATCGTCAAAAACGTGATTAGCGGCGCCGGCATGACCTGGGCCAGCATTGGCGATAAAGAGTACCGCGGCAAATTGCAAATCACCTACAACTCCTCCCGCAACACCCTTATCCCCATTAATATCGTTAACATAGAAGAATACTTGGAAGGGGTTATCGCGTCCGAAATGCCCACCAAATTCCCCATGAATGCCCTGCGCGCCCAAGCCGTGCTGGCCCGCACCTATGCGTTGAAACATTTGGGAAAACATAAATACTATGGCTATGACGTGTGCGACACGCAAAACTGCCAAGTATACGGCGGCGTGCGCGGCGAAAGCGAACGCGGAAATGCGGCGGTGGAGTCCACCATGGGCGAGATACTGCGTTACAAAAATAAACCGATAGAAAGCGTGTTTTCGGCCAACTGCGGCGGCATTACACAAAGCGCCAAAGAAGCCGGCTGGTACGAAACGCCTTATCTAAACCCCGTTTCCGATTATAAAGATTTTGATTTTGACCAGCTGCAGCCGTATCACTTCAAAGAATTACTGCAATATCCGCACGACGCTTACAGCCGATACGGCAAACACGTAAGTCTTTCCGCCTTCCGCTGGGCGCGCGTGGTGGAAGAAGACGATTTAAGCCAAATCATTAAACGTCAAAAGAAAGATATCGGTCGCATTACCGCCATCATTCCCCAGCGCCGCGGCCGCTCGGGCTACGTCAGCCGTTTGGTGGTAAAAGGCACCAAAGGCTCCGTGACGCTTAATAAAGAAAACGTCATTCGCAACAACCTTAGCTTAGGCATGCTTAGAAGCAGTTACTTTATTGTAGAGCCCAACTACCGGGACCGTGAACTGAAATACTTTGTTTTCTACGGCGGCGGCTGGGGGCATGGCGTAGGCTTTGACCAAACGGGCGCGGCCGGACGCGCCGAAGCGGGACAGGACTATAAGGAAATTCTAAAACATTACTTCCCGCAGGCGGAATTCTATTCCCCGGCTAAAGATAAAAAGAAAAAATAATTCTTTTCCCCCACCAAAAAACCCGCTGTTGCCAGCGGGTTTTTTGATGATACGAGATAGTCTATTATTGACCGGAAAGTTTCCGCTGGGCTTCTGCTTGAGCCTGTTCCATACGTTTTTGTTTCTCAGCATCAGGCAAATTGGAAGAAGCAATTTCATTCACTGTCTGGTACATTTCACGCAATACGGGGCGCGCTTTTTGCGCCAAAGCTTCCTGCTGTTCGGCCGGTGCGCGGGACACATTGGGGTCCTGCATCAGCTGGGAAAGAGAACTTTCCACCTGGCGGTTCAGGCGGGCTTCCTGCATTTGCGGGTCGTTTTGCACTTCTTCCAGCTGTTTGTTTACGTCCTGGCGCAGCTTCATGGAAGCTTGCTGTTTGCTGGTTTTGGAAGAATCCGGATCGTTCCAGATTTTCATGTAATCGTCGTAATATTTCTGATAGATGGCGTCAATTTTGCGGGCGCCTTCTTCGCCGTATATTTGACCGGCGGTTTGCAGTTTTTCTTTCCGCTCCTGGTTAAGCGAGTGGTCTATGGCGGCGAGTTCTTTTTCCCCCGCTTTATAACTGCGGCCCAACGTTTTGCCGTCCTCTTCGTCCTGCAATTTTTGTTCTATGTCTCTACGCTCCACTTCGTCTTCGGCGGCAAAGAGGCCTTTGGTGGATTTACCGTTTTTTAAGATAATGTCTTCCAAGGCTTTGCGGCGGTCGCGCTGGTTGGCCAGCTGCTGTTTGTAATACTCTTCGGCCGGAAGCCCTTGGCGGGCGAGCTGCATGTCTTTGGCGCGGGCGGAGTCAATCTTTTCCGAGGCCAAAGCGGCAATTTCGGAACCGTATTGCTTGCCGATTTCTTCTTTGAGCAAATTGTCTTTGGCAATACGTTCCTGTTCAAATTTTTTGAAGCCGTTATCCTGGGTCATTTTTTGCAGTTTTTGCTCGTATTTCTTCGTCACTTCTTTTACTTTTTGAGCAATCTGCTGCGGCGTTTGACCGGGGGCAGTGACGGCGGAAGTCATTTCGTTTTGGAAGGAATCCATCACTTTAGACGCTTCCTGCGCCGCCTGCGGGCCGAACGTTTGCCCCATGCTGTTTACCACGCCCGATTTTTGCGCGGCCACCTGGTCCAGCACCGGTGCAAAAGGCCCGGCCGCTACAGCCTGGGGAGAAGCATTGCGCTGGAGATATTTTTCTATATTGGCGTCTTTCTTGCTTTTGGGGAGCAAGGCCTTGGCCACGGCGCGGTCAATCCCGCTGGAAAGGCCCTTAAGCTGCGTTTCCAGGCGTTTTTGCTGTTCCTTGGGTACAGCGGTCATGAACGGAGCAAATGCGCGGTTACGCTCGGCCTGCATTTGTTCTTCTACCGTAGGGCGATATACGCCCGGTCCTTGCGCCGCAGGAGCACCCGAACCGGAATAGGAGGAACCATATTGGCCGTAATTAGCCGCAGAAAGCCCTTTGGGGCGGTACGTACCGGAAGAAGACATGCCTCCGCCCGTAGAAACGGAAGGAAGCTGGGCATAGGGATTTTGCAACGCGGCGGGATTAAGCGTATAGTCCTGCTCGTCCAAGGCTAAACGGCCGGGACGGCGCACATAGCGCTGAACGGCCAGGGCACGCTTTTGTTCGCGGGTTAAAGAATCGTCTTCCTGCGGGGGCAAGCCTAAAATTTCCTGGTCTTTTAAGTCGGCAATAAACTGCCGTTCCAGCTGTTCTTCCTGCGCGGAAGAGACCTGGCGGGTCTGCGCGGAACGGTTGTAAGAGGTGGTACGCATCAGCGCGAGCCCCATCGCCAGAAGGACGATGATTAATAACCCCAACTGAAAAAGTCTTTTATTGTTTTCCATTTTCTTTTTTCCCTACGACGGAAAGCGGAATTCCCCGCACCAGTGCGGCGCGGCGTTCCAATTCCTGGTTCTGCTGTACCTGCAGTTCCGCCATTTCTTTTCGGTACGATTCGCCCGCGCGGTTTAATCCTTCCTGCATACGGCTTAAACGGGCGGGAATACGGACAAGCTCGTCCGCATATTTTTTATATTTTTCAAAAATGTCGCGCGTTTTCAATACGGCTTCTTTTCCGTACAGTTTTTCAAAACGGTTTTCCACTTCCTGGTGCGCGGCTATCAAATCGGCACGGAGTGTTGCGGCTTGTTCCTGCGAGAGCGAAAAAACCGGGTCCCCGTATTGGGCCACCACCGCGCCAAAGGCACGGTCCGCCTCGCTCCCCACGCGGGCGAGTTCGCTTTCCAAGTCCTGCCGCTGTTTGACGGAGGAAAGCACCAGCCAGTAATCGTCAGCCGTTTTTTGCAACACGGCCTTGGCTTTTTGCCCGCATTTGGGGCCGTAGTCGCGGGTGATATCTTCAAGCAGACTAAGCACCGATTCTTTTAGCTCCTGCTTAGACAAAAGGCTCTGCTGTGCATTGGGCACACTCCAGGAAGTTTCTTGTTGGGAGTGAGCAAAATCGGTCAATTTTTGCGAATATAATGTCGTTTTTTCCGTTAATTTAGCGGCCAGCTCCTGCGGATTTTGTGCCGAGAGAGCGGCCAGCACCGCTTCGTCGCGAAATTGCGTTAAAATGGCGCCCGCCTTCTCCGCCGCTTCCCGGGCCGAGGCTTCCCTCACGGCCGTTTCCAGGCGGTTTTTCTGGGAGAAAATTTGAGCGGAAACCCGCAAGTCCGGCGTTTGGGGCAAGAAGCGTTTTAGCGTGTCGGGCGCCAACAAGGGCCCCTGTACCAACGGTTTGGCACGTTCTTGCGCCAAGGCGCGCATTTCATGCGCTTTGGTTAAGTACCGCTGCAAATTGTCTTCCCGTGCGGAACGGCGCTTGGGGTGCACTTCTTCTTCCGGAGGAGTGCAGGCAAAGCAAGCAAAACAAAGCGACAGACCCAAACAAGCGGAAAATGTTTTCATATTCTCATTATACCCCAAAAACCCGTATTTGTCATGGGGGTTTACGAACGCGCGCGTTCTTACGGGGAAACTTTCCCCTTCAGCAAAAAGCCCCGCCGAAGCGGGGCTTATAAACCTTATTCTTTGGCAATTTGAATGCCCAATTCCTTGAGCTGGATTTCGTCCACCGTGTTGGGCGAATCCGTCAACGGGCAAACCGCCTGCGCCGTCTTGGGGAAGGCGATTACTTCGCGGATAGAATCTTCCCCCGCCAAAAGCGCGGTAATGCGGTCCAAGCCCAGGCCAATACCTCCATGAGGAGGCGCCCCCGCTTCCAGCGCGTTTAGCAGCATGCCAAAGCGGCGGGCAGCTTCTTCTTTGGAGTGTTTCATCAAAGCCAAAATGCGTTCCTGCACTTCGCGGCGGCAGTTGCGCACGGAGCCGGAAGCCAGTTCGTTGCCGTTTAAGACCAAGTCAAACTGATAGGAGCGGATAGAACCGGGGTCCTTTTCCAGGTTGGGCAGGTCTTCCTCCACCGGCGCGGTGAAGGGGTTGTGGGCGGCGTCCCAGCGGTCTTCTTCGGGGATATATTCCAAAAGCGGGAAGTTGGTAATCCACACAAAGGCCCATTCGCTTTGGCGGGGCAGCTCTTTTACCAGTTCCTTGCGAAGCGCCCCCATAAACGTTTGGCAGGTGTGCAGGTTCATGTCGCTTCCGACGAAGATAATATCGCCGTCCTGCGCGCCTACGGCTTGTTTCAAAGTGGTCATTTCTTCGGGCGTAAAGAACTTGGCCGAAGGACCTTCAAACGAGCCGTCTTTCACTTTCAGCCACACCAAGCCTTTGGCCCCGTTCTTTTTGACGAGTTCAGTCAGCTTGTCTATATGGCCGCGGGAATAGGCGGCACCTTTTTCGCCGCGAATGGCGCGAATGGCTCCGCCGGCGGACAAAATTTCTTTGAACACTTTGAAAGAAGTGTTTTGGAATACGTCATTGACGTTTTTCATTTCCAAGCTATAGCGCAAATCCGGTTTGTCGGAACCGTATTTTTCCATAGCGTCGTGGAAAGAAAGTTTCGGGAACGGAACGGAAAGTTCTTTGCCGGCCGTTTTGAAAATTTCTTTCATCAGGCCTTCCACGATTTCGTGAATATCGTCAATCGTCACAAAGGACATTTCCATATCAATTTGCGTATGTTCGGGCTGGCGGTCGGCGCGGAGGTCTTCGTCGCGGAAGCAGCGAGCCAACTGGAAGTAGCGGTCAATACCGCTGGCCATGAGCGTTTGTTTGAACATCTGAGGGCTCTGAGGCAACGCGTAAAATTCGCCATGATGTACGCGGGAAGGAACCAAATAGTCGCGCGCACCTTCCGGCGTGGAACGCGTTAAAATAGGGGTTTCCACTTCCAAAAAGCCCTGGCCGTCCAAATAGCGGCGAGCCGCCTGCATAATGCGGTGGCGCAGGAGCAAATTGGCAAACATTTGCGGGTTGCGCAAATCCAGGTAGCGGTATTTCAAACGAATTTCTTCGGCTACGGAGCGGGATTTTTCCACGTCAAACGGAAGCGGAATGGAAGAGTTTAACACCTTAAATTCGTCCGCCACCAGTTCAATTTCGCCGGTTTTCATATTTTTGTTCACGGCGCCTTCAATACGTCTTTTTACGGTGCCGGTTACTTCAATCACGTACTCGTTGCGTACGGCGGAAGCTTCGGCAAAGAACGGTTTGGAGGGCTCCACCACTACTTGGCAGATGCCGCTTCTGTCTCTTAAATCAATAAACAGCACGCCCCCGTGGTTGCGGTAGCTGTTCACCCAGCCGCACAGGGTTTGTTTGGTGCCGAGCAGGGAAGCGGTTACCTCCCCGCAATAGTTAGTTCGTTTCATACCAGTTTTTTTACCTCGTCAGTTAATACATCAAAAGCGATTTGTTTCTGTTCGCCCGTCGTCAAATCTTTCAGCGTTACCACGCGTTTGGCCAGTTCGTCCCCGCCCAAAATAATGGCAAAGGAAGCACCGCACCGGTCGGACTGTTTCATCTGGCCTTTTACGTTTTTGTCAAACAGGCCGCCTTCCGTGCGGATACCCGCCTGGCGCAGCTGCTGCATCAAGTTAAAAGCCGTTTCGTTGCATTCTTTTTCTAAAGATACCACGTACACGCTTTTTTCTTTGGCGCGTTCGGTTTCGCCGCGGGCCATAATCACGCGTTCGGCGCCCATCGCCCAGCCGATGGCCGGCGTAGCGGGGCCGCCCATATTTTTCACCAGCGTATCGTATCTTCCCCCCGCCGCAATGGCGTTTTGGGAAACGTCCCCCGCTTGGAACTCAAATACCGTGCGGGAATAATAATCCAGCCCGCGCACGAGCATCGGGTCCACTTCAAAATCTATTTTCCCCTTCAGCAAGGCCTGCACTTCGTCAAAATGCGCTTGGCATTCGGGGCAGAGCTGCATGGTGGGCACGCGTCCGGCAAAGCGGGCGCCGTCTATTTTGCAATCCAATACGCGCAAGGGATTTTTTTCCAAGCGGGTTTGGCAATTTTCGCACAAAGTGTCTTTTTCTTTGGACAGGAAATCAATCAACGCCTGGCGGTAAAGCGGGCGGCATTTGTCGCACCCTAAGCTGTTGATTTTGACTTTGTAATTTTTCGCTCCGAATTTGGACACAATGTCTTTGAGCATCAAAATCACTTCGGCATCGGCCGCCGGGGCAGAGTTGCCGATATATTCCGCGCCAATCTGTTCAAATTCGCGGTAGCGGCCCGCCTGGGGGCGTTCGGCACGGAACATATTGCCGATATAATAAAATTTTTGTACGGGCGCATTTTGCGTAAAATTATTTTCCAAATACGCGCGCACCACGCCGGGGGTGCCTTCGGGGCGGATAGCCAGTTGGCGGTGGCCGGCATCTTCAAAGGCGTACATTTCTTTCTGTACGATGTCGGTCGTTTCGCCGGTGGATTTGACGAAGAGCTCTTTTAATTCCACGGTAGGAAGGCGCAGCTCGCCAAACCCGTAAAGGGAAAACACGCCGCGGGCGCAGTTTTCCAGTTCGGTAAAATTTTTGGATTGGGGTTCAAAGATGTCTCTAAACCCGCGTACTAGTTTAGCCATATAGTTAATTTTAGCATTTTATAACGGTCCGTACTACTCACCGGCCGCATAAAGAAGCCCCCTTGCGGGGGCTTGTGAAAATAAGTTTAGTTAAGCGCTTGGCATTCCTGCGTAAGCTGATAGTTGGCTTGCAGTTGTTCGTAGCGTTTTTTGATGTTCGCTTCCTTGGAAGAAAGCGGCCGGCCGCCGCGCTGTTTTTTGACAATTTCTTTTAAGGCTTCTTGGTTTTCCTGCGCATAGTTTTTGATATCGTCCAGCGAGACGGTGGCATAAAAACTGCACTTTTGTTCCAACGCTTTATGCGCGGCAGCGGCTTGTTTTTCCGCCGCGGCTTCCTGGGCACGTTTTTCGGCCTGGGCCGCATCTTGAGCCGCGTAGCGGCGAATGTCGGACGTGTTAATACCCAAGGCTTTCATCGTGGCTTTGGCGCGCACTACGTCCTGCGGAACATGCAGGAAGTAATAATCCTCGTAGCGGGCCAAGCTGGCTTCGTCCGTTTTGTAATAATTGGCAAACGCGCGGTAAGCACATTCGGAATTTTTGTGCACGTGGCGGCTTTGCGCAAACGAATAGTACTCACCTTCGTTCAATTCTTTCCCGCAGACAAAGCACTTAGGCTTAGCCGGTTGTTGAGGCGCCGCTTGCGAAACAGGGGTTACGGCCGCAGGCGTTGCCGCGGGTTTGGAAACGGCCGGAGCGGAAGCCTTTGTTTGGGGCTTTTTAGCCGCAGCAGACTGCTGTTTGGAAGCCGGTTCATAAAGGACAGGGGCCTGAGGCTCAAACACCAATCTGCCCTTTTGATAATACTTCTGGGCCACTTTAGTAGGATTAGCCTTCGCGGGCGCTTGCGGCTGGAATACGGCCGCGTCGGTCTTTTGGTTAGCGGCCGCCGACTGCGAAAGCGGCGTAACGCTCTGCGCCTTTACGGGAGCCTGCGGCTGGAACACGGCAGGAGTCGTCGTTTGGCGTTTATCCTTTTTCTCTTTTCTATTTTTCCGTTTAACGCTCTTTTTAGCCGGGGTTTGCGCGCTGGCTTTCACGGGAGCCTGCGGCTGGAATACGGGCGCATTATCCTGCACGGGCGTTACATTCGTAGAAATAGAGGGCGTCGTTTTGGCCTGCACCGGGGCCTGGGCTTGGAACGAAGCCCCTTGCTGTTGAGATTTGGCCACAGGCGTGGGCTGAGCAGTTACGGGCGCTTGCGCCTGGAAAACGGCTCTGCGGGCTTTCTTTTTGCCGGTGGGCAACTGAGCGGGCACCGGCAGCTGCGGCAGTGTGGAGGGAAGTTTTACTTCCGGCACAGGGGGCAAAACAGGGGCCGCCGCTTCCAGCTTGGGAAGATGCTGTAAACGCGCTTTCAGTTCTTCTTTGGCTTTGGCCGCCTCTTTGCTTTCGGTCAGCGGGACGCACACTTCCTTTTTGGCACGCTGGTTATGATACCAGCACACCAAAGTGGCCAGGCGTAAACCGTCTTGCGCGGAAGGAGCGGAAATCCGTTTGTCCGCATCCACTTCCGGCCCCATGATGGAGCCAGCTTCGTCGGTATGAACCAAACCGAATAAGTGGCCGAATTCGTGCGTCATAATCTGCTGATTATAAAGGGCCCAAGGACCATTTTTATGCCAGGTATCGGCAGACGCTTGGGACAAAATGTTTTTGTTGCGCTTGGTTTTATCCGAAAGTCTCTCATCCCAATTGTATCCGCTTCCCTGCAGGGCCGCGTCATAAAAATCCCCCGCCATCTGGGCGGCAATGGCCGTTTTGTATTCCTCGGCGGCGACGGCTTGTTCTTCGGGAGATTTAGAAAGTGAATTTAGCCAGTTCCACCATTCTTGTTCCATGAAAAAGCGAATTACCCCAAAACCGTTTCCTTCTTTTCCAAAAAAGGGAATCCCCACACCACGCGCAGGAGCAGAATTGGAAGTGTAGTGAAATCCTTCTTTTCCCGGATAGGCTTCCAATGCCAGGTTGACGGTGGCGTTCGTCCAGCGAATTTTATGGGCGGAGTCCGTCTTATAGCCGTCCACCAGTGTGAATTTCAAATCCGGCAACTGATATTTTTGAGGCAGCCAGTTATTAGCGGCCGCGCGCCAATCCGCCCAGGCCTGTTTTACATACGGAAACAAAGCTTCGATGGCAGGCAGATAAGCGGCGTGCGTTTTCAGATAGTCCGCAGGAGCTGGGCGCAAACTCGTGGCAGCAATATCTATGTATGCCAACACTTTTACCTCTCTTTTTTGTTGAGGGAAAATAATGTTGGAAAGCAAAAAGTCTTTGCCTTTTGCATTTTGCAGGCGTTCCACTTCGCTGTTTCCGGCGCGAAGCGTATCGCTGCGGGAATCATCCATCATAGGAGATCCCCACGACGAAAGGGTACTGCACGTGAGCAGAAGGGCTATAATAAGTTTTTTCATAAAGGGTTTTCCTCTTAAAAAATATGCAAACAAAATTTCCTTAATATAAAATATATCAAAAGAGTTTTTTTATAACGAGGGCCTTTGGACCTATACACATATAGGTCTTGAAAATGGGCTCTGACGGATAGAGAAACCGATTTTTCGCCAGGTTTCCGCAAAGAAGCGCGCCTCTTGGCATGAAAAAACCACGCCGTAGCGTGGTTTCTAAATGGTGGACGTGATCGGGATCGAACCGACGACCTCCTCGTTGCGAACGAGGCGCTCTCCCAGCTGAGCTACACGCCCGATAAAACGGTTTTTACGTCTGGGGTTTACTTCTGACATATTTATTATAGCATATCCAAAATCAAAAAGAAAAATATTTTTCCATTTCTCCGTCGTAAAAAATCAAATTTTCAGTTTTTGTTTTTCCCGCTTTTGGCATGACGGTTTCTTTTCTTTTCTCAAAAAGATACAATATACAAGTACTCCGTTTATTATTTAATGATAGAGGAAATTTATGTCCGATAAAATTCGCGTCAAAGACGTGGGCCAATACCTGGGCCAAGAAATCACCTTAAAAGGCTGGTTGTACAACAAACGCTCCAGCGGCAAACTGCACTTTTTGCAGTTGCGCGACGGAAGCGGCATTATCCAATGCGTCATGTTCAAAGGGGAAGTATCCCCCGAACTGTTTGAATTGGGCGACAAAGTAACCCAAGAATCTTCCATTATCGTCACCGGTACGGTGCGTGAAGACAAACGCTCCCCCCTGGGTTATGAACTAGGCGTGAAAAATTTGGAAGTGTTGCAAATGGCGAAAGATTACCCTATTTCCCCCAAAGAACACGGCCCCGAATTTTTGATGCACTACCGCCACTTGTGGCTGCGCTCGGCCAAACAAACGGCCATTTTGCGTATTCGCGACGAAATTATTTTTGCCATTCGCGAATTTTTCCACAAAAACGGCTTTGTGCTGGCCGACTCTCCGATTTTAACCCCGGCCGCCTGCGAAGGCACCAGCACGTTGTTTGAAACCGACTATTTCGGCGAAAAAGCGTTCTTGTCTCAAAGCGGTCAGCTCTATGCGGAAGCCTCCGCCATGGCGTTGGGCCGCACCTATTGTTTCGGCCCCACTTTCCGCGCCGAAAAGAGCAAAACCCGCCGCCATTTGACCGAATTCTGGATGGTGGAACCCGAAGTGGCCTACAACGACCTGGACGATAACATGGACCTGGCCGAAGCGTTCATCAAATATATTGTGGCTCAAGTGCTCAAAAACCGTGCGGACGACCTCAAAACCTTGGGGCGCGACACCTCCAAACTTCAAGCCACGGTGGAAAAGAAGTTCCCCCGCATCGACTATACCGACGCGATTGAAATCCTGCACAAAAAAGGAAACGACACCCCCTGGGGAGGCGATATCGGCGGGGACGAAGAAACCCTCTTGGGTGAAGACTACGACACCCCGATCATGATCCACCGCTACCCGGCCGCCATTAAAGCCTTCTATATGAAGCGCGACCCCAAAAACCCCAAAGTGGTGCTGGCGGTAGACGTAATCGGCCCCGAAGGCGCCGGTGAAATTATCGGCGGAAGCGAAAGAGAAGCCGACTACGATGCCCTGCTGGAACGCATGAAAGAACAGGGCTTAGACCCCAAAGGCTACGATTGGTATCTGGACTTGCGCCGCTACGGCAGCGTGCCCCATTCCGGGTTTGGTATGGGCATTGAACGCATGGTGCGCTGGATTTGCGGTCTGCAGCACGTACGCGAAACCATTCCGTTTGCCCGTATGATGGACAAAATCCATCCGTAAGGTTTCATTTAACAAAAAACCCCGCGCCGATATTAGCGCGGGGTTTTTTATGGCTATATGTATCCCCTTCAAAGACTTTTCTCTTTACAAGCTTTCCCCACTCTTGGTTCCACTCCCGCCAGAGCACCTATAGATAAAATAGGCCCAAAAGGCGAAATTCTCTCCAGCAAAGCTATTTTCACCGCCATAATTAGAGTACCCCAACCAGCTAGTCCTTTTTATTCGTTTCAGAGGGAAAGAAGGGGCTTTAAGATAACCAACCCCCAACCCGGGCTTGCTATAAACAAGGGAACTAATTTTGGACGTAATTTAGGATAAAAAAACTCCCGCCAATTAAGCGGGAGTTGGAAAATATTTTATCTGGTTCGCCGTCTAACAGACGAGCGCGTAAACGTTTTGGCTTGGGCAGGCTTGGCTTTGCATTCCGCCATCAAGTCGGCAGGTGTTTTGTATCCCAGCACATTGGGCGTTTTGGTCAGTCCGCCCGTCTTGGCGCCGATGGATACCAAATAATTGTAAATTTCTTCATTGCAGGCCAGCGCCGCATAACCGAGCGGCGTCATGGACTGGGCATTCTTCTGCGGAGCGGCACGGAATTCCAGCATGGTGGCCAGGCGCCCTTCCTTGCGGGCCAGCTGCACCAAGAGTTTGAGCATATCCAAATTCTGCGTGCTTACCGCTACGTGTAAAACATTACCCTTGGGCGACGATTCAAACAGGCGGGCCATATTGTCCACCAAGTACGTCACCATTTCGGTCTGTCCGTTTTCCACTGCCACAAACAGGGCCGTATAGCCGGATTTATCCTTCTTAAACACGGCCGCCTTATTGGAAGCCACTACTTTTTTGGCCAGGTCCATATCACCCGTGCGGGCAGCGGTAAAAATATCGTCTTCCGTAACGGGCTTTTGCTGAGCCGCCGGTTTGGGCAGTTCTCTGCCTTCCGCTTTGGCCTGGGCAATCAGCGCGGCATTATCTTGCTCTATCACGCTGTTTTTTACTTCATTCAAATCTTTATTAAACCATTCCAACACCTGCCCGCGGTTGTTCTTCCGGGCCACCATATAGGGGATTAAACCGTCTTTGGCGGCAATGGTCGGGTCCGCATCGGCCGCCAACAAGCGGCGCACCACTTCCACATATCCTTTAGCCGCACCCCAGTACAAAGCCGTCTGCCCGTTTTTGTTTTGCATATTCACGTCCAACGGGGCTTGCATGGTTTGCGGTTTTAAGAGTTCGCGGATAATTTCCGGGTGATTATAGCGGGCGGCATAAATAAGGGCGGTATTGCCGTCATTATTGGCGGCGTTGACGTCAGCCCGGTACGCCATGAGGGACTGCACACTGGGCACATCACCCAGCGAGGCCGAAATAATCAGCGGCGTATTGCCTTGTTTATTCTTTACGTTCGGGTCCACCCCGCCTTTAAGCATGGCCAGCACACCCATCGGGTTTTTTTGAGCACTGGCACGGAACAGATAATCCGTATTTAACCCTTCATGCACCCCGCTGGAAAGGAACAAGTCAATAAATTCGGCTTGTTTCTTTTCCAAGGCCAGGTACATGGGAGAGTGGTTATAGTTATTTTTAGCGTTGATATCCGCCCCGGAATAGACCAACAAACGGGTGATTTCGGGGAAGTTGCCATATAAGCTGCGCAAGAGGGCCGTGTCTTTGCTAAAAGCGTTTACTTTATTTACGTCCGCCCCGCTTAAGATTAATTGCTGGACCGCTTCCAAATTGCCCATAGTGGCGGCCGCCACAATCAGCGGGTCGCCTTTACTGTTGACGATATTGGGGTCATTTTTGGCTTGGTTATTGAGGATATCCAAAAAAGTTTGCGTGTCTTTTTTTTGCAAAGCGGCGGTGGCGTCGTCTGCAATTTCGGTAGGTGTTTTTACGACGACAATTTTGTCAAACTTGCCGCTCTTGGATCCCGGCGTGTAGCCGCTTTTGAACGTAAAAGCAAGCAACAACACCACCGGCAAAGCCGCAATCACGGCCAGCGTGATGAGCGGTTTTTTGGTGAGGACGGAAAAAGCTTCCGGCAGTTTCCTCTCCGTCGGAACGCTGACTTTCGTAGAGTTCTTCTTATTCGGAAGCATATTCCCCCCTTTTTACTATTTTTTAAGCCGTTCCAAAGCGGCTTGTGCAGCAGTTTGCTCGGCTTGTTTTTTATTGCGTCCTTTGCCGATGCCCAGTTCTTTCCCGCCCAGGCTCACGCGCACGGTAAACGTCTTGTCGTGCTCGGGGCCGACGGTTTGAATCACTTCATATTCGGGCGTATGCTGCCCGCGTTTTTGCAGGTATTCCTGCAATACGCTTTTGAAATCCTGCGCGTCTTGCGTGAGGGCCTGGGTTTTTACCCAAGGCAAAATCACGGCTTCCGCGGCCGTATAGCCGCCGTCTATATAGACGGCACCGATAACGGCTTCCACCGCGTTGGAGATGATGCTGTCGCGCTCTCTGCCGCCGGTGGCCAGTTCGCCGTGGCCCAGGCTCATATAGCGGCCCAGGTCCAGCTGTTTGCCCCAAAGATAAAGGTTGCGTCTGGAAACTAAGTTAGACTTAATTTTAGAAAGCACTCCCTCTTCTACATGAGGGCATTGGTTGTAGATGTAATCCGCAACAATGGCTCCTAATATACTGTCCCCCAGGAATTCCAAGCGCTCGTTATGTTTGGCGCTGCGGTGTTCCCCGGCGTAGGACTTGTGAGTGAGTGCTTCCCTTAAAACGGCCTTATCCTTAAAGCTATATCCAATGATATGCTCTATATCCGTATACACGATTATTTTTTGGCGTTCTGTTCGATGTAGTCGATGGCTTCGCCAACCGTTTTGATTTTTTCGGCTTTTTCATCCGGAATTTCGATGTCAAATTCTTCTTCCAAAGCCATGATGAGTTCAACCGTATCCAAGGAATCGGCGCCCAAATCATTGACGAACTGAGCTTCGGGTTTCACCTGGTCGGCTTCCACACCCAACTGTTCCACGATGATGTTTTTTACTCTTTCTTGCACGTTTTCTACAGACATTTTTGTCCTCCGGTAATTAAAAGGGGCTTCCCCTTGTACGTATTTAATTAAATATAAAGCCCGCCATTGACGGCGAGGATATGCCCCGTAATGTACGAAGCATCTTCGCTGGCCAAAAACATTACTGCTTTGGCGATTTCCTGCGTCTTAGCAAATCGTTTAAGCGGCACGGTGTCAAGCACCTTGGCTTTCATTTCTTCGGGCAGGGCGTCGGTCATAGCGGTTTGCACAAAACCGGGCGCCACCGCATTGACTCGCACATTGCGGGAACCAAATTCCTTGGCAAATGTTTTGGTCAGCCCGATAATGCCCGCCTTGCTGGCCACATAGTTGGCCTGGCCGGCGTTGCCCATTTCTCCCACGACGGAAGAAATGTTTACGATGTTGCCGCTTCTCTTTTTGAACATCACTTTCAAAGCGGCTTTGGACATCAAAAACGTACCTTTCAGGTTGACGGCGATTACGTCGTCCCAATCCTGTTCGCTCATGCGCACGGTCAAGTTGTCTTTGGTAATGCCCGCATTGTTTACAAGCACGTCCAACGAACCCAACTCTTTTACCGTATTTTGCACAAACGCTTCGCAGTCTTCGGCCAAGGCCACATTCACCCGCTGGGTGTACACCTTCACGCCGTAAGCGCCCAAGGTTTGGGCCGCCTGGTCCAACGCGGCTTGGTTCGTGCCGCAGATGGATAAATTGGCGCCGGCTTTGGCAAACTCTTCGGCAATGGCAAGGCCTATGCCGCGAGTCGCGCCTGTGACCATGACGTTTTTACCCTTAAAATCCGCCATTAAGCTTCCTCCTGATGCATTTCTTTTTCAATCGCGTCAAAAGTAGGCTTCAATGCGGCCATTTTGGCGGCAATGTCGCCGATGAAATCTTTTTCCACCAACCGCGCCGCCGTTTTGATGGCGTTGTAAATGGCAAAATCGTTGGATTTGCCGTGCGAGATGATGGCCACCCCGTTTACCCCCACCAGCGGAGCACCACCGTAGCAATCGGGGTTGGTATGGTTTTTGACAGCCTTGAAAGCGCCTTTGGATAACAGCGCTCCCAACACGGCCAACGGGCGTTTTTTGATTTCGCGCTTAATCATGTTAATCATCGTTTTGGCTAAGCCTTCGGCCATTTTCAAAACGATGTTTCCCACAAATCCGTCGCAAACAATCACGTCCGTGTCGCCGGTGTTTACGTCGCGGCCTTCCACGGTGCCCTTAAAGTTCACGCCGATTTCGCGCATATGCGGAATGGTGTGCTTGACCAGGAAATTCCCTTTGGTTTCCTCTTCTCCGATAGACAACACGCCTACCGACGGAGCAGGAATGTCAAATACTTTTTGCATATAAGCAGACCCCATCACCGCAAATTGCAGCAGGTGAATGGGTTTGCAGTCGGCATTGGCGCCGCCGTCCAAAAGCAGGCTTACGCCTTTATAGGTGGGCATAGGCGTGGCGATGGCCGGCCGCTGGACGCCTTTGATGCGTCCCATACCGAACAACGCCGCCACCATAGCCGCACCGGAATGACCCGCAGAAACAAAAGCGTCCGCCTGCCCGCGGCGCACCAAGTTGGCGCATACCACGATGCTGGCATCCTTTTTGCTGCGGCATTCTTTGGCGGGTTCGGCGCCCATGTCAATGGTTTGGGGAGCGTGGACGATGGATATGTTTTTAGGCACGTCCGCGTAGCCCAACGCTCTGAGTTCACGGCGCAATACAACTTCGTCCCCCACCAAGATAATCTCTAAATCAAGATTCTTGGCAGCTTTCAAAGCGCCCAACACGTTGGGTTTTGCGCCGTAATCTCCGCCTAATGCGTCCAGGGCTATTTTCATATCAAACCGTTATTTGGCTTCTTCGGTCGCTTCCGCTTTGGTTTTCTGGGCTACGACCACTCTGTCTTTATAAAACCCGCAAGTCGGGCAGACGTTGTGCGGCAGTCTGGGAGATTTGCAATTCGGGCAGGCCACGAGCTGCGGCAATTCTACTCCGGAATTGTGAGATCTTCTCATGTCCCGGCGGGAACGAGTGTGTTTTTTCTTTGGATTCGGCATTGGTATAACTCCTGTTTTACTCTAGTAAAATTCAATAGAATTATTACTTAAATTTTCCTTTCAACTCGGCGAAAGGGGACAAATTCACCGGCTTACACCCGCACGGCCCGTCGTTTAAGTCTTGGCCGCACTGGGGGCACAGCCCCTTGCAATCGGGCTTGCATAAAAAGCGGATATCTTCCGTTAAAGCCAGCGTTTGCCTTACCTGTAACATTATATCAATTATTTCCGCCTTGTTGCTATATGTTTCCAAAAATTCTTCGGCAAAATCCTGCTCGGTCATCTTCAGGCAGCGCGCACACTGCACCTGGCGCTTGCCCGCTATTTCCCCCCGCACCAAAATTTCATTCGTAGCCACGGAAAACGACAGCTTCACGCTGACCTTGGTAATTTTATTGGGGGCTTCAAAAACGTCCTGGAAATACTTGGGGCTCAGCTGGGCCGTACATTCCAGCCCGCCCATGCGGATAATGTCCGCCGTCCTAAACTGCAAATCCTGCGGAACGTCGTAATCTCTATAAAACGAATTTTCGCTCATATATATATTTTAGCAAATAACACCGCACCTTATGCACGGCGGCGCGCAAAGCTTTTGTTTTCCCATTTGCGGCTTTTCCAGCGCCGCTCAAACACTACGGCGCGGATATTTTCATCCAATGCCATGGCCAGCCAAATTCCGTTTAGTCCCCAGCCCCACCAAATGCCCAGCACATAAGACAGCAGCGTCGCCACCCCCCACATCACAATCACGCCCGTAATAAACGGGTACATCACGTCCCCCGCCGCATTAAGCGAATTGACGGACGTAATGTTGACCGCGCGGCCAATTTCCAGCAATACGTCAATATACAACACCGTCGCCCCGATGGATATTACGTCCGGATTGGAAGAAAGCATTTTGAAAATATCCGTCCCCACCAAAGCCGTCAGTATGGAGATGCACACCGTTACCAACATGGCCAGTTTAATGGAATATTTTTCCACGGAAAAAGCCGCATTGTCGCGATCTTTGCCAATCAAATGCCCGATAGATATGGCCGCTCCCTGCCCAATGGCAATGGAAAACACATACGAAAACATCACAATGCTCATGGCATACGTGCGGGCCGTCAGCGCGGCGGTGCCCAGCATAACGGAAAAATACGTAATAACCACCTGGGAAAAATTGTACGACACCTGTTCCCCCGCCGCAGGCAGGCCGATAATCAGCAGGTTTTTAATTTTATCCCACGGGAAAGGTCTAAAAAGTTTAAGTGCGGGAAACGGCGTAACCTTGCGAAACAATATGTAGCTTAACAGCCCCACTGCCAGCAAACGGCTGACCGACGTGGAAATACCCGCTCCCGTAATCCCCAGGCGCGGGGCTCCGAAATTACCGAAAATCAAGAAATAATTCCCGATGACGTTTACAATGTTAATCAGCAACGTAACAAACATCGGGTAATACGCTTTATTATGGCTGCGCAAAATGGCGGAAAGCGTCATGGATATGGCCTGCAGGAAAGAAAAGCCGCCCACTATTTTCATATAGGACACGCCATACCCGATGAGATTATCCTCCAGTCCCATCAGCTTTAAGGACGGCTGGGCAAAAAAGAACAGCCCCGCACTGACCAAAATCCCCATCACCAAATTAGCTAACAACGAAACGCCAATTACCTGTGCGACGTTCTTTTTTTGCCGCGCACCCAAATACTGCGAGCACAACACCGACGTGCCCAACGTGGTAATGCCATACAAAATAAACACCAAATTGAGCAGCTGGTTTACCACGCCGCCCGCGGCGACGGTTTCGTCCGAATAGCGGCTGAGCATGAAAACGTCCACCGCCCCCGTGAGCATAATAAGCAGCGTTTCCACAAAGATAGGGCTGGCAAGGTTAAAGAGTTTTTGACGAATAATTTTACGCGGTTTTCTCGCAGACATAAGACAATTACTTTTTATCGGCAAACATATTTTCTAATTTTTTCACATCAATCAGGCCGTTTCCCTGGGCAATGTCGGGCAGGCCGGGTATTTTGGAGGAAGCTTGTTTCAACACGTTTTTCACTTCTTCTACCGTCGGATAGCGGCCCAGCTTTTTCTGCAATCCTTCCACTGCCAATGCCGCCGCCGCACTTACAAATCCCGCCGCGGCCGAGGTGCCGCTCATCAGCGTATAGTCCCCGTCCGAAGACGCGGTATACACGCGGTCCCCCGGGGCAATAAAATCCACTTCCGCCCCGTAGGCGGAATTGGGATAGAGCGTTTTTCCGTCCGCCCCCAGCGCACTGACGGCAATAACGGTAGATAAATTGGCCGGATAAAACACCCCCGGAAAGCCATAGTTTCCCGCCGGAGATACGATTACCACGCCCGAGTCGTGCGCCCGGTTGATGGCGTTTGTCAGCGCAACATACCCGCCGCCCGAAACGCCGTAACTTAAATTCAAAACGGAAATTTTATCGGAAGGATTCTTCTCGTTGTAAGACAGAATATCATTCACCGCATTAGCCGCGGCCTGCGGGCCGATTAGGCGGCTTCCGTCATCAATCTTGTACACCAAAATAGAGGCAGACGGCGCCACGCCCGTAAAACGAACTCCCCGCGCCCCAATAATGCCTGCTACGCCGGTGCCGTGGTTTTTCACGTCCGCCAGGGAACCGGAAAGCGTAAAATCCTGCCCGGCAATATGTTTGCCGTTAAATTCCGGATGGGAAGAAATACCACTGTCCGCCACGGCCACTTTCACGCCAAGGCCGGTCAGCTTTTTTTCGATAGGATAATAGCGGTAAGCCCAAAAGTTATCAAACGTTTCTTTTTTGGGCTGAGGCGCTACCCACGAGAACTCCCCCTCCTCGCTCACGCGCAAGTGGGTGGGCCCCAAAAACAGGGTTTCCGTTCCGTAGGCATACCAAACGCCCAGCAACAGTAAAACAACCAATATGGCCCGGCGCATAATTATAAATTTACTTTTTTGATAATCGGCCGCAGTACCGACGCAAACGGACGCGCACTCACCTGCAAAGCGGGAGCGGTCTGGCGGCGTTTCAAATCGGCCTGGTTCACGCGGGAAAGGACATCTTGCACGACGGCCGCTTTCACACGGAACTTTTTGCTTATTTCGTCGGCCGTTTTGCCTTCTTCCAAATAGGCACGGAGGATTTTGTCCAACACCGAGTAAGGCGGCAGTTGGTCTTCGTCTTTTTGGTTGGGGCTTAATTCGGAAGTGGGCGCGCGTTCAATAATACCGCGCGGAATCAGTTCCCCCTGCTTGTTAATATATTCGGCCAGTTCGTAAATTTCGCTCTTGTACAAATCGCCAATCGGCTGCAGGCTGCCGCCCGCATCGCCATAGAGCACAAAAGAACCTACGGCACATTCGCTTTTGTCGTCGGTAGAAATCAGCATGGCATTATATTCGCTGGCCAAGGCGCCCAAAATGGTGGTGCGCAAACGGGACTGCAGTTCCTGTTCCGTTGCGTCTTTGGGGTGAGATACGATGTGCGCCATGGCTTCTTTTACGCCGCCCAAAGCGGGCACCACGCCCACTTCTTCCAAATTGACCCCCAGCGTACGGGCCAGCTGGCCGGCCAAGGTTTTGCTTAAATCGCTGGTGCAGTACGACGGCAGCGAAACGCAGTACACGCTTTCCCCGCCCAACGCTTTTGCCGCCAGCACCGCCGTAAACGCGGAATCAATCCCCCCGCTAATGCCGAAAACCACTTTGTCCATGCCGCTTTTGTGCACGTAATCGCGCAACCCAAAAGCCAACGCTTCCAGCAGTTCTTCCTGCACGGGAATTTTATAAGATACGGGAGCGGATTTTTGGTCCCAATCCCAAGAGAGGGTTTGTTCGCGGAACGGTTCGCCCACTAAAGAAAGGGCGCCTTTTTTGTCGGCCGCGGCCACCAACCCGTCAAAAATCATACCGTCCCCGCCGCCCAGCAAGTTGCACAGCACCGCAGGCACGGCGTGTTTTTTGGCATATTTTTTTAATCCCTCAAGCCGCGGGGTGATGTTCCCTTTCAAATACGGTTTGGCCGTCAAAAAGACAGCCGCGTCCGCATCCGGGTCGGCCACGGCATCTTCGGGGGAACCCAATACAAATTGAATGTTTTGGCCCTTAAAAGAAATCGTTTCCGAATCAAAAATTTTGGTAATTTTTCCTTTATATATATACGCGGCTGCCGTAACGGAAGCGCCGTCTTGGCGGTCCATATATCCCAGCACCAGGGCTGTTTCCTTGGTTTCTTTGGCTAGTTCTTTCAAGGCCGCGGCATTTTGCGCCAGCAAACGTTTATCGTCAAACAAATCAAACAGCGGGCAGCCGCACAAGGCCGCCTCGGGCAGAATAATCAAATCCCCTTTGGGCGCGGGAGCGCGCAAAATATCCGCTACGCGGGCGGCGTTCCCCGCGATATCGGCCGATAACGGGTTAAAAGAAACCAGGTTTATGTTCATAAATTACCTCTTATTATTATTTTACCACTTTCTAACCTTCTTTTTTTCTTAAAAAAACGGATTAAAAGTGCTACAATAAAATCAGCATTAAACATCTTCAATCAAAAACGGAGGAAGAAACTTACATGAAGAAATTGGCTTTAGCCGTGGCCCTTTTTATGGCCGCCGTGCTGCCCGCTTCCGCGGAAACCGGAGCTTTGAAGCTCTCTTTGTGGGACGAAATTGCCGTAGCCGTTCCCAGCAACATTCACGATGTAAAAGGCGTGGATTTGGGTATCGCTTCCAAAACCGCTACCGTAACCGGTGTGCAGTTTGATTTCCTGTTCGCCCAAACCGAATACGAATTGACCGGTGTCAGCATGTCCTGGATCATCAACTTGGCCAACCAAGTAAAAGGTGCCCAGTTGGGTTTGTTGGCTAAAAACGACGACTTGATGGGTGCTCAGTTGGGTTTTGTCAACCTTTCTATGCACAACGCCACCGGCTTGCAGTGGGGTTTCTTTAACCAAGCCGAATACATGAACGGCTTGCAGCTGGGTTTTGTCAACTACGCCAAAACCATTGACGGCTTGCAAATCGGCTTGCTCAACATTGCCGAAAACGGTTGGTTCCCGGCCATGGTGCTGGTAAACGGCCGCTTCTAAGCAAGTAAAACAGTTTCCAAAAACCGCGGGGCACGCGCTCCGCGGTTTTTTTGCGCCCTTTGCGCCCGTAAAAAAGTATCATAGAGGTGTTACGGTTGGCTGCCCACAAGGAGCAGTTGGCCGTTTTTTGCTTTTATGGTATAATAATACAAGGTGTAATATGAGCGGGATAGCGAAAAAAGTTCGTAAATCAAAGCCAGTCCCGACGACACCCAAGGCCAAAGCCACCGGGGAAACCCCTTCCCTAATTTAGGCTGCGGCCATAGGAGAAAACATGAGCAACGTATCTATGAAAGCCATGCTGGAAGCCGGCGTGCACTTCGGTCACCAAACTTCCCGCTGGAACCCCAAAATGGGCCGCTTTATCTTCGGTGAAAGAAACGGCGTCCATATCTTAGACTTACAAAAAACCGCCAAAGAACTTAAAAAAGCCTGCGCTTTTATTAAAGAAGAAAGCAAAAAAGGCTCCAAATTTTTGTTCGTCGGTACCAAAAAACAAGCCCAAGAAGCTATCCAGGCCGAAGCCGCTCGCTGCGGTGCTTACTGCATCCACGAAAAATGGCTCGGCGGTACGCTGACCAACTTCCAAACCGTTAAAAAGTCCGTTGAAAGACTGAACGAATTGGAAAAATGGGAATCTTCGGGCGTGTTCAAAGCCATTTCCAAAAAAGAAGCCAGCCGCTTGACCAAAGAAATGGTCCGCTTGCAGAAACTGCTGGGCGGAATCCGCGATATGAAAGTATTGCCGGACGTGGTATTTGTCATCGACCCGGTGGACACCGCCGGCGCCGTGCGCGAATCCCATGCGTTGGGTATCCCGGTGGTAGCCGTGTGCGATACCAACGCCGACCCGGACATGATCAGCGTACCGATACCCGGTAACGACGATGCTGCCCGCTCTATCAAACTGTTCTGCAGCGCGATTGCCGACTCCATCTTGGAAGGCAAAGCCGAGCTGGAAGCCGTTAAAACCGCTGAAAACAAACCTGCCGAAAACCCGGTAATGGCTCAAGCTTTTGAATCCGCCATGTTGGCGGCCGAAAAAGCCGAAGAATCCGCCGACAAACCCGCCGAAGCCGTAGCTGAAGCGCCCAAAGCGGAAGAAGCCGTGAAAGAAGAAGCTCCGGCCGAAAAAGCCGAAGAAGCCGAAAAACCGGCCGCCAAAAAGAAAGCGGCTGCCAAAAAACCGGCTGCTTCCAAAGCTAAAAAAACCGTAAAAGCCAAAGCGAAAGCTGAAGCCGAAACGGAAGAAAAAGCCGAAGCCAAAGAAGAAGCTCCGGCCGAAGAAGCCAAATAACTATTGCGTGAAAGTTCCCGGTCCGTCCGGGAACTTTCCCCTCGGATTTAACCCTCATCAACAGGAGAAAAAAATGTCTTTAGCCGAAAACATTAAAGTCCTTAGAGAAAAAACCGGCGCCGGCCTGATGGACTGCAAAAAGGCCTTGCTGGAATGCAAAGACGACATGGAACAAGCCATCGTTTTCTTGCGCAAAAAAGGATTGGCGGATATGGCCAAACGTTCCGACCGCGAAACCAAAGAAGGCCGTGTTTCCGTGAAGACGGACGGCAAAAATTATGCCATGGTGTACCTGGGCTGCGAAACCGACTTCGTGGCCAAAACCGATGCTTTCATTAAACTGGCCGACGAATTGGCCCAGTATGTCTTGGAACACCCCGGTTTGGATTACGCCAATGACGAACACATCAAAGCCATGATCACCGAACAAGCGCCGAAATTCGGCGAAAACACCACCTTCAAAGGCGGCTACAACTGGACGCCCGCCGAAGGCAGCGTGATGGCTTATTACGTCCACTCTGACAACAAAAAAGCCTCCATCTTGGAATTGGCCGTTTCCGGCAATGCCAACGATATGGAAAAAGTGAAAGAAATCGCCCGTGGCTTGGCTATGCACACCGTTGGTATGCAGAGCGGCTGGGTAGATGCCAAAGACATTCCGCAGGCCGTTATTGACCGCGAATTGGACATCTACAAAACGCAGGCGATCAACGAAGGCAAACCTGCCGCCGCCATTGAAAAAATGTTGCCCGGCAAAGTGAAAAAGTTCGCCAAAGAAAACTGCCTTTTGGAACAGCCGACCATTAAAGACAACAAGAAAACCGTTGCCGATTACTTGGCCGAAGAATCCAAAAATCTTGGCTGTGAACTGAAAGTCGTCCGTTTCGTTCGCTTCTAATCCAAAGCCCCTCCTTGCGAGGGGCTTCTTTTTATGCTGTTTGGGTCCAGTAGCGGCCCCGGCATAAGAAGAAGCCCACCGCCTATATAGCGGGTGCGGCGGTTTTGTGATACAATAATAAAAATATAATAATTATCCAGAGAGGACACTTTATGGAAACGTGCTGCCAACATAAAAAAAGAGTTTTGCTCAAATTATCCGGCGAGGCGCTGATTAACGAAGGTCACCGCGGTATTAATCCGCAAGCGCTAAAAGAAATTGCCGTAGAAATTGCCGACGCCTACCGCTGCGGCAACTGCGAGCTGACCATTGTGCTTGGCGGCGGAAACATTTGGCGCGGCGTGCGCGACGGAGGCGGCGTGATTGACCGCGTCAACTCCGACAATATGGGCATGCTCGCCACCGTCATCAACGCGCTGGCGCTTCAGTCCGCCTTGGAAGAAGCGGGCGTTCCCACCCGCGTGCTCACCTCCATCAACATTTACCAACTGGCGGAACCTTTTGTGCGCCGCAAAGCCTTGCGCCACTTGGAAAAAGGACGCATCGTCATTTTTGCGGGCGGAACGGGCAACCCGTTCTTTACTACCGACAGCGCCGCCGCTTTGCGCGCTTCGGAAATTAATGCGGACGTACTCTTAAAAGCCACCCAGGTGGACGGCGTGTACGACAGCGACCCGCGCAAAAATCCCGACGCAAAATTAATCCATAGAATCACCTACAAAGACGCCATTGCCCGCCAACTCCAGTTTATGGATACGGCCGCCTTGGCCCTGTGCCTGGAAAACAAAGTACCCGTACAGGTGTTTAACCTGCACAAAAAAGGCAACATCAAAAAAGCCCTTTGTGGCGAAGATGTAGGCACCGTAATTTATTAATTTTCTGCCCCGCCGCAAGTACTGCCGCGGGGCGTATTATATATATGCATAAAATTTCTAATTCAACAGTATTGGCTGTATTACTTTTTGCCTTGGCTTTTGGTGTAGCCGGGGTGGTTTATTTGCTTAAAACCGCTACGCCAAATCCCGGCCCGGCGGCCCCCACACAAGCCCAGGCACAAGCCCCCGCGCCCACCGCTCAGGAACCGGCGCCTATAACGCCCGAGCCGACGGAAGCGGACCTGCTAGCCACTCCCGCCAAACCGCTTACGTACAAGGAACTGCACAGCCTTGCCAAGAAAGACCTGGAAGCGTTATTTCCCGAACATCAGGCCCGCTTTCTTGCCAACTTATGCACGGATATGAGTTCCATTCCTTCGGCAAAAGCCAGCGGATTACATTTTATTAATCTTAAATATCTGCAAAACAACAAAAAATCGCGCCCGCTAAAACAGCAAGACACGGAAGCTTTCCTGCGTATTTTGGACGGCATTACCGCCAGGCTGAAGCAAAATCAAGTACAAATTCAAAAACAAAAGGAAATTGATTCTGCGGCCTGGAAAAAGGAGCTTCCGCTGTACCGCGAAAAGTTGTCCTATCTCAATTCGGCCGGGCAAAAACCTTTGTCCGTAGAAGAAAGCCTTTGCCCCTCTTTAGAACGGGATTTTTCCCGCTGTCAGACGGCCCTGTACCCGAACAAAACCTCCAGCAACTTCTTTTTTGAAGGAGATTTTTTGTACATGAGAGAAGATTTGGACGAGAAAAACCGCCCGACGAATCGCTTCCGTTTTTTCCAACCTACTCCGTATGATTTTCACGATACGCCGGAAGGGAAAGCCGCCGCCAGCGGTATGGCCGATTATGTGGCCTCTTGGGACGGAACGAATAAACTGCCGCAATCGGAAGCATTCTACGGGACGGACGGCTTGCTGGAAAAGCTCTATATCCGCCTGTTTGAAAAAAATAAAATGCAGGAAATTACCGTCAATCGGAATGGGCATTTAGCTATCGTTAAAGAAACGCCGATTACTCCTTCCGCGCAGGATAAAGAACAGGTTTACGCCGAGGGCATTGTTCTTCAAAAAGAGAATAAACCGCTCTCCCCCTATTCGTTCCCGCGGGCCCCGCTTTATAACCAGCTCTATCGAAGCCCGTCCGCCGCGCCCGCCCAAAGCGCGCCAGAATTGCTATAATTAAAGTAACATTTCACCACACGAGGAATAAATATATGGAAGGCATCAGCAACCTTTTGAACAAAACCAAAACCAATATGGCCGAGCACGTTTCCCGCTTGGAACGCGATTTGGCCACCATTCGCACCGGCCGCGCCAGCGCGGGCTTGTTGGAAAATATCCGCGTAGATTATTACGGCACGCCGACCCCGATTAAACAAATGGCTATCATCAACGTGTTGGACGCCAAAACCCTGGAAGTGCAACCCTGGGACATCAGCTCCATCAACGATATTGATAAAGCCCTCCAAAAAGCCGATTTGGGCGCCAGCCCGGTAAACGACGGCAAAGTAATCCGCATTACGCTGCCTTCCATGACCGAAGACCGCCGCAAACAGCTGGCCAAAAACATCTCTAAAATGAGCGAAGACTTCAAAGTGGCCGTTCGCAACGAACGCCGCGACGTGATTGAAAAACTGAAAAAAGCCCAAAAAGCTTCCGAAATCACCGAAGACGACTTGAAACGCTACGAAGCCGACGTGCAAAAAGCCACCGACGCTAACATCGCTAAAATTGAACAGGTCATCAAAAACAAAGAAGCCGAAATCATGAGGATTTAAGCTAAGCAAGAACCAAAAAACAGGGACACTCCAATTACTGAATGGAGTGTCCCTTTAGCATATATGGTAAATAATTATTTCGTTGTTAAGGTCCAATTATTATTGCTCAATAATGAATTTTCCTTAAAATATTCGCATATGGCTTTTGCAGTACTGGAATCTGCTTTGTATTTGCATGTTCCGCGATTCCACACGTCATTCGGCTGATAAGCCGTCCTATTCTTATATCTATACCACGAAACACGCACTAACTGATCTGCATACGCTTTATTATCCTCTGCAATTATATAACAAACATGTCGCTCACAAACCACATAAAAATAATAATCATCAAATACCAGATAAGAACTCGCAGAGAGTCCACTGCGCTTCATGGTAGCATTGGATTGAAAAGAAAGATCTAACATTTCCTGACCGCTTTTACTTGAGAGATTCGTTAAAGACAAAGGATAGTCATTAACTAAAAGATACATATCAACTGCCGTTTGCAAACTTTTTGCCTTTTGTACAACACCTGCTGCTCGCGATTTTTCTACAGCCTTTTCATATTGCGGTACGGCCACTGCCGCCAAAATACCGATAATTAACACGACCACCAACAGTTCTATAAGCGTAAATCCGAGATGTTTTTGCACGGGACATATCCCCCCTATCTATATAAATTGATATTCCCAATTTATCAAAAAAAGAAAACAAATACAAGCTTTCATATCTTGCTTCTTTTATTTCTAAAAGAAGCAAAAGATTTTACTTCCTTTTTCTAATAGCATTCCAAAACTATTTCCTACTTTTTCTGCCGACAAAAAGCAGGTCAAAAAACTCGCAGGTCGGGCCCTATAAAACGCACTCGCGGCGGATGTTTGTACAACCCGCTTTGCTCAAACAAGTAAAAACATTCTTCCGCTTTGAGGCGTTTCATAAACAGGGCTAAGACCTGAATAAAGCAGCAACACGACTCTCCAGGCTTGCAAGCCCGCTTTCCAAGGGGCGGTTTTCTATGCAGACATAACTGACTAGAGAAACCGCATACTTTGGCACAAAGCGAACTTCCAGTGGCTGCCCATTAAGCCGCGCAGACAGACGGCTTCAAAAAAGCTAAAATATCTATATGAGCCAACCTCCCGTTAATTCCGTTCCCCGGCATGTGGCCGTCATTATGGACGGCAACGGCCGCTGGGCGCAAGAACGCCATCTGCCTCGCCTGGCGGGGCATAATGCCGGCGCCAAAGCGGTGGAACGCACCTTACAAGCCGCCCAAAAAGCAGGCGTGGAAATTTTGACCCTGTATGCTTTTTCTACGGAAAACTGGTCCCGCCCGAAAGCGGAAATAGACGGGCTTTTTAATCTGCTGGCCCAAACGCTGGACCGCTATACCAAAAAAGCCGCCCAAAACGGGCTGCGCCTGCTGGTGAGCGGAGAGAGAGAAAATCTCCCCCCTTCTATTTTGGAAAAAATTGATTATGCCGTCCGCTCTACGGCGCAAAATACGCGCCTGACGGTCAACCTGGCGCTTAATTACGGGGCGCGTCAAGAAATTGTACACGCGGTAAACGAACTCTTAAAAACGGGTAAAACGGTTGTCACCCAACAGGACTTGGCCCAACACTTATATCAGCCCCTCCTGCCGGACCCGGAGCTTATTATCCGCACGTCGGGAGAGGAGCGCCTGTCCAACTTCCTTTTATGGCAGGCCGCCTACAGCGAATTTTATTTTACCCCGGTATTGTGGCCCGATTTTAACGAAGCCGAGTTTGAAAAGGCCCTTGCTTCTTACCGCACCCGCAAACGCCGATTTGGAGGAATATGACGTCCCCTTTAACCCGCTCCCGCGCCGAAGAAATGCTGCGGCGCATGAAGCGTTTTTCTTCTCCCGCCTTTCGCAAGCAAATGGCGGAGAAATTTGGCATCTGCACGGATAAAGCCATCGGCACTCCGGTCACTACGCTTCGCCTGTTGGTAAAAGGGCTTCCCCGCCCCGACCAGGAACTAGCCGAAGCGCTGTGGGCCACTGGTGTGCACGAAGCGCGCATCACGGCCTCCATGCTGGCCGACCCCGCACAAATGACGAAAGAAAAACTGGACGCCTGGGCCGCGGATCTTAATTCGTGGGATATTTGCGACTTGTGCTGTAACAATCTATTTTCCAAAGTAAAAAATCCGCTTAAGCTGGCCGAACGCTGGATTAAGCGGGAGGAAGAATTTGTCCGCCGGGCGGGGTTTGCCGTCATTTGTTCGCTGGCGGTGCCGCGGGCAAAAACCAAAGACGAAGATTTAATCAAACTGTTGCCGCTTATCAAAAATCACGCCTGTGACCCGCGCCCCATGGTGCACAAAGCGGTCAACTGGGCCCTGCGAAATATCGGCAAAAAGAACCCGCGCCTTACCCCCAAAGCCATTGCCTGCGCAGAAGAAATTTTGGACTTATATACCGACAATAAATCCGCCCGCTGGGTGGCCAACAACGCCCTGTGGGAGCTGAAAAATCCAAAAACCAAAGCTATGGTGGCCAAACGCAAATGAACGAACCTCTTATCCGCTCTGCCCGCCCCGCCGATTTGCCGCGCATACGGCAAATTATCCGCTCGTCCAAAGAACTGCTTAAATCCCGCCGCGTGGACCAATGGCAAGACGGGTACCCCGACATTTCCATTTTGGAGGACGATATCGCCCGTGCCAAAGGATACGTACTGGAAACGGAAGGAGAAGTGCACGGTTATTTTGCCTTGTCGTTTGAAGACGAACTGCCCTACCGCGTAATCACCCAGGGGGCCTGGCTTAGCGACGCGCCTTATTGCGTGCTGCACCGCTTTGCGCTGACCGAACGCCTGCGCGGCACCGGCGCCGCCCGGCAAGTGCTGGAATTTTGGGAACAACAAACCCGCACCCAAGGGGTTGCTTCCCTCCGTGCCGACACCCACCCCCACAACGAACCCATGAAGCACCAGTTGGCCCAGTGCGGCTTTACGGACTGCGGCGTAATTTACGTACGCGCCCACCAAGCGCGCCATGCGTTTGAAAAACTCATTTCCACCCCTTAAAACGCTTTTTGCAAAACGTTTCTTTCCTCGGGATAAAACCCGTCTAAATATAGTAAAATAAAGATATGCTATTACCCAGAATTTTAACCGCCCTTGTAGGGATTCCCGTAATTTTAGCCGCCATTCATTTTGGCGGTGTGATTTACATGGCTTTTGTGGGCTGTGTAATTTTGCTCTGCCTGTATGAGTACGGCCTGGTGCTTACCGCCGGCAAAAAACCGGTGCATATGCCCAGCCTGATTATTTTCGGTCTGTTGATGGCCGCCGTGGCCATTTTGGGCCGGGCGCCGGGCGAAATGGTTGATCTGCCCGATAATCTGTATCCCTTCTCGGTAAGCGTAGTGATTTTTGGCGTTTTATTGTTTGAAGTACTCACCCCCAAACGCTCCTGGGACCGTGTTTGCAACACCTTTACGGGCGTATTTTTAATTCCCTGGACGCTGGCTCACCTAATCAACCTGCGTGATATCGCCACCTATGGGGAGTATCTGACCTTGTTCATGATTATCACCGTGTGGATTTGCGATACGGGTGCCTATTTCTGCGGGCGCTTTTTTGGACGCCACAAACTAAACGCCGAAGTGAGCCCCAAAAAGACGTGGGAAGGCTCCGTGGGCGGCACGCTGTTGGCCGTGGGCGGTGCGGTGCTGATGAGACATTTGTTCTTATCCACGCTTTTTAGCGTAAAAGAAGCCATTTTGCTCGGCTTGTTAATTGCCGTAGTGGGCCAAGTGTCCGACCTGGCCGAATCCGTCATCAAACGTTCCACGGGCGTGAAAGATTCTTCCAATCTCCTCCCCGGACACGGCGGATTTTTGGACCGCTTTGATTCCTACCTGTTGCTGGCGCCTCTTTTCTACTACGTGGTGCTCTACACGTTATGAAAAATATCGTTATTTTGGGTTCCACGGGTTCTATCGGCACTTCTTCGCTGGACGTCATTGCACGCCTGGGCAAGGAGTACCGCGTGATGGCCTTGTCGGCCAACAACAATACCGATTTATTTTTGAAACAGCTCCATTCCTTTAAGCCCCGCTTTGCGGCCGTCTTAAATCCGGAAAGCTACGAAAAAATAAAAGACCAAATTCCTGCCGGCACCCGCCTGCTGCCGCCGGAAATAGAGAGCCTCATGTTTATGGCTTCGTTGCCGACGGCCGACCTGGTCATCAGCGGCGTGGTGGGCGCGGTAGGTTTTCAGCCGCTTGTAAGCGCCATTAAAGCCGGCAAAACCATTGCCCTGGCCAACAAAGAGCCCATGGTAATGGCCGGAAAAACCCTCATGAAGGAATGTGAACGCTGGGAAGCCGCCATCTTGCCGGTAGACAGCGAACCCTCGGCCATTTTCCAATGCCTAAGCGGCATGGCCGACGAACACGGCTACGGCAAACTGGAACCCGAAATTTCCCGCGTATTTTTAACCGCTTCGGGCGGGCCCTTTGCCAAGCGCAAGGGCGCCTTATCCACCGTTACCCCCGGCGAAGCGCTCAACCACCCGCGCTGGCGCATGGGCAAAAAAATTACGATAGACTCCGCCACCTTGATGAACAAAGGCTTTGAGTCTATTGAAATCATGAATTTGTTTGGACTGCCTGAAGAGAAAGTACAAATCGTCATTCACCCGCAGTCTATTGTGCACTCGGCCGTAGAGTTTAACGACGGTGCCATTTTGGCGCAAATGGGCGAGCCGGATATGCGCGTGCCCATACAATACGCCATCACCTACCCGCACCGTGCGGCGGGCCCGGTGAAAAAACTGAATTTGTTTGAAGCGGCCAAACTGGAATTTTTTGAACCGGATTTGGACCGATTCCCCTGCTTGGACTTGGCCCTGGCGGCCGCGCGCAAAGGCGGTATTTTGCCTGCCGTATTAAGCGCGGCGGACGAAGTGGCGGTGGACGCATTCTTGAAAGAAGAAATCAAATTCACCGACATTGCCAAACTGATTTACACGGTGCTTAAAGCCGCCCCGCAAACCCGCGGAGACGCCACCTTGAACCAAGCGCAGGAAGCCGATTTGTGGGCCCGCCAAGCCGCGGCCGCCTGCCTGGAAGAAAAAACCTATAAGAAAGCCATTATTTAGGAGAATACATGCTTTTATCCGTCGTAGCCGTTCTGGTTGTTTTAAGCCCTATCGTTATCGTACACGAATTTGGGCACTACATTGCCTGCCGCCTGACCGGGATTCGCGTAAACGAATTTTCGTTTGGTTTTGGCAAAATTTTGTGGCACAAAAAAGTGGGCGATACGGACTACCAAATCCGCGCCATTCCCTTTGGCGGCTTTGTGGAGCCCGCCGGCCCCATGTTCCACCCGCAGGACGCGCCCGAACCGCCCAAACCGTATGAATTTGCGGCCAAAAAATGGTACGCCAAGTTTTTTATGGTGGTAAACGGGGCGTTGTTTAACTACCTGTTGGCGGCGTTGATTTTTGGCATACTTATCTATATCAAAGGCATGCCGGAAACGGACCCCGTCAAACTGCCTGCCGCCGTGGGCACGGTGGCCAAAGGCTATCCCGCCGAAAAGCTGGACTTAAAAGAAGGCGACCTTATCCTCCAAATAAACGGGCAGGATATTGCCAACTGGAAAGCCCTCACCCAAGCCATGGCCGAACGCAAAGGGGACCTAACGCTTACTTACAAACGGGACGGACAAACGCTCACCGCTACGGCTAAAAGCGCCGATTTTAAGCAAGACGCCCCCACCGTGCTGGGCATTACCGTAAACCCGGTGTATAAACCTGTATCGCTTTGGGCGGCCGCCGGATTGGGCTTTTACCAATGCTATTATTGGACGGAATTTTCGCTTTCGTCCCTGGCGCAAAGCTTCACCAAAAAGAAAGCCCCCGAATTGGCCGGGCCGATTGGAATTGTAAATGTTATTCACCAGTCGGTACACCGCAGCTTGTTTGATTTTGTATTTTTAATTGCCATGTTATCCTTGGCGGTGGGTATGTTCAACCTGTTCCCCATTCCGATACTGGACGGCGGTTACGCCCTGGTATATCTGTGGGAAGGGCTCACGCATAAGCTCCCTACCGAAAAAATGCTCAACCGCGCGGCCAACGTGGGCTTATACATACTGCTTTTGTTGGTTGTTTATGCGTCCTATTCGGACATTAAACGCATTTTCTTCAAACCCAAAGCCGCCGCCGTGGCCACTCAAACCCAGGCGGATAACGGCACCAAATCCGCGGAGGCGGAACATGTACAAGACTAGAGAAGTAAAAGTAGGCCCCTATATTTTAGGCTCCGGCCACCCCGTGCGCGTGCAAAGCATGTGCAATACCGACACGCGCGACCCGCTGGCCACCGCCGCGCAAATTAACCTGCTGGAAGACGCCGGCTGCGAAATCAACCGCGTAGCCGTGCCCGACATGCAGGCCGCGCAGGCTATTGGCGAAATCAAAAAACGCATTCATTCCCCCCTGGTGGCGGATATTCACTTTGATTACAAACTGGCCCTGGAAGCTATCAAGCAAGGGGTGGACAAAGTGCGCATCAACCCCGGCAACATCGGCGCGGTGGAAAACACCAAAGAAGTGGTCAAAGCCGCCAAAGACGCCGGCGTAGCCATTCGCATCGGGGTCAACGCGGGAAGCGTAAAATACTTAAAAAGCGTACAAGGGAAAATGGATTTATCCGACGATAAATGGGCCGAAGTAATGGTAAACGAAGCCTTGGAACAAGCCAACATTTTGGAACAATTAAATTTCAAAGATGTGGTGGTATCGCTCAAGTCGGACAATTTCAAACGCACCGTGCTTGCCAATGAACTTTTTGCCAAACAAAGCGATATCCCCCTGCACATCGGCCTTACCGAAGCGGGCAGCTTTTTAAGCGGCACCGTCAAAAGTGCGGTGGCGCTGGGAACGCTGTTGCAAAAGGGTATCGGCGCCACGATACGCGTATCGCTGACCGAGGACCCGCGCATGCAAGTGCGCACCGCGTATGAAATTTTGAAAGCGCTCGGCCTGCGTGAATACGGCCCCAACTTGATTTCCTGCCCTACTTGCGGACGCACCCAGGTGGACGTGACGGGCACCGTACACGCGCTGGAAGAAAAAATTTATTCCGACAAAGCCCTCCTCCAAAAAGCCACCGGTCTTAAAATTGCCGTGATGGGTTGTATCGTAAACGGCCCGGGCGAAGCGCGCGACGCCGATTTTGGCATCGCGGGCGGCAAAGGCGAAGGCTTATATTTTGAACACGGGCAAACCATGTTCAAACTGCCCCAGGAAAAATGGGTAGATTTTTTAATTCAAAAAATTAACGACTGGAAAAAATAAAAAGGAAAACACGAAAAATGAAACTCTCTAACTATTACATTCCCACCTTAAAAGAAGCTCCCAAAGATGCCGACACGCTTTCGGCCAAATTGATGATTCGCGCCGGGCTTATCCGCAAAGTGGCCAGCGGCCTCTACGAATGGCTGCCGCTGGGATTGCGGGTACTTAAAAAAGTGGAAAACATCGTGCGCGAAGAAATGGACCGCGCCGGTGCGTGCGAAGTGTGGCTGCCGTTGGTGCAGCCCAAAGAACTGTGGGAAGAAAGCGGCCGCTGGACGTATTACGGCAAAGAGCTGCTGCGCTTTGCCGACCGCAAAGAAGCCGAATTCTGCTTTGCTCCTACCGCCGAAGAAGTGATGACCGACCTCGTCAAAAAAGACACCACTTCCTACAAACAGCTGCCGTTCTGCCTCTATCAGTTCGGCACGAAATTCCGCGATGAAATCCGCCCCCGCTTTGGCGTTATGCGCGCGCGCGAATTCTATATGAAAGACGCCTATTCTTTCGCCGCCAACGACGCCGACGCCAACGACTGGTACCAAAAAATGTACGATGCTTACCAGCGCATTTTCAAACGCTGCGGCTTCCAGTTCAAAGCCGTAGAAGCCGACACCGGTTCCATCGGCGGGAACTTTTCGCACGAGTTTATGGTGCTGGCCTCCACCGGGGAAGACGCCATTGCAGACTGCACTTCCTGCGGATATGCCGCCAACACGGAAAAAGCCGAAATCCAGGCGCCCGCCGAAATTACGATTAACGAAGCGGACCTGAAACCCATGGAAAAACGCGATACGCCCAAAGCCTACACCATTGAAGACGTGGCCGCCATGCTCAACGTGCCCACCTCTCAGCTGATTAAACTGTTGGTTTTCACCGCCGACGGAAAACCCGTAGTGGCTTTGGTACGCGGGGACCATGAACTTAACGAATTCAAATTCAAAGCGTTGCTCAAATGCAACGAGCTGGAAAAAGCGTCCGAAGAAGTGTACACCCAAGTGACGGGCTCCTTTGTGGGCTTTGCGGGTGCGCAGGGATTGAAAGAAAAAAATCCGTCCGTCATGATTTACGCCGATAACTACGTTAAGAACATCGTCAACGGCGTGTCCGGCGGAAACGAAAAAGACGTGCACACCATCAACGTTACCCCCCGCCGCGATATTAAGGTGGACGTTTATGCCGACTTGAAAATGGCCTCCGCCGGCGATAAATGCGCCCGCTGCGGTAAGGAATTCACCTTCACCCGCGGCATTGAAGCGGGGCACGTGTTCAAACTGGGCACCAAATACTCTGCCGCCATGGGGGCCAACTTCCTGGACGAAAATCAAACCTCCAAGCCTATGATTATGGGTTGCTACGGCATTGGCATCAGCCGCGTGGTGGCCGCCGCTATTGAGCAGTCCCATGACGACAACGGTATCATTTGGCCCGCTCCATTGGCTCCGTTTGACGTGGCTTTGGTGGCCATTGATTACGCGTCTAACCCCGAAGTCAAAAAACATGCGGACGAAATCACCGCCCGCCTGGAAGAAGCTGGTCTTTCCGTCTTGCTGGACGACCGCGACGAACGCGCCGGCATTAAGTTCAAAGACATGGACCTCATCGGCCTGCCGCACCGCTTGGTAGTCAGCAGCCGCACGGTAAAAGACGGTCAGTGCGAATACAAAAAACGCACCGATAAAGAAGCCGTCCGCTGGAATTTGGACGAAGCGGTTGAAAAATTGCTGCAAGCCGCCGGCAAATAAATTCCACTATACCCCTAAAAACACCCCGGAACAAACCGGGGTGTTTTTTGTCCACTGCCCTCCAGACCCAGGAAGAAACAAAAATTTTTTGGGTTTTCCCGCCTAAAGAAGTACAATACAAGTATGCTAGAACAACTTTTTCACGTCCGTTTTGACGAGCTGGACGCTAAAGCCGAAATTCCGCCCGTCACTTTCTTAAAATACTTCCAGCAGGCCGCCGCCATGGACAGCGCCCAGCTGGGCTTTGGTTGGAAAGATTTAATCAAAGACGACCTGGCTTGGATTTTAACCCATATGCAAGCCCGTGCCCTGCAAACGGCCATTCCTTTGCAAAACGTTACGGTAAAAACTTGGCACGCCTATTCGGACCGCCTGCTAAGCCGCAGGCAATTCACCATCTACGGCCAAGACGGCACCCCCCTTTTTGAAGGGTCTTCCTGGTGGGCTATTATGAATGTAGTAAAACGCCGCCTCACCCGCACGCCGCAGCGCTTGCTAGAGGAAAACCTCTCCCAGCCGGACGAATTGGAACCCGAAGAAAACTTTAAGGCGCCGCTGCCCGCGCAAGAACCTTCCCGCACGATTAAAATTTTTACCCGCGAAGAAGACCTGGACCTAAATGCCCATATCAACAACACCCACTATCCCGCCTGGGCCATTCAAAGCGTACCGGCAGAATGCCGCGAAGGCAAACGATTGGACCGGTTGTTAATCTCGTTCAAAAACGAATGCCGCGCCGGAGAAGAGCTGACGGTAGGGCTCTATCCCTGCGGGGAAAATGCCTTCTGGCACACGCTTATCCGCCAAAGCGACGGCAAAGAAGCGGCACGCGTCTACACCCGCTGGATTTAACAAATCCGATAGTTATAAAAAAAGGAGGCCCGCAAGGCCTCCTTTTCGTTTGTATAGCCAAACGTCTAGAACCGCATACCTACACGCAAGAATGCGGAATGGTACTGCAGGTCTTTATCGCGACCGTAGGAGGACAAATCCTTATCGCTGATAAAAGCATACGTATAGCGGTATTCCAACCCGGCAAATACACGGGCGGTAATATCATATTGCAAGCCCAAGCCGGCATAAAACCCGGTGCCCCATTTATCGTTGCTGGAGCGGAGGGAATCCGAATTCGTCTTCATGCTGGCGTTCATCATACCCCAACCCATGGGAATATATACGCGCCAATTATTCCACGCGTTGAGCGTATATTTGCCGCCTAACGAAATGGCATGCAGGTAGATATCATCATAATTGCGAGTTTCGCCGTCGCGGGTATAGGTTTTGCTGCTGGGGTGCAGGGCCATATAATCCACCCCCAACGCAAAATTGGGCGACAGGTGCCACAACATATTCACGTTGCCCGCCATACCGTTGGAGGCGTAGCGATCGGAACGGGAATCTTTGTTATAGCTGTAGGTTTGGCCAACCGCTACGGAAACTTCCATGCGGTTTTCGTTCGTCACAGCGGCTTTGCTGGGCGTAAAGCTTTCATATACGGCGCCGTCCGTCGTCGTTTGCCCTTGAGCGTTGGTGTAGCTTTGTTCCACAACCACGGAATCGGTGGTGCCTTTTTTGTTGCGTACGGACGAGTCGTAAATGCTGGTAGTGGTGGTGGTTTTATTCACTTTCAGCTGAGGTTCCCCTTTTTTCAAAGTAGCCTCATTGGCCGCTTGGGTGGCCGCGGCACCCGCTTTTTGCTGGTAGGCGGCCGAGTTCATATTGCCTTTTTGGGCAAATGCGGCGTTAGCGGCAAAAAACGCGCTAAGCGCAAATACTAGTGTTTTTTTCATTTCATTCCCCTTATCTTGGTATAACCCATCTCAACAGCCACAGGTTACCTAACCATTTTAGATGAGGGAATTTCCGCGCACAAGGGCAAAAAAGGATTAGTTTTCCGCCCGCTTTGGGGTAGTGCCTGCCAGCGGTTTCTGACGCAAGTTCCCGTTATACGGCTCACTGCGAAAGTACCCTGCAAACTGGTAGCCGCGCCGGCGGTAATAGGCGTTTATTTTGCGAGCACCCGTTTTGCAGTCCAGCCGCAAAAAGCGTTTGCCATCGCGCAAGGCCTTTTCTTCCAGCAGAACTAGCAGGCGCCCGCCCGCACCGGGATATTGAGGCAAAGAAGCCAGGTTGTGCACGTAATAGGCCGGGGCGGAATCTTTTCCTTTCCAGCGCTCGTCTTGCTCCAGCACCACCGCACAGGCGAGCACGGCCTTACCATCCATTAACAGCCACAGCTGCCCCTGCCCGGCGGCGCGTTCAAAATAATCTTGATTAAAAACCCCCAAATAATGCGCCCGCGGCCACTGTTCTATGCCATGTTGTTCCATCCAGGAAATCCGCCGCTCTATCAGCGCAAAAGCCAGTCCCCCCTGTCCGGGGCTGGCCTGATGAAGAAAAGTGTTTTGTAAGCAAATTTGCGGCATAATGTTATTATATCTTTTTCCTCATGCGGGGTTGACAAAATGCTATTTTACAAATACAATATGACTGACAGTCAGTCATTTTATCCTTTTTAGCCAAGAGGTTCAATGGATACTAAAACGAAGTTGGTTTCCGCCGCCATGGCGGTATTTAAGAAAAAAGGTTTAGAGCAAACCAAGGTTTCCGACATCGTAAAACAAGCCGGCCTGGCACAGGGTACTTTTTACCTGTACTTTCCTTCCAAGCTGGCCGTTATGCCCGCTATCGCCCAGTGCATGGTGGCCAAAATGGAAGCAAAGCTTAAAGCAACGGTAAATCCCCACGACCCGTTGCCCAAGCAGTTGGCCCAAATAGTGGAAAGCATATTTGAAACGGTGGAAAAACACCGCGACGTGCTGGCTTTCCTATATACGGGGCTGACGCAAAGCGCCGATATTAGCAAATGGGAAAGTTTGTATGCGCCCATTTATCAATGGCTTATGGATTTTCTCACGCAAAACCGCTCTCAGTTGCGCGAGGGAATAAACGCGCCCTGTACGGCGCGCGTAATGATAGGTTGTATAGAAGAAGCGGCCGAACAGGTGTTTCTCTTTAGTCAACGAGATCCGCAAGACGCCGCTCGCCAACAAGAGGAAACCGTTTTATTCATTGAACACGCGCTGGGGGTCTGATGACAGGCTGACAGAGGTGTTTTATGAAGCAGTTAAATCCTTGGATATTTGTTGCCCTTACCTGCCTGTTTGAATTGATTTGGGTGTACGGATTCAATACGGCAAGCAAAGGGTGGCATTGGGGATTGGTAGTTGGTGTGATAGTGCTGGATTTTTACTTTCTTACCAAAGCGTGCCAATCTCTGCCCACCGGCACGGTATATGCCGTTTTCGCCGCGGCGGGCTCGGCAGGGACGGTGCTTATGGACCGATTCCTGTTTAACGAACCGGTATCAGCGGGGCAGCTGATATGCATTGCCATACTGATAGGCGGGGTCGTTCTGTTAAAATTGTCAGACGCAAAACAACCGTCGGGAGGTGCCTTATGAGTTGGCTGTGGGTACTGGCGGCGGCCGCGGCCGAAGTGTGCGGCGCGGTAGGGCTGAAAAAATTCAGCGCTTGCCCGACAGGGCGCCATTTGGCTCTGTTTGTGGGCGGATTCACACTCTCGTTTGTTCTGCTGTACGCATCGTTTCAGTATTTGGCCGTCAGTGCGGCCTACGCGGTGTGGATTGGCTTGGGAACGGGCGGGACAGTCCTGGTGAACATGGTGTTTTTTCACGAAGGGCGCAATGCAGGACGCCTAAGCGCCATGGCCTTGATAGTCATCGGGGCGGCAGGCGTAAAATGGCTGTCCTAACGGCACCTAACCAAACGTCCCGGCCATGCCTAGGCGTTTCGTTAAGGCCGTTTGCGGGGTTGACAAGGGTCCCCCGGGAATGTTATCATAAGAGTGTTCTAGAAAGAGCGACTTGGCAACAAGTCGCTCTTTCCATAAATAAGGCACTATAAGGAGCAGCCATGAGAGATCCCAAAACCATAGAAGAAACCGTGGCCAAGGCCCTGGAAAGCCAAGACGTTGAATTGGTGGACTTGGTTATCCAGCATCAAGGAAAAAAGAAACTTTTACAGTTTTTTGTAGATAAAGTCGGCGGCGTTACGCTGGACGACTGCGGCGAACTGACCGATAAGATTGACTCCATTTTGGAAATGGAAAATTTAATTGACGGCGCCTATATTCTGGAGGTTTCCTCCCCCGGCGTGCAGCGCGTGCTTAAAAAGCCGGCTCATTTTAAGCGCTTTGTCGGGCAACGCGCCAAAATTGTGCTTAAAGTGCCGCTGGAAGGGCGCGGCTCTTTTACCGGCGTCATCGCTTCTGCCGAAGACGACGCTTTCGTACTGGACGACGGAACCAACCAATTTCGCTTTTCATACGACAACATCAAGAAGGCCAACCTGGACCCCGTTCTTGAATTTTAACCCCGCTCCGGTACGCCGGGCGCTATAAGGAGAATAACAAAATGGAAGGAACTGCTAAAGATTTAGTTTTGGCGTTGGAAGGACTTGAAAGAGAAAAAAACATTAAACGCGAAGATATTTTGAAAACCATTGAAGACGCTTTGGTTTCCGCGCTTCGCAAAAATCTGGGCAAAACGGCCCAAATCAGCGCCAAGATAGACGTGGAAAACGGCTCTATTAAAGCGTTTCAAACCTTAAACGTGGTGGAAATGGTAACCAACCCGGAAATGGAAATTGACGTGGAAGGCGCCAAAAAGCACCTCAAAAACCCCAAAGTGGGCGACGTGGTGACCATCACCCTGGAAGTGGAAGATTTCTCCCGCATCGCGGCGCAGATTGCCAAACAGGTGCTGATCCAAAAAGTGCGCGGCATTGAACGCGACAACTTTTACAAAGAATTCAAACCCCGCGAAGGGGAAGTCGTCACCGGTTCGGTGCGCCGCTTCTCCGACCGCGACATTATCGTAGATTTGGGCAAAGTGGAAGCCATTCTGCCCTACTGCGAACAAATCAAAAAAGAACGCTACGTCAACGGTTCCCGCGTAAAAGCGATTATCGCCAAAGTGATGAACCAAAACGATTTGGCCGCCGTGGGTGACGATCCCGTCCTCTCCCGCTACAAATCCGCCGCGTTCAAAATGGATAAAGGCCAGCGTGGGCCTTACGTGATTTTGTCCCGCGCCAACGGCAAATTCCTGGAAGAACTTTTCAAAGTGGAAGTGCCGGAAATCAACGAAGGCATTGTGGAAATTAAAAATGTCCAGCGCGACCCCGGTTTCCGCGCTAAAGTGATGGTGTCCAGCATTGACAGCAAAATTGACCCCATCGGCACCTGCGTGGGCATGCGCGGTATTCGCATTCGCGCGGTCATGAACGAACTCTCAGGCGAACGCATTGACTTGATTAACTACTCCGACGATATTTCCACCGTCATCATGAACGCCCTGGCCCCGGCCAAAGCGGACTTCGTAAAAATTGAAAGCATGAGCGAAAAGAAAGCCACCGTTATCGTGCCGGACGATCAACTGGCCATTGCCATCGGCAAAGATTGGCAGAACATTAAGCTGGCTTCCAAACTGACGGGCTGGAACCTGGAAGTGAAGAGCGAATCCCAGAAGGCGCAGGAAGGCAAAGAAGCCTCCGACGCCGTACAGGCCACCTTGGCTGACGTAGAAGGCATTGGCCCCAAAATGGCGGAAGTATTGCAAAAATCCGGTTTTACCAGCGTAGAACAGATTGCCGAACTGGACGTGGAACACTTGTCCACGGTGCAGGGCATCGGCGAAAAAACGGCCGCCAAAATTATTGAAGGCGCCAAAAAATACTTGGCGGAAAAAGAATCCGCCCAAGGGCAGGAGGAAGTAAATGACGACAAAGAAAACAACTAATACCGAAGAGGAATCCTCCGCCAAGAAAAAAACGACCGCCAAAAAAACTGCGTCCAAAACGACGGCTGCCAAAAAGACGACCGCTAAAAAGACGACGACCAAAACGGCCTCGTCCAAAAAGCCGGCCGCTAAAAAGACGACGACCAAAACGGCCTCGTCCAAAAAGCCGGCCGCTAAAAAAACGACCGTCAAAAAAGCGGCTTCGCATGAAGCGGAAGAACTGACTGCGTCCGCCCCGGCGGTTTCTGCCCCGGCGGCCGAAACGCACCAGGAAGAAAAACCCGTTTCCGCTCCGGTTCACCACGAACACCCGGCCCCGGCCGCACAAGCGCCTGCCGCGCCCGTAAAACCGCAGCAGCCCGCTGTGGCGCCCGCGCCGAAGCCTGCCGTGGTGCAGCCTCAGCCTAAGCCGCAAGTTCCCGTACAGCAGCCTGCCCAACAGCCGGTTCAACAGCAACCCAAGCCGCAGACTCCCGCACAACAGCAGCCCGCCCAACAGGCGCCTCGTCACGAACAAGCCCGTCCGCAAGGCCCTCGCCACGGACATCACCACGGCGAAAATCAGGCTCCCAAACAGCCCGAAAAAGACCCCAAATGCATTCACATTGTGGGTCAGCCTACGGTGAAAGAGCTGGCTGAAAAGATGAATTTCAAAACCAATGACTTCATCAAGAAACTGATGATGATGGGTATTTTTGCCACGATCAACCAACGCTTGGAAAAAGACATGATTGAACTGATTGTGGACGAATGCGGTTTCAAGGCCCAGATGGAAGATGAAGATTTAGCCAAAGAAACGGTGGCCTTGATGGAAACGGCCGACGATCCCGCTTCTTTGAAACCCAGAAGCCCCGTAATCACCATTATGGGCCACGTGGACCACGGTAAGACGAGCTTGTTGGACGCTATCCGCAAATCCAACGTGGTAGCGGGCGAAGCGGGCGCCATTACGCAGCATATCGGTGCGTATCGCGTCACCACGCCGCGCGGCACGTTGACCTTCTTGGACACGCCCGGCCACGAAGCTTTTACGGCTATGCGTGCCCGTGGGGCTCAGGCCACGGATATCGTGGTGCTCGTTGTGTCCGCCACGGACGGTATCATGCCGCAGACCATTGAAGCCATGGAACACGCCAAAGCGGCCGGTGCGCCCATTATTGTGGCCATCAACAAAATTGACCTCCCCGGTGCCAATCCGGACCGCGTCAAACAAGACTTGGCCGCCCGCGGCTTGGTGCCCGAAGAATGGCAAGGTTCCACGATTTACGTAGAAATTTCCGCCAAGAAACACATCAACATTGATAAACTGTTGGAAATGATTGCTTTGCAGGCGGAAATGATGGAACTCAAAGCCAATCCGGACCGCCCCGGCGTAGGCGTAATTTTGGAAAGTAAGCGCGACAGCAAACGCGGCGTAGTGGCCACAGTGCTGGTGCAAAAAGGCACCATGAAAGTGGGTGACCCGTTCATCGTGGGCACCAACTATGGCCGTATCCGCGCGCTGATTGACGAAAACTCCCAACGCTATCAAAAAATTGGCCCCAGCGTGCCGGCTGAAATTTTGGGTATCAACGGAGAGCCGCCCCAGGTAGGCGATACGCTCTACATTATGCCCAGCGAAAAAGAAGCCCGCTACGCGGCCGAAAAACGCAAATTGGCCCAGAAAGAGGACTCTCAGACCCACCGCAAGCAGATGTCGCTGATGAGCTTGGGCAAGAGCGACGAAAACGGAAACCGCGTCAAGAAGCTGCAACTTATCTTGAAGGCGGACGTACAGGGCTCTATTGAAGCCATTAAAGACGCGCTGCTGCGTATTCCGTCCGATGAAGTGGAATTGGATATTATCCTTTCCGCCCCGGGCAACATCAACGAGTCCGACATTCTGCTGGCCAAAGCCAGCAACGCCGTAGTCATCGGCTTCCATGTGGACGTGGAAAACAAAGCCCAGTCCGAAGCTGAACGCGAAGGCATTGAAATCCGCCGCTACACGATTATCTTTGAACTCTTGGAAGATATCAAAGCCGCTATGGAAGGTTTGTTGGAACCCGACGTGGTGGAAACGGTAGTGGGTACGGCCACCATCAAAAAAGTGATGAAGTTAAGCTCCGGCTTGATTTCCGGTTCTTTGGTGGACAGCGGTACGATTGTGCGCGGATATGAAGTGCGCATTAAACGCAACGGCGAAGAAATCGGTCACGGCAAAATCGGCGGCCTTAAACGCTTCAAAGACGACGTAAAAGAAGTGGAAAAAGGCTACGAATGCGGTATCCTGGTGGAGGGCTTCAAAGGTGTTGCCGAAGGCGACGTGATTGAATGTTTCCGCAAGGATAACGTGACTAGAAGAATTAAAATGTAATTTAATTCTGAAAGGGATTATGAAACATAAAGCCCCGGGTGGTAAGCCCGGGGCTTTTTATGTTGGGCGGATTGTGACGAGAAAATAAAACTTTTTAAAGCTAAAAAGAAGCGGGAATTATTTTGTTCAAAAGCCTCAAATTCAAAAATTTCGGTTCATTTTGCCAGCCCCGCATGACACAAAAAGGTTATTCCCCCCATAAACGCAACAGGAAATTTTTTCTTTTTAACACGCTGGTGCAGCCCGCCATTCCCCAATTTTATTGATTTACCGGGAGTTACGCACGTTATTCGTTGTTATATTACAAAAGTTAGACAAAAAAGAAGGGGCCCTTTTGGAGCCCCTTCTCTTTCAAATAAAAACTATTATTTGATCATACCGCCGGCATTACCGTTAGCAATGGATTTGCAGATGGCAGAAGCGCCGGAAGTTTTATCAGCGGTCAACACGGCAGTCGGTTTGGCCGTTTCGCACCAGCGGCGAATGGTACCGTTCGCATCAATGGAAGCATTGATGGTGTACCGGGTGTCCGTGGTGGAGGACGGGGTGAAAGAAGTTCCGCTTACCTGGCCGCGCTGCGCTACCGCCAAGAAAGTGGTAGTGGTGGCCACGGGAATGGTGATTTGGAAGTTCTTCGTCAGTGTAGAGGTCTGAGCGGCAGTACCGGTTACGCCGGGGAGCTGCAAGTCGAGCAGGGTCATGTCGTTAGTATAAGAACCAGTGCTCATTTTGTAGATTTGTTCCGCATTCAGCAAGTTCCCCAGCAAAGTAAGTGCTTCGGTCGTGCGGGATTTTTCCACCGCTTTGGTGTACTGCGGCAAAGCCACGGCAGAAAGAATACCGATAATCAATACGACGACCAAGAGTTCAATTAACGTAAAACCTTTCTTCATGTGTTTTCTCCTTTGATAATCTCAGCGCGCCCAAAACGCGCCTATCAGATATAGTGTAAATATATTTCAAATCTTTTTCAAGTATTTTTTAGCCCTAGAAATCAAAATGCTATAATAAGTATATGATTGACAGAATTAAACGGTTGGAAACCCTTTTCCTGGAAGAAATTAACACGTTAATCACCAAAATGGCCGCTAACGGCGATTTTGGCGGATTTGTAACCATCACCGCGGTGCGCCTGTCCAAAGATTTGGCTAACGCCAAGGTGTTTTTCTCGGTATTTGGCAGCCCCGAGGACAAAAAGAAAACGCAGGACGCCCTTTCCTTGCTTCGCAAAGAAATCGGTGCCAAACTGCGCGGAAGACTGCACTTAAAAAGAATTCCTTCTTTTAGTTTTGAATTTGATGACACGCCCGAAAAAGCTTCCCGCGTGGAATCCATTTTCCAAATTATAGAAAAGGAAAAACAAGATGGAAAATAGAGAAGAAAGCCTGCGGAAAATTTGGGACGCGCTGCGTGCCGGAAAGCGGTTTTTTATCGCCGGGCACTTGAACCCGGACGGTGATTCTTTGGGCTGCACGCTGACGATGACCTCCCTCCTGGAGCGCTTGGGCAAAACGGTGTACGCCTATGCCGCCCCCGCCGTAGGAAACGATTTACAATTCTTGCCGGGCTTGGCCAAAATACATGTTGGCGTTCTGCCCGAAAACCCCGATTTTGACACGGTCCTGCTGTTGGAATGTTCCGACCGCCAACGCGGCGGCAACTTGGAAAGCGTACTTTCCCAAGCCAAAACGCTTATTAACATAGACCACCACCTCGTAAGCGACGCTTACGGAGACGTCAATCATATTGATTCCAAGGCATCTTCCACGGCGGAAATCATTTTCCAGCTGTTTGAAGAATCCGGCGAAGACGCCCTCCTCCCTACCCCCGATGAAGCCACCTGCCTCTATACCGGGCTGGTGACGGATACGGGACGTTTTGTCCACTCCAACACGACGGCCGAAGCCCTGCGCGTAGGCTCTGCGTTGGTGGCGTTGGGGGCCGACGTCAACCAAATCAACCAGGTTATCTATTTCACCAAATCTTATATTGAATTAAAACTGCTGGGCCGCGCGCTGGAAAAAATGGAAATGCGCTTTGACAATAAATACAGCCAAATCATTTTAACCCTCCGCGACTTTGAATCCTTCGGCGCGACGCCTGCCCAAACGCAGGGAATTGTCAGCCAGCCGACCATGATTCCGGGGGTAGAAGTATCCGCACTTATCAAAGAAGAATCGGACAAAGTGTCCGTCAATCTTCGCTCCCGCGGCTCGGTGGACGTAAGCCGCATCGCCCAAACCTTTGGCGGCGGCGGCCATGCGCGTGCGTCCGGCTTTAAGGTAACCGGCAAACCGGTAAACGAAGTGGCCGACGCGTTGGCAAAAGTGGTGTACGATGTCGTCAAAGATATCGCTTGAACCGCAAAAAAGCGGAATTTTGTTAATTGACAAACCGGCGGATTTTTCTTCGCACGACATTATTGCCATTGCACGGCGTGTGCTGAAAACCAAAAAAATAGGGCACAGCGGCACGCTGGACCCTATGGCGACGGGATTGCTGATTTTGCTGATTGGCCGCGAGGCCACCCGCCGGCAGGACGCGTTTCTAAAACTGTCTAAAACATATCGGGCACGCTTAAAACTGGGCACGGAAACCGACTCGTGGGACGCTTACGGACAAGTGGTCGCCCAAACGCCCGTTCCCGCTTTGGACCAGGATATCGTAAACCGGGCCGCGCAATCTTTGGAAGGGGCCGTTCATCAACCCATTCCGTTTTTCAGTGCCAAACGCATCAACGGCCGCCATATGTACGACCTGGCCCGCAAAGGCGCGGAAATGGAACGACGCTATAACGATGTGACCGTTGAGTGGAAAGACGTGCGCCTAACGGCGGCAGACGAAATAGATTTTACCGTGCATTGCTCCTGCGGGACGTATGTGCGCTCGCTGGGGTATCTGTTGGCCCAAAAGCTGGGCTGTGCCGGGCATTTAACCGCGTTGCGCCGCTTGGAAATAGGCCCTTTTAACGTGCAAGACGCTTTTGACGGAAATTTACTGAAAGAATGTGCGGGCGAAACCCTGTACGCACAGGTAAAACCGCTTGATTTATGACGAAGAAAAGATTTATCACCATCGGCACTTTTGACGGCGTACACATCGGCCACCGCTATTTATTTGGCCGGTTGGAAAGCCTGGCTGTGCGCCATTTGCAAAAGCCGCTGGCCTTATATTTTCCCTTTCCCCCCAAAACCCTGCTGAGTGAACACCCCGAAATGACCGTCCTTTCCACTCCTACGGAAAAGAAAGCCCTCTTAAAGGGTACCGGGTTGGAGGCCTGTGCGTTGGATTTTGATGTCTGCCGCAACATGGAACCCGATTACTTTTTTGAACAGATTTTACTCAAAGAATATCAAATGGGCGGACTGCTGGTAGGGCAGGATTTTGCCTTTGGGAAAAACCGCCAAGGGGACGACGACTTCCTGCGCAGAGAATGCGCCAAACGCGATATCCCCTTTGAAGTAGCCCCCTTTTATCAAATAAACGGGAAGAAAGTTTCTTCTTCTCTTATTCGCAAAGCCCTGGCCATGGGTGATATTGAATGTGCCAACGCCCTCTTAAACCGCCCCTATGAACTGACGGGCACCGTGGTGCAAGGGCACAAATTGGGCCGCAAGCTGGGCTTTCCGACGGCCAATTTGGATACGGGCATTTACAAAATTCTGCCGCTGGGCGTATTTGCCGTAAAAGTGCGCGTCGGGCGGAAATACTACGACGGCTTTTGCAACATTGGCTTTCGCCCCACGGTCAACACCATTCACTCCTGCCTGCCGCTGGTGGAAGTAAATATTTTTGATTTTCACCAAAGTATTTACGGCCGCAAGATAACCATTTGGTTCGCCGGGAAACTGAGAAATGAAACCAAGTTTAACGGATTAGACGCCTTGGTGGCTCAGCTGAAAAAAGACCGTCAGTCCGCACGCGAACTATTGGCCAAAACGCCTTTTTCGCCAAACGGGCCTTACGAATTAAAACCTTAAACTCTTCCCCCGCTGATGCGGGGTTTTTTACGCCGTACCGCTCTTGCAATAGAGCAATTTCTGTTCCTAAACACCCAATAAAAAAGCCCTCCTTTCGGAGGGCTTTTTAGAAGCGACAAAACGTCTATTCTTCATCTTCTTCGTAGTAATTGCGCACAAACAGCACAATGTACGCCAGCCAGGTGGCTCCGAAGAAAATCAAAAAGCAATACGAAAACCACCACATCTTGTTGAGCGGGTTGTAATCCATCACCATGGAATCAAAAAACAACGTGCACAAGATGACCGCCAAATACCCCCACACAAACAGCGCCAGGAGTTTAAGCAGCAAATCAAACGTGCCGACAACTAACCCTTTTTCGGCATACGGTCTTTTCAGATAAGCCAGTAAAGTTTGCATAAGGTTATTTTATTCTCCCTAAACAGATTTGTCAAGCTTATTGCTGGGGTGCGGCAGGCGCCGGATTGGCCCCATAGTTAGGCACTTGTCCGGCCGCAGGATCCACGGGGGCGGTGCCCGAATTCAAGCCATAGTCGGCCGTTTGGCCGGCCACCGTGTTAGGCGGCATTTGCGCCCCGCTTACCTCGTAAGTTTGAGACGGGTTAGCCGCGGGATAGCCGTACGTATCCCCCGTATAAGAAGGATTGGTCCCTTGCCCAGCCGGGGCATACGCATTGCCGGGCTGATACCCGGCGGCGGGGTCATACGGATAATTATTGGCGGCCGGAGCGCCATACGTCGGCTGGCCATAGGCCGCCGCGTCCGCCGAGGAACCTACCCCGTATTCGTTTACGGAGTAAGCGGAAGCCGTTTCCGGTTGGGCGGCTTGTTCCTGGGGAAGAGCTTTCATAAAGCGTTTCGGCTTGGCTTTGCGCGCGGCAATGCCGGCTTCGGTTTCTTCCGTCAGCACGGAAGGAGTTTCCAGTTCGGTTTTAACCGAGGCGGCGTCCCCCGTTTTTTTGGCGGCGGCCGCTTCCAACTGGGCACGGCGCGCTTGCGCCGCTTTGGCGGCGTCTTCTTTGGCCAATTTTTCCAAGGCCAAGCGTTCCTGTTCGCTTAACGTATCGTTGGCAAAAGCGGGAAATTTCTTCGTATCCATGAAATTTTGATTGACGCGCACGCCGTCTTTATCAAAATACACAGGTTCACGCGGTTCGGTTTCTTCGGGCGCTTGTTCCTGCGGTTTATTGCTGGATACGCCATAATACACCAGTTCGGGGCCGGGCGGCAGCGGAGCCGCTTTTTCCGGCGTAAGGCAATAGGCCACGCGCTGTTTGGTGGTGGCGTCTTGGTGGCTGTCCACGCGGGTTTCACAGGTGGACTGGGCCATGGCCGGCAACGCGGCCGCTAAAAACACAAAAAAGAATGCGAAGGTTTTTTTCATAATATCTCCGTATTTTTATCATAGTACATTTTTGCGGGTTTTTCCAGGGAAAACAAGCCCTTGGGCAAAAAAAAGCCCTTCCGTACGGGAAGGGCATAAAAAAATGTCACCGGGTGGGATCGAACCACCGACCTAGCGCTTATGAAACGCTCGCTCTAACCAGCTGAGCTACGGTGACGTAAATCTTGTATATTTATTATAACAAAAGAATGCGCGTTCGTGCAAATTTTTTATTTTCTCGTCGGAGAAAAGTTAATCTATCATAGAATAGACATTTAACTTTTCGGGGATTTTGGACGTTTTTGCCGTATTAAAATCCTTCTGTGCCAATTCCTTTTCTCCCATGCGTTCATACACCGCGCCGCGCGCGTTATACACTTCGGCCGCGGGCTGCAAATTGATAACGGACGTGTAATCCACCAACGCCTCGTTATAGCGGCCCAGCATAAAGTACACCCCCGCCCGAGAGAAGAAAATTTCCGGCTTGCCCGGTTTTAACTGCAAAGCCAAGTTCAGCACGGTAAGGGCGTTATTATAGTCGCCTTTGGCGGCCAAGGTGCTGGCATAGGCGGTGTAAGCGTCGGCCTGGTAGGGGTTTTTATTTAATACATGCAAAAAATCGGCTTCTGCGCGGTCATAATCGCCGGTAAAGAAATATACCGCCCCGCGAGAGGCATACCCTTCCAAATTATCCGGGTTCAGTTTCAAGGCTTGGTTGTAGGCTTCAATGGCTTTTTGAGGTTTGCCGTCTTCAAAATACCCGTCCCCCCGCAGCAAATATTCCGAAGAAGTAGGCAGCGTCGTGCAGGCCGCCAACATAAAAGGCACTAACAAAAGACCCATTTTCTTCATAACTTACGCCTCCAGGTATTCAAAAGTCCTAAAAATTATACAACATTAGTCCTATTTTTTTCTAGGCACTTATTTTTTTGAAATTGGGTCCAAAGGCCCTGTTGGTTTCAGACATGAAGTGATATAGTAAATATATAGAAAAACTGTTTTACATTTCATCCAAACCGCTGTAGTCCCAAACCCTGCTACAGCGGTTCCCCTTTTTATATGCGCCCTTTCGCTTCCACCCCCGAAATGCTACAATAACCGTATGAAAACGCCGCGTATTACCCTTTTTATTATAGCCCGCAACGAAGAATCCAAAATTGCGAAATGCATTTTAAGCGCCAAGGGGCTGGTCAACGAGGTGGTGGTGGTGAACGCTTTGTCCAAGGACAAAACGGCCCTCGTCTGCCGCGAACTGGGCGCCCAAGTATTTGACCGCGCTTTTGACGGTTTTACCAACCAAAAGAATTTTGCGCTCTCCAAAGTCACGTCCGAATGGGCTTTGAATTTGGACGCGGACGAAACCTTATCCCCCGCCTTGAAAGAAGAAATCGCCCGCGTAACGCAGGATACTTCCTGCGCCGGGTTTGATATTCCCTTTTGCAACTATTTTTTAGGCAAAAAAATGCGTTTTAGCGGGTTAAACAAAGAAACCCACCTGCGCCTGGTGCGCACCGCGCAGGCCAAATACGTGGGCGGGCTGGTGCACGAAGGGCTGGAAGTGCAGGGTAAAATTGGCCGTTTGCAGCATCCCATTAACCATTATTCCTACGACAGCATAGAAACCTATTTCCGCAAATTTAACAAATACACCTCCCTCGCGGCGGAACAAATGTACGCCAACGGGAGGAGATTTTCCTTGGCGTTTGTGCTGGTGACGATTCCCTTTGAATTTGTGAAACGCTACCTGCTGAAACTGGGCCTGTTGGACGGATTTCGCGGGCTGTTGTGGGCGGCTTTTTCCGCTTTTTACGTATTTGTAAAATATGCCAAACTGTGGCAGATTGAGGAGCAAAACGAAAAATGATGATGTGTTGGCTGGCCCTGGCGGCTTTGGTAGTGTATCTTTTTTGGCGTTTTCCCCAGCTTCGGAAAACGTGGTATCTGCCCAAACGCAAAGGGTTTATTGCCCTGATGTATCATCATGTAGGCATTTTGGAAGACCCGCAGGAAGAACAATATCCCTTCACCATGCGGCCTGACATGCTGGAGCGGCAAATTTTGTTCATAAAGGCCAACGGATACACCCCCATTTCCTTGGCCGAGCTGGAAAATGCCCGCCGCGCGGGAAAATCTTCCATTCAAAAGCCCGTTATGCTGACGTTTGACGACGGGTATGAAGATAATTTCACCCATCTCTTCCCGCTGTTGCAAAAATACAACGTCCCCGCTTTGATTTTTTTGATTACCAAGCGCGTCGGCACCCCCGGATACATGACATGGGAACAAATTTTAACCATGCAGCAAAGCGGCCTGGTGAGCTTTGGCTCGCACTCCTGCTCGCACCGCCGCCTGCGCAGCCTTAGCGACGAGGAAATCCGCCAAGAAATCACCCAAAGCAAACAGATTTTGGAAGAAAAACTCGGCCGCCCCGTTACGGCATTTTGCTATCCGTACGGTGCAGGCGGCTTTGATAAACGCGTCCGCCCGCAAGTGTTTGAAGCCGGGTACACGACTGATTTTAGCACCAAAAAAGGCGTAAATCCCTGGCCGTGGAAAGGCAAATCCACCATTCGCCGTGCGTTCCCGCGCGGGGGTGAAACCTTGTTTGATTTCCACTTGCAACTCACCCGCGGGCAAAGCAAACTGTAACTATGATTTATCTCTTCGTATCAGCCGCCGCGGCTGCGGCGGCCGTATGTATCTGGCTAATCGTGCGGCGGCGTCCTCATGCGCTGTTTGTGCTGACGTATGAAAAAATCGGCCGTGCCCCTGCCGGCTCCCGTCTTAAATACGAATGGACTTCCCCCAACCAGCTGGAAAAGATGTTGCTGTTTCTAAAAAAGCACGGTTTTTCCTCTATTCCGCTTAGCAGCCTGCAAGCAAATGAAAAACTGCCCGCAAAGCCTGTTTTGCTGGCTTTTGTAGGCGGGTATCAGTCGTTCATGGCGGAAGTATTCCCCCTCTTGCAAAAGTACCATATGCAGGCGGATCTTTTTGTGCCGCCCGCCCTGCTGGGGCAGTATAATGCATGGCAGGACCCGCACGTAGAACCCTGGCAAAATATACTGACGATAAGCGAAATTAAAACGCTTGCCAAAAGCGGCCTTGTTAGCCTGGGGGCGATGACGCTGTCCGGGGAAGACCTTTCTCTGCTGTCTGCCGAAGAACGTGCGTTTTTGCTTTCGGAAAGCGTATTTCGCCTGCACAAACTAACAGGCGTGGCGGTAAACGGCTTCTCGCTTTATCCTGCCCAAGTAAAACACGAGGAACAAGCCGCCGCTCTTCTTCCTGCCGAATTTACTCTTCCCGTGCTGACGGGAATAAAAGGGCTGAACCCACGCCGCCGGCCGCAGCTCATCAAAACGCTTTTCCCGGCACGGTGCCCTTTGGCGGTGCGGTTTTCCTTATGGAAGCACAGATAAACTAATTTGTCCAATAAAAAACCCCGAATTTCTTCGGGGGTTTTTCATCGCAAACAAACGGTTATTTGTTTTTGAGTTTTGAGAATTTCGGATACAGCACGTCCGTAAATTTATTAAACTCCTTCTCCGATCCGCGAATCTTCAAATTGACCGACAGCACATACACTTCTTTGGTCAAAATATCGCGCCAGTTATTGGGGAATTTAACAAAATCCTTAAACGTGGTGATAAGCGGCAGATTTCCGCGCGTTTCTTCAAAGGTGCGCAAATTCTGCTCGGTGTAATACTGGTGATCCGGGAAGCGCCACTTCTGTTTGAGTTCCAAGCCCAAATTCTGCAAGGTGTTTTCAAACGTTTCGGGGTGCCCCAGCGCACAGAAACAGGCCGCCGGGCCTTTGATGGCGTTCAAATCCACTTTTTTGGTATTGCAAATATCAAAATAGTATTCCGGCTCGTGGACGCTTTCCAAAATTTCCACGGTATCGTTATAGAGGCGGATTTGGTCCCGCACGTCTTCCAGCTGGCGTTCGGACACTTGGTCGCAGTGGGTCAGCAGGATAAGCGAAGCGCGTTTAAGCGCCGTCATCGGCTCGCGCAGGATACCGTACGGAAGCAAATGCTTGTTGCCAAAGGGGTTTTTGGCGTCCACCAGGATAATGTTGGCATCGCGGCGGAGGCGGTGATGCTGCAGCCCGTCATCAAGCAAAATGATTTGGCTCTTAAAGCGGCGCAGGGCTTCGGTAGCGGCGGCGGCGCGGTCGGGGCAGATGACGATGGGCACTTTGTACTGGCTCAGCACGCGGCTCATCATAAAAGGTTCATCGCCGGCCAGGCGCCAGTCGGCGTCCGGATTGTCAAACAGCACCACGGGGCCGTCCGTCTTTTGCTGGCGTTTGTATCCGCGCGACACAATGGCTACGCGAATGCCTTCTTTGGCCAAGGTGGTAGCCGCCAGCAAAACGGCAGTCGTTTTACCGGTGCCGCCGGCGGTAATATTGCCAATGCAAACCACGCGGGAATTGACGCTTTTGGCCGTTTTCCACCCGTTCTCATAGGCGGACTGATTCAGCCACGCCCCCAAACCATACAGTTTGGAAGCCGCCAGCAGACACCCGCGGCCCAAGGAGGTTTCTTCCAAATCTTCCTTCAGTTTCAGTAAATCCATAAATTCCTCAAAAAAGTGTTTTATATATTTTACCATTTCCACAGCCGTTTCAAAACCGGCCAGGTTTGAAACTAAAACTTGCTATAATAGGTGTATATGGCAAAAGACCGTTTTCAAAAAACTCCGCTTCATTTTATTCAATACGCGGCGCTCAAATTGTTTTGCGCGCTGTTTGGGCTGCTCCCCTATAAACTGGCCGTTTGGCTGGGAAGAAAAGCCACCGGTTCGGTGCGTTTTGTAATGAAAAAACGCTTTAACCGCTCCGTATACGATATTCGCCGCGCCTTCCCGGACATGAGCGAACAGCAAGCCCGCGCCGTAGCCCTGGAATCCTGGCGCAATATGGGCGGCATTTTGGCGGAATTTATTAAGCTCACCTCCATGTCCCCCGAAACTTTCAAAAAACATTGCCGCATTATCGGCGCCGAAAAGATGTTAAACGCCCAGAACAACACCGGCGGCATTATCCATATCGGCCACTTTACCAACTGGGAAGCCTTTGGCCTGGCGGGCGCCGTGTACGGGGTGGACAAAGCCGTGCTGGCCCAACGCGTGGATAACCCGTACGTGGACGAAGAAACCAACCGCCTGCGCAATATTTTTACGGGGCGCACTTTCTACAGCAACAACGAAGACAAACCTTTCTTTGCGTGCATGCGCTGGCTGAAAAAGAAAAAAATGCTGGGCATTTTAATTGACCAAAACGCCGGCTCCAGCGAAGTATGGGTCCCGTTTATGGGGCGCATAGCGGCGTTCTCGCCCATTACGGCTTTGCTGTCCATCAAAATGCAGGTGCCGGTGTTCCCGGTGCGCGTGTGGAGAGAAAAAGACGGCACCATCGTTTCCGAAGTGATGGACCCGGTCATTCCCCCCGCCGAATACAGCATGGACAATGTGCGCAAATTCACCAAAACGCTTGTGGGCTATTACGAAGCCTGGCTGCGCGAAAACCCCGGCTCCTGGCTGTGGGCGCATAACCGCTGGAAACGCGAAGCCGAAGGCGAAGCCTATCTGAAACTCCACCCGGAGGAGCGCGTATGATAAAAGCCGTATTTTTGGACCGGGACGGCACCATTATCCACGAAAAGCCGGGCACGTATCTAAGCGACCCCGCCAAAGTGAAGCCCTATCAAAGCGCCAAAGCGGCTTTTGCATTGCTCAAAAAATGCGGATTTAAGTTTTTTATCGTATCCAACCAATCGGGCATTGGCCGCGGATATTTCACCGAAAAAGAAGTGCATGCCGTTCACGCACGCATGCTGCAGCTGCTAAAACCCGCCGTCATTGAAGAAATAGTCTTCTGCCCGCACGCGCCGGAGCAACACTGTTCCTGCCGCAAGCCCCAGCCCGAACTGGGCCTTAAGCTGATTCAAAAATATCACATAGATCCGGCCCAATCGTATATGATTGGGGACAAAAAGGCCGATGTGGAATTTGGCCATGCCCTGGGTTTCAAATCCGTACTGGTCACCACGGCAAACGGCAAAAATCACCTTAAAAAATATCCGGACTTGCGCCCCGAAAAAGTAGCTTCCAACCTGCTAAACGCCGCGCGATATATTGCCAAAGACTGCGGAGCCGCCCATGATGCGTAAGCTGGCGGCCGTATGGCTGGCGTGCCTGTTCTTATCCGCCTGTTCGGCGGGGCGGCAGGCTGCCCCGTCGTCGGTACCGTCCACACCGATTGTGCGTGACGCCTTGGCCGAAAAAGGACCGGCCCCCGCGCAGCAGCCCGTCAAACCGCAAGAACCGCAAACACCGCAAAAACCCCTTTCCAAACCGGTCAAAACACCCGCTCCCGCCAAAGAGCAGGCCCCCGAAGAAGTAACCATTTTCCTGCAATCCGCCGGGACCGACCTAAACGCCCAGGCCGACACCCCCGAACAAACGACAAAAGCCGAAGATTTAATCGCCCAAGCCCGTAAGCAACAAACCTTAAAAGAACCCGCTAAAGATAAAGTCTCCTTTGAAGACGAAGACATAATCCCCCTGGAGGGCCGCCGCCTAAGCCCCATGGCCTACGAACCCGTCACGTTAGACGACACCCACGCCCCCTGGAGCGGCGAAGAACTGAAGTACGGGGTTTACTATTCTTTTATAAAAGCCGGCACCGCCTACATCAAAAACCGCGGGCTGACCACCGTAAACGGCCGCAAAGCCTATTTATTGCAAACCACGGCTTTTTCCGCCGCGGTGATTGATGCTTTTTTCAAGGTGCGCGACGTGAACTATTCCTGGCTGGACGCCGAAAACTTTTATTCGCTGGGCTACCTGCAAAGCGTGCGGGAAGGCAGTTATAAGCGCGACGAATGGCTGATTTTTGATTATCCCCGCCGGTTATTCTACGGCGAACTGCAAAAGAAAGAAGCCCCGCGCGTGATATCGGGGGAACTGTCCATGCAGGTGCTGGATATGCTTTCTTCGCTTTATTTTGTGCGGGCCCAAAAGCTGGAACCCGGCAAGGACATCATTTTTGATATCATCAACCGCGAAAGGCAGTATCCGCTGGTCGTAAAAGTGCTGGGGAAAGAAACGGTAAAAACCGACGCGGGCAAATTCAACTGTATTGTGGTGGAACCGCAGTTTAGAGGAGAAGGAATTTTTGTAAGCAAAGGCAAAAGCCTCAAGGTGTGGCTCACGGACGACGAATACAAAATGCCCGTTAAAATGAAAACCGAAGTATTCATCGGCAGTGTGTCGGCCGAGCTACTGGAATACAAACGAAATTAAAGCTATAATGGTGTAATAATACGGCAGGAGATTATATGCATTCTATATCTACCAAACGCTTGAAAGAAATTTTGAAACATTTTGAGGGCCAGGAAATTATCGTCGTAGGCGATATTATGCTGGACCATTTTATTAAAGGCACCGTCAGCCGCATTTCGCCGGAAGCGCCGGTGCCGGTAGTGGACGTTAAAAAAGAATTTTTTGTAGCCGGCGGCGCGGGCAACGTGGCCGTAAACTTGGCGGCGCTGGGCGCACGCCCGGTGATGATTTCCGTCGTAGGGCAAGACCTGGGCGGAGAAATGCTAAAAGGTTTCCTGCGGGACAAGCACGTAAACATCTACGGCGTGGCCGAAGATCCCGACCGCCCCACCACCCAAAAAATCCGCGTGATGGCCGAGCAGCAGCAAATCGTCCGTTTTGACCGCGAAAGCAAAAAGACCATTTCCCCCTCCGTATCCGCCCTGTGCATGAAAAGCTTTGAACTGGCGGTAAAAACGGCTAAAGGCGTTATCCTTTCCGACTACGGCAAAGGCATGCTTAGCGACCACAACATTCAAACTATTATCGAAACCTGCCGCAAACACAAAATCCCCGTTTGCGTGGACCCCAAAATTGACAACTTCAAAAAATACAAAAACATCACCTGTATGACGCCCAACACCAAAGAAGCTTGGGAAGGGGTGGGCGAATCCCCCAAATCCGGCGAAGAAGCCATGGAAGCGTTGGGAAACAAAATTTTGAAAATGTTGGACGCGGACTCTATCTTGATCACGCGCGGTGCCGACGGAATGAGCTTGTTTGAAAAAGGTTCTTCCAAGCCCGTCACCGTCAAAGCCACGGCGCGCGAAGTGTACGACGTCACCGGCGCGGGCGACACGGTTATTTCCGTTCTCACCCTTGCGCTTTCCACGGGCGCCACGCTGCAAGAATCGGCGGTGCTTTCCAATTATGCGGCCGGAATCGTAGTAGAAAAATCCGGCACGGCCACCGCTACCCGCGAAGAAATTGAAGGAGTATTGCCGTGAGTGATATTTTAATTGCTATTCCCGCGCGCTACGGTTCGTCGCGCCTGCCGGGTAAAATTTTGAAAGACTTAAACGGAAAACCCGTTATTCAGCACGTCTATGAAGCGTGCAAACGCACCGGATTAGGCGAAGTGATTATCGCTACCGAATCCCCCTTGGTGGTGGAAGCGGTGGCCAAGTTTGGCGCCAAGGCCGTGCTGACCAGCGAAGCCTGCCAAAGCGGTACGGACCGCATTTTTGAAGCGGCCCAAAACCGCCCCGAAAAATTTATTATTAACGTCCAGGGGGATGAACCGTTCATCAGCACCGAAACGGTCACGGCCGTAGCCAACCTGCTTAAAAGCGACCCCTCCTGCGATATTTCCACCGCCGTCTTTGCCACGTTGGACGATGCCAAAATTGACAATCCCAACTGTGTAAAAGCCGTCATCGCCAAGGACGGCCGCGCGCTGTATTTTTCGCGCTCCCGCGTGCCCTATAAACGCGAGCTGACGGAAGAAAACAAAAAAGCCCCCTACTGGCAGCACTGCGGCATTTACGGTTACCGCCGCGAAGCGCTGGAACGCTTTGTGCAGTTGCCCCCCAGCCCGCTGGAACAACTGGAACGGCTTGAACAGCTGCGCGCGCTGGAGGACGGGTTGACCATCAAATGTGTGGAAACCCACCCCACCGGCCCCGCCATCGACACCGCGGCCGACTTGGAAGCCGCCGAAAAGTATTCTAAAGAACATCAATAGAGAAGAACTCCCGCTTCCGGCGGGAGTTCCTCTTTTTAAGGCAAAAATATTTTTTTGCCGTACGGATTTTATTTTATTACAGGAGTGTTTGTATGTCCAAATTCATTATTATCACGGGCGGGGTAGTCAGCTCGCTTGGGAAAGGTATTTCCGGTGCCAGCATCGGCAAGCTCTTGCAGCTTAACGGCCTGCGCGTCAACATGATTAAGTGCGACCCGTACATCAACGTGGACCCCGGCACCATGAGTCCCTATCAGCACGGCGAAGTGTTTGTGACCTCGGACGGAGCCGAAGCCGACTTGGACTTGGGCCACTACGAACGCTTCTTGGACGTCACCATGACCCGCGCCAACACCAATACCGCCGGCAGCATTTATCAAACCGTCATAGACAAAGAACGCCGCGGCGAATACCTGGGCGCCACGGTGCAGGTCATTCCGCATATTACCAACGAAATCAAAAAACGCTTCACCGCGTTTGAAAACGATACGGACGTTTCCATTATTGAAATCGGCGGTACGGTGGGCGATATTGAATCCCTCCCGTTCCTGGAAGCGGCCCGCCAGCTGCGCCTGGAAAAAGGCCCGCAAAACGTCATCTGCGTGCACGTTACGTTAATCCCCTATATTGCGGTGGCGCAAGAACTGAAAACCAAACCCACCCAACACTCCGTCAACAAACTGCGCGAAGTGGGTATTGAGCCCAGCATGCTTATCTGCCGCACCGAAAAACCGCTTTCCCAGCATTTGAAAGAAAAGCTCTCCCTTTTCTGCAGCGTGCCAGCCAAAGCCGTTATTGAATGTGCCGACGCTAAATCCATCTACCATGTGCCGGAAATGTTCTACAAGCAGGAAGTGGACAAACAAATCATTTCCCTCTTGGGATTAAAACCCACCCAGGAAGTGGACCCCAAATGGTTTGAATTCTTTGACAAAGCGCTCTATCCTTCCAAATCGGTCAAAATTGCCATCGCCGGCAAATATGCCGAATTCCAAGAAGCCTATAAATCCGTACACGAGGCCTTAAAACACGCCGGCATGAATAACGATGCCAAAGTGGAAGTGGAATACGTAAATACGGATAAAGACAATATTGAAGAAAAACTCAAAGACGTGGACGGCATTTTAATCCCCGGCGGATTTGGCGGCCGCGGCATAGAAGGCAAAATTGCCACCGTCAAATATGCCCGCGAAAAGAAAGTGCCTTTTTTGGGTATTTGCCTGGGCATGCAATGCACGGTGATTGAAGCGGCCCGCAACCTGTGCGGCTTGCACGATGCCAACTCCACCGAATTTGACCCCACCACCAAAGACCCCGTTGTGGATTTGACCCCCCAACAGAAAAACGTGGTTTACAAAGGCGGAACCATGCGTTTGGGCAACTATACGGCGGACTTGAAAGAAGGCTCGCTGGCGCGCCGTTTGTACGGCAAAGACCAGATTGTAGAACGCCACCGCCACCGCTACGAATTCAATCCCGCGTATGTAAAACTGTTAAGCGAAGCGGGGCTGAAAGTGTCCGGCTGGCACGAAGGCGTATTGCCCGAAATTGTGGAACGGGAAGACCACCCTTATTTCATCGCGGGTCAATTCCACCCGGAATTTGGCTCCCGCCCGTTGCGCCCGCACCCGCTGTTTGACGGGCTGATTAAAGCCAGCTTAAAAAACAAAGAAAGCAAAAAATAATCTTATCCCCCGAAGTTTCTTCGGGGGATATTTTTTGCCTTTTTAATCACCAAGTATTTTGGAAGCAAAAAAACGCCGAGGAGAAATCCTCGGCGTTTTTATTAGGCTTAAAGCCGTTTCTTAGGCTTTTTTCTCGTCGGACAGGTAATGGCACCCCACCGAATGGCGGTTCTTTAATGCGGCGTACGTGATTAACAGCGCCGTTTGAGTACCGTTGCGCAGGTCCAACAATTCCTGGCACAAGGCCGCCCCTTTGTAGAACACGTCAATTTCGTTATGCAGGTGACGCAGGATTTTTTCCGCACGGTCCAAATGCTTGCGGCTGCGAATTAATCCCACATAGTTCCACATCGTATTGCGAAGGGTGGCCAAATCCTGCTTGACCAAGTTCAAATCCGGCTTTTCTTCCGGCACGACCCACGGCTTGGGCAGCGGGATACGAAACGTTTCGGAAGCGATATCTTTCGCGTCCGCTTCCGCGCACAAATATCCCATAGCTACCGCTTCCAGCAACGAGGTGCTGGCCAAGCGGTTCGCCCCATGATAACCCGTGCAGGCCGTTTCGCCAATGGCGTTTAAGTGCAGAATGTTGGTGCGGCCTTCCGGCGTGGCATATACGCCGCCGCAGAAATAGTGCGCGGCAGGCACCACGGGCACGGGGGTTTTGGTCATATCAAAGCCTTCTTCCAAGCATTTTTTATAAATGGCGGGGAAGCGTTCTTTGGTTTCTTCGGCAGGGTTGGCGGTAATATCCAAATATACGCAGTCGTGCGAAGTTTTCAAGCGTTCTTCTTCAATGGCGCGGGCCACAATGTCGCGCGGGGCCAAGTCTTTAAGCGGGTGATACTTGGGCATAAAGGCTTCCCCGTTGCAGTTGCGCAAAATAGCGCCTTCACCGCGAAGGGCTTCCGAGAGCAAAAAGCTTTTGCCTTTGGCAAACACCGTGGGGTGAAACTGCACAAATTCCATATTCATCACGCGCGCACCCACGCGGTAGGCCATGGCAACGCCGTGTCCGTAGGCATGTTCGGCATTGGTGGTGTGGCGATACACCTGCCCCACGCCGCCGGTGGCCAACACCGTTTTTTTGGCGGTAACGGCAAATACTTCACCCGTTTTATTGTCCAGCACATAGGCGCCAAACACCGTCAGCGGGTAGTAGCGGTCCATCGGGTCCGGAGAGCTGTGAGAAAGCGTCAGCAAATCAATGGCCGAAGCAAATTCCCGAATGGTAATCATCGGGTTTTTGCGCACGGACTGTTGGATAGCGTCCAACATGGCGTGCCCGGTGGTATCTTTGGAATAAATGATGCGGTTTTTGCGGTGAGCACCTTCGCGCGTAAAGCGCAGGCGGTGTTGTTCGTCGCGGTCAAAATTTACGGACAAATCTTTCAAAAACACTTCTTCTACGGCTTTGCAGCCGGCGGCGGAAATTTGTTTTACCGCTTCGGCATTGCACATACCGGCGGTGGCCATTTTTACGTCGGCCAGCAAATCTTCCATATTCAAATTGGGTTCGTAAACGATGCCCCCCTGTGCCAAGTCGCTGTTGGCTTGGGGCATTTCCCCACAGCACAGGAGCATGGTTTTAAGGCCTTTTTTGGCGGCTTGATGCGCATACACGCACCCGGCAATGCCGGCGCCAATTACTAAGCAGTCGGTGTGAAGTACTTTCATAATACTTATATTATATAAAAAGCCAATGCGCCAAAGGGGCAAAAAAAGCCATTTTTTTGTTGCATATTCTTTTTATATTTGTTATGATATATCTCCTTGATTTACAAGCATAGTAAAAATTTGTATAATATTTTTAAGAAAGATAAGAAGTGCTTCTCCTTATCGGAAATTTTAACAGGAGAAAAAAATGACGAAGTTACTTGAAAAAATGGCTGAAGCGTTGACGAAAGTCGGCGAAAATGTCAGCGGCGCTCATTACATGATCATCAAGAAATAACGAGCGTCTGGGTTGAAGGCAACCCGATAGTTAGCAGTTTGAAGCCGGCCAAGTCGTTCGCCGGCGGACAGGGGAAGAAAATATCTTCCGCCTGTCCAAAACGGCTCAACCGACAAGCGGACCATAAAGCATAAGCTTTGTGGTTTTTTTATTTTATACTTTTCCCCTCTTACATAAAAACGCCCGCACCTTCTTTGGCGCGGGCATTGCACAAAAATATATTACCGGGTTACGGCTTTCTGCAAATCTGCGTCGCCCCAGAACCGGAACAGGACGTGTAGCCCATCATATGGCACAAGTCCGCACCGGCCAAGCTTCTGGCGCGGCACACGTCCTTCTGGCGGGTGCCGTCCAGGCCGGAATAAAGGTTAAAAGCATAGTCTTTCAAAATAGAGCCTTGCACACGGTTCACCTGAACGCCCCAGTTTTGCACAGTCACTTCAAAATATTTAGTTTTTACGCAATAATCTTTGTCGCTGGTAGCCTTGCAAGTTGCCCCGTTAGACAGGCCCACATCCAAATACTCAATTTTAGGTCTTTTGCGCTGCGTATCGGACAGATCCGGGTTATCGTAATAATAGCGGATCGCCGACTCCAAAATGGTGTTCCCCGCCACCAATCCTTCCGTAAAGTGGCTGCGTTCCACCGATTTTTTATACGATCCGAATCCAATCCCGGCCAAAATGGCAATGATGATTACCACCGCCATCAGTTCGGTAAGGGTAAATCCTTTTTTAGAAAAATAATTCGGCATAAATTCCTCTTTGTGTAGAATGATATTATTTATTATAGCCTTTTTTAACACCCTTGCAAGGTTTTCCCTCAACAGCGCGGTTGAAAAAGCACCTCAAAACCGATATACTGTACTTTGTACGGGAGAAAATTTATGATAAAAAACAAATCCGGTTTTACCCTTGTGGAACTCTTGGCGGTGGTACTTATTATCGCCATTTTAACCTCGGTGGCACTGCCGCAGTACCGCCGTTCTGTGCAGCGGGCCGAAGCCATGGAAGCGCTGACCAACCTCAAGACGATTTTTGAATCCGCCAAGCGCTACCGCTCGGCCAATTCCGAAGCCCCCAGAAAGCTTACCGGGCTTGATGTGTCGTTCTTTGATGCAGATACCCCCAACGCCTCCACTTTTAATATTGGCTCCTACCACTATTCGTTTAATTCAGATAGCATTTCCGCCTGCCGGTTAAGCGGTACGGGGTCTTACACCAATACCTATTGTCTGTATATGTATTACGTGCTGACGCTGGGTACCAACAAGTACAAGGACTTGATGACGTGCGTCCCTCTCAGTTCCAAATACAATTGGCTGTGTGAGGCGTTTGAAACATCCGAACTGCCTGACGGCACAACCGTCATTGGTACTGAAATATAATTTGAGCCGCCACAAAAAAGGGACCTTACGAGGTCCCTTTTTTTATGTGTGATTTAGCGGCGTTTTCGTTTGGAAAAACGGTGCTTTTGCGAAAAAGTTTTACGGGGCTGTTTGAAAGATTTTGCCTGCTCTTTTTGGAGCTTTTTCTTGCTGACGCCTACCTTTACCGCGCGGAAGGGAAGGTCTTCCCGTTGGGTCAGCACGGCTGCCGCCGAGACAGCTTTGTGAAACGTTTTGGGTTTTGATGTTACAACAGGCTGTTGGGAACGAGCCGGGCGCTCCTCGGGTTTAGCGGAAGCCACCACCGACTGTTTTTTGGCACGGGGTTGCTCCGCCGAATTTAACGCCGCTTTTTCCCCCTCTTGGGAAGCGCTTTTTGCCAGGCGAACGCGGCGGCGATTCTTGGCATGAGCGGTGCCTTCTTCCTGGGCTACAAATTTAGGAGCGGGAAGCGGCTCAATCGTTTTTTGTATGGTTTTAACAGGAATAGAAAAACGAGTGACTTTGCAAATTTCTTTCCATTTGGCGCCGTCGTCCGATATCAAAGACAAGGCCGACCCCACCGCTCCCGCGCGGCCCGTTCGGCCAATGCGGTGGATATAATCCTCCGGCGACTGGGGCAAATCATAATTAATCACATGCGCGATATGCGGCACATCAATGCCGCGTGCGGCCACGTCCGTAGCCACCAAAATACGCACCGTGCCGTTTCGGAAAAATTCCAACACCTGCCGGCGGCGGTTTTGACGCAAATCCCCATGCAATGCATTAGCCTTTTGACCGTATAATTTGAGCTGTTTGGCCAAGCGCTCCGCCCCGTGTTTGGTGCGGGTAAAAATAAGCACGGAGCCTTGCCGCGTTTTTAATTCGTGCAAAAGCTGAGGCAATTTTTCGCGCACGTCCACGTGCACAATTTCCTGCAACACCAAATCGGCCGGAGTGGCCACGGAACCTATCTGCACGCGGACAGGGTCCTGCAAAAACTCGCTGGCTAAGGCTTGAATTTCTTGGGGAAGCGTGGCAGAGAACAGAAGCGTCTGGCGGGGAGGCAGCAGCGCGGACACAATGCTACGCATATCGTCTATAAACCCCATATCCAGCATGCGGTCCGTTTCGTCCAACACCACCGTGTGTACATTTTTAAGGTTCACGCTTTTGCGGCCCATATGGTCCAGCAGGCGGCCCGGAGTAGCAATAATGACGCGCGGTTTGGCCCGCAAGTCGGCATATTGTTTATGGATATTATCCCCGCCGATAATCAAGGCCGTTTTAGGCTCAAATTCGGCCGAAGAAAGCTTTTCCAGTTCGGCCTGGGTCTGCTGGGCCAGCTCCCGCGTAGGCGACAAAACAAGCGCGTTTTCCTGCGGGTTTTGCATGAGTTTAACCGCCAGCGGAAGCAAAAAAGCAAATGTTTTCCCCGTTCCCGTCTGCGCCGTGGCCAGCACGTCACGCCCCTGCAAAGCAGGCGCAATGGCCGCGGCCTGCACAGGGGTCGGTTCGGTAATCCCCAGGCGAGAAAGCGCTTCCTGCAAACAAGCAGGAAGCAGCGAAAAATCTTTTATTTCGTTATTCGGCGCAGGCTTGCTCATATTCTTCACTTAGGCGCATCCATTCGTCTTCGGCGTTTTTTAGCTGGTCTGTCAGCAGGGCCAGTTCAATGCTGCTGTCGGCCGAATACTGCACGACCAGTTGTTCTTCCAACGCTTTTTTGCGGGCGGTCAGTTTTTCTATTTTTTCGTCTAACGCGCGAATTTCTTTTTTAAGCGGAGCGACGCGGGCACGCCGCTGGGCGGCGGCTTTGCGCTGGGCTTCTTTGGAAGTCATTTTGTCGCTGGCGAGGTCGTTACGGTCGTTATTTTTAAGAAGCTGCGCTTTATAATCTTCCAAATCGCCCGTAAAGGTTTGGCAGGTGCCGTGCCGCACTATCCACAAGGTATCACAGGTGTATTCTATCACGTGCAAGTCGTGCGTAATCAGCACCACGGCGCCTTCGTAATTATTCAGCGCCTCCAGCAAGGCCTGGCGGGACTGAATGTCCAAATGGTTGGTAGGTTCGTCCAAAATCAGCAGGTGGGGCGCGTCTTTGGTGATTAGCGCCAGCAACAGGCGGGATTTCTCCCCCCCGGACAGTTTGCCTATTTCCGTGTCGGACTTGGCTTTGTTAAGCCCAAAGGCACCCAGCTGAGCGCGGATTTGCGTTTCCGTAGCCAGGGGCATCACGACGGAAAGTTGCTCGTAGGGCGTCTTTTCCACGTCCAATTCTTCCGTTTGGTGCTGGGAAAAATAGGCAATTTTCATTTTTTTGGCCATTGTCATTTTTCCCGACATCAACAGCAACCGATGAGAAATAATTTTGGCTAACGTGGATTTACCGTTCCCGTTGGCACCCAACAGGGCAATGCGGTCATCGGGTTCAATGCGCAGGTTCAAATTTTGCAGGACCGGTTTATCGTCATATCCCGCCACGCCGTTTTCAATCGTCACCAGCGAGTTCTGCAAACGCTCGGGCGAAGGAAACTGAAAATGCACTTCCGGGTCTTTGGGAATAGCGGGAGCATCGCCGAGTTTTTCAATCATTTTAATACGGCTCTGCGCCTGTTTGGCTTTGGTGGCTTTATAGCGAAAGCGGTCCACAAACGATTGCAAATGCGCCACTACGCGTTCGTGTTTGGCGGCCGCCAGGCGGGCGCCTTCAATAGCGGCGGCGCGGGTGCGTTCGTAAGTATCGTAGTTGCCGTTATAGAGCTTAAGCTGGGCATCTTCTACATGGATAATTTTATCGCACAAGCGGTTTAAGATATGGCGGTCGTGGCTGATGATGAAAATGGTTTTATCCAAACGGACCAGGTAGTTTTCCAGCCACATGGCCGTTTCCAGATCCAAGTGGTTGGTGGGTTCATCCAATAACAAACAGTTAGACGGCGCATACAAGCACGCCGCCACGTTGGCGCGCACCTGCCAACCGCCCGAAAATTCTTTAAGAGGGCGGTGAAAATCTTCGTTCATAAACCCCAAACCGCTCAAAATGGCGCTGGCGCGCGCTTCGGCGCTGTGTGCACCCAAAAAATCCAAACGGTCAAACACCTCGGCCATGCGTTCGCCGGAGATGTTGGGGTTTTCCAATTCTTTTTGCAGGGCGGAAAGTTCTTTGTCGCTGGCGAGCACATAATCCAGCAGTTTTACGGAAGGGTCCGCAATGTCCTGTGCGACGGAAGCAATTTTGGTTCCGCGCGAAACGTCTATTTTTCCGCCGTCCGGGGAGAACTTGCCTTCTATCAGCTTAAAAAGGGTACTCTTGCCGCAGCCGTTGGGCCCCACAAGGCCCACTTTCTGCCCGTCTTGAATCATCACGGAAGCGTCTTCAAACAAGGTACGCAAGCCAAAATGGAAGGAAAGGTCTTTGATGTCTATCATAGGATAATTATATTTTACTAAATTAAGACGGAGTATACCGCAACGCCCCCCTCTTTTTGCCGCCCGCCCATAAAAAAGGCCTCCCCTTAAGGAGGCCTTTTAATTACCAACCGTTTCGTTGCGTGGTTTCTGTTACTGTGCAGATATAAGATTGCTGTCCGCCTTTCCACTGAGGGGACTGCCCGGAACCATATTGAGGGCAAGAAAGCCCTTGGCCATTAGCCGCAACCCCGGTAAACCCCACCAAAACAAGGTCCTTATTTCCGCTGTTACAGTAATATTTTTTATCCAAGGGGCCTGTACAAACCGTAGCATCTCCATTAGTACAATCTCTAAGTGCAAGATTATAATTCCCAGAACCTACTATTACTATCTTCGGGTTAGATGTAAAGACTCCTTCAAAAACATCACCGTTTTTTGAACAGCCATCATTATACCCATATCCCCAACATTTTTCTGACAGGTTTGTGTTAACCAATCCGAACCGAAAGCAGAAGCCATGGAAAATGACGTGCTTTGCCATCTGGAAACCACTTCTTTCCGCCAACATACCGTGTCACTATGCGAGGTCATGGGACAGCACTCGGATTTGTGCGACTCTTTATAGCTATTATCGGAACAATCCAACTCCGGTTCCGGTTCTGGTTCTGGTTCCGTGTCAAAAGGATTTCCACACATTAAATAGGTTTCCTTTTTTTCTTTAAGTTGCACCAGCTGCCAAGACACCATTGGCGCACCGGCGGCTCCCGTAGCCGCACAGCTGGGAAAGTCATTTTTAATCCTATCCGGAAACAATTTAAGCACGTCTAACGTCATTTGTTCCGTTTCTATGCTATAACCATTATTTAATGTCCCGATACGAAGATCCTGCGGGAAATTAAATTCCGCAATCCCGGCACCAGACCCCAGCGCCACAGAGGTGCTAATGGCGGCCGCACCCGTATCCAAATCTAACTGGCCACGGTTTAAGTTCGCTGTCGTCACCTGTAAGGGCTTTAATCCGGCCGAGCCGCTTTCGTTACACCCCAAATTCATAGTGCAAACATTAGTTAACCCCACATCCATTTGTTTATTCACATTTACCTTACTGTAGGCCACATATGGAACAGGGAAATACGTCACCATTTGAATTTTATTTTCGGCATTAGCCCATAATGGGCAAGCGAGCAGGAAAAACATAAATATATGTTTTTTTCATAGAAACTCCTCTTAGATATAGAAATAACGGGGTTATTCCCTTCGTAAAAGAAATTTCTAGGAAGCCAAGCGGGGATCCCCTTGAAGAAACGTCCTGTTCTAGTATATGCCCGCAAAAGACAAATGTCAAGTCCAGGGGGCCTATAGGTTGCTATCCGTCGATACGACGAACGGCTAAAAAAGCTACTTCTCCGACGGAAAATTTTATTTTTCACCGCCCGCAAAAATACGCTTTCCCTCTGTAAAATTGACAAATGGCCAAATTTGATAAAATGAGTGTAGGAAAACCCTTATGAGCCGCAATATTTTATCTATAGACTTCTGCGGAGAAGAAATTATCTCCGCCCTGGCCGCCTATGACGACGACACCGACACCCTGCGCATACGCCACATTTTGCGCCGTCCGTGCCGGGCGTTTTCGGCCGCTTTCGTGCGGGACATGCAGGGCGCCCAGGAAGAACTGACAAAAGTATTTGCGGAAGTGTCGGAATACGTATCGTTTAACCCGATGGTAATTGTGGGGCTGCGCGGCAACTTTTTGTCTTTCAAACATGCCATTGGCTTTAAGTCCGTAGAATCGCGAAATCACATCATCGGGGAGAAAGAAATGGAAGAAGCTTCCAAAAATTCCATTCCCACCTCTTTAAGCGAGGAGTTAGAAGTGGTGGATATCCTCCCTCAATCTTACGCCATAGACGGTAATTTTGGCATCAAAAACCCAAAAGGAATGTACGGTTCCACGCTGGACGTAGAGAACTTCCTTTCGTTTGCCATGCGGACACACTTAAATAATTTAAGCTCAGTTTTTTCCAACTGTGAATGTAACGAATATCAAATGATGCCTTCCTCGGTGTCTATAGGGGAAACGCTTCTCTTGCCGGAAGAAAAGCAGGCGGGAGTCTTGTTGCTTGATGTGGGCGGAATAAGTTCTTCCGCTTTGTTATATCACAAAGGAACGCTGGTGGACGGAATGGAACTTCCGTTTGGAAAAAATGTGCTGGTACAGGCCGTAGCGGACCTTATGCAGAACGATTTGGAAACCGTACAAGAAATCATGGGCGATTACGAACCGGGGTCTGACAAAATCATGGACGAACTGTTGGAAGACGCGTCCTCTCACCTAGCACAACGTTTAACGCGGGAGTTTTGCCAATCGCTGAATTTCTTAAAATATCCAGCCGGTCGTTTGGTGTTATGCGGAAGTGGGGCCAATAAAATCTTATTAAAAACGCTGAAAACGGATTTTTCCATGAAAAAGGCACGTATTGGCGTGTTTGAAAACTTAATTTCGGACTGCGCCGCCGATAATCCCGCCTATTGCGGGGCCTTGGCTCTCATTCGCCACGCGCTGGACCGCGAAAGCAAACAGCTGGGCGTAGCCAAAGCCAAAGAACCCGGTTTACTGGACGGATTGTTAGACAAGCTGGGATTAAGCGAACTCTTTTAGCTCACCTAAAAAAATCCGGTTTTGAAAACCGGATTTTTTAATAATCTGTTACGTCAAAGACACGCTTTTTGAAATAGAACTTTCGGTCTTCCTCTGTAATAGGCCGCAGTACGCGGCACGGATTGCCGACGGCAATCACCCCGCCGGGGATATCTTTCGTCACCACGCTCCCCGCGCCAATAACGCTTCCGTCCCCTATGCGTATGCCAGGGTTTACAATCACACCCGCGCCCAACCATACGTCCTGCCCAATGGAAATAGGGGCACCGTACTCGTAGCCGCTTTGGCGCGAAAGCGGGTGCACCGGGTGCCCTGCCGCCGCCAAACAAACATTCGGCCCCAGCAGTGAACGGGCACCGATAGTAACGGGGCAGACGTCCAAAATGACGCAATTGTAATTGATAAACACGCCGTCGCCAATTTCAATATGTTTACCGTAATCACAATGGAAAGGAGGCAGCACCGTTACGTTGCGGCCGCACTTGCCCAAAATAGCGGTTAAAAGCGACTGCCGTTTTTCCGTTTCGTCCGGTCGGGAAAAATTATACTCGTAAATTTTGCGTTTATTTTCCAGTTGGTCCTGGGGCAAGGTTCCTTCATTTGCACGGTAAGGAAGGCCTGCCAGCATGCGTTCTTTCGGGTTCATATCATTTATCATAGCAAAAAACATTTTCCCTCACACCAAGCTTTGAAACGCTTCAAACCTATTTCCTTAAGAGTTCTGCCATGCCTTTTATTTTACGGGCCATGGCACACAAGCACAAAAAAAGGGCCGCGATTTCGCGGCCCTGTCAAAAAATACAACCGGTGTTTAGGCTTCTTCTTCCTCGGCCATTTCGGCGGCACGTTCCGTGCGTTTTCTTAACAAGTGAGAAAGAATTTTCTTGCGCAGGCGCAAAGAAGTGGGCGTAATTTCCACCAGTTCGTCCGGCGCGATGTATTCCACGGCCTGTTCCAAGCTCATCACGCGCGGCGGGGTCAGCACGTAGGATTCGTCGCTGGCTTTGCTGCGCATGTTGCTTAAGTGTTTGGCTTTGCACGGGTTGACTACCAAATCGTTAGAGCGGGAATTCTGCCCCACGATTTCCCCCGCGTACACTTTTACGCCAGGTCCCAAAAAGAGTTCGCCGTTGTTTTCCAACGCAAACAGCGCATACGGAGTGGTTTCGCCGTCTTCCTTGGCAATCAGCACGCCGTTGCGGCGCAGGTCGGGCAAGTTCACCTTGGGATAGTAGCCTTTGAAGCTGTGGTGCATAATACCCGTACCGCGGGTGTTGGTTAAGAATTCGTTCTTAAATCCGATAAGCGCGCGGGAAGCAATCAAATATTCCAGGCGCAGGCGGTCTTCGCCTTCGGAAACCATATTTTCCAGCTTAGCCGCACGAGTGCCCAACATGGTAAATACGGCCCCTTGGAATTCGGACTTGATATCCAAAATCAAGTATTCCATAGGTTCCAAGAGCTGTCCGTTTTCTTCTTTGTAAATCACTTCGGGGGAAGAAACGGCCAATTCAAAACCTTCGCGGCGCATGTTTTCAATCAAAATGGTCAAATGCAGTTCACCGCGGCCATACACCTTAAATTTGCCTTCGCCTTCCAGCTGTTCCACCCGCAGGCCCACGTTGGTTTGGGCTTCTTTTTCCAGGCGGTTTTTTAAGTGGCGGCTGGTGACAAATTTGCCTTCTTTACCGGAGAAGGGGCTGTCGTTGACCATAAAATCCATAGACATGGTCGGCGCGTCAATAGCCAAAGGCGGCAGCGGTTTTAATGCGTCCGGGCGGCAAATCGTATCGCCCACATCCACCCCTTCCAAACCGGCGATGGAAACAATGTCCCCCGCGGTGGCTTCTTCCACTTCCACTTTGCCGAGCCCCAAGAAGCGTTCAATCTTGGCGGCTTTGGCATTGGTGGTGGTGCCGTCCGGGTGGATAAGGGTGACTTGCTGGCCTTTCTTAATATTTCCGGCCAAAATACGACCGATACCTACATGGCCCAAGAAATTGTTGTAATCCAGCATGGTCACCTGCATTTGCAGGGGAGCGTCGGGCATGGCTTCGGGAGCCGGCACATGAGCAAGAATCGTGTCCAAAATAGGGGCAATATCTTTGCCTTTTTCTTCCATTTTAAGGCTCGCCCAGCCGGCGCGGCCGGAAGCGTAGATAATCGGGAAGTCCAACTGTTCGTCCGTAGCGCCCAACTCCATAAAGAGGTTGAACACTTCGTCCACCACTTCGCTGGGGCGTACGTGATCGCGGTCCATTTTGTTGATTACCACAATCGGGCGCAGGCCCAAAGCCAACGCTTTTCTTAATACAAAGCGGGTTTGGGGCATGGGGCCTTCCACGGCGTCCACCATCAAGATAGCGCCGTCCACCATGCGCAGCACGCGTTCCACTTCACTGCCGAAATCGGCGTGGCCGGGCGTGTCTACGATATTAATGGTGTGGCCTTTGTATCCGATAGAAGTACATTTGGCCAAAATGGTGATGCCTCTTTCTCTTTCCAGCGGGTTGGAGTCTAAAACGGTGTCTTGAGCTTGATCTTCTTTTACTTTGAATTCCCCGGCAAATTTGAGAAGGGAATCCACAATGGTGGTTTTGCCATGGTCTACGTGGGCGATAATAGCCACGTTGCGCACGTCTTCGCGGGTATTGTTCATATATTTAAGTCAGTTTCCTAATTAATTTCCACAAAAATACCCCTCAAACCGACTGCGGGGTATTTTATAAAAGGCAAACGCCTTTGATTAAATTACTTTTGCAGATATATATATTTTAGTATTTTTTGCTTCCTTCTGCTTGTAAATTGGGCCTAATGGCGCCTGGGCCAAAAGACCCTGGCAAGCCCCGACGAAGGTTTGTTACAATAAGCGATATGAAAAAACTATGGGTTTTGTGTGTACTTTTGGCGTGTACCGTTTCTTCCGCCCATGCCGCCCTCAATACGGACGGGCTGCTCAGGCGGATTTGGCGCGCCTATCAGCAAACCCCGTTTCAGCTGGCTCGCCGCGCACAATACCAGTGGACCAAATTTCTCACCCGTCAGGAACCTACCGAGCACTTGGTTTTGGTAAGCCAAAATTTGGCCCGCCATATTTTGGACCAATTAAAACAAAAACGCAAACTGGAAAAACTGGTGCCCGTTGGCAGCAAAACGGCCTATCTATTGCGTCTGGCGCGCAATTTGGAGCCGCTTCCCAAAGACATGAGCCTGGAAGAAAAAGTGGCCCTTATGCACCAGGCCGAAGAAGCCGAAAAACAGGTTCAAACCCTCTTGCTGAGCCGTTATCACCGTCTGCAAAACTGCTTGAATAATCACCCGCAGTTAAAAACCTTTGCGCTTAACCCGCAAGCCTCCATTTTCTTCGCGTCCGAGCGCTTCTTTGCTCCTAACGGTACGCAAACGGCCTATCAAACGGCGGAACAACTCTTCTGCTATCCGGACAAATTCCAAAGGTCCTTTTCCCAACGCAAAGCCACCGGGGAACTGACCGACTATTCCTTTTCCCTGCGTATTCCCGCCGCCAGAAACCCGGGCCGCCAACTGGAATTTTTCTTTTCCGAAGAACAACACCTGGTATATTTTCAAATAATCAAAAAATAAATTCCCCCACGCCCGCCAGGGCGTAAAATTATTATAATAGCCTTATGGAAAGATTGCTTCAAATGCTGGGCATATTGGCGGTGTTATATGCCATGTATGCCCTAAGCTTAAAAAAATGGGATTACGCCACCGAAGCCAAACGGCAAGAGCGCCGCACCCTGCTGAAAACGAAAGGGGTTTCCAACACTTTTTACTTTATTCATGCGGGCACGCTTTTTTTGCTCAATGTGTTTAGCGGCGGGTTGTTCACGTTTTACTGGCTCTACCGCCAATGGACGGCCGTTCCGCACGGGTTTAGGCGCCTAAATGCCCAGCCGCTTCCACACGGAGCGTTCTTGCGTACCGTGGGCGGGTTTATTACGTTTTTTGAATTAAATGCCATCATCTGCCGCACCTGCGAATATATGCGCCACAAACCGCCGCTTCCGCCCTGGGCATGGGGCACGATGTGGCTGGGAGGCCTAATTGGCGCCATTGCGGCCCCCGGTTGGACGGAAAAGCTGATAGGGTATGCTTTGTTCTGTGCGGCCCCGGCGGTACTGCAAAAACGCTTAAACGCCTTGCCCGCGGAAAAAATTCTCCCCACGCCCAAACCCAAAGAATGTTTTGCCGCCGCCGCGGCGTTAGGCTGTGCGCTGGGGATGATCGCATTATTTCGCATTCTTTTATAACTGTTTGATGCGCAATAAAAACGGGACGAATACCCTTCGTCCCGTTTTTTGTTTTTAATCGGCTAATTAATTGGCCTTTTTCGTTAAATTATGTTTGACGGTCCGCTTGACGGCTTCTGCCGCCTTGCGCTGCATATTAAACGCCTGCGCTTTGGCTACGGCGGCCTTTAATTGGTCGTTATCCATGGCCAGCATGTTCTGCACCGTTTGAAACATACCGTTTATGCCGGCCATTTCCGCCGGGGCCTGGGCCAACGCTTGCTTGAGGGATTTATCCTCCACGCGCTGCATCAGGCTCATCTGTTCGTGGTATTTCACGGCCGCCGCCAACAGCACCGCCAGCTTGCGTTCGCGCGGATACTGCTGATAAACCAGCACCGTAGTGCCCACGGTGTGCGCATCTTCGTTTTGGGCGGAAAGCAATAACGCCAAACTCAAATCCTTTCCGCCGGCTTCGTCCGTGCGCGCTCTTAGCAAATCCAACTTGGCGGGCATTTCATGGCGAAGCTTTTCAAACGGGGACTGCTCTGCCGAAGCCGGCACAGACACCATACACATAAGCGCCCCCGCCGCCACCACTAGAGCCATCGCCCAGCCATATCTTCCAAATAGTTTTTTCATAACCCCACCTCCAACCCGTCTCTACTCTAAGTGTACTGGGAAAGCGGTTTTTTTCAAGCGGTTAAACAAGCACAAAAATGCTTATTTTTTAATCATTTTCCTTTTATTAGCGAGGAGATTTGTTTGAGGTGAGGTTCTTTTCCATTTTTCCCTTTCTTTTCGCTAGGGGCATAAAAAAAGCCGCCCCGTAAGGAGCGGCTTTTTCAATCAAAACAACCGTTATTTGGCTTCAGCCACGGCCACCGCAACGGCTACCGTCGCGCCGACCATCGGGTTGTTGCCCATACCGATAAGGCCCATCATTTCCACGTGCGCAGGCACGGAGGAAGAACCGGCAAACTGCGCATCGCTGTGCATGCGGCCCATGGTGTCGGTCATACCGTAAGAGGCAGGGCCGGCGGCCATGTTGTCCGGGTGCAGGGTGCGGCCGGTGCCGCCGCCGGAAGCCACGGAGAAGTATTTCTTGCCGTTTTCGGTCGCCCATTTCTTATAGGTACCGGCTACCGGGTGCTGGAAGCGGGTCGGGTTGGTGGAGTTACCGGTGATGGACACGTCCACCCCTTCGTGGCGCATAATGGCTACGCCTTCGTTTACGTCGTCGGCACCGTAGCATTTCACTTTGGCGCGGTCGCCGTCGGAGAAGGCTTTTTCGCTCACGATTTTGAGTTCGCCCGTTTTATAGTTGTATTCCGTTTCCACGGAGGTGAAACCGTTGATGCGGGAAATAATGTAAGCGGCGTCTTTTCCTAAGCCGTTCAAAATAACGCGAAGGGGTTCTTTGCGCACTTTGTTGGCGGTGCGGGCAATACCGATGGCCCCTTCGGCCGCGGCAAAGCTTTCGTGACCGGCCAAGAAGCAGAAGCATTTGGTGTTTTCGGACAAGAGCATCGCGCCCAAGTTACCGTGACCCAAACCTACGGCACGCTGATCGGCTACGGAGCCGGGAATGCAGAAGCTCTGCAAGCCCACGCCGATTTTTTCGGCCGCTTCGGCAGCGGTTTTTACGCCGGATTTGATGGCGATGGCCGCGCCCACGGTGTAGGCCCAAACGGCGTTGTCAAAAGCGATGGGCTGAATGCCGCGGACGATTTTTTCCACGTCAATGCCTTTTTTGGTGCAAATTTCTTTGGCTTCTTCCAAAGAGGCGATGCCGTTTTCTTTCAAAACGGAGTTGATTTTATCAATTCTTCTTTCGTATCCTTCAAACGTAATCATATTCATTATCTCCTGGGCTTACTCTTTGCGGGGGTCAATTTTCTTGACGGCTTCGTCAAAGCGGCCGTATTTGCTGACGTTCTTTTCAAACGCGGCCTTCGGGTCTTCGCCTTTCTTGATGGCATCCATCATTTTGCCCAGGTTGACGAATTTGTAACCGATGATTTCGTTGTTTTTGTCCAAACCGATTTCCAACACATAGCCTTCGGCCATTTCCAGGTAGCGGGCGCCTTTGGCTTCGGTGCCGTACATGGTGCCGATCTGAGAGCGATGGCCTTTGCCCAAGTCTTCCATACCGGCGCCAATCGGCAAGCCGTCATCGGAAAACGCGCTCTGCGTGCGGCCGTAAACGATCTGCAGGAAGAGTTCGCGCATAGCGGTGTTGATAGCGTCGCATACGAGGTCGGAGTTCAAAGCTTCCAAAATGGTTTTGCCGGGCAAAATTTCCGCAGCCATAGCGGCGGAGTGCGTCATGCCGGAGCAGCCCAAGGTTTCCACCAACGCTTCTTTAATTACGCCGTTTTTGACGTTAAGCGTCAGTTTGCAGGCGCCCTGCTGAGGGGCACACCAGCCTACACCGTGGGTAAGACCGCTGATGTCGGTAATTTGTTTGGCTTTGACCCATTTGCCTTCTTCAGGAATCGGGGCCGGATCGTGCTTGGCGCCTTTGCAAACGCAGCACATATTCATCACTTCAGGGGTGCATTTTTCGCAGCTCATGAGAGTCTCCTATATAAAAGTAAATCTTTCAAATATATTTTACAAAATTTACCCCCCCATACAACATGCCGCCCCGCATGATTTTTTATTAACTAACATTTTTGCTTTTCTCTTCAAAAAAATACGCGCCGCTTCGGGTAAACTTTGCTACAATTAATAAAATCATTAAACGAAGAGAAAACCTGATGTAAAAAGGAGAAATGAAAATGAGCATTAAATTAGACGTTACCAAAATGCCTACCGCGACATTTACCTGCGGTCCCAGTCAAGGACATCCTATTATCCGCGAAACGCCGGTCTGTCAAACGCAGTTTGAACGCAGTCACCGCGCGAAAGATATTTCTACCGACGGCTTATACAAAGAAGCCACCGAAAATTTACGCAAATTACTCTCTTTGCCGCAAGATTACACCGTTATTTTTTTCCTGGGCGGTGCCACCCCGGCTATGGACGCCATCATCTGGAGTTTGACGAAAGCTTCTCTCTCCGGCTTGTCTTTTGGCGCATTTTCCAAATTATGGTCGCAAAAGTTGGCCGGGCGCTTGGAAGCCAATGTGGTGCGCACGATCCGCGAAGCGGGCGAAAACGAATTCTTCCCGAAAGAAAAGCCCGATTTTAACGCAAGCCTAGTCATCATGACCCCCAACGAAACCTCCACCGGCACGCAAATCCCGGACCAATACCTGGAAGAAGCCTGGAAAGCAAAAGGGGAAGACACGCTTATCGCCTGGGACTGCACTTCCTGCGCGGGCGGACGCGATTTGCCAAAAAACAAATTTGACGTCATGGTATTCTCCATGCAAAAATGCTTTGGCGTGGGCGGCGGGTCCAGCGTGATTATTCTGAGCCCGGCGGCCGTCAAACGCTTGGAAGAAGTGAAAAAATACCGCACCGTTCCCTACGCGCTGGACTTAAGCGAAGCCGCCAAAAAAGCGCAGGAAAAATGCCAAACGGTCAACACTCCCTCCACCACCAACATTTGGATGTTTAACGAAGCCTGCAAATGGATGAACGAAAACGGCGGCTTAAAAGCCATGGACGCCCTGTGCCGCAAACATGCACAGTTCCTGTTGGACTGGGCCTCCAAAACCGATTATCTGGCCCCGCTTATTAAAGACGAAGCCTTCCGCTCCTACACCACGCTTACGCTGGAAGTGACCGACCCCAACCTCAAGGACGCCGACATTTCCGCCGCCCTGAAAGCCACCGGCTTGGCCAACCTGGCCGACGGCATTAAAAAATACTCCTCGGTCAAGCAGAACTCGCTTCGCATTGCGTGCTTCCCGTTTGTGGATATCCACGGAACGGGCGAATATGAAAAACTCGCCGCCGCGGTGGACGAAATTGTCCGCCAGCTGCGCTTGGAGGCCAAATGAAAATTTTAATTGCAGATAAATTCCCCGCCCATTGGAAAGAAGTCCTCGCCAAACAAGGGCACCAAATCACCGACGACCCGAACCTGGACGAAACCACGCTCCCGGCCGCCATGGCGGATAACGAAATTCTCATTGTGCGCAGCACCAAAGTGCCTGCAGCCGTAATTGACGCCGCCAAAAACCTTAAGCTGATTATCCGCGCGGGCGCCGGTTACGACACGATTGACATCTCTCACGCCGCGCAAAAAGGCGTTGCCGTGTGCAACTGCCCCGGCACCAACTCTATTGCCGTGGCGGAGCTTGCCATGGGGCTTATGCTGGCCTTGGACAGAAGACTTTTCCACAACACGCGCGACCTGCGCGCCGGCGTGTGGAATAAATCCGAATACAGCAAGGCGAAAGGCATTTTTGGCCGCACGCTGGGGATTATTGGGCTTGGAAACATTGGCAAAGAAGTGGCCAAACGCGCCCAGGCTTTTGGCATGAAAGTGCTGGCCTATGACCCGTACACCAAGCCGGAAGTTTTCCAAGCACTTAACATCATGCCCCAGCAGGACATCTACACGCTGGCCGGCCTGTGCGACGTTATCACCGTCCACCTGCCCGACACGCCGCAAACTCATGGCTTGTTTAACAAAAAGTTTTTTGACGCCATGAAAGACGGCGCCACCTTTATCAATACGGCCCGCGGCGGCTTAGTGGTCACGCCGGATTTGGCCCAGGCCATCAAAACCAAAAATATCCGCGCCGCGTTGGACGTGTACGAAAAAGAACCCAAAGCCAACGATAAAACGTTTGACTATTCCCCCTTTGAAGGAGCGGAAAACTTTTACGGTACGCACCACATCGGCGCCAGCACCGAGCAAGCGCAGGACGCTGTGGCCCAACGCGCGGTGGATATTATTAACGAATACGCCGCCTCCGGCAAGTTTTTATTTCGGGTGAACTAATGGCTACGATTAAACCTTTCCGGGGTTTTCGCCCCAGCGGCCACGCCGAAAAAATTGCCTGCCCGCCTTACGACGTGCTCAACTCGGCCGAAGCACGCCAAATGGCGCAAGGCAATCCGTACTCGTTTCTGCATGTGGACAAGCCCGAAATAGACTTGCCCGAAGAAACCGATTTGTACGCCCCCGAAGTGTACCAAAAAGCCAAAGAAAATTTGGAAAACTTTATTCAAACGGGCGTGCTGAAACAGGACGAAAAACCCTGTTTTTACCTCTACGCGCAAACCATGGACGGCCGCACCCAATACGGGCTGGTGGCCGCCGCCTCGTGCGAAGAGTACGACAAAGGCATCGTGCGCAAGCACGAGCTGACGCGCAAGGATAAAGAAGACGACCGCACCCGCCACGTAGCCGCGCTTTCGGCCACTACCGGGCCCGTCTTTTTGGCCTATCCCCAGCGGGAAGAAATAAACGCCAAAATAGCCGAAATTGCGGCTGAATTTCCGACGTATGATTTCACCGCGCAAGACGGCATCAAACACACCCTGTGGGTGATAGACGCGCCGCAGGACATCAAGTTTTTGATGGACGCCTTTGAAAAAATTCCCACGCTCTATATTGCCGACGGGCACCACCGCTCCGCCGCCGCGGCCAATGTGGCCCGCCAGCGCAGGGAACACAACCCCAAACATACGGGCCAGGAAAATTACAATTTCTTTTTAAGCGTTATTTTCCCGGCACAGCAACTGTATGTTATGGATTACAACCGCCTGGTGAAAGACTTAAACGGCCTAAGCGAAGAAGCGTTTTTGGAAAAAATAGCCAACAAGTTTGACGTGGCCGAAACCGGCCGCGAAAAACCGCAAAAACGCCACGAATTTGGCATGTATCTAAACGGAAAATGGTACACGCTGACGGCCAAAAAAGGCTCTTTTGACGAGGCTGACCCCGTTGCCGCGCTGGACGTGAGTATCCTGCAGGAAAACCTGCTGGGCCCCGTTTTGGGCATTGGCGACCCGCGCACGGATAAACGCATTGATTTCGTGGGCGGCATACGCGGCATTGGGGAACTGAAAAAACGGGTGGACGGCGGAGCGTGGAAAGTGGCTTTTTCCATGTATCCTACGGCCATGGAAGAACTGATGAAAGTGGCAGACGCGCATAAAATCATGCCGCCCAAATCCACCTGGTTTGAACCCAAGCTGCGAAGCGGCCTGGTGATTTACAAATACGAAAACAAATAAAACAAAAGCCGGGGTAACTCCCCGGCTTTTTTCAAATATTTAATCAGCTCCAACGGCAAGGCGTTATTGTTCGTCCCGCACGATGTAGCCAAACTCTTCCAACATTTTGGAATCGTTGCGCCAATTGGGCGACACCACCACATTTAATTCCAGGCGGTATTTGCGGCCCAGGAATTCTTCTATACGCTTTTGCGCACGTTTTCTAAGTTCGGCAATGGCGCTGCCGCCTTTGCCGATGATAATGGGTTTTTGGCTGTCGCGCTCTACGTGAATGTTGGCCCGAATATAGTTTTTGGATCCCAAATCTTCGGTAAATTTTTCAATTTCCACATATGTGCTGTAAGGCACTTCTTTTTGATAGAGCAAAAAAATCTGTTCGCGGATAAATTCCGCCACGTAAAAGCGTTCCCAGCGGTCCGTCCACTGGCCGGGCGGGAAATAGGCCGGGCTGTGGGGCATGGCCTCAATTACGGCTTGTTTCAGCACATCGGTTCCCAAGCCTTTGGCCGCCGAAATACGAAACACTTTTTCCACTTTCAAATCCGCACGCACCCGCGCTTCCAGCGCGTCCAACACGGCGGAATCTTTCACCAAATCTATTTTGTTTAACGCAACAAAAACAGGACAATAAACCGTTTTTAATTTTTCCACCAATTTGGCATTTAGCGCATAGTCGGCCGTGGCGTCCAGCAAAAAGACCACCAAATCCGCGTCTTCGCGCACGGCGCGGTCCACACAGCCCACCATGGTTTGCTGCAGCTTATACTGAGCCGTCAAAAAACCGGGGGTATCCACAAATACTACCTGATATCCCTCGCCTTCGGCGATAGCCAAAATATTTTGGCGCGTGGTTTGCGGCTTATACGTAACAGCGGAGAGAAGTCCGCCCGCCAAATTGTTAAGCAACGTGGACTTGCCCGCATTGGGCAGTCCGGCCAGTACGGCAAAACCGCTTTTGAAGTTTTTATCGTCCATAGAAGTATTGTACTTATTTTTGGCTGGTTCGCCAACGCGCAAACTGCTATACTGAGGGTATGAGAAGGCTTTTGCTTGGAATAAGCGCAATCCTTTTGCTGGCGGCGGGCCCGGCTCTTTCCGCACGGGAAGAAGCCCTAAACAAAGCCGGCCTTACGCATGTGGTGCCCAGTGCGGAGCTTCCCGTTTTTATCCGGCTGCGCTATGCCACCCCCCACAACTTTACCGGTAAAAAAATTTACGACTCGGACCAATGCTACCTGCACCGAGAAGCCTTCCTGGGCCTTCAAAAAGCCGTGCGTTTAGCGGCGCGCCAAAAAGAGCCGTTCACGTTTTGCCTGTGGGATTGTTACCGCCCGCAGGACGCCCATCAAAAGCTGTGGGACGCCGTCCCAAACCCGAGCTATGTGGCCCCGCCCCGCAAAGGCTCCCGCCACAGCCGCGGCATGGCGGTGGATTTAACGCCATGCGATTTTGAAGGCAATGAGCTGGCCATGCCTACGGATTTTGACAGTTTTTCCACCCGTGCCCACATGGATTTTTACGATCTCCCCCCCGATGTGCTGGCACGCAGAGAAACGCTTAAAAAAATCATGACCGCCGCCGGGTTTACCTACACCCGCACCGAATGGTGGCATTTTGACAAAACAGGCTGGAAAGACAAACCCCTCTTAAATATCCCCCTCCCCTAAACAAAAAAGCGGGCCTTTTCAAAAGGCCCGCCAAAGCAAAACCCGGTCGGTTTATTCGGTGATATAACTATCCAGAATTTCGCCAAAATAAAACACGTGAAAGTCGTTCGGTTCTTTGTTATACCACAGCTCGTTAAGGGCTTTATTGAGGTTATCTTTTCCCATCAAGCGGTTATACACCACCGAACATTCAAAGTGCATGCCGGGCAAATCCAACACCGGGGTGGCTATTTTTTGCCCTTTCAACGTTTTCAGCCCGCAGGCGGACAGCTTGTCCATATGCCGGCCGGACTTTCCGCCGCAGATCGGCACAAAACGGGACACGTCCTCGTACGGAATGGTAACGGTAAACTCGTGCGATTTTTCCAGCAGTTCATGCGTAAAGCGGTTTTCGCGCACCATCACGCTAAACACCGGCAGGCGCCACATCACCCCGACGCTGCCCCAGCCGATAATCATGGTATTTATTTTATTGCCGGATTTGGTGGTCAAAAAAGCGGCTTTGGAAAGAATGTCTAAATTTTTTTCTGCGTTAAAATTATACGGTACTCTTTGCATAAACAAGTCCCCCTTCCTGTTTATTATAGCTTCCCAAAAAGCCATATTCAAGTGAAAAAATATATAAGAAAGCCCGGTTCCTGCCGTTTAAGCAAAAACCGGGCCTGGCAAAAAGCAAAAGGCTTAGCGGTGCAAATTGACAAACGCCGCCGCCTCTATGCCGGCCTTCGCGCCGGAACCGGCCGCAATAATGGCCTGGCGGTAGTGTTTATCGGCACAATCGCCCGCGGCAAAAATGCCTTCCACCGTAGTGTGGGTGCGTTCATCGGCCAGGACGAGCCCCCCGTCCGACAGCGCAACCAACGAATCTTTCAAAAATTCCGTCTGCGGCACGGCTCCCACCGCCACGAACAGGCCCGCACAGGCAATATCGGCAAGTTCGCCGGTTTTCACATTTTTCACCCGCACGCCTTCCACCACGTCCGTTCCCAAAATTTCCACAGGAACGCTGTTTAACACCAGGTGAATGTTGGGCGTGTTTTTCACTTTTTCCACGGTCACTTGGTCCGCGCGGAACGCGTCGCGGCGGTGAATTAAGTTTACTTCCGGGCAAAACTGGGAAAGGAAAAGTGCATCTTCAAAAGCGGTATTCCCGCCGCCCACAATGCACACTTTTTTGCCACGCATAAAAAATCCGTCGCACGTAGCACAGGCGGAAAGGCCATGGCCCATAAATTTTTCTTCCCCGGGCAGACCCAGCCAGCGCGCCTTGGCGCCCGTGGCCACGATCACGCTGGCGGCTTTGTATTGTTTACCGTCGGCACAAGTCAGCACGAACGGGGATTTTTCCCCCTCCAGCTTGACGATTTCGTCAGACGTAAACTCCACCCCCAGGCGCTTGCACTGTTTGTGCATATTGTCCATAATTTCAAACCCGCCAATCGGGTCCACAAAGCCTGCGTAGTTTTCAATATCGCTGGTTTGCAATAACTGCCCGCCGGGCACCGCCCCGCCGGCAATCACCGTTTTCACGCCGGCGCGCACCGCATAAATGGCCGCACTGCAGCCTGCAGGGCCCGCACCGATAATCAGCAAATCCGTTTCTGTCATAATGCCAAGAACTCCTTAAACAATTTTTGAAAAAACTCCACCGGAAACCCCACCACATTGCTGCGGCTGCCCACAATGCGTTCAATAAACGGGTCTTCCGTGTCCTGCACGGCGTAAGCGCCGGCTTTATCCATATGTTTGCCGGCCAAGTGCTCCAGTTCCGCTTCGCTTAGCGTGCGGGCTTTGCATTTGGACACGTCATGCCCAAAAAGCATTTTCTGCTCCTCCAAGTTCATCACGCATACGCCCGTGTATACCGACTGCCAGGACCCGTTCAGCTTGCGCAAAATGCGCAGCGCATCGGCACGGTCCTTGGGTTTGCCGATAATTTCCCCTTTGCAATACACCAGCGTATCCGCGCCAATCACTACCGCACCGGGATATTTGCGCGCCACGTCAAAAGCCTTTTGAATGGCCAATTCTTTCACGCGCGCGGCGGGACGTTTTTTATCGCTTTTTTCCGGGCATTGGGACGGAATAATTTCAAACGGCAGCCCCAATTCTTTCAAAAGCGCAATCCGACGAGGCGACTTGGAAGCAAGCACTAAACGCATAAGCTATTTCCGTACAAATTTGGATATAATCACATACCCCAGCACAAGCCCCACCGCCCCGCAAATGCTCACATGCAGCGAAAGCGGATGAATGCCGATTCCGTACACGCGGGTAAGAGCCTGGTCCAGCTGGACGGGCAGGAACGAAGCTACTTTTTCCAGCCCCAAACCGATAATCGCGCCAACCAACAGCGTCAGCACGGCAAAAACAATTCCTCTCATACCAAACGACTCCTTCTTCTTAACTTAAGGTTATTGTATCTTTTTTAATAGGCACGGGCACATTGGTTTTTCCGTCTTCGGCATCGGTAAGGTGTTTGCGCATGCGCAAGAACCCCCACCCCGCCAACAGCGCCGCCGCGCCCACAATCAGCCACGGGCCCGGCAAATAATGCGGGGCCACATAATCGCTCAATACTCCCGCGCCGAAAAACCCGGCCGCGGAACCCAAATTGTAAAACACCATCAACATGCCCAAATAACGCCCGCGCGTTTCGCGCGAAGCAATGTTGGACACCATGGTCTGCTCCCCGGGGGAAACGATTAACTCGCCCAGCCCCGCCAAAAATACGCCCACAGCAATTAGGGTAAATCCGTCAAAAAATCCGACGGACCCAAACCCCACCGCATACAGCGCACACCCAATAAACATAGCCGTGGAAAGGCGTATACGGGCCATCAGCTTGGTGGCCCAATACTGCAAGAACACCACTACCAGGCCGTTAATGGTAAAAAACCAGCCGATATAATATTCCGGCATTTGCAAATACTGCTTACAATGAATGGAAAGCCCCACCACCAGCTGCGAGTTCACCGCGGTGATGACCACCACGTAAAAGCAGATTTTGGCCAGGCGGGAATCCTTAAGAGACAGCAAGGCCGACACAAAACTGGGTTTGCGGGATTTGCAGGGGACGTGACTATCCTGCACTTGGCGGGAGAGGTACAAAATCGTCACCGCATACAAAAGCGCCGTAAAGAAAAACGCCAAGCTATATGAGTAACGCACCAAAAATCCGCCCGCCGCCGGCCCCAGCGCCCAGCCGATATTAAGCCCGATGCGGATAATGCCAAACGCTTCCACGCGGTCTTTGGGGGTGGTGTTGTCGGTCACCCAGGCATTGGAAGCCGGGCGGAAAAAAGCCCCCAGGAAAGTGGTTAAAAAATAACAGGTAAGCATCCAGCCCACCTGTACTTTAAGTTCAATGCACAGCCCCAGCGCAAACATGGCTACAATTTGGGAAAACAGCCCCCACATCATCACGGTTTTGCGGCCAAATACATCGGCCAGCTCCCCGCTGATAGCGCTGGATACACAGCGAGATAACCCCGCCAGCGCGATCACCAACCCCGCCATAGAAGAGGTCAGCCCCCGCTGGGAGATAAGATAAATGGTGAAAAAAGGCAATGAAAGCCCGTAACCAAACAGCAAAAGGCCGTTGGCCAGGGCAATAATAATCATTCCGCGACGAGTTTGAGGTTGCATATGTATATATTGTATTAAATCCGCGCGCCCCGCGGAAGTTCCGTCCAGGCTACCGTCTGAGAAGAAACCCTTGCGGGAGAAAAAAATTGGTTAATTAAAGTATATTTTGATATAATATGTCAAGGGAATTTTTATGAACAGGGAAGAAATGATTGTTAAAAACTTTCAAAACGTTCAGGCCGCCCTGTTGGCCGCGTGCGAAAGAAGCAAACGCAACCCGAACGAAATTACCCTGTTAGCCGTTACCAAATACGCCAAAGACGAAGACGTTTTAACGCTCTTGCAAAAAGGGCTTATCCGGCATGTGGGCGAATCGCGCGTGCAGCAGGCTTTGGCTCGTTGGACCCGCCCCGATTTTGCACGTTTTGACACCGTAAAGCACTTCATCGGGCATTTGCAAAAAAACAAAGCCGCCAAGGCTGCCCGTTTTTTTGATTTTATTGACTCGCTGGACGATTGGGACACCGCACTAACCCTGGAACGCGCCTTGCCGCAAGGCAAAACGCTGCGTGCCCTGGTGCAGGTGAAACTGACCGATAAAGACACCCAGTCGGGCTTGCCGCTGGCCCAGGCCAGAGAGCTGGCCAAACGCTTAAAAGAGCTTAGCCGCGTGCGGGTGTGCGGGTATATGGCTATTGCGCCGCAAGGCGCACAAACGGCCGAATTAAGGCGCTTGTTTGCTCAGTTAAAACAAGCCTTTGACGAAGATTTTGCCCCGGGGCAGGAAAGATATCTTTCCCTGGGCATGAGCCAAGATTTTGAAACGGCGGTGGAAGAGGGGTCTTCCCTGCCCAGAATAGGCAGCAAATTGTTTGCCGATAATTTGGAGGGTTTATGATAATAAAAGTCCGTTTAATCCCGACTGCGGGCCGCAACGAAGTAATCAGCCGTATTGGAAGCGTGTTACGCGTCAAGATTAAAAACAAAAAAGTGGACGACGATGCCGCAAACGCCATTATGAAAACCTTCCTGGCGGACTTTTTTAACGTACAAGAAGACAGTATCATCATCGTCAAAGGGGCCAAAGGAAAGGAAAAAACCGTGGAAGTGCGCGACAAAAGCGAAGAAGAACTCCGCAAAATTATGGATTCCATTCCGTAGGCTTTATCCCCATTTAGAAAAAAATCCCCGGCATAAAACCGGGGATTTTTTTGGGATAAAAAGGCTGTTATTTAACGATTGTCCAGCGGGCGCCCTGTCCGCCGCCTTTGGACGTATCGGCCCCCAAGGCGTTGCAAATTCTTTTGGCGTACTCAATGTCGGACGCGGAACCGGAGTCCGTACCGCACACGGTATTAGCACCGCCTTTGGACATGGTGTCGGAAGTGCGGTAAGCCAACAAATACGGTTTTTTCTTGGAATAAGCCGCTACGGAAATACCGGCCCATCTGTAATTAAAATGCTGGCCTGTGGGCACGGGAATATCCAGTTCGGACAAATCCGTAGCATACTGTCCGTTAGACATAAAATACAATTCCTGGGCTTCGCGAATGCTCTTAAGCACGGCCAAAGGCTCGGCCGCACGCGATTTTTCCACCGCAAATTCATACTGCGGCACCGCTATCGCGGCCAAAATACCAATAATCAGTACCACTACCAACAGTTCTATTAACGTAAACCCTTTTTTCATGTTCTCCACCTTACTAAAGATGCGTATATGTTAATTGTAATAATTCTGAATTTATAAGGTAACTTTCATCCGTGTTACACAAAAAACCGCCGCAGCCGGTAGCTGCGGCGGATAACGGTAAGGGAAATACCTTTACTTAAACGTAATGGGCAGGCGGCCCTTGGCAGGCGCGTCCCCCAGCACAATTTTGGCCGCCGTTTGCATGGCGTAAGAGGTGGGGCCGTAGAGGGCCAGCACCGTCTGCGCCTGCGGATAAAGCGGGATTTCGTACGGATTTAACAAAGACAAGAGCACCACCGGCTGGTTGGCTTGGGAAGCCTCGCTAAGCAGCTGCTGGGCTAAGGCGTACTGTTTGTCGTTCATCACGCTGGTGCGGGAGGTGCCCAACACCACGGCATCGGCCCCTTCCATGCACTGGCGGGCCGCTTGGGCGGCTTTGGCATCGGGCGCCAGCGGAGCAAAAACGGAACGAACAGTTTTGCCCTGCTCTTGCAAATAATCGGTAAAGGATTTTAACTGCAGGCTAAAGATACCGTCCGCAAAAAACACCGCGCAAATGTTTTGCTTGTCTTTGGCAAGCGGCAGGAGCTTTTGCGTATCGCGCACCAGCGTCACCCCCGCTTCGGCCGCGCGTTGGGAGGCAGCCTCAAACCCGGTATCCTCGTCCGCCGTGGGAGTCCCGTCAAACAAGCCCAGGCTGCGTTTTAAGTCCAGCACTTTTTGGGCCGCTTGGCGGATATGTTCGGCAGATACTTCCGGCTTATCGGAAGCGACCGTCTTTTCCACGTAATCGGCCGCGCGTTTGGGATAGGTGCGGGCCGTTTTCATATCGCGCACGTCACCGCTTAAAAGCAAAATATCGTTACCCGCATTATACGTGCGGCGCACAATTTCCTCCACGCTAATGCCTTTTACCGCCCCCATATCCAGGCCGTCGGTGGCAATCAACCCCTTAAAACCCATCTTGCCGCGGAGTAAATCATTTAAGATTTTAGAGGAAAACAAAGCCGAATTTTCCGCGTCCAACGCCGGGTACACCACGTGCGCACTCATTACGCCCATCACGCCGGCGTCTACCGGCACCTGAAAGGCCGAAATGTGCGTTTTCCACAATTCCTCTTCGGAAAGCGCCGTCACGGGTTGTTCGTAGTGAGAATCCACCGACGTATCCCCATGGCCGGGGAAATGTTTTACAAACGCCGGAACCCCATTGGACTGAAGCGCCCGCACCGCCGCCGCGGAAAAGCGCCCCACCTGGGCGGCATTATCCCCAAACGAACGGGTTTGAATAATGGGGTTTTGCGGGTTGGAGTTGACGTCCGTCACCGGGCCGCAAACGGTGTTGGCGCCGGCCAGCTTCACTTCGCGCGCCTGCGCGGCATACATATCCGCTACCACCTGTTCATCGCCCGAGGCCGCCAGCAACATATTGGAAGGCATTTGCTTTAACCCCAAGAACATGGGAGAGGTGACCGTCCCCCCTTCGTAATCAATTGCCAGCAAGAGCGGAATTTTATGCGGGCTTTTGGCGGCCCATTTGTGCAAGTCGCGCACGGTTTTTAAGAGTTTTTTGCGTTGCTTGGCAATAAAACGCGCCTGATTTTTGGCATTTAACTTGGGGTGGATTAAAAGGCCTTCGTTGGCTTTGATAAAAAAGCCCGTTACTTCGCCTTTTAATACGGCGTCCTTAAACGCTTTTTGCTCCCCGATTACCACGCGGGGCATAATGGTTTGCCCCACTTGTTCGCGCAGGGTTAAATCGTCCGCCTGGACGGTCGGCTGCGCCTGAAGCGGCGTCAGCCACAACAAACCCGCCGCCAACAGTGCTAGTTTTTTCATGGTCACCCTCTCTGTTGTAAATTTGAATTATATTTTAAGTATACAAAAAAAACGCCCCGCCGGCTGGCGGGGCGTTTTAGCACTGCAGATTTTATTTCAGCAAGTTCGTCAAGCTAAAGGAAGCCACTTCTTCTTTCATCTTGGCGATTACTTCGTCCACCGTCAAGGCAGGCGTATTTTCGCCGCCTTTTAAGCGGATCGTCAGCTTGCCTTCGGCCGCTTCTTTAGCGCCGATGATGGCCGTGTACGGAATGCGCTGCATATGCGCTTCACGGATTTTCAGGCCCAGTTTTTCGGGTCTTACGTCCAGTTCGGGGCGCAGGCCGGCTTCGCGCATCTTGGCAAACACTTCTTTGGCAAACGGGATCTGGTCGTCCGTCAGCGTTAAGAGTTTGATTTGCACGGGGGCCAGCCACAGCGGGAACCAGCCCGCAAAGTGTTCAATAATCACACCCGTAAAGCGCTCAATGGAGCCGAACATCGCCCGGTGCACCATAATGGGGCGCTGGCGGCCTTCCGCGGCCACGTATTCCAGGTCAAAGCGCTGAGGCAGGTTGAAGTCAAACTGAATGGTGGACAACTGCCACAAGCGGCCGATGGCGTCCATCACTTTGATATCAATCTTGGGCCCGTAGAAAGCGGCTTCGCCCGCGTGCGTGGTGTAGGGAATATGGTTGGCTTCCAACACGTGTTTCAAGGCGTTTTCGGCACGTTCCCAATCTTTCACGTCGCCGGTGAAATGTTCCGGATGTTCGGGGTCGCGGGTGGAAAGTTCCACGGCGTATTTTTCAAAGCCGAAGGTTTTGAAAATGTGCATGGCAAATTCAAAACATTGTTTGACTTCGTCTTCCACCTGTTCGGGCGTGCAGAAAATGTGCGCATCGTCCTGCGTAAAGCCGCGCACACGCAGCAGACCGTGCAACGCGCCCGAGCGTTCATAGCGGTACACCGTGCCCAATTCGGACAAGCGAAGGGGCAGGTCGCGGTAGCTTCTTAAGTGGGTTTTATAAATTTCCACGTGGAAGGGGCAGTTCATGGGCTTAATTTGATATTTTTCGCCGTCCACTTCCATGGGGTGGAACATGCTGTCGGAATAAAAACCCGCGTGTCCGCTGATTTCAAACAAGTGCAGGCGCGCAATATGAGGGCTGACCACCAAGTCGTACCCGCGTTTTAAGTTCTGGTCTTTAATCCAGTCTTCCAAAATTTTGCGCAGCATACCGCCTTTGGGGTGCATCAAAATCAGGCCGGGGCCGACATTGTCGTTAATGCTGAACAAGTCCAATTCCGGGCCGAGTTTGCGGTGGTCGCGTTTGGCGGCTTCTTCCTGCTGTTTGATGTAGGCGTTCAGTTCGTCTTTGGTATCAAAGCACAAGCCGTAAATGCGCTGGAGCATGGGGCGTTTTTCGTCGCCGCGCCAATAGGCGCCCGCGATTACGGTCAGCTTAAAACTGTTAATTTTGCCCGTGTGTTCCACGTGCGGGCCGCGGCAAAGGTCGGCATAGTCGCCGTTTACATAAACGGTAATCGTGCCGTCTTCCAATTCTTCCAAAAGTTCCAGTTTATAGGTTTCGCCGCGTTTAGTGAAAAATTCTTTCGCTTCGGCTTTGCTCATCTCCTTGCGTTCAAAAGGCTGGCGGGCCTTGATGATTTCTTTCATCTTGGCTTCAATGGCCTTGAGATCTTCGGGAGTGAACTGGTGGGGGCAATCAAAATCGTAGTAGAAGCCGTTTTCAATAGCCGGACCGATACCGAGTTTCGTACCGGGGAACAACTGCTGCACCGCTTGCGCCATAACATGCGCGCACGAGTGGCGCTTTGTTTCTAATTCCTTATTTTCCATTTTGGTTTGCGCTATGATCCTGCCGGCCACAACGACCGGGCCAGGAGTCAAAGGTCCTTAATTAAGATATAATATTATATCAAATTGAGAGAATACGGAACCGATATGAACTTCATTAAAAAATACCTTTTTTCCCCTTTTAAGAACGATTGGAAACTGCTCTTGGTGTTATCCGTACCGGCACTGTTGCTATGCCTGTTTGGGTTAAACCAACTGGGCCGCTTAACAGCGGTCAATTTTTTGGCGGCGGAAAGCGTAAAACTGATTTGCGAATTTTTATTTTTGGGAGCGTTATTGTCGCTTCTAAACCTGGTGGGAGTAAAAAACAAGTGGATTACCGCCTTGCTGGCTTTTATCTATTACCTCACCTTAACGGCCGATTTGGTGCTCTTGTGGTATTTTAAGGAACGCTTCGGCGCCAAGTACTTAGACACCATGGAAGGCGGCGATTATAACTTTTTGACCGACTGGCGGGTGCTGGGTTACTTTTCCGTACTGGCGGGATTTAGCTTCTTTGCGGTACGGCGGTACTTTCAGGCCGCTACGCGCAAGACGGCCCTCCACCGCTTGGTCGTGTGCCTGGCGGGATTGGCAATACTGTTTGTGGCAAATCCGCTTAGGCTGCTGCCCGCGCCCAACGATTTCTACACTTCCTATTTAATTCCCCCTTCCCCCGTATACACCGTAAACGCCGTGCTGGCCAAACGCCCTCAGGCCCTTTTGAGTGACACCCTTTCCCCAAAGTTGCAAAACCTGGCCGAACAGTACAATGTATTTTCCGCCAAAAACACGGGCGTTGGCAAACGCTACCAGCGCGTCATTTTGATAGCGTCCGAATCGCTTTCCAACAAATACCTTCACCGCTTCAACCCCAACATTCCCCCCCAAGCCAGCCGCCCGCTGGACGAACTGATGGAAAAATATCCCTCCGCCTCGCTCCAGCACGTAACGCTTTCCACCCTGTACGGGCTGACGGTTATCTTTTCCTCCCACCCGTATGCCGAACTGTCGTTTGAAAACGGATACCCCGTATCTTTTGTAAAAGAACTGAAAAAGAACGGCTACCAAACGGCTTTCCTGCGCGGGGCGGACGAAACCTACATGGACGAAAACCTGCTGTTTAAGCAAGCGGGATTTGACGAAGTAATCGGCGCCACCTATTTTGAAACGCGCCCCGAATACAAAGACTATATTGATTGGTGGGGATTAACCGACCGCAAACTCTTTGAATATGCCGAAGAATACCTCCTCCAGCACAAAGACAAGCCCCTGTTCATGACGCTTCTGACCGTGGACTCGCACGTACCGCTGGGCCGCTTGGACTACCTGGGCCAGGAATACGAGGAAATTGACGCCGAATTTTATGACGTACCCACCTTGCCGCGCGCCTTTGCGCGCTTTGGGCAGGACGTGGAGCGCTTTTTGGCCCGTTTGGAGAAACAAGGTTTGTTTGACGAGCAAACCCTGGTGCTGATTATGCCGGACCACCCGTCCTACTCCAACACGCCCACCAACAAGCTCTTTAAGCCTTACCGTGCCGAATACGACTATCTGCCCTTTATCATCATCACCCGCACGCCGGTAAATAAACCGATGACCAAAAATCCCTTGGTTTCCCAACTGGATATTGCCCCCACGGTGATGGACCTATTAAATCTGCCCCAGCCGAAAGCTTTCTTTGGGCACAGCTTGTTTGACTTAGACGCCAAGCGCAGCGTGTTTGATATTAAGGAAGACTACGCGGTCGTTACGGCCGAAAACGGCACCCGCGTACTTAAGCTTAATTCCGCCGCCCCGCAGGACAAGGCCCTTATAGGGCTGATGACGTCCTTCCCGCGCTAATGCGGTTTTAGGTCAAAATCTCTTCTCAAAACGGACGCGCCCACGCGTCCGTTTTTTGTGTTTTACGCCCCCCTCTGCACACAATAAAAATTCCCCTGGCGGGCCCTGCGGCGTCCCCTCCCCCGAAACGACGGGAAATATGCTAAAATAACATTTGTGTATTTCTATTCTTAACCGGAGGATTTAACCTATGGAAACGACAGCCCAAGGAGGAGGAATGTTCTTCTGGCTGCTTTTGCTCGTGTTTGGGTTCGTGGTGATTTTTCTGCCCGCGCGCTCTCAAAAGAAACGCGAACAGGAGCTGATGGCGAAAGTCAACGCGCTCCAAAAAGGCGACCAGGTCATCATTCCCGGCGGGATTATCGGCACCGTGGCCGGTTTCAAGGACAACGCGATTGAAGTAAAAATCGCCGAAAACGTGAAACTGACCGTGCTTAAAACCGCCATCGTCGGCTTTCCTGCCGAAATGCAACCCGCTGCCCAAGAAGGAGGCGCCAAGTAATGTCTAACAAGTTAGCCGTAAAATGGGGACTCATCATCGCCATTTTGCTGGGGTCTTTGTATTTAATTTACCCCAACTATAAGTGGTATTCCAAACCGCTCGCCGAACGTGAAAAATTGGACACGTTGGGCGAACGCCCCAAAAGAATGCTCAATTTGGGTTTGGATTTAAGAGGCGGCTCCAGCCTGCTTTTAGAGCTGGACGTTTCCAAATTAAGCGCCAAAGAACCGCTTAACGAAGCCATGGCCCGCGCGGTGGAAATTATCCGCAACCGTATTGACCAATACGGCTTGGCCGAAACCCAAATCACCCGCCAGGGAGACAAATGGATTATGGTCCAGCTGCCCGGCGTTTCCAACCCGCAGCGCGCGGAAGAACTCATCGGCAAAACGGCCATGTTGGAGTTCCGCATCGTTAAAAACGACACCGCCGCCGCGCAAAAAGCTTTGGAAAAAATCGAAACGACCGAAAAGCCCTTTGACGATAACGGCGTGTTAATCCCCGAAATTGCCAAATTGGTGCCGGCCGGTTACCAAATCATGCGCAATAAAGAAGGCGGATACAGCGTTGTGACCGACAATGCCCCCGTCACCGGTGCCGATTTGGAAAACGCCCGCGTCGTAATGATGGGCGAAAACGGATACCCCGAAGTGGCCTTTAGCTTCAACGCCGAAGGCAGCCGCAAATTCGGCCAGCTGACGGGTTCCAACATTGGCAAACAACTTGCCATCGTATTGGACAACACCGTCCAGTCCGCCCCTGTGGTACAGTCCCGCATCACCAAGGACGGCCGCATCTCCGGCACTTTCTCGCCCGAAGAAGCCCGCTCGCTTTCTATCGTGCTCAAAGCCGGTGCGCTGCCCGCTCCCGTAAGAGTGATTGAAAAGAAAACCATCGGCCCGACCTTGGGCGAAGACTCCATCAAATCGGGTCTGTCGGCCTCGTTCTACGCCTTGGTTATCATTTTGCTGTTCATGCTGGTGTACTACAAAGCCGCCGGTTTTATTGCGGATATTGCCCTCTTGCTTAACTTCCTGTTCACCGTGGCCATTATGAGCTACTTCTCGGCTACGCTGACGTTGCCCGGCATCGCGGGTATGATCCTTTCGCTCGCCATGGCCATTGACGCCAACGTGCTGATCATTGAACGCATGCGCGAAGAAAAGCTGCTTGGCAAACCCGTGTACGAAATCATCAACTTGGGTTACGATAAGGCCTGGTCCGCCATTTTTGACTCCAACATCACCACCATCATCGTGGGTGCGTGCTTGCTGCAGTTTGGCACCGGCCCGGTTAAGGGCTTTGCCGTAACGCTTATTATTGGCTTGACGGTCAGCTTGTTCACCGCCGTATTCATTACGCGCGCCATCTACGAGTTGATCCTTACCTCTAACACCAAGGAGATCAGTTTATGATGTTAAAGCTACTTCCTAAAACAAACATTGATTTCCTTAAATTCAGAAAAGCTTATTACATTTTCTTTGCCCTGATTGTGCTGGGCGGCGTAATTTGCTTTTTTACCAAAGGATTCAACATGGGTATTGATTTTACCGGCGGCACCATGGTGCAGGTAAAATTTGACGCCCCCGTAGAAATGAGCGATATCCGTGCGGCGCTGTCCGAAACGGGTGCCACGTCCGAATTACAGTCCTTCGGCGACCATTCCTACGCCATCAGCGAAAAAAGCACTTCTGACGAAGTGGGCGTCGTACAGGCCCGCATTGAAAAAGCGCTGGACACGTTAAACGTGCCCTATACCGTGCTGATGACGAACTCCGTGGGTCCCTCCGTGGGCGAAAACATGACGGAAAGAGCCTTGTGGTCTATCTTGCTGTCTTTGGTGTTCATCATCATCTACGTGGCGTTTCGCTTCAGCAACATTTTGTGGGGCGTATCGGGCGTGATTGCCTTGTTCCACGATTTGTTCGTCATGCTGTTTGCGTTCTCGCTCACGCAACGCGAAATTGACTTGGTGGTTGTGGCGGCTTTCCTCACGGTGGCCGGTTTCTCCATCAACGACACCATCGTTATTTTCGACCGCATGCGCGAAAACATTCGCCTGCACCCCAAAATGAAATTTGGGGAGCTGATTAACCTCTCCATCAACGAAACCCTCTCCCGCACCATCATTACCACGCTGACGGTAATTTTTGCGGTAGTGGTGCTTTACGTATTTGGCGGAGAAGTAATCAATTCCTTTGCGTTTGCCATGCTCGTAGGTTGTATTTCCGGCGTGTACAGCACCATCACGCTCACCACGCCCCTGGTTTACACCTGGAGCCACGGCCAGCTTAACGACGGCAGCAATCTCAACAAGCCGGCGCCCAAGCTTGCCGCGCAAGCAAAACGTGAAGAAATCGCGGCGGAAGGTCACGAGCCTAAAAAGACCGTAACCAAAATTAAACGCACGCGCAGAAACAGAAAATAAGTTTTACCTTAAACGGGGCCTTTCCTTCGGGGAAGGTCCCGTAAGACGTTTTACACGGCAGTCCCGAGGGGCTTCTCTGTAAGCCGTTTGAAAGGAAACGATATGAGAAAAATTAAACGTTTCAAAATTCCTTCCCGCCAACGCGAAATTCTGCGCAAGCTCTTGCGCGAATTGCCGCTTTTGCGCCGCGCCGGCTTTGCCAGCGAGGCGGAAGTGACGGCTTTTATTTTGGCCATTTTCAAACTGCTGGACCCGGGTGTGGTGTACGAATTTAATCAAGATGCCCACTGGGAACTGGACGACCAGAGTGTCCTCTATAAAGAAATGTTCAGTGCCTGCGCGGTGACGCTTGGCAGCCAGTTGGAACCCTTTTTGCAAAACATTCAAAATGAGGACCGCAAAACGGCCGCCATGATTGTGATTTTGGAATTTTTAAGAAGTGCCGTGACGTTTGTGGCCGATCTAATTAAAGAACAAGCCGAAAAAGAAGAATGCGAAACGCTGGAATTGCAATTCGTATACATTCCCCCTTTCGGTGCGGCGGCCGCACCCAAACTGCTGCGGGAAGCCGTACGCCTGGAAAATGCCATGGCCTTAAAGGCGCTGCCCATCATTTTGGAAAAATTAAACGCCGAAAAAATAGAACTTTCGCTCTCCCCCCAAGGCCAGTTACAGCCACCCCTTAGCACGGTATTTTTGGTGCCTTGGCAAAAGAAACGAAAAAAAGGAAAAAAATAATGTTTAGACCCACTTCGCTGGAGAAGAAAAAAATTTCGTGGAAGCATGTTATCGGCTCCACGCTGGCTTATTGGTATACCCTGTTTTTAGGTTGGACGACTCGTATTTACTGGTTCAAAACAGAAGAGGCCCTGCAATTTGAAAAAGAAGGGAAAAACTACATTTTTGCGGTGTGGCACAACCAACAGCTCTTTCTGCTGTATCCGTACCGCGGGCAAAAAATCTGCGCTTTAATCAGCCTGAGCGACGACGGAGAGTACATTGCCCGCTGTCTGCCCAAATTTGGCATGAAAGCCGTACGCGGCAGCACTACCCGCGGCGGTGTGCGCGCTTTAATCAAACTGAAAAACATCGCTGAAGCCGGCTATTGCCCGATGCTCACGCCGGACGGACCGCGCGGCCCCATCTACAAAGTACAACACGGCATTTTGTTCTTAGCGCTTAAAACGGGCTTACCCATTATCCCGGTGGGAACGGCTTTAAGCCACAAAATCAAAGTGGGTTCGTGGGACAAAATGCGCGTGCCGCTGCCGTTTGGGAAAACCGCTCTTACGTACGGCAAGGCTATTTATGTGCATTCGGACCAAGAAATGGACGCCGCCGCCAAAGCCCTGGAAGAACAACTCAACTGGGCAACGGACCAATCGGAAATGTTTATCAACAAACGCCATTTTGACAATACAAAAGCTTAATTTGCCCCATAAAATAACCCCGGCGCTCCAAACGGACTGCCGGGGTTATTTTTTCCTGCCAAAGAGTCTTTATTCTATAAGTATATAGGAAGAATAAATACCTTTTTTATAGTTTTCCTCTCCTAACCTTCTAAAGTGCGAGGAAGCCACATTTTGTACAAAAAAATCCCGGTATTTTCATACCGGGGTTTTTGTTAAATTGGAAACGGGTTATTTGCTCACGAAATCAAATGTTTTACAAACCGCCGAACAATGCTTATGCGTGCCATAACATTCTATAACGCCAGGCTTAGGAGAATGGTCTAACCACACAAGGAAAAGGCACCCGTTTGTAACATCGGCCATGCACCGTGTCCCAACACCACCCGCTACCAGCCATCCGCTCTCCCGAGCACTAAAGATATTATCCAAGCATGTGCCGTTGCTATACTCTTCTTGCCCAAGCTCCGTAAGAGAACGAGAATCTCCTTTGGGAACGCTGATATCAAGCAAACTTAAATCATCTACATATTTCCCGTTAGCCAAATAATACACTTCTTGCGCGTCTTTTATTCCCTTTATAAGAGGCCACATACTGCTCATGCGGCTTTTCATCACCGCTTTTTCATATTGCGGCAATGCCACCGCCGCCAATATACCAATAATCAAAACAACTACTAACAGCTCTATTAGCGTAAATCCCGCGTTTTGTGACGTCGGGTTTGTTTTTTGATAAATTATTTTCATAATCCAAATTTATCAAAAAAAAAAAACAAATCAACCCTATCGCACAAAAACCAACCTCAACAGAAATTTTTGATACTCTTATTTTCCCCCATAAAGTCCTTATTGTTTACAAATAAAAATCCCGGTATTTTCATACCGGGAAATAAGAAAAGTCTTTCGGTTAAAAAATACGGTAAGCACTGCTACAATGAGAGGCGGAAACTCGTTCTGTGCCGATTACGGCACACCATTTGGCGTCCCCGCAGCAATAAATCATATCGGGTGTATCGGTAGCCGTCAGCCCTTTGCGATACACGCCGCTCCCCGCGATATAATAGCCTTTCTTATCACTATAATAGGCATATCTGCCATTGGCCAGGGAACTCTGGTCCAAGGTAAAATCTTTCAAATGGGACTCAATTTTCAGGTCCAAATCACTAAGGGACGAAGCATACCGCCCATTGGCCATATAATACACTTCCTGCGCGTCTTTAATAGCCTTGACGGAAGTTACCGCGTCCATCGCGCGGGATTTTTCCACCGCTTTTTCATACATAGGCAACGCCACGGACGACAATATCCCAATAATCAATACCACTACCAGCAATTCTATCAACGTAAAACCAGGTGTTTCCATATGAGTATCCTTATTTTTTAAGTGTAGTATTTATCCGTCGGAAATGCAACTTTTATAATATTTGTATTCCTCCAAACTTTAATCCGCACGCAAAAAAGCCCCCTCCTTTCGGAAGGGGCTTTGTGAAAACAAACTATCCGGCTTAACGGCGGCGTGCCGCTTTGCGCTTGGAGGCAGCCGCCTTGCGGGCGGGAGCGGCCTTGCGCGCTTTAGGAGCGGCTTTTTTGGCCGGGCGGGCCACTTTCTTGGCCGCAGCTTTTTTAACCGTCTTTTTGCCCGTTTTGCTCGTTTTAGAGGCGGACTTTTTGGCACCGGCTTTTTTATTCAGCTTGGCTTCAAATTCTTTCCACCCTTCCAACGCCAGGGGCAACACTTCGTCCATGTGTTTGACGGGGATTAAAGTCATCTCTTTGCGCACCCGTTCCGGCACTTCGGAAACGTCTTTTTCATTCGTGTGCGGGTAGAGAATGGTCTTTACGCCTTCGCGGTAAGCGGCCAGGAATTTTTCCTTAATCCCGCCCACCGGCAACACGCGGCCCGTGATGGTCACTTCACCCGTCATAGCCAGGTGTTTTTTAACGGGCAGGCCCGTCAGCAAGCTGGTAAGTGCGGTGGTAATCACGCTGCCGGCGGAAGGACCGTCTTTCGGTACGGCGCCTTCAGGGAAGTGGACGTGGAAGTCCGTCTTGTCAAAATCAATTCCCTCGCCGTATCCGCGGCTTCTGGCATAGGTCAGCGCGGCGCGGACGGATTCTTTCATTACGTTGCCCAGCATACCCGTCAAAATCAGCTGGCCTTTGCCGGGCAGTTTGGCGGCTTCAATGGACAGGGTTTCCCCGCCCACGCTCGTCCAAGCCAGCCCCGTGGCAATACCCACACCGTTTTCTTCGGTGGCGAAGTTGGAATACTTCGGCACGCCCAAAAATTCGTGCAGGTTTTCGCGCGTAACAGTCACTTTTTTTGCTCCGTCCACAATCATTTTGGAAGCTTTGCGGCACAGGGAACCGATTTCACGTTCCAGGTTGCGCACGCCCGCTTCGCGCACATAATCGCGCATCAAGAGCGCCACCGCATCGTGGGACACTTCCAGTTGCCCTTCTTTTAATCCGTGCATTTTCATCTGCTTGGGCAGGAGGTATTTGTCCACGATATCATGTTTTTCATATTCGGTGTAACCGTCAAAATCAATAATTTCCAAGCGGTCGCGCAGGGTGTTGGGAATGTTGGACAGCGAGTTCGCCGTCGTAATAAACATCACTTTAGAGACGTCAAACGGCACGTCCAAAAAGTGGTCGGTAAACTCTTTGTTTTGTTCCGGGTCCAACAACTCCAACAAAGCCGCCGCCGGATCACCGCGCCAGTCGGACCCCATTTTGTCAATTTCGTCCAGCAGGAAAACGGGGTTGGAGCTTTTGGCCTTGCTGATACCCTGGATAATGCGCCCCGGCATGGAACCGATATAGGTTCTGCGGTGGCCGCGGATTTCGCTCTCGTCGCGCACGCCGCCAAGCGACATACGCACAAATTTCCGCCCGATAGCACGCGCAATGGATTTGGCAAGAGAAGTTTTCCCCACCCCGGGCGCACCCGCAAAGCACAACACGGGCCCGCGCAGCGAGTTGGTCAGCTTGCTCACGGCCAAATATTCCAAAATGCGTTCTTTGGGTTTTTCCAGGCCGAAGTGATCTTCGTCCAAAATCTTTTTGGCTTCTTTCAAATCCAGCACGTCTTCGGTGGTTTTATTCCACGGCATATTCACCAGCCAGTCCAAATAGGTGCGCGATACCGTAGCTTCCGGAGAGAACGGAGCCATCTTGGCCAAGCGGTCCAATTCTTTTTCGGCTGCTTCTTTGGCATGAGGCGGCAGACCGTTTTTCTTGATTTTGGCCCGCAGCGAGTCCAATTCTTTCTGGAAATCGTCTTTTTGGCTGAGTTCTTTTTGAATGGCTTTCATCTGCTCGTTCAAATAGTATTCTTTTTGGTTCTTTTCTATTTGAGCGCGCACTTTGGAGTGGATTTTTTCTTCCAATCCCAAAATTTCCACTTCGCTGGTAATCAATTTTAAGATTTTTTCCAAGCGGTCTTTAATATGCACCGCTTCCAAAATTTCCTGACGCTGAGAAGCTTTCACCAACATATTGGAAGCCACCGTGTCGGCCAGTTTGGACGGATCGTTAATCTGGCGCAGGAAAGATACCCCTTCCACCGCAATCCGATGCGATACGCGGGCGTAATGGTCAAATTCGTCCAGCACTTTGCGCATCAACGCCTGCACCACGGGGGAGTCGTCCTCTTCCTCTTCAATGTAATCCACCGAGGCAAACCACGACCCCGCCACATTGTTCATTTCCAGTTTATTCACGCGGGCGCGGGCCAAGCCTTGCAGGAAAATTTTCATGGATCCGTCCGGCATTTTCAAGTTCTGCGTAATTTGGGCAATCACGCCAAAGTGGTAAATGTCGGACTCTTTGGGTTCCTCAATTTCCGCGTTCTTTTGAGAAACCGCCAAAATATACTTTTCGGGCGTGTTGAGGGCAAGCTCCACCGCCGCGATGGATTTTTCGCGGTCCACCGAAAGCGGAAGCGACATCCCCGGAAACATCACCACATCTCTGATGGCGACAGCCGGCACTACCGTCGGTAACGAAAGCGTTGTTTTTTTAATTTCTTCTGACATAATTTCTCCCTTACTAAGTGGGTAAATCGTTTTCAAGAAGCGTCACCCGCCGCGTGGCGGGGCATTCCCCCGCTCCTTGGTATATAGATTGTAGCAAATTGCATTAAAACTAGCAACTCTTTTACAAGTCTGCTAGTTTTGGACAATTCCCTCCATTTCCGCTCCAACAAAAAACCCCGGCGCCCACAAGCACCGGGGTTTTAAGATTGAAACGCTTATTTTTTCAGTTCCAGTACTTCGTCAATAAGGCCGTATTCTTTGGCTTCCTGCGCAGACATATAGTAGTTGCGTTCGCTGTCGCGGCGGATTTTTTCTTTATCCTGCCCCGTATGCTTAGCCAAAATATCCAACAGGTGTTCCTTATTGTCGCGCAGTTCGCGGGCTTCAATTTCAATGTCGGTCACCTGGCCGGAAATACCGCCGCCCCAAATCAAGGGTTGGTGAATCATAATGCGCGCATGCGGCAAGGCATAGCGTTTGCCCTTAGAGCCGGCCGCCAGCAACACGGCGCCAAAGCTCATGGCCTGGCCCATGCAAATGGTGGTGATGGGGGCTTTGATAAACTGCATGGTATCGTAAATAGCCAAACCGGCCGTTACCAGCCCGCCGGGGGAGTTGATGTAGAGGTTGATTTCCCGGGTGGGGTCGTCCGCGTCCAAATACAAAAGCTGGGCGATAATCATATTCGCGCTGGCGGTGTCCACCTCGCCTTCGCGCCCGCCCACAAAGATGATGCGGTCTTTAAGCAGACGGGAGAAAATGTCGTATCCGACGTTCTTTTCAATAATAGTAGGTATAATCATATTTTACATTGTAGTATATTTTCGTCCCTCCCTACACGCAGGGACCCACGGATTTCTGGGCCTTTTGGGGTAATAATTATGGGTCCAAAGACCCCTGGTTTTTTGAAGGTTGATTTATTATTATATTACAAACAGCTGTACAATTAACCGGAGGACAGAAACATGAAAAAGTTTTTTGCGTTGTTTGCTCTGCTCGTATTTTCCACCGCCGCTTTTGCCGGGAACTCTTCCAGCAACAGTGCGCTGATTGAAGAATCCGTCTCCACCGCCGCTTCCACGATAGAGGACGAAGGTGCCGACCCTCAGTTGCTAAAAAACACCCAGCAGGCGCTAACCATCGGCCTAATGACCTTTGACGCCCACCGCGACCTAAACTCTATGACGGAAGACGACAAGGCCATTGAAAAAGCGTTGGAAAGCCAAATTCCGGCCATTTTGAATAAAATTCAAAAAACTTCCGACGAAGTCTACCAGGAATTGGAACCGGCTTTGGGCAAATTGACCGACTTGTTGCTTAAAAACCAAACGGTTTATCCGGCTTCGTCCGTGGACAGAGAAACCGGCGTATACCTGACGATGATGACTGCTATCGTCTATGCGCAAGGCAAAGGGTTGCTGCTCGGTAGAGTGACCGAAATCCTCAACGCCGAAATGCAAAGTGCGTTTGCCCAGGAATAACTTAACTTTCTACTCCAAAAGGCCCAGAAAACTTCTGGGCCTTTTTTTTGACTTCAATTAGGCCCAAAGGCCCTTTCCGAGCAGGCTGCAAATTATTAAAGTATGGGTAAGAAGCAGTTATATTCAGTATAAGATGTCAAATTAAACAGGAGTCTTATGAAAAACACAACATGGATAGTATCTGTATTCGTATCGCTTGCCTTGACGGTGCCGGCATTTGCACAGCAAGGCACTACCACTAAGGGTAAAATTACTGGCAATGCGGCCGTCCAAGCCAAAAATTCCGCTTTAAGCGGCAAAATTGAACGCTTGGCCCTGCAAGCCGAAAAGAAATTTAAGCAGCAAAAGAAAGCCAAAAAAGTGCAAAAATGCTTCCGCTGCGGGCGTGCGATTACCGAAGAAACCCGCAACAGCAAATGTCCCGCCGATTGCGACGTTTACTGCACCTCTATTTCCGGCCAAGCCAACGGCAACGAACCGGAATGCGGACCGATCTATATTGAAGTTTCCAGCAAGCAAGCCCAAGGCGGCGGCACGGAACCGGAATTTTTCGTCGTCAACAGTTGCGACCGTGAAATCGGCCCCAACGGCGGCGAACCCTCCGGCAACTATTATGAAGAAGTAGATCCCGGGCTTTTGTACAAAGCCGAAGAACTGCTCCAGCAGGACCGCGACGCGCACAACGGCTATGCCCAGCATTCGTTGGAATACTACTACCAGAAAGTAAGCGGCAAAGGCCAAAATAACGCCGTGCGCTGTGTACGCTGCGGCGAAGAAGTACGCGCCGGCCAGCATTGCTCCGCTACGGGCTACACGACGCTGTGCACCGCGTCTTCTGAAACCCGCCAGAACGAGGCCAAACACAACCCCTATTTCAAAGGCGGAGATCCGCACAACGCCGCCAATTACGAAACCTGCATTCACTGCGGCCAGCCGATTACCGACGAAAGACTGAACACCAAATGCCCGGCCGACTGTGATGTATACTGCACCGCGGCTTCTGCCCCGGCCGAAAAACAAGTTGTTCGCTGTGTACGCTGCGGCGAAGAAGTACGCGCCGGCCAGCATTGCTCCGCTACGGGCTACACGACGCTGTGCACCGCGTCTTCTGAAACCCGCCAAAACGCGGCTCAGCACAACCCCTATTTCAAAGGTGGAGACCCGCACAACGCCGCCAATTATGAAAAATGCTTCCGCTGCGGCCAGCCGATTACCGATGAAAGACTGAACAGAAAATGCCCGTCCGACTGCGACGTGCGCTGCACGCCCGCTTCCAAAGCGGACGCCTCCAAACACACCTGCTACCGCTGCGGGAAAAGCTTCCGCGTCGGTCAGCATTGCTCCGCTACGGGCTATACGACCCTGTGCGCCAATAGTGCCAAACAGGAACAGGAATTGAAAAAAGCCGAAGCCCAAAGAAAGAAAGAAGCCGAAAAAGCGTCCGTCTGCCCCAAATGCGGGAAGCACTACACGATTGACGAAATCTATCACGGCTTGAGCCACTCTTGCCAAGACTAGTTTTATCCCCCCTCTTCGGAGGGGGTTTTTATGCCGTTTTGCGGTAAAACAAACAGAAAAGGACCTATTTTGTTTTTAGGTCCTTTTCTCATTTGGGCCTAGGCCCAAAGGCCCTTTTCAAATAATCGCAATTTAATTAGACTGAAGGTAAGGAAAAAAGATTTCCGTTAATTAAGCAGTAAGCTTCTTTGGAGGAAGAAATGAAAAAGATTAGCACTTTGTTATTGGTTTTAACCGCCTTTGTTTTTGCGGCGCCGACCTTCGCCCAAACGCAAGACCCCCATGCAAAAGAAAACTGGGCCAAGAATGTTTCCGCCGCCGTTGAACGTGCGGCCGTAAAAGCCGTGCGCGAACATAAAGCTTCCGTGTGCGACAAATGCGGACACGTCTACACGATTGACGAAAAATATCATGGCGTAAAACACGAATGCGCCAAAGCCGAAGCGGCCAAGCCCGTTTGTGCGCGCTGCGGCCAGGAAGTACGCGCCGGCCAGCATTGCTCCGCTACCGACTATACGACCCTTTGCTCCGCTCAGAAAGAACAACCGGCTTCCACCCGCAGCGAAAAAAACAGCGTCTGCGCCAAATGCGGCCATGCTTATACGATTGACGAAAAATACCACGGCGTAAAACACGAATGCGCCCAAGCCGAAGAAGCCAAACCCGTTTGCGTGCGCTGCGGTGAAGAAGTACGCCCCGGCCAGCATTGCTCCGCCTCCGGCTACACCGCCCTGTGCACCGTATCCGAAGAAGAACCGGCTTCCTCCTCTGTGGAAGAAAACAATGCCTGCGCCAAATGCGGACATGTCTACACGATTGACGAAAAATACCACGGTGCCAAACACGAATGCGCCCAGGCTAAAAACGACACCACGGAATACTGCATTTACTGCGGTGAAGCTATCGTGAAAAACAATCAAGCCTGCTCGGCTGTACCTGGCGGTGCCTGCACGGTGAACTGCCCCGACTGCGGCAAAAACCTGCGCGACAAAAAGAATTTGATTAACGGCGAACACCGCTGCAAATTCAAAACCCGCATCACCCCCGTGGCTCCTAAAAAAGCCGTCAAATAATTTAGCAACGACTTTTCAAAATCCCCGCCCGTTAAGGCGGGGATTTTTTAATTAAAAAATTCCATTTCCCATTCGCAAAAAAACTTCGCCTCTATTCCCGCAAAAAAATGTAGAATAAAAACTTGTTGGCCGCCACGTACCCGAATTTCGGCGCGCCCCACAAGAGGAAACATGTCTATTCAGAGAAACGCTGAAGAAAAAGAAAAAATCAAAGAAATCCTGGCCTCGGCCGAACGGAACAATATCCAAATCATCAAATTATGGTTTGTGGATATTTTGGGCAATTTGAAGTCGCTCTCTTTGTCTTACCGCGAGTTTGAATACGCCATGAATGAAGGCATGGGGTTTGACGGCTCTTCCGTGGAAGGGTTTGCCCGTCTGTACGAATCGGACCTGGTAGCCTTGCCGGATTTGGACACGTTCCAAATGTTTCCGCCCGAATTTACCGGCGCGCCTATTGCCCGCTTTTTCTGCGATATCAAAACTACCGACGGAAAACAATTTGAAGGGGACCCCCGCTATATTCTGAAAAAGAACCTGGCCGAAATGAAAAAAGCCGGTTTTGACCAATTTATGGTGGGCCCTGAATTGGAATACTTTTATTTCAAAGACAACAAACACCCCGAAACGCTGGACTGCGGCGGCTATTTTGACACCATCCCCCTGGATTCCTCCTATGCCATACGCCGCCAAACCATGCAAATGCTGGAAAAGCTGGGCATTCACGTGGAGTATTCCCACCACGAAGTAGCCCCCTCCCAGCATGAAATTGATTTGCGCTATGACGAAGCCATGAAAATGGCCGACCAAGTCATCACGTACCGCACCGTCGTCAAGCAAGTGGCCGCCGCCAACGGCATTTATGCCACCTTTATGCCCAAGCCTATTGCCGGCATAAACGGCAGCGGAATGCACGTGCATCAATCTTTGTTTGCCAACGGTTCCAACGCGTTTTTTGACGCCAACGACCCGCTCTACTTGTCCCAAACGGCCCGCCACTATATTGCCGGTATTTTGGCTAACGTAAAAGAAATCTGCGCCGTAACGGACCAGTGGGTCAACTCCTACAAGCGCCTGGTGCCCGGTTACGAAGCCCCCGCCTATATTGCCTGGGGCCGCAAAAACCGCAGCACGCTTGTGCGTATTCCGCAGGCCAAACAAGGCAAACCCAACGCCACGCGCATAGAATGCCGCTTCCCCGACCCGGCATGCAACCCCTATCTGGCCTTTGCCGTAATGCTGGGGGCCGGATTAGACGGCATAAAACGCAAATTGGAAGTGCCTGCCATTACGGAAGAGAACATTTTCCATATGACGCCCGAAGAACGCGCCGCGCGCGGTATTGATACGCTTCCCGCCTATTTGTATGAAGCCGTCAATTACACCCGCAACTCCAAACTGGTACGCCGGGTATTGGGCGATCATACGTTTGAAAAGTTCATTGCCAATAAAGACATTGAATGGGATAACTACCGCACCCATGTGTCCAGCTACGAGTTGGAAAAATACCTTTCCGTATTGTAATACTCGTTTAATACACAACAAAAAACCCCGCATATTAATGCGGGGTTTTTTATAAGCAAATTGTTTTTATTTATCGGCCCAACGCCAAAAGTTATCTTCAAAATTGGCGATGGTATTATAACGATAGGCACGGCCCAACGCTTTTTCCACCGAATAAGGCCGATAGACGGTTTTGCCGCGAGCGTCTTTCACCAAAAAGCCCGTGGAAGGATTACGCACGGCTTCCCCCTCCGAAAGCAGACGGGTGAACTGCTCAAACTGCATACGATTGGAAGGCGACGCCCCCCCGGCGGGATTTAACAAAAAGCGTACCATCAGATAGGCCTGGAAATACCAGTCCTGCGTTTTGCCGCGGCCTTCAGCCGAGGCCAAAGAACCTTCTTCCATAAACTCGGCAAACGGCGTTAAATATACCGGTTTTCCCTCTCGCTTGGAAGTCAGCTTTTTGGCCGAGCCAAACATGGAAGAAGAACCAAAGGTGGCCACTTTATTGGACGGATCACGCTGAAAATTGAGCGTTTTGAAATCATTATTCCACGGGCCGCCTTTTAACCCGTTGTAGGCTTGGTCTTCCATCAGCACCGCCAAACCTTCGTCCAGCCAAGTGGGCGTCATGATGCGGCCGGTATCGTGGCGGTCAAAAAACTGCTGGGTAAAAATATGCGTCAGCTCGTGGGTGAAAACTTCTTTTAACTCCTGGTTTTTGCCAGGTTCGTCGTACACTACAATTTCGCCGCGGGTTGGGTAGGCCAGGGCGCGGGTCCAGGCTTTGGCGTTGGGCTCGTGGCGCAGGTAGGACTGATAGTCCTGATACACAAACACACGCACCCGGCCGGACATCATCCACGGAATAAAACGGCGCAACGTTTGATAGGCCGATTCAAAGGTCATGGACATGTTGGACGAACTTATGCCGGACGTACGCTTTTGCGAATAGATATCAAAATGCGTGCTCTTGGAAGGCACCCACGTTACACCTGGGCGGTAGGCATTGGGATTAAATTTTTTATTGGGGGCAGGCACCGTTTTAGGGCGGTTCTGCGCCGCGGACGGAGGAATACGGCGGCCGGCCGTCTGCAATGCTTCTTTAGATTTTTCCATCATTTTCACCGCGTATTCCAGCTCGGCTTCGGCGGCGGCGTCCTCCGCGCTTACGTCTTCCGCTTCTTCTTGCGTTTGGGAAGATTTGGGCAACAGGGCATTGGACTTTTCTATATCTTTTTCTAAAGCGGTCGGCTTAGCATTTGCCGCAGGAGATACGGTCGTTTGGACGCTCTGTACCGAGCCGCCCATCTCCAAGGGCATATCCAGCGTGGTAGAAGTAGAAGCAGGCAAAACAGGCTGCGGCACCGGAGCCGCAAAAGAAGCGGCCGTCCCCGCTACGGAAGGGGTGGTTTGGATAGACTTCTTTAATAAATCTATATTGGACTGAGGCGCTTCCACCCCGGAAGAAACATGAATAGAGGACGACACCGGCTTAGCCGCAGAAGCCCCCTGCGCCCAGGAAGAAACGGCCGCCGCACAAAAAAACAAAACCAAGCTCACGCGCTTCATACGAAAGGCTCCCGTCTTTATAAAGTGTCGTAATCCGATTTAATCGTGTAGGAAAGCTCACACTTGTTGTTATTGTCCGCCGTAGGGGAGGTTTCTTCAAATTCCGCCACCACGGTGTATTCTTCGTTGTTAATCGTATACTTGCACTCATGCGTGCGCACCGAGTTGGCCGCCGAACAAGTACTGGTAAGATCCGTAGATTTGCAATACATCAAGCACTGCTTCATATCCCGGGCAAAAGCTTCCGGGCTTTTGACGGACCACAGCGTGTTCACTTCCGCCATGCAGGAGTTAATCAGCATTTGAGAAGAAACCGTGCGCCGCGTTTTGCGCGCCGCCGTGGAGCGGGACAAACTCGCCCGAAGAAGCATCGTCGCCAACCCCGCCAAAATGACGGTGATCAGCAATACCTGCAGCAAAGCCGCGCCTTTTTTGTTTGTAAACATAAAAACCCCTTATTGAACTCTAAACCCGTTAGGAAGGATAAACACTTCCTCCACGGCATCATTTACCACAGGCGTGCTGTTCAATTCCGTAATCAGTTTTACCACCAACACGCTGGCCAAATCTTTGCGGCGGCTAGACAGCGTGGTAGAGTCTTTTTCGCTGTAAACCGCGTCCGAGCCGGAAAGTCTAAACAACGGCACCGGATAGTATTTGGAGTCGCCGGAAGAGCCAATCGGCGGAATATATTTTACGTTATGCAAAAATACCTTAAAATTGCTGTCCGAAGCAGGCGTGCCGCACGAAGGCGTGGCCGAACTCCACGACGGAGCGGCAGTCGTTTCGCGGCGATAAATCGTTCCTTCCGAACGAGCCCCGGTGGGCGTAGCAGAAGTGCTCCCCGTTACAAAGCAATACGTTACATACGAAGGAGTCGTAAGGCTGTTAATGGAGGAACCGTCCAACGTCACCCCTTTGGCCAATACTAGCAGCGGCGTCGTGTTGCCGGAGGAGGAAGAATCAATTCTGCCGCGCACATACATCACACGGCTGGATTCGTGAATATCATCGCGCAGTTGGCGCAGCGCAATAGACAGGTTGTTGCGCAGCAATACCTTGCTGCGGCCAACGCCCGACTCGCGCGAGGCCGCCGTCGTTAAAGACGCCAAAGCCACCCCGATGATGCCTACAATCATCACCGCCAACAAAATTTCCGTTAACGTAAAACCCTTATTCTTTTTCATAACGTAAACCCGTTGCACGTAATGTTAAATTTGATGCTCCGAACGGTAGCCGTGGAAGAACCGCCCCAACCGGACACCAACCCGTTCGCCCCGTATTGCGTGGAAAACGGAATTGTCATCGTGGTCTTTTCGGTCCCCGTCGTATACGAAAAGCTGGACTTGTTCTTATCGCACAAGGGCGGGAGCATGCAGTTGATATAATGCGTCGTCCCCGTGCTAAGAGGAGAAGAATCCCCCCCGCACAGTCCGTTTTGCAGTTCAGACGGCACGGAACTGTTGGCCAGCCCCGTAAGCGACGGCGTGTACATTTGCAACTGTTCGTTGGCTCTTTCTACCGCCAAAATCATAGATTCGCGAATATCCGGGCTGCCCGCTTTACGAGAAACGGACAACAGCACCCCAAAGGTCCCCGCCGCTACTAAGGCAAGCAACCCCAGGGCAATTAACCCTTCCAAAATCGTTACACCCGTTTTTTTGCTTAAAATACGTTTCATGCTTAGTCCTCATCTTCCGAATCTCTGGCCTGCATACCCTGGTCCACATAAATGTAATAGTCCGACTTGGTATACCGGTCCCCGGCGCCGCTTACGCCGCGGAAAACTACAAACGGAGTGTTCGTGCCCGTTGCTTTAGCCACTTGGCATTTGCTCGGCTGGGAAGATCCCGCCACCGGGTTACAAACGCACATTTCATACGGAAGATTCAAAAAATCTTTATAAGACAAATATCCACATGCAAAAAGCTGATTAACCGACGGACGGGAAGAGTCATTGACCGTGCTGTTCTGATACGGAATACCGTCCGACGTGGGAGACTGACAGACCGAGGACGCAGCCAGCACCACCTGCGAGCCCGTGGTCGTGGTGGGCGTAAAACATTCCTGTTTAATGCCCAGCCCGCGGCTGACCTGATAATAGGAACGCATCGCTTCCGCCATTTTTTTGGCGGCAGCTTTAGCTTGGCCGTTCTTCATCTCGTAACGAACTGAACGAAAAACAGGTACCGCCATGGAGGCTACCACGGCAATGACCAAAAGAACCGCCAAAATTTCCATTAATGTAAAACCCTTTTTCATACATTACTCCGCGCCCAGTTTTTCAGTCGGCTTTCCAATTAAACTTTGGCAATACGAATACCCGTTGCTTTCCCAATACCGCGCCGGGAGTTTAGAGGTTTTTGTTCCGCTCATGCAGGCCAAGTTTCCCGTTCCGCACGCGCTGCTCACTGTTGTATTGGTACAAATGTAAAAATTAAACAAATTATCAGCGTCCTGAAACGCATTCTTTTCCAGCAACCCGCAGTCATACAAACTGGCAATAGTCAAATTACCGGCAGAAATACCAGGGCAAACGCCCGGATCCAAATGATAGCGCTGCACGGCACCGGCCAGCATATCCAGCCGCGCTCTGGCACCGGCCACACGCGTATCTGCCACACTGTTACGATACGAAATAGTGGCAAACACAGCCAAAATGCCGATAATCGTAGCGGCAATCAGTAATTCAATTAACGTAAATCCCAAGTTGTTTTTCTTCATAAAACACCTTTCTTAAAGTATTGCGCCATTTTCAGACGTTGTCAAGCCAAAAAATCACTTAGTAATGCGCTTGATGCTTCCGTCCGTATAATACACGGCACCGTAATATTGGCCTTTGGTCGGGCGGGAAGCGTACGACGCGTCCATCATACAGGCCACTACATCGGCGTCACCTTGGCAGCAAGCAGACGTGGAGGCCGTATTTTCCGGGCAAATATAGAACGTGTAGCCTTTGTAGGCATTGCTGCCGGAATCGTACGGGATAGACGACATATACCTCCGCGCAAACAAGGCATTAGGCGCATTGGAAGCGGTAATCTCTACGTCTGGCTCCATTACGGAATTTTGCCAGTGAGAAGCCACTAACTTGTAACCCGTAGGGAATGGGAAGCTAAGATCTTCCTGCAGCGAACGAAGCCCATTTCCCAAATCAATTAGCACCCCTTGGGCAGCCATAAAGCGGTTGCGGTCCTGGGTTTTCTTATAAGCCGGCACCGAAAACGCCACCACCGACACCGCAATCACCACCACAATCAATACTTCCAACAGGGTAAAACCTTTTTGGTTTTTCATAAAAAGGCCTCTCTTAGTTGCCGCCGATCTGAGACAGTTTGAAAATCGGCAAGAAAATGGACGCCACAATAATACCAATCAAAGCACCCACGCCGCAGATCAAGATCGGGTCAATTACCGCGGAGAAACGCGCAATAAACTGGTCCACGTTATCGGCATAGAACTTAGAAAGCGTGGCAATAATGCTGGGCAGTTTACCAGATTCTTCACCCATCAACATCATTTCCGTCATCAGCCCGGGGAATACGCCCGTAGCACGGAAAGATTCGGAAATGGATTTACCGGCCGCTACTTCGGCACGAACATGTTTGAGGGCGTTTTGAATAATTACGTTGCCGTCAAAAGATTCTTCCAACACCAAAATGGCGTTCAAAATCGTTACACCGCTTTTAAGCAAGGTAGAGAGGGTGGAAAGCATGCGGTCGTAATAGATGTTTTTAAGGAAGTTGCCGAAGATGGGCATCGTCAGCAAAAACGAGTGCCAGCGCTTTTTGCCGTCCACCGTTTTGATATAAAAGCGGAATGCCACAAACAAAAAGATTGCAGAAACGATAATCAAAACACCGTTGTTAATCAGCAATCCGGACACATTCAGCACGATTACCGTGATAAGAGGCAAATCGATGTTAAAATCCTTAAAGATTTGCGCAAACGTAGGCACGATACCCAAGATGAAGTAAATCAACACGCCCACAGACGCGAAGGTCAAAATGGCCGGATAAGTGATGGCCGTAATGATTTTGCTTTTCATTCCTTCCTGGGTTTTCGTATACAGGGCTACCTGCATCAACGTATCGGCCAGCTGCCCGCCCACTTCACCGGCTTGCACCAGCGAAAGCCAAATGTGGCTGAAGGTTTTGGGGTGTTTGGAAAGAGCCGAATGCAACGACTGACCGCCTGCAATATCTTTGGCCACCTGCGTAAGCACATAGCCCAAGGTCGGGCTGGAAGAATATTCCCCCAACAAAGACACGGCACGCACCAACGGCACACCACCGGCGATAAGCGTAGAAAGCTGTTCGGCGAAGAAGGCCAACACGTGGCCGGGCACTTTGCCGCCTTTTTTGCGGGAAGAAGAACCACCGCCCGAACCAAACAACCCCGCCGGGGCGTCTTTCACTTCCAACACCAAATAGCCTTTGTTTTGCAAGGCGATAATCACTTTTTCTCTATTGTCCGAAGAAACGGTCCCTTTTAAGGTTTTTCCGTTAGCATCTTTAACCGTATACGTATATTTTTGCATAAACCCTCTTTATACACGCGGCACACTATTCGTTGGCCGTCGTAATGCTCAGAATTTCATCAACCGTCGTCAACCCGCGGATTACTTTATGCCAGCCGTTGGCACGCAGGTTAAGCGCACCCGAACGTTCACCGGCACGTTTCAATTCCACCAAGTCTTGAGTCTTGTAAATGATGTTACGCATTTCTTCCGTCATGCGGTACACTTCATAAATAGCCCGCCGGCCCATAAAGCCCGTACCAAAGCATTTCGGGCAGCCGACAGACTTAAAAAACGTCCACGAATTTTTATCGCGCGGATTTAAGTGGCCTTCCTGAATAATCTGCGCCAACAAAGCCGGATCCGGGATATGCGGCACTTTGCAGTAGGGGCACAAGATACGCACCAAGCGCTGGGCCGCCACCAGGGCCAAAGAGCTGGCCAGCAGGAAAGGTTCCATGCCCATATCAATCAAGCGGGGCACGGCGCCCAGGGCGTCGTTGGTGTGCAGCGTGGAAAGCACCAAGTGACCGGTTAAGGCCGCTTTCAAGCAAGCTTCGGCGGTTTCGTTATCGCGCACCTCCCCCACCAGAATAACGTCCGGGTCCTGACGCAAGAACGAACGAAGCCCGGCCGCAAAGGTCAGCCCGATGGAAGGTTTCACCTGCACCTGGCTGATACCAGCCAGTTTGTATTCCACAGGGTCTTCCAACGTCATAAAGTTAAGCTCCGGCGTGCGAATGGTGGTCAGCACCGCGTTAAGCGTGGTAGATTTACCGGAACCGGTAGGTCCCGTCAAGAAAATCAATCCGTGCGGCAAGTTGGCCGCTTCCAAGAAGGCTTTTTTCTGGTCCGGCTCAAAGCCCAGCTTATCAATGTTCATATCGCCGGTACCTTTATCCAAGATACGAAGCACGAGCTTTTCTCCGTACACCGCAGGGCATACAGATACACGGACTTCGATGGAACGGTTTTGATAGTGAATAGTGAAGCTGCCGTCCTGCGGCAAGCGCTTTTCGGCGATATCCAATTTAGACAAAATTTTAATACGGGAAATAATGGCGTTTACGGATTCTTTGGCAGGAGCCGTGCGTTCGTACAAAGAACCGTCAATACGGAAGCGCAAGCTGACGCGTTCGTCAAACATTTCCAAGTGAATATCAGACGTGCGCTCCGCAATGGCTTGGCGCAAAATCGCGTTTACCTGTTTTACATACTGCGAAGAGTTGGGCGAAATTTTATCCAGGTCCAAATAACCGGAAACGTCCACATCTTCGTCCGATTCGGAAGCCGCGGCCGCTTCCGGGCTCACCTTGGCGGCTTCGTTCATTACCTCTTCCAAGAGGTTTTTATTCGAGTAAAAAGCGTCAATTACGCGCAGCAACTGGCTTTTGCTGGCAATAAACGGCTGCACCTGCTTGCCGGACATCATTTTGATGTTGTCCAACAAGAACAAGTTCGTCGGATCCAGCACCGCCACGGCCAATTCGTCGTCTTCTATGAACAGCGGAATGACCATGTTTTCGCGCGCGAATTTTTCCGGAATGATTTCCTGAAGGTTTTGTTCTTTTTCCGGCACCAAAATGCCGTTTTCTTTAGAAGCGTAGGGAACGGAAAAATGTTTGGAGAGCGCCGCCGTCACTTGTTCTTCGGTGGCAAAGCCGAACTTCACAATAGCTTCCGACAACGGAACATTGTTCTGTTTGGCATAGAGTTGGGCCCGTTTAACCTGATCTTCCTTTAAGGTGCCTTGTTCTACCAAAATCTCACTTAACTGTTTTGCCATTTCCTAATCCTCTGCTAAACCCTGTTTATAAACCCTGTATTTATTGTACATGCCTGCCCCCGAATTTCGGGGGCAGGCGTGCAAATGCTTTGTTGATTATTCCGCCAAGATAGTCGGCGTAATGAAGATGACCAAGTCGGTCGTATTTTTAGATTTGGTCTTGCTGGTAAACAGCCAGCCCAATATCGGAATGTCACCCAAGAGCGGAACTTTGCGGGTCTGATCCGTTTCGCGGGAAGTTAACAGACCGCCGATAACCACCGTCTGACCGTTTTTCACACGTACCAACGTGGAAGCGGCACGGGTGGTGGTATCTTTGGAGAAGTCAAACCCGGAGCTGACGATATCCGAATACGAAGGTTGCACGTACAGCGTTACATATCCTTCGCGGTTTACCTGCGGGGTAACCTGCAAGGTAAGACCTACTCTCTTTCTTTCGGCAGAGGTCGTGGTCATACCTTCACCGGATCCGCTGCCGGACTGGCTCATCGTCTGACCGACGGTCGCGTCCGTAGAGGTGGTGATGGTGGCCGTTTTGTTGTTCAAGGTCACCACTTTCGGTTTACCCAAGTATTTGGCTTCACCGCGGGTCAGCAAGCTTTTAAGAACGATGTTAAAAGCTCCGAAGTCCAACAAGCCGCCTTCATCAGATTGATCGGAAGAAGAAGAAGAGCTGCTGGAGCTGCCGGAATCGCCGCCTTCACCGCTGGAGCTGGAATCGCTGTTCATTTGATCCTTGGTCGGGAAAATGAAGTTCCAGCCTTTTACGCCATTGCCTTTAATATAGTCCAAGTCCACTACACGGCTGGGGCCCGTCATAGAAATCATCGTGCCGCCGTCGCCGCCGTATTCAAAGCCCAAGCTTAAACCGCTGGTCTTGCTGACTTCGACGATTTGCGCTTCAATCAAAATCTGCGGGGGTTTAATATCCAATTCCGCCAAGATGTTTTCCACCTGGGGGAAGACTTCCGCCACGTCGGTAATAATCAATTTGTTGGTGCGGGGATCTACCGCAATTTTACCAACGGGAGAAAGCATGCTCTTGACGATGGTCGTAATTTCCGCACCGCCGCTGTAGGAATCAGTCGTACCAGAAGAAGTACCCAAACCCAATCCCGTATCCATGCTGGAAGAAGAATCGGAGTAAGAGGAGCTGCCGGTAGATACGTCCTGCGGCATAATGCTGTTGAGCTCGCTCTGCGCAGAACCGATACCTTGCAGGGAAATATAGCTCAAGGTATAGATCTTGGTGATGGTATCCGGCGCGTCGCTGGAACGTTTGGTAACCACGTAGCTGTCGCTCTTACCGATGCGCTGATAGGCCAAGCCGTGTACGCGAAGAAGAGTATCCAGTGCCTCCCTCACTGTTACACGGGTCAACGAAGCGGTCACTTTTTTATTCGCGAATTCTTCGCTCATAATAAAGTTGATTTTGGCTTGCGTGGTAATGCTGTTCAAAAACGCCGATATCGGTACGTTGGAAACGCGAATGGACACTTTGCGGTCCAAAGGAGAAGAAACTTCGGTTTCCTTGTACAAATCGGATTCACCCGTCAGCTTTACCGTGGTGTCCTCCGTCAAGGCGATGGTATTGTCGCTCGGAAGGGTTTGCCGGGCTTGCTGAGCCGAAGCCGTTCCCCCCAGACCCAAGGCGGCAACACACGCCAGCACAACTGCTACACGATTGGTCATCTGTCCTCCTGTAATTTATTCCTAAATGAGTAATTACTGCAACTGAACTTTACGTACAAATTTGTGGCCTTTGTAAGAGAATACCACTTCTTCCGGGCGCACTTCTACAATGCGGGCCCCGTAAATACTCTTACCAACGGTATAGATCTTGCTTCCGATAAAGACTTCTTCCCCGATGATACCGCTGACTCTGATTTTGTTGCGGACCTCACGGGTCGGATCTTTAATACGGGCCAATTCCAACTGGCGCAGCCGTTCGGCTTCTTCGCGGCGGCGGCGTTCCTCGGCCAGCTTGCGCTGACGTTCGGCCTCTAACGCGGCCAAACGCTGCTGTTCACGATACTGAAGAAGCAAGAAATCATCGGGCGAAAGCGTAGGATCGCGGCGATTTTTGGGGTTATACGACACCCGAGGAGCTTCCGCTTCCTCCGGCTCGGCCGCTACTTCTTCGCGCGGAGCAACAAAATCTTCCCCTTGCGCAGCGGTAGGAACCGCAGCACCCGGCATCGCTTCCGGCCCATTTACAGCCGCTTCTTGCGGCAGAGGAGCCGCCACGGCCTCCATGGATACGTCCGCCTGCGCGGCCAACGTTTCCTTCACGCCGGGGGCCGTATTGCCCACCATCTGGGCATTTGCAACCGGCTGAGCAGCAGGCGCGGGAGCATTCTGCGCTTGAAGCAACGGAAGCGCCGTCAAACCAAACAGGGCAAACAGAGCTACAATTTTCTTGTTCATTTATTTACCCTCCTTAGGCTGTGCGGCCTTTTTCTTGGCTTGTTCGGCTTCCTTCATTTCCTTCATAATCTTATCATAATCCTTAAACAAGGATTTGGCAATCTTTTCTTTCGGGAAAATGGTATTGAACCGAATGGACACTTTGTTCTGACCCAATTTGTCCGGTTCGGTAGCTTTGGCAAGGGAAAACTCGGAAATTTTTACAAATTCCTTTTTATTTTCCACCCCGGCCAAAAATTCCCCAAACTGCGGGAAGCTCATGTCCGCATTCACGCGCAGCGCAGCTACTACGTAAGAAGAGTTAGAGGTATCTTCCGTTTGGGTGCCTTCCATCTGAGGCGTAATATTGGCCGCCTTAAAAATACCCAAAATCTGGCTCAGCAGCCATTCGTTTTTGGCAGACACATCCGGAAAACGCGGTTCCAACGAAATCAGTTTCTTTTTGTTGGCCTGATATTCCCGTTCGCTGGTCTGCTGTACGCGGATAGCGTCCATCTGCCCTTCAAAATTGGATATTTTTTCGGTGAATTTGCCGTTTACAAACTTAAACGCCAAAAACACAATCAAAACGGCGATAAACTGTTTCAAAAACAGCTTAAAATTGCCTTCCTGGGCCACCGTTTGAATGTCCTGGAATCCTTTCTTTAAGTTTTCCACTGCCTTATTATTTTTCAAATCTACAGCCATATTAGCGTCCCCCCGTTTTACCGCAGGTAAACACAAAGCTCGTTTCCTGGTCGGCGTTCGGACGGCCAGAGGCAGCCGCCGCATTGGCGTTGCCCGCTCCGGCCACGTTTACGTATTGAATCGTGGCGGAATCCCCGCAGATTTTCTTAAAATTCGGAAGCTTGATGAGTGCGTCTTTGAACTGGTTACCCAAGGCCAAATCCGCACGCCCGTCTTTCCCCGTCTTGATAGCCCCTTCAATGGAGATATTGCGAGAACCGGGCCCTTTGGACGGGAACGGCTCCGTATAGTTGAATTTATTAATCCACATTTCCTGGGGAATCGTGTCCACTACTTCCACTAACAAGGGAGTAATGGCGTCGGTATCGGAAAGCAAGGCTTCCAAGTTGCCGTTTTGGCTTTTCATTTTGCTCAAATTGCTCTGAATTTGATTGGCGGTCAGCCCGTCAAAATCGGCAATGGTCATCTTGTTGGAAGCTTTCACATCGGCCAATTCCTTGGCTTTGCTCTGCACGCCCAACCAACCTTTGCCCATCATCAAAAGCAAAATCACAATCAGCACCGCCGCCACTTTCCATGCGGTCAAGCTGGCGTTGAACTCGTAATCGCTCAGGCGGTTGCCTTTGGCAAAATCCAAATCCGGGGTCTTGTGATCGTAGAATTTAATACTGCCCCCAATGGCGGCAATTTCTCCGGCCGATTTGGTTTCAATCCCATACACTTCGCGCAAATCCCATTTGCGTACCGGTTTTTTAGAATCGGCTTCCAGCGCAGGCACCCATTGATCAATGTCATAACCCACGATCACCGCTTCTTCAAACGGATCTTTTTCCAACTGTTTGGCAATAAATTCCGTGCAGTTGGTAATTTCAAAGCGGCGGCGTTCCGCCGGCAAAGAACCGGAAATTTCTACGTCTCTAAGCAATACGGGGGCATTCTCGTTCAGGAACACAAAGCTGGCCAAATCTTTGCCGAAGAAAGAATAAATTCTCCCCCCGTTTCCGATGGCTTCTTTGTCGCTGTCGTTAAATGCGCGGCCCAAAGACAGGCTGGAAGGTTCTACAGAAACCAATTCCAACCCTACCGATTTAAGGCCTTTTTGCAAGCGTTCAATGATGAGCTTGGTCGTCATGGCAAACACAACGCCCAAGCGTTTTTGCTTGGTTGCGGCCGTTTCAAATTCATACACGTGGTAAGCATATTCCGCTTTTTCAAACGGGAAGTGAATATACTTGCGGGCTTGCAGCGGAATGGAGCTCTTCCACATTTTGCGTTCAATGGCGGCCGGAATGACGAAATGGCGCAACAAACAGAACGCCGGGGCCAAGCTGACCACGACTTTGTTCGTTTTCCATTTTTTCTTGGAGGTCACTTTTCCAAGAGCTTCCAGCCAGTTGTCCATGGAGAAGAATGTTTCGTTCAAATCCAGCGGCTTAAGCAACGTTTTATCCACGGAGTTAATCGGCACGCGCACCAACGATTCCAACACGGTGCCGCTGTCTTTTTTGGAACTCTGGGCTACATAGATTTCGTCAATACCGATGTAAATGCCCAGGCAGTCCGGGTGCGCATTCATGTTTTTGCCGATTAAAGATTCAGAAAGACTCATACATTACCTCGGATTAATTTCCGTACTGTTCGTACGGCATATCGTAGGGATTGTTCACGGGCAGTTCCGCCGGAGCGGTGGAAGGCTGCACGGTTCCCTGAGGTGCGGCATACGGATCCGTAGACGGCATCGGCGCATAAGCGGCATTGGAAGAAGTACCCAGCGTATCGGGCATGGTATCCGTCAGCGGATCGGCCGCAGCGGGGGCCATACCGGTGGTATCACCCAAGCCATACGTATCAGTGGCCGGAGCGGTTTGTTCTTCCGCGGCGGCCGCTTTCATAAAGCGGGCCGGTTTCTTCCAAAGGCGCGGCGTTTTATAGTTGCATTTGGCGCAAAGTTCATCGCCGGAGGCCGTTTTTTTGGCAGAAGACGTTTTCTGCGCGGAGCATTTCACGATCACGCGGCGGCGCAGCGTCTGTTTTTGGCCTTTCAAATCGGTAGCGGTCAGCACCAGCGTATATTTGCCGCAGGGCAATTCCGGCCCGATAATGCCTTTTCTGCCGTTCCACAAAATCTGGTGATAAACGGGAGTGAACCCTTCCAGTTGGCGAACCACATAGTATTTACCGTCGCGGCCGTGCTGTACCACCTGCATCACCCAGTTATCTACGGGGTTGACGGTTTCCAGGACGGAGAAATCAATGGCATACGCTTCGCCCAGCGCGCGGTCAATGGCGTGGCACTGCGGAACAATGGCCATGCTCAAAAGCGGCGCCTTCTGGTTATTTTCGTTCTTTTCCAAGCGGGTAGGCAGCTGGGCGGTAAAATCAAATACGATAGACAGCCCGTTCAAATTGGCAAAGCGGGCGGGCGGTTCCTGATCCACCAGACCCATGTTGTAGTGCAGTTTACCTTGGGAAATGCCGCGGTTTACGAAATAGGAGTTCAGCGCCATCGCCTGGCGAATGCCGGAGAGGGTCACATCGTCCGTATACGAACCGGGAGGCAAAATCACGTAGCCGGCGTCCTGCGTAAGGGCCAGCAAATCGTAGATGCTGTCCAAGAGCGGAAGAGCTTCCGTGCGGAATTTATTACCCTGGAAGATAACGTCCGCATCCATATCCAAGGCGTCGGGAAGCCCGTCGCGGAAATAGAGGTGCACGCCTTTGGCCGCGGTGATTTTTTCCACGGCAGAGGCAATCATGCTGTCAATTTTCTGGCTGGTGTAAATATCACGCGCTTCAATAGCTTCGGGAGAAGTCAAATCCGCAAAGGTGGAAGAAGAAGGTTCCGTTGTGGAACTCATCACACCTTCCTGGCGGGGTTCGTTTTCTTCCGCGGCGTTCAAAACAGCCTGCGTTTGCGCGTTAATGGCTTCCTGGTCGGCCTGGTCCGTAGCCAAACCGTTCGCACCCGCCGTAGCGTTTACGGTGGCGGCTTCCAGTTCGGCTTCGTTTACGTCGGCAGCTTGCTGCAAGGAAGCTTCGCGGTATTGGGCGGCGCGTTCCTGCGCGGCCATGCGGTTGGCTTCAATGCGTTCCGTCAACGCTTGCTGTTGGGCGTCCACTTCGGCCACGGCATTGGCTTTGGCGGCTTCGGCTTTGGCCAAGGCATCGGCTTTGGCGGCTTCGGCCTGGGCTTGCGCTTGGGCAGCTTCGGCTTCGGCCTTTTCCTGCGCGGCGCGCACGGCGGCGTCGGTCACGTCGTCCAAGCTTTTCACTTCGCCTTCCTTAAAATTGATATCCACTTCTACCGGCGTTTGAATACCACCGATACGGTTATGGATTAATTCCACGTATTTGTTGGCTTCGGCAACTTGTTCTTTGTCGCCGGAGACCATAACGTCAATGAAACAATCCATGGCTTCGTCGTTCTTATTTTCTTCATACAGCTTGATGCCTTTGGCCAGCTGTCTGGCCGGCGAAGCCGCAAAAGCGACGCTTCCGCTCGTCAGAGCAAAGCAGAAAAGAGATACTATCAGATAACTCCAGAATTTATTTGTTTTTATCATTCGGTAATCCTGTCCCTTGCGATATATCGTCTATACCCTGCAACACACAGATATTAGAATTATAGCAATTTCGCGCGGTTTGTAAAGTCACTTTTTCAGTTTACCTTACATTACGCCCGTTAATTTGCCCGCGGAAATATTTTTCCGCCTTTATTGCAACGCTTCCAGCCGCGCCGTTGCCAGCGCGTTTTGCGGATAGTAAAACAACGCGTCCTGCAGGCATTGTTTCGCTTTTTCCGTATCTTCGGCCTTATAATACAGCGTAGAAAGCGCCAAATTGGCCCATAAATCATCGGGATATTCATTCAGCACACTTTCCAGCACTTCCTCGGCTTTGATATCGTTGCCGGCCAAAGAAAGCACACGGGCCAGCAAGATACGGCCGTTTGTATCGTCGGGGTAATCTTTAATGTAGGACTCTATGTCCCGGCGCAGGCGCTGCTGGTAGTAAGGGGACATTTTATTAAACTTGTCCGCCTTGTCCTGGTAGCGCTGCAAGCGCTGCGCCTGAGCAATCACCGCCGGGCGGTCCGTAGAGCTGGCCGGATACAGCGCTTTCAAGCGCCGCAAGAGTTCCCGGTCCAACGTATCCACGGTAAGCCCGCGCTTGTATGTATTTTTGGCGTATTCGGTATCGCCCAGCTTTTGGTAGATTTCCCCCGCCATGCGCCACAAATTAGTTTCATACTGGAAGAGTTTCAGCCCCCGCTCCATTAACGACAGGGCCGATTCGTCCGCGTAAATAACATCTTGGTCCAACAATTGCGACAACATCACATACCCTTGCAAGTTATACGGATGCAAACGCAAATTATCTTTCAAATAGTGAACGGCCTTTTGCACGTCCTGCGCGCCCAGCGCGGCCAAAGCGGCGTGGAAATACACTTCTTCGTAATACGACGCGGCGGACATCGTTTTTTCAAACGCCGCCAACGCTTCTTTATATTTTCCCTGCGCAAGCAGCACATTTCCCAGGCGAAATCCCGCTTCCGTATTGGCCGGGTACAAACTCAGCGCGGCAGACAAATTAGATACGGCCAAGTCATACTTCTTTTCGGCAATGGCTTTTTGCCCCAGGAAAGAGCGGTATTCGCTGGTAAGCCAAATGCCCTGCCACACCACCACCGCCAAGCTGGCGCCCACAATCATCAAGGCCACGGTTTTGGTAACGGGGTTGGCGGTAATGGAAATGCGGCGTTCCTCTTTCCCCACGCCGCTCACCTCGGCACCGACCATCCACCAAAAAATAAATGCCGGCACTACGGCATGGAGGGAAATGTTTAGCATGTTGTCGGCCAGCATACCCAAAATACCGCAGAACAAAGCCTGCAAGAGCTGTTTTTTGTCGCCTTCTTTCTTATGGGCGGCAAAGTCGCGCACTTCCAAAAACAGCACCATAAACATGAACAGGAAAAGCCCCAGCCCGACGATTCCCCCCTGCCCTAACTGAAAGAACAGTTCGTTATGCGGGGCATGGGTGATGGTTTTCAGTTCACGCAAATTGGGGTAGCGAAGCAGCGTCTTGGGCTGATTTTGTTCAAAAGCCATCTGAAAATTGCCCAACCCGCTGCCCATGACGGGGCGTTCCAAAAAGATTTCTTTGGACACGTCCCACATAAACAAACGCTGATGAAGCGACTGGAAAATTTTGTTGCGGTCTACTTTAAGGGTAATGTTGGAAGGAGTAACCTGGGCAATTTCGGCCGCGCGTTTGGCCACGGGGCTCACTTTATCCTCCCCGTCCACATACACGGAGCTCCAGCCCACGCCTACGGCCAGCAAAGCCAGCAAAAACACGCGTCCTTTGCGCTTCCAGATAAGCGCGCGCAGGGTGCCAAACATCCACATCATCACCAAGGCGCAAGCCGCCCCCAGCCAGCACGAACGCGCCAGCCCGAAAGACAAGAACAAAATGTACACCAACACCAACAGCCCATACACCACAAAATCCTTTTTGCTGTCGGTGCGCATAAAATACACCAGCAAAGCCGGCAACAGCATGACTACCGCCGAAGACAAGAAGTTCGGATTGCCGAATGTGGAAAAAGCCTTGGTGGCAAATTGATTAATTTCAAACGGCCACAAAAATTCCAGTCCCAGCGCCTGCAACACCCCGTAACAGCACGCCAAAAACACGGCCACAAACATCAGCAGCAGGATATTTTCCTGCGTCAGTTTGCGCAGGATTCTCACCCCCAGCCACACGCCCAGCCCCCACAGGACCAGGGCATACCAGTCAAACATTTGCGCAAATACGTTCTCAGACGACACATCCGTCTTTAACATCGGCAAGAAATACCACAAGGCCCCCCACACCAAGAACAGCAAAATATAATTGGTTTTGCTTTCAATCGTGCCGGAAAAAACAATGTTTTTGCTCAGCATATACGCGCCCAAAGATACGATTAATAGCAGGGTACCGTAGTTCAGCAAGCCGTAAAAAAGCGTCTGGCGAAGGGCCTGCGGCGAAGACGATACGGACGACAGCCACCCCACCACACAGGCGGTAACGTACACAAAAAAGGCCAAGTCAAAAAAGGTCTTGGTAAAGTCAATATCGCGCGAGCGAAGGAATTTGACGGCCAACGTACCGAAAATCAAGGCCAACAGCACATAAAGCAGGGTATTCTGGATAAAAAACGGGTTGGCGGTTAAATCGGTAAAAAACACGAGCGGCACGACGAGAAAACACATCGCCAGCAGCACGCGCGTGATTTTCATATAGACGGTTTCTTTGGCGGATTTGGTTAAATTTAGCATATTTTTTCCGTGAAATCGGGTTAGTTATATTGTAGTTTTTTTCGCGCGTAAGGGGAAAGGAAATTTTGCTTGGCAGATTTATTTTCCCCGCCCAAGCGGCAACGCCAACGGCGTTAGTCGGTCAAGCGGCGCCAGAAGGGTTTTTTATCAGCAGAAGCCGGCAGGGCGTATTTATCCAAACTGCCCAGCAAGATGTTGTTTTCGTCCGTTACCGGCAAAGCGTCCAGCTCCGCTTTCAAAAACGCTTGGCGGGCCGTTTCGGCGCCGTCCTGCGGGCGCAGACTAAGGGTTTGACTCATGACTGAGCCGCACACGGACTGCGGCGCATAAAACGCCAGTTCCGCCGTGCGGATAACGCCTTTTAATTCGCCGTCTTTGCTGGTAACAAAGCAAAGCACCGGCAATTTTTTGCGCGGGAGCGCTTTTAAGCGTTCTATCAAGCTAAGCAGTTTGCTGTCCGTCCGCACGGACACAACGTCCGTCGTCATCAGGGCGCCGGCACTGTCCGGGGCGTACGCGCCGGCCTGCGTAAGCAGTTTTACAAACGCCGGTTCCAGCACGGCACAAATACGTTCGCGGTACGGAGCGGAAAATTCTTTCATTAGGCGGGAGGCCTGCGGCACATCCAGCCGAGCCAGCACATAAGAAGCCTGCCTAAGCGGCAGGCGGCGCAGCACGGCCGCCGCTTTGGCGGGGTCCATGGGGTTTAGGCAGGCCACAATCACCTGCGCTTTTAGGGAACCTATCAGCAGCAGCACTTCGTGGGTGGCCAGCGTTTCCAGCGCGCGGGCCGCCGCGGCAGGATCTGCCGCGATAAATTTTTCCGTCATCACACCCGCCAGCGCATGCATGGGAGAATTCATAAATAATCCTTGAAAGTTTCCGTTTTGCAAACCATAATTTTATTATAATAATTTTATCAATTAAAACGCCCGCAGGCCAACAAATGAGGTGAAGCGATGTTTTTTGATAAACCTTTTAACGACCTTACTTTTAACGACGTAGTCCAATTCTGCCGCCGCCAACTGCCCGAAGGCAAACAATTGGACTACAAATACATGTTGCCCAAAAACCACGAAAAATTTGCCAAAACCATCGCCTCTTTTGCCAATGCCATGGGCGGCACCATCATCATCGGCGTGCAGGACGACAAAAACGACAAGCCCCGCCCGCCTTTTCTGGGTATTCCCTATCACGAAAAGGTGCGCAACTCCATAGAAGATATTATCCAAGTATACATTGACCCTATCGTTTTTGTGGACATTAACATCTGCGTAAACGACCGCGGCGACCGCATGTTTATCGTCATCAACATTCCGCAAAGCAACTTAACGCCGCACCTGGTGGGCAAGTCCAAACGGGCCTATATCCGCACCGGGCAAAGCAGCCGCCCGGAAGCCATTGTGCACCCCGAAAAGCTCCCCTGGCTGCTGGACCACCGCCGCAAATCCGAACGGCTGCGCCATATTTTGTATGACAAGGCCGAAAGCCATTTTGACAATTACCTCAAAACCATGAACTTGTCTGCCGACGGGCAAACCGTGCTGGCCATTTCCCTCACGCCCCTCTACCCCGAAGAACCGTTGACCGATTACAAACACCTGCCGCAAATGATTAAATCTTCTTCGGCGCGGGCGCCGTATGGCGTCATGGCGGACCCGGATTTTCCCCTCCAGCCCGTGCAGGACGGTGCCGCCGTCATTTCCAACAAACGCGGCGTGTACCGCATGACGGAATTTAACTCCTACGGCTTGGTGATGAGCAAACAAATCATCACCCAGGAAGAAATCGTCAACGGGCACGCGGCCAAAACCGTGCGCATTGAACGGCTGGCCCAAACGCTCACCCTGTTTATGCTGACGGCACGCAAATTTTTGACTCGCCTGTCTTTTGGCGGGCCGCTGTATTTCCGTTTTAAGATGAACAATACCCGCGCCCTGCGCGCCCTGCTGGGGGCCAAACAAGCCACCGTGCTGGAAGACTACCTGCGCATGGACCGCAACCTTTCTTTGGCGGAGCTGGACACCAAAATGCCCGCCATTTTGGAAGACATTCTGCACGAGGCGGCCTGGTCGCTGGGGTTGCAAACGGAAGAAGCGGAAATGAAAATGTTAATTGCACAATCTCTGAGGGAGGCTCACTAATGGGCGAAGTTTTCTTTTCCACAGATCCGGTTTTCTGCCCGCATTGCAAACATATTCCCTGCGTATGCAACCGCCTGGGTGCGCCCAAAAAGCAAACCGAACCCGTGCGTGTGCGGTTTGCCAAAAACGCCAAAGGAAGCGGCATGACCCTGGTGGAAAGGCTTCCGCTTCACCCGCAGGGGAAAGAAGATTTACTTAAAAAATTAAAAAAAGCGCTGGGGTGCGGAGGCACCCTGAAAGAGGGCCGGCTTGAATTGCAGGGCGATAAAAAAGCCCAAGCCGCCGCCGCGCTGGAAAAAGAAGGATACAAGGTGCGCGTATTATGAAAATACCTGCAGGAGTTTTGCTGGCGTTGGCACTGGTGTGCGGGATAGGGGTATTGTGGATTTTTCAATCACGCCCGGCCAAGGAATGGCCGATTTTGGTACTCTTGGTGATATTGGGCGGCTGGCTGGCGCCTTCCCCCAAGAAGTGAGGTTTTCCATGAAAAAAGGTTTTACACTCATAGAACTGCTGGTGGTGGTGCTTATCATTGGGATTTTGTCTTCCATTGCCATACCGTCGTATTTCAACGCGGTGGAAAATGCCCGCATGACCGAAGCGGTAATGTTATGGGGGCGGCAAAAAAACTACGTAACGGGCAAACACCTCACCCAAGACCAGGCCGACCGCTTAACCGAACGGCTGCAAAAGTCCAACCTAAAGCATTACACGGGCTACGCCTATTGCCGCCCGAAAGACTCGGCCGACGAACCCTGCTGGGAAGCCGTTTTTACCCAAACGGACGACTCCCCCCATACCGCCTATAAATTGACGACGACGCATAATTTTATGCGCCTGGCGTGCATTGGCTTAAACGAAGCCGGAAAAGACTTTTGCCAAGGCCAAGCGGGCGACGAGCCACCCGTCACTTTGGACGGGGAAGAAGCCTACCTGATACGCTAACCATACTTCGCAATTTATCCAAAAAAATCCCCGGCTAAGCCGGGGAATTTTTTACCACGGTAAATCACATTCTTCCGCCCCGCATAGGGATTTGCACAATTTCTTCCCAAAGGCGCTATTCCCCTGGCAGGAAAACTGCCGCTCCGTATTGGCAGTTTTGGGGGCAAACCCAAACATATAGTCCGCCGTATCCACACTGCACGGTTTCGGCGTAATAAATAGCCCATACGGCGAAGGAGCAAAACAAAAGTTCTTGCTCACTGCATGGCTCACCCCGCCTATGCCGCCCTCTTCCACGGGCAGACCCACATCTTCCAGCCAAGCCTGTGCGGCAATAAGAGTTAAACCTATTCTTTTCGTTTACGAAGCACGCCGTTTTGCCAAGCCAAAATTGCCCTTTCAAAGCTAAAAAAACGGCGGACAAGCTTTCGCCTATCCGCCGATTAAAAACTTTTCCAGCCTATTATTTCAAGGCTTCCAACATGGCAGGGACCACGTCGTACAGGTCGCCCTGGACGGCATAGTTGGCCACTTTCATGATGGGGGCTTCGGGGTCCTTGTTAATGGCCACAATCACGTCCGAGCCGCTCATGCCGGCCATATGCTGAATTTGCCCCGAAATACCGCAAGCGATATACACTTTCGGTTTTACGGTGCGGCCCGTAAGCCCGATTTGATAGCGGTAATCAATCCAGCCGCTGTCCACCGGTGCGCGAGAAGCCGCCACCGCGCCGCCTAAACGGTCGGCCAATTTATGCAGCAAGGCAAACCCTTCCGCCTTGCCTACGCCGCGGCCGCCGGCCACAATAATTTCCGCTTCCGAGAGGTCCATTCCGTCCCCCTGGCTTTTGATAAATTTCACAAACTTCGCCATCGACGTATGTTTAGCCGGGTCAAAAGCAAATTTGACCACTTCGCCCGTGCGGCCCGCCTGCAGCGCGGCCTTTTCGTACGACATCGGCCGCAAAGAGCACATTTCCGGGCGCGTATGCGCACAGGTGATGGTGGCCATCAAGTTGCCGCCAAAAGTGGGGCGCGTGGCATGGAGCTGGCCGTCTTCTTTGTTGATGACGACTTCCGTAGCGTCCGCCGTCAAACCGGTGCCCACAAAAATGGCCGTCTTGGCCGAAAGCGAGCGGCCCAAGTTGGTGGCGGGAAGCAAAAATTTGTTGGGCTTATGGGCGGCCACCATGTCCGCCAGCACTTTGGCGTACACGTCGTCCACATAGTTTTCCAGGGCTTTATCGTCGCACACGTACACCACGTCCGCCCCGTGTTCAAACAAATCTTTGGCGAATTTTTCCACCTGGTATCCCACCAGCACGGCGCAGAGTTTTTCGCCCAAATCGTCGGCCAATTGGCGGCCTGCAGTCAATAGTTCCAAGGCGGTGGGGCTCAATTTGCCGCGTTGCGCCTCGGCGAAAATCCAAACGTTTTTGCAATCTTTCATGGCAGTATCCTTAAATATATTTTCCGTCTTTCAAAAGACGCACCAAATTGGCGGCTTTTTCTTTGCCGTTGGCGCCTTCCACCGCTACGGCACACACTTCGCGTTTGGGCACGAAGGATTTCACCACGCGGGTGGGGCAGTTTTTCACGCCCAGCATGGTTTTATCCGCGCCGATATCGTCGGCAGTCCATTTGGTCACCGTGGCGCGTTTGGCGGCCATGCGGCCTTTTACGCTGCGCACACGCGGGCTGTTGATTTCTTTCACCACCGAAATCACACACGGAAACGGCAGCTCCAGCACTTCGCTTCCGTCTTCGGTCAGGCGTTCCACCACGATGGATTTTTCTTTCACTTCCACCACTTTTTTTACAAACGCCGCGTTGGGCATTTTAAGCCAGGCGGAAATCTGCGGCCCGATATGGCCGGTGTCGCTGTCGTTGGTCTGTTTGCCGCAGATAATCAAATCCACAGGCTGGGCGGCATTGATTTTTTCAATGCCTTTAGACAGCGCATAGCTGGTGGACCAGGTGTCCGAACCGGCAAAGGCCATGTCGCCCAGTTGGAAGACGTTATCGGCCCCGCGGGCAATGCTGTCGCGCAGGACGGCTTCGGCCTGCGGCGGGCCCATGGTGATGACGGACACCGTACCGCCTTGCTGTTCTTTAAGCGTTACGGCTTCTTCCAGGGCGTATTCGTCAAAAGGGTTCATGGCACTCGCCGCGCCGGAGCGGATTAAGCAGCCGGTGGCGGGGTCTATTTTCACGTTATCCGATTTGGGGGTTTGCTTCACGCAAGCTACAATATGCATAAAAATTACTCCTCGTCGCCTTTAGCGGCGTATTCTTTGATAAGGGCCGTGATGATTTCGTTCTTTTGAATATGCACGGTACCTTCGTAAATTTGGGTGATTTTAGCGTCGCGCATGTATTTTTCCAGCGGGAAATCGCGCATGTACGCCACGCCGCCGCAGAGGGTGACGCATTCGTCGGCCACTTCCATCGCCACGTTGGAGCAGAACAGCTTGGCTTCAGCGCTGTATTTGGTCCAGCGTTGGCCTTTGAGCTTTTTCAACTCGTCGTGCACGGTGGTGCCGTTGGCAAGCGCATTTTTAACAGCGGGCAGATATTCTTCGTCCATGCGGTGGGTGAGGCTGTACACCAGCGCGCGGCCGGCTTCCGTTTTGGCGGCCAGTTCGGCCACTTTGTGACCCAGCGCCTGGAAGGTGATAATCGGCTGGCCGAATTGTTTGCGCGTGCGCAAGTACGGAATGGTTTCGTCCAGCGCGCCCTGCGCAATACCTACGGCCTGCGCCGCCACGCCGGGGCGGGAATAATCCAGGGTTTCCTGCAAGTAAAGAAGGCCGCGGCCTTCGCTTCCCAGCAGGTTTTCTTTCGGTACGCGGACGTTTTCAAAAATCAATTCGTACGTCGGGTTGGAGCGGATACCCATTTTTTCTTCTTTTTTGCCGAAGGAAAAACCGGGCGTACCTTTTTCAATCACCAAAAGCGATATGCCGCGCGCACCGCGGGCAGGATTGGTGTTGACGGCAACGGTATAAAAATCGGCTTCTTTGCCGGTGGAAATAAAGTGTTTGGTGCCGTTTACCACATAAAAATCGCCGTCTTTAATGGCGGTGGTTTTGAGGGCGGTAGCGTCCGAACCGGCTTCGGGTTCGGTCAAGGCAAAGGCCCACAATTTTTTGCCGCTGGCCAAATCCGGGCACCAGCGTTCGCGCTGTTCTTTGGTGGCGGCCAAGAACATGGGAATGGCGCCCAGCGCGCTTGTACCGGGCGTAAGCGCCAGGCCCGCGCACACACGGGAAAGTTCTTCAAAGGCCATGGCCAGGCAGGTAATCCCCCCGCCCAAACCGCCGTATTCTTCGGGCAGCCACAAGCCCATCATGCCGGATTTGCGGTATTCTTCCAGCATTTGTTGGGAAAACTGTTCTTTGGCGTCCATTTCGGCGCGCAAAGGTTTGAGCTTTTTTTGGGCAAGTTCACGCGTGGCGTTTAGAACTTCCTGCTCCATTTCGTTTATCGCGTAATCCATTATTTTTCTCCAGGGTTAAATTTTTTGAAATGTCTGCGTCTTCTGAAAAAGCGTCTTTTCCCGCCGTTTTTCTTGGTAGGCGGCACCAAACTTCTGTACAGGCGTTCCTGTTTTTTGACCATGGTGGAAGCCGTAAATTCCGAAAAATCGCGGTGGTCAATGGCCGCTTCAAAGCGTTCGCGCAAGGACGCATGGCGCAAGAGCACTTTGAGTTTATCGGCAAAGGTGTTGATGTCGTTGGGAGATACCAAAAAACCCGTTTTGTTGTTGGTAATCACTTCGCCAATGCCGTCCACATCGTAGCAAACGGCCGGCACCCGCATAGACATGGCTTCCAGCAAGGACATCGGCAACCCCTCGCGCAGCGAAACGCTGGCGTACACATCGCTGATGGCCAGCAGTTCCAGCGGGTCATTTCTCCACCCGGGGAACAGCACTTGTTTTTCAATGCTCAAGTTCTTGGCCAAATTAATGGCGGTTTCTTTAAGCGGGCCTTCCCCCGTAAAGATAAAGTACACGTTTTTCATTTGGCTAAGCACTTTGTAAGCCGCCAGCACAAAATGAATCGGGTTTTTAAGCGGCTTAAAATTGGCCAGCGCCAACACCACTTTGGCATTGGCGGGGATTTTTAAGGAAGCCTTTTTGGCAACGGGGTCAAACTTAAGCGGCAAAATAGGATTAAAATTCACCCCCGCCCGGATCAGCTCCGTGCGGACGCCCTTGCCAATGCCCAGCTGTTTGGCTTCGGCCGCGTTGCGGCGGGAAACGAACACCAGTACATCGGTAAATTTGGCGCAGAATTTTTCCACCGCCACAAAAAACTTAAACTGTTTTTCGCCATGTTCCTTGGCAAACCCCAGCCCGTGGAACGTGTGCACCACTTTAGCCTTGCGCCAAAACAGGCGCGCCGCCAAGCGGCCCAGTACACCGGCTTTGGGCGCGTTGGTATGCACGATATCGGGTTTTACGCGGCGAAGCAGCAGCCCCGTTTGCACCAGGGCCGCCAAGTCGTGAAAAACGTATTTGGGGCGAATATCGTGGCGCAAAGCGGAAATAAAAAACACGTTGCGCGCATCGTTTTTAATCCGTCCGTCCAAGCGGCCTCCGGGGCCGGTGGCCAGATAGGTTTCAAACTGTTGTTTGTTGAGGGTTTTCAACGTCATCAGCACGCTGGCTTGCGCGCCGCCCTGGTCCATACGGGTGATGAAGTAAAGTATCTTAGTCTTTTCCATTTATTTAATTGTTCCTGTGGTAGTATCCAAGATGCGGGCTTCGGGGAAGTAATACTTGATGATTGCCATATAGTCCGCCCCTTGTTTGGCCAGGCCGTCTGCGCCCTGCAGGCAAAGCCCGTATCCAAGCCCCGTGTCATACCCGCGCACCAAGACGCTTTTGATATTTTTCCCTTTGTAAAACGGAATAACATCAAACAGGTTGGAACGCATTGTGCCCGCGCTTAAAATAAACGCGACCTCTTGCGGGGTTTTGGCTTCATACGAGCCTTTGCTGCCTTCAAACCGCATGGACAAAATTCTTCCGTTAGGCGTAAACGACGTAGGCGTAACGGCGCGGAGTTTGCCGATGTTCTGTTTGTAAGCGACGCGGCCTTCTATCTCTTTCCCATCGTAAAGATACATCCATTTAATGTCCGACCAGCGGGTCGGGTCCTGCGGGCGGGAATACAAATCCGCCGGCGGATTGGACAGGATATATTTGCTCACGTTGGCGGGCGAGAAAACATAGCCCGGTTTGTTCGCGGTATTTTCCAACGAGTCCGCCGTTAAAACGCCGCAGTCGGCATAGGCGCCGGCTTGGGCACGGGTCAGGCGGATTTTGGAAGATTCTTTAGACGCGTCCAAAAGATTCTTAAAAATCAGGTTAATGCCCTTAAATTTGAAGTGTTCGTCATTATCCGTAATATGGTACGGTTCGTTTTTGTGGTCGGCCACGGCCTGCAACAGGGCGGAGCGGAACACCACCGCCAAGGCGCGCAGGGCTTCTTCGTGCGTAATATCCTGCACTTGGGTAGCCAGCAACGCCGGGATTAAATCCTCGGCGTTTACTTCGTTTACCAATTTGATGCCCTGCGGCGTGGGAATGACAATTAAAGAGCCTTTGAGTTCTTTGTCGCTCAAATCAGCCGCAAAGATGTTGGACGCCTGGGCATTGCGCACCAAGAGCGTTTTGTTCGGGTTTTCCACCGACACGGTAAACGGACGCTTGGCCGAAAATTCCACATGGCCTTTATCGTTGGTAAAATCTACGCCGCCCGTTTCGGGGTTAAATTGAACCGTCTTTTGTATATAGGAAGCGGAACGAAGCACCTGGCCCAATTTTTCGTCTTCCACGCGCATGGTGCCCGAAGGCATCAGCGAGAAGGACTGCAACACCTGCGGCACTTGTTCGCGGTTGGCATACAGGGCCATTTTCACTTTTTCAGACGGGGTGGAAATCATTTCGTGCACGATGGGCTGTTCCAAGCGGAGATAGAACAGATAGTCTATGCTCTTGTCGCCCAGTTTTTTGGCGTATTTTTCAATTTTTTTGGCCAAATCTTTATTATCGGGGTCCAAGCTGTACAACGTGGCGTAATACTGCCAGGAACGCAAATCGTTTTTCTCTTTTTCGGACAGTTTGGCAAACAGTTCCACCGCCGCGTAGTTGCGCTCATCGTGCGAAAGCGCCTGCTGCAAAAACACCGGCGCCAACCGACGGGACGCTTTCATTTCCGAAGCGATCCGCCCCAGCATATAAGAAACAAAAGAAATGGTGTAAGGATTGGAAGTGTAGAGGTATTGCAGTTCGGTGGCGGCTTTTTCTTTGTTGCCGTCCAGGTACCAAGCCAGCGCCGTGCCCAGCTTGGCGGAAGAAACGTACTCAAAATCGGCCGTTAGATACAACAAGTCCTGAAAGGACTGGCGCGCTTTTTTGTATTTGCCGTAAGAGAGCAAAATCCACCCGCGCGTAAGTTCGGCAAAGGGGTCGTCCGGGTTGAGGGTGCAGGCGCGGTCAATATATTTGACGGCTTGTTTTACAAGCCCCCGCTGAAGCGACATCACCGCCAGTTCCACATTGGCCGCGGCGGCTACTTTTACATCGGAAGAATTTTCAAAAGTTTTGAAAGAGAAATAACATTCGTCCGTTTCCCCTTCGGCACATTTCTGCGCGACCGAAGCGATATCCGGCGGCAAGGAATAGTCCATCACGCTGGCATGCAAAACGGTTTCGTTTAATTTGCTGTCCACGCGCGTAGCCGCCAAGGTGGATTTGCTGACGGTCTGAACGGGCGCGTCCGCAGCGGGTGCGGCGTCTTGCCCGGACGAGGACGAACCGCTCACCGCGGCAAAAGAAGCGCTCGGCAATAGACACGCCGCCGCCCATAAAACGAACGAAAGCGAACATTTCTTCATATACAAATTATAGCAAAATTAGGTCCTTAAAACCGCCCGGCAACGGCCCGCAAGCAGGATTTTCCCCATGTTGGCGGACCTTTTGCCAAGCCCTTTTTGCCTCGGTCCTTTTTCCGCACATAAAAAAGGGGAGCGGACCAAAGTCCACTCCCTGAGGTTAAAACCGTTTGTCCGGGCCATATGCCGTGTATTCATACGACTGGGAAAACGGCTCGTGCGGGGACGAAACACCCCGCCCGACTTGCGGACGGGGCGTTCGTTCCGGCAAAACTATTTGTATTTCGCCTGTTCTTTGAGGAAATCAAACACTTTGCGTTCGCTGAGCGTAGCCAAAATGTGCGCTTTGCGTTCGTCAAAGAAAGCTTTGATTTTCTTTTCGTCTTCTTTGTTCTGAGAATTGGCGGCAATGCTCTTGTCCAATTCCGCTTTCCAGTCGGCCTCGGTGGCTTCCAGGTTTTCTTTTTTGGCGATGGCGTGCACAATGTATCCGATGCGCAAATCCTTTTCCACGCTGGGGCGGATGCGTTCTTCAAACGCTTTTCTCTGGTCCGCGCTCAGCTGTTCGGGTTTAAGCTGGGTCATGCTGCGCACAAAATTGTTGAGGGAAGATTCGGTATATTCTTCCACCAAGCTCTGGGGCAATTCAAAATTGTTCATTTTGACCAGATGGTTTTCAATCTGGGTCACTTCGTCGCGGCGGGCGTTTTGTTTGGCTTCTTCGTCCAAGCTTTCTTTCACTTTGGCTTTCAAAGCGTCCAAAGTTTCAAAGCCCATATCTTTAGCGAAAGAATCGTTGAGTTCCGGCACGATTTTCGTTTTGATATCGTCCACCGTCACATGATAAGAAAGGGTATCTTCGCCTTCTTTGGTTTCCACGTCTTTTACGTCGCCTTTTTTGAGGCCTTTCAACGCTTCGGCCAAGCCGGGCATGGTTTGCGGGGCGGCCATATCCACCAGTTCGCTGTCGGCGCTGAGTTTGTAGTCGTCTTTGCCGTTGCGTTTGCCGGAATAGTGAATCACGGCATAGCATTTATCGTCAATGACGGCACCTTCGGCGGCGCTTTCCAAGCGGGCGTTAGCGTCCAATACGCGGTTCAAGTTATCGGTCACGTCCTGTTCGGTGGCTGTTTCGGGTTTTTTGGCAATTTCAATGCCTTTGTAATCTTTCACGTCAAATTCGGGGGCAACGTCTACCGCGATTTCAAAGGTGAAAGCTTTACCGTCGGCGAAACCGGCGAAGTCGGCTTTGGTAAGGGTGGGAACAGCTACGGCGTCAAGTTTAGCGTCGGCAATGGCGGCGTTGATGGCGGATTTCACCGTCAAATTCAACGCACGTTCTTTAATATGTCCGGCAAAATTTTGTTTCACCAAGTCCAGCGGTACTTTGCCGGCGCGGAAACCTTGCATTTGCGCGCGGGACTGTACCTGCACGGCGGCGTTTTGAAAGCTTTTGGTAACCAGCTGCGGGGCGGCTTCCACGGACAAGGTCACGCGGCAGCCTTCTTTTTTCAACTGCTGGGTTTTTACTTCCCCGCTCTGGGCGGTCTTAAAAATGGACATACTTTACTCACTCCTATACTATCGGCAGGGCCGAAAATCTGGACGGAGAGGGACTTGAACCCTCACGGATTGCTCCATACGCTCCTAAGGCGTACGCGTCTACCAATTCCGCCATCCGTCCTTACTTATTTCTTATGTTAGAAAAAACAAAGTGGGCCATGTGAGGCTCGAACTCACGACCTTACGCTTAAGAGGCGTCTGCTCTACCAACTGAGCTAATGGCCCGAAAGGGTTTATGATTAGATTATAGCAAAAACAAAGAAACGGGTAAACGGCTATCCGCCGTTTGAAGGAACTGCCCGTTCTGAAGATAATTTATTGTAACACATTTTCCCCGTTTCATGCAAACCCGCGCGGTTGACAAGCGGCCCCGGCAAGCAATAAAATACAAGAAAGGCCCCGTTGGACCTCTTACATCTTCTTAATACATGGACGCTTCTTATGAAAAATTTGCCCCATACGCTTAAAAACACGCTGTTTGCCGCCGGCGCAGCTACGCTTCTTGCCGCCCCGGCCGCCAGTCAGGTTCCGGCCAAATTGATGCCTTCCGTTAAGGCGATTACGTCGCCTTCCGTATCGGTATCCGTCGTAAAAAAATGGCCTCAGGCGCCGCTTCTTAACCTGGCCGCCCCCAAAATAACGGTTTATAACGCCCACTACGCCCCCGCGGCCATGAATATCCCCTCTTATTCCGTACGCGATTTGCGCCCGGCCGACCATCAAGACATTCTGCGCGCACAAGAAATCCTCCACAAAACTTTAGCCAAACCGGCCGATAATGCTCATGTACGGTAAAGAAGCAAGCAACCGAAAACAATAGATAGACCGCCAGCACTACACTATTCCGAACCAAAGACCAAAAGATAAGCATTT
>CALUXC010000002.1 GCA_944324635.1 Candidatus Avelusimicrobium intestinipullorum
GGGCGTAGCGCAGATGGTAGCGCGCACGGTTCGGGACCGTGAGGTCGTGGGTTCGAATCCCGCCGCCCCGACCATTTGAAAAGACACCTTTTGCAAGGTGTCTTTTTTGTTGCCTGTGCGGATTGATGCCCGTCGGGAAATTGCCTCCATTTTTATACATTGCCGTCCTAGATGTCTTTTAGAAATACAGAAAAAAGACCCATAAAGGGTCTTTTTCTCTAGCAGGGAAATTGGAAGGATCCAGTTACTGTAACTCTTTTTGTGTTTCTTCTCTCATTTTTTGAATATATTCTAATTGCACTTTATCAATAATTTTAGGTAAGAATAATAAGATAGGAACAGTATGCTGATTTCCCCCTTTGCTTTCATAGCTAAAAATCCCAGCATATACAGAACAAAAATCGACAGGTGGCGTTAATATTTTGTCATCAAAGTATAAACTTTCCCCTTGCTTAGGAAACATAAAAATTCTTCCATTCAAGGTATTACATGTATCATAACTGGTAACTTCGCACCCATTTGCCAACACAAAATCTGGAAAAACTTGAAACACTTTATAGGATTGAAATTCATTTTCACAATAAGGGTTCTCTGTAATTAAATCCAATCCTAAGAAATCATTTATTTCTGGGAAGGAATACCCCCATTCATTTGCTGCAGCAACCAGAAACGGAAAGTCCAGATTAATGGGCTGTGCAGAATACTTTTTCAAACTTGACATTTCTTCTGATTCCATTTCTTCTTGTACCTGGTTCCATGCTTGTTTTTCTTCTTGAGACAAAGTACCAGCTCGTTCTCTTTCTTGAAAATCAGTTACAATCTCGGAAGCGAATTGCTGTAATTGAGATAAAGTCGGACGTTTGGGAGCGGTGGAACAAGCAGAACATAATAAAATCAAAATAAATGCATAAATTATTTTTGCCATATTGTACTCCTTTCGTATATAGTATCATAATTTTTCCATGCCTTTTCCTGCCGTTCAAACTCCGTTTCCCCCTCTGCCAAATTCATTAGTTCCTTAAGGCTCATATTGCGGGGATTACGGTATTCTAAAATATCCACCACTATTTTGGGGGATAAATAACACAAATTCAAATACCTGGCAAATGTACGCTTATTTAGCCCGCTCTTCTTTTCCCACTCCCGCGTGGTCTGCCCGCTGGCAATAAGTTTCTTTAACTGCCACGCCCGGGCCAGCCCGCGTACCAGGCTTTCATTCAACTGCCGCACCGTGAGTATATTATTACAACTGCCATTTTGCAGCTGCGTGGATGACACATTATCTATATAAAACGTATCTTGTAGCACGATGCTTTCCCCCTTAATTTGTGCCCGCACCCCTTCTTTCGGAACCTCTTCCGTATATTTTCCTTCTAAAAACGTTTCAAAAGGCTGTTTTTTAAGATAAATAGTCACGTGGCATGCCTTACCCTCCTTTTGGCAAATAACCCGCTCTAAATAGCATTTAGCCTCGTTTTCCGGCAGGCTTTTCGCTGTTACCCTGGGAAAAATATCGCTATAATCACCATTTTGAATAGTTTGTAAGACTAAACGGTCCAACTGCTCCACTGATAGATGCGCCCCATTCCGCATTACATAGTACTTAAACCGCCTAACCCCCTTCTTACCCGTTGACAATTTATATGTCCGCCCCTGCGCATCTACTAAAACATCTCCTAATAAGCTATCCTGCCGGATATATCTTCGGCGCTCCTTTAACCCCTCTCTATCTGCCCCCATTTTAGCCTGTACGGCTTCAAATAATTCTTTTGTGATAATAGCCGGATGTTTACCGGGATACACCTTTTTTCGGGCTAAGTGTGCAATTTTGCCAATATATACAGGGTTTCCTAAAATCCGCTGGATAGATCCATACTTAAATGAGCGACTGCCCATATTGTTTCCTGCAACCGTCTGCCAGCATTTACTATGATATCCCTGCTGGTTGAGCCAATCGGCTGTATCTTGTATACTTCCTAACTCTAGATACTTGTGGAAAATAAGATTAACTAGCTGTGATTCTTGCCGATCTGGTATTAATTGTTTGTCTTTTAACACATACCCAAGAGGAGGAACGCCGCCCATCCAAAGGCCCTTGGCTTTGCTGGCGGCTATTTTATCGCGTACGCGCTCGGCCGATACTTCCCGCTCAAACTGCGCAAAGGATAAAAGCATATTAAGCGTCAGTTTCCCCATAGAGTTACTGGTATCAAACGATTGCGTGATAGACACAAAATTACAGTCGTACTTATCAAACTCCTGCATCATTTTATGGAAGTCAATAATGGAGCGGGAAAGCCGGTCTACTTTGTACACCACCACCATTTGTATTTTGCGTGCGCGGATATCGGCCAGCATCTGCAAAAGCCCGGGCCGCTCCATCGTACCTCCGCTGATGCCGCCGTCTGAATAGGTTTTGTAGTATTCCCAGTGGTTAAACGCTTGGGATAAGATATAGGCCTTGCAGGCCTCCTCCTGGTTTTGCAGCGAGTTAAACTCCATATCCAGGCCGTGTTCGGTGGATTTACGCGTATAGATAGCACAGTTGATTTTGGGCATATTTGGTACAATTCTCCTATACACATTACCGCTTACTAACGGGAGAGAAGTCAAGGAGATAAATATTTATGCCATATAGAAATACAGAGAATTGGGATAAGGAAGACCAAGAAAAAGATGGACAAAATAATCAATACTACATCTTTCCCAAAGATAAGCAAGAGTTTTGGAATTTGGCTGAAAAAAACGGAGCAATTATACTGCACTTTGTCGGTAGATTTTCTCAGCAGCTTCCCTATTATGAACATATTATACGAGTAGGAAAACAGCACAAAACGGACTATACTGTTACCAACTTTATTCGCCGGAGCACAATAAAAAGCCATCGTATTTCCAAGCTATTTAGGGATACCTTTATTATCGCAGTTCCAAAAGGTTTGGAAAGGGCTTTGCAATATAAAGAACGCTATCTCACGCATGAACAAGCCTTTAAACAAAACCCTAAAAAGCCGGCAAAAACCAATAAAAACTTTTCTCTCAAACAACTCTGTCAAGAATATAAAAACTGGAAAGCAACAAATGATTACCAGGAAGGATATAAATGGGATTTTATTTCTCAATTTAAGGATACCTTTGCTCAAATTGACTCTTCCGAAAGATTTTCCACCCAATATCTAAAATTACTTTCTTTTACGGAAAATTTTACGCCTCGCGATATGATGATGAGTTGTAAGTTCTTTAAGGATATTTTTATTAAATATCCCCAAGAACATATAAGCCATTTACATCATTTATTTGATGAGGATGTCCCCCTTAAAAAGCGTATTAATGATTTTACGCAATGGCTAGATTCTGTTAGAATTACAGAAAAGAAAAAACACCCTATTCACTATCAAGTAGCATTGTTCTTTTTATTTGTACAAAACCCGACTAAGTATCCATTAGCTACAACTAATAGATTTATTCGTAACTACTTTGTCTATACAAATATCCCTGCAACCAATAAATTAAAGGGGACAGATTTGTATGTCTTTTTTTATCAACATATCCACGAGGAGCTCCTCCCTTTCTTGCAACAGGAATTAAACAGCCAATGTACGGTTATGGATGCCCAAGATTTCTGTTGGTTCGTTGGTAAAAGAATATATTATGGCTACATTTTTCCCAAAAACAATGCTTTAGCTTATACGCCACGAGAAATCCAAGCACTTAAGGAGAACCCTGCAGAAGAAATGGACTACTTGGAAGCGATAAATCATACTTCTTTAACAAAAGAAGAAATAGAAAAATTGGCGCATAAAGCAGGGGAACAACCGGCGTTTAGTCAAATTACCCAAAACAAGTTAGTAAGAGACCCTAAAATTGCAAAACTAGCCCTGATAGAGGCTGATTTTCATTGTGAGGTGGATGGAAGCCATCCTTCCTTTATTTCACGCACTTCAAAATTACCCTATATGGAAGCGCATCATTTAATTCCAACCGCTTACTCGAGGACTTTTTATGAGCGTTATCATATCAATTTAGACTGTAAAGAAAACATTATATCTTTATGCCCTACCTGTCACAGGGCCCTTCATTTTGGAACGGACGAAAAAAGAGATGAAATTCTAAAAATACTATTAAAAAAGAGAAAAGAAGAATTTCGTAAGCTTGGACTTAACATGCCATTATCAGAGTTAATCAAGTTTTATTAACTTTAACCAGTCCAAAAAACTTGGGGCCGCTGATGTGCCCCCGCGTAATTTTCCCGGCAATGGCGGATAAGTTATCATACACCTCGCCTTCCCACTCGTAGGCGCTCTCTCCTTTTACGGTAACGTGATATATCTTGCCTTTGTAAGTTTTGCTAATTACCGTGCCTATCGCCAAACTGTATTTTTTCTTGTTGGCACGCTGAATGTATTTTTCCGGATTAGCAGCATAACGGTTCAAGCGGGTAATGTATTTATCCGCCAGTTTGGTGCCGGATAACTCACACTGAATAGCATACCACAACGGGCGGTATCTCCCTTTGCGCCCGCGCAGCTGGTAAGCATAAAATATATCCCAATAGAACTGAAGCTTTTCATTACTTAATTCCTTTATTTCTTCCCAGCTTTTGGGCAAATAACATTTATTTCTCATTTAGCACGTCCCTCACTTTTTCTATCTTCCGAGCTGCCTTTCCCTTTTGATAATAGGCCTTGGCCAAGGTGTCAAAGAACAAGATAGCAGTCTCCAGTAGCTGGGTATTTTGCTTCTTTTTGGGCCGCCCCAGGGGATTACCCGAGCGGCCCTTTACGAATCTGCCCGCCAGAGGTGGTATTCTATACGGCGTCATTTGGTCAACCCAAAGAACACATATCCGCTGATAGGGTGGTGGACAATTTCCATCGCTACGCGCGAGATGCTTTTATACACCTTTCCATGATACTCAAAGCCGTTTTCAAGCACTTTTACTTCAATGCCTTGTCCATGGTAGGTTTTCTTGATAACAACGCCAACAGCAGGTAAGCGGCCATCCCGTTCTTTGGGTGTCGGTTCAGCTACATCTGCGACTTTTTGCTTGGCAACTTTTACAACTACTTGTTTAGATTTTTTCTTCATAAAAACTCCCGATAGTATATGGTGTAATGGGCTTTTGGCCCATTCCTATTACCGCTTACTATCGGGAGCAAAGTCAAGTAAATGAATGTTAGGACTATCTAGCAGTTCGGTTCCTGTTGGGCGCACTTTTAGAAAAAGAGCCATTCTCAGACGAGAGTGGTTCTTTTTTATGCTTTTCCGACGGGGTTTTGTGAGCAAAATGAGCAAAATTAGAACAAAAAGTATATATTGTTAGTGGACCCTTTTGGGACACTATAAAATCCCCATTTCCCCCGTGCATTTCCACGGGTTGAAACGCACACTGACGGCCGCTTTCTGCGTGAGTGCCTGTTCATATTTGGCCCAACGCTCCGCCCCAAACTGGGCGGAAGTATAAGCTATAAATTCTTGCGGTAATGGTAGCATCACAAAAAGCCTTCCTTTATAAATACCGTCCCGTTAGGCTCTGCGGGCATTGTTTAATCACTTCCACAGGGCCGCACGCCACTACAGTTCCCCCCGCATTGCCGCCGGACGGCCCCATATCAATCAGATAATCCGCGTGGCGTAAAACGTCCAAATCGTGTTCAATCACTATCACCGTTGCGCCGTTTTGAATGAGCATTTGGAACACCCCCAATAGCGTGCGCACGTCTAACGGATGCAGGCCGATGGTAGGCTCGTCAAACACAAACACGGTGGAATGTTGCGGCTTGCCCATTTCACTAGCCAATTTTAAGCGCTGGGCCTCTCCGCCGGAAAGGCTGGGGGTTGCTTCGCCCAATGTTAAATATCCCAACCCTAAGTCTTGCAAGATTTGCAAGCGTTGGTGCACCAATTTCCAATCCGCGCACGCTTTCACCGCAGTGGAAACGTCCATAGCCATCAGCTCCGGCAGTGAAAAACTTTCCCCGCGTTGGTTGGTATATTTTACATCAAACGCTTCCCGTGCATAGCGCGCCCCGCGGCAAGTGGGGCAAGGCACGTCCACATCCGGCAAAAATTGCACATCCAAACTGATTTCTCCTGTTCCGTCACACTCCGCACAACGCAAACGGCCGGTATTGTAGGAAAAATCCCCCGCTTTATACCCTCGCTGTTTGGCATCCGGCAAGCGGGCAAACAGTTTGCGCAGTTCGTCATGCACATTGGCATACGTTGCCACGGTGGAACGCACATTAATCCCAATAGGGGTGGCATCAATCAGCTTTACCTGTTCAATACCTTGCGCTTGTACGGCGCGCACATGGGGAGGAAGCAGCGCATGGCGCACATGCGCCTCTAAAGCGGGCACTAAACTTTCCAACACCAGCGTGGTTTTGCCGGAGCCGGACACACCGCTTACCGCCGTAAGCCGCCCTTTGGGTATTTCTATTTCCAACGGTTTTACCGTATGAATGGGCCCCGTAGATAAACGGATTTTGCCTTGCGCAAACAACTGTTCCGCCGGCACTTTTTTCCATACATTTTCCGGCATTTTTCCGGTTAAAAACGGCCCGATTTTGGAATTTTTATTGCAACTGATATCCGCCAATGTGCCTTGGGCAATTACATAGCCGCCGTTGGCGCCGGCTTGGGGCCCCATTTCCACAAACCAATCGGCCGCGGATAAAATTTGGGTATCGTGGTCCACCAGCACGACGGAGTTGCCGTCCGCAATTAAATCCCGCATAACCCCTTTTAAGCCCACGATATTAGACGGGTGTAAGCCGATAGAGGGCTCATCTAGCACATATAAAACACCGGTGGTGCGGTTGCGCACCGCCCGCGCCAACTGCATACGCTGGCGTTCTCCGGTGGACAAGGTGGCGGAGGCGCGGTCTAGAGTCAAATACCCTAGGCCCAAATCCATCAGGCGGCGGGAGGCGGACAAAAAGGCCTCCGTAATGTTTTGCGCCATTTCGCGCATTTCAGCAGGCATAGTAGCGGGAACGGCCGCCACCCACGCGGTTAAATCCACCAATGTTTTTTGGCAAACGTCCGCCAAGTTTAGGCCGCCTACACGCGGGGCGCGAGCCGCAGCACTCAAGCGCGAACCGCCGCAATCCGGACAAGGCTCCTGTTTCAAAAACTTTTCCACCCGTTTCATGCCTTGCTCGTCCTTTACCTTTGCCAACGCATTTTTTACCGTATAAACGGCATTGTAAAAGGTAAAATCTAACTCGCCCGCTTGATTTGTTTTTTTGGCTTTATAAAAAATGCGCTTTTTTTCTGCCGGACCGTGATACACAATTTCTTTTTCCCGTGGGGATAAATCCTTAAACGGCACATCCGTCCGCACGCCCATGGCGCGGCAAACGTCCGTCATTAAAGACCACATTAGGCTGTTCCACGGAGCCACGGCGCCTTGGTCTATGGTTAAATTTTCATCCGGCACTAAGGTAGCCATATCTACATTCCATACCGTACCGGTACCGTCGCAAGTAGGGCAGGCGCCTTGGCTGTTAAAAGCCAGTTCTTCGGCACTGGGGGCATAAAACTCCACACCGCATGTTGGGCAGCGGAGCATTTTTCCGGCCGCAACCGCTAATGAAGGCGCCACATAATGCCCATTGGGGCAGCGGTGGCTGGCTAAGCGGGAAAACATCAACCGCAAACTGTTTAGCAGTTCCGTACCCGTGCCAAAAGTGCTGCGCAAGCCGGCCACGGCAGGGCGCTGGTGCAAGGCCAACGCGGCGGGCACATACAAAACTTCTTCCACTTGCGGGCGGGCGGCTTGGGTCATACGGCGGCGGGTATAGGTGGAAAGCGCCTCCAAATACCGTCGCGAGCCTTCCGCATACAACACGCCTAATGCCAAAGAAGATTTGCCGGAACCGGAAACACCGGCAATACCCACTATTTTATTTAAGGGGATATCTACATCTATATTTTTGAGATTATGCACCCGCGCACCGCGGATTTTGATTTTCTCAACCATAACAGGCTCCTATCGGACGGACCGCCGGAAAATTAAGGTTGGAGCATTTTGGGGTCCGCGGTTGCCTTTTTGGGGGCCGGCAACAGGGCAAACATCAGATAAGTTTTGAATAGTTCCAGCATAAAACAGGCCGACACAAGCACATATTTATTCCTGCACGGTTAAAACGTGGAAAGTATAATACATTCTACCCACAAACGCACTAAAAGAGAAAATGTATAATCCGCATTACTGCACAGGGGCAAAAACTCTTGCCAATATTTTCCACCGCCCATATTTTTTAGGAAATCATCGTTTAATGTGAACCCTTTAACAAGATATTCCCGTAGCATTTAGGTAGCCCATATACGAAAAGTGTATCTTGCACAGTCCGCACTCTATAGCCTACGGCTGGAATTACATCTAAATTGTAATAAGTAACTTCGCGCTCGATTTGTCTATTCCCCTCTTTTTGAACTATTCGGAATTTCCGAACAGTTGCCGTTTCATGCAATTCTCCCTCTTCGAAGATATGCTTAATGCGCTCACTAATATTAGCTTTACTTGACTGGAATAACTGCTTGGGTCAGCCATACAGTTTTATCGGCCAATGTAACTTCTATCTTCGGTTTGCTAAATGATAATGTCAGTATCTTGGGGCACAGTTAAATCTCAAAAAGTCCTTTTATTTATGTTACCATAATTTGGAATACAAGTGGCATAGACTAAAATATGGCAGGTTTGGGTATGATTTTCAATAAGAACTCTTTTTATATGCTAGTTTGGTGCACCTTTAAACCCCAACCTTTGAGAAGTAAAAAGGAATTAAAAATGTCCTAAAATGTACACCAAAAGGATGGTACACTATAACGGACTTCTGCTCGTCGGTAGTTTTATGCTTTTCCGACGGTGTTTCTGGAGCAAAATGAGCAAAATTAAAACAAAAAGTATATATTGTTAGTGGACCCTGTATGGTGTACAGTAAACGCTAAAATTCTTCTTTTTCTCGTCGACAAAAGTGTAAATATACACGATTTTTCTGCAAACTATATCCGCACAACCCAAATTCCCGAAATTTTTTACATACTATAATTATTAGTTCTCGTCGAAGAAGTATAAAAACTACTAAAAAAATTCTCGAAAACTATGAATATACTGGGCACAGTTTGGACACTATATCCTCTAACACATCTGCTACCAGAGCGCATAGAAGTAGCCAAAATATATGGTCCTTTCTACATACTTTTGGCAGAGAAAATCAGGGTGCTATTGTTAAATAGCAGTGGTGTATTCCCTACAAAACCGGCGGGAGATTTCTTAATAATGAGTTCCATGTTTTCATTGTCTGGGTTAGAACGATGTAAAATTCCGACAAAATCAACACTCTCAAATATTTCTTTATCTATATCCTTAAAATCGGACACACATGGAGTTCCTTCTATATCTTCTTGACAAACACGTGAACGGGAAATTTGAGATAACACTAAGACTGCTATATTAAATTCTTCGGCAAGCTCCTTTAACCCAAGTAGGATCTGTTTAAAAATGGCTGTTCTATTGACAGTTATATCATGGGGTTGGATAAGTTGTAAATAATCCACAATCAATAAATCTAACTGCATATTTTTACTACGTAATTCCTCTAGAAATTGGATAGTATTCATGCGGATTTCTTTCACACTTTGGTGTGGCTCATCATGGATTACAAGGAAAGCATTATTCTCTTCAACTGGTTTTTTGCCAACACAATGCGTATAAGGCACATTGTTTTGCACGGCATATAATCGCTGATAAATACGTTCTTTGCTCATTTCTAACGAAATAAACAAGATATGAAATTTCTCATTTAGGCAACTTTTACCGATAATATTTACCGCAAAAGCCGTTTTCCCAATAGAAGGACGGCTTCCTAGTAAAGACAAACTTCCTTTTTTTAATCCTCCTACCTTTTTATCAAAAGTCTCTAACCCTGTGGCGACATAAAAATCATTTCCGTTCTTATGCATATATAACTCCTTGTATAGCATATTTTTATATCATATATTAAATTATGATATACAATATACAGTATCTTATAAGTTAGGGGGGAGAGCAGAATGGCTATATCTGATATAGAACTAAGAAATAATTACTACCACGTTTTTGACGAAAGCGGGCATAGAATAACACAATATCAATCCTCTGTTGGACAGTTGCAAGGATTTAATTCACAATATATAGTTCTTTTACGCGGGAGTTACTATGTAGTGTGTGATGAAAAATTCAGGCAAATCAGTCAGAGATCGCAATCGGCAATCGGCGAATTTTTAAATATAACAGATAAGATTCATTGTAAAAGGGGTGGATATATAATTACATACGATGAACACTTAAATCAGGTTGCAAGCAGAACATCTTTTTCGTAATATGTCCGAAAAAAATCTTGTCCAACAGCTTTTTCAACAAACTACCCAAATCCGTCAGAAATATGAACAAACAATATGGTCGAGTGGAGAATGGTGGAATGTTTTTTATGCCGTTGGAAAGAGATTGTATAAGGATGAATTATTCCACTCTCATTTTTTATCCGTTTTGCTTAAATACCAAGATAAAAAAACGGGGCAAAATATCTTTCTGCAAAAATTTTTAAAACTTCTCAACGCAGAGAATAAAATTTTGTGGAATTTTTCTCCCTTTTATACAGGAACAGTTGTAATTCATACAGAGAAATCTATCGGACCAATCACGCCAGATTACGAGGACGGCGGACGCGTTGATATTTTGCTCAGTAAAGGGAACCAACAAGTGGTTATTGAAACAAAGATTTACGCAAAAGACCAACCCAATCAACTCTACCGATACCATAAAAGATATCCGAACGCCGCGATTGTTTATCTTACTTTAAATGGGACAGAACCTTCCCTCGAAAGTAGAGGTAGATTGATGTCAGAAAATTACTTTTGTTTATCATATAGAAGTGATATTTTGAAATGGTTAAACGATTGTCTGTCCTATACTGAAAACTTACCAGAGTGTTGTTTCCTACACAGTTCCATTGCGCAATATATAAATGTTATCAGAAATTTAACGGGACAGGGGAGATACTTGCAAATGAATCAAGAAATTATAAAAACAATATGTGCCGATAAAGAAAATCTTTTAAGTGCGTGGAATATATGGCAAAATTTTGTAGCTGCTAGCAATGAAATATTGAGGACGAATTTTTTAACTCCACTAACTGACTGTTTAAGAGAAAAATTCGGAAAGAACATTTCCTTGAAAGAATTAGCCACAAAAGAGGGGCAAGTGGTTGGATTTGATGTGTTAGTTCCCTCCTGGCAGAACATTGTGTTACGTTTTAGTAATGAGTTATTAAATAATCAGCAGGGAAATAGCATTTACGGACTATGTTTTCGATCTGAGAGTGCCATTAAAACATTTCCCGAAATAGCAAATTTTATTAAAGCAAATATAGCACAACCTATACAGACGGAATGGTGGCCCCTCATCCGTCTAATAAATCCCGATTATCAATTTTGGGATTTTAATACTGTTGTTTCTTTACTAGATGATAATCATCCTATTCTAAACTATTACAAAGAGAAAATAGCAGATTTGTTTGAGCTGACAAATAAAATGCAAGCCGTTGGTGTGACCTTATAAGTATCACACTTTGTATTTCTGATACGCTAGGGCTGTAACATCCATTCCGGAAAGAAAGATTATTTTTAGTAACTCTCTAGAGCAGCTAGTAGGAAGATGTCCTCTTCTTGCACCTGCACCTTTTTAGTCACAGTATTTTGCGCTCATTACTAAGCAAGATAAGCAACAAGAACTATAATAAGCAAGGACAAAGTTTGGACACTAACCCCCCCCTACACTTAAGTAAGGGGCTAGGTATTATCTTTTGGAATGAATTAACTTGAACTTTATACATCCTTTCGGGCAGGCAGTTAAACACTGCATACAGTTAATGCAGTTGGGATGACGTACAAATGCTGTCTTAGAAACTTCAATATTCATGGGGCATATTTGGTCGCATTTGGAACAATGCACACAGGATTTTTCTTCTCTTGTGATTCCAATGGGGGCGTAATACGCTCCATACCCCTAACGAGGCCCCTTTCACACAAAAATAATTGCAGAAAGGGCGGTCCGTAAATAGCGTAGCCAATAAAAAAAGTGCCATCACGCTACCGCTCACCCACTCCCAGGCACCGGCTACCACGCTATGCTCAAAAAAGAAGCGGCTGTTGAGGAAAAAAAGCACAATGTTTATCACGCTTAAGCCGTACAAAACGTAGCGCAGGAGTTGAACATATTGTTGTAACTTTTGCGGCAGTTTGTAGCGGGGAAAATGTAATTTTTGGGCTATCCAACCGAGCCAATCCTGCAAGGCTCCAAATGGACATATCCATCCGCAGAAAAACACCCCCACAAACAAAATAGTTATCCAAATTTTCTGTCCGATGTTATCCGCAAACGGGAATATAGGCAAAAACAGGCCCGCCATAAAGCAGGCCTGTACAAGAAGACGTAAGGGTTGGATGAGTTTTTTCATCTAAAAACCTAGTTTTTTGAGCCAAGCATCCACTTTGAGTTTGGCACTTTCACGTTCGTTTTGGGCTTCGTGTCCGTAAAGGGAAAACCCGTTCAATACGTCGGCCTTAGTGGTTTTCTTGATACTGCTTGGAATAGAGGATAAGCCACTGCCTTCGTGCGTTACAAACGGAGCTACTTTCTTGCCACTCCAATCATACTGTTCCATAAACGTATAAACGGCCATAGGCAAATCGCCCCACCAGTTGGGACATCCGATAAATACCGTGCCATAGTCGTCAAAATTAGATACTTTGTCTGCCACTTCAGGGCGTGCATTGGCTCTTTTTTCCTGTTGTGCCACTTTGGTGAGCGCGGTATAGGAAGCAGGATAAGTATCGTTTGCCAGTTTAATTTCAAACAAATCCGCTCCTGTTTTATCGGCAATCATTTTAGCCACGATGGCGGTATTGCCTTCTTTAATGTTCCCGACGCTGTATTGTTCTCCGGTGCGGGAAAAATAAACTACTAATACTTTGTTATTTTGTGTCATAGGTTTTGGGGTCTCCTCGGTGTTGGGTTTGGCATTACAGGCGGTAGCAAATAATGCGGTTAGTAAAAGTGCGAGTATTTTTTCATTCCATGCTCCTATTTTAATTTGCCATATTCTTCGTCTGTCACGGCTTCCAACCATTCGTTGGAAGTATTTTCACCTGCTAACTCAAACGCCAAGTGGGAAAACCAACTGTCCGGTGCGGCCCCGTGCCAATGTTTTACGTTAGCAGGGATATGAATAACGTCGCCCGGTTTCATCTCTATGGGTGCTTTGCCCCATTCTTGGTAATAGCCACGTCCGCCAACGGCCACTAGCATTTGACCGCCACCTTTGGTAGCGTGGTGGATATGCCAGTTGTTCCGGCATTTGGGCTCAAAAGTAACATTGAAGAAAGTGACTTGTTCGGTAGAAATCGGTGCCAGATAACTTTTTCCCACAAAATATTTGGCGTAGGCATCATTTGTTTTGCCGATGGGGAAGAAAATAGTTTTTTGATATTTATCTTTTTCCGTTAAGGCAGGTTCTTTGTCCGTCCATACCTCTTTTGCCAAATTAAAAGTAGCCCACGCTTTGGGCCAACCGGCATAAAAAGCCGTATGGGTAATGGCGGCGGCAATTTCTGCTTTTGTTACGCCATGGTTCTTGGTATTTTGCAGGTGATATTTAAGGGAGGAATCTGTGATTCCTTGAGACATAAGTGAAATAACCGTTAAGAGGGAGCGTGTCTTAAGGTCCAGGTCCGTATTGTTCCAGTTTTCACCGAATAATACATCATCATTATAGTGGGCAAATTCCGGCGCGAAATCGCCTAGTTGGGTGCGTCCTGCAGTTTGTACAATTTTTTTGTTGATCATGAGTTTATTCTCCTCGGTGTTGGGTTTGGCATTACAGGCGGTGGCAAATAATGCGGTTAGTAAAAGTGTAAGTAATTTTTTCATAATAGGATCCTTTTTCTTAATCTTTCATTTTATCAGGGTCTAACATTTTAATTACTTTGGCAGGCACGCCTCCCACAACGGCATAATCGGGCACGTCTTTGGTTACTACCGCTCCTGCGGCTACCACGGCGTATTTTCCGATGGTTACGCCGGGGCATATGGTAACATTGAGCCCTAACCATGCGTTTTTCTTGACGATCACTTTGCCATAGGTGTAGGTCAAATGACGGTCATACATGTCGTGGTTAATGGTGGCGATTTTCAGCCCGGGGGCGGCCATGATGCCGTCTTCAAACTCAATGCCGCCCGATGCAGACAAAATAGCCGAGTGATTGATAAACACGCCTTTGCCAAATTTGACGCGGTTGCCAAAGTCGCACGTGAACGGCGTGAGGATACGCACATCCTCCAATTTGCGGCCGAACAATTCTTCTAAATCAGCCACATAGGTGGGGTCGTCGGGCATTTTGGCATTGGCTTTGGCGCAGAGCGTTCTGGCCCGCATCATTTCATCTACGGCTTCTTTGAAATACGGCTCGCGGATGTCGGTAGGGCCGCCCTTGTCCATCAGTTCGTAAACATATCCGTTCTTGTAGTCCATGTTTAATCTTCCGGTTTCCAAGCGCCTAGGTTGCGTTCTTGTTCTTCCAAGGTCATGGTAAAGAAACGCTTGCCGTTGTCCAACGCGCGAATTTCGTTCATTTCCTCAGCAGTCAGTTCAAAATCAAAGATGTCGAAGTTTTCTTTCATGTGCACCGGATTCATCGTACGCGGGAAGACAATGGTTCCTTCTTGTATGTGCCAACGCAAAATGATTTGCACGTTGGTTTTGTGGTACTTTTTAGCAAGGCGCGTAAATAACGGCTCTTGGATGAGGCCTTTATCGCCATGGCCGATAGGGTACCAACTTTCAATGACGGTGCCGTACTTAGCGATCCTTTTTTTAAGTTCTTTTTGTTGATAGTACGGGTGACATTCCACCTGCAAAACAGACGGATAAATAGTGGCCTGTTCCAAGACTTCTTCCAAGCGGTGGGATTCAAAATTACTTAGACCAATGGATTTAACGCATCCGTCTTTTACGGCTTTTTCCATATCTTTCCAAGCACCCAAATAATCGCCAAATTGTTGGTGTAACAGGAGTAAATCAATATAATCCATGTCCAAGCGTTTGAGCATCTTATCAATGGCCTGTGAGGTAACCCCTTCGCCGTATTCGCTGGGCCACAGTTTGGTGGTAATCCAAATTTCTTTCCGGACTATACCGCTCTCTTTAACAGCTTTTCCTACGCTGCGTTCATTTTGGTAGGCATGGGCGGTATCAATATGACGAATGCCTAAATTCAGTGCATTTTTAACTACGTCTAAGGTTTCTTTGCCGTCCGGCACTTGGAATACGCCTGTGCCGAATTGCGGAATTAAATTACCGTCGTTTAGTTTAATAGTTTTCATAGTTTCTCCCATAAAAATATTGTATTACTTAGAGTAAACTCTAAGTCAAGGGAAAAAAATCAAGCTACTCAACGTTATAGTGCCGTTCTACATACTTTTGGACACTATAAAACCACGATTATTTTGGTTAACTTTGACAACTTATGTATACAAAGCTATACAAACGCTCGGCAGAAAAATGGCAGAAAGTAGCGATTTTGCAAAAAACGCAAAAAAAAGCAAAAAAGCGTATATTCTTAGTGGACCCTTTATGGTACACACTAACCGAAAAGATGCGATTTTGGGTATGTATTTCGCTCTATTTTGGGATGCTTTGGTAGATATTTTCTAGTTCTTTCTCGATTTCTTCCAAATATTTAGCAAGACGAATCAGAAATACCCTTTTATGAACAACATGTTCAAAATAGGCATCTCCATTTAGACTAAAAGGGCAAAAATGTAATATCTTAGAAGTAAATTTATAGAAATAGTTATATTCTTCCTTATAACCAATAGCCGTAGCCATGTCTTTCATTGTTTCCATTGCTTTAGGTTTCTTTCCCTCATATTGTTTTAAAATTTCTGCCTGTTCTTGTTTATTTTCTAATGCGTAATTATCTAAATCTTTTAATGCAGGGAAAAACTTTTCATCAGCAATAACACGAGCATTACAACCCTCTAGATAATCATATCTGTCTCGTTGACAATATTCCATCATTTTGGGAAAAGTATTTGTTTGAGTAATGTATTTCAGTATAATAAAGACCTCAAGTAGCCTGCGTCCACATAGGAATATTGTATCTGAATCTACCGTTTTGGAAGGAGTTTTCAGTTTTAATACATATTCTGAAACTAAAAATCCAAAGGTGATTTTATGTGCTTGCTCATAATATTGCACTCCCAGCATTTGCTTGAATTGTTCATAAAGTTTACTTATCTTATTTCTTGAAATTGTAATGCGTCTATGTGTATTTTGATCTAATAATTCAAAACTCATATTTTCATTCCTCTATTAAAAGCCCCGCATTTGCGGGGCTTAAATCATTTCACCAACTCATCGCTAATCAATTCTGCCTGCTCTAAAACACGCTCTGTGGCGGCTTGCTGCTGGTCCGGAGGATAGTTGTACTTACACAAAATACGCTTTACGTGGAGCATAATTTGGGCTTTCACGCTCTCGCGCTTGCTCCAATCCACCTTTACGGATTTGCGCAGGTAATTGGTCAATTCCTGGGCGATTTGTTTTAGCACATCATCCCCTAGTTCCCGCACGGCCGATTCATTCTCTTCTAGTGCGTTATAAAATGCAAGTTCTTTCTCGGAAAGGCCCAAATCTTCGCCCTGTTTTACGGCCGCGTTCATCTCTTTGGCCAAGGTAAGCAATTCTTCAATCACTTGGCTAGTTTGCAGAGAACCGTTATTATACTTATTAACCGTTTCCTTTAGTTTTTCCGAAAATTTGCGTAATTGCGGCAAGTTTAACTTAAACTGGCTCTTAATTTTCCCTTCCAATAATCGTTTAAGCAGTTCTGCGGCCAAGTTCTTTTGCGGCATTTGTTTTATTTTGTCTAAAAATTGTTCATCTACGAGTGATAAATTCGGTTTATCCATCCCTGCGGCTTCAAAAATATCAATCGGCTTTGCGGTAATTACGGCTTGAGAAACTAATGTGTCTAATATAGATTTCCAATCTTTTAATTTGTGTGCTGTATTTATTTTCTTATTCATAGCCGAACGAATAAGCCCAAAGAATGCTAGTTCATCCGTCAGTTTTGCGGCTTCCGGCAAACTTTGGCACAAACCGTATGCTTTTTGAGCGGCTAGCACATTATCACAAAAATCTTTTTGAGCCGTTTCCCGATTGGAAGCATGCGCCAAAATATAATCCCAAGCAAGCGGCACGTTCCTATTAGGCACCAAAGAATAAGGTAGAATTTAGTGCAGGTGAACGATATGGTGAGCGAAATTGTTCCTATTAGGCACCGAAGAATAAGGTAGAATTTAAATAGTGTGGTTGATAACAACGAGTTCATTGTTCCTATTAGGCACCGAAGAATAAGGTAGAATTTACTTTGCCGATATAACCAAGTACGGTAATACGTTCCTATTAGGCACCGAAGAATAAGGTAGAATTTATTGCGTGTCCAACGGTAAACGATACCGTAAGTTCCTATTAGGCACCGAAGAATAAGGTAGAATTTAGAAGTGAAGTCTAAGAAACTTGAAAAAAGAGTTCCTATTAGGCACCGAAGAATAAGGTAGAATTTAATTTTTAATCTGCTCGTACGACGCTCCTTCGTTCCTATTAGGCACCGAAGAATAAGGTAGAATTTACTGAGGGTCTTTTGACTGCTATCAAGGGCCGTTCCTATTAGGCACCGAAGAATAAGGTAGAATTTAAATGAAAAAATTGGGCTCACACTTCCGCTTGTTCCTATTAGGCACCGAAGAATAAGGTAGAATTTAGGACTCGTCTAAGTCGTGCACCAGAGCTCTGTTCCTATTAGGCACCGAAGAATAAGGTAGAATTTAAAAAAAGGGCGTTATAGTACCCAAATTCATGTTCCTATTAGGCACCGAAGAATAAGGTAGAATTTAAACAGTTTTAACTGTTGTTCCATTTCCTTTGTTCCTATTAGGCACCGAAGAATAAGGTAGAATTTACAAACTATTTATGACCTCTGCCGGACGCTGGTTCCTATTAGGCACCGAAGAATAAGGTAGAATTTATTTATCACAGGGGGAATAATATGGATTACGGTTCCTATTAGGCACCGAAGAATAAGGTAGAATTTACGCACCGGCCGAACACCGATAGGGTCTGTGGTTCCTATTAGGCACCGAAGAATAAGGTAGAATTTAAGGCATTACAAAAAATTGCTAAAAAATAAACATTTTTGGTAGAATAATTACAGAAACCTTATTCTTTTTGTGCCTCAGCTTAGGTAACAAGGGCATTAAAGCCCACAAAGGGGTTTACCCCCACTTACAACTTTATAAATCCTCAAACAGTATGAGTTGATCATACGGTTTGGGGATTTTTGTTTGCTGCAAGGCAGGCCCGTAGAAATTTTTGATTAAGCTATATTGTTTGTCCGTAATAAACAAAAAAGCACACTTGCCCTGGGGCGGGGTTTGCTCGCCCATTTGTTTTACCAGCGCCTGCGCCTGGTGCATAGTGGGCAGGTGGCGCACATATACCGAAAACTGCAACATACTAAAGCCGTTGCGCAGCAACAACTTGCGAAATCCGGCGTACCGTTTGCGCTGGATTTTGGTATGCGTTGGCAAATCAAACACCGCAACCACCCACATAATGCGCCAGCTATTGGGTTTCATCGGAAAACGAGTCGGCCTGCCACAGCACAGCGGAAGGCATTTTGCCCGGGCGGGCGGGTTGATTGGGCAGAATTAATTTGCGGCGGGGGTCTTCTAGGCTTAAGCAAAAGCTGTTTACCGCAAAGTCTACGCCGTGGAATAAACGGTAATTTTTTCCGGCGAGGGGCACTTCGCTGGCCAGCAAGGAAGACAACAGTTGTTTTTTTACTTCTTTATCAAACCTTTCCAACGGGCTATCCTGCGCCAAGCGCCAAACAATCACGTCCGCCAAAAAACGGAAAGGTTCTATAAAATCATCCGCCAAATTGAAGGGATTATCTTTGCGGTAGTGCCCCACACCAAAATTCAGGCACAGCCCGGCGCAAGCCAAACTGCGGGCTATCATCGCCCGCAAAATCGCATAGCCGTAATTCAGGGCGATATTGGCAGGGTCTGTGGCGCCTTGTTTATCCCTAAAATCTATGGGGTTGCAAATCGCCGCAAAGAAGGCGGGCCAATAGGCTTGAGCGGCTTGTGCTTCCCGCGCGGAAGAATCGCCCGGTTCCACGTGGGCGGCCAACAGCCGCAGGCGTTGCGCTAGGGCTACATCAAAATGTTCCGCCACAAAGGCTTGACCCCGGATTTTGGCCGCTACCAACTGTTGCCACCATTGCTGGGAGGCTGCCGCATTTAAGTGTTTGGCTTGCAGGAAGGAACGCTTGGCCCCTTCCAAATTGCTCCCCAGCGGCAGGGCCATACTGCACGGCATGTATTTTTCCCCCGCGCATACCACCACGGCACCTTGCCGTGCCAATTCCTGAAATACCGCCAAAGACACCCGAATACACGGATGAGCCAGCACCAGCACCGCAATATCGCAGGCGGCTATAAAATGCGTTTCTTGCGTTTTGGCAAAAGAAATTTTAAGCCGCCCTGTATCCACGGAAAGCGAGGCTTCCCGCTCTATACTGATCAGATGTTGTATGCTCATTCGCGTTTTAATTTTGAGATGTCTTGGCGCGAAGATACCACCTTATAATTTTTTAATTTTGAAATCACAAAGGTTTTTCCTGTGGTTTCCGTAGTAGAGAGGAGCAAAATTCCATCTCTGGCGCTAAATTGTTTTATCCGATAAAACTGTTTGGTAACGGTATCAAACAGCGTATCCCCGATAAACACGCGCGTCACGCCTTCCGGTACGGTTTTGCAGGAAGCATACTTCCATATCGGTATCAACGCCACGCGCTTGCCGGTTTTGGCGTCAAAATCCATACAGGCATATCCATAGTTTTGGTAGGCTTTCTGGTGTGTTTTTCCGCCCTGGTCGGCCGTAGTGATTTTTTTGTCGGCATTCGGGTCAAATTCCCGAATTCCGCGGCCCACCAAATACATATACTTCACCTGTTTTACTTTATGGCCGCGGTAATAAATGCCGTCCTGCGGGTCGTTTTTGCGGCCGCAAAGGGCTTCTTCCGCCGCCATTCCCTGGTCCAAGCGCTGCTGGAATTGTTCCAATATCACTTGTTTAATCGTATCGGAAAATAACAGTTTATCCAAGTTGGCCTTGGTCTTGTGCGCATCGCCTTTGAGAAAACTGCTTAAAGGCGCACGCTTTACAAAACGTTCCGTGCCGTCTTTTTGCTGCACGTTGTAGGCGGTTTCGTCAAAGAATTTGCCGGCAGGCAAACGGTCCGGCTTGTGCCACACCACATAATCCGTCAGTCGTTTTTTTACTTCCTCCCAAATGGCCGCATACTGGGGGATGTTTTCCGGCATAAAGCCGGGAATGTCTTTGGTTTTATCGTGCGTGCCGTCGGTATTTATCCACTCTATGGTATGCAGAGTACCGTATTTAGCATTGTGCCGAGCCGCCCGCTGCACCAGGGACAAGTTGCACAACCCAATCACAGCCGCATCCACCGCGTGGTGGCGGTGGTCGCAACGTTTGTTAAATTGCAGCTGGGTGCGTTGCTCGCGGCAAAAGGCCGCAAAGCATTTTTGTTTGTCCTTGGGCGTCAGCGGCGGCGTGGGCAGAGAAGCGCAAAATTTTCCAAAATCTTCCTGCAAGGCCGGGGCCTGGTCGTACGGCATGGGATGGGCGGCATAAAGCGCCTGCCATTTGGCGGGGTCTATTTCGTTGTCGTCTTTATCATACAGCGGCTTATGCTCCGCAATCCGCACCAGCGGCAAAATGCGGTCAAAATACAACTGGGAGCGCATATACGCCGTCAAGCCGCCGTAGGAAGGGGTGACTTTCGGGCAGATGTCCTTGCACCAATCCAACACGATTTTGCCAATCCAGGCAGTTTCCTGGTTTTGGCGGTTGGAAAAATCCTGCTTTACTTGGGCGGGTGTGGCCAGCAAGTTATTAATTTTGCGCAAAATCCGCGCGCCCTTTTGCGTGGGCTTGCGTTTGTGTTCCCGCGCGGAATAGTAGCCGCCTTTTTCTTTATTGTACAGCATCCATAAATGCGAAACGAAATTAATCAGCGGGCTGTGGTTACCAAATGAGCCACCGGCGTCTTCGCCTTTTTTGCGTTTGGCCTTTTTGTCTTTTTGGAACGCCAAATAGTCTTCTATATCCTGCCGGAATTTCCATTCGTAGGGCAAGCGGTTGGATTTATCTTTGTTCTCCTGCGTGAGTGCCAAGACTTTATTTTCAAATACGTTTGGCCCCGGGATTTCCCCCCGCTGCGGAATGATGTGGTCCACTTGCGTTTGCCGTTCGTCAAACGCCTGCGCGAACGAAATTGGCTGGCCGCTGTATGGGCACAGGTGGTTTTGCTCCTCCCAGAGCAGGTATTTTTCTATATTGCGCGGGCTGACCAACACGTGGCCTTGCTGCAGCGCGGCGATGGCTTTTTTGCGTTCGTCGGCCTGCAGCCTGTTTTGGCCTTCCAGCCACTGGCGGCGGCGCAGGGAATTTTTGATTTCCCGCGAAAGTTCTACCACGATTTCGTCCGGTTGGCCGTACTTGTGGACGATGTAATTCAGCACGCGGTAAAATTCGGCCAGGGCACGGCTCATTACCGGGTCATTGATAGATTCCTGTCTTTTAATGGCCTCTACCGAACGCAACTTGCCCCGCAACGCCGCTTGCGGCGGCTGGATACGGGCCAGCAAATCGGTTTCGTCCTGCCCTTGCAAGATGCCGTCAGTCAGCAAACGCAAAGCTTTTACGCTGTAAGAAGCCCGGCCCTTTTCCAACGTGAAGGACAAAAAGACTTGCTTCTTTTTCAATGCGCAAATAAAGTCTATCCCACGCTGCCGCTCGGATGCGTCGGCCGAGATATTGCGGGTTAACTCCACAAAACTTTGGCCGATATATTCGTCCGTATTGTCCTCAATATCCGAAAACGTGGTAATGTTGGCCAAAAATTCGATCACCAACTCCTGCACTTTATCCGTCAAGTTTGCCCACTCGTTCAGCACGCCGGCCTGTTCAAAAGCAAACAGTGTGGTGTTGCCTTTTAACCCTTGTTTGGTGCCGTTTTTGCGGTCAATGGTAAACGAAACATCAGAGGGCAGCGACAAGGCTTGATAAATTTTGGCAAACGGGATCACCGCACTGTCCGCCGTATAATCGCCGGTGGAACTGTCTACATAGTTAAAAAGCTGCGTTTGCTGGGCCAAGGTAAGCGGATAGGATTCCTTTTCGCCTTTTTTGGCAAGCCGCAAGTTGGCAATATCTTTGGCCAACCGGTAATGCTGATAGGCTACCTGGGCGCAGGCAGCGCGCTTTTCCTGCGGGAAGAGCGGACAGGCGCCTACATTTTCCAGCTCCCATTTAATGGGGCGTTGGTAAAACAGGGCGGAGTGGAAGGCGTCTTTAAGCGGAATTTCTTTTTGGCCGGGGAAATCGGGGAACATATTTCCCCCCCACACGGCGTAAGTACCGCGCAGCTGCGGGTGGTAAGAGCTTTGTTTGTCGCAAATGCGGTTAAATTCTTCTTCCACCATTTGGCGGTAAATAAATGTGCCGTCTTCTTCTATTTTGCGCCAAGGGTTCCCTGCGCTGGCTTGTTTACGCTCATAGAGCAACTGCCCCAACGTTTTGCCGTTGGCCAGCTGGGACGACGTTTGGCTTAATTTTTTGCCGATGACGCCCCTCTCCTCCGCGCTTAACGTGCCTTTGTAGCCGCGGTTTTTAACAATATGGCAAAACACTTTAATCAGCTGCGGCAAGGTAAGTTCTTCTTCCACCGCTTTTGCGCGTAAGGCAATCACGTCCTCTTTATCAGCCAATAAATCATTCCGCGTAACGCCCAACGACTCGGCCATATATTTGATTTTGCGCAAGCGGGCCGCTTTACGTTCAATTTGCTTGCGCATGAGGCGTGCCGCGCGACGGGCCGTATTGAGGGTAACCATTTCTTTGGGTGCGATGGGTTCGCCAAAGATATAACTATCTAAATGGAGTAAACGCGTGATATTTTTATCTCCGTCCAATTCATATGCGGCCGTACCAATGGAAGATGTTCCCAAATCTATACCTAAGCGGTAGGATTTTCCCGCCGGACTTTTGCTGATTGCCATAATCCAATTCCCCCTATAAATAGCCATAAAATAATATTTATTTTATATTAGCATAATTTAGCTTGATAACTTGCTTGTGTCATACAGCACCTAATTTAATATTTTTTATTATTCTCAATTTTCTACTCATCAAGTTAAATACACGATTAATTCCCTGCTATGTTAGAAGAATTCCCTGTTATTTATTTTAGGGAATTAAATGAGTTGAAAAGGATTTTTTAGACGAAAGGTTAATAACCAAAAAGCATAAAATTCGTAAAATCAGCTTAAAATGGGGCAAAATTCCCTGTATTTTCCCTGATAAACAGGGATTTTGCTTCCCCGCTCTTACCGCCTTTGGCAGTCCGCACGCCGTGCCCGACCACTTGAAAAGACACCTTTTGCAAGGTTTCTTTTTTGTTGCCTATGCGGCTTGGGTTCCGTCGGGAAATTGCCTCTATTTTTATACATTGCCGTCCTAGATGTCTTTTAGAAATACAGAAAAAAGGCCCAAACTGGGCCTTTTTCTCTAACGAGCAAAACCGTTTTTGAACGCAGAAAGAATTTCCTACAAATTGCGGATAGCCCAAGGTTTCGGGTAGAGATTATTGGCGCGGTCACCCAAGTTTTTTACAAAGCCAAGAGGGTTCCCGTGATACGTCACCAATACGAAGCCGCGAGGCGTATCACCAGGCAGCTTAAGCGTTTCTCTATGCAAATAGCGTAAAGCCTCTTCCAAGGGCAGTTCCACGCGTGGGAAATCGGCCTTTTGTGCAGAAAGCGAAAGCGCCTGCGCCACAGAGGGGATTTGTTCCCGCCCTTTGATTTCCGGCTGAGGGATTCCATCGGAAAGCAAATGGAGAAACGGATACTTTTTTAGTTGTGTGCGCAAAGAAGAAGGCAAAGTGGCGAACGTGTTCTTTTCCCCCCGTTTGCGAAGAATTGCCATAAACAACCCCTCACTCTGAGTTACACCCGGGATAAAACGATACACCGGCTGCGGCCAATCCGCCAATAAACTGCCTGTAATTTGCCAATCAGGCAAAACCGGCACAGATAAAATATCCGCCCCCAGTTCTTCGATGATCCAACGAATATTTTCTTCGTTTTCGTACGTATTAAAAGTGCAAGTGCTGTAAATCAATAAACCGCCGTCTTTGAGGCAGGGCCAAATATCACGCAAAATTTGCCGCTGGCGCTCCGCGCAAAAGCGTACATTCTGAGGGCTCCACTCATTAATCGCAGCAGGCTCACGCCGGAACAAGCCTTCGCCCGAACACGGGACATCTGTCAAAATAACATCAAACAGCAGGTTCGTTTTGGCAAAGTCTTTGGGGGCATTATGTGTAACTAATACGCCCGGGTGACCTTGTTTTAAGATGTTTTCCAACAGGATATTGGCGCGGCGGCGGTCAATCTCGTTACTAACAAGCACCGATCCTTCGGGTAATGCAGCCCGCATAAGGGTGGATTTCCCTCCCGGTGCGGCGCACAAATCTAGCGCGCTGACAGGCCCTGTAACAACTTGCCGCAAAAGATAATCTAAAAATAAAGAAGCGGCCTCTTGTACATAATACACCCCTGCGTGAAAGAGGGGGTCAAGCGTGAAGCGATGACGATCTTTAAGCCAAAACCCCTGCCAGCACCACGGAACAGGTTCGGAATCAGGGAAGGGATTTTCGGCAGATTTCCACGGATTTATCCGCACGCTTACGGGCGTTTCGTGCTCAAACGACTGCACAAAACGTTCCCAACGCGCAGCACCAAATAACCGGGAGGTATAGTCAATAAATTCTTGAGGCAAAGTCATAAGATACTTTATTGTACAATTTTTATCCAATTTTACCGCCATAGCCCCATAGTTCCAAAGAATGTACTAAGCAACCAAGAGGTGGGGAGATATATGCTATTAAGAGACCTACATACTGATACCATAACTACAAGTTTTTGTATATGGCTTCTCGGAAACCACTTTTCTTCCTCTCTTTTCTCCATAAAAAAGACACCTCATACGAGGTGTCTTGGGTTATTTGGAATTGATTAGGATCTATACATTGAGCAATGATATTTCCCGCACGCCATCCAAAGTACAATCTTGCCACACGAGCTGCGGCGGCAGCTGACGGCTGTCTATTACTTGCGGCTGCCCGATCATTTTGTGCAACGATTGGGTTAAATCCAAGAAATGCCCCGACCCCATTTCTATAAATACCACATCGTATTGGTTGAGCGCCGCGACGATATTTTCCAGCATAAACTGGCTGCGCGCCAAGGCAGTAGCGTTAGCTAAGCGATAAAAAGGCGTCTTTACCACCCATTTTTCAGGATAGATATTCATCAAGTCTTGGAACAGTTGCACAAAATCCGTTTCTTCAAAATTCTGTTTGTAATGTTTTTTGAAGTAACGGGTCAAACTCTTTTCCGTAAACAGTATTCCCCAATCTTCGTGATGATCCCGGCGGGCGTACGTAGCAATTGCTTCCTTTGCCGCCAACGGTGCATCGGTTTCGCGGCTACGGTAGTAAGCATCGCGAATTATCCACAGCATCTGCCAATCTTCATACGAAAATCCGTGTTCTTTGGCAAACAGCCATTGCTGTTCCAAGCTTACATCGGCACGCACCAGCGGGATTTGGTGTTTGCCGGATAATGCGGCGGTATAACTGTCCTCCGCTTCCGTACACGGACCGCTAAACGGCTCCCCCGGCTCTCTCTCTACCAAAGCCACTTCTGGGGCATAGGTATCAAAAGCATACTGCACAGGTGGGATAGAAGCGGCGCTATGCTCCGCCGCTAACACCACCAATTTTTTGTTCCCTTTCTGATATATAGCCAAATAAGGCGGCTGTGGAAACTGTTCATATAATTTGGCGTGTTCCTCGCGACGGGCCTGATCCGCGGCGACGAAATCTGCCGTAAACGGTTGTGCAAAAAGAGGTATTTCTAAAACTACCAAAAGCATCCAAGTTAATAATTCTCTCATATATTCTCCTTCGTCTACATGATATCAAATTATCTAAGAGCCTTTTTCCCTTGTTCGCTCTCTGCTTTCACTTGGTCTGATTTATCCTCTTTTATTTTTACTTACCAATATCCATCACAAGTTTTGAAACTTGTTTTTTGTTTATCAGTGCCGAGAAGATCGCCTAGAGAAATCTTCATAAAGGAAAGAAATTCTTTCTCTATACCAAACATACGGATATTTTCTCAAAATGTAATTTGTCCAAACGTAACAAAATTATTTAACCGCTCCTATTTCCCCATATATACGTGTATTTTGTTATACTAGAGAAATGAAAATAAAAATTAAATCTTCCGCTTTTTTTGCGCCTTCTATTTTTACTGTTTTTTATGTGCTGTTTTTTATCTTTATACTAGGCTCCATTAATGCCTCCGGCCTTTGGCCCAGCGAAGGAACTTTGGCAGAATTTCTGGCCTATGTAAAAGAAAGGAACTATTTTTATTATCTGTTGTTAAACAATCTGCATTGGCTGTTGGTCGGCGTGGCTGTTTTGTTTGGGCTGTTTATTATGCAACATGCCCGCCAAAGGAAACATAAAAATGATTTTCGCAGCCTTACTTTTGAAGCAAAAGGCGTTCTGCTCGAAATGCCGCACAACCAACACCCCATTTTATTGCCTTACGAACAAACCCAACTGGCTATACGCATACGCACCGCCCTTATCTACAACCAAAAATCCGGGCGTCATCATTGGGCGTTGGCTCGGTTTGAGCTTTCGTTTAACCAGCAGGGGCACACCTTTTCGGCTTGGCATGTGGCAAAGTTTCCCTTTTTACAACAAATTTTGGACGAGGGGAAAAAATTTCAATCCTGCACTGTGCAAGTCTCCCCGTTAAATGAAAAGGAAACGCCTTGCCATGCAGAACTGGACTTTATTCGCTTTCTGGAAGAACAAATTGAAAATCACCGCCGATACGGGCTCATGCTGACGGATTTCCCGCAACAGCGAAGTGCCAATCTGGTATTAGGCACGTGCCTGCTATTTTTGTTATTTATGATGAGCCTTAGCTTTCGCTTTTTCATTTCGGGCCACGCAAGCCTTTGGGTCCTGGTTGGAGCGGGGCTGTTTATGTTGCTAATATTGTGCGCATCTATCAAAAGTTTTGTGTGTTTCTTTGCGGGTTTGAAGAGAGAAAGGCAATTGCAAAAACTTAAAAGGCGCCAATAACGCTTCCTTTACGATATTATAAAAATCCCCCTTCACGGGGGATTTTTATTTCTCTATTATTCGTTTATTTTCTCTACGCGGCAAATGGCCAAATCCGTGGAATAAACTGTAAAATTATTCACAAACCGTTGGCAATTTTCCCGTTTGCCCTTTAGGCCAAAACGGGCCAAGGTGGCGGGATTTACAATCATCGGCCAATCCACGGAAACAATATAGATGGGCCCTGTATGGGAGGCAATTTTTTGACGTTGAGCCTCTTCAAAACGGAATTGATAGTATTGGGCCGAGATATTATTGCGCTGGGCGGCGCGCTCCCGAAACTCCGGTGGATACTCCTGCGGAATGGACTTAAACCCGCCCATATACGTAGCCTTTGGGTTTAACAGCGGAGCCAGATAGGAAGAGGGCAAATGCATAAAAAACACCAGGCTGTCATCTTCCACTTGCGGCTTTTGATTAAACACTACGGCCTGCTCTAAAAACATTTCATGGTGCCAATCCGGCGATTGGTACCCCATCATGCTCACCCCCAACACCAGGCACGCAGCGTACACTCCCCATTGTTTTCGGCCCAGTTCCGCACACAAGCCCACTAGCACTACCCCGCATAAGGCTTCCAAGCAGGCGGCATAGCGCAAAATGGAAAATTGCGTCAGCCAGGCCACATACCCCGCCGCTCCGTATATCCACAGGCACGAAGCCGCCGTCAGCTCCAGTTTTTTTAGACGTTTTTTAAGAATTAATACGCCCAGCACGCCCATACCGCACAGCCATAATGCCAAGCGGGCATCTTGCAAGGGCGCTTCCGCCACCGTAGGAGCCGATTGGAAAGCCCAATAAAACGGATAAAACAGCCACTGCAGCCAATTTTGAGGGAAGAAGCGAAATTCCGTCAGGTATGTGTCCGCAAAATACGGGGAGTGGAAAATATGGTTATAAAACGGGAAAATGGGGTTTCCATACAAAACGTAATTCTGCCACATAAAATAGCCGTTTGTCAGCAAAAACCCGGCCGCCAAACAAGCCGCATACCACCCAAATACCTTGTGGGGGTTTTCAAAGCGTTTCAAATAGACCAACAAGACCAAACACAACCCCACCCCAAAAGGCGCGGCCGATAACTTAAGCCCCACCGCCGCCCCGCCTACAACCGCCGCCGCATACGCCCACGGGAAGGCTTTTTGTATGCGTATACCATGAAGCAGTAGCCAAAAAGCCGCAATATTTAATATAGCCAAGGGGATTTCGTTGGTAGTCGTACCAATCTGCGAGGCAATCCCCGCCGCACTACAGCCAATAAGTGCCGCCAAAGCCGCATATATTTTAGGGTAGTCCGTCTCCCGAAACAGATATTTTGCAAAGTAATACACCAGCCACACGAGCACCCCGTAAGGCAGCCCCATAAAAAAAGCGATCCATTTGGGGGCATTAAAAAAAGCAAAAAATACTTTATAAAAATATATGTCCAACAGCGGATTTAAGGCCGAGTGAACCCCGGCGGCAAACAGGTCCTGCCCGGTTTTCCCCTCCAAAAAAGCATACGGGTTATACAAATGGTAATTTAGCAGATCAAAATTAACGTCTATTCCCAGCCACATGCTATAGAGGCCGGCCAACACCATCAGCAGGATTAAAAGTAGTACGGAGGGGATATATTTAGCACATCGTTTCATAATGAGGCAAGAGAGAACTACTTAAAAAACTCTTTCAAAATGGTACGCAAATGCCGCAGCCCGTCCCGCCAGGGGCGTAGGTACGGCTTGTGGGCGGGGTGTGCACAGCGCAAAGCCACGGGCACTTCCAAATAGCGCAGCTTTTGCTTGGAAACGGCAATCAGCATTTCGCTGGCGTACTCCATACCGGGCTGTTTTAAGCGCAAGGATTTATAAATATCCCGGCGAAAAGCCCTCATGCCGCCGTTGCAGTCATATACGGGCATTCCATACAGCCACCGAATCAGGGCCGACAAAACAGGCGTGCCAAAATAACGGTTCAGCCACGGCATAGCTCCCGCCTCTAAAGTATTATTAAGGCGGTTTCCCAGCACAAAATCGGCACGGTTTTCAAGCAAAGGCGTCACCATTTTAGGGATATCGTAAAAGGGATACGAGCAGTCCGCATCGCCAAACAGCACAAACGTGCCTTGTGCGGCCAAAATTCCCCCATTTACGGCCGAGCCATATCCTCTTTTTTTAACCGACACAACCCGCGCGCCAAACTGCTCGGCCAGCTTTGCACTGGCGTCCGTAGAGCCGTTATCCGCCACAATTATTTCGTAAGAGAGGTGCATTTTTTCTGCCGCTTGGCGGATTTCGCTTAAACAAAACGGCAACGAAGCCTCCTCATTTAAGCAAGGAAGCACCACACTTAGCACGATATCTTTTTCGGAAAGGGCCATATGTTTTAGTTAAGCATAAAAAAAGAGAACCGGCAATTTTATCCGGTTCTCTTCTGCAAAAGAAAGTTTATTCGGTATAACAGGTTTCCCCGCTCACGCAAACAGAAGTGGCGGCTGTGGTGCCGCCCACTATCGCGCGGCACACTTCGGCGCCCTTGGCGGAACTACCAACCACCCCGCATGTTTTGCGGCCATTATTAATGCCTAAAATATAGTCTCCACGATCGCCAGAGCCACCCCAGTTCCACGCCCCGGCAGGTTCCACACGGTTTTCGGTAGAGCCGGCACCCATATTGTATTGATTGCCTAAAATAAAGAGATAATCTTTCCCCTGAAAGCTATAGCCCGTGGCAGTATTTCCGTCTTTATCCGTAAACGTAAGGGTCAGATCTTCAAAAGGATAAACCTTGCCGGAGGTACCTTGTGCCAAGTTGGCCAATTTTTGCGCGTCATTGATAGACTTAATCAGTTGATACGCATTTGCGGCGCGGGATTTTTCCACCGCTTTGGTATACTGCGGCAAAGCCACGCTGGATAAAATGCCGATAATCAACACCACCACCAACAGTTCGATTAAGGTAAACCCGTGATTTTTCATTTTTTTCTCCTTTGTCAGTTTGAAGGTTATTATAGCATAAAAAGACTTAAAATAAATGGAAATATTATAAACAGATAAAATAACAAATCCCCCCTTGGCGGGAGGATTTGCAATCAGGAAATTTTTACGGGAAAACGATTCGGTAATCCAATCCGGAGGTTTTTCCCCACTCCCGTTTGGACATATGCGGGGGAATCCTTCCATTCAAACATTCTTTTGCTTCCCCCCGAGGTAAAAGCCGGGTGCCGCCCTTTCCATACATAGTTCAAAACGGAGAACGTCCGCCCGGCCGCCTCGTCCGCTACGGCTTCCACCACCACCGGGTTTTCTTGGGCAAAAAAGCGCGGTAAGGACATGGGCATATTCCACGACACGTGAGACATTCCCCCAAAGAACACAAATAACGCGTCCGGGTGTTGGGCCCGTATGCGCTGCATTTGCGCGCGTATCACACGGGCAAACCCGCGGTTGCGCCGGGCCAGTCCCTGCACGGTGGAAATACTGCCCTGGGCAGACAGTGTCTGCGATACAACCGCATCCTCCACCGGGAAAATCTCTATCCCGTTTTGGTTCAGCTCCATAAACATATCCCGAAACCCGCTCCCCGGCTGCATCAAACGCGCATTGGGGGAGCTTGCATCTTGCACGTCCCAAGCGTATTCCACAGTTTCCGCTTCCGAACGGGCATAGCTATGCGGGAAAGCCGGCTCCTTTTTCACCGGCCTTAAATAGACGGCTTCAGCAAAAAGTACGATTTTTCGTCCCGGATTTTTGGCTTGTATATTCTTTAGCACCTTGGCAATGCCTTTACGCGGAGCCACCTGGCCGTGAATTTCTCCCACAAATATCAGTTTTTCCCCGGCCAGTTTTTCAGCCAGCACTTCTTCGGCCCTATCCCCCGTATAAGAGGAAAAAGCGTCTTGGCTTTCTTGCCGCAAATCTTTTACTTTTTGCGTGCGCCGTTCCACCCCCTGCAGGGCGTCTTCCAGCCAGCGTTCCTGCTTGTCGGAAATAACGGGATCTGTCGGCACGAAGCGGAAATAGCGGGCCACTTGCTGCGGGATTTGCATGGTTTGCGTATGGAGCGGAATTGGCCTTAACGAAAGAGCTCTTTTTTCCACTTCCTGCAAATACTTGGCATTTAGCTTATACACTTCCCCCCACCGCTTGGACGCGGCCGACATCGCGCTGATATCCGCCCCTTTCACCCGGCAAACACCGGGCGGAGTAATCAGCTTGCGAGCCCCTTTAACGGGGAGTTTTTGAGCAAAGGCCTGCGGCGTCACAAACGCCAAGGCTAAAAGAAGTGTCCAAGTCTTCATATTTACAGTTTAATCACCAAACACTGTCCCGTCAAGAATTTACCCCTTGTTTTTCCGGTCAAATTCATACATAATATAGAAAGTTATTTTTAAGGAGCGAAATAGATGACCTCGGAACTGTACAAGAACATTTCCCTTTCCGCAAAACCGGAAACCGTTTGGCAGGGCAAGCAATACCTGGCCGGCCGTTTGGCGTCGCTTTTTCGCAAAAAATAATTTTCCTGCTTGCTTGTAAGCCCCCTTTCGGGGGCTTTTTTAATCCTTTTTTATATAACCCTTTTTAACCGTTTGGCGTGGCTTTTTTCCGGGTTCAATTTATTATAATATAGGAAAGAAACCGCCGTTTGGCCCCGCAGGGTGCCTTGCGGGATAGGAGGGGGATTATGGATATTACGACGCTTAACAAACAAGTCCAACAGGAAAGCATTTTCTTACAGGATTTGAAACGTGAAGTGGGCAAGGTGATCGTGGGGCAGGAAGCCCTGGTGGAAAAAATGCTGGTGGCCTTGCTGGCAGACGGACACATTTTAATTGAAGGCGTTCCGGGCCTGGCCAAAACGCTGGCCGTAAAAACCTTGGCCCAAGCCATTCACGCGCAGTTCCAGCGCATTCAGTTCACGCCCGATTTGCTCCCGGCCGATATTACCGGTACGCTTATTTTTAATCCCAAAGACGGTTTATTTTACCCCAAACGCGGGCCGGTGTTTTCCAACTTCGTCCTGGCCGACGAAATCAACCGTTCCCCCGCCAAAGTGCAAAGTGCCCTCTTGGAAGCCATGCAGGAACGCCAAGTAACCATCGGCGAGCAGACCTATAAACTGCCTTCTCCTTTTATGGTAATGGCTACGCAGAACCCCGTAGAACAGGAAGGCACCTACCCCCTGCCCGAAGCGCAGGTGGACCGCTTTATGCTTAAAGTGCTGGTCACGTATCCGACGAAAGAAGAAGAAAAAATGATTTTGGAACGCATGGCCTCGCACCAACCGATTGAGATTAACACCAACGTCACGCCCGAGATGATCCTCAAAGCCCGCGCGGTAACGGACGGCATCTACGTGGACGAAAAAATCAAGAACTACATCGTAGACTTGGTGTTCGCCACGCGCGACCCGAAAGCCGCCGGCTTGGAAAAATTGGCCTCGTTTATTGCTTACGGCGCCAGCCCGCGCGCGACCATTTTCCTCACGCAGGCGGCCAAAGCGTATGCTTTCTTAAACGGCCGTGGCTACGTAACGCCCGAAGACATCAAGGCCGTCGGGCTGGACGTGCTGCGCCACCGCGTGTTGCTCTCTTACGAAGCGGAAGCCGAAAACATTTCGTCCGATCAGATCGTCAAACAAATTTTTGACGCGGTGGACGTACCGTAGTTTTTTGTCGGGGGTAGACCGTGGATACCGCGGAAATTCTCAAAAAAGTACGCCAAATTGAAATCCAGACGAACAAATTGGTGTCGGAAACGTTCGCCGGGGAATACTTAAGTGCGTTTAAGGGACAAGGGATAGAGTTCGCCGAGGTGCGTGAATACACCCCGGGGGACGACGTCCGCTCCATAGATTGGAACGTCACCGCGCGCACGGGCGTGCCGTATATCAAAAAGTATAACGAAGAACGCGAACTGACGCTGATGATTGCGTGCGACGTGTCTGCCTCGCAGCAGTTTGGTTCTTCGGGCAAACTGAAGTTGGAAGCCGCGGCCGAACTGGCGGCCCTGTTTGCTTTTTCCGCCATCAAAAACAGCGATAAAGTAGGTCTGTTGCTGTTTTCGGACAAAATAGAACTGTTTGTTCCCCCCCGCAAAGGCAAAAAGCACGTTCTGCGCCTCATTCGCGAGCTGGTGGCATTTGAACCCCAAAGCAAAGGGACCGACATCGGCCTTTGCCTGGAAACGCTGACCAAGGTTATCAAACGCCAGGGCATTTTGATTTTAATTTCGGACTTTTTGTCCCCCGTTTCCTCTTTTTCCAAACCGTTCAAGCTGGCCGCGCGCAAGTTTGACCTGATTCCCGTTATCGTGCAGGACAAACTGGAAACGCGCCTGCCGCCCTTAAGCGCCTGTATAGACGTAACGGACCCCGAAACGGGCGAAGAAGATTTTTTGTGTTTGTCCTCCGGCGAGATTAACGCCGCCTTGGCCGAACACGCCCAAAAGCAGGACTTAAACCTGCGCGCCTTGTTCAACCCGTATAAGATAGAACCCATTCGGGTGGATACGGCCCTTTCGCCGGCGGACCCGGTGATTGCGTTTTTCAAGCAACGCGCCAAAAAGATTAGGAGATAGCGTGAAAAAACTTGTATTGTTGTGTCTTTTTATATGGACTGCCGGCAGCATATTCGGGCAGGAAATCAGCGTGGTGGAAAAACGCACCGCCGAAAAGGTGCCGTTTGCCCAGCCGTTTGCGTTGCAATTTGTGCTGTCCCACACGCCCGGGTATCAAGTCACGCTGGACGAGGACTCCCTCTCTTCGGATTTTGAAATTACGCAAGTTTCCTCGGCGGAAAACTCCCCCGGCACCCTCACGTACGATTTTACGGCCATTCCCTTTGTACTGGGAAAAAGCACTTTCACCGTTACCTTTGACCTGACGCAAGAAGGCAAAACGGTGGCCCAGGCCAAAGAAGAAGTGTTTGTGGACGTGCCCCGCGTAAAAACCTTTGACGACCCCAACCTGCGCGAAATCCGCCCGCCGCATGTTCCCGCCGGGTGGCTGACGTGGCTGTTGGTGGCGCTGGCGCTGTGTGCGCTGGCCGTTACGGGATATTATTGGTACAAACGCCTCCAGGCCAAACCGCGCGAAATTGCCCGCGAGCAGGACACCCGCCCCGGCAACGTGATAGCTCTTTCTAAAATAGACGCCCTGCTGGACAGCGGCCTGTGGGAAAACCAGCAATACAAACTGTTCTATATCACATTGTCCGACATTCTGCGCGAATACCTGTGGAGGCAGTTTCATGTGGACGCTTCGTCCGACACTACGGCCGAACTGCTGCGCCGCGTGAAAACCATGCCGCAAATGAAGCCGCTGATGAACCAACTGAGGGAATTTTTAAGTTCGGGCGATTTGGTTAAGTTTGCCAAAGCCGTACCCAGCGAACAAATCCGCGACAAGGACGTCACGCTGCTGCGCCAAATCATCACAGAAACCGCCCCCAAAGAGCTGGCCCCGCTGGCAAGCAAGGAGGAAGCATGATTTATCTGTTTCTAAGCGGAGTGGTTTTGCTGTTGGGCACGCTGGCCTGCAATTTATTTGTCAAACGCTGGCCTAAAACCATGGCCGTACTGATGGGCCTTTTTGGGGCTGTAACGGCGGTGGGGTTGGCGGGCTTTTTATTTGAACGCCTCTCCGGCGGGCGGGCGGAATTTCTGCACCCGTGGGCTTTCTTGTTACTGGCGGTGCCGTTTGCCGTACTGCTGGCTCACACGCTGTTTCGCGGCGCATTTGCCAGAAGAATTGCCTATCCGCTTACCCATTTAATGGTAGAACAGGCTTCCCTGCGGGTATTGTTTACGCGGTGGGGGCCGTTATCTCTCTACACGTTGGCCCTGGTGCTGATGGTTACGGCTTTGGCGCGGCCCGTCACGGTGGACCGCACCGTCCTTCCGCCCACGGAAGGGATTGATATTATGCTGGTGATGGACGTTTCCGCCTCCATGCAAAAGCAAGATTTTTACCCCAACCGCTTTGTAGCCGCGCAACAAACGGCGCTTCGCTTTATTTCCAAACGTTTTAACGATCGTATCGGCCTAGTGGCCTTTGCCAAAGAAGCCATGCTGCAAGCCCCGCTTACGCTGGATCACGACGCCCTGCAGGAATACATTTCTTCGCTTTATCTGGGCGTAGTGGACCCGAACTACACCGCCATCGGCGACGCGTTAGGCGTAGCGGCCAACCACCTAAAAGACAGCAAAGCCAAAAGCAAAATCATCATCTTGCTTACGGACGGCGACTCCAACGCCGGCACCATTGCCCCCCAGTTAGCCGCCAAAGCGGCCGGGGCTTACGGCATACGCGTCTATACGGTGGGCACGGCCAGCGCCCCGGGGGACGGGCTCTATTCCAGCACCGAGGACGAAATTAACGAAGGGCTGATGATGGAAATTGCCAACGTCACGGGCGGCAAATTCTACCGCGCTAAAAACGAAGCGGAACTGACCAAAATTTACGATACGATTAACGAACTGGAAAAAACGCAGTTTGCCCCCAGCTCCACCGTGGACCGCAGCGACTGCTACCACCCCTTTTTGCTGCTGGCCCTGGCCTGTGTGCTGGCGGCATTTGTATTGGAAAAATTGTTTTTGATTAAGGTGCCTTAATATGGGATTATTCGCCAAACCGATTTTTCTGCTGTATATGATTGCGGCCCTGCTCTTTGCGGGGCTGGCGGCCTGGCTGGGCAACAAGCTAAAAAACCGTTTGATTCATGCCTTGTTTGGCCCGGAGGCCTACGCCAAGCTGACGGCGTCTCTTCGCCCGATTACCCGCTGGAGAGGAGCGCTGTTTTTCCTAACGCTGGTATTTTTGTTTATTGCGCTGGCGGGCCCGCAGTGGGGCACGGAAGTGGTGGCCGCGCAAGGCACTTTTGCCCAAACGGTTATCGCGGTGGACGTGTCCGCCTCCATGCGGGCGCAGGATTTGAAACCCGACCGCCTGGCCAACGCCCAAAGCATGCTGCGCATGCTGGTAAGCAACTTAAAGGACGAACGCGTGGGGATTATCGCATTTACGTCCCAGGCGTATGTACAGTGCCCCATTACGACGGACGAAGACGCCCTGACCTATTTTATCACCTCTCTTAAGCCGGACATGCTGCCCGTGCCGGGCACGTCTTTGGCGGCGCCGGTTTCGCTGGCGGCGCGCATGCTGGCCAAATACCCGGGTCACAAAGCGTTAATTCTGTTAACGGACGGGGAGGACCACTCCCCCGAAGAGTTAAACCAGGCCAAAGAAGCCGCCCTCAAAAACGGCATTCGCATTATTGCCATCGGTATCGGCACCAAAGAAGGCACGCTTATTCCCGCCCGTACGGACGCTTCCGGCCGGGTGCTGGAATACAAGAAGGACAAAGACGGCAAGACTGTGGTGTCCAAACTGGACGAAAAAACCTTGCTGGAGCTGGCCCAAGCCACCGGCGGCGTGTATATTTCCTACACGACCCCCGCCCAAGTGGCCGCCAAAGTGGAAGCCGCAGTAAAAGGGTTGGACCGCTCCGTTTCGCGCACGGCGGCGCGTGCGGCCTATAAAAACCGCTACGCTTTCCCGCTGGTATTGGCCATGCTGTGCCTGGCGGGATATATGCTGTGGCCCCGCGGGCGCAAACCCGCCCCCGCGAGCGAAGAAAAAGAACTTCAAAAAAGGTAAAATAAGGTATGAGAAAATTCGTATGTTTGCTGCTTGTTTTTGCCGCGTGCCCCGCTTATGCCGGGGTTCGGGCCGATTTACGCGAAGGCGGCAAATTTTACGAAGACAAAAAATACGGGCAAGCGCTTTCCAAATACAATGAAGCCCTGGCCAAAGACCCCAAAAGCGAAAGTGCCTACTTTGGGGCCGGTGCGGCCGCCTATTACTTAAAGGATTATCGCACCGCCGAAAAAGCCTTTGAATCCGCCGCCCAGCAGGAAAAATCCCTCGCGCAAGACGCCCTTTTTAACCTGGGCAACGCCTATTACCGCGCGGGCGACTCTCAGCAAGCCATACAGGCTTTCCGGCAGGCTATCGTCAAAGACCCGAAAGACAAAGAAGCCATTCACAATTTGCAGCTGATTTTGCAGCAACAGCAAAACCAGCAAAACCAAAACGACCAAAATCAACAAAATCAGGATCAAAATTCCTCCAACCAGGCCCAGCAAAACCAAGACGGCAAAGGCCTTGCTCAGGATAATCAAAACCAGCAAAACCCGTCCGACCCGCAAGACCAAATGAATAAAGACGACGCCAACCGCGTCATGCAAATGGCCCGGGAAAACGAATACAAAAAACCCACGCAGGCGGGCGCGGCGCAGGGAAGCACGGTAGAGAAAGATTGGTAACGTTATGAAGAAAGCGCTTTTATCCTTTTTATGCTTAATCTGGGCGGCCTGGGCGGCCGCACAGGTGACCGTTACGGCCCGGGTGGACAAAACCGCCCTCACGCTGGACGACGAACTGACCCTTTCCGTAGAAGTAAAAGGCACTTCCGGCAATATGCTCATGCCCGAACTGCCCAGCCTGCCGGCTTTTAATGTCTATTCGCGCGAAGTGGAACAGAGCACCGTCAACGGCAAAAGCACCACGTCTTTTCGCTATGTTATGCTGCCCCGCTTTGTGGGTAAAGCCACCATTGGCGCGGTTCGTTTTACTTATAACGGAAAAACCTACAAAACGGACCCTATCTCCGTAAACATTTACCGCAACGCCCAAGGCGTGCAGAACGCGCGGCCGGCCTCCTCTACGGCCAAAGTTTCTTCCAACGGCAACTACGATTCCGCCGCCGTTAAACGCCCCCGCGAAACGGCCGACCCCAACCTCCCCCCGCTGGAGCGCGACCTGGCCAACCAAGCCTACGCCCGGGGCGATGAAAATTACTTCTTGGTCTCCGCCGTGAGCGACAACAACCCCTATGTAAACGAAACCGTACAGCTGGCCGTGCGCTTTTATTATAACCGCCCGTTCTACGACGCGCCTTACCAGAAGCCGACCGTGTCCGATATTTTTATGGAAGAAGCCGGCACCTCCCAAGGCACCCAAAGCATTGGCGGCGTATTGTACCGCTACGAAGAACAGCGCTACCTGCTTACCGCCGCCGCACCCGGGAAAGCCGTTATCGGCCCGGCCTCCGTGCGGTATATGACGGGGTCTTCCCCCCTCTCGGCATTGGACCGCTTGTTTGGCGGTTCTGCCGTAAACGCAGAGGAAACGGCCAAGTCCGCCCCGATCACGCTTTCCGTCCGTTCCTTACCCACCGCCGGCAAACCTAAATCGTTCTACGGCGCGGTGGGCGATAAATTCACCATTTCTGCCGTGGCCGACCGTACCGAAGTGGAAGCGGGCGAAGCAGTCACCCTGTCCGTCACGGTCAAAGGCCCGGGCAACCTGAAGCCCACGACCGACCTGCAGATGCCCGCCATAGACGGGTTTAAGATGTACAACACCCAAGCCACCTCCGGTTCCATTCCGTCTTCCGGCGGCCTGCCGCGCGGGTACAAAGTGTTCAAAACGGTTTTGGTTCCTTCGGCTTCCGGCATTTACACGGTGCCCTCGGTTAAATGGTCCTATTTCAACCCCATTTCGGCCTCGTACGCCACCATACAGACGGAACCTATTTCCATTCGCGTTTCCCCCTCCACCAAAACGGCTTCCGGCTTTGACTTTGGCGCCGCGGCCTCCACGGGGAACGGTTTTCAATCTTTGGGGCAGGATATTGCTTATCTTAAAACCAACTATGCCCCCGAACCGTCTATGCTTTACAAATTAAGCGCCTGGCAAGTGCTCAACTGGGTCATGCTGGCCTTGCTGGCGTTAAGCGTGCTGTTTGCCTCGGTCGGGCGCAAATCTTTGGCGCAAAAACGCGCCTACTCTACGGCCAAAAATTTACTTAAAAAAGCCATTACCGATGAGGCGGTGGCGGACGCTGTATCGGGCTATTTACAGCAAAAGATGAAAATCAGCACCGGCAGCCTGCCGTTAAAAGCCATTGTTAAAGCGCTGCAAAGCCGCGGCATTACGCCGGCCACGGCCGAGTCCTTCTCGTTACTGTGGCAGCGGTTGGATACGGCCCGCTTTGCCCCGGGTACGCCCGACGCCCAAAGCGCGCAGGACCTGGCCCGCCAGGCACTGGACATTTTGAAATTGTTGGAGGAAGAGTCCAAATGAAAAAAGCCGCTCTCTTATGTGCTCTTTTAATGGGTCTATCCGCCTTTTCCTGGGCACAAACACCCATGCAGCAGGCCGAAGAACTCTACCGCCAGGGCAAGTTTTCCGCCGCGCTTAGCCTGTACGAAGCGGAACTAAAAAAAGCCCCAAACGACCCCCATGTTTACTACAATATAGGTAACTGCTATTTTAAGATGGGCAGCAAAGGCCTCGCGGCCGCCAACTATTACCGTGCTTTCAAGCTGGCCCCGCGGGACGCCGATATCCGCCACAACCTTTCGCTGGCTTTGGCCGCGGGAGGGGAAAGGCTGGTTCCGGCCGGTATGCCGGCGGTGCTGCATGAAGCGTTTTTTTATCTGTCGTACCCTGAACTCAAAGGGCTGACGTTTGTGCTGTTGTGGCTGTTTTGTGTATTGGCCAGTATATGGCTGATTAAGCGCAAATTCGGCCGCGTGTTGGTGGCGTGCGTGGTGTTGCTGGCGGCAAGCGGCGGGTGGTTTTACCTGCGCCATTTGCTGGAACAGGAATATTTGGCCGTAGTAGCCGCACCCGTGGCGGAAATACGCAGCGGGCCGGGCACCAACTTTCCGGCCAGCGCCAGCGTGGCACAAGGACACCTGATTACCGTGCAGGACGCCAAGGACGAATGGTACGAAGTGATTGTTAAATCCCAGGGGATTAAAGGCTGGGTGGAAAAAAACGCGGTAGAACAAATTTAGAACGAGGTATTTTGAATATGTTTGTCCAACAACAAGCCGACGAACTGATTAAAGCCATTTCTTACGTGAAAGAAAACCTGGCGGACAAAGTGGAAGAACTTGCCGCCAAAGTGACCGAAGCCTTCAAAAGAGGCAACAAAGTAATTTTAATGGGGAACGGCGGAAGCGCGGCCGACGCCCAGCATATTGCGGCGGAATTTGTGGGCCGTTTCAAGAAAGAACGCCCCTCCCTCCCGGCGTTGGCGCTCAACACCAACTCTTCCACCCTCACCGCCATCGGCAACGATTATTCGTACGATGTGGTATTTTCCCGTCAGATAGACGGTTTTGCCAAAGAAGGGGACGTCGTCATCGGCATCTCCACTTCCGGCAACAGCAAAAACGTGTACCTGGCGTTGGGGCTGGCCAAAAGAAAAGGCTGTTTTACGGCGGCCTTCTTAGGCAAAGACGGCGGCACCATTAAAGATATGTGCGATTTGCCGCTGGTGGTCAATATCAAGGACACCCCCCATATCCAAGCCTGTCACATTTTTATGGCGCACTGCATGTGCGACTTGGTGGACCAGGCCTACTGATTTATGAAAATAGCAATTGGTTGTGATCATGCGGGATTCCCGCTGAAAGAAACCGTGAAAGAGACGGTCACCCGCCTCGGACACGAAATAATAGACTGCGGCACCTTCAGCACCGAACGCGCCGACTATCCCGACTACGCCGACAAAGTGGCCAAACTGGTGGCCGGCGGCGAAGCGGACCGCGGCATTTTGCTTTGCGGCAGCGGCGTGGGCGTATGCGTGGCGGCCAACAAAACCAAAGGCGTGCGCGCGTGCGTGTGCCACGATGCGTACAGCGCCAAACAGGCCGTGGAGCACGATGCGCTCAATGTGCTTTGCATGGGCGCGCGCATTATCGGGCCGGCGGTAGCCGAAGAACTGACCGAACGGTTTTTAAGTGCCTCTTTTTTGACGGGCTCCCGTCATGAAGGACGGCTTAATAAAGTAAAAGCGATTGAAAACGCAAATTTCAAATAAGACGAAAGTCTTAAAAATAAAGGATGACAAAACTTATGAATACACATGCAAACCCTATGGCCGAAGGCATTATCAGAGAAGGCGAAATCAAGCTGGAAGGGCTTGAGTTTAACACCAAATTCTGGGCCAAGGACCCTACTCTTTGGAAAAAAGACAAAGAAAACATGGAATTTATCGTAAAATTCCTGGGCTGGCAGAAAGTTTACGACTGGACGTTGGAACGCATTGAAGATGTGCTTTCTTTTGCGCAAGACGTTAAACAAAATTTCAAACATTGTGTCATTATGGGCATGGGCGGTTCTTCGCTCGCGCCGGAAGTGTTCCGCACCGTATTTGGCAAACAGGACGGCTGGCCGGAACTTATCGTGCTGGACACCACCAACCCCGACTGGATCGGCGCTGCCCGCGCGCGCTTGAACCCGGCCGAAACGCTGTTCATTTTTGCCAGCAAATCGGGCGGCACGGTGGAACCCTCCTCCCAATATGCGTATTTCTTTGACGAAGTGAAAAAATCCGGCGTGAAAGAACCCGGCAAAAATTTTGCCGCCATCACGGACCCCGGCACCGGCTTGGAAGCCCTGGCCAAGAAAAACCACTTCCGCAAAATCTTTTTGAACCCGGCCGACATCGGCGGACGTTTCTCCGCCCTGTCCATGTTCGGCATTGTGCCGGCCGCTATTATGGGGGTGGACGTAAAACGCCTGCTCACCGTGGCCCAGGAACAAGCCGCTACGTTTGGCCCCGAAGCCCCGGCAAAAGATAACGCCGCCGTCAAATTGGGCGCTTTTATGGGTGCGTGCAACGTCAACCATGGCAAAGACAAACTCACCTTGCTGACCCCGAAAGATTTTGCCACCTTCGGCTTGTGGGCCGAACAGCTGGTGGCCGAATCTACCGGTAAAGAAGGAAAAGGCATCGTGCCGGTGGCGGGCGAAACGCTGACCCCGAACTTTGACTACCGCGACGACCGCCTGTTCGTCCACCTCTCTACCGGCAGCGAAGATGACAAACGCGTCACCTCCATTGCCAAAGACTTGGCCGAACGCGGCTATCCGATTTTGACCATTGAATTGGAAAACGTCTACCAGCTGGGTGCCATGTTCCTGTTGTGGGAAATTGCCACCGCGGCGGCGGGCGCCATCTTGGGCATCAACCCGTTTGACCAGCCCAACGTGCAGGAAGCCAAAACCATGGCCAAAAACGTATTGGCCAAGCTGGAACAAGGCGATATTCCCGCCGAAGTTTCCGCGCCGATTTTGGTCTCTTCCGACATTGCCGACGAAGTAAAACTGGACACCTTGGCCCAAGATTTGTACTCCTTGCTGGAAAGCAACGATTACGTGGCCATTCTGCCCTATGTGTATCCGTCCGAAGATGTAGAAAAAGCCCTCTTGGCTTTGCGCGACAAAATCATGGCCCGCACCAAACGTGCCGTACTCTTTGGTTTCGGCCCGCGCTACCTGCACTCCACCGGCCAGCTGCACAAAGGCGACGGCAATAACGGCGTGTTCCTTATTCTGTCTGCCGAACCGGCCAACGATATCAAAATCCCCGGCCAGCACTACACATTCGGCCAACTCTGCAATGCGCAAGCCTTGGGCGATTTCCAGGCTTTGCAAGCCAAAGGCAGAAGAGTCATCAAGTTGCATTTGACGCAGCCCTTGTTGGACAGCATCAAAAAAATTAGCAGCTTGTTCTAAATTCGTTTCTAACGCAAGGCGGTCCAATAGGCCGCCTTGCGTTTATTATCATATCCATGAATAAAGTATTTATCCAAACATACGGCTGCCAGATGAATGTGGCCGATTCGGACGAAATGTTCGCGCATTTGGCGGCACGCGGCGCAGAGCTGACGGACAAGCTGGAAGAGGCGGACACCGTCCTTATCAACACCTGCACCGTACGGGACCACGCCGAACACCGCGCGGTATCTTTTTTGGGCCGCTTGGCCGCCTGGAAAAAGGAAAAACCGGGCCGCGTAATTATTTTCGCGGGCTGTGCCGCACAGCGGCTGGGCGAAGCGTTGCAAAAAAAATATCCGTTTTTGGACATTCTTTCCGGTGCAAAAGGCATTGAACACTTTGCCCAAACGCTGGATAAAAGCGGCCTTTTCTCTCATCAAGATCACCCCGGCCAAACGCCGGCCCCGGGCCTTACCGGTTACGTGACCATTATGCGCGGGTGCAATTTTGCCTGCACCTACTGCATTGTGCCCAGCGTGCGCGGCCCTATCAAGTGCCTGCCGGTGGACGATATCTTGCAAGACGCCGCCCGCAAAGCGGCCGCGGGCGCCAAAGAAATCATGCTCCTGGGCCAAACGGTAAATGCGTACCGCGACGGGGACGTTTCGTTTGCGGATTTGCTTAACCGCGTAAGCGAAGTGCCGGGGGTGGAGCGGGTCCGGTTTACGAGTCCGCACCCCATCTATTTCACGCCGCAGTTTTTGGCCGCCGTGAAAGACAACCCCAAAATCGCCCGCCACATTCATTTGCCGGTACAAAGCGGATCTACCAAAGTTCTGCAGGAAATGAAACGCGGTTATACGCGGGAAGTATTTTTGGACAAAATCCATGCCCTGCGCGCGTGCGGGTTTAACATTTCTACGGACATTATCGTCGGTTTCCCGACGGAAACGGAAGAAGATTTCCGCCAAACGCTTTCTTTGGTGGACGAAGCCAAATTTTTCATTGCCTATTGCTACAAATACTCCCCCCGCCAAGGCACTCCGGCGGCGGAAATGAAACAGCTGGAGCAAAAGGTACTGGAAGAAAGACTTGATATTTTGTTAAATAAGGTAAGAGGCCTTTCCGACGCAGCCTACCTCACACAAGTAGGCACCGTACAGGAAGTGCTGATGGAAACACCGCACAAAGGGCGCTCTTCCGGAAATTTTTGGGTCAAAACAAGCAAGGCTCACCCCGTGGGATCGCTGGTTCGTACGGAAATAGAACGCGCCGACGGGACATTATTATTTGCGAGGGATTAAGTATGACGAAAAATTTTTCTGAAAAACGCAGACATCCGCGTATGCCGGTTATCAGCAACCTGATTGAACCGGTGAACCTGCATTACAAAACCGAGGACGGCAAAGAAACTTCTCTGGTAGCCATTTTGGCGGACTTGTCGGCCTCCGGTATGCGCATGATCAGCTTTTTGGGTGCGCCGCTGGCGGACCGCTTTTCCATCAGCCTGCAGCTGCCCGGCACCGGCAAAATGGAAGTGGAAGCCAAGCTGGCCTGGGTAAAACAGCGCGAAAACGTGTACACCATCGGTATTGAATTTATCAAAATGGCGGATAAAGACGCCAAAGTCATCAGCGAAATGGCCGACGACTTTAACGACTGCGACACCCGCATTTTGCTTAAACTGCCCGAAGTGTGCGTAGCCAACTGCAAGTGCCACAAAATCTGCAACAAAATTCAAAAAGACGAAAGCCTTTTTGAAAACAAATAATTCCCAAACTTCGCAAATAAGAAACCCCGCCCGCAAGGCGGGGTTTTTGTGTGCTTAAAAAGGGTTCTATTTCCACCGCCCGGCGGATAAATTTACTAAAATATACCCATGAAACCTATCGTCCTCTGCGGCCCGACCGCTTCCGGCAAAACGGAACTGGCCCTGGAACTGGCCCGCCAAATAAACGGAATTATCGTATCGGCCGATTCCCGCCAGGTGTACACGCGCCTGACGGCAGGCACGGCCAAACCGGAAGGCACTTGGAAAGACGGGTTATATTACGTAGAGGGCGTGCCTTATCTGCTGGTGGACTTTCTGGAAGTGACGGAAACATTCAACGCCGGTGCTTTCCGCACGCGGGCACAGGAAATCACCCAAACCTATAAAGACAAACCGCTTATTTTTGCAGGCGGCACCGGCATGTATTTGCATGCATATTTTGTAGGCATGGACGAACTGCCCCCCTCCACCCCCCAAACCCGCAAGCAACTAACGGATTTACTTGCCCGCACAGGCAAAGAAGGACTGCATCAGGAATTGGCGCGGAGGGACCCGTCTTCCGCGGCGGCCATTCCGCCGGGCAATGTTCAGCGCACGATGCGCGCACTGGAGCTGTGCTGGCTGACAGGCAAACCCGCCAGTTCGTTAAAAAGCGGCAAATTTTTTCAGCTTCCCGATCCGAAAAAATCCGCTTGGGTGTTTTTGAACTGGGACAAAGAAGCCTTATCTAAACGCATAGAACAGCGCACCAACGCTATTTTTGACCCCATGTGTGCGGAAGCAAAAGCCCTTTTGGACGAAGGATACCCTTCCGACGTGCCCGCCTTAAAAAGCTTGGGCTATCCTCAAGCGGTGCAGTTTTTGCGCGGACAACTTTCCCGCAGGGAAGCGCTGGAACAAATTTCCCTGCTCACCCGTCAATACGCCAAACGCCAGCGCACCTGGTTTAACCGCTATACGCAGGCCTACCGCCCGACCTTAACCAAAGCGCAGGATTTTCGGGCTCCTGCCCTGGCCAAAGAAATTTTATCTTGGGCGGAAGGAAACACCCGTTAAAATTATGGAACGAGTCATTTTGGTAGCGGTCTGCCTTAAAAACCAACCTTTCAACGAAGAATCCTTGGCCGAACTCAAACGCCTGGCCCACACCGCCGGGGCGGAAGTGCTAAACGTATGGCGCGTACGCGTGCAGGCGTTTAATGCGGCGGGATTTATCGGCAGCGGCAAGACGGAAGAAATCGCCCAGGACGTACGCCTTCGCCAGGCACAGGCCGTTATCTTTGACGATGAAATATCCCCCGCACAGCAAAAGAATTTGGAAAAAGTCATTCCCGCCAAAGTGATAGACCGCACCCGCCTGATTTTGGATATTTTCGCCCAGCGTGCCCGCACGCAGGAAGGGAAACTGCAAGTGGAACTGGCGCAGCTTAAGTACCTGCTCCCCCGTTTGGGCGGGCAAGGAACGGCCCTCATGCAGCAAAAAGGCGGCATTGGGCTTCGCGGCCCAGGCGAAACAAAGTTGGAATACGACAAACGCCGCCTGCGCCTGCGCATCAGCAAGCTGGAAAAAGAAATAGAACAAGTAAAAAAAGAACGTTCCCTTCGCCGCCAACGGCGCGGTCAAATTCCGCTGCCGCAAATTGCCATTGTGGGGTACACAAATGCCGGCAAAAGCACCCTGCTAAATGCACTCACCCGCCGCCCGGCCGTATATGCGGACGATAAACTCTTTGCCACGCTGGACCCAACCACCCGCCGCGTACACATGCCCGCCGGCGGTGAAATGCTGTTTACGGACACCGTAGGTTTTATTCAAAAGCTGCCCCACAGCCTGGTCAGTTCCTTCCGAGCTACCTTGGAAGAAACCACTTTTGCCGACGTTATCCTCCACGTGCAGGACGCTTCCTCCCCCCACCGGGCCGAGCAAGCCTCCACCGTGCGGCGCATTATTACGGAACTGGGCGCCCAAACCACCCCTATTATTGACGTCTTAAATAAAGCGGATTTGCTCTCCCCCGCCAAGAAGAAACTCCTGCTGGAGGAAAATCCGTCCGCCGTGTTAGTCAGCGCCGAAGAGGGAACCGCTCTTTTAGAACTATTGGAGCGGGTGGAAGAAGCCGTGGCCCTGCGCTGGAAACTGCGCCGCCTGCTGCTCCCGCCCGAAAAGCTGCATTTGCTGGGCGTTTGCTACGAAAAAGCCATCGTTACCGGACGAAAAGAAAAACCGTCCGGCGCCTTGGAACTAACTTTGATGGCGACGGACGGCAATTTTGCGGGATTACAAAAACTGTTAAAACTGCATTGAAGCTTCCTGCTCCGCTTTTACAATAGCGTCAAACTTCTTTTTGGAAGGCGTAGCAAAATCCGGCACCACACCCACCGTACACAAACCGGGCACTTTATTGCGGATAAAATTTAACGTGGAACCGTTAAACCCGGTAAACATAAAGAAATCCTGGGCGTTTTTGAACGTCATCACCGTTTTACCTTCCGCGTCATAGAACGAAACACTTCCGTCTTTGGCGTAAAGCAGGGAAGACACTATCCCCACCAAATCGCCCGAACGCGTAAACACCCCACCGCCGGAATTGCCTTGGCGTACGCCAAAGCTGGGGGAAACGAAATGGCGCAGCTCGTCTACGTAATACACTTCGGGCGAGCGGGACGGCAAGTAGGAAACTACGCCGGCCGTTGTTTTGGGGACCACGATTTTCGGTTTTAATTGCACGGTGGAAACCCCGGCCACGCTCAGCAGGCGGGCACCGTAAGCGTCCATCTGGGCTTTGGCTTCGGTATCAAAACGAAGTTTTGCGTCAAACTCGCTTTTAGAAATGGGATTACCGGTTTGCAAATCCACAAAAGCAAATTCCGCTTTTTGCGGTTCAAAGTGAATCAGCGCCGCGTCCACCCCGCTGATGCGGTTCTGCCCGGGGAAAAAGCCGTTATAAATATATACGCTGGGGGACGTGGTGCTGTGCTTAACACGGACCCGTACCAACAAATCCAACGATTCTGCCAACGTGATTTCCACCGTACACGGACGGGTGCCACAGGCGGAGTAAACACAATGCGCCGAGGTCAGCAGCCAATCGGGCGCCAAGCGTACCGCCTGGCAGTTATATACGGACACTTTGGAATTGTACGTTTGATCCGTAGGCCAGATGGCAATTTCTTTCTGAATAAGAAACGCATTCTCGTTTATGGGCTCAGGGGTCTTCTCCGCCGCCAGAACGGCGGTGGTAAAAAATAAGCTAATACACAGCAAGAGAAATCTTTTCATACTTTATAGTGTATATAAAAAATGGTCAAATTTCCATGCACTGCGCAGATACGGGCTTTTCTGTGCGTCCAAATTTAATATAATGAAATATATGATTACGACCGTTACTATACTCGTTTTGTTCAGTTATTTACTCGGGTCCGTCCCGACCGGCTACTTGATCGCCAAGCGCGTCATGGGCATTGATATCCGCCAACATGGTTCCGGCAACCCCGGCGCCGCCAACGTGTACCGCATCGTAGGCAAATGGGCGGGCATTTCCACCTTCTTGGTGGACGGGCTGAAAGGGTTTATCCCGGTGTGTTTGGCCCGCCACTACTGCCCGGAAAATTATTGGGTAGCCATCGCGTGCGGCGTAATTGCCATTTTGGGCCATATGTGGACGATTTATCTTAAATTCCGCGGCGGTAAAGGCGTGGCCACTTCCGCGGGCGTATTTGCCGCCATCTTGCCTATTCCCACCGCCATTGCCTTTGCTTCGTTTGTGGTGTGCGTGGCCTTGTGGGGGCGCATTTCCATCGGCTCCATTTGCGCCTGTATCGTGCTGCCTATTGCCAGCTTTTTGATTGGGGATCACCCGATGTCCGTCAACCTGATGGTCACGGCCGTTGGCGCGTTAGTCATCTACAAACACGTTCCCAACATCAAACGCCTCTTGCAGCAAAAAGAACTTAAATTTGAAGACGGCGCCAAAAAGAGAAAAGAACATGAAAATAAATAAAATCACCGTTTTTGGTGCAGGTATCTGGGGCAGTGTCATCGCCCAGCACCTGGCCCTCAAAGGCTACGGCGTGTGGCTGTGGGAATACAACGAACAGTTGCTAAACGTGCTTAAAACCATGGGCCGCCACCCCAATATTCCCAATTTCAAAATTCACGACAATATCCGCCTGACCGGCTGCGTAAAAGAAGCCGTGCAGGATACCGATTTGATTATTTTTGTCATTTCCTCCAAAGCCATTCGCGCTTTTTGCCGGGAACAGCTTAAGCCCCTCTTAAACGGCCGTGCCGTGCCGGTGGTGAGCGCATCCAAAGGCATTGAGGACAAAACCTTCAAAACCATTTGCGAATTAATTGAAGAAGAACTGCCCCAATTAAAAGACAAAACGTTGGCGTTTTCGGGCCCCAGCTTCGCTTTGGAAGTAGCGCAAAATGTGCCCACCAAAATCATGCTGGCCGGCAAAGACCCGGCCCTGGTGGACGAAATCCGCGACGTAATGAGCGGGGACCCGATTATCGTGGTGCCCTCTTCCGACCGCCGCGGCGTGGAATACGGGGGCGGCATTAAAAACGTTTTGGCCATTGGCTGCGGCGTGATTGACGGTATCGGAGACGGTGCCAACGCCAAAGCCGCTTTAATTACGCAAGCCATGCAGGAAATGAATGACATTATCGTCAGCCAAGGGGGCCAAATGGGTACGGTGTACAGCTTGGCCGGGTTTGGCGACGCGATTTTAACCGGTATGTCTGCCATTTCCCGCAACCGCCGTTTGGGCGAAAAATTGGGTTCCGGCCTGTCGCTGGAAGAAGCCAAAAAAGAAGTGGGCACCATCGCCGAAGGCGTCAACTCCGTACAAAGCGTGTACGATATTGCGCGCAAGAACAATTTGAAAACCCCGATTGTAGATGCTATTTGGCAGATTGTCTGCCAAGGCAAAAAGCCCTGGGTGCTGTTGCACGCTATGGGATTTACCAACCGAGGCAATAAATAATTTACCCGGGAGAGTGCTTTTTGCTCCCCCCTCATACATAAGGAACTTAAACCATGAATAAGGACGATGTAATCCGCCATTTAACCCGCCACGTGCTGGACAAGAAGCAGGCTAAAATGTCGGTAGATAAAGTGTTTGAAATTATTAAGCACGGCTTAAAACGTGACGGAAAAGTGGTCATCAGCAATTTTGGCTCGTTCCACTTAAAAACGGCCCGTCCCGTTACGCGCCACAACCCCAAAACGGGAGAGAAAGTTCAAGTCCCGGCGAAACAAAAGGTGCGCTTTAAGCCTTCCGAAAATATCTTAAAAAAATAAAAGAACCCGCCTCCAGGCGGGTTTTTTATGCAAGGATATACGGTGTCGCAAAATAGCTGAAAGGCTCCTTAAATACCCTATTGGCGGGCTCAAACGGGGCTATTAATAAAACCTTGCATGCTCCACGGAAGTGCGGCCCTCGGATTTCCCTATCAAATATCCCGCTAGTTTTGTATTTGCTCGGCTTTGGCCCGGTCGTCTAGAAGCGCGGCTTTAACGCGCTTTGGCTGGGGATTGCCCCTATAAATTAAGTTTTGCAGGCAGATGTCTTCCTCAGCAAATAATCCAGCCTGGCGCCGTTTAGATGTGTTCTTGTGGCTTTTACGCTATTGGCGGCTAACGCACCCAGCGGATTTGGCTGGAATAAAAACCCATAAAAAAACCGGTTCCAAGAACCGGTTTTTAAGGGAAACTTGCAATATTAAAGCACTTGTTTTAATTCAACAGGCAAATCGCACTTATCAATGCGCACGGCGCTGTGGGTATTGGTTTTCTGGTCTAGCCCAAAGATGTTTACGCGGTATATCACGCGCATTTTGCCGTTATCTTTCTGAACGTCTTGAATTTCAAACACTTTGTCGGGCAAGTTGCTGGTGGATTCCAACACCACAATATAGTCCTTGGCAAAGTTCGCCGTAGGATATTTGCCGCGTGCGATGCGCTTAAAATCCTTGTATTCCTGCAAGTTTTTAATCAAGCGCACTTTAACGGGGGCTTCAATCATGGATATTTTACTGTCGGAATCGGAAGCAGACACTTTCACCGGAGCAGATTTTAGGCGCATATGGCTGCCGTCCACATCTCCCAAATAGACGGGCTCGTCCTCTTCCTGCTCTTGCGGGGCGTCCACGGCGGAGCCGCTACGGGTAATCACGCGGTCCAACCCTTGTACTTTAATCTTAGACAGTTGGGAAGGCAGGTCGGCATCGTCCACATACTGCGGTTCTTCCACCGCCACCACGCCTTCCGGTTCGGACGCCTTGTCCATATCCACAATCAGCAAAGAATCACTCCCTGCCATGGCCTCTTGCTGGGGCGCAACATCCTTACGCATACTATCCCATACGCGCATAGACGCCACCCCTGCCAAAAACACCAGCACAAACGCACCGGCCAGCATCAAATTCTTTTTGTTCATTATTTTTTCTCGTACTTGGCCGTGATTACCGAGCGCAGCCCGCCACGGGGCGTAAACACACCGGTCACCACCGCTCTTTTGGGTTTGCAGGCTTTCACCACATCGTCCAAAATTTTATTGGCGATATTTTCCATAAAAATACCCATATCGCGGTATTCCAACAAATAGTATTTAAGCGATTTGAGTTCCAAGCACAGTTCGTCCGGCACGTATTCAATGGTAATTACGCCAAAATCCGGCAGGCCCGTTTTGGGGCAAACGGAAGTAAATTCCGGCAATTCAATTTTAATGTCATAGTCCCGTTTGTACTGGTTGGGCCAGCATTGTATGTCGGGCAGAACCGCGTCCGCATTTTTGCGGGCATGGTCGGAAGTATAGCCAAAATCAATATCATGCGTATGGGTCATTTTATTTTAAGCATCCTTGTTGAATTTAATAAAATCAGCAGAACAACCGCCAGCGAACCTCCCACCGGCAGTGCCCACCCCACGCCATAAGGCTGGCGCAGCAGCCACGCGGTCAAAGCGCCGTTTAACAACACCGCCAACACCACGTTCAGCGCCACTACTCGGCGCAACTTTTTATTTATTGTAAATAAATAGGAAACGGGAAACAAGTCCCGCCGTTTGATAATGACGTCCACCCAGTTGTTATACACGTTTTTGCCGGACGCAAACACTACCCCCGCATCGGCACGCAATAGGGCGATAATATCGTTAAATCCGTCCCCCACCATGGCCACCCGTTTGCCCAAAGAGCGCAGGTTGGTGATAATTTCCGCCTTGGTTTTGGGAAGCACGTCAAAGTTTACCTTTTCAATGCCAGCTTCCCGTGCAATAACCGCCACGGAAGCTTCGTTGTCGCCCGATACCAAAATAATGTCTTTCCCCAGTGATTTTAATAAAGCCACCGTCTCCTTGGCCCCGGGGCGCAGTTCATCGGACAAAGTCAAATATCCCAAAAATTTGCCGTTCAAAGCCACGCACACCACCGCTTCGGCCGCGGTGGCAATTTTGGCAGAGGTGGAAATGCCTTGTTCTTCAAGCCATTGGGTGCGGCCCGCGATAATTTTGTCTTCCCCGCGGGTAGCTTGCACGCCCAGGCCGGGCAGTACGTCAAAGCAAAGCAGGCGTTTGGTGCGGATTTTATGTTCTTTGGCGTAGAGATTGATGGCATCAGCAAACGGGCCGTCCACCAATTGTTCGGCCGTGGCGATCGTTTCCAACAGCAGTTTCTGCGTAACGCCTTCCGCCGGGAACACGTCCGATACGCGCAGTTCGCCGTAAGTCAGTGTGCCGGTCTTATCAAAAAACACGGTGTCCGCCTTGGCCAATTCTTCCAACGCGTACATATTTTGAATTTTAATTTTGGACGCACGCGCCCCCGAGCGGGCAAAAAACGCCGGAAATACCGCCGTAAAAACCAGCGCCAACGGGCAAGAAACCGCCAATACAAACAAAAACATTCCCAAATAGTGAAACCATTGATCCGTGCCGTACGTATGCAGCATAAACGCATACGCCCCGCCCGCCGCCAGCAGCAGAATCGGCAACACCCAGGCGGAAAAAGCGTCCAGTGCGCTCTTAAACCCGCTGCGAAGGAGTTCCCCTTTTTTAATGGCATCAATCACGCTCATCAAGGCGGAATCGGCCAACACGTCCGTCACTTCTACATACACTTCGGCCGATTTATTCAGCGTGCCGGCATATACGCGGCTCCCCACGGTTTTGGAAGTGGGAAGCATATTGCCGGTGATTAACTGTTCGTCAATGGAAGTTTTCCCTTTGCGCACGATACCGTCCGCAGGCAAGCGTTCCCCGGTTTTCACAAAAATCAAATCGCCTTTTTTCAGTTCGTTGGCAAACACTTTACGGAAACGTCTGTCCACGCACAGACGGCCGGATTTGGGCAAAAAATCGTCCAATTTTTTTACAAAAACGCGGTTTTTTTCTTTTTCGCGCGTTAAGCGGCGTTCCGCCCACAAACCCAAGGTTAACAGAAAAGCACTATAGAGGAATAAATCTTCCACCGGGCCAAAAAGTTTGACCGTTAAAAAAGTATTCAGAGAGGAATAAATAAACCCCGCCCCCGCACATACCGTGAGCAACACGGCAAAGCTCATTCTTCCGTTCCAAATGTCTTTCCCGGCGGAACGGACCAACACATCGGCACAGAAGAGGAAATCCATCAACCCCAAAATAAAAATGCCCACTTCCGAATGGCGGAAGGTGAGCGAAAACAAAATCAACACCACAAAACAGGCGGATAGAAAAAAACGGTACGTAAACGCCTTGGACGGCACAGACAGTGCCGCCGGTTCCGGGCGGGAAGGCAACAAAAGCGGTTCAGACATATTTAGTTATTTTCTTTGGGGAAAAATCTCTCCGCCAGCACTCTTTCGCGGCCGGCCTCGGTGCGCATCAGCTGAATTTTGCGCTCATATTTGGCAGCGTTGGCGGGATCCAATTTTTTGGCCACCAGATAGTTGGCCGTCGCGGCGACGGGGTCTTCCACCGCCAGCATATCGCCCATCAAATCATACGTGGGCACATACTGGCTGGCCAGCTCTTTGGATTTAACCAACAGCCCCAGCGCATAATCGGTTTCGCCTTTGCGGTACATCAAATCGCCCATGTAGTAGTAAGCCAGTGCATAAGTGGGTTTGATAGTGACGGCTTCTTCCAAATCAGCATAGGCATTGGAGGGATATCCCATTTTAATAAACGCGCGGGCACGCTCCAGGTACGGGCGGGCATCATCGGGCGTTAAAGAAATCAGATAGGTGTAATCGTCGGCCGCCAGCTCGTATTTCCCCAACGAAAAATACGTCAGCCCGCGGTTCAAAAACAGCAAGGGTTCGTCTTGGCGGATTTTGAACGCACTGTTAAAATCGGCCAAAGCGTCCGCCGAGCGCCCCATTTTGGAATAGGCGATGGCGCGGTTCATAAGCGCGGTGAAATAATTGGGTTTGCGAATGATAGCGTCCGTCAGCTGATAAACCGCTTGGGAATAGCGGCCCATGTCAATGTACAAGGCACCCAAGTTGTTGTAGGTTTCGGGGATATTGGGGTTGAGCTCAATGGCTTTCAAATAGTCCTGTTCCGCATAGGCGCGGTTCTTGGCGCGTTCTTTAGCGTCCTTAAACGGAAGGCGTTCCCACAAAATACCGCGGTTGGCATAGGCGGAGGCATTTTTGGGATCCTGCTTAATTAAGCGGGAGTAAAGCTGCATAGCCTGGGTGTAGTTTCCCTTGGAAGTAGCCAGCTGCGCTTGCTTAAAAAGACGTTTTTCTCCATTTCCGCACGCGGCCAACAACAAGGCCACCGCGATAACCCCTACTATTTTTTTCATTTTTCCTCCCGTTTTTTCCCGCGTTGCATGAATAAAGACAGCACAAACATACAACCGCCGACCGTAATAAAGGAGTCCGCCACGTTAAACACGGGCCAAACCCGGAAATCTAAAAAGTCCACTACAAATCCTAAGGTTATTCTATCATAAAGATTGCCCAATGCACCCGCCAAAATAAAAACCGAGCCCCATTTTACCAGCTTGCCGTAGGAACACAGTTCCCGCCAGCTCCAGATAATATAGGCAATGATGGCCAGCATCACAAAAATCAGCAAGAAATTGCCGTTTCTCATCATGCCAAAAGCCGCCCCCGTGTTTTCCACATACGTCAAATGGAAAAACGGCAGCAGCTTTATGGGTTCATCGGGCAAATAGAAAAAAGCCAATACTTTGGTAATATGGTCAAACAAAAAGATCCCCACCAACACCGCCAAAACGGTGTTGTTTTCTTTAATCCAAGCCAGGGATCTTTGCCATATGTTACGCACCAACTTTTTCCCCTTCTTCAACTTTCAGGCCTTCCTTTTCCAGCACCTGGGCGCAGCGGGCGCACAAGTCCGGGTGGGCGGCGTCGGAACCGACGTCACGCTTCCACTGCCAGCAGCGGGCGCATTTCTGCCCGGAGGCATGTTCGGCCGTTACTTCCAAGTCTTCTTTTCCGTCCGCAATTTCCACCTCGGACACGATGGCAATTTCCGGCCACAGCGCTTTGGTTTCTTCCAAGAAGGCTTTGGTTTGAGGATTGTTCGTTTTGAAAATCACTTTGGCTTCCAGCGAAGAGCCAATCACCCCTTTCTGGCGGGTTTCTTCCAACACTTTCTGCACGGCTTCGCGCACGCGGCGGATTTTGTTCCACTTTTCTTCCAGTTTTACATCGGGAATCATGGAAGCGTTGGCCGGCATGTTGGAAAGGAAAATGCTCTGCGGCAAATCGCGGCCGAGCGCGGTTTTGCGCAGTTCCTGCCAGGCTTCTTCGGCGGTGAAGGAAAGTACGGGCGCCATCAACTGCAAAAGCGTCACCGCAATTTCGGCCAGTACCGTCTGCGCGCTGCGCCGCGACGGGGCGGAAGCACCCAGCGTGTACAAGCGGTCTTTGGACGCGTCCAACATAAAAGAGGACAAATCCAAAATACAGAAATCCGTAATGGCGCGCATGGCACGGCGGAAGTTAAATTCGCCGTAGCCGGCATGCACTTCCTGGATCAGTTCGTTTAAGCGGCCCAGCATGTAGCGGTCCATTTCCGTCAAATCTTTGGCAGGCACTTGGTGCAAGGCCGGGTCATAATCGGACAAGTTCCCCAGCGCATAGCGCACCGTGTTGCGGATTTTGCGGTATGTATCCACCGGTCCGCCCAAGATTTCATCGGAAATGCGAACGTCGCCCTGATAGTCGGAAAACGCCACCCACAGGCGCAAGATATCGGCGCCGAATTTATTGATAACGTCTTCGGGATCTACGCTGTTTCCCAGCGATTTGTGCATCGGGCGGCCTTGCTGGTCCAGCACCATGCCGTGAGTCAAAATCGTTTTGAAAGGAGCGGTTCCTTCCAGCGTAAAAGAAGGAATGTACGAGCTTTGGAACCAGCCGCGGTGCTGGTCGGACCCTTCGGAATACACGTCGGCCGGGAAGGACATGCCGCGGTCTTTCACTACGGCCGCCCAAGACACGCCCGAATCCAACCATACGTCCAAAATGTCGGTTTCTTTGCGGAATTCTTCGCACCCGCATTCGCAATGATACCCTTGCGGCATCAGTTTTTCCACGGGGTCGGTAAACCAGAAATCGGAACCTTCTTTCATGGCGCGTTCTTTAATGAAAGAGAACAGCTCATGATTCACCTGCGGTTTGCCGCATTTTTTGCAATACAGCACCGTCACCGGGGTACCCCAGAAGCGCTGGCGGGACAGACACCAATCCGGGCGCAGGCCAATCATGGAGCGCATGCGTTCTTCGCCGCCGGCGGGATAGAATTTGACGTTGGAGAGGTTGTCCATCAATTTTTGGCGCAAACCGTCCTTGTCAATGCTCATGAACCACTGTTCCGTAGCGCGGAAAATAATCGGGTTGTGGCAGCGCCAGCAATGCGGATAGCTGTGGGTGATTTCCTGCTCTTTGATAAGCGCGCCCAGTTCGTCCAACTTTTTCACCATCAGCGGGTTGGCTTCAAATACGTGCATACCTTCAAAAATGCCCGCGTCTTTGGTGTAGCAGCCTTTTTCGTCCACGGGGCAGAAGGTTTCCAGGCCCCATTGTTTGCCGGCGCGGAAGTCGTCCTCACCGTGGCCGGGAGCAATATGCACGATACCCACACCCGCGTCCATGGTAACGAAGTCCGTCCAGATGACGGGGTTTTCTTTATGAGAAAGCGGGTGGTAGTATTTCATACCCACCAAATCGGCACCCGCCACTTTGCCGGCCTGAGAGCAATCCAGCCCGGTGTTTTTCAAAAATTCTTCGGCCAATTTTTCGGCCACAATGTAGTATTCGCCCGTCTTTTCGTCTTTCAAGATGGCATAGTCTTCGGTATTGGAAACGGCGGCCGCCATGTTGGAAGGAATGGTCCAGGGGGTGGTGGTCCACACCGCGAGGCTGACGGGTTTGGAATAGTCCAAATCGCCCAATACTTTTTGATTGGGGCTAACCAGCTTAAAGCGCAAATAAATGGAAGAAGATTTAACGTCTTTATATTCGGTTTCGGCATCGGCCAAGGCGGTTTCGCAGTGGGAACACCACGTAATGGTTTTTTGGCCTTTATAGACGTAGCCTTTTTCAATCAAATCCAAAAACACGCCAATCGTGATGCCTTCGTAGCGAGGGGACATGGTAAGATACGGGTTGTCCCAGTCGCCCTGCACGCCCAAGCGTTTGAAACCTTGGCGCTGCAAATCAATAAATTTGGCGGCAAATTCGCGCGCTTTTTTGCGGAAAGCGGGCACGTCGGTAATGTGTTTTTTGTCCTGTTTTAATTCTTTGAGCAAAGCCTGTTCAATGGGCAGGCCATGGCAGTCCCACCCCGGCACGTACGGGGTGTAATAACCCGTCATCGCGCGGCTTTTAATAATAATATCCTTAATGGTTTTGTCCAGAGCGTGGCCAATGTGAATTTTCCCGTTGGCATAGGGCGGGCCGTCGTGCAGTACAAAATGTTTGCCGGCCTCGTTTTTCTTAAGCATAGCTTCGTACAAATTGATGGATTGCCAGAACTCCAGGATTTTGGGTTCTTTTTGCGCCAGTCCTGCGCGCATCGGAAAGTCCGTTTTGGGCAGCAAAACGGTATGAGAATACTTATTTTTTGCCATGATAATCTAACACTCCGTATATATTAAGGATATTTATTATTATAGAAAATTTAGGGGCTTTGGCGCGAAGCGGCTTTATGTGCAGGTAGCGGCCGTGCAGGCACAGGCACAGGGGGTTTTACGATTGCTGGGAACAAACAGGGATTATTTATCCACCTTTTCGCCGGTTTGTTTATGCAGGTAGTCGTGCAGTTTTTCCAAGGTTTCGCGGCTGACGGCATGCTCCATTTTGCATGCGTCCATATCGGCAATTTTGGGGCTCACGCCAATCACTTGGGTAAGGAAACGGCTTAAAATGGCGTGACGTTTTTTCACGTCCTCGGCGGCGCGGCGGCCTTTGGGGGTCAGTTCTATGCCGCTGTAAGGCTGGTGGCGCACGTATCCGCCCTCGCCCAGCGCCTTCATGGCGCCGGTCACGCTGGGGGTCTTTACGCCCAGCATATCGCGGATATCGCTCACGCGGGCTACGCCTTTATCGTTGGCACAAAGAGAAACCGCTTCCAAATAGTCTTCCATGTTGGGGGATAATTTCATGTTTTCCTCCTGCCTTACACCGGGGCATACCGTGTGTATATCTTATCATATTTCACGTCCGAAATATCCCTTGCGTTCGCCCAAAGATATGTTTATAATGGGGGTAGCAGTACCCCAAAAGGAGACGCTATGGATACCAATACTTATACCGAGCAGTTCCTGGCGGCCCTCACCAAAAGGGACCCCGCCCAAAAAGTTTTTCATCAAGCCGTATTTGAAGTTGTCAGCACCTTAAAACCCGTGCTGGAACAAAAACCGCTCTATATAAAAGAACGCATTTTGGAACGCATTGTGGAACCGGAACGCACCATTATTTTCCGCGTACCGTGGCAGGACGATAAAGGCGAAATCCACGTCAACCGCGGCTTCCGCGTGCAATACAACAGCGCCCTGGGGCCCTACAAAGGCGGCATGCGCTTTCATGAAACGGTGACGCAGGACGTATTAAAATTTTTAGGCTTTGAACAGGTATTCAAAAACAGTTTAACCACGCTCCCTTTGGGCGGCGGCAAAGGCGGAAGCGATTTTGACACGCGCGGCAAGTCCGACAGCGAGGTCATGCGTTTTTGCCATTCGTTTATCAACGAACTCTACCACCACATTGGCTATCACACCGATATCCCCGCCGGAGACTTGGGCTGCGGCGCGCGCGAAATTGGGTATATGTTCGGGCAATATAAGAAGCTGACCAACGATTTTACCGGCGCATTCACCGGCAAAAAGCCTAACTGGGGCGGCAGCTTGCTCCGCCCGGAAGCCACCGGCTACGGCGTGGCCTACTTCGCCCAAAACATGCTGGGCACCAAAGGCGACAGCCTGCAAGGCAAAACGTGCATTATTTCCGGCACGGGCAATGTGGGCATTTACGCCATGGAAAAGCTGACCCAGCTGGGCGGCAAAGTGGTTGGATGTATGGATTACGACGGCAGCATTTACGATCCTAACGGCATCAATGCCGAAAAGCTGGCCTTCTTAAAAGACTTGGTGTTCGTACGGCGCGGAAGCTTGAAAGAATACGGCCAAAAATTCAAAGGGGCCGAATTCCGCCCCGGCAAAAAAACCTGGGATATCCCCTGCGATGTGGCCTGCCCCACCGCCTGCGAAAACGAACTGCACACCGAAGACGCCAAACTGCTTTTGAAAAACGGCTGCAAATGCGTGTGCGAAGGCTCCAACATGCCCTGCACGCCCGGTGCGATTGAAGCATTCCAACAAGCGGGTATTTTGTATTCCCCCGGCAAAGCTTCCAACGCGGGCGGCGTGGCGGTATCGGGCCTGGAAATGACGCAAAACAGTATGCGCGTATATTGGACCCGGGAAGAAGTGGACCAATACCTCCAGCGCATTATGAACAACATTCACCAAAGCTGCTTGGCCGCGGCCGAAGAATACGGCATGAAAGGCAACTATATGGCAGGGGCCAACATTGCCGGCTTCAAAAAAGTGGCCGACGCCATGATAGACCAAGGCTTGGTGTAAAAGAACTATATATGGCAAACCCGCGCCTAAGCGCGGGTTTTGTTTTTTATAGGGCAATTATTAGGGGGGTTTATCTTTTTAAGCTTACACAAAGACCACCCCGCATTCGGAAAGAAATACACATTGGCGTTTGAATTAAAATTCTGGCAGGGTTCCCCAGCACTTTCCACCCCGTACGGAGCCAAAGTGCGCGGTTCCAACATCAATTCCCAATACACGCTTATCATATAGATAGGCCCCTCGTGGCAGGCTATGGTTTCCTTAATTTTTTCATCAAAATTATGCCGGAAATAAAGATCCGGTAACAAATTTAATTTTCTGGCCTGCTGGCGCAAGGACAAATGATACCCGCCATATGTCGGATATTTTATTCCCCCTACAAAAACGCTTGCTTCCGGGAAAAACGGGGCCAAAAAGGACATGGGAGACCCCCAAAAAATAATCAACGCATTCTTTTCTATCTTGGGCACAGACGGAAAAATCGCAATAGCTTGCTTAGTAAAAGGGCCATGTTTTTCTCCCCACACGCCGGAATAGGTTGTCTTTAAGAAAAACACAAAAAGGCCGCACACCAGGCATATATTTAATATTTTGCGCAGCCCCAGCTTTTTTAGACAACAAACAATCAATAAACCGTTTAACATTTCCAATATAATCAAATATCGCAATATCCCGCCAAAGAACGCTAGCCAAACCACATACATTACCCCCGTTAATACCCATAAGATAAGCATTTTTCGGTTTTCCAGTCTTTGATGAATGTTTTGTTCGTGACGTTTCCAAAACAGGATTCCTCCCAACACCAAAAAACTGACAAATCCCACACTCATCCGATAATCAAAAAGAACTTCTGATATAACGTAATCCCCTTTGTTCATAAACCGCAAAAAAGGGAAAAATAGCCATTGAAGCCACGTTTGAGGATAAAAGCGTGCGTCTTTCAAATTTTCTAAAGCAAAAAAAGGAGATTGGAAAAATTCATTATAGAAAGGGAAAACGGGATTGTTGTAATTTTCCCATAAGCGCCACATAAAATATCCGTCAGTTAACAAAAAACCGCCCAATGCCGCGCCAGCAAAGAGAACCCCTTTGACAACAGGTTTTTGCAACCGGTACCCATTTACGCACAAAACGGCAAACAAGGCCGTCAGAACAGGAAATAAGGAATGTTTGGCTCCCGCCAAGGCTCCTGCAACAAACGCCGCCCAGAACAAGAGTTTTGTACATCGTGGCCGAAAAAGCAAAAAAAGTAACCCCCAATACACGCTAAGCGCGGCAAACAAATTTAATAACACATCATTATTGGGGGAAGCTATTTGAGAGCGAAACATAAAACCGCCCACAACTATTAAAACCGCAAAAATTACCCATATGTAATTTTTGCGCGGAAAAATCAATCTGCAAATTTTATAAAAAACGAATAATAATCCCCCGCTCAAAGCCGCTAAAATACCCGCCACCAAATGCGGCCAGTTATTTAGCCAACGAATCAACAAATAATACGGAATGTCCGGCAACGGATTCAAAAAGGTATGTATACCGGCTGGGATTACATCCGTGTAAAAACGACCTTCCACAAAAGCATATGCATTATAAAGATGATAATTCATCACATCAACAGACATGGTTTGCCCGATTGAAAGGCCATAACAGACACACCCCGCCATACACAACAGAAAAGCTATACAGTCAGCATATCGGTAGATAACATGTTTTATTGAGGCGATTCTTTTACGCATATTCATGGGGTCTATTATAAATTTATTTTAATACAAAAGGAATTATACACAAAAAAGACGGGCAGTCGTAACTGCCCGTCCTTGCAAAAGCAATTTTTACGGCATTTCCAAACCACATGGTTGTCCACCATAAGGATCTTTTTCGCATGTGTGTATCCAAAGCTGCGTTTGTGATACCGTAACACTAGAAAGATTTAAGTTCACTTTACAGTTAAAATTATCTACCAAGTTTCCGCCAATCATATCGTTCCCTCTCAGGCCGACAGTCGTCTTAGAATTCACCTTCCAAGCCGAAGAAGGAATGCCGGAAACATTTTTGCAGCCAAACGCTGAGGGCTGCTGACGATACTCGTTGCAGGTATTCTTTAAGGATGCATTCAGATCTGTTGGTATATCTAACTGAAAAGACCCACTGTATCCGCCACAAACATCAGGGAACGCCGCACAAAATTCGTAATCATAATAAGTAGTGGGCATGCCAGAACCACCTTTTCCGTAGCAGGTAAAGCTCACCCCCAAATCCGAGGCCTGTCGTGCAACATCCCCAATTGACAAGTTTTTATAATCGCTCAAATAACAATAAGCCTGAGCTCCATAATTATCCGTCTTATACAGCCCGCGCCATGAATAGCTCATCGAATAGGCCTGAAAATCACAAGTATCTCCCGTGCAGGAAGCACATTGCTGATTAAATTTTTGGCCATCAAAAGATTCCAGCTCTGCTATTGACACCTGCGTTCCATTACTAATGGAAAAGTCACAGTCCGGAGAACCCCCGTTAGAGCCATAAGATCCATATTGGCCTATCATGCCGACATGTTCAATCTTCCACCCCATATAAGTGTCAGAATTCACTATCGTAGCAGTAGGAGTATCTTCTCCAAAGCGCACAGCCAATTTACTTCCCTTAATGATTCCATAAAAAGAAGGTGTAACACACTTATTGCCTTGAACCACACAGCCATTATCTACACAATCAAAGCAACAATCTCTGCTTAACGGGCGATTAGCATTTGTAGATGGAAATTCGCCATATTGTGCACAATAAGAGGCGAGGGTGCCGTCTTCGTAAGCACTTTTACAGGTTTTTTCTTCGCACTCACTTTCTTCTTTATCGCACTCGCTCCATTCCCCAACACTCCAAGCGCCCGTTGTGGTATCACAAGTGACAGTTCTTTTTTGCACGCCGCACTTATTGCAGCTTTGTGTTTCTTCAGGCTTTTCCCCCGTACACTCACAAACTTCCGATACGCTGCATGCACTCCATTCGCTCCATTTGCCCGTAGACGTATCACACGTTCTAGTCTGTGTACCCGCCTTAGCACAGCCGCAAGCCTGCGTGGCCGCCCCGCTGCATTCTATCACAGGAGGGAGCCCTGCGCATTCATTGCCGCTCTGGAAATCTGCCCGCGCAATTAAATCGCTGCATAAGGGGTAATCTTTATTTAAGTTTGCACATTGTTCCGCACTATCACAGCAAAGACGGCCATCCGCATAAGACGGCATTTTAAGCGTATAGCCATATTTACCTTTGCTCCGGGCTTCTATGCCGGTAGTAGTGGCCGTATATGTGAAATTTTTGGTATCGGTAGAAGGAAGAATATCCGCCAACTTGGAAAAATCCGACAAATAATCTTTATCTAATGCGCAACGCTTTTCTTGTTCCGTACGCACGGCCGCCATCAGCTCTTCCGCTTCCGTTGTTTTACGCGTTTCCATTACTTTACTATATTTAGGCAATACTACCGCAGCCAATACACCTATTACAATTACTACTACCAGTAATTCTGTAAGCGTAAACGCTTTTTTCTTTTGTTTATTTAGCATCAGAAATCTCCTGTTTCCCTCTCCAGTTTGAGATAAGTGCGTATACGAATAGTATAATATTTTCCATTATAACATCAAGAAGAACAATCAGCCAATGCGTATCCCCTGCGGGTTGCCGGGCATATCCGCCGGGCGGGGCGCCGGCTGAGGAGCGCGGCGGGAATAAATTTTGTCCACAATGACGGAAATAGCCCCGTCCCCCGTTACGTTACACGCCGTACCGAAGGAGTCCATCGCAATATAGAGGGCGATCATCAACCCCAGCTCCGCTTCGCCAAAGCCCAACATGCTTTGCAAAATACCCAGTGCCGCCATAATAGCGCCGCCCGGCACGCCCGGAGCCGCCACCATCGTTACGCCCAGCATGCAGATAAATCCCGCAAACTGCGCAAACGGCATTTGAGTACCGCTCATAAACAAAATAGCCAACGCACAAGCCACAATTTTCATCGTGCTTCCGGACAGGTGAATCGTAGCACACAGCGGCACCACAAATCCGGCCACTTCTTCGCGCACGCCCAGTTTAACCGTTTGTTTAAGGGTAACGGGGATCGTCGCCGCGGAAGACTGCGTGCCCAACGCCGTCATATAAGAAACAAGCATCGTTCTAAGCATCGGAAACGGGTTGCGCCGCGCCACCACGCCGGCTACCGTAAATTGCAGTACCAGCATCACGACCGTAATGGCAAAAATCAGCACGATAATTTTGGCAAACACGCCCAATACCGCCACCACCTGGCCGGACACCGTCATATTCAAAAAAATGCCAAAAATGTAATACGGCAACAGCGGAATAATCACACGGGCAATCACACGGTCTATGATATCGCGGAAATCCCACATAATGCCTTTTAAGCGGCTGCCTTGAATGACGGCCATCCCAAGCCCCAGCGTAAAAGCCAGCACCAGGGCGGTCATCACGTCCATCAGCGGCGGCATCGCCACGGTGAAATAAGGTTTCAGTTCGGCCGTTTTGGCAAATTCGGCCGTTTTGGAAGCAACGTCCAACAAAAACGGAAAGCTCGCCTTGGAAACCGCATAGCTAAAAAAACCCGAAGCCAGCGTGAAGCCATACGCCAATGCGGTAGTGATAAACAATAGCTTGCCCGCGCTGCGCCCCAATTCGGCAATGCCGGGGGCCACCAAACCCACGATTAACAGCGGGATTACAAACCCCAAAAAATTGCCGAACAAGCCGTTAAACGTCAGCGCTACGCGCACCAGCCAGTCGGGAAAGAACAGCCCGCACCCAATACCCAGCGCAATGGCACAAATTACGCCCGGCAGCAGGCCCCATTTCAGTTTCAAATGCAGTTTTCTTTTTCTCAGTTTAATCATAATACGCTCTTTCGGGTCAACTTTTCTATTATACGAAACATGAGAACGATTTGTTATAATAAATATGAATTTAAGGGGGCCTTATGCATAAAATGTTGGTAAACGTTTTATGTTTGTTTGCGGCAATGTCGGCAAGCGGACTGTCTTTTTCCGCCCAAACGGCCCTGACGGGCACCACGCCCGCTAAAGAAGAATCTTTCACTCTTGAGCAATACATTGCCAAATACCTGGCCGGCTCCCCCCGCCTGCAGGCCGAAACCAACAGCCTTAAAATTGCCCGCAACACGTACAAAAACGCCTTTACCTCGGCCTTTTTGCCTTCGTTTTACCTGAGCGCAAACGCTTCGGAAAATTATGGAAGGAACTACCACTATTCTTCCTGGGAAGATTTTGAACACGGCGATTCTTACGGCCAGGCACAAGCCTCGTGGAATTTGTTTAACAGCGGCAAAGATACGTTAAATTACAAATCCGCCTCGCTGGAGTGGCAAATTGCCAAAATTAATTACGACTCCACCGTACAACAACACGTGCTGGACGCCGTGCAAACCTATTACGATTTGCTCCTTAGTCAAAAATTGCTGGCCGTGTACGAAGACGATTTAGCCGTTGCGCAAAAGCAATACGAGCAGGACAGCACCCTCTACGAAAACGGCCTTAAAACCCGCTCGGATTTACTCTCCAGCGAAACAAACTGGCGCAGCAGTCAGCTGTCGCTTTTTTCGGCGCAAAACGATTACGCCAACGCCTTGAAAAATTTCAACATTGCCATTAACCGCCCCGTGGAAGCACCCGCCGTGCTGGATGATGAAATATCTCAGGATGTATCCGCCCTGCCCACTTTGGACCAAGACCTCACCACCGCCTTGGCCAACCGCTACGACGCCCGCGTGCAGCGCTTAACCCTCAAACAGCAGGACATTACCAAAACCTTGGGCAATCTGGACGCGCTCCCCTCCGTATTTGTAGATTTGTTTGCCAACACCGGGCGCAGTTTTTCCTATCATGAATTGTGGGACTATAACTACGGTATTTCGGCCGGGATATCGTTTGACATCGGATTTTTGTACTTTAATAAATACCGCAACCGCCAAAACACCCAAATAGCCAACCAAAATGCCCATTTGGAATACGAACAATTTTTACGTACCTTGCGCGATAATGTGGTAGAAAGCCGCAATACGCTGTTATTAAAAATGCGCTCGCTGGACATTTCCCGCCTGCGCCTGCAAACCGCCACGCAAAAGTTTGACGCGACGCAGCTTAAATACAAAAACGGGCTCATGGGCGCCACCGATTTGACCGTAGCCCGCCAAGAGTTAATTTCCGCCCAGGTCAATTACGCCACCTTGCTTTCGGAATTGACTCTTTCCCGCCTGCGCTACCGTTACGCCTTGGGAGAAAAGCTTTACGATTATCAACCGGAGGAATGATGATTAAAACCATCTTAAAACGCATTTGGAAGCCGTTTTTAATTTTGCTCATTGTGGCCGCCGCCGCGGGGGCCCTGTGGGTATGGAGCATTAAACCGCTGATTTCCAAATTAAAAGGCGACGTAATCCTGCCGGAAGACATCGTGCCCGTGGAAAAAGGAACCGTGGTGGTGGCCTTCAAAGGGCAGGGGACGGTAATGGCCAAGCAAGACATTAAAGTAACGTCCAAACCCAGCGGTATTCTGCAAAAGATTTACGTAAAAGAAGGGGATTTTGTAAAAAAAGGTCAAAAGCTGGCTCTTCTTAAACCGGGCCGCAACGAATTTGAAGATTTCAAACCCATCACGATTTATGCCCCGGCGGACGGGACCGTGGTGAAATGCCATGCCGATTCCAGTGATTTTGATAAAGACTTGTCCGAGCGCAACTTGTCGCTGCCTCGCCCGGGAACCTTTTTGGAAGGGTCCTACGAAAACACCGAAAACGCCACCTGCTTTTTGCGCTTGGTTAATACCGATACGCTGCTCATTCCGGTCTACGTAACAGAATCCCAGGTATTGCAGCTTAAAAAAGGCATGCCCGCCGAAATAGAAGTGATATCCTTAGGGGCGGACGCCGAACCGTTAACGGGCACTATCACCTATGTTTCCACCCAAATAGAAAAAAGCGGGGACCGCTGGAGCGACAGCAAAGGCTTCCTCATTTTGGTGGAACTGCCCCGCAGGGACAAAAACATTTTGCTGGGGGTCAACACCAATGTCTCGGTGCCTATCCAAAAACGAGAAGACGTGCTGACCATTCCCGCTAATGCGCTGTTTGAAAAAAACGGCAAGAGTTACGTATTTAAGTATCAAGGCAAAAACAAAGCCCAAGAGCTGGAAATCACCACCGGCCTGGCCAGCGACACCACCGTGGAAGTAACGCAAGGCCTCCAAGAAGGGGACCAGGTGCTGACGGAACTGCCATACGGAGAATCATGGTAATTCATTGCGAACACCTCGTAAAAGTTTATAAAACGGCGGCCGAATTCCGCGCGTTGGACGACGTATCGCTGGATATTAAAAAAGGGGATTTTATTTCCATTATGGGCCCCAGCGGCTGCGGCAAAAGCACGCTGCTAAACATTTTGGGATTATTGGACGAGCCCACCTCGGGCGAATACCTGTTAAACGGCCAGCCCACGGCCCATATGAAAGACGGCCTCCGCTCCCGCACCCGCAGGGATCACATCGGATTTATTTTTCAGTCATTTAACTTAATGCCCAAGCTATCGGTTTTGCAAAACATTGCGCTTCCCATGCGCTATGGGGATATGCCCAGAAGCGAAATTCTCCCCCGCGCCCGCGAACTGCTTAAACGGGTGGGGCTTGAGGATAAGGCCGACAATACCCCCCAACAGCTTTCCGGCGGCCAGTGCCAGCGCGTAGCCTGTGCGCGGGCCTTGGCTAACCGGCCGGAAATTATCCTGGCCGACGAGCCCACCGGCAACTTAGATTCTAAATCCGGGGCCGACATTCTGGAACTGCTGCAGGAATTAAACCGCGGGAAAATGACCATTATTATGGTGACTCACGACGAAAAAATCGCCGCCGGTGCCCAGCGTATTATCCGCATGAAGGACGGAAAAATCGTATGAAACTGCCCGATTTAATTTCTACCGGCTGGGCTGAAATCCGAAGCCATAAAATGCGCAGTTTTCTAAGCGTATTTGCCATTGCCATTGGCATTGCCACTTTTTTCTATACGCTTAGCGTGCTCAGCCAACGCTACCGCGACATTGACCGCTCCGCCCAAATATCGGGCAAAGGGCGGGTGGATACCTTCATAGAAAAGCCGTTATCCATGGATCAATACAACATGCTTTTGCGCACGCTGCCGGAAGGTTCTTCTTTGTCTTTACGTACCGGGAATTATATTACCAATGCCATATATAAGGGCCGTGTTTTGAACGATTTTGCGATACAGGGGGTGTTGCCCTCTTTTCAAGACAGCGCGTTTGTGTTTGACGTGGAAGGGCGTTTTTTTAACTGGAAGGATATTGAAAACAAACACCGCGTGGCCGTCATCATCGTCTATCCGCGCGACAAAGAAAAACGCGATTTTACACGCTATCTGTTCCATGAGCCGGGCACAGAACAAACCCCATTGGCGGACTTGGTCAAACGCGTCAACCTGCTCAACCAGCAAATCAGTATTAACGGGCAAAGTTTTACCGTGGTAGGCATTCTGCGTGCGCCTACCGTGGAAAAAGATTTCCGCATTGCCCGTGATATGGAACACAACCAGTATATTTTTATTCCCTATTCCACCTGGTACGACATTATCCCTTCTTGGCGGGATTATTTTGAAACCTTTATCCGCGTTGTTACCGGCAGCGAAAGCAAAACAGGCAAAGCGGTATCCTCCCTAAGCAGTTTTTTGCGTTCCCAATTCGGTTCCGATTTTGACCCTATTATTAATCCGTTTCGCTTCCAGCTGAAATTTGCCCGTCAGCAGGCCTGGATAAACTTGCGTTCCATGATTTTTATCGGTCTAATCGCCATGATTGCCGGCGGTATTGGCATTATGAACATCACCATGGCCGTCATTTTTTCGCGTACGCGCGAAATTGGCATTCGCCGCGCCTTGGGCGCCAGCCGGTGGGACATTTTATTCCAATTTTTAGTGGAAGCCCTCCTGCTGGGCTTGTGCGGCGCGGCCTTAGGCATGGTGCTGGGATACCTGGCCATACTGCACATGGCGGACAACGCCGACCAAATGACTTTTTCCTGGTGGGTAGTGGCGGCGGCCGTGCTGCTGGCGCTGGCCACCAGCTTTGTATTTGCGCTGTACCCCGCGTATCAAGCTTCCAAACTCAAACCGGTAGACGCGCTGAAATACGAATAAACACTTATTTTGATACAATACACCTATGCAAGTAAAAATAAACATTGACGGCGGTTCCCGCGGAAACCCCGGCCCAGGAGCGGCGGCATACGTTATCTGCTCCATGGAGGGCAAAATTTTAGCCCAAGAAGGGCATTTTATGCCGCACTGCACCAACAATCAGGCCGAATATACCGCCCTGAAGCTGGCCCTGATAAAGGCCAAAGAATTGGGCGCACGGGAACTTTTTATCCAGTCCGACTCGCTTCTTTTGGTAAAACAATTTTTAGGCGAATACAAAATCAAACACCCCGACTTGGCCGCCCGCATGCGCGTGATACGCCAACTGGCGGCGCCGTTTTCCATACATATGGAACACGTCCTGCGCCACCTAAACAAAGCGCCCGACGCGCTGGCCAATAAAGCCATGGACGCCAAACAGTCCGTAGGGTTTAACCCCATCGTCCACTTTCCGCAGGAAGACGACGCCCCCGCCGCAAACGACAACCTGGTAAACGGCGTGGAGGTAACCCCCATTCAGCGGCCGCAGCCGGCTAAAAAACCGGCCGCCAAACAACCGTCCAAAAAGCCGCAGCAACCGGATTTGTTCGGCGAGTTTTAACCTTTTTTGCTACAATATTTTGGGCAGCCCAGATAACCGCTCCCGGCCAATTCCGGTTTGGGGGAGGAACTTCCGGACTCCATAGGGCAGTGCGCCGTTCGAAAGGACGGGACGACGGGGCCAGATTACCCCGTTGGACGGAAAGTGCAACAGAAAAAATACCGCCCGCAAGGGTAAGGGTGAAATGGTGCGGTAAAAGCGCACCGCGCGTTTAGCAATGAACGCGGCAAGGCAAACCCCGCACGGAGCAAGGCCAAACCGGTCCACACGCGGCCCGCGTTCGAGACCAAGTAGGCCGCTTAGAGTAATGGTTATCCCGGCCCGCAAGGGCCGACAGAATCCGGGGTATCGGCTGCCCCGTTTTATTTTGTATCACACAAAAAGCCCCCGTTTTATGACGGGGGCTTTTTGCTGTACAAAACGAATGTTCTATACCCGTACGGTTTGTTCTTTTCTGGCAGGCTCGGAGCCGCCTCCCGCCGAAGCCGGAACCGCCGGATTTTGCGGAATACAAAACCAGAAAACGGATCCTTGCCCCAAGCCGGCGCTTTCCACGCCAATCTGCCCGCCATGGGCATTGATAATTTCCTGCGCGATGGAAAGCCCCAAGCCCCAGCCTTGTTTTTTTAATGTGCGGTCATTGTCGGACTGGTGGAACTTTTGGAAGATTTTTTCTTTTTCGCTGTGCAGGAGGCCCGGGCCGTTGTCCGACACCTTAAAAGTAAGCTGGCCGTCCAACACATAAAAACGGGCTTCTATGCTGCCGCCCTGCGGGGAAAATTTAATGGCGTTTCCAATCAAATTGCTAAGCACCTGCGAAATGCGGAAGCGGTCCGCCACCACGGTTACTTCGGCCGGATATTCACACTTGCGCAAAAAGATGCCTTTCTTCTGGGCGTTAACGGTCTGCAAGGTAATGACGTCACTTAACAAGGCGTTAAAGTTAAAGGGCTGCACGTCCATCTTAAAACGGCCAGACTCTATCATGGAAATATCCATCAAATCGGCCATGAGCATATTCATATTGTCGGTCGCTTTGAGAATGTTGTTGAGGGCGATTTGGTCGTTATTGCCGCCGCCCTGCGGGTTGTCCATCATCAGTACGGACGTAAACCCCTGAATGGAAGAAAGCGGCTGGCGCAGGTCGTGCGCGACGATGGACATAAATTTGGAACGAATTTCGTTTAAGCGGTTGAGCTCCTGGTTGGACAAGCGCAACTTTTCCACCATGCTTTCCAGCACGTTTACTTTACCCGAAAGCTGCATTTGCAAGGTGGCGATTTGCTGTTGGTAATTGTGCTCGGCTTTCATGATGGTGCGCTTCATCTTTTTAAGCACAAATTTTTTCGTAATCCAATACGTCAGCAGCGACAGCGACGCCGCCACCAACAACGAATAAGACACCAAAATCTGCCATAAACTCATGAAAATCCTCCTTACTTGCTCACCAGCCGCCGGCCCATTGTTTCTTCCAGCGCTTGGCGGGATATTCCCCCCTCCCGCAAGAGCACCGGTTCGGCAAAGGTCAAATCCACCACGCTGGAAGCCGTCGGGCTGAGGGTTCCGCCCAAAAAGATAAAATCCACTTTTCCGTCAAAAGTTTTCAAAATGGTTTCTTCGTCCGTCAGCACTGGCTGGCCGTGCAAGTTGGCGCTGGTGCAGGCCATAGGCGCCTGCATGCGGGAAAGCAAATCCACCAAAAAATCGTTTCCGGGCACCCGCAGGCCTAATCCCGCAAACCCGCGGGAAAGCGGACGGCCTTCTTCGGTAGGGGGCAAAATGGCGGTTAAAGCGCCGGGCCAGTAGGCCTGGGCCAATTTTTCAGCCTCGGGCGAAAACTGCGCCACACGGCGCGCCTGAGAAAGGCTGCCCGTCAAAATTTGAAGAGGGGAAGTGGCCGGCCGCTCTTTAATGAGGTAAATGCTCTGAATGGCACTTTCACAAAAAGCGCCCGTACCAATGCCGTACACGGTGTCCGTAGGCAGTACGGCCACGGCCCCGCCGTCTATCGCGGCGGCGGCTTGGCGCGTCTGTTCGGGCGTCAGGTCAAGTGTCTTAAAAATATGGGTCCGGCTCATCTTCTTCCTCCTGGGGCGCCTGTTGGGCACGGTCAATAATCATCACAAATTCACCCTGCACTTTATTCTTTTTGCCCAATTCGGCGGCCAATCCTTCCGCCGTACCGCGCAGCCATTCTTCATACACTTTAGAAAGTTCTCTGGCCAAAATGACAGGCGTATTTCCCCCCAACGTTTTGGCAATCAGCTCCAACATTTTCACCACGCGGTAAGGGGACTCGTAAATCACCACCGGGTGGTTTAACTCGTGGGCCGAAGCAATCAGTTTGGCGGCTTTGCCCGCCTTTCGGGGCAAAAAGCCCAAAAACGTAAAGGCGCCGCCCGTAATTCCCGCCCCGGCCAAGGCACACGCCACCGCACTGGGGCCAGGCAGAGAGGATACTTTTATCCCCGCGGCCACCGCCTCTTTCACCAATTTCCAGCCCGGGTCGGAAATACAGGGGGTTCCACAGTCGGACACTAACGCGCAGGTTTTGCCGCTTTTGAGGGCTTCCAAACAGCGGGCTACGGAACGGTCGTCATTTTCGTTATAGCGGTACGTTGGTTTGGAAATGCCAAAGTGGGAAAGCAAAATCTGGGTGCGGCGCGTATCTTCGCACAAAACGGCATCTGCGGTTTTGAGCGTTTCCAAAGCGCGCAGGGTAATGTCCTGCAAATTGCCGATAGGCGTGGGAACAATATAGAGCATATAGTAAGAGTATATAAAATAGCGGGGCAGGGCAACAGGCCGCTATAGAAGGAAGAAATAAAAATCACAAATACAGGGGTGTTTTTTTGTAAAATAATAATTTGTTATTTATTTCAAAAAAGCACAGAGGAAATACAGAAAAGAAATGTCTAAAATTCTGTCCAAAATCAAACTCAACACTTTCGCCATCATTTTATCCATCGTGGCGATTGTAGCCGCGCTGACGTGGATTGTACCCAGCGGCGCGTATGACAAAATGGACGTGGACGGCCGCCAGGTCGTCGTCGCCGGGACGTATCACTCCGTACCGGCCAACCCCCAAGGTTTGTTTGACGTTTTGCAAGCCCCCATTAAAGGGTTTTCCAATACGGCGGAAGTAATCGTGTTCCTGCTGGTAATCGGCGGTGTGTTGGCCGTCGTGGAAAAAACAGGCGCCATTGCCGCCGGCATTCAGGCCGCCAGTCATTTCTTCCAGCGCAAGCCGAACTTGCGTTTTATGTTTATTCCGCTGGGAGTAATTGTATTTTCGTTGTGCGGCGCTACCTTTGGTATGTGCGAAGAAGCGCTTATTTTTATTCCCATTTTTATTCCGCTGGCCCTCTCGCTGGGGTACGACTCCGCCCTGGGAACGGCCATTCCGTTCATCGGTGCGGGCGTGGGTTTTGCCGCGGCGTTTACGAACCCGTTTACCGTGGGTATCGCCCAAGGAATTGCGCAAGTGCCGTTATACTCGGGCATTGGATACCGCTTTATCATCTGGATTATCTGCACCACGGTAGTCATCAGCTGGTTAAGCGTATATGCGCGCAAAATCCGCAAGGACCCCACCAAAAGCTTAACGTACGAATTTGATATTGAAAAACGCAAAGAACTAAAGCTTAATAAAGAAGAAACCCGCATGACCCGCCGCCAGAAACTGGTGTTGGTGGCATTCGGATTGGGTATGCTGACGCTGATTGCGGGCGTACTTAAACCGCAGCTGTGCTCCATGATTAAAGGCCTGTGGGGCGTGGACCTGATGGAAATGCTTCACCTGGAAGAAAGCGGCTGGTATATCACCGAAATTGCGGCTTTGTTCCTGGGCGTAGGCTTCCTGTGCGGATTTTTGGGCAAAATGAGCATGCAGAAATTTACGGACGCCTTCTTTGACGGCGTGCGCGGCATGGCCGAAATTGCCATGCTATTGTGCTTTGCCCAGGCGATTGTGATTATTGCCAACAACGGCCATATCTTAGACACCATGCTTAACTGGATGTCCTCCGCCATTCGCCACCTGCACCCGGTATGCGCTTCGTGGGCGGCCATGATGTTGCAGACCGTTATTGATTTCTTTATTCCTTCCGGCTCCGGCAAGGCCGTGCTGACCATGCCCATTTTGGCCCCGCTGGCCGACCTTATCGGCATTACGCGCCAAACGATGGTGCTGGCCTTCCAGTTGGGCGGAAGCTGGATGAACATGATTATCCCTACCGACCCCGTCACCATTGCGGCTATCGGTTTTGCGCGCATTGCGTATCCGAAATGGCTTAAATGGATGTTGCCTTTGTTGGTAGTGATGTATTTGCTGTCGTTTTTGCTGCTCGTTCCGCCGTATTTTATGAAGTGGCAATAATTTTTGCGTCCCGCCGCATTTTTGGGCAAAAAAAGCCCTTGTTTGAGCCGGCGGGACGTTTTTTTGCGTTCTTAACGCAGAAAAATATGTCGTATAAAAAAAGAGGAAAACAAAACTAAATGAAAAAAATGCTGTGCAACACCTACTTTTTGGTGTTCTCCATTATGGTGTTTGTGGCCGCACTGACGTGGATCGTCCCCTCCGGCCTGTACGAACGCGTGGAACAAGACGGACGCACCTATGCCGTGGCTGGTTCTTACCATGCCGTGGACAAAAACCCGCAAAGCATTGGTGATATTTTATCCGCCCCCGTAGAAGGATTCACGCAATGCGCGGAAATCATCGCGTTTATTTTGGTGGTAGGAGCCCTGTTCACGATTATTGAACGCACGGGCGCCATCAATACGCTTATTAAGAAAGTCAGCTTTTTCTTTGCCAACAGGCCGCGGTATAAGAAGTTTTTTATTCCCGTGTGCATGTTCCTGTTCTCCCTATGCGGGGCAATGTTTGGAATGGAAGAAGAAACGCTTATTTTTATTCCCATTTTCATTCCGCTGGCCCTCTCGCTGGGGTACGACACCGTAATCGGCTTGTCCATTCCGTTCATCGGGGCGTTTACGGGCTTTTCGTCCGCGTTTGTTAACCCGTTTACCGTGGGTATCGCGCAAACCATTGCCCAGCTGCCCATGTATTCCGGCTGGCAGTACCGCGTGGTGATTTGGTTCATTTTCACCTCGGTCGTGGCGGGCTTTTTCACCTGGTACGGCGAACGCGTGCGCAAGAACCCCACCAAAAGCTTAACCTATAAAATGGATTTGGAAAAACGCGCCGAATTAAAAATCATCAACGACGTGGTGGTGGACAGTTCTTTCCGCCTCACGCGCGCACACAAAATGGTGATTGCTTCGTTTATTTTGGGCATGGGCATTTTGTTCTACGGCGTAATCCGCTATCAGTGGTACATGATTGAAATCGCCGCCGTATTCTTGGGCGTTTCCATTGCCAGCGCCTATTTTGGCAAGCTGACCCTGGACCAAACCACCGACGCTTTCATTGACGGTGCCAAATCCATGATCAGCGTGTGTATTTTAATGGCTTTGGCGCGCTCTATCGTCATCGTCGCCACGAACGGGCACATTTTGGACACGTTCCTGCACGCCATGACCCAAAGCGTGGGCAACCTGCACCCGATTTTGGCCTCTCAAGCGATGTTCGTCATTCAGACGATTCTGAACTTCTTTATCGCTTCGGGTTCCGGCCAAGCCGTGCTGACCATGCCCATCATGGTGCCGCTGGGGGATTTGGTGAACGTTTCCCGCCAAACCGTCATTTTGGCTTATCAATTTGGCGAAGGCTGGGGCAACCCCATCATTCCCACCGCACCCGTTACCATGGGGGCGCTGGCCCTGGCGGGGATATCGTACCCGGTGTGGGTAAAGTGGTTTTTGAAACTGGAAATTATCCTGGTGACACTTTCCCTACTGCTTCTTATCCCGGCATATTATATTTGGTAAAATAAACATAAGCCCCTTGGCCCGCCAAGGGGCTTTTTGAAACCCAAACCATTATGTTAAACGAACTGAAAACCGTTTCCTATTTTCACGCCGCCGACTGGGCCGTATTTTTTGCCGTTTTGGCCGCCACGGCCGCCGCGGCCATATACGGGAACAACCGCCTCAAAAAAAAACAACCAGGCAAAGACTTAAGCGTGCTGGATTATCTGCTGATGGGCCGCCAGCTGACGCTGCCCTTATTCGTGGCCACGCTGGTGGCTACGTGGTACGGCGGGATTTTTGGCGTAAACGAGATTACGTTTAACTATGGTATTTACAACTTTGTTACCCAAGGCTTTTTCTGGTACGTGGCCTATTTGATTTTTGCCTTTTTTATTGCGGGCAAAGTGGCCAAATACCGCTCCATGACCCTGCCGGACTTAACCGAGCAAATGTTCGGCCCCAAATCTGCCAAAGTGGCCGCCTTGTTTACGTTTTTCTACATCACGCCCGTGGCCTATGTGTTAAGCTTGGGTATGTTTTTGCATATGGTGTTTGGCATTGGGGTACTGCCCGGCATGGCCATAGGCACGCTGTTTGCGGGGCTATATACGGCGTGGGGCGGGTTTCGCTCGGTCGTATTCTCGGATTTGGTGCAATTTTTTGTGATGTGCAGCGCCGTACTGCTGGTGGTGATATTCTCGGTAAGCACTTTTGGCGGAATGGGCTTTTTGAAAGCCAATTTGCCGCCGTCGCACTTTACGATAACGGGCGGCAATTCGTGGTTAAACACGCTTATTTGGGGGTTTATCGCCCTGTCTACGCTTATTGACCCCAGCTTTTACCAACGCTGTTTTGCGGCCAAGAGCCCGTCCGTCGTTAAAAAAGGGGTACTGATTTCCACCCTTATCTGGTTCTGCTTTGATTTATGCACTACCGCCGGCTCCTTATACGCGCGGGCCCTGCTGCCCCAAGCCGAGCCGGGACAGGCGTACTTTTTCTATTCCATTCAGTTGCTTCCCGCAGGGTTAAGAGGTTTTTTTGTGGCGGGGATATTGTCCATCATTTTATCCACGCTAAACTCCTTTTTGTTTATCGCGTCCAACACGCTTAGCTTTGACTTGCTGCGAAACCGCTTCAAAAATGTGGTGCTTTCCAACCGCATTTCCATTTTTGCCGTAGGGATATTGGCCATTGGCATGGCACACTTATTTCACGGCAGTTTTAAGGAAATTTGGCTGGTGTTGGGGTCGTACTTTTCGGCCTGCTTATTGGTGCCGATTTTGATGGGATACCTTTCCCCGGGAAGAATTGGGGACAGGCTGTTTGTCTTTTCGTCCTTGGCCAGTGCCGCCGCCATGACGGCCTGGCGGTTCGTGCGCAAACACGAGGTGCTGGAAGCGGTGGACCCCTTTTACATTGGCGTAGCGACGGGACTGATTATTTTAATTTTATGCCGTCGGAGAAGAAATGAAAATATCGCGCGCATTACTTATCGGTAACGGGCAGACGCTCCCGTCCGAATTCATCAAAACGCTGGCCCAAACGGCTGACCTTATCGTAGCGGCCGACGGCGGGGCAGACCGCGCGCTGGAAGCGGGCCTAACGCCAAACGTGATTATCGGCGACTTGGACTCCGTATCCGAAGCGGCTAAAAAAGCCGTTCCGTCCGAAAATTTAATTTTTGTAAACAATCAAAACAATACGGACTTGGAAAAAGCCCTGGACTGGCTCTGCGCGCAAGGCGCCGCCGCCTGCACCCTGGCCGGCTTTTTAGGCGGCAGATGGGATTTTACGCTCGGGAATTTCCTTTCCGCCGTTCCTTACGCTTCCAAAATGGATTTAACCTTTGCCGGCGAAAACTGGAATTTTTATCCGCTCCAGCACCGCCGCCGCTTTGCCTGCAAGCCGGGCAAACGAGTAAGCCTTATTCCGCTTAAAACCTGCACCGGGGTCAGCCTGCAAGGCCTCAAATACCCCCTGCAAAATGCCCGCTTGAAACTGGGCGGAACGGGCCGCACCTTAAGCAACGAAACCGTCGGCAACTCATTTTGCGTGGACATTAAAAGCGGTTTTTTGCTGGTGTACGCCGAAAAATAATTTTTCCGTCCCATAAAAAACCGCGCCTAAAGCGCGGTTTTTAATTGAAAAGGGTTTACTTGGCTGGCGGCAATTTGCGGTATAATTTTTCCGCTTCTTTAATTTCTTTATAAGACATTTCCAAATAGCGGCGTGCACCGTCCATATCCCCCAGCTCAAACAGTACCGCCCCCAAATGGTAGGCAATATCCGCATTGGCCTGGAGCGTTTCCAGCGGGATAGAACGCAACAGTTCGGCCGCATCTTGCAAATTGCCCCGTTTGAAATACACCCAGGCTTGGGTATCTATGAAAGAATTATCGTCCGGGTTGACGGCCAGCGCACGGGCGATGTATTCGGAAGCGTCGTCCAAGCGCAGGCCGCGCTGAGCCAGCGAATAGGCATACAGGTTAAGGGCCGGGGCATTGTTGGGGTTTCTCTCCAGCAAAATTTCCAACTGCGAGTCCATTTGCTTATATTTTTTCAAGCTTTCCAACGTAAAAGCGTATTGCAGGCGGGCTTCGTCATAAGTGGAATTGGTTTCCAACAGTTTTCCCAATACGCGGGCCGCTTTTTTATAAGCTTTCCGTTCGTTTAGCGCCAAAGCATAAAAATAGGCGATTTCCACATTCCCTTCAAATTTTTTGTACGCCTGTTCCAGGTTTTTAAGGCTTTCCTCGGGTCGGTTCAAGCGCTGCAGATAAAAGCTGACCTGCAGCCATTTGGAAGAAGAGCGGTCGTAATCCGCGGAGTCTTTCAAATAGCCAATGGCGCGGGAATAATCCCCTTTCTCTTCGGCCAGCAAGGCCAAAAAATAGGCGGAAGGCACATCGCCGTTGTCATCTGCTTTGGCTTTCAAAAAATACGCCTCCGCCTTGGGCCAATCTTTTACCAACAAAAATACCGACGCCATACGCGAGAGCGTGCCCGCATTGGCATACCCCATTTTTTCCAGCTCTTCAAATTCGTGCAGCATCAAAAAGTATTGGGACTTTTTCTCATACACTTCCCCACGCCCCAAACGGGCCTGCGGGTTGGAAGGGTCCGCCTCTACGGCTTTATTGTAATACGAAAGAGCTTTATCTAATTGATTGGCGCGTTTGTAGAGGGTGCCAATTTCGGTGTAGATATCGGAAGTTAAAGACGGATACTGCTGGGCCAAAGAAAGCAATTTTTCAACGGCCTGGTCCAAATCCGTTACGGACAAAAGAAGCACATACTGATACAAAATACGCACATTGTCCGGCTCCAGCTTAAGGGCTTTTTCATACGCCTCTCCGGCCTCTTCCAAACGGCCTTTTTTCCATTGATATGCGGCGTACACCATCCAGTCTTCGGCTTCATTTTTCCCTTGGGAAATAAAATCCGCATAAGCGTCCGCTCGGGCGGGGGTACCGTCCGCCAGGGCCTGCGAAACGAGGAGACGTTTGAGGTATTTGGAATCGGGGTGTAAGGCAAGGGTTTTTTCCAGCTCGTCAAACGCATGCGGGTCTTCCGAGCGCTGGGCATAAACGGATTTCAAAAACTGATTAAACAGGCGTGCTTCCTGTTTGCTTTCGGGGTTGAGCGAAAGCGCAAACGCGGGCGAAACGGCCAGCAAGGCGGCTAACAATACAAATTTTCTCATAGGCAAATCCCCATAATCAAGGCGTCGTCTTTCCCGTCGTAAAATTTTGCCCGGCGCCCCAATTCCTTCAACCCGGCTTTGGTGTAGAGCGAAATGGCCGGCAGATTATGCACGTTTACTTCCAACGTCACCGTGCGCCCGCCGCTTTTGCGTACATCGTTTAGCGCATAGGACAAAAGCCCATACCCTATCCCTTTCCTACAAGCCTGCGGCAATACGGCCAAGTTCAAAATCTCGCACACGTCCGCCGCCAGCCGAAGCGCCAAAAAACCCAGCACTTCGCCGTTTTCTTCCCAGCACCACACGCGGGCAGACGCATTGGCAATTTCCCCCGCCATGCCCTTTTCGCCCCAATGGGCGCTCATTGGCTGGGACTGCGCAATAAAAGCCAGTCTGCCGGCTTCTAGGGCTAAAGCGGGGCGTATTTTCATACGGGTTTAATTAACTCAAAACGAGCCGGTTTAAGATACAGCGGTTCCAGCGCGTCTTTTTCCCAGGCGTCATCTTGCGCCATGGCCAGCATTTTGGCCGGCTGCAGTTTGCATTCTTTCTTGTCAGCCAGCGGATAAAGGCCTCCCAAAAGTTCGTCTAACGAAGCGCCGTCTTTATCGTTACCGGCCACAAAAAGAGGTCGGTCGTAAGCGGCCAGGCGTTCCAACAGTTCCTCGCGGGAAAGCCACGCCGGGCCGGCCGCGCGGTCATCAAAAATCTGCAGGAAGTATTCCTCTCTAAACGCATGCAGCACCACGGCCAAAGCCCCTTGAGGGTTCTGTTTCTGCCAGGTTTGAAATTTGCGGGAAGACTGCGTTTGAAAGCGAACCGCTTGAAACATCGTTACGCCGCGCACTTCGGCATGGCTGAGATATTTGAGCATGGAGGCAAACGTAAGCGAAATGCGTATACCGGTAAAACGCCCCGGGCCGCGAATTAAGAACACGCGCCCGATATCGTTTAATTCCGCTCCGGCGCGGGCCAGCAAATCGTGCAAAGCGGGGAAGAGCAATTTTTCCTGCTTTACGCCCTTGCGCCGCACGGAATATACATGTCCGTCTTTTTCCACCGCCAACATCAGCGGCGAAGCGGACGTATCCATCGCCAAGGTTATTTTTTTGCCGCTTTGCATAATGCCTCCAACAACGCGTCCGACACGCGCCCAAAAGATTTAAGCGAAATCACGCGGTCGTCGCCTTCTTTCAAAATAAAATCCATTTCCAGCCGGTCCGCCGGCAACATATGGCGTATCGGGTCCGGCCATTCCGCCAAAATGACGGCTTGTTCATCTTCCAGCATTTCCTCAAAGCCGAGGTTGAAAACTTCCCCCTCTTCCAGGCGGAACAAATCAATATGAAACAGCCGATGATTTTTGTTTTTGTATTCTTTCATCAAGCTGAAGCTCGCACTAGTGGGAGAGCTTTTAAGCCCCAGCGCGGCGGCCACGCCTTTTACAAACACCGTCTTCCCCGCGCCGATAGGACCCCGCAGGAATACAATTTCCCCCCCTTTGAGGGCCTTTGCAAAGCGCCCCGCCAGGGCCAGGGTTTCTTCGCGGGAAGCGGAAAAAATTTCACCTGTTTTCATTATTTCACCGTTTTGATGCAAATTTCGCGCCCGTTCACTTCACGGCGGTCCAGGTTGGTCGGGTCGGGCACTTCTTTCCCGTCCACGGAGAACACATATTCATATTCTCCGCCCGTCAAAGCCACAGAGGTTTCAAAATAACCTTTGCGGTATGCTTTGAGTACGATGGGGTCTTTCCCCCAGCGATTAAAATCGGCCAGCAGCTCCACTTTTTTGGCTCCGGGAGCAGTTAAATAAAATTTGCGGTACTTCACTTCCGTATCGTATTTATGTTCGGCCGGTTTCATGCGGGCGAGCAGGCTTTCTTTATTTAGCGGCGCCACGGAAGCGGAACTTTCTATCGTGTCGGCGGAATAGTCGTAATAATCCTCGGACGCGATAAAAAACCACGTCAGCATAACGGCAATTAAAAACAAAAAGAGCACAAACAAGGCTCCCGGTTTTCTAATTTTGGGCATCTAAAAAACTCCTCAAATAAAATTCTGCCCCAGCCTCTTTGGCAATTTTTTCCACGGCGGCCGCATCCGCGCCCGTCTGGTCCACACAGCTGGCCACCACGCGGGCAAAACCCGCCTGGGCACAATCGCGCAAAAAAGTTTTGACGGCCTCGTATCCGTCTTCATACCCGGCGGCCGGGCGGACAATTTGCCGCCACACCGTTTCGTTTTGCGCGTTTAAGCTCACGTTCACTACGTCAATTACGCGCCGCAGTTCGGGCACGATGTTTTTATGGTTAATCAAATTTCCCAACCCGTTCGTGTTCAGGCGAATTTGAAACGGCGGATATTTGGCCTGGGCCATCCAGCCTTTTAAGGTTTGCGCCGTGAATAACAACACGTCCAGGCGCATCGTCGGCTCGCCATAGCCGCAAAAAACAACTTCCTTAAAAGGAGCTTTTTTCAGTTCCTCGTCCAAGGCGGCCACTACTTCGCCGGCGGTAGGTTCGTTGCCCTGCAAATTCAAATTGTTCCCGTGAAAATCCATATGCCATTTGGTTTTGATGCAAAAGGCACACAAGTTGGGACAGCGGTTCGTAATATTCAAATACACGCCGTCCCCAAAGCGATAGGCGATTTTCGGCGTTTCTTGTTTAGACATAAATACCTCTTATAGCTATTATAGCAATTTGAAAACGCCCCCACGCCCCCGCAAACGGGTTAGAAAACAGGACAGCTGCACCTGAAAATTAATAAAATAAAAGTAAGGAGAGGTGGCCGAGTGGTTTAAGGCACTAGTCTTGAAAACTGGCATACCGCAAGGTATCGAGGGTTCGAATCCCTCCCTCTCCGTTTTTTAGTTTTGCTCTATACGCAATATTCCCCGTTCGGGTTATTTCCCGACGGGGATTTTCTTTTGTACAACTTATAGCAGGCCCTTTTGTGTGGATTTTTCCGTTTGACGGCGTTCTTTATAATTTTATGCTGTCTTTTTATTGAGGAAGTTGTTTAACGAAAGAAGATTTCTTCCTGTTCCCGCCAGTTTGGCGTATGTATAGATAGTAAATGTTTGAGGGTACAATCTGCAGGCTGCTTGCCTATTAATATGGTCCGTATGATTTTTGGCGATAAAAAACTTAGTTCAAGGATTCGCCGTACATATTGTTCGGATACTTTCTCCCTGTCGGATACCTCTTTGAACGTTCTTCCAGTTAATATATCTTGGTGCCATTTGTAGGATTGTGCCAAAATCTTGATAAGGTTCGTTTCTTTATGGGGAGTGGGTTTAATTACCTCTCCTACTAGCACTTTAGCCCCATTGTCTATAACGCCAATATGATAATTTTCTGTATAGGAACATTCCTTGCTAGATTGTAATAAACGCATTTCTCTGTTTTCATAGAGCGCGTTTAACAGTTCTATCACTTGTTCCTCGTGTAGAGTGATTTTGATATGGGTTGGGGATAAGTCTATACGTTTTATAATGACTTGTTCTATAGAGCGGGTAGTTGTATAGGAAGAGAGTTTATTTATAATATCTTTTTGTTTATTAATTTCAAAATCCTTTATATACGGATATATTGCCGTTTTATCCTTTAAGAACTGGTTAAACCAATTATCTATAAATTCTTCCAGTTTGGGTAAGGATATCTTACTTATCTGCCCTATTTTGCTCGGCTCTTTGCGGATAAGTGCTTGGCTTACATAATAGCGATATGTTTTACCGCTACAACCTGTACTCCAACTGGGGCTCATTATGTTGCCTTTATCATCATATAACTTCCCGGCCAAAAGGCTTTTACTGGGATTATAACACTGCCGGTTGATACGGTTGCTGTTCATAACCGCTTGGGCTTGGTTAAATAGTCCTATTGGGATTATGCCTTGGTGTTCCCCCTGGTACCATATACCCTTATGCCCTACCTGCCCTATATAGGCTTTATTACGTAAGATACAGTTTAAGTTCCCAACAGATATAGGGTGGCCTTGTTTATTTAACCACTCTTTTACAAGTGTGGTACTTTTGAGTTCAACATACTTTTTGAATATACTATTAACAAGTTTTACTTTTTCTTCATCCGGATATATCTTTTTATCTTTGCGGTAATACCCGAGTGGCGGTTTGCCGCCCATCCACATACCTTTTTTCTTGCTAGCGGCGATTTTATCCCTTATACGCTCTCCAGTTACTTCCCGCTCGAATTGGGCAAAGGATAATAACATATTTAGGGTTAATCGCCCCATACTGGTAGTGGTATTAAAATGCTGCGTGATAGATACAAAAGACGCGTTATGCTTATCCAATACCTCTACAATTTTGCTAAAGTCCATTAAACTGCGGGTTAATCGGTCTATCTTATACACCACAATTATATCTATAAGCCCAGCCTTGATATCCGATAATAATTGCTGTAAAGCAGGTCTGTTTAATGTACCGCCAGAGTATCCGCCATCATCATAATGGGTAGGTAATAACTGCCAGTTTTCGTGCTTTTGACTTTTTATATAGGCTTCGCACGCCTCCCGCTGGGCCTGCAAACTGTTAAATTCAAGTTCTAGGCCTTCTTCGCTGGATTTGCGCGTATAGATGGCACACCGTATTTTAGTTTTCATCTTTCACCCCAAAGAATACTTTGCCGTTCCAACTTTTACCTGTTATTGCCTTGGCAATCCCCGACAGGCTTTTGTATTGTTTGCCGTTGTATAAGTAGCCATTAGAGATAACTTCTACTGTATGGACAACTCCCTTATAAGAACGCGTGATTTTAGAGCCGGATTCCCAGATAACAGTGTGTTTATTGGCCGACATAGAAGCCTGTTTAACCTCATTAAAAAAGCCAAGGGAAGAAATCTTCTCCCGCTTGGCTTGTTCATACCAAATTAGATATTTAATGATTAGGCTGCGACGAATTGGCGGTATCGGCCGGTTGATTACTTCGGTCCATTTGACACGCAACTGCTGAACAGTACAATGTGTATAGTCAGTCATATCCCCTCCTATACACATTACGGCTTACTAGGGCCTAGAAGTCAAGTACAACAACATAAAAGGAATATAAGTTCGATTCCTGTTGGGCGCACGTCTTAAAATATACCCGTTCTCCGTCGAGAGCGGGTTTTTTCTTATACTCCCTCGTCGACACTTTTTGAGCAAAATGAGCAAAATTACGCAAATCTTGTATATTCTTAGTGGACCCTCTATGGTGTACAGTAAATGCTAGTTTTCTTTGTATTTCTCGTCGACAAAATCTAAATTATATACACTTTTTCTGCAAACTATATCCGCACAGCTTAAATTCCCAAGATTTTTTACATACTATAATTATTATCTCTCGTCGAGGAAGTATAAAAACCACTAAAATTTTTTGCGAAAACTATGAATATACTGGGCACAGTTTGGACACTATATCCGCGTGGTTTTTCCGGTTACTGGTTTGCCATTTCTTGTGCTTTTATTATGCCTTGTGCGCTTTTTGGGCACAGTAAATAAGCTATATGGTTAATGGACAGAGTTTGGAACTAAAAAACCGCCCCTATTGCTAGGAGCGGCTATCTAACGATTAGGAAAGAATTATTACAGCCGAAGCACTCGATCCATTTCATCTGCTAAAAAGTGTAATTTTTCAAGGGCGTCTATGGCTTCAAAGAGTCCTTCGTTATTTAATACAAGCATTTTATCCTTATCAAACGCCTGTATCGCCACAGCGGGCATATTGGCGGTAATTTTGGCGGCTAACATCTCTTGAGCCAGAGAGATATCTTCCTTCTCTGTAACGTGAGCCTTCTGCCCAGGTTTTAAGAGAGGAAAATCAACAATGAACATCGCCATCTTTTTGTTAGGACCTGGCTCGAAATCTTCTCGGGCCATAATCTGTAGGCCGGATATCTCTTTGTCCGTTTTATTTTCAATATCCATTTCTTTAACATGGGTGGCTTTATTGTATGTTAAATTCGTTATAACAATTTTGCTTAACTCTGAAGGCTGGGATGCTATCTCCGGAATACCCGCAAGTGATAAGCGAGAGATAGAACCATCAAAATCTTTCTTTAGAGCAATCAAGTCCTCATTGAAGACCTGCAAAGCCTCTTGATAATTCTTCCCATTAAGTTCTGTGGCAAGTCTTTCATAAGATTTGGGACTAGGGAATTGGTATTTAGTATAGAAATCCACGTACCCATCAAATTTTTGTTTTTGGGCAGCTGGAACAGAGGCAGATATTATTTTTAGGCTCTCTACCAGTCTTTCCTGAGAAGAAGCGTCCAATACAGGTAGATTTTGGGTGCTAGTAGAACTTTGAGCACATCCGCCTACAAAGAATATCCCTAAACACAGAATTAACGATATTTTTTTCATGGGTTCTCCTAGTGAATATTTTACTCTTGTTTCCCTTGTTTAGCTTCTAGATCAGCCAATTTCTTTTTAAGTTCAGCGACTTCCAAAGACAAAATTTGATTTTGTAACTTTTCTTTCTCTTGTTTCAATTCATCATTTTTAGAAGATTTTTCTTCTTTTTTCTGCGAGGAAGAATTCTTTTTTATATTAATAATTTTCTTGACAATGAAAGAAATAAGCCATAGCCCACCAAAAGATATAAGGCCGAATACAAGCGATACAATAAATACAAAAACAGGTGGAAGTAAACGCTCGGATGCCTTTGGCGTATCGGCATCCAATATCCCTAAAGTCATAAATAAACACATTGCCAACATACAGGCAACACTCACAACTATTTTCCAATGTTTCCATTGTAGAAAATCCCGTATTGCATGATATGTTTTCGCAGAGAAGATTAGCAGAATGGTATAGGATAATAATCCGGCTATACTTCCCCATAAAAGGCCCACAAAAGGCAAAATCAAACGATCATGAGGGTTCGGATGGCCAGAGGACAATGCGGCCCCAAAAAACAGGGCAATGCATATGGCAACAACACCGCTAACAATAAATCTCCATAAACTCCAATGAATGCATCCCCTTAATAGTTGGTATACTTTGGGATCCTTTGCTTTTTTTAGGAAATTTATTTTATGTCCAGATCCAAATGCTATAGGAATAAGAAACACGAGTAACAATATAATGCCGAGATATACAAAACACTGGGCGAAAAATTTAGATGACTTTGTAAACAATGAATTTTCGTCGCCACCATATTCCGGATGAATTTTTAATCCGTCTAACAATGTCGATCTCTCTATGGCATAATTACCTGATTCAATGATATTTTGATATTCCTGTTTACGAGTTTGATGCAGTTTATAATAGTTGCGGAGTATCTCCTTGGCCTCATTAGACAGATTGGTCCCTTCCCCAAGTATTTGGGCATCCGTTATCTCCATAAAGGAAACCTTTTTCTCTAATTGCTCAAAATATTTTGCGGTTTCTTCCAAAGCCTCCTTTTGACGTGAGTCTAGGCCTCCCCGATACAAATCCCATTCGGTTTTTGCCATTTCTGTCTTTAAATGAGATAAATTACGTTTAATATCGAGTCTAATTCCATTTATGGTATGTAGAATGTTCGGTCCAAAAGCAACAAAAGAATTCCAAGCTGTAATCAGTTTTGCATTGCTATTAAATCCTCTTGAAAGTATGCTGGCAAAAGTTTCTTCGGGATGACGAGACATCCAATAGTCTTTATTTGTTACAGACGTAGATTCTACATATAGAATCAATGCCAAAAAAACAACTCCAAGTATTGCTAGAACTCTTTTCATTATTTTTTCTCCTTACCTAGTTGCGCCCATTTGGGCTAATAGATTGCGTGTTTCTTCATCCTTGGCAACAGAAAATGCTGTGCGCACGATCGGTTTATCTCCTTTCATTTGATGCCATAGCGGTGGAAGTTCTGTGCATTGGTAATTAATTTTAGCACCATGTTTTAACAGGAGTTTTATTATTTCTAAATTTCCTTGTTCTGACGCAAGAATTAATGGGGTTACAAAACAACCACTTCTGTTAGAATTAACATCGCTCTGACGTTGATATATTTCTCTGTCTTGCCGACAAATGAACGAAGTATTATAATTCGGATTTGCACCGGCTTCTAATAAAAGCTTTACGGATTCTGCATTTCCGGACCTTACAGCAAAAAGTAATGCGTTAGCGGCCACAAGCCAGGAATTAGAATAATTGCTTAGGCCAGTAAAATCTCTTTGAAAGCCGTCATAGCCTTCAATTTTAGTCTGATCCAAACCCATAATAAAATCTTCGCCACCCAAATTGCATCTTCGCCATTTATAATATCTTCTGCCTGCCTTCGTTTTAAGCAAACGGCGTATGATATCAGGGTGACCTCCGGCGCTTGCGGCCATTAATGGAGTACGTGTATCCCAATCCGATGTTGGACTAACCCCTAGAGATAAAAGTTTATCTACAACCTTGCTCATACCGTACGCTGATGCCGTAACAAGATCGTCGGAACCATACTTTACCCCTATTTTCAGCAAATAATCCGCGATTTCATCGGCTTTGGTTTTATCTGATAGACGTAATGCTTCGGAAAGAGGAGAGTTCCCCAAATTTTTCCCTGCACCGGATTCAATTATAAATTTCACAAGGGCTAGATTACCGGAAGAAACCGCCGCAGATAATGGGGTATCTCCATTCTTAGACAAAAAATTAATACTTGCCCCTTTACTTATTAATAGTTGAACGAGATCCATATCCCCACGAGAACAGGCAAGCATTAAGGGAGATTTCTCATCAGAGTTAACGGCATTGATTTCTTTTACTGACTCTAATAAAGGAGTTATGTCTTTGATATTCCAACCACTATTGATTGCTCTTGTTAATATTGTATCGATATGCCTTTTTTCCGAACAGCCGAAAGAGGAATAAGAGCAAGAAGAACTTCTTCGCCTGTCCTCTGCCCTCTGTTTCACTTCATCGTAATTATAATCGAGCAAACACTTTAGGAAAGGGACATCTCGTTTTTCCAACCCATCTTTTATTTCTGCCTCTAAACCCGATTCATACGAATCTTCCATTCGCTGTTGGATTAATTCCACATTTCTCGATGTCAGACACAGGTCTCGTGTCGTTTTAATACTATCACATCCTGAAAGAATAAATAATGCGCCTAAAAAAACGATAAATTTCTTCATAACTCCTCCATATGAACTTAGTATACATAATTGGTATTGGTACACAAAGTAGGACAGTAAATAAGAGACTATGCCTGATGATGAGTTAACCATTTTGATACACATCGATGCCATATTCGCTGCTGATTTCTCTAACCGATTTGCCTTGCTCTCTTAGCTCCAATATCTGCCGCTTAAACTCTTTTGTGTACCGCTTTCGTTTCATAACCATTATTCCGCTTCTCCTATACAACCTATTATACTTTTACCCTTATTCACTGTCCCAGATTTTGTACCAAATCCAAAGGACTTTTGATTTAATAGTTAGATTCCTGTTGGGCACATACTTTAAAAAAGAGCTATTCTCCGTCAATAGAGGCTCTTTGCTTATACCTCTGCATCAAGCATATTATTGTCAATTATAAATCCAAAACAATACAGTCGCTCGGCAGAAAAATGGCAGAAAGTAGCGATTTGGCAAAAAACGCAAAAAAAGCAAAAAAGACAAAAAAGTGTATATTCTTAGTGGACCCTTATGGTACACTCTGATACTAAAAAGTTCTAGGACTATATAATATCAAACCGCCATGTTCATAGATTCCTTTTACCATGTTGTGATTCTTCATTGATAAAACATATCTTGTATAAAATTATCCGATTCTGCCTCTCTTGAATATTGGATTTTTCCCAATTACAATCCCTTGTTTACTATAAAAGCTCTCTGTAAATATATACAATGGGGTTATCTCTGTACATTGAGAAGATTGCACATCAGGAGCTCTAGTAAACGGTATTTTAGGAGAGTATATGACAGAACTTGACATATTGATTCAAAAACTGAAAGTGATAGCAAAAGACAATACAAAATTGACCGTTAAGCAGGAACGTTCGATTGTAAAAGAACTAAATGATTTTTTCTTTGCATCACATGTTGATTTGGGTACTATAAATTGTCTAGGACGAGATTTTAAATATTTTTCAGATTTTCATAAGTATTGGCATAAGCATCATAAAAAAATATTAAATGTTTCCATTTGTGACGAAAATTGCGAAAAAGTTGCCGATGCTCTTCATGGAGTCTTTTTACAAACGAACGGCAAAGCCTTTACAGAAGTATATGACACATGTGGTTTGACTTCGGAAGAAGCATGTCGTATAAGACTTTTGACAGCGAATCAAGATTTTAATGGCTCTCGTAGTTTTTTTGATTTAGCCCAAAAATACAAGAAAGATCCAAGCTCATTTGATATTCAAAAAATTAATGAGGATCCGGATGCTTTCATTAAAACCATTAGCGTAACCAAGCTATCTCAGACTGACAAACGTGCTAATTTTGCTAAAAAAATAACCCAATTCCTTATTGATCATCATTCCGAACCCTACAATATTATTGATCGTTTCGATCGAGATGTGTTTGCTTTTAGAACTGCATTGATTAATTATGATGGCGCGGGATATGGCAATAAAAAAGCAGACATGTTCATAAGGGATATGATAGTGCTTGGTATCTGGAAAAAAGTGAGAGGATTTGAAAAAATTGATGTAGCAAGCGATGTTAACACGATAAAAATTGCATTAAAGTCCGGAATCCTTCTTTGTGCAATTCCTTTGGTATCAAGTTTTATTGATATTTTTAGTTATCAGTATGGATTGATAGACCTAATGTCAGCAAAAGCATGGAGACGTGTTTGGGAAATCTGGTCAGAAAAATATCCTGATGAACATATAGCTAGTCCTTGTTTACTTGATTATTTCGTATATAATGTTTTGGGTAGGCAGTTTTGTAGAGAAAGGCTTTGTTATTTTGTGTGTGAAAACGGACATAAATTCGCAAATGATGGAGCACGCAGTAAATATTGCCCAATTTGCCTTCAAGAAAAAAGAATAAAAGTGCCTACGAAATTACTAAGTCGAAATCTTCCATGCATAAATAGTGACGGAGAAATGATAATTAAAAATACTGATTTTGTAACTTCAAAAATTATAAAACCAGCATTAACACAATGTCCACTCAAGGCAATATGTGATGCCTATGGCAAGAAAAATTTAATGGCTCCAAAATCAATTAGCATTCTTGGGCAAACTGGGTGGAATTCAGCATATTCAGAAAAAGACAACGGTGGTGGTGGCCTCATGGCATAAAAGGGCACCCATTTGTTTGAACTTTTGCTTACAAATTCGGGATCGACTTGAACCTCCGCTAAACAAATCGTATCATAAAACTGATATTGCTATTGTTCCAAAGCTAGAATAAAAAGCTATAATATGGGTAAGCGAGGTGTTTATGCAAGGATATCTTACGACCAAAGAAGCAGCTGAAAAATGGAATATTTCTCAACGACGGGTATTGGTGTTCTGTCAGGACAACCGTATTCCGGAGTTAAGTCGTGTTGGAAACATGTGGCTTATCCCCTCCAATACGCCCAAACCTGCCGATAACCGCCATTTGCGCTATGTAGACACAAGAACTGTGGCCAAGCCGTTCTTAAAATGGGCTGGCGGCAAAACACAACTCCTTGAGGATATCAATAAACGCATGTCAAAATTATCTCGTTTTGAGAAATATGCAGAACCGTTTGTTGGTGGCGGAGCTGTTCTTTTCCATGTCCTTGCCAATTACCCTATTAAGCAGGCATATATTAGCGATATCAATGCCGACCTTATCAATACATATGTGATGGTTAAAACTCAGGTAGAAAAGTTAATCAAAACGCTTTCCAGTATTGAAAAAGAATTTTTAGGTCAGAACGAAGCACAACGCAAAACATATTATTATCAAAAACGAGATAGGTTTAATACGTTGGTGGCTAAACAGCAAGCCCAAAAAATTGAAAAAGCGGCTTTGTTTATCTTCTTGAACCATACTTGCTTTAACGGATTGTACCGTGTTAATCGTAAAGGTGAGTTTAATGTGCCAATGGGCTCTTATAAAAACCCACTTATTTGCGATGCAGATAATCTACGCAAAGTGTCTAAACTCCTGCAAAAAGTAGAAATCGTGTGTGCCGATTATAAAGAGTCTATGGCTTTTATTGATAAAAAGACCATGGTTTATTTTGACCCACCCTATCGGCCCCTTACACAAACGGCTAGTTTTACTTCCTATACGAAGGAAGAGTTTGACGACAATGCTCAAATTGAATTAGCACATTATGTAGAAAAGGTGCATGATAAGCATGCAAAGATCTTGCTTAGCAACTCTGACCCGCACAATGTAAATCCTAAGGACTCCTTCTTCGATAAATTATATAGTGCTTTTAATATTGAAAGAGTACTTGCCTCCCGCATGATTAACTGCAAAGATACTGCTCGCGGCAAAATCAAAGAACTTTTAATTGCGAATTTTTAGGAGAGAACAAATGACTCGCGATTTTAATACATGGCTGTCTCATTTCAAAACTTCTATTGCTACTTACGATTATTACGTAGACTTCCCCAAAGTTTATCAGAATATTGATTCTATAAAGGTGGAATTAAATATTTTAAACACTCTTATTGGGCATCCAGACATTGAGAATGAATTTATCCGGTTGGTAGAGAAATACCCTGAAGTGTTAAAATGCGTCCCTTTGCTCCTAGCTGTACGCGGAAAAGAAGTAGAGATTACGGATGAAAAAGGTTCCCGTATCTACCGATTTGACAAAATCGCCTCTACTCCGAAAGAATACGCCGAATTTATGCGGAAATCGGGCCTTTTTGGTCTTTTACAGCGACATTTAGTGAGTAACCTGGTAGATTATGCCACCGGAGTAGAAACGGGTCTAGATTCCAACGGGCGCAAAAATCGTGGCGGTCATCTAATGGAACATGTTGTAGAGTCCTATTTACAAAAATCCGGTATTTCCAAGGGAGACGATAATGCTCCCAAGTCCTATTATCCGGAAATGTATATAAGTGAAATACAAAAGAAATGGGGTATTGATTTATCGGCTATTTCTAATCAGGGAAAGGCCGAAAAGCGTTTTGATTTTATAGTTAAAACGCCCAAGATGATTTACGGCATAGAAACGAACTTTTATGCAAGCGGTGGGTCCAAACTCAACGAAACCGCTCGCAGTTATAAAACTTTAGCTTTAGAAGCCACAAATATTCCTGGATTTACGTTTGTATGGTTTACTGATGGGAAAGGGTGGACTTCTGCCCGAAATAATTTAGAAGAAACTTTTGATATATTGTCGCATTTGTATAGCATTAAAGACATGGAAGACGGCATTATGGACAAACTGTTTAAATAATATGGCAAAAAAGAAAAAAGAAAACGCCCTAGAACCGAAAAATTTTGAGTTAGAAACCAATACCGTGTGGAGTTTTAAGAAACGCGGCGATTGGGCTACCCATGATGCTAAATATCGGGGTAATTGGTCTCCGTTTATCCCTAGAAACATCATTCTGCGCTATTCCAAGCCAGGGGACATGATTTTAGACCCGTTCATCGGTAGTGGAACGACTTTGGTGGAAGCAAAACTCCTGGGCCGTAATGGGATTGGGATTGATATTAACCCCGAAACGACCAAATTAGCTCGCAAACACTTAAAATTCGAGTGTAAGAATCCCGGCAAGGTGGTAGTAAGATTGGGCGATGCTCGGGACTTGAAAGGAGTGATGGATGAAAGTATTGATTTAATAGCCGCCCACCCACCTTATGCTGATATCATCCAGTACAGTGAAGATATAAAAGGCGATTTGTCGCATTTTAAAGTCAAAGATTTTTTACCGGAAATAAAGAAAGTAGCCGATTCATGCTATCGGGTTCTTAAAAAAGATAAGTTTTGTGCAGTCCTTATTGGCGATACGCGTAAAAATGGGTGCGTAATTCCTCTTGGGTTTCAAGTGATGCAACAATTTTTGAGTGCGGGCTTTACCCTTAAGGAAATTATCATTAAGGAACAGCACAACTGCAAAGCCACAGGCTACTGGAAAACAAACAGCATTAAATACAATTTCTTACTACTTGCCCACGAATATTTGTTTGTGTTTAAGAAGTGATTTTAAGGTTTTGGAATACCTGACCAAAGCATATCCCGTCCCGAATAGTTCCAATAGCGTATATCCTGCTCTATAAAAAGCCATTTAAGCGTTTTTAGAATCATGTCCGTCGGGAATCCTTTCGAGAAACGGATATTTTCATACTCGGCTTCTTCAATATCATGGCAAGTATAAACTTTTTCTAGAATAGAATAAAATCTTTTGTACATTTTAGAATCAGCTTTCTTTTTCTTTTGTAAATCTTTAATAATATCCTCATGTTTAGGATAATTTCGTCTGCGTTCATTACCGCAAGCAAAATTATAGCTTTCTACACACACAAGAAAATCAAATCCATTATGTAAATTAGCAGGTCTACGGAGATATACTCTATTCCCATCCCTTAGCACTTCGACGTAATATGAGTAACGCGAAGCCAGTTCATCCTTTCCCTGTCCGGGAATTTCTTTAGCAAAAGCGTTCACGATCCGCATGCGCACTTCTTGCCGCGTCCCTTGATTGCTAAATTGTCGGATGATGGTGTATTCTGGCATATCTCGCTATTTAATATGATTATTGAAACAAACTAGGTTGGGCAAGGGGATCTTCTACAGGAACAAGTTTGTGAAATATTATTTTGGGTTTCTTTTCGGTAATATTCCCGAATTCATCAGAACGATCGACTATTCCATAAATTTTACATTTTCTAAAAATGCACTCTTTGTAGCGTTTAATGTCATCTTGTGATGGAATACAAGTTAGAATTTTTTCCTTATATTTAATTCCTAATTTATTTGTAGAGGAATTTCCTTTAGTAATTTCCCCTTCAATTTCCACATTAGTTCCATGTACTAATTCAGGTAAAATTTCTTCTTCATCATCTACTGAAGCGAAAATATGTTTTTCTCTGGAGGAAATGGTTTCCTTCTGAATATGATATTCCTCATCTATATACCCGATTTCAAGGATTCGTTCGGAATTGACAATATTTGCCATTTTAGCTAACAAATGAGATGGAGTTTCTATATACAGATTAAATATTTCTTTAGGAACAATTATGTGATGCCCCACATCATTGTATACAGTTACGAAAGGATCTTGAACTGAAAAATGAATTTTAGGGCTTTTTTCGACACGACCAAGATGCTTCGTGATTTTGATAACATAACTAATGCACTTAATTGGAAATAAAAAAATATCTTTAGATGTAACGTTCTTAAAATCGTTTTGGGCTATTTGAGCTATTGCTCCAGTAGCATAAGTACCAACACTCCACATTAAAATGGGGACAAGATATTCAATACATCCTTGCTGTATTTTAACAGGGATATCCAATTTGACATCTTCATACCGAGGATTTGTCTTTTTGAGATAAAATTGAATAGCATGATTGAAGCCATCCAAAGAGGATACGATATCTTCTGCGCTCATAATCCCATCTTGCACAGAAGCACCTTCATATTTTAAATATCCCACAATTGAATTTTTGTCTTTTAACTCTCCCATGATATTATTTTAACAATTTTTGTATTGACACACAAAACAGAACAAAAGCACAAGAAAGGCCGGCTAATAAGCCCTCAAATCGGCCCACAAACGGGTTTTACGGCCTTAGCCCTAGGTTTCCTCGCATACGGGTTTTTTCTTAGGTTGGGTGGCAAGTTCCCAAAATTCCCTAGTTCTATGCTCTTTGCAAGCACTTTTTACGATTTGGTTTAAAAAATGTACTTTTGACCCACTTTTAATGCGATAGTTCGGTTCGCATTTGAAAACTTTATTTTTGAGAAGTAAAAAGGAATTAAAAATGTCCCAAAATGTACACCAAAAGAATGGTGAATGATCCGAACAGAATGTAGGGAAGTAAAAAAATCTGAAGGACCTACACTAAGGCAATCTTATCCCCGGTTTAAAAGCCGGGGATTTTGTTTGACTAATATTGGGCTACTTTTTCTAGATATGTTTTTTGAAATTTAACGAGCACATTCCATAAACCCATTTGCCCGAAACACCATAACAAGAGTCCAATATTGGGAGAACGATAATGTGACTGGGCAATTTTCCATGCCTGTGCTGAGGAAAGCTTCTTTCCCTGCTTCGTTAAAAAATACGCGTATGTTATAGGATCCTTTTTCTTGAATTGAGATACAAGATTTTTATCCACTTGTATGAGTTTTCCAAATAATTTTCTTTGTTGCCAGTCGGATAATTCTGGAAGTATCGATTTATAATTTTTTATCAAAAACTCTAGCGGAAAATGATCTAATATAACTTTGGCACAAGTATCACTTGGTGTTTTATTCCAAATTTTCCAAACAATATCTGTATATTCTACATTCCAGTTTTTCAGCAGAATTTTTAATGCACGTTCCCTAACCAGTGTATATTTGGAAGATAGGAATAGGGAAAGAATTGATTTTTGCTCTTCTTTAGCTAAATGAGGGTATAAGCAAGTAATGACAAATGCGCAGGAATCTCTTTTCGGGAAAGATGGCATTGATATTTTTTTCAATAAATTGGAAATTAAAACTTTATGAGTCGACATCTGTTTGTTTTCAATATCGCGAGCTATTTTTTTTACCACCACCTTACGAATATCGGGCGATTGTTTGAATGACAAAGCGAACATCATGCATGCTTGCTTAGGCGAAAGAGTATTAATAAGAGCTGAAAGAAAAGTTGAATATGGTGGAATATAGGGTTTTTCGATAAAAAATTTATTTATATATTCTACTTTGTCCATATACGCATCTCCTAATTGTTACATATCTTGAAATTGCTTGAATTGTAAGCTACTTATTGATTTTCTTTTTATTCTTCAATTTCCATAGAAAGAAATATTTGTTTTCTTTTTTTGCTTGATTTTCTTCTAATAATTCAACGACTTTATTTTGAGCTCCATGCATAATATTAGAAATTCCACCAGATAACGATACAGCCTGTCCAACTGAACCAATTATTCCATTCATTGCACACACTCCTAATGTGGAGAGCATAACCAATGAGGAACCAAGCCATTTCTGCAATCTTCCTTCTCGTGCAAAATTAATTTTAGCTTCTAGTTCTGTGAGTTGTGGATATATTTCTTGGTCATATAATGTTTTTAAATTTATTGAATTAGAATGTTTCTGTTCCAAAAAATTTGTTACTGCATTTCTGTATCTATTGAAAGCATCTTTTTCTTCCTCGCGTAAATGCAAGATATTTTCTAAAGAAACACCGCCAATTATAGGTAAGTCACAATTGTCTGGTACAACTAATCCTTGCTTTAATATTTTACCCTCAGTTTCGTTAGACGATAAGAATTGGGCAATTCGCACATCCAGGGGCACATCAGTAATCATTTTGGCATTATAAATTTCGGAATGAGCAGCCGTTGAATAGGATTCTGCTAAAGATTCTAATATCAAATCGTTTAATAATTTTTGTTTAATCTTTTTTTGCCGAATAACATTTCCATCTTTATAATAAGCTAAATCTGGGAAATATCTCATAGGAAAAGTCTTGATTAAATGCCCGTGAGGCACTATCCCATCTAAATTTGAAAATGCAATAGAGACGGTTCCAGGGAAATCATAATGTACACTCATAGAAGCTTGATTAAGGTACTGACTGGCTAACTTCCCTAAGCCAAAAGGACTTTGTTCTGTTAAACATTTACGTAAACAATCACGACATATCCCAACATTTTCCATTCGAATATGAATAATTCCGACATTGATTAGAGATGCATAAGTTAGGAGCAAAGCGAGTCTCTTTCTAAGTTCCTCAATCAAATCACATATTATTTGTTCATCACTATAATCAATTTTTTCAAATGAGATGGGATCCCAACTCAAATATACAATGTCTGCATATAAACTTGCAAACAGAGAAAATGTTTGTGCTCTCCTGATTTTGCAGTTTATTTCATTACATCCGCCGATACCTGATAAATCGGGATTTGGAAAAAACATAAAAGGTGTGTAAGTCTGGTTCGAATCAGCGTCTTCTATAATATTTTGTATATCTTTTGTTAGGGAAACTATGTGTTCTATTGAATTCGTTTGCAAAAAAGAATCTAATGTTTCGTAATTTGTAATTTGTTGCTTGTGCAAACATTCAACAATAGCATGTTTTTTCATTTTTTTCTACCTTCCTATTTTTTTCTAAGAGTATTATACAAAAAATACTATTTCGTACTATTGTATGATAATTATTTTAAGTTATATTTTATATCGTAACGATAATCTTCATTTATAACTTGACTTCTCTCCCTATAAGAGCGTATATGTAGTACGGGACGAAATCCCCGAATAGAAATGCAAACTTATAGGAGAACGAAAATGCCAAAGAAACAGCCAGCTTGTAGTAAAAGCTCAAAGACTAAAACGCAATCCATCACCTGTGCCGCAAGAGTAACGCCCATTAAGGCCACCTTAGAGAGTGTAATTGCTAACCCTACCATACTTAAAAAACCCAAGGACCCTAGACTTCCAGCCGTAGGCACTAAGTTTGTAAAGCGTTTTAAGGGCAAGGACCTGGAAATTGAAGTAAAAGAAAATGGTTTGTATTGGGAAGGGAAGTGTTATAAATCCCTTTCCGGTTTAGCTATGGCCATTACGGAGTACCCAATTAGCGGTTATGTATTTTTCCACAAGGAGATATTGGAATGGCAGAAAAAATAGAGAAAGATGCAATTCGGGCAACCGTTGGAATGCTCCGCATTAATTACCCCAAAGGGACTAGGGTGGAGTTGATGAAAATGGATGATATACAAGCTCCGCCCATAGGGACACAAGGCACTGTAACCGGAGTGGACGATATAGGGACCATTATGGTGGACTGGGATAACGGAAGTAAATTAGGAGTGGTGCTAGGAGAGGATATATGCCGGAAGATAAAATAAACGGATTGAAATGCGTTAGTTGGACATATACCGTACACGCAGAAGATAAGATTGGGAATAGCATAGACCTCAGACATATAGGCCGTTTTGATACTCCCACTAAGGCAAGCACCTACATACGGGAAAATGGTGGTCATTGGGAGTTCTTTAGCAACTTTCAAACCTGCGAGCCAAATACCACAGCACGAGAACAATTATTAAATGTGTTTGGTAATAAAAAAACTAAACGGAGAACAGCGTAATATGACCGAAAAAGAGAAATTAGAAGTAATTAAACATTCTTACGAAGTATTGCAGAGTCTCGTGAAAGACCTTACGGAAAGAGTAAAGGACGCCAAGGACGGTATTGCCACATCGGACCAAAACCTGATAATGGGTAGCTTGTATGGGTTGGATTGCACCGCAGAGCGCATAAAAAATGTTTACGCGGTAATGACCTATCTACATACCAATCGAGGTTAAATATGCCCAAGACACGCCGAAAATGCCCAAACTGTGGCCGATACATGGTAGGTTACCCTGCTATAAGCCGGAAGGATAACAAGACGGAAATCTGTAGCACATGTGGATTACTGGAAGCACTAGATGCCTATATAAATAGGGGCTAGAAATTAATCTAATCCCTTGCCCTTCCTGCCTAAAGAAAGCGGATGTACTAGCAAACCTTACCAGGAGTCCTAGCATTTTCCTATTCCAAATATGGCTTTAATTCTTCTAAAGTAAAATTGAAAGATTTTACCTCTTATTCAAGGCATTTAAATTACAACAATTATAAATCCCTGAAAACAGAGTTGGAATTAAGAATTTTGGGCTAAATTTTCTATTAATTCCCTGTTTTGTTTTTAGGGAATTTATACAAGTTGTATAGGGGAAACAGGGCAAAAAATGGCTCAAAAAACCCTAAAAATTAACATTTTCCCTGTATTTTCCCTGCATATCAGGGAATTTAACCCATAAAATACAGCATATTGCTGCCTACACTACACACTCCGTAATTTTTCTCCCCTTCGGCAAGCTTTCCCCCGTTTTATTTCTCTGCCCGAAAGACCTATCAAGAAACAGGCCTTTTGGCCCTGTCGGGCTTTTTTTCAAAACGATACAATAATAAGAGATGAAAAAATTATTGTCTGCGTTGTTTTTATTCCTTTTTTTCTGTCTGCCCTTCGCGCCAACAGCCCACGCCAAAGTGTATTGGATCGGGCGCGACATTGACATGGCCCTTCAATTTGGCATTCACACCAAAAAAGATTGGCGCATGTTTCGCCTGTATGGGCACTCCCTATTGGTGATTATTCCCGATAACCCCACCGCTTTTGCCAAGCTCTACAACCTCCTCCGCCCACAAGCCTATTTTACCGAACTGGAAAAAGATTTTGGCCACGGCTACAAAGGGTTTATCCTTGCGGCCTATGCCGAAGGAGGCACCCGCCTAATTGGCCACGCAGACGGCTACCTGCAAGCCCACATCAACGCCCCGCGAGAAATGGAATCCGTGCGGGACTTTTTTGCCCAAACCGATAACGGCAAATGGAATTTTGCGTTTGGGGAAGTGTTTTCTCCCTATCAAGATGAAATTTTCGCCCTGCGGCTGCTGCGTTCCGCCCAATATTACATAGCCTACACGCGCCGCCGCCCGCTGGGGTACGGCACGTTTAATTCCGCCTTTGAAAAATATCTCAAAAAACGTCCGGACATCGCCGTCAACTGTAACGCTTTTGCCTACTCGCTGGTCCGCTATGCGGGCGCCGTTAAAGGGCCGGACCTCTATTCCCTGCGCGCAATGCCTGGCATCGCCAATTTATTGCCCGCTTCGTTATTTTTGCCGCGGCCAAATCAGGCAAAGCTATCCTCTTGGAGCCTCTACACGCCCCTTCCTTACAAACGGGCCATTCGCCGCCTGCATCTTCAAAAAGCGGCCACCCGCACGATTAAAAACGATTTGCAAACAAAAAAGCTAAAATAAAAATACTTATGGCAAGCAAAATCATTTTCCTCGGCACGGGCAATGCGCTCGTCACCAAATGCTACAACACCTGTTTTGCGTTGCAAAACGGAGAAGAATTTTTCTTAACGGACGCCGGCGGCGGCAACGGTATTCTGGCCCAACTGGAAAAAGCGTCCATTCCCGTTACGCAGGTACATTCTCTTTTTCTTACGCACAGCCACACGGACCATATCTTAGGCGTTATTTGGGTAATCCGCCTGGCGGCTTCGCTCTTTACGCGCGGCAAACACACGGGGCTGACCATTTACTGCCACGACGAATGCGAGGAAAAACTGCGCGCCTTTTGCCGCATGACGCTAACCGCCAAACTGCAGGCCGTGCTGGACAACGGCATTCGCTTCGTCCGCCTGCAAGACGGAGGTAATTTTTCCGCAAGCGGTTTTGCCTGTACTGCTTTTGATATTCACTCCACAAAAACCAAACAGTTTGGTTACCGCGCCGTACTGCCAGACGGGCAAACCCTTGTTTGCCTGGGGGACGAGCCCTACAACCCCCTCTGCCAGCAATACGCGCAACAGGCGGATTGGCTGTTGTCCGAAGCGTTTTGCCTTTATTCTCAAAAGGAAGAATTTAAGCCTTATGAAAAACACCACAGCACCGCGCTGGACGCCGCCCGCACCGCACGGGAGCTAAACGCCAAAAATCTGATTTTGTACCACACGCAAGACGACTGCCTGCCCGAACGCAAGCGCCTCTACACCGCCGAGGCCAGCCGAGAATTTGCGGGCCGCGTGTTGGTGCCGGACGATTTGGAAACCGTCCTATTATAAAAAACCCCGCTTTATGCGGGGCTTTTTATATGGCGTTTTCGTAAGCAGATTTATTGTTCTTCTTCGTCAAAATCTTCTTCCTCGGCGCGGATAGCCTGGGCAAATTCCGCCCAGGCTTTACCCGGTGCTTCAAAGCTGACGGTCAACCCCGTATTGGAATAAGGGCCGAACACTTTGTCTTCCCCGGCAAAAATATTTTGTTCCAACGTAATTTGCAACAAAAAATCATCGGGGCGGTTATACGAGGAACAACACGCCGCAGGGGGCGGCAACGGCCGCATATAGAGCGATACTTTCGGGTCCAGCATCGTCCAATTGTTTTCCTTCCGCTCCGCCAGCGTTTGTGCAATAAAGTCCGACAAATAAATGCTTTCTTCGTCTTTCAAAGCCACCAATTTTTCCGTCAATGCCGGATTAAAAACACTTTCCCCCTCGCAATACAGCCCCAGCTGATACTCCATAAATTCCCCCTCACTGCCGGGATTGGACCAAATGGTCAACGGGGATATTTCCAATTCCAAGTGGCCATGTTTGCCAAATTTTATTTTTGCCATAAACGCTCCTTTTTATGATGTAAATTCAAAATTTTTCCCACAGTTTACCAACCGCCGCCGCCACCGCCGCCGCTTCCGCCGCCGGAAGAACCTCTCCCGCCAAAGCCGGAAGAACTTCCGCCCGAAGAAGGGGCCGTCATGGCGCCATAAAAACTGCTGTAGAATAAACGGCGGTTTTGGTAAAACGCAAATCCATTGGTGTTTTGGGCTTCCTCCGCGGCGGCTTCGCCCAGTTCTTTTTGCAAGGCTTCTATCCAGTTATTCTGCACGTTCAACGCCGCCGCGTACGGCAAATACTTGCAGAAAATGCGGGAAGCGTCCGTCGGGTCCGAAGCAAAAACGCGGTACTTTTCCGCCACTTGCAGATACTCTAAAAATCCTTCTATTTCATTCATAAGCAAACGCCCCTGCACCGTATAGCTGCGTATCACATAAAAGAACACCACGCCCGGCACCAACAGGGCCGCCACCAAAAGTCCAATCCCCGGCCCCAGCCACATCACCAGCCCCGCCGCGGCCCACACATACCAAAACCACTGCGTGCCAAAAAACCGCGGGAACCGGTACCGCAAAAAAGACTGTGCCGTTAGGTAAATCCACGCACTAAAGAAAAGCACGGCTTGCAGCATGGAGGACGGCACAAACAATCCGTCCACCGCTTTCATCAACAGGGCCAGCAGCCAACCCATAAAAACAAGCGTGGGAATATTGGCCCATAAGTGACGAGAAAAATAGCGGCCTTTTTCCCATTTGGCCAGGGCGTCTTTGACGGCTTTTCCGGCCGCGGCAAATTTTTTGTAATTACTTTGGGACACAGACAAAGTTTTGCTGTCTCTAAATAACTCGCTGATAAAACGCAATTCTTCCGGCGGCAGGAACATCGGGGCGGTAGCGTCCGTATGGCGGAGGGTAAAGTCCCCTTTTTCCTCTTCCACCTGCAAGCACTTTTTCTCCACCAAAGACATCACCACCACCGCCAGCACATCTTGGTCATATTTCATATTCCAAACATATCGTGTCTGTGCCGGAGAAAGATCCGCCGGCGGTTCAAAACGGCGCAGTACGCGTGCTTTAGGGTCCCGCCCAAGCCAAAACCACATCACTGCATAGTACCCCAACAATAGCCCCCACCAAGCAAACAAAGGCCCCGCTTGGGCCGACAAATTATTCCACCCACGGAAGTATTTTTCTTGCCAGCCAGGTTCTTGTATGACGCCTTTATTCCAAGCCACCGAAATGGTAAATCCTTCCCCGGCTAGCAGCGGGCGGGTGGTGTAGAAAAACGAATGGCCCGACGCCCGTGCATTCGCCTCCCGCGCGCCCATAATCCCCGTGTAGAGAGACACTCCGTCCGGCAGCACTTCCGCCCCTTCGGGCAAGGTAACCCTTGCAGAAGCCGCCTTAATTAGAAACGGCCAATCGTTACCCGTCACGTTCCAGTACAGTTCGTCAAAATCTTTTTGAAACCGCACCGTCGTTTTGGCCCTATACGTCAGTTCATACACATGTTTGCCGCGGGGAATAGTGATGCCTTGCTGGCCGATGTAGAGCTTCTTGGCCGAAGAGCTTTCCTGCAAAGTGTAGGGTTCGGGGCGGCCGTCTCGCCGGACGGAAAGAATCTCGTATCCGCCCACGCCCCGATACGGAAGCACGCGAAAAATACCGCGCTGAATACGGTCTCCCTCCGCCTGCACAACCAAGCGCTCCGTCACATTTACGGAGGCGTCTTTATTCACCGTAATAAAAGCGTCAAATCGGTCTATATATTCGCTTTGAGGCGCCGCCCAGGCACAAGGTGCGCCCAGCAAACACAAACCCGCCAACCCCAGGAAGGATTTCCTCAAAACGCTTGTTCCATGAGCTTGAAAAAAGCGTAACCAGGCACCTAAAAGGTGCCCAAAAGCAGACCAAAAACATGTTCTTATTACGAGGGAGCTGTTCATATTAGTTTTATTATATTTATTTTCAGTCCTTTTTGATAGAATATAGGAAAGGATTTCTATGCGATATATTCTCTATTTATTTACGATGGCCCTTTTGTTTGTAGGGGGCATGATGGTGGGAAACATTTATCTGCCGCAGCGGGCGGCCACGTTGGCTTCGTCCGTATCGGTGCCGCCCTTGTCGCAGGAAAATCCCGTTCTGCAAAACACCACCCGCCAAACGGCGGAAAGAAACTTAAACGCCTTAAACCAGGCTTTGCAAGCCTGCCCCGTAGTGGTAAACGAAGAAAAAGACCGCTTGGTAAATCAAATTCGCTTGCTTTTGGCGTTGGAAGATTTTGAAATCAAAAAAGCGAAGTTGGAACTGGAAATGGCCAAAAATACCGACACCAACCGACCCACTTCGCAATTTATTCAAGCCGTGGCCGACTATAATGCCGCCCGGGAAGCGGCCGAACAGCTGGCGGAAGAACTCTTCCCCAAACCGGCCGAACAGCCCGCTGCGCAGCAAGCGCCCTCTGCCGATGAAAAATCCGCTAAAGAAAGCGCCCCCAAAGTAGATACCAAAACGCAAAAAGAAACCACAAAACCTGCCGCCTCCGCCAAGGCAAATTCTGCTGCCGCGGCCGACAAAAAAGCCCCTGCCGCAAACAAGGCAGAGGCCGGTGCAAAAAAATAATTTAATTACTGATTATGCTTATCAAAAACCGCGTGCTGCGCGGTTTTTTGTTGCAGTTTTGCCTGCGGGCCGACGATAGCGTCCTGCAAGCAACAATCCTGCAAGCAAGCGTCATACGCCACGGAGACATACGGCCCCAACACGCAATTTTGTGCCTGCACCCCGTCTGCAATCCAACAAGGCGGAATAATTTTGTTTTGTTTTTCCAGTTCCGCAGGCACGCGGTGATGGCGGTCCAAAAGCAGGCGGTTGGTTTGCAGCAAAATTTCCACGGTTCCGCAGTCAAACCAATCGTCCATCTTTACGGGCACAATTTCCACGCCGCGCTGCAGCAAAACGGACAGGGCGTCAGTTAATTGAATTTCGTTTTTAACAGTTTTGCCCGAACGAATCACTTCTTCCAACGCGTCAAAAAGTTGAGCCGAATCCAAAAAAGAATACGCCCCAATAATGGCCAGGTTGGATTTGGGGTGCTCGGGTTTTTCTTCAAACGAAATAATTTTGCCGTCTTTTAATTCCACCACGCCAAAGCGGGTAGGATCCTGAACCGTGCGAATGCCCAAAGCATTTTTCCCGCCGAAAACGAGCGGACGCAAATCCCCGTCCACAATCGTATCTCCCAGCAGAATAAAGCACGGCCCCGTCACTTCACGCTTGGCCAAATAAATAGCATGGCCCAAGCCTTTCGGCTCGGGCTGTTGCACAAAAACGGCCTGCAAATGCGGATACTGCGAGCGGACAAACTCCACAATCGCTTCTTGTTTGTACCCGACGATAAACACCACTTTTTTTATGCCCAAACTTTCCACCTGATCCAAAATATGGCCCAAGATGGGTTTGCCCGCTACGGTAATCATGGTTTTGGGCATGTGCGCCGTATACGGAAGCAGGCGCACGCCTTTGCCGGCGGCGGGAATAATGGCGGTAAATTCGGGCATATAAGGGCCTAAGCGCGGCCCGTCTCCTTAAGCAGTTGGCGGTACATCTCCAGCTGGGGTGCATACACTTCGGCCGCTTGGCTGGGGGTATATTCGCTGCGGTAGGTCCAGTTTTCTTCGCCCACCGTGCCGGGCGTATTCACCCGGTCCAACGTACCGATAACGTCCTGCCAGGAAAAAAGCGTGATGGCGGAACTAGAGTCTAACACCCGGCGCAAAATGGCGCGTTGGGAAAAATCGTTAAACGGCACTTGTCCGTCCGTCTTTTGGGCGGTAATCATTTCCCAAATGTTGGCGCGTTCGCGCGTGTCCATGGTTTCCCACCAGCCGCGCACGGTTTCGGTGTCGTGCGTGGAAGTGGTGGCCAAGGAAACTTGCGGATAGTTGCGCGGTTCGCGGTAATATCCGTTGTCTTCGCGTTCCCAGCGGAGCACTTTATACCCCGGGATACGCAAATCCACCAGCATGCGGCGCACATAATTGGGGATAACCCCCAAGTCCTCTCCTACGGGCAGTTTACCTTTGGCTTCATCCAGCACCATACGCAAGAAATTATACCCGCGGTCAATTTGGTTTTGTTCGCCTTGTACGTCAAACGAACCGACCTCGTCCCCCGGGGCAAACACATACGTGCGGAAAAACCCTACCAAATGGTCCAGGCGGAAAATGTCGTACAGTTCCGTCACCCGGCGGATTTTGCGCCGCCACAAATCCAAATTATGGGAATGTTGATACACCCAATCGTAAGCGGGTAAACCCCAGCGCTGGCCGCCTTTGGAAAACTGGTCTGCCGGCGCGCCGATTTCCCACCCCAGGCGGTAATTGGCCCGTTCGGACCAGACTTCCGCACTGTCCAGATTCGTACCAAAAGGAATGTCCCCAAAAATCAGCACGCCTTTTTCTTGCGCAAAAGCTTTTGCCCGGCGGAGCTGTTGGTCCAAAATCCATTGAATATAGGAAAAATAATTTACGTATTCGCGGTACTGGGCTTCAAAAGCATCCACGGCTGTTTTTTCAAAATTACGCAAAGGCTCGGGCCATTGGGTCCAGGTTTGCCATTTGTAAAATTCTTTCAGCGCGCGGAAAAGAGAATAGCCGCGCAGCCAACCGGATTGTGCCGCGCAGTAGGCCTCAAACGCCTGAAACCGCGGCGAGTTGGCAGCGGCTTCCGTTTGCAAAAAGTGCTGATAACCAAACCACAACGCTTTGAGCTTGGCTTGCTTGACGGCGAAGAAAGGGGCCTTTTTGGCGTCGTGCCATTCGCGGATTTTAAGCGCGAGAGAATCTATAAATTCCTGCGCACGCGGGCTGGCTTTCACGTCCGGCACGTCGGCAATATCCGCATAGACGGGGTCCGTAGCAAAAGCGCTTAGGGCAGAATAAGGGCAGGTTTCGCCGGGTGCCGTTTCCTGCAGCGGCAGGATTTGCACAATTTTAGCGCCTTGCTGTGCAAAAAAATCCGTCCATTCCCGCAGGGAAGAAAAATCCCCCACGCCCCAATCGTTTTGGGTTTTCATGGCGGCAAGCGGCAACAAAATGCCGTTTAAGCGGCTGGAAAGCACTTGGTCTTGAATGGTCATGGCGGTCTTCTTTATTTTTTGGCAATCGCTTCAATTTCCACGACGCTTCCTTTCGGCAACGCCACTACTTGAATGGTGCTGCGGGCGGGAGGATTTTCCTTAAAGAAAGAAGCATACACGGCATTCATTTCGGCAAATTTGGTCAAATCGGTCATAAAAACGGTGGTTTTTACCACGTTTTTCAACGTGCAGCCGGCTTCTTTTAAGATGTTTTCCAAATTTTTCAAAATAAGTTCCGTCTGCACCTGCACGTCCCCGTTGAAGATTTCGCTGGTAACGGGATCAATGGGCAGCACGCCGGAAGTAAACACAAAGCCGCCTTCTTCAATGGCTTGGGAATAAGGCCCGATGGCTTTGGGCGCGTTGTTGGAACTGATTACTTTTTTCATGACAAACCCTCACAAAAATAATTTAAGGCTTTTTACGGCCTGTTTGTTATATGGTATCAAGCACGAGGGAGGTTGTCAAACGGTTTGAGGCGGAAAACGAGAGGGAAAAAAGATGTTTGACGCAAAAAGTAAAAAAGTGTTATAATAAATTATCGGAAAAAAGCTGTAACAAAAAAATAAATAATTTCTTGTACAACAGCTTAAATTTTTAGTATAATATTTTTGTTGGGTTTAACCCGATGATTAAACCCGGACAGTTCTTTTGACTGCTTTTTTAGCGCTCGTAGCTCAGTGGTAGAGCATCCGCCTTTTAAGCGGGGGGCCGTGAGTTCAAGTCTCACCGGGCGCACTTTAAGCCCTCTTCGTCTATCGGTTAGGACGTCGGATTTTCAATCCGAAAAGAGGAGTTCGATTCTCCTAGAGGGCGTTTTTTATTTGTATTTAGCCGTTAGGCGTTTTACCAGGAAGAGGCCGAGATCCCTCTTCCTTTTTTATTGCCTTCAAACGCTCCCCCTCCGCTTTGCTATAATAGCCTATGCCCATAAAATCTTATCCCGCCGTATTTTTTGCCTTGGCCGCCGCCTTGTGTTATGGGCTTAGTGCGCCGTTTTCAAAACTGCTCTTAAACGGCCTGGCCCCTTCTTTCTTGGCCTCCTTATTATATATAGGAGTGGGTTTGTGCATGTGCGGGGTGTGAGTGTTTTCCCGCGGCCAAAACGCTCACGAAAAACCTCTTACCCGGCGGGATATTCCTTATCTTACGGCCATGGTCCTGCTGGACGCCGCCGCACCCGTGCTATTGCTATGCGGATTAAAAACCACCACTCCCGCCACGGTGGCGTTATTAAATAATTTTGAAATTGTGGCCACCGCTTTAATTGCCCGCTGTTTTTTTAGAGAAGCCGTTGGCAGGCGGCTGTGGCTGGCTATCGGACTAATTACCACGGCTTGCATCGTGCTGACGGTGGACGACGTAAGGGCGTTGTCTTTTTCCGGCGGGGCGTTGCTGGCGCTATTGGCCAGCGTGTGCTGGGGGTTTGAAAACAACACCACGCGGGTTCTTTCCGCCAAAAATCCCGTACAAATCGTATTAATAAAAGGATTAGGATCTGGCGGCACGCTGGCGCTTGTGCTGGCGGCAGGACTGGGCGAAATATCTTTCCGTCTGGGATATATATTAGGGGCTTTGGCCTTGGGTGCGGCCGCGTATGGGTGCAGTGTTTACCTCTATATTCTGGCCCAGCGCAGTTTGGGGGCGGCTCGCACAGGGGTATATTATGCCTTTGCTCCTTTTATGGGGGCGGCGCTTTCGTTTTTGTTGGTTGGCCAACCGCTGGGCAACGGATTCTGTGCCGCGGTGGGACTTATGGCCGCAGGCACCTACTTTGCGGTAACGGAGTCGTCCGCAAAGGGGGCAAACAATTCTCCCCGTAACTCGTCCGATTAATCGTCAAACCGTTTTACCCGGCGGTGGCAATACGGGGCCGAGCCGGTTCTTTCGTAATAGCGGTGATGATAATCTTCCGCCGGCCAAAAAGCGGAAGCCGACGTCAAGCGCGTAACAACGGGATATCCTTTTTGTTTAAGTAAAGCAATAATGCGCTGGGCGGTTTTATGTTGTTGTTCGTTTAAGTAGAAAATTTCCGAGCGGTACTGCGGACCCAAATCCGGCCCTTGGCCGCCTTCTTGCGTGGGGTCATGGATTTCCATAAAGCCTTTGAGCAAAGTTTCATAGCTCACCTGAGAAGGATCAAACACAATACGCACGGCCTCGGCATGCCCCGTCAGGTGGGAGCAGACTTGTTCGTAAGTAGGGTTATCCACATATCCGCCCGTATAGCCGGGTTCTATACTAATAATCCCCGGGAAATTTTTCATCAAGTGTTCCACTCCCCAAAAACAGCCGCCCGCAAAAATAGCCGTTTCGCCTTCTTGGCTTTCGGCCTGCCGTCCGGCCGGCTGAAAAACCAGCGAAAGCGAGTTGACGCAGTGCCGCACATTTTTTGCTGTTAAATGTTCCCCCTCAAACACATGCCCCAAATGTCCCCCACAGTGCGCGCAGACAATTTCCGTCCGTACGCCGTCCGCATCGGGCACGCGTTTAACAGCACCCGGGATTTCGGCGTCAAAGCTGGGCCAGCCACAGCCGGAGCTAAATTTATCCTCGCTTAAATATAACGGCGCCCCGCATTGACGGCACAAATAACGCCCCGCCGCTTTGTGGCGGTAATACTTACCGCTAAACGGCGGCTCCGTTCCTTTATCCAACATAATCCGCTTTTCTTCTTCATTCAACGGTTTCATAAAATCCCCCTTTTGTTTTATCCTATCCGTTTGCGGGGCGGCGGTCAAGCCGCGGGCGGATATATTTCACGCACTCAAACAGAAAAGTTATAATATAACCAATCCATATGAAAAAAATTTTTATTTTATGTTTCTGTGCCCTAATGGCCGCCTGCAGTTCCATTATCCCCTATAAAGACCAAAATTTGGATTACCTGCAAGGCATTGAAAAAGACCCCGACGCTTACCGCGGGCAAGTGGTGTCTTTTGGAGGGGAGGTCAAAGGCACGACGGAAGACACCCTTCGTTTAAGACTGGTGCTTAAAATAGACGCGCCCTTGTATTATTATGCCACCGGGAAAGGAAATGCCCTTTCCTACGAAATGCTGCTTGTTACCTTTAATAAGCGCGGCATGCCTGCCATGACAGGGATTAAAAAAGGGCATCAAATCAAGGTGCTTGCCCGGGTGAGCAGCTATGAAAAACGCAAAAACTTTACCGGGGACGACATCGCCGTACTGCATTTAATTGCCTTTGCCATTGCGGACCACTCTTCCCGCAAAGATTTTTTCCGCCCGGAAACGCCTGACCGCCAGCTCTATGAATCCTGGAAATCGGGCCGCCTGTTTTTTGAAGAATCGGCGCAAGACGTTATCAAACGATGCCCCTCTGTAAAAACGCCCGAGCTGGTTTTGCCTCCTATGCCGAACACGGCACCGGAGGAAACGCCCGACCAGCCCCAGCCGCAGCCAGAACCCGAAAAAGGCATCATTTTTGACGCAGAAGAACCTACTTTTGTGGTAAACCCGGAAGAAGCTCCCGCCGAAAAACAGCTTCAAGAGCCGGCGCCCGTGGTGCCAACCCCCACAGAGCCGACCGTGTGCCCCGAGCAAGAACCGGCGCCTTCAGCCGCACCTGTGATAGAGAAAACGGAAAATATTGAGGAAGAACCCCAAACGCCTGCAGAAGGAACTTTCCCCACAGCTAAGGCCACTTTAACAGTTCCAACCACTACACCGGCTGAAGAATTGCCGCAGGAAAACGCTGCCGAACCGACCCCTCAGCCGCAGGAAAACGCCCCGCAAACGGACGTTTCGGCCCCGGCTAAACCGTCTGCAGAGCCTGCTACCCAGCCTGCCATGGCAGAAGAACCCGCCCCTATAGCCCCGGAGGCAGTTTTGCCCGCATCAACCGACGAAAATTAAATTTTTCTCCGTCTGCATGAAAGGTTCCGTCTCCCACCGCATGCAGCAAGCGTTTATCTTGGCACGAAGGATTTTCCCACACGGCCAGCGCTTGCAGTATAAAAATGCCATATGCCGGTAAAAATTTTTCCACCCGGCACTCCACACAAGCCACACAACCGTCTATTAACGGGGCTTTTACGCAAGCGGCCGGCAAAGCCGTCAAGCTAAAACGGTCAAATTTATCCGTATCTTCCCCGCTAACCATGCCAATTTGAACCACTTTGCGCGCCCACGAAACGCTCGGCACACACAATACACATTCCTTGCTTTTGCGTAAAGGGCCAAACGAATAGTTCCAGGGCCCGGTGCAAAGGGCAAAATGGCCGGCAAAGTCCAGGGGCATCGTCCAGGAAATTGTCATCACGTTATTTTTCTTGCCGTCAAACGTACTGACCAATACCACCGGGCCCGGCTCCAAGAACGTAAGTGCTTTTTCCAATTTCACTCTTTTCATATCACCCTTATTGTATGCTTATTTGAAAAAAACGGCAATATCCCGCACGATTTTCCGCCCTTAAAGCATAAAAAAACCGCCCCCAAACTTTGGGAGCGGGAAGAATTCAATACTGCTTATACCACATTATTAGGGGTTGCTGCCACCGCTGCCACCGCTGCCACCGCTGCCACCGATAGCAGACGAAGCGTATTCCGGATCGGCATAGGTGTCCACACCTTTGTAATCGGCGCAGAGTTCTTTGTCGTCATTGGAAACACCTTCGCACTGAGCCTGACCGGGTTCATCGTATTTTTTGTAGATTTTATACGTGTACTGGCCGGTACCCACGCGGGAAGCTACCACACCGGAAGAGTTGCCGGTGTTGGTGGCGGTGCCTTTGAGTTCCATGGCAAAGCCATTGCCCACAGTAGCGGCGTCTTTGCTGTTGTTTACGCAATTCTTTTGAGCGCCTTTAGCCAATTTGGTGCAGTAAATAGCCTGCGCCGCAGCGTTGGCCGGAGCTACGTCCAAAGCGGTCCAGGTAGTGGTATAGTTACCGGTTTTCATTTTGTAGCGCTGTTGCGCGTTCACTACGGAACCGATCATCGTGTCGGCTTCCGCGGTGCGGGAGCGTTCCACCGCTTTGAAGTAAGCGGGCATGGCCATCGCGGCCAAAATGCCGATAATGAGTACCACTACCAGCAATTCAATCAGGGTGAAACCCTTCTTATTCATATATAAAACCTCCTACAGTTTTACACATAAGGTTGTGCAGCCCTTGCGGGCTACCCCTTTAGTGTATCAGTAAAAGAAATAAAAATCAAGGCTTTTATAATAAATATTTTTCCAAACAAAACCCCCGCTCCTAAGAGCGGGGGTAATCAAGCGAAAAGTTACGCAATGATTTTATTGGATGGAAGCAGAAGTATACGCCGGAGCGGCATAGGTGTCCACACCTTTGTAATCGGCGCAGAGTTCTTTGTCGTCATCGGAAACACCTTCGCACTGAGCCTGACCGGGTTCATCGTATTTTTTGTAGATTTTATACGTGTACTGGCCGGTACCCACGCGGGAAGCTACCACACCGGAAGAGTTGCCGGTGTTGGTGGCGGTGCCTTTGAGTTCCATGGCAAAGCCATTGCCCACAGTAGCGGCGTCTTTGCTGTTGTTTACGCAATTCTTTTGAGCGCCTTTAGCCAATTTGGTGCAGTAAATAGCCTGCGCCGCAGCGTTGGCCGGAGCTACGTCCAAAGCGGTCCAGGTAGTGGTATAGTTACCGGTTTTCATTTTGTAGCGCTGTTGCGCGTTCACTACGGAACCGATCATCGTGTCGGCTTCCGCGGTGCGGGAGCGTTCCACCGCTTTGAAGTAAGCGGGCATGGCCATCGCGGCCAAAATGCCGATAATGAGTACCACTACCAGCAATTCAATCAGGGTGAAACCCTTCTTATTCATATATAAAACCTCCTACAGTTTTACACATAAGGTTGTGCAGCCCTTGCGGGCTACCCCTTTAGTGTATCAGTAAAAGAAATAAAAATCAAGAGGTCCCAGGACCTATTGGGTCTTTTTTCTAAGGAGCAGGGGTTTGCGTAACGGAAGCATCTTCTTTTTTGCGCATCAAAAAGGGCAAAATATAATCGGAAAATTTATTGCAAAACCATTTCCCCGCCGCATTGCCGGCCTCGCACACAAAAGCGGGTTTAGGAAAAGATTCCGTCAGCGTGTAAGACAACATACCGCCCGTACGCACGGCATAAATTTTGCCGCTCGCGCGGGATTCGTCCAATTCCACTCCAAAAGAATACCCGCTGCGCGCGCGGGAAAGTTCTTTTTCCGAAAACGAAAAAAAGCGTTCCTCTCCCTCTTCTCCGGCCGGGGCGAAGACACCCTGCATGCCTTCCATCTGGGGCATATAACGGTCCAGCTCGCGCCAATCGTATGTGTATGTTTTATGATGAATAAAGTACAAATTTTCCGCTACGGACAAATTAATCAACGCCGCTTCCGCCGCACCTGCTTTGGCACGTTCAACCGTCCACACATAATGCGGCGCCGCCACACCGGCCAGCACCAGCACAATCAACAATAATATACTCAACCCTTTCCACGAAAATTTTTTCTTTTTCATTTTTCCTCCTCAAACGACCAACGGCCTGCCCTTAAGGCAAGCCGTTTTAGTTAAATATTGTTTTCTTCCAGTTTTGGCACCATGGGGTTTCCTTCCAATTCGCTGGCGTGTTCCACCCCCATATAATCTATACAAATCGCCAAATCTTTTTCGTTGGCCCAGTCCGGCACGCACACGGAATGGGTGGAGTCAAACGGGCGGACAATCTGGTAGGTATATTCGCCCGGTCCAACGCGGCGGGCAACGGCAAACCAACGGTCGGTAGCGTCCTGCTCAAAAGTAATGGCAAAGCCCGCCTTGATATTGCCGGACAAAACGCCTCCGCGCGTATAATAGACGGTATTGTCTTTCCCGTTGGCAAAGTCGTTTTGCTCTTTCGGCGTGCGCACGGCCATAGGGGCCGCGTCCAGCTGGTGCCAATAGGGCGTATAACGCTGGAACTTAAGAAATACCCGTTCCTGAGACAAAATGGCCGAGCCGATTACCGTATCCGCTTCCGTAATGCGCACACGTTCTATAAACCGTCCATAGTACATAACGGCAATACTAGACAGAATTGCCACCACGATTACTACAATTAACAGCTCTAAAAGCGTAAAGCCTTTTTTGCTCATTGCGTTTATCCTCCCGCAGCAGGTTTCTACAGGCTCATAAAGACCGATATACCGCCCATCACCATGTCTACGGACATCAAAATCAGGATCATACCGGTCAAACGTTCAATAGCGATTAGCCCGCGCTTGCCCAGCAAGTTGCTCAACGGAAAGGAAGACATTAAAATAGCCGAGTTAATCAACGAAGCGACAATCACCGCTCCCAGCGTAATCAGTTTATTGGACTGCTGCGCCGCCGTAATCATCACCATAGACAAGGCCGCCGGGCCCGCCACCAGCGGAATAGCCAGCGGCACAACGAAAGGTTCGTCTTCTTTCGGGTCGTTTTTCGGTTCTTCTTCTCCGCCAAACACCAACTTGACGGAAATGATAAACAAAATAATCCCGCCCGCAATGCTCAGCGAATACTCATGAATGCCAAACGCGTTTAGGAACCATTTTCCCAAAAATAAAAACGCCACCATAATCAGCAGCGCGATGCCCAGTTCGCGCAGCAAAACGGTTTTGCGGCGTTCCGGGGCTACTTTTTTAAGCGCGGTGATAAACAGCGGGATATTCCCGAATCCATCCATCACCAGAGCCAGCGTGATAACGGACGAAATAAACTCATCCATAGGTACAACTCCTTATCTGCCAAAATTTTGACTTATCCCGCCAAGGCGGGAAATCTTCCTATATAGTATAGCAAAATTACTACTCCGCTGATTTTGGCCCCGTCTGCAACGGTTTTTTGTGCCAAAACAGGCAATTTAGTAAGATATTAATTATGTTATCGGAACACAAAAGCAATGTAATTAGCATTATCAAATGGTTTTTTCTGGCCACGGTTATCGGCTGTATTGTGGGCGTGCTGGACGCGCTTTTCTTAAAAATTTTAGACAAAGCCATCAACTTTCGCAACGGCATTCCGTTGTTTTATTTAGGGCTTCCCTTTGTGCTCTACGGTGTGGCCATACTGGGCCGCAAAACGGCCCGACGGCATAAAGACTACACGACAGACGCCGTCATCAATAAAATCAATTCCTACCGTCCCATTTCCTTTATTTCCATTTTCAAGGGATTCACCCTCTCCATTGTCACCATGGTAACGGGCGGTTCCGCCGGTAAAGAAGCCCCTTGTGCCGACGTCGGCGCCGGGATCTCTTCCATTTTGGCGCGCTGGGCGCGCATGAACCCGCAGGACCAACGCAAAATGATGATTTGCGGCGTAAGCGCGGGATTTGCCGGTGTATTTGGCGTGCCGATATCGGGGGCGCTGTTCGGGTTGGAAGTATTGTGGGCCGGACATATTTTTTATGAAGTGATGTTCCCGGCATTGGTGGCAGGAATTACCGCTTTTCAGGTAACGTCTTTATTGGGAGTGGACTATATTTATCACCCCATTCACTTCGTGCCGGTGTTTTCCGAACAGTTCTTTCTCAAAATGATTGTGGCGGGCATGTTTTTTGGATTGGTATCGGTACTATTTATTGAAATCAGTAAATTTATCCGCGTACTGTTCCGCTACCTCACGCTTAAAATCCGCCTGTTCTGGACCTGCGTGATTGGCGGGTTATTCTTGGTGGCGGTGGGGTATTTTGTGTCCCCCTTGTATTTAGGTTTGGGCATGCCGGGCATAGAATCGGTACTTAGCGGAGAGCCGCCGCTTTCCCCGTTTGCTTTCTTGTACAAAATGCTCACCACGTCCGTCACGTTTGCGGCCGGCGGCATTGGAGGCATTGTGACGCCCATCTTTTTTGTGGGTGCGCAAGCCGGCGCCATGCTGGCCGATTTCCTGCGAGTGGATAGTGCCACCCTGGCCGCTATGGGACTAGTAGCCGTGCTGGCCGGCACCGCCAACACCCCGCTTTCGGCCAGTATTATGGCCATAGAACTTTTTGGCCCGGCTATTGCGCCTTACGCCACGGTGGCGTGCGTCATTAGCTTCTTGGTAACGGGACAGCAAAGCATTTATCCCAGCCAGCGCATTTCGCTAGACAGCGGAAAAACCGGCGACGCCGAACACGTCCCCACGGCAGATTGTGCCCGCCCGTTGCGCCCCGCCAAAATTCCGCACCGCAAAACTTTATTCAAGCAAGCCTTTAAGGAAATGGTGAAACACCTCATTCCCAACCCCAAAGGCTTTGATGACGAGAACAAATAATCTATTCCATAAAAAACCCCCGCCGCATATTTTGCGGCGGGGGTTTTAGCATATTGTTTCCAAACGTTAATACAAAGGCACGCCGTATTCCTTGGCCAAGGCGTTGTAGCGGTCTATTACCTTGCGCACAAAGCGGCGTTTTTCCACATAGCTTCCCGGGAAAAATCCGCTCTTAAATCCGGCGATGACAATGTTTTTAAGCTCTTTGGGAGAAAGTTTAATGTTGCGCACCAACAACTCCATTTCTTTGGTAACGGTCGTGTTGGAAACCAAACGGTTATCCGTATTAATGCTAACGGGCAAGCCGCGTTTAATCATTTCTTGGATAGGGTGTTCCTTGACGGATTTGATTTCCGGCAGGGTTTGCAAGTTGCTGGTTAAACAGACCTCTATACCAATGCGCTCGCTGGCAATATAATCCGCCAGCGAATTGACATATTCTTCTTTATCTTTCACCTTTTTGTCTTTAATCATGGCCGCAGCAAACAGATGGGTGCCATGTCCCAAGCGATTGGCGTAGCAATCGGTAATAGCCTGGAAAATAGATTCCGGTCCGTACGCTTCGCCGGAGTGGACGGTTTTGCGGATAAAGTGTTTGTGTACGTAGCGGTAAGCGTCCAAATGGTCAGCCGCCGGGTAGCCGGCTTCTTCTCCGGCCAGGTCAAACCCGACTACGGGCAAATGTTCTTCTTTTGCCAGTTTCACCACCATTTTGGCTAGTTCCAAAGAAGCAATGCCAAAAATTTCGCTCTTGCTGGACTGCGAAAGCGCCTTAATCAAGTTGGAATAATATGGCGACATGAACTGATTGAAATTACGCATGGCGCAAGCAATCACGCCACAGTGAAATTCCAAATCGTCTTCTTTTTTCACAGCCGCGGAAGAGTTGTGCTCTTTCTTGGCCCGTTCCAACCCGCGCACCACCGCGCGCACGGCTTCCTGCGCGGTCAAATTTTCGTTGGCATGCAGCTGCGGGGCAAAGCGCACTTCCAAGTAGCGCACGCCTTCGGCGATAGCGTCCTGGCCCAGCTCGTAAGCAACGCGTTCAATATTTTCGGCATTCTGCATGACGGCGCCCGTATACGAAAAGCCCTGCAGGTATTCCACCAGCGAGGCGTATTTATCCTTAAACACTTTTTGGCGCATGCCTGCTTCGGTATAGGCGGGCAGCTCCACCCCTTCTTTTTTGGCCAGTTCAATCAAGGTGGAAAGACGTAAAGAGCCGTCCAAATGGACGTGCAAATCCGCTTTCGGTATGCGTTTTAAGAATTCGGCGGGCACTCTTTTCATGTTATTTTTTCTCCGTTTGCTGGCCCTGCGGCGTATCTTTTACGATATACCCCGCACGGGCAATGGCGTCGCGCAATTCATCGGATTTTTTCCAATCCTTGGCGGCGCGGGCACGGGCGCGTTCTTCCAGCAAGGCGGTCACTTCCGCCGGCAGCTGCTGGCACGCGGCCTCGGGTTTGGCAAACAAATCAAGCGACAAAATCGTGTCGGCAAATTTCAAAAAGTCCAACTTTTCGGCGGGATTCAACTCCGCACTGCGCACCGCTTCCCACGTAATGGCCAGCGCTTTGGGGGCGTTCAAGTCGTCCTCCATGGCGGCGGTGAATTTGTCCTTCCATGCGCGGGAATTGTCCGTTTCCTGCGCTTGGCCGTGGGCGGCGTCTTGGGCTTGCACGCACAGGGCGCGCAAGTTTTTCAAGCTTTTGGCGGCGCTGTCCATGCTTTCGTAGGAAAATTCCAACTGGGTGCGGTAATGCGCGCCCAAGCACAAATAGCGGTAAGCCAGCGGTTCGTAGCCTTTTTCTTTCAATACGTCCAGCGTCACAAAAGTACCGCCGGATTTGGACATTTTGCCCGAACGTAAAATCAAAAATTCGCCATGCACCCAATAGTTGACGTATTTTTCGCCGGTGGCGGCTTCACTTTGGGCGATTTCGTTGGTGTGGTGAATGGTCACGTGGTCAATGCCGCCGCAGTGAATGTCCAGCGTGTGGCCCAGGTACTTCATGGCCATGGCGGAACATTCAATATGCCAGCCCGGGAAACCAACACCCCAAGGGCTGTCCCATTCCATTTGGCGTTTTTTGTCTTTGGGAGAAAATTTCCACAAAGCAAAATCGGTCGGGTTGCGCTTTTCGTCGCTCATCTCCACACGGGCACCGCCTTGCAAACCGCTGATGCGGGCATGCCCCACCAGGGCGTCGTAGCGGTCAAACTTGGAGGTATCATAATAAATCCCGTCGGAAGTGCGATACGTGTAGCCTTTTTCTTCCAAGGTTTTAACCAGGGCAATCATTTCTTTAATATGCTCGGTAGCACGGCTGATAATCGTGGGGCGCGTGCAATGCAGGGCGTCGTAATCCTGCCAAAATTTGGCTTCGTAAAATTTGGCAATGTCCCACGCGCTCTTGCCTTCGCGCGCGGTGGCCACTTCCATTTTGTCTTCGCCGTCGTCCGCGTCGGACACCAAATGCCCCACGTCCGTCACGTTCATCACGTGCTTAAGCGGATAATGCAGGCGAATGGTGCGGGAAAGCAAATCTTCAAAAATATACGTGCGCAAGTTGCCGATATGCGCATAATTGTATACGGTCGGCCCGCAGCAGTACATGGTGACCTGCTTGTCGTTTACCGGTTTGAATTCGTCTTTGTGCCGGGTGGCGGAATTGTACAAATACATCATATCGTTGCCTCGCAGCTTACTTACCCTCTTGGGAAAGCTCCAAATAAGTGGATTTAATCGTGTTAAAAAACAGCGTGCACGTGGCTTGGCCGATATCGTTGGCGGAGCGTTCGCTGAGCATGCAGCGCACTTCAATGTCCGACAGCGGATTGACGGCCCCCACACTGCTCATCGCGTAGGTAAAGCCCACCGGGCGGTATTTTTTGAGTGCCACGGCATAGGCTTTGTCCAACGATTTTTGGAACACGCTCATTTCTTTGCGGGCGGCCTTGGGCCCCAATTTGAATTTGTGGGCGGCCACGTTTACGACTACGTCCCCATAGTTGCCATACGTGCTGGCAATATTTTCGGAAGTAAAATCTTCGTCTTCACCCAAAACAGGTTCCTGCTCCACCAGCGGTTCACTCTCCGTTAAAACGGAAGGATCCAGGGGAATATCCGACGTAAATTCGTAATAAGCTTCGTTACCGGGGTAGCGGGAGTAATCAATCCCCTGGGTAACGCGTTTGTGCGAGCGATAGTCCGTGCTGCTACACGCACATACCAACCCCGCCAACAAAAAAGTAACCAACACACGCATCTTCATAAGCTGCTCCTTAATTTTAATGTTGCCACGGCATGGCACATGGCCGCTTCTCCGCGGCCGATTTCGCCCACGTGCTCGTGGCTTTTAGATTTGAAACTTACCTGTTCCAGCGGCATTTCAAATACCGCTGCCAAGGACCGGCGAACCGTATCGTAATGCGGTTTCATTTTGGGTTCTTGGGTAATAATGGTGGCGTCTATATGGTCGATTTCGGCATGGTGAGCGCGGACAATTTCCAGCACTTTTTTGGCTATGGTTACGCTGGAAATACCTTTGATGGAATCGTCCGTCGGCGGGAACAAAATGCCGATTTCCCCCGCGCACAGCGCGCCCAGGATAGCGTCGCACAGCGCATGGAGAACCAGGTCCCCGTCGCTATGGCCCAAAAAGCCTTTCGTGTGCGGGATTTCCGCCCCGCCCACATACAATTTCCGGCCCGGTTCCAGGCGGTGTAAGTCAAACCCGAATCCGGTGCGGTAAATGGTTTTTTCTTCCAAGAGAGCCTCCGCAAATACCAAATCTTCCGGCGTGGTAATTTTGTTGTTTTTGTAATCGGACGGTACCACGCGCACTTTTACGCCCAACTTTTCCACCAACTGGGATTCGTCGGTAGCGTCTTTTTCCGACCCGAATTTTTCCAACGCTTCGGCCAGTATCTCGCGCCGATAGCACTGCGGCGTTTGCGCCGCCCACAGGCTGGAACGGTCCAACGTTTGTTCCACTGCGCCCTGGGTGCAAACTTTAACGGTATCCTTCACCGGCACCGCCAACACCGCCGCGCCATATTGGGCCGCCGTTTGCAAGCATTGCTGCACCGCCTGCGGGTTCACCAGCGGGCGGGCGCCGTCGTGCACGGCCACGGTGTGCGCCTGGGCAGAGGTTTTGGCAAATCCGTTTTGCACCGATTCCAACCGGGTAGACCCGGGGTCTGCATACACCAAGCCCGAAAAATATTTGTTCAATTCGGGGCGGTTTTCGGCCGGCGTCACCACTACAATTTCCTGCACGCCAGGCGTATTTCTAAACGCCTCTATCGTACGAACAAGAACGGGCCTTCCGGCCAGCGGCAACATTTGCTTGGGGCGGCCCATACGTTTGCCGCTTCCCCCCGCCACGATTACCGCCGACGAAAAACCCGTCTTATTCATCATAAAAACCTTATTTAATTTTGGCAAAAATCATCCGTCCGGACGAAGTTTGCAAAATGGAATAAACGGACACTTCCGCCCGTTTGCCGATGTACTTGCGGCCGTCTTCCACCACTACCATGGTGCCGTCGTCCAAGTAACCGATTCCCTGTTCTTTTTCTTTGCCGTCTTTCATGATAAACAGGGACATGCTTTCCCCCGGCAACACTACCGGTTTCAAAGCCGTGGCCAAGTCGGCAATGTTCAGCGCAATCACGTCGTGCAGCGCGGCCACTTTATTTACGTTAAAATCCAGCGTCACCACTTCGGCGTCCAGGCTTTTGGCCAATTTTACCACGCGTTCTTCCATCGTTTCGGCCTTAGGCGTTTTGGAAGTAACACGCACGGCGATTTCGGTCAGTTCCTGCAAGCGGGTGGCTACGTCCAGCCCGCGGCGGCCTTTGGCGCGTTCCAACGGATCTTTGGAAGAGGCCATTTTGTTCAGCTCGTCCAACACAAACACGGGCAGCACAATAATGCCGGAGAGAAAATTGATTTCGCACAAATCTACAATGCGTCCGTCCATCAGCGCCGTCACGTCGGCCACTTTTAAGTGGTGCCCGGTATAGGAAAGGCCTTCCAAATCGCGCGATTTAATCAAGCTGGCAATCACGCCAAACACAATAAGCCCGATTTCAATATCACGCCCGTACGCGGCCCAAAAGTTCATCACGTCGCCATTGGCGAAGTTGAGCATGCCGTAGTCAAAAAACACAAACAGCATATACCCCAGCAAAAAGCCGGAGCAGGCAATCATAATTTTAATCAGGCGCAAACGTTTGAACAGCACTTCGCCGCCCACCACCAGCGCCCCGCACAAAAGTCCCGCCAGCAGGCTCATCCATTCTTTGTCAATGAAATTGTAGGTAAGAAAAGGAAACGCTACCAACGTGGAAATACGAAAAATCCAAATAGGCATATGCCCTCCAAAATATAGGGGAAAACTCCCCAAATAAGACTAGCTATATTCTACCACTTTACGGGCTTGTTTTGCAGATTTTCTTGGGCGGACGCCCCGACGGAATAAACAGTTCAGCTCAGCTTAAGGGCCAAGGCGTTCAAATCGGCCAGTTCCAGAAGCTGAAGGGTTTTGAGTTTTTGCTTTTCGTTTTTGGTCATAATGGCGGAAAAAGCCTTCTTAAATCCCAAGCGCTGGGCTTCTTCCAAGCGGCGGTCCAACAGGGGCACCTTGGCCACTTGGCCCAAAATACCCACTTCGGCCATAAACACGCTGTCGGGCGCGATGGGGACTTCTTTGCAGGAGCTGATAACAGCCGCACAAACGGCCAAATCCAGGGCAGGGTCTTTAAGTTTTACACCGCCAGCCAAGCTGACGAAAATGTCTTTATTGTCCAAAGACAGGCCGATATGCTTTTCCAGCGCCGCAAACAACATCAAACACCGGTTCAAATCCACCCCCGTCGCCACTCTGCGCGGGAACGGATAGCGCGTAGGAGACACCAACGCCTGCACCTCGGTCAAAATCGGGCGGGAACCCTCCACCGCCAAAGAATAGGCTCTGCCTTTTAACGCGCGGTCCCGTGAGGTTTGGGCAAAGTATTCGCTGGCGTTTTCCACCGACTCCAGGCCGTGACCCGTCATCTTGAAAAGCCCTATTTCCCCCGTAGAACCAAAGCGGTTTTTGTGCGGACGCAGCAAACGAAGCACATTGTCTTTTTCCGTGTCAAAATACAACACGCAGTCCACCATATGCTCCAAAATTTTGGGGCCGGCCAGCTCGCCGTCTTTGGTTACGTGGCCCAGCACAAAGGTGATAATCCCCTTGGGTTTGCACAGGCGCACCAATTCGCTGGTACATTCCCGCACTTGGGCCACCGTACCGGCGGAAGAAGTAAATTCGGGGTGATAAACGGTTTGAATAGAATCTAAAATCAGCACGTCCGGGGACACTTGTTCCACGGATTCCACGATTTTTTGGATATCCGTTTCACAATGCAAAAAGATATTATCCCCTTTCACGTTCAGGCGTTGGGCACGGCCCGAAATCTGGCCGATGCTTTCTTCGCCGGAAATATACAGCACTTTAAGATTTTTGGAAAGTTCCGCCGCCACCTGCAGCATAAGCGTAGATTTGCCAATGCCCGGCGCGCCGGCCAGCAGCGTCAGCTGGCCTTTTACCAGCCCGCCGCCCAACAAACGGTCAAACTCGGAAATATGGGTTTCAATGCGGGGCTCCTGCACGGCTTTACTTTCGGACAGTTTCACAATTTCAGACGAAAAATCCGTAAAGCTGCGCGTGCGCTGGGCCGCTTTTTTGCTTTCCTGTTGTTTTACTTCTTCCACCAGCGTATTCCACTCCCCGCACTCCGGGCATTTGCCCGCCCACTTGGGGGATTCGTAACCACACTTCTGGCAGACGAAAACCGTTTTGAATTTCATACTTTCCTCAAGAGCCCGCCATGGCGGCCAACCCGAAGAAGGACGAGATATCCTCATCATTAAACGAGATGTTGGCTTTCAAGGCAAAATCGTTGGTTTCCAGCGCGTCGCGCGCCCACGCGCCCACAGAGAAGTAGCGGTTGAAGCGGAAATCCACCCCATAGCTCAAGTTCGGTTTATTGAACAAGCGGCCATTGATGGTGCGGTCGCGGCCCCAATCGGAGAATTCTCCCGTAAAGGTAAAGCGTTCCAAGAAGTCCGTATCATAGAACGGTTTAAGTTCCAGCGCCACACCGCCCGCACCGCGGATTAACCCCGCCGATACGGTGGCCCACTTGTTGTACAGGCCGAAGCGTACGTCAAACTTGTTTTTCTCCAAGTAGTCTTTGGGGTCCAGGGTGTCGTCCTCGTTGCCGATGTTGGCAATACCCGCGCGGTAGAAGGTGTAGCCGCTGGCGGGATAGATTTCCAGGGCCAGGTCGCTGGTGGCCAGGCTGGGGCCGGGCATGTAGTAGAAGTCATAATCCCAATACACGCGGAAGCGGCTCATCTTGCTCACAAACGTTTTCACTTCGCCCATGGTTTCTTTCAAATCTTTTACGCTGTCTTTCACGTCCGCTTTCATCTGCGGGTCTTTAATCAAACTGCCAATCACGCCTTCGCCCTGTTCCAGGCTGGTCATCAGCGAATCGGCCTTGGCCATCAGCTCGTTCAAGCGGGCGGAAGCTACGTCCAAATTCTGGACCGAGCGGGACAAGTACGGCTTCATCTGAGCCACCAGCTGGTTCAAGTTGGCCGACAGCTGGCGCACTTCGTTCATCGTTTCGTTTAACTTATCGCCAAATTCACCGTGGCGGTTTACGCTGTCCACAAATTCCTTAATGCTGCCCATCGTTTGGGAAATCATCACGTCCATGGGCACTTCGTCTATCCCCTGCACGTATTGGCCCGGCTGCAGCGCGCCGGAAGCGGGATTGCCTTGTTCCACCTTGAGGTATTTGGTGCCGATGATACCCGTCATCACCACGCTAAAACGCGCATCGCGGTAGATGGGCACGTCGCGGTGTACTTCGGCCACTACGACCACCTGACCGTCTTCAATTTTGATTTGTTTTACGCGGCCCACTTCCACGCCGGAGAGTTTCACCGACGCTTTGACCGGCAAGCCGGACACGTCTGCAAACGTAACGTTTAATTCATACGAACGAGTGACGGAAAGCCCGCCCAAAAAATAAAGCGAAAAGCCGAAAATAATAAGCCCCACTACGGTAAAAATACCCAATTTGGTTTCTGGTTTCATGCTTGTATCCTTTTTCATTCCCGCGCGGCACACGCCGCGGGCGCGTTAATCCTTCATAAGTTTCATTTGTATCGGGCCTTGGCTGCTGCCGTCCACAAACTGTTTGACATACGGATTATCGGTACGTCTAAATTCGTCCGGGGTACCGTACATTAAAATATGTCCTTCATACAAAAAAGCGATATAGTCCGCAATCTTGAAGGCGGATCTCATGTCGTGCGTAATAACGACCGACGTTACCCCCAGCTTGGCCTTCAGGTCCATAATCAAATCGCTGATAATGTCGGACATAATCGGGTCCAACCCGGTAGTCGGTTCGTCATACAAAATCACTTGCGGCCCCACGGCCAGCACGCGCGCCAAAGCAACGCGTTTTTTCATACCGCCGGAAAGCTCGCTGGGGTTCAGCTTGGCCACATCTTCCTGCAAGCCCACCAAGGCCAGTTTTTCTTTGATAATGGCCGGGTAATCTTTTTCGGGCGTATCGGTTAAATACTTAAGCCCGAAGGTTACGTTTTCCCCCACGGTCATGGAGTCAAACAACGCCCCCTCCTGGAACAAATATCCAAAACGGCGGCGCAAGGCGGCCAGCTTAATTTCACTATGGATTTTGGTGATGTCTTTTCCCCCCACCAAAATCTGCCCGCCGGTAGCCTCTTCCAGGCCGATTAAACATTTAATCAGCGTGCTTTTGCCCGAGCCGGAACCGCCCAAAATACAGGTGGTTTTGCCTTCCTCTATTTTTAGGTTTACGCCTTTTAGAACTTTTTTGGTTCCAAAACTTTTTTCCAGCCCGATGATTTCTATCATATTAAATTCCAAACGCCGTCAAAATGGCGGTTAAGAAATAGTCCAGCACCAAAATCAGCACGATTGTCGTCACCACGGCGCCGGTGGTGGATTTACCCACCCCTTCCGCACCGCCACGGGTGCTGATGCCTTTGTAACAGCACACGGTGGCCACCATAAACGCAAACACAAACGTTTTGATGAACCCGTGCATAAAGTCGCGCACGCCCATAAAAGAAGTGATGTCCGTCATATACACTTCCCCGGGTACGCCCAGCGCATACACGGCCACCAAATAGCCGCCCAATACGCCAAACAAGTTGGAAAATAAGGTTAGAATGGGCATGGTAAGCACAAAGCCAAACATGCGCGGAATAACCAAATAGCGAATAGGGTTGGTGCCCAGCGTGTACAAGGCGTCAATTTGTTCGGTTACCGCCATGGTGCCGATTTGGGCCGTCACCGCCGCGCCCGCGCGGCCGGAAACCACCACGCTGGTCAGCACGGGGCCCAACTCGCGAATGAGCGAAAAAGTGACAATCGTCCCCACGAAAATGGGTTCGCCAAAAATATTGCCTATCGTGTTGCCCGCCTGCAGCGCCAGCACCATACCCGTAAACAAACTGGTCAGTGCCGTTACACCCAGGGACTCCACGCCAATCGTTACGCTTTGGTCCACCGCTTGGCGGAATTCAAAACGCGAATGCGTCAGCCAAAACAGGCTGGAGCGCACCATCTGGGCGGCTCCTCCCACTTGGTTGAACATATGCGTCATGTATTTTCCGATAGCGGTAAACATAGTTATTCTTTATAAATTCTCGGGACGCGCGGCATCAAAAGAGTGCACAGTTCATAATCAATGGTGCCTGCCTTTTGAGCCAGTTCCGCAAAAGTCACTTCTTCGTCGCCTTGACGGCCGACGATGACAGCTTCGTCCCCCACGCACACGGGGCCGGCCTGGCTGATGTCCACCATCAGCATATCCATCGTCACGTTGCCCAGTACGCGGCAGCGTTTGCCGCGGATTAAAATTTCGGCCTTGTTGGATAAAGCTCTCAAATACCCGTCCCCGTATCCAAGCGGCAGGGTAGCCACTTTCATGGCGCAAGGCGCAATAAAACTGCGGTTATAACTAATACTGCTTCCGGCGGGCACGTCTTTCACGTACACTACCCGCGTCTTAAGCGACATAATCGGTTCAAACCCCTTCTCCAGCCCAAACGCGCTATGCCCGGTGCGCACCATATCGTAATGAGCGTCCGGCCGCGCGGTAATGGCCGAAGAGGCCGCCACATGGCAGTGATTAATATGAATGTCGTGCAGTTTGACGTTAGTCAGCGTATCGCGGTAGTAGCCGATTTGTTCTTCGGTATAGGCCGGGTCCGACTCTACGCTGGACAAATGCGTATACAGCCCGTCCAGCACCGTATGCGGATTGTGAGCCAAAAATTCTATTACATTAAACACGCCGCCGCGGCGGGTGCCAATGCGCCCCATGCCCGTATCCTGTTTCACATGGCACAAGGCTTTCTTGCCCAGTTTGGCCGCAATATCGGCAATGGCTTTTGCGGCGTCCAAACTGGCAATGGTAACGGCCAAATTATGGTTAATGGCATACTCAAACGCCTCAAACGGGTAAATGCTCCCCAATACCAACACGGGCAGCGTCACCCCCGCTTCGCGCAGGGCCAGGCCTTCTTCCACCGAGGCCGTACCAAAAAAATCACTTAGGCGGTTTTGCTGTAAAAACTGACCCAGCTTTTGCGCGCCGTGCCCATAGGCATTGGCCTTCAAAACGGTCAGCACTTTCACACCGGGGCCGGCCTGCTCGTGCACTTTACGCATATTGCGGGCCAGCTTTTTCAAATCCACTTCGGCAATAGTAGGACGCAGAATAGGCATTTGCATAGGTTACTCCGGCAGCGACATCATCGTGTTGCCGCTCATATCCTGTGCGGCTTCCATATGTTCGGGAGCAGGGTTGGTGAACAAGGCATACTCGCCGAAGAAGGCCAAATCAATATCGCCCACCGGGCCGTTACGCTGTTTGGCAATAATCAGCGTAGCTTTGTTTTTGAGGGATTCGTCGTCGCGCTTATAATAGGCTTCGCGGTGAATCAAGGCCACCACGTCGGCGTCCTGTTCAATAGAGCCGGATTCGCGCAAGTCAGAAAGCTGAGGTTTGTTGTCGGCGCGGGATTTGTCTTCGTTTTTACGGCTCAACTGCGAAAGCGCCAACACCGGCACGTTAAGCGTGCGGGCCAAATCTTTAAGCATACGGGAAATTTCGGACACTTCCTGCTGGCGACTTTCCGTACGGCGTTCCCCGCCGCGAATAAGCTGCAGGTAGTCAATCACAATCAGGCCCAATTCTTTGCCCTGCTTTTTCAGTTCCGTAGCCAAGCGGCGCGAACGCATGCGAAGCTCGGTAATGGAAATACCGGACGTATCGTCTATATACATAGGCGCCGAGGCCAAGCGGCCCAGTTCGCGCGTCAGGTCGGACCATTTGCTCTGCTCGTAATACCCGGTGCGCAATTTGTAAATTTCCACCATGGCGGCCGCACCCAACATACGTTCAAAAATGATGTGCCGTCCCATTTCCAGCGAAAAGAAAGCCACCGGTATTTTGCATTCCACGCACGCATGGTGGGCAATGTTAAGGGCCAAGGCCGTTTTCCCCTGGCTGGGGCGCGCGCCCAAGATAATCAGGTCGGACTTGCGCAGCCCGCCCGTTTTGCGGTCAAATTCGTCCAGCCCCGTCGGCACGCCTTGAATGGCACTTTTGTTGCGCACGGCTTTTTCCAAAATTTCAATTACTTCCGGGGCCAAATCCTTGGAAGACACAAAGCCAGACAAGCGCTGCTTCTGGCTCAAACGGTAAATTTGGTCGGCCGCTTCGTCTATCAGCACCTGCGGGTCATCGTCTTCTTCCTTATAACAGCGCTGTACCAAGCCCGTAGCGGTGCGGATTAAATCCCGCACGACGAACTTTTTGTACACAATTTCCGCATAGTGTTTAATGTGGGCGGCGGTGGAAACCTTGTCCACCAGCTGCGTCAGGTACAATTCCCCGCCCAGCTGGGTGAGCAGGTGGTTCTTTTTAAGCTCTTCCGTCAGCGTGATGATATCCACCGCTTGGTTTCGGTCCGCCAGGGACTTCATCGCGGCAAAAATCTTTTGGTGCGCTTCTTTATAGAAATGTTCCGGTTTTAAGATTTCCAACGCTTCCGTCACGGCGTCCGCGTCCAACAGCATGGACCCCAAAACGGCCATTTCCGCATCAATCGCCTGCGGAGGAATACGTTCTTCCAACAAGTTGCTAGCCATACGACCTCTTAAAAATTAAAAATCGGCAAAATACCGCGTTTACGCCAACGGGCGCAAATGTTCTTTCTTTAATTGTAGCAATTTCATACGGAAAAAGGGGTACTTCCGCGCCTGTTTTTCGCGCGGACGCGGGGAAAGGTTTTTTCCCTATAAAAGGCCAAAATTTAGTAAAGTTTATTATTCTTTACATTTTAGGAGGCGTACATGGAACAAAATGTCGTAAAAACCAAACACCCCACCGGGCTTTGGCTGTTGTTTTTAACCGAAATGTGGGAGCGCTTTAGCTATTATGCTATGCGCGGTATTTTGATTTTCTACATGATCCACCTGCTGAAGATGGGCAATCCGCAAGCGTCCAACATTTACGGCACGTTTACCAGCTTGGTGTATCTGTCCTCTCTATTGGGCGGTTTCCTGGCGGACCGCTACCTGGGCCAAAAGTGGGCCACTATCTGGGGCGGCATGATGATTGCGGCCGGTATGTTCGTGATGACTGTTCCCACGGAAGCATTTTTGTTTATTGCGATGGGCCTGATTATTTTGGGAAATGGTTTCTTCAAACCCAACGTGGTGGCCATCGTCGGCCAGTTATATGAAGAAAACGACGCCCGCCGCGACGGCGGTTTTACCATTTTCTACATGAGCGTAAACATCGGCGCGTTTTTCGGCCCGCTGATGGTGGGCCATTATGCCGCCGCCGGCAACTATAAAGCGGCGTTTGGCATTGCTGGCGCCGGTATGATTATGGGGCTATTGACGTTTATCCTGGGGTACAAAAAGTTCCTCTCCGGCAAAGGCGCCGCCCCCAAAGAAAAACCTACTTTCTACAAGGACCCCGCCCTCTGGGCCATCGTGCTGGCCATTCCCATGGTGGGGCTGTATATGAAGGGCTACCACACCGCTTCTTATATTTCCTTTGCGGTGTTGGCCGCGGCGTATTACGGATACAATAAAAAAGTAAAACGGGCCAAAACCGAAAATACCGCTCCGCTGACTACCGAAGAAAAGCAAAAAATTGCGGTTATCGGTATCTTGGCGTTTTTCAGCATTTTCTTCTGGACGGCGTTTGAACAAGCCGGCGCCGCGCTTAACCTGTTTGCTTACGAATACACGGACCGCGTGATTTCTTTCTTTGGCCACACGTGGGAAATTCCGGCCAACTGGTTCCAGAGCTTAAACCCGCTGTACGTGGTCATTTTTGCACCGCTGTTTTCCAAATTGTGGATTGAACTGGCTAAACGCGGCAAAGAACCTTCCACCCCCGCCAAGTTTACGGTGGCACTGTGGTTGATTGCGGCGGCGTTTGGCGTGATGCTGTTGGGTGCGTTTGCGTTGGTCAACAACCCCAAAATCAGCTTGTTCTACCTGGCATTTACGTACCTGTTCCAAACGTTTGCGGAACTGTGCATTTCGCCCGTGGGGAAATCCATGGTCACCAAATTGGCGCCGGCGCGGTATGTGTCGCTGTTAATTGGGATTTGGTACCTCTCCAACGCGGCGGCCAATAAGCTGGCTGGCATTTATTCGGGTTATTTCCAGAAAATCAGCAACGAACAGTTCTTCCTGTGGTTGGTGATTGTGCCGCTGGCCGTATCCGGTATTTTGATGCTGTCCATGAAAGGCATCAAAAAATGGATGCATGGCATACACTAAGCGTTTTGCATGTAAAAACCCCGGGCCAAGCGCCCGGGGTTTTTTATCTATAAATCCGGCTTTGTAAAAACCTTAGAAGGAATAGCCTGGGTGCCCATTGGGAGCATAAGGCGTGGGAGTGGTGCCTCCAGTCCAACTTTTACAGATTTTCCGCATTAATCCTTCCCGGTGATTGCTAAAATAATGGCACCCTCGTTGGCCGGCTGCATATTTCCAACCATTGCTGTCCGCACCGCTTATATTATCATACGCCACCATATAGCCGCCAAAAGGTTGATTTCCTTCATCTCCCCGCGAAACCCCCGCAAATCGGTCGTTAGCAAATACAATCATTCCATGCGTATATTTAATCCCGGAACCGCTTCCAAACATGGGACCCCTTGTTACGGGAGTGCCTGCGGGCATATCTACCCCCAATTCTTCCAAATTGGCGGCATATCGTCCGTTAGCCAAATAAAACGCTTCTTGCGCGTCTTTAAGGTGCTTTACTATGGGCATATAGGAAGCAAAACGGGATTTCCATACCACTATTTCATATTGCGGCAACGCCACGGCCGCCAAGATACCAATAATAAGAACCACCACTAATAGCTCTATTAGCGTAAATCCAGGGGTTTTATCCGCCGGGAATGTTTTTTGATAAATTTTTTCCATAAGCAAAATTTATCAAAAAAAAACGCGTCAAGGCCTGCCAAGCCCTGGGGCTCTGCCACGGACAGGGTTTGGCAAAATACGGCACTAACCCAGGGCTCCTCCCTCCAGGGCCACTCACACGACTGGTTGGGCCACATTATTTCCGCTCTGTCGTACTATCCACCAAAAGGACTTTCCTCTCTTCTTGCAGCTGTGGTTAGTGTCGTTTTCGTTTGTTCGGTCCTTTTGTCCCGTCTATAAAAAGCCTTCCAAGCGGATTGGAAATTTTATTGTTTGAGCGCGGGGTACAAGCCCTGCGAGTTATAAAATTTCCCGCTTGGAAGTGATTTTATGGGGCCATGGACCGGGTATTTTTGGGGTACTTTTTTGTGCTCAAAAAATACCCCTGCCGGTGACGGGGCCTTACCGGCTGTGAAGCCCCCCGCCTAACGCCCACTCTATACAAAAACCCCCGCTTTCGCGGGGGTTATACAAAACGCAATTTGTTCGGGATTTATTTGGCTTCGGCCGCGGCTTCGGTTTTTTCTTCCGGCTTGGCGTCGGCTACTTTTTCTTCCACCGTGGTCAAGGGGTTGATCTGCACCTTGATCGTGGCGGTGACGGTCGGCTTCAAATAAATGCCCACTTCGGTTTCACCCAAAGCTTTAATCGGCATATTCAGCTCAATGGCGTCCTTGGCAATGTTGTGGCCCAGGGCATTCAAGGCTTTGTAGATGTCGGCTTTGTTGACAGAGCCAAACACTACGCCGTCGCTGTTGACGGTTTTGGTGAACGGCAATACCACACCCGCCAATTTTTCGGCGATGGCACGAGCTTCGGCAAGTTCCGCTTCAATGCGTTTGGCACGTCTTTCGGCGCCGAGCTGCCAGTTTTTAATCGCGCCTTCGGTGGCGAGTTCCGCCAAGCGGTGCGGGATCAAGAAGTTGCGGGCATAACCGGGCTTCACATCAACGATGCTGCCCACCATTCCCAAGTTTTTCACATTCTGTTTCAAAATAACTTTCATTTCCAGGTCCTCCGGCTTATTTCTTGGGCAACGAGTACGGCAAAATCGCCAAGTTGCGGTCGCGTTTGATCGCTTTGGTGATTTGGCGCTGGTGTTTGGCGCAGGTGCCGGTGATTCTTCTGGAAAGGATTTTGCCGCTTTCCATGGTGAAAGACTTTACGAACTGAAAGTTCTTGTAATCGACATTTTCGATTTTTTCAGCGCAGACTTTGCAGACTTTTCTTCTGCTTTCAAAGCGCTTTTTGCCCATAAACGGACGCGCCGGTCTTTCGGGGCGGGCGGCCGCAGCGGCGGCCGGGGCCGCGGCAGGGGCTTGCGTGTTTTTAATTTCTTCAGACATGTTTTATCTCTCTTTGGTTCCTGTTAAAAAGGCACGTCGTCTTCCATCACGTCAGTAGTGGGGACGTCGTCCTTGGCGGCCGGGGAAACGTCTTGGTTATACGAAGCCGCGGCGCCGGATTCCAGTATTTGTATTCTCCGGGCGGTTACCTGCATGGATCTGCGGGTCTGTCCGGTATTTTTGTCGGTGTATTCGCTGCTGGTGAGGCGGCCTTCCACTTGTATGGGGGTCCCTTTTTTCACCCGGTCTTTACACCGTTCAGCGGCAGCACCCCAAACCACTACGGGAACAAATACGGTGTCATCCTTCCACTCGTTTGTGGTAGCGTCCAAATATCTGCGGTTCACCGCAATATCACAACGGCACACTGCCTGACCTTTCTGCGTAAAAGACACGTTAGGGTCACGTGTTAACCGTCCGACCAGAAGTACAATGTTTTGTTCCGGTAATTTGATTTGTGCTGTCATAGCGACCTTATTTTGCAACGGCAGGAGCCGGTTTCACTTTCACTTCCACGGCGGACATCGTCATGGAGCGAAGCACTTTTTCGTTAAGTTTCAAAGTGTCTTCAAATACTTTTACGAATTTGGGTTCAGCTTTGAACTTAAGGTAGAGGTAAAAACCGTCGCGAACGTGGTTCACTTCGTGGGTGAATTTTCTTCTGCCCAGTTTTTCTTCGCTGACGACTTCTCCACCGTTTTTCGCGATCAGGTCTTTGGCCTTGGTCACGAATTCGCCCACTTCTCCGTCGGAGAGTTGGGGTTTAACAATAATCACGCTTTCGTAAGTTCTCATATACCAATTATTCTTTTTAGTTGCGTTTTGCAAGGTCAAAAAGCCCCCGCGGGCACTTCCTGCTGCCCGGAGAGTTCTGCGGAAAATCATTCGGCCTTCACTCACCCTTGGCCGGGGCAATCCTGACCCTATGGATATTATAACAAAATTAGCGTAAAAACGGGGATTTTTAAGCGCGTTTGAGGAAAATTTTGGACGGGCTGGTAGCCCCTTTGATAAGGGAAAGCTTGTTTTCCGCCACGCCCAAATGCTCCGCCAACAGCGTGCGCACCGCTTCATTGGCGCGGCCTTGTTCGGCCGGGGCCTTTACCCAAATTTCGTAAGAATCCGCCCCTTTGGCTTCCAACCGGTTCTTCTTTTCGCCCGCGTGGACTTTTACCTTTATATAGCTTTCCATACCTTAATTTTACTTTTTCCGCGCTTCACACGCAAAAAAACGGGGAAAGAGGTCTTCCTCTTTCCCCGCTTAAAAGAGCGGCTGAAAAACTATTTTTCAGCAATCAAGCTCTTGGCCGTCATGTCGGCCGGCTTTTGCAGGCCCATTACGTCCAGCACCGTCACCGCGATGTCGCCCAGGTTGCCCGTGGCGGCCATTTTGGCGTTTTTGTGGTCTTTGCTGACGTACACAAAATCCACCAAGTTCGTGGTGTGGGCGGTTTTGGGCATGTTGATTTTTTCGTCCCACATTTCTTCGGCGTTGCCGTGGTCCGCGGTGATGAACACCGTGTAACCGGCCGCCAAAGCGGCTTCCGTTACCGCACCGGTGCATTCGTCCACCGTTTCTACGGCTTTAACCACGGAATCAAAATTGCCCGTATGGCCGACCATGTCGCAGTTGGCAAAGTTGATGACGATAAAGTCATACTTATTGGTAGCGATTTGCTTGAGCGCTTCGTCTTTGACGATATACGCTTCCATTTCCGGGTGTTCGGCAAACGTAGCGGGGTCAAAGCGGCCCTTAATTTCAATGCGGTCTTCGCCTTCGTACGGCTTAATCTGTTTGCCGTTGAAGAACGAAGTAACGTGTTTGAATTTTTGGGTTTCGGCCAAGCGCAGTTGTTTGAGGCCGGCTTTGGAAATCACTTCACCCAACAAATTGTTCATACCGCCGCCGTCGGTCATGGACGGAAGGGCATTGTAGGGGAAGGAATCGTAGTATTTGGTCAAACCGCAATACACGCAAGGCACGCGGGCGCCGCGGTCTTTACCCGGATAGTTATCGTCAATAAATGCGCGGGTGAGCTGAATGGCGCGGTCCTGGCGGAAGTTAAAGAAAATCACGCTGGAACCTTCTTCCATTCCTTTATAGTCGCCCAAAACGGTCGGCGGGATATATTCGTCCACCATGGGGCCGCCGTCCGGCGTTTTCATGGTTTTGTAATCGGTCAGCACCACTTCTTCGGCGGTCGTGCCGTGCAGGCCCTGCGCGCGGACGATCAAGTTATAGGCTTTATCGGTCAAGCTCCAGTCTTCGCCGCGGTCCATGGCATAGTAGCGGCCTTGAATGGTGGCAATTTGGCCCACGCCGTATTCTTTCATTTTTTCTTCCAGCGTGCGGATAAAACCCACCGCGCTCTGAGGCGGCGTATCGCGGCCGTCGGCAAAGAAGTGCACGTACACATTTTTGATGCCTTTTTCGGCGGCGTATTTCAAAATGGCAAACAGGTGATCCTGGTGGGCATGGACGCCTTCGTCCTGCACCAACCCCATCACATGCAAGGGTTTATTGTTTTTCAAGCAATTGTCCACACAGGCGGAAAACGCGGCGGACTTAAACAAAGACCCGTCTTCAATGGTATCTTTCAAGCGTTTGAGTTCCTGAATAACGATTCTTCCCGCCCCCATATTCAGGTGGCCCACTTCGGAAGAGCCCATGTATCCGGCCGGGAGGCCCACTTGTTCGCCGGAGGCTTCAATCTGGGTATGCGGATATTCGGCCAGGTATTTATCCATGTTCGGCGTTTTGGCGTTGGTCACCGCGTTGTGCGGGCCGGCCTTAGCGTTACCCCAACCGTCTCTAATAATTAAAACCACTTTATTCATACGCATTTCTCCTTAATTACTGCTAATCAAATCTTTCCAGCGCTTATGCTGAAACGGCTCCAGCTGTTCCAGCGTGCGCACACCGTGCTTACTTAATATTGTAAGAAAATAATAGAAAATCTGCTCGGCCATTTTGGTATCCGCCATAGCCCGGTGCCACCCTTGCGGGTTGATACCCAGCTCAGCCGCGATACAGCCCAAATTGTTTCTGACGAATTTGCCGCTTTTGCGCGCCAGTTTAAGCGTGTCCAGCACCGAATACGGCGGGAAACGCATGCCGCACTGGGCAAATTCGCTCTTTAAAAAGTTGACGTCAAACTCGGCATTGTGCGCCACGATTACGCAGCCGTCCAACAGCGAAAGCAGTTTCGGCAACAGCTGCCCAAACGACGGGGCCGACGCAACCATCTCATTGGTAATGCCGTGAATGGCCACCACGTCCGGGTGCATGGGCATGCCCGGGTTGACCAGAGAAGAGAACTCCTCCACCACCCGCCCGCCTTGCGAAACGGACACGGCAATCTCGCAAATTTTACCGCCTTCCAAGGGCGACAGCCCCGTAGTTTCGGTATCCAAACAAGCAAATTTAATTTCAGAAAGCTGCATATGTTACCAATTCAAATAAAACCGCAGGCGCACCAAGAACCCAATTACCGAGGCGCCAATCCCGCCCATATAGAAAGCGAAAGTGGATACGTCCATCAAGCGTATTTTGCGCGCATACATGCAAGCCAAATACCACACCACAAACAGCACAATCCACCGCCAGCCGGGCAGAAGCATAATCAAAAAGGAAATGGCGCACTGCATCGTCAGCAGCCAGCGCTCGTCAAAGGTGGGGTAATCGCGCCCGTAGCGGTCCTGCTCCACGGCAAAGATAAACCACCCCAACACGCGGGTAGCCGTCACCAGCCCCACACAGAAAATAATCCACGGCTCTGCAAACAAATTGCCCGTTTCGTACAGCACCTTAAACGGCACACACAAAAACAGGAACAACAGGTTTACAATCGTTTTGGTGAAAAAGGTCAGCACGTGCCCATGACGCATTTTCCCGCCAAATTGGAAGAAACGGTCGGAAAATACCAAAAACGCACAAAACAACAAAATACACAGCCAACCGGGAATATGCCAGAATCCCAAAAAAGGCCATTTCATCGTCAAATAGTCATAGCACAGAGCAAAGGCCCAAAACAGAAACACGCCCGCATGCAGCATATACGCCCGGGGACGATTTTGTTCTTCCATACGGTTAATAGTCTTATGGAAAAAGACAAAATTGGTTAAGAAAAACGCCAAAAACAAACGCCAAAAAACAATCATTTTTTCTCCTTGGGCAACGTCACCGTAAACAGGCTTCCCTCACCCGGTTTTGAAGTAACTTCCAGCGTGCCGCCGTGCGCCTGCACAATTTGGCGGCTGATAAACAGCCCCAGCCCATAACCGGGCCGGTCGGAACGGAGCTGATGATACTTTTGAAAAAGATTTTTGATATCCTTTTCGGCTATGCCGATTCCGCTGTCCTGTACGGTAACATAGTAGGCTTTTTCGTCTTGAAACGTCCGTACGCGCACAAATCCTTTATCCGTAAATTTGATGGCATTGGAAACCAAATTCATCACCACGCGCTGCAAGAGTTTCGGATCCGCGGGCAAGCGCGGCGCCTCTGCCTGGGCGCTAAGTTCCAATCCTTTCTGCTGGGCGGAAGGAGCCAGCGTGTCGGTTACGTTTTTAAGCAGGGCCGCCATATCCACACTTTCTTTGTGGGGGCTCATCATGCCTGCCTGCACGCGCGACACGTCCAACACGTCTTCCAGCAAGGCCGATAAATTTTTAGCGGCCTGGCTCATCAGTTCCAAATAGTTTTTCCGTTCTTCTTCGTTTACCTTGCCGCTCTGCAAAATATACAAATATCCCTGCAAGCCCAGCAAGGGGGCACGCAAATCGTGCGCCACGGCACGAAACACCTGCTCTTTCATTTCGCTCACCTGTGCTTGCAGCTGCAATACTTGGTAATCTTTCAAATCGGCGGTCATTTTGTTAAAAGATTCTATCAACTGCTTAAATTCCCCCCAGCCGATTTGCTCGTCCACCTTTTCGTCCAAATTTCCGCCGCTTACTTCTTTGGCGGCATGAGAGAGGGCTTCTATCGGCTCGCCCAATCGTTCGGCAAACGTCAGCGCGCCAAAGTACGACAGCGTGGCAATAGACAATAAAAACAGCGCAATAATAATGTTGGTGTAATAAATGCCGCGGTAGGCTTCGCTCTTTAGCTGCAGCACCGTCACATATACACCCAAAATAGGGGAAGACGCAAACGCCCCCACATATGTTTCCTGAGGTGTTTTTAAGTGTTTAATCAGTTGGTCTTTGGAGGAAAAGGCCCTTTGGAGGGCTTCTGCGTCAAACGCGGGTTTGTATTGGTAATCGTTGGCATAGACCGAGCCGTCCTGCCCCACAATATAGATTCTCCCCGTAAGCCCGATGCGCTGTTCCTGCACGCGGGACAAAAAGCCAAAAAAGCTCATAATCCCGTACAAAAAATCCCCATTGGAAAGCGGATAAATAAATTCACTAATCGGGCGGCCGGCCACAACGTCAAAACTGCTGACGGACAGACGCGGCTCTTTCGCCAGCTGCGGCAAAGACGGATCGTCCCGCAAATCCAAATTGGGAACCTGCTTAAGAATTTGCTTGTCGCCCGCGCGGTAGCGTTCTTTCCCGTCGGAAGACAATACCGCCAACATCAAAAAATCCGGGTTGGCATTTAAGGCTTCCTGCAAAACGGAATGCGGGTTTTTGCCGGCTTTTAAGGTATCGGTAAGCTGTTGGGCAAATGCCAGGCGCCAGGTTAAATCCTCTATATGCTGGTTCATAGAGGAAGAAACAATCTGGGCCAAGTTGGCGTGTGTTTCCAAGATGTTATTTTTCAAATGTACCTGGTAATAGGCCAGCAAAAAAAGCATGGGGATAAGCGGCATCAGCACCACGGCCAGGAACAATTTGAAAAGTTTTGAAAATATGGACATAATCTACCTTATTATAGATTATATCAATTCGCAAGGGCCTAAAGTTCTCTGGGTCTATACCCGCTGGGACAATAGGCCTTTTTTATCCTCGCACCAGGGCCCTTTGACCCTGGTTTCCCTCCGACGGAAAACCTATAGTATAAGTATGACCAGAAAAATTATGAATTTAGCTTTCCTTATGCACCGGGCGTTTATCCATAAAAGGGAACGGGATATGCGCCACCAGGATATACGTCTGTTTCGCATACGGGAACAAATTGTTTATTTAAGCGATGAAGAAGCCGCCTTTGTAGCGCTGGAGTCGCGCCGTTTATTGCGGGCCCGGCGGCAAGAAGCCAAACGTAAAAAACGCTTGGGTATTCCACCCCCTCCCGCTCCGGGGAAAATAGCCTACGCCGTATATATGTAAGATTTACAATAAAAACCCGCTTTCATCAAAAGCGGGTTTTTTATTTTTCTATTCTAAAAGTTCTCTGGTCTGCACCCTGTATATACTCAAATCACACCCCACCGATACGGCCGCCCGCTTGCTTTTGAAGTGGCGCACAAAATAGACGGGGACAATCGGATTGTTGTGTAACAAGGCTCGGGCTTGCTCGTAAGTTTCGGGCATAACGGGCGCGTGTTTTTCAAGTAGCGTGTTTAATTTAAGTCCTTTCTCGGAAAATTCCGTTACAAACGGATTAAACTCTTTCAGCATCCACGGCAGCGAATTGGCATGATTATAATTGGTATGCCCCAACCCGGCATGCACCACCACCAGGGCGCGAGGATCCTGAGCGTAAATTTGGCGGATAATGTGCGTCCAATACGCATTACGTTTTTTTAGGCCGGACGCAGATACCGCTTTCCAAGCAAAAGCCGTTTGGCGGAAGAACGGGTCGCGCCCCATGCGGATAAATTCTTCCGACAGGGCCGGGTCTTCCAACCCCACCACCCGCACACCAGCCGCACGCAAGCGGTTCGTCACCGCGCGGTAATACGGGCGCTTTCGCACCAAGTGTTCCACATCGTTGGCATCTTGCAAAATATACAAATTACCCAGTCCGCTGGCATCTACAAATTCAGACGCATAATATATATTTTTATCCGGGTATTTATTTTTCAACTGCAATACCGCCCGCTCCACTTCATTTACCATCCAATTTTGCTGATGCACTTCCCCCATAATCACCAAGCGGGTTTCCTCCGGGATATAGCGGGTATAGTCTTTCTTGCCCTGCACGGCCTGCACCGAAATATTTTTACGCAGGCTTTGCATATATTGAGTTGCGTAAAAGTCGCGCTCCAGCCAGTTTTGCACCAACATACGCCGCATTTTTTCGTCCTGCCGCAATATTTCGGGCGGAACATTCCTGGAATCTAACAAAAAACAATCTTTCATCATGCGGTCCAAATCGCGGAAATTTTCCCGCTCTAAGGCGCGCAAATGAGCCTGATAGGCCGCGCTGGAAGCAAACGCCTCGGCAGGAATCTTAATTTGGCCGGGGCACTTTCAAAAAACTTTTCGCCACAGTAGAAGGAAGCCGCGTTAACTGCGCGGAACACGGCCATGAAACCATCATTAACAAAGCGAGCAAAACCCACGTTTTTTTCATATTTTTCCTCTACTTCTTTCTCATCTGCCTTCCGTATTGGCAGGCAACGGACGAATGAGCAAATTGCTTCCCGTCAGCCAGGCGGCGCGTTTACCCTCTTGTACTTGTACAAAATAAACACTCTTTCCCGGATTTTTTACCGCTGTTCTTCTGGCCTGCTCCAGCAAAGGAGCCGAAACAGCCAAATGTTTTTCAGAAGGAGCATAGGTGTTTTTAATAAAAGAAAATTCCACTACAAACGGCTCATACCGCTGCAGCAATCGGGGCAAAGAATAAAGCTGGCGGTAACTGGTGTGTCCGCTTCCCGCATGCACCAATACCAGTGCCTGCGGGTCCTGTTCGTAAATTCCGTGGATAATTTCCGTCCAATACCGGTTGCGTTCCCGCACGCCCTCGGGCGATAGAATATTCCAAGACCGGGCCGACTGCCAAAAAGACATTTCTTCCCTTTGCAGCTTTTGTTTAAGCCCATTATCCGGGTTTTCCAACCCCACCATGCGCACACCCGTATGGAAAAGGCGTTCATTCAGCTCCCGGTAAAAAGGAGTGGAAAGAGAGAAACGGGCTACTTCATCGGGCGATTTTAATACGGCACCGGGATTCTCGTCATTGGCATAAATAAATTCGGACGCATAATAAATACGCCGCCCCGGATAAGCCCGCCGCATTTGTTCAATAACGGAAAATATCTCCCCCGCAATCCAGCCATGTCCATGGGCCTCCCCCAGCAATACCAAACGACTTTGAGAAGGAATAAGTTCCAAATAGTTTATTTTATCCACCGCCAGGCTTGCCCGCACACTATGGGTCAAATGAGCCGAATGTTTGAAAGCGGCGTATTCTTTTTCCAGCCAATGGCGCACCATTTGAAGCTGTAATTTTTGGTTTTCCTGCAGTTGGGCACCACTGGCCACTTTCGGGTTCGGCAAGAAATAATTTCCAAGAGCCATATCTATGCTGGACAAATCGGTCTGTTTCTGCCAAAAAGACACTTTGTCCGCCAAGGCACGTGCTTTCCGGGCTTCCTTTGGCACTTTGGCCAACCCCGCAGAAGAAGAAATAATTTCTTGGGCCACCGCCGAAGGCAACTTTTGCACCTGAGCCCGGCACGGCAGCACCCCCGCCAACAGAAGCAGTAAAAACGCAAAAATTTTCCTCATAGAATTCCTCTTATAAATACTCTGCCTCTTTTTATTTAATTATGACAGGGCCTTTAGCCCCAGGACAAACAAAAAAGAGGACCTATCTTCCGATAGGTCCTCTTTTTATTTCAAAAACCGTTATTTGGTTTTTTTAATCTGCTCAATAATGCGGGGCAGGATTTGGTGCGCATCGCCCACGAAGCCGTATTTGCAGACGTTGAAAATCGGCGCGTTAGCGTCTTTGTTAATACCGATAATCACGTCGCTGTGCTCCATACCGACGATATGCTGTACCGCACCGGAAATACCGCACGCCACATACAGCTTGGAAGCCACGGTCACACCGCTCTGGCCGATTTGTTTGTCTTTGGGTTTGAGGCCCAAGTCAATCGCCGCGCGGCTGGCGCCCACGGCGCCGCCCAAGTCGGCAGCCAATTCTTCCAGCAGGTTAAAACCATTCTGGTCTTTCATGCCGCGTCCGCCGGCGATAACCACTTCGGCTTCGTCCAGCTTGTCCATGGCGGACACTTCGTCAATGTGCGTGTTGATAATGCGCACTTTGGCGGCCTGAGCCGGCACGGCAATTGCTTCCGTTACCACCTGGGCCATTTTGCCGGGGGTGGTGACCACTTTTTTGAACACGTTGGGGCGCACGGTGGACATTTGCGGACGATAGTCCGGGCATTTAATGTCGGCCATGATGTTGCCGCCAAACGCGGGGCGGGTCTGAATGAGGTTGCCGTCTTTAATGGACAGGCCGGTGCAGTCCGCCGTCAAACCGACGAACAGCTCGGAAGAAATACGCGGGGACAAATCGCGCCCAATGTAGGTGGACGGATACAACACCACGCTGGGGTTGTATTTTTTAATCAACGTCACCATCGCATTGGCATAAGCCAGCGTGTTGTAGTTGCGGTATTCGGGGCCGTTCACGGCGTAAATTTTGTCCGTGCCGTACTGGGAAAGTTCCGCATAGTACTGGGAAACATTATCACCAATTACCACGGCACAAAGTTCTTCGCCCAGCTGGTCAGCCAGTTCGCGGCCTTTGGACAAAAGTTCAAAGCCCACGGGGCGCACTTTCTGGGTTTTCCCGTCGTCGGCGATTTCAATAAACACCCACACGCCTTTGTAGGCGGAAAGGTCTTTCTTGGCCGCGCCGGCAGCAGGCAGCGAAAGCGCCTTTACCGGGCAGACGGACACGCACGCACCGCACATCGTGCAGCTGGCGTTAGGCACCGCTTTGCGGTTTACCAAAGAGAGCGCACCAAACGGGCAGGTGCTTACGCATTTGCCGCAACCTACGCAATTAGAAGCTACTTGAATCATTTGATTACACTCTCCTTTTTCAAAATTTCCACGAATTTATCCGCCAGTTCCACGGCAGAGCCGGAGAACATTTCCCCTTTCGGGCGGGCCGGCGGCGGGAAGATGCGGTCCACGCGGGTGGGCGAACCTTCCAAGCCCAGTTTGTGCGGGTCGGCGCCAATGTCGGCCGCCGTCCAGGTGAAAGTGGCTTTGTCCTGCGCTTTATGGGCAGCCATAAAGGAAGGATATTTCGGCGCATAGTCGTGCGGCATGGTCATGGTGACCAAAAGCGGCAAGTCGGCTTCCAGAATTTGGTGACCGCCTTCAATCAGCTTTTTCACCACCACTTGGTTGCCGTTGGCATCAATGCTTTCGCAGAAAGTGATTTGGGGAATACCCAAGTGGAAAGCAATGCCGGGGCCGGTTTGAGCGGTATCACCGTCAATAGCCATTTGACCGCACAGGATCAAATCGTACTGACCGATTTTGCGAATAGCCGTAGCCAACGCGTAGGAAGTGGCCCACGTATCCGAACCGGCAAAAGCGCGGTCGGAAAGCAGGACGCCTTCATCGGCGCCGAGGGCCAAGGCCAAGCGCAGCACCGCCGTGGCCTGGGCAGGGCCCATGGACAGCACGGTCACTTTCGCGCCGGTTTTGGCTTTAATGTCCAACGCTTTTTCCAAAGCGTAATGGTCATAGGGGTTCAAGATGCTGGGCACGCCCGCGCGGATGAGCGTACCGGTTTTCGGGTCCACCTTTACTTGGGTGGAATCGGGAACTTGTTTAATACAAACAATGATATTCATGCGTTATATCCTATTTCTTGAAAACTTCTCTAAGTTTGGCGGAAACGACGTCCATATCGTCAATCAGTCCGCGCATTTTTTCTTCAATGCCAACCAAGTTCACGCCTTGGCTGAGGTCGGCGGCGTTGATATTGGGGCAGGTGCCCAAAATAAGGCGCATACCGTCCGTAGCGGTTTTGAACGCGCTCTGGCGGGCGTTGACGCGGGCCATGGTGCTTAAAGTGTTCAAGTCAAAGCGGCTGCCTTCGGTGATCACTTTGTTGGCGCACTGGCGGGTGAACACGGCGGCCACTTCCATTTCGCTGATAAGGTCGCCCAGCATAAAGGTAACGTACTGGTGGCGGGTCAGCTTGTTGACGCGGCAATCGTCCAACACGCGGGCCAAAGCTCTAAAGCCCAAGGCCACGCTGTCGGCACCCACGTTGGGGTTCTGCGCGTGAATGGCGTCAAATTCGGCGGCCTGGTTCAAATAGTATTGGCCGCGGCTCTTTAAGTGTTCCTGCCAGCGTCCGCGGAAGATGGTCATTTCCAACACTTCGCTGGTACCTTCATAAATGCAGGTGATTTTGACGTCGCGTTTAATTTTTTCCACCGCAAATTCTTTGGTGTAACCAAAACCGCCCATAGCTTGGATAGAATCTTCGGCGGCTTTGTTACCGGTTTCGGTGGCGTAAAGTTTAGCGATAGCGCCTTCCGTGGCCAGGCCATGGTTGTTTACTTCCAACTGTTTGGCCGTCCAGTCAATATAAGCGCGGGCCGCTTCAAAGCGTACATAGTGCGGCGTGATGAGCTTTAACATAAAGCCCTGTTTTTCAGCTAGCGGGCCGCCAGCCTGAATGCGCTGCTGGGCATACTGCAAGGCAGTTTCCACGGCTTCTTCGCCGCCGCCCAAACCAAACGCGGCCACCATGAGGCGCGTATAGCCGAACACGGCCTGCGCCTGCAGGAAGCCCTGGCCTTCTTTAAGACCAATCAAATTTTCGGCGGGCACGTACACATCATCAAACGCCAAACCGGCGGTGTTGGACAAGCGAATACCGTGCTTGTCTTCGTGCACGTCCTGGGTAAAACCGGGGGTGCCTTTTTCTACGATGAACCAGCTCGGGCCGCCGGGAGCGAGCGCGAGCACGGTGTAGATATCGGCTACGCCGCCGTTGGAAATCCACATCTTGCTGCCGGTAATTTTGTAACCCACTACTTTGCCGTCTTTAATGACGTGCTCGGCGCGGGTGCGCAAGGACACCAAGTCGGAACCGGCATCGGCTTCGGTGGCGCCGTACGCCACGAGTTTGTTTTCGTGAGCGATTTTCTTAAACCATTTGGCTTTCTGTTCCGGGGTACCGCCCACGTTAATGGGGTCGCTGCCCAGGAAGGTGGCGAACACGCCGGTGGCGATGCCCAGGTCAATACGGGCCAACTGTTCGCACACGCGGTAGATTTCGGTGGTCTGGCCGCCGAGTCCGCCGTATTCTTCGGGGATAAGCAAAAGATGTACGCCCAGCACGTCGTGGTCGTACATCTCTTTCAAAATGTCTAACGGAATTTCGTTTTTCGCGTCATGCTCCCGGATAAGGTTAAAGGAAATCCGGTTCTTAGCATATTGCTTCAAACTGTCCAACATCAGGTTTCTGGTTGTCAGGTCGTTCTTTGCCATATTTGGGAGTCTCCAAAATACAATATAGATATATGATACCAATTTTTAAGCCCCCGCGCATATACCGCAGGGGCTTAAAGAATGTATCAACCGGCAATTTTTCGCCGCAGAAGCGGCCTTATTTAGAACGTATAAGGAGCCGTTTGTTTGTTGGTCAAAAAGCGGCACAGCTTTTCGCCTTCGGCATTATCGTAGTAGCAAGTTAACTGTTTCGTGTCTTTGGCGGCATAAATGGCATACGGCTTGCCAATGCGGCGGCATACGCCATACCCAAGCGTAGAAGTAGTGGTCGTGCCGGCGCTGACAGCCCGGCAATGAAAATTCTTGATAATCTTGCTGGGAGTTCCCGATGCCGTGGTATCCTCTCCCGGTACGGATAAATCCAAATCCGCCAAATCCGTAGCATAGGTGCCATTGGCCAGATAATATGCTTCCTGTGCCAGCAAAATGGATTTCACCATGGTCAACGCTTCCGACACGCGGGACTTTTCCACCGCTTTTTCATATTGCAGCAAAGCCACTCCCGCCAAAATACCAATAATCAGCACCACCACCAACAGCTCTATCAAAGTAAAACCGCGTTTCATAAGAATTCCCCCATATAATACTTATATATAGTTTGGCCAATTACATAGCAAGCTTGCAATTTGCCCCGCATGCAGGCAAATAAATTGACGCGTTCGCCCCGTCAAATATGTATAATAATTTTATGAATTGTATTTTTTGCGGCATTGCCGACGGCTCCATCAAAAGCCAACTGGTGTATGAAGATGAAGATGTGGTGGCCTTTAAGGACTTAAACCCTCAAGCCCCCACGCATCTATTAATTATCCCGCGCAAACACATTGCGCGCCTGTCCGAAGCGGACGAGCAGGACGCCCTGCTGCTGGGCAAAGTGTTGCTGGTGGCCAAAAAATTGGCCAAACAGTTTGACCTAAAAGACTTTCGCCTGGTTACCAACAACGGCAAAGGCGCCGGCCAAAGCGTGGATCACTTGCACTTCCACCTGATGGCGGGCCGCCGCTTTTTGTGGCCGGCCGGCTAAAAGGCTGCGCCAAAAAGGCAAAAAATAAGCTATAATATATATAAGGTAAAAATTACCGTTTTATTTTTGTCTATTGACCGTAGAAGGTGGTGAAAAAGGAATGGTTTTTGTAAAAGTAAGAGACGCCGAGCACTTGGAAGAAGCTCTGAAACGCTTCAAAAGAGAATGTGAGAAGAACGGCATTTTGAAAGAAATCAAAAGACGCGAAACTTACATGCCTCCGAGCGTAAAGAGAAAAATCAAATCTCAAGAAGCTCAACGCCGCGCCCGCCGCACCAAACGCAGACGTTTTTAATTAAAGAAGCACCACAGGCAATAGTCCTTTACGCAAGTATCGGACTATTGCCTTCTTTGCCTTTAATCCAAACAGGCGGCCAAGCGTGAACAACAATATCGTAGAACAAATCAAGGACAGGTTGGACATTGTAGAATTTATCCGGCAATATGTTCCGGACTTAAAACGCGCGGGTAAAACCTACAAGGCCTGCTGTCCTTTTCATAAAGAAAAGACCCCTTCTTTCACCTGCAGCAGCGAAAAGGGGTTGTTCTATTGTTTTGGCTGTCAGGAAGGGGGCGACATCTTTGCTTTTTTGATGAAGATGGAACACCTTTCCTTCAACGAAGCCTTGGAAAAACTGGCCGATTTGGCCGGGGTAGAATATAAGCCGGCAAAGCCTTTAACGGGCGAAGAAATCCGCCGTGCAAACGCCCGAAAGCTGTTGGATTTTGCCAAAGCGTTCTACCATAAAAATTTAATGTCAGCGGGCGGCGAACACGCGCGCGCGTACGTGAAAGAGCGAAACCTGACCAAGGAAACCTGCCAAAAATTTGAGCTGGGCCTGGCCAAGAATGAACCCACCGCCTTGGTGCGCGAAGCAAAAGCGGCGGGATATACCGAAAAAGATTTGAAAGAAGCCGGCCTGTGCGCTTTAACGTCTTACGGGGCGCGGGATTATTACCGCAACCGCCTGATGTTCCCCATCATCAACCAACGGGGTGACACGGTAGGCTTCGGCGGGCGTATTTTGGGCGAAGGCGAACCCAAATACTTAAACTCGCCGGAAACGGTTCTTTTTACAAAAAGCCACGTGCTTTACGGGCTGAATTTTGCAGGTCCGGCCATTCGCAAAGCGGGGCGGGCGGTGCTGTTGGAAGGGTATATGGACGTGATAGCCTGCCACCAGGCGGGTGCGGAATATACCGTGGCGCCTTTGGGCACCAGCTTAACCGAAGATCACGCGCGCCTGCTCAAGCGCTATACGGATAACGTTATCGTATTGTTTGACCCGGACGCCGCCGGCATTAAAGCCGCCTTGCGCGGGGCGCTTATTTTGATAGAACGCGGGCTTTTTGTAAAGGTGGCCTCTCTGCCCGAAGGCCTGGACCCGGACGAATACATCGCCAAATACGGCAAAGACAGTTTTGAAGAAGTCTTAAACCGCGCACAAGATTTGATGGCGTTTCATACGGCCCTGCAGCTGGATTTATATCCCAAGCCGTTGGACGCCCAAAACAAAACCCGGATTATTTCCGAGTTAGCGGAAACCATCGCCAAACAGCCGGACGAAATCGTGCGGCGCGAATGGGCCAAATACGTGGCGGAACACGTGGGAGTGGACGAACAGCTGGTGCTGGAAAGGCTGCGCAAGCCCGCCTTGCAAACGTCCGCCTATTCCCGGGCCAAAGCACCCGCCACACGCCGCCAGGCTCCGGCCAACGCGGCAGAGGAAGACTTGCTTTCCTGGCTGATGAAAAGCCCCGAACACATGGTGTTGTGTTCGGAACTGACGCAAGAAGATTTTTCCGGTGCGGGCGCGTGGAATATGTTCCAAGCGCTTGTGCGAGCCCATGCGGAAAACCCGCAGGCAACGGACTTGGCGGAAAAAGCCGCCCAATATGCACCGGAGCAAAAAAACGAGTTGGTAAAGCTGGCGCTTCTGCAAGCGCCGGACGATTTTGACCCCGCGCGGGACATTGCGGCCTGTGCGGCCAAGCTGGAACAAGCCGGCCTGCATAAGCGGCTGGAAGCCGTCAAACGGCAAATGAAACAGCTGGGTGCGGGCAATGTGCCGCAGGAATTGATTCAAAAATATATGCAGTTGCAGAACAAAATAAAAAAATATCGCAGTTGAGGGAAATATGGCATCTGGAAACAAAGCGCTGAAAGATTTAGTGGAAGAAGGGAAAGAAAGCGGTTTTCTGTCGTTGGAAGACTTGAACCGCTCCATTGCCGCGTCCGACATGAGCGCGGAAGACATTGACGGCGTAATGGGAACGTTGGACGATTTGGGAATCCAAGTCGTGGACCAGAAAAAATTCAAATCGGTTTCCGCCCAGGATAAAGAAGCCCTGAGCGAAGACTGGTCCTCCAGCCCGGACATTTCCAACTCTATCCGCATGTATCTGTCCGAAATGGGCAAAGTGCCGCTTTTGTCGCGCGACGAAGAAATCACCCTGGCGCGCAATATCCGCGAACGCGAAAAAGAACTGCGCAAGCTGGTGCTGGAATCCCCCATCACCATGCGCGAAATCTGCAACTGGGAAGAGCTCGTGGATCAGGAAGAAATGACCACCAAAGAGCTTATGCCCCGCGGTAAACGCACCACGCGCGAGCTGAACAACATGCGCAAAAAACTCAAAGATGCGGCGCAGTTTATCGGCAAGCGCGAACAGGAAATCACCAAACTGATGAAAGAACTGCGCGAAGGTGATTTGAGCGAAAAGAAACGCAACAACGCTATTGAAAAGCTGGAAGCCAAACAAAAAGAAGTGGTGGCCAGCATCACCAAACTGAATTTGAACCAAAACAAAATCAAACGTTTGACCAATAAAATCAAGAACCTGGCCGACCGCCTGACCAAAGCCCGCAACGACATGAAGCGCTTTGACGAGTACTTCGGCCCGTATGAAGAAGTGAAAAAATTGGTCAACCGCTACAAAGCCAAAAAAATCACCGATAAAGAATTCAAAAAAGCCACCAAATTCACCCTCCCGGAACTGGAACGCGCGTTGTCCAACATTGAAGACGTACAGCGCCGCCACGCCCAGATGGTGGATACGCTGCCGATGACCGAGAAAGAATTCCTCGCGTTCAACGACCGCATCGTATTTTTTGAAGATATGATTTTGCAGGACAAACTCAAACTCATCAAAGCCAACCTGCGCTTGGTGGTGTCCATCGCCAAGAAACACGTCAATTCCAATTTGGAACTGTCGGACTTGATTCAGGAAGGCGGTTTGGGATTGATGAAAGCCGTAGAAAAATTTGAATACAAACGCGGCTTCAAGTTTTCCACTTACGCTACGTGGTGGATCCGCCAAAGCATTAACCGCGCCATCGCGGACCAGGCCAACACCATTCGTATCCCGGTGCACATGAAAGAATTGGTTTCCAAGCTCACCAAGGTGACCAACAAATTCCGCCAGGAACACGGCCGCGAACCCACGCTGGAAGATTATTCCAAGACGTTGCGCCTGTCGGTAGAAAAAGTAAAAAGCGTACTAAAAATCATGCAGGATCCGATTTCGCTTTCTACGCCTATTGGGGAGGACGAGGATTCCAACCTGGAAGACTTTATTGAAGATAAGAACGGACCGAACCCCACCAGCGCGGCGGTGGACTTCCTGCGCAAGCAAGAAGTGGCCGATGTATTGGCAACCTTATCTGAAAGAGAAGCCAAAATCATCAGCCTGCGCTTTGGGATTGACTCGGGTTACCCCCGCACGCTGGAAGAAGTGGGCAAAATGTTCAACGTTACGCGCGAACGCGTGCGCCAGATAGAAGCCAAAGCTATCCGCAAGCTGCGCCACCCCAGCCGCACCAAAATGCTTAAGGATTATCAAGACAATTAATTAAAACCCCGGCCAAAAGCCGGGGTTTTTATCATAAAAAAGGAGCGGTGCCCAAAGGGCCGCTCCTTTTATTTACACGCTTTCAAATACGTTATTTTTTCACCTGCTCCTGGCGAATTTGGTACCATTTCGCCAATTGGCTTTTTATTTTCTCGCGCGTGCCAACTCCTATGTGGTGTTCCACCTGACGGCGGATAGCCTGCGAAGCGACGGACATTTCTTTATCGCCTTGTTTTTTCTTGGCCGAGGCTTCCACTATCCCATACGCTTCCCTCCACTCGGTCACGTGGGAATTCCCTTTTTTATCAAAGGCCAACTTCACCAAAAGGCCTCTGTTTTCCGCCTCGTTTTCTTCTATATAGAAAGCGCTTCCGCCTTTATTTTTGGATACGACCACCCCCGTTGTCACGAAAGCGCCGTTCTGGTTAAAGAAGAAAGTCGTGCGGTCCATTTTCTTACGGCCATTCCACACAAAGTTGTGCTGTGAAAGCCACAATGCCTTGCCGTTTAGCACGGCCATGCGAGTGGCGGCTTCAAATACGTAATAATAGTAAATCTTTTCTCCGTGCGGTCCTTGCGAGAGGAGGGGCCGGCCGAACTTATCACGCTGGAGAACGGTTTCTTTTGCCGGAATCAGCGGCAAGAAAGCCCCTTGGCTGGCCATGGTGTAAGTTTGAGCGGAATGTTTTTCCCCGTTTTGATAGATTTCCAGCAACAAGGAATTGTCCTCTTGCAAAGACAGGACGTACGGACTGCGCAAAGCGGACTGACTGCGTATATAATAATCCTGCGATTTGGGGCACAAGCTCTTCCAGCCTGTATTGCCGCCGCGGGCTACGCCGCGCACCAAGTCTATCAAGTTGACAATGCCGTCGGCATCGTCGCAGGAGAATTTTTTCAAAGAGGACATAACCCCCTTGCCGCTTTGGGCCGAGGAATAGCGGTGGTGGGACGTGGAGTCTTTGGCTTTATCGTACTGATCGCTAAGGCCTAAAGAGTGGCCCACCTCATGAAGCCCCACCCGGGACAAACCCAACTGCCCCGAGGAAAGCACTTTCAGTACGAAATGATCTTTAGGTAAAAAGAGGTCCGGAGTTTCGCCTTCTCTTCTCTGGTAGCACCCGCCCGCGGAAGGGCCACATTTCCAGCGCACTTCCGACCAGGGCAAAATATGCGCCCAAATATCGGCCGCGGACGCATGGTCCACAAACTCCACATTCACCCCTTTCTGCAACAGGGGCATAATATCGGCAAATTCCTGTTCGCGCTTAGCGGAGCGAATGACATCGGCCGTACCGGTAAACCATTTATTATAGCTTTTGGCTAAAATTTCTTGATATTTGGCGTAGTCCTTGTCGGAAGCGCCCGGCGCGTCCACAAATATACGCACGGGTTTCCCGGCCAAAATCTGCGGCAGCAAATAACGTTCCCCCATGGTTTTGGGAGCGTCGGCATCGGGCTGGACGGGGAGGTCAAAATCCGCCAAAGCCCCCCACGGGGCTCCATAAACAAGTGCTCCGGGCAAAAGGCTGAGTACGGTTAAAAGAAGTTTGTGTATATTTTTCATCCTATTTTAAGTATAGAAGAAAAGCATAAAAAAACCACCCCAGCAACGGGGTGGTTTTCAAAAACATTATTTGCTTTGCTTTTTGAATAATTCCCGCAGGAACTCGGCCACCAGTTCCTTGCTTCCCAAGCCTACGCCAATGCCAAACGCCAAGCCCAAAGAGGCCAGCACAATAATAACCACATTATTTACCAATTGGTTGGCAAAGCCCAGGTTTTCCACGGCAATCAGCGCACAAAAGAAAACGATAAAGAAGTTTACCGCTTTGGAAATAAAAAATCCGCCTTTCAAATTGTTGGCCTGGGCAGAGTTATCAATAATATTGCCCATCAGTTTGCCAAACAACAAGCCCGCAAACAGAATCAGCACGGACACGAAAAGCGTGGGGATAAATTCCAAAAACTGCGTAAACAAATTGCGGATAATATCCAAATGCAGCACCTCGGCCGCCAGCACCACCGCATAAAAAATAACGGCCCAAGCCAGCACAAACGAGATGATGTACGTAGGCGACTTGCCCAACCCAAACCGTACGCACAGTTCATTAATGCCCAGTTTAGAGGTTTTATCGTCAAACGAAATTTTATTTAACAGCTTTTTGACGTAAGAACCCACAAAGCGGGAAATATACAGCCCGATTACCAAAATCAGCACCGCGGCCACCAACGCCGCCAATACTTTTAGGCTGCTTTGCCCCACTTGCAGCAGGTGGGCGCTTACTTGTTGAGAAATAGCTTCTAAATCCATAAAAAACTCCTCCTTGATTTTATTGTAGCAAATATTATTTGTAAAATAAGAATATAACTATGACGGTTTCCACCCAAATTCAATACTTAAAAGGCATCGGTCCGGCCAAGGCGAAACTTTTTGAACGCCTGGGCGTGCAGACCGTGGAAGAACTGCTGCATTATTATCCGCGCACCTATCAGGACCGCCGCCTGGGTGCCCCGCCAAACGAATATAATTCGGACGCCTTGGTCGTATTCAAAGGCCGCGTACTGCGCACGCAGGAAATCCCGGCCCGCAGCGTCCTTATCTTCAAAGCCTTCCTGGAAGACGAAAAAGGCGCCCAAATAGAGTGCACCTGGTTCAAAAAACGCATGTACCGCGGCTTTCGGTTTGACCCGTTTGGCACGCTAAAAAAAGATTTCAAAATGAATAACGAAGTGTGGGTGATTGGCAAGCGGGACGACAAAAACAACTTCTTTGGCAATAAAATAACGGTGGACGAACACTACCCCGCGCAAGATGCGCTCACCCAGCTCCACGCCGGGCGCCTAACGCCTATTTACGCCTTAACCGAAGGCCTTACCAACAAAAACTTTCGCCAATTTGTACACGAAGCTCTGCATTCGGGCACGCTGGAGCGCGAGCCCGAAATTTTGCCCGTGGAACTACTCTCCAAGCGCAAACTGCTCAGCGCGCCTCAAGCGTTAAAAGCCATTCATTTTCCCAATTCCTTAGCGGAGCTGGAAAGCGCCCGCACGCGCCTGGCCTATGAAGAATTTTTGCTGTTGGCCGCCGCCTGGGGCATTAAACGCACCCAAACCAAAATTTTAGCCAAAGACTATTCCTATCAAATTCACAAAACCCTGCTCACGCCTTTTCGCAAGCAGCTGGGTTTTGAGTTCACCAATAGCCAAAAAAAGGTTATTAATGAAATTTTTAATGATTTATGTTCCCCCCGCCCCATGAACCGCCTGCTGCAGGGGGATGTGGGCTCCGGCAAAACGGTGGTGGCGCTATGCGCCATGTTGCTGGCTGTGGAAAACGGCTACCAGGCCGTACTGATGGCCCCGACCGAAATCCTGGCCGAACAACATTTCCTCACCTTCAAACGCCTGCTTACTGGCTTAAACGTGCGTTTAGCGGTGCTTACGTCCAGCACCAAAGCCGCGGCAAAAAAGAAACTCTTAAAAGAACTCGCAGACGGAGAAATAGACATTTTGGTGGGCACTCACGCCGTGATACAAGACGGGGTTCAATTTCGCAATTTGCGCCTGGCGGTAATAGACGAGCAGCACCGTTTTGGCGTAAAACAAAGAAGCCGCCTGAAAGAAAAAACCGCCAAGCTGGACCTGCTTACCATGACGGCCACCCCCATTCCCCGCACGCTGGCGCTGGCATTTTACGGGGATTTGGAAGTATCCACCTTAAACGAACTGCCCCCCGGCCGCCAACCCATCAAAACAGAAACGGCCACTTCCAAGCTGGCCTATGACCGCGTGCGCGAAGAAGTGCTAAAAGGACGGCAGGCTTATATCGTGTTCCCGCTGATAGAAGAAAGCGAAAAGATATCCGCCAAAGCCGTAACGGAAGAATTTGAAAAACTAAAACACGTGTTCCCGCAGTTCCGCCTGGCGGTACTGCACGGGCAGATGAGCCAAAGCGAAAAAGAAAGCGTCATGGCGGATTTTGCCGCCCACAAAACCGATATTTTAGTGGCCACCCCCGTGATAGAAGTAGGGATAGACGTCAAAAACGCCACCGTTATGGTGATAGAAAACGCCGAACGCTTTGGCCTGGCCAGCCTGCACCAACTGCGCGGACGCGTAGGCCGCGGCGAGCACGAGAGCTACTGCATTTTGGTACCCCAGCACGCAGGAAGCGTGGCCAAAGAACGCGTGGACATTATTTGCGCCACGCGCGACGGCTTCAAAATTGGCGAGCGGGACATGCAGCTAAGAGGCCCGGGCGAAATTTTGGGCACGCGCCAAAGCGGCGAGCTGGAATTTAAGGCCGGGGATATTTTTAAGGACAAAAACATTTTGTATTGGGCCATAGAGGACCGCGACCAACTGCTCAGCCAAGACCCCTCCCTCTCCCAGCCCCAGCACGCCCTTTTCCGCCAAAAGCTGGTGGAACTCTATCAAAAAGACTGGCATTTAATAGATTTAAGTTAAGCTATCCCCCATAAGAAAAGGACCCGTAAAAACGGGTCCTTTTTTATAAGATGGGAAACGTAATCGGTTCTTCCACCGGTTTTGGCTTCGGAGCCGGTTTGGGAGCCGCTTTTTTGGCGGCGGGTTTAGGCTTGGGGCATACGGAAAGCAGCTGTGCGGGCGTTTTGCCGGCGGCGTTTCGCGCCTTGGGGTTGGCCCCATGATCCAAGAGGTATTTATAAATTTGGAAGTTGCACTTTTTAGCGGCCAAATGCAGGGGTGTATTGCGGTCGTTGGCCACGCTGGTGCGAGGGGCGTTTTCCCGCATGCGGGGCATATTGATTAAATGCCTGGGCATATCGGGGTCTTCATCCGCGGCCAAACGAACCAACAGTCTAAGCATGGGTTCATCTTCATTATTCACGGCAATATGCATGGCATTCCCCGCTGTGGAAGAATCCCCCAGGCGGGAAAAATAATCCGCTAGCAAATACGTCATCTCCAAATCGCGGCTTTCCACGGCCGTCAAAAATGGCGTCATGCCGCGGCGGTCGGTAATAAACACCAGGGTCTTATCCTTGGCAATCATGCGTTTTACTTCGTCGCGGTCCCCGCTGCGAACGGCAACGAAGAAGTCGGCCCCTCTGTCCGCGTAGCACACGGAAGCGGCCGCTACCAGTAAGGTTAATAAAAGGGAAATCGGTTTTATGTTTTTCATCTTTTTAGTTTAATCTTTTTGCCCGCTTTTTACAAGCCTAAAAAAGCGGACGGGGGCAAAACCCCGTCCGCGTGTTCCTTTCAAATAGGCCCGTATTATTTTTTGGGCGCGTCCAACCGCGGGAAAAGCGGCGGATATTTTTCAATTTTGCCGGGCAGCAAGCGCTTTTGCATTTCTTTGGCCACCGTCGGCATAAAAGGCTCTATCCACACGGCCACTTTGCGCAGGCAGGCCACCAGCTCCAGCAAAACGGCTTTGGCGGCTTCCACGTCGGTTTTGGCCAGTTCCCAAGGCTTTTTCTCGTCCACCAATTTGTTCAAGTCGCTGGAGAAGCCGTAAATGTTTTCCAACACTTTATCAAAAGCCAATTCGTCATAGGCTTTATCAATGGCGTCTTCCACTTCGGCCGATTTGGCTAGGAGCGGATAATTGCCTTCAATTTTTTCCGGCAGGTCGCCCACGTTTTTGGCGGCCATGTTAAGCGTGCGGGAAAGCAAGTTGCCGATGTTGTTGGCGAGGTCCGAATTGTAGCGGTTCTTGAAGCTTTCCATAGAAAAGTCCCCGTCCTGCCCAAAAGGAACTTCGCGGAACAAGAACGCGCGCAGCGGGTCCACCCCGTATTTGGCGGCTACTTCGGCAGGGTCTATAATGTTGCCCAAGGATTTGGACATTTTTTCCCCTTCCACCGTCCACCACCCATGGGCAAACACTTTTTTGGGAAGCGGCAGCCCCAGCGCCATCAGCACCGCGGGCCAAATGACCGTATGGAAGCGGAAAATTTCTTTCCCCACCATATGCAAATCAGCAGGCCACAAATCCTCAAATTTTTCGGCGCCGATTTGTTTCAGCTGCGCTTCGTGCAAGGTTTTATCTTCGCAAATCAAGGTGCCGTATCCGGCCGCGGAAATATAGTTAATCAGCGCATCAAACCACACGTAAATGGTGTGTTTGGGGTTGCTGGGTACGCGAATACCCCACGCTACCTTCGTGCGCGTGACGGACAAATCCTGTAGACCGCCCTTTACGAAATTGATAATTTCGTTGGCGCGGGTTTTGGGGCTTAAAAATTCGGGGTGTTCTTCGTAGTATTTAAGCAAAGGTTTTTCGTAGCGGGAAAGCTTGAAGAAGTACGTTTCTTCGTGCACTTCGGTCAGCGGGCGTTTGTGCACGGGGCAGAGGTTGCCTTCCAAAATTTCGCTGTCGTTGTAATACTGTTCGCAGGACAGGCAGTATTTGCCCGAGTAGGAACCCAAATAAATATCCCCGCTCTTAAGCAATTTTTCAAAAATAGCCTGCACCACTTGTTCGTGTTTCGCATCCGTGGTGCGGATAAAATCGTCATAAGAAATGTTGAGCGTTTTCCACAGTTCTTTGTATTTGGCGGACACTTGGTCGGTCCATTCTTTGGGCGTCACGCCGGCCGCGGCGGCAGATTTTTCAATGTTGGCACCGTGTTCGTCGGTCCCGGTTAGGAAGCGCACGTCAAAGCCTTTTTGGCGTTTGTAGCGGGCCAGCACGTCTTGCGCAATGGTCGTATAGGCATGGCCGATGTGCGGCACCGAGTTCACATAGTAAATAGGGGTGGTGATGTAGAGTTTTTTGGTCATAGTTTCTCCATATTAAAAAATCTGCACGTTCAGTCCGTCCAAGCTCATCAGGGCGGTTTCCAGCACAAGCGCGGGCGATACGTTCCGCCCGATACTGCGTTTGTAATTTTCAAATCGTTTCAGCGCTTCCTGCAGGGTGCGCTGGCGCGGCAGGTCGGTTCCGGCGGTCCATTCGCGGTGCAAAGCCGCAATCAGCACGTCCAACACGGCCTGGGCCTCTTGGCGGGCTGTTACCAGCGTGCGGGAAAGCCCCGCCGCCACAGCCGCCGGACCTTGCGGGGTGCCAAAGTCCCCATTTTTCAAGAGTTCCAACGCTTCGGCCGCTTTCAGCGCGCCGGACACCGAACCCCCGCTGTATTGGGCACACAAGTCGGCATCGGGCACGTCCGCCCCGGTACGGGTTAAAATTTGTTTTACGCAGTCGGGCGTTAACGGGGCAAACGCCAACGGCTGGCAGCGCGACAAAATGGTTTTAAGCATCGTGGCGCGCTTATTGGTAATCAAAATCCACACCGTCTTGTAAGGCGGCTCCTCAATAAACTTAAGAAGCGCATTGGCCGCCGCGGCCTGCATGGTTTGGGCTTGGTCTATAATCAGCACTTTCCACCCGCCGCCCACGGCTTTTTGCTGGGATTTGGCGGTCACATCGCGGATAGTATCCACATTGATGTGCTGTTGTTTGGCAATTTCTTTTTCCAGTTCTTCTTCATAGCCTTTGCTGGAAAAATCTTTCTTTACTTCCAAGCGCGCCTGGTAGGCAAAATCCACAAACGTTACGTCCGGGTGAGTGGATTTGGCGATAGCCTGGCAAGCGGCGCACAGGCCGCACGCTTCACCCGTTTGGCGGGCTTGCGGGTCCAGGCAGTTAAGCGCCTGGGCAAAAGCCATGGCTGCACGCGCTTTGCCCACGCCGTCCGGCCCGTAAAATAAAAGAGCGCCCGGAACTTTTTGAGTTCCGACCAGCTTTTTCAAATACGAGGAGGCTTTTTCCTGCCCCAGGATATCGGCAAACGGCATTAATCAATAATATGGTGTTCTTCCAACAGCTGCAGCACGCGGGCTTGAATTTCGCCAATGTGCTTATCGGCGTCAATCAAATACGCATTGGGCGTGCGGTCAATCATTTCCAGGTAGCCTTTGCGCATTTTTTGGCGGAAGGCCAAATCTTCCTGTTCCAATCGGTCCGAAAACAGGTATTCGCCGCGTTCGGTGAAATACTTGTCGGACATTAAAAAAACGAGCGTCAAATCGGGGGTGGTATTCTGCGTGGCGATTTGATTAAGCGTGCCAATAACGTCCAGCGAAATGCCTCTTCCATACCCCTGATAGGCACAGGTGGACATGGTGTAGCGCTCGCAAATGACGATTTTCCCCTCCGCCAGTGCCGGCAAAATCTTTTCCTGCGTGTGCTGCGCGCGGGAAGCTTCATACAACAAAAGCTCCGCCAGTGGGCGCACATCCAGCCCCGGTTCCAGCACAATCTGGCGTATCCGTTCCGCCGTAGGGGTTCCGCCCGGTTCGCGGGTTAAAATTACGTCTTTCCCGCGGGCAATAAGCTGATTGTAAAGCATTTTTGCCTGGGTGGATTTGCCGCAGCGGTCCGGTCCTTCCAATACGATAAATTTTCCTTTCTTCATACTTTCCCCGCTTAGGCCAGCCCTTCCTGCGAAGTAACCACTTCCATTTCCGGGCGCTTGCCCGAGGTCCAGGCGGAAGCTTCCACCTGCTGCAAAATAGGTTCCAGCTTGCCTTGCGCCTGCAGAATAAAATCAATAATTTCGCGGTAGGCGCCGTCCCCACCCACGCGCTTGGTGATATAGTGGGCGTGTTTTTTCACGCAGTCCAGCGCATTGGGCACGGTAGCGGCAAACCCGACTTCGGCCAACAGCGGGATATCGGTAATATCATCGCCGATATAGGCCACTTCGTCCGCGGTCAGGTGTTCTTTTTCCAAGATGTCGTTGAGCGGGCCGATTTTGGTTAAAAACCCTTGGTACATGTACTTAAAACCCAAATTTTTGGCCCGAGCCACGGTGGTGGGATGGCGGCGGCCGGTGATAATGCCGCACACAATATGCGCACTGTGGCAGAGCAGGACGGCGATGCCGTCCTGCGTGTTAAAAGATTTGAATTCGTCTATTTTGCCGTCGTCACGCACGAAAAAGTTCACTTTTCCGTCCGTTAAAATACCGTCTACGTCGGTCAAAATGGCCTTAATTTTACGGGCCCGTTCAATAGCTTGTTCCATATATAAGGTATTATACCAAATATCCCCCGCCGCGGCCCGCACGGCCAGGCCCGCGGACAGGCGTTATTTTTATATAATGGTAGTAATCGTTTCAAAGGGGTTATTATCAGATGGCAAAAAGATTTACCGAAAATGCGCAAAAAATCATTCTCATCGCGCAGGAAGAGGCCAAACGCCTCAATCACGACTATGTAGGCACGGAACACATTCTATTGGGGCTAAGCGCCATAGAAGGAACCGTATCCAATAAAATTTTGACGAATTTAGGGGTAACGTTTCGCAAAGTCCGCCTGGAAATAGAAAAAATGGTGGGCATTGGCGATACGATTATGCTGTTGGGCGAAATCCCGTTTACGCCGCGTGCCAAAAAAGTGCTGGAATTCTCGGTGGAAGAATCCCAAATGCTGGGGACGGACCACATCGGCACCGAACACATTTTGCTAGGCCTTATCCGCGAAGAAGAAGGCATGGCCGGGCGCATTTTGGAAAATTTGGGCCTTAAGCTTGATACCGTGCGCGACGCGGTACTCAACTTCCTCGGCAACGCCGAACCCGGCGACCTGACCGAAGACTTAAGCGACCTGCCCCAGGAAATCAATTTGAACTCCATTCCCAAACGCGAGCGGGAACAAACCGAGAAAAAGAAAACCCAAACGCCCACGTTGGACGAATACACGCGCGACCTGACCAAACTGGCCGCCAAAAACCAGCTGGACCCGGTCATCGGGCGTGACGAAGAAATTGAACGCCTGGTGCAAATTTTGGCCCGCCGCACCAAAAACAATCCCGTTTTAATCGGCGAGCCGGGCGTAGGCAAGACCGCCATTGTGGAAGGCCTGGCGCAAAAAATGGCCCGCGGCGAAATTTCGGACGTATTGTGCAACAAACGCCTGCTGGCGCTGGACTTGGCGTCCGTCATCGCAGGCACCAAATACCGCGGCGAATTTGAACAACGCTTAAAAAACATCATTGACGAATTGGCCGCCGCCAAAGACGCCATCATTTTTATTGACGAGCTGCACACTATTATCGGTGCCGGCGCGGCGGAAGGCTCCATAGACGCTTCCAACATGTTAAAGCCCGCCCTGGCCCGCGGCGAAGTGCAGTGCATCGGCGCCACTACGTTTGACGAATACCGCAAATATATCGAGGCCGACACCGCCCTGGAACGCCGTTTCCAGCCCGTTGTGGCGGACCCGCCGGACGTGGAAGAAACCGTCACCATCTTAAAAGGAATCCGCGCCAAATACGAACAACACCATAAGGTGAAATATACCGACGGAGCCATCCGCGCGGCCGCCTCCATTGCGGACCGCTATATCACCGACCGCGCCATGCCCGATAAAGCCATCGACCTCTTTGACGAAGCCGGCGCCCGCGCCCGCTTAAAAAATGCCACCCTGCCGCCCGAAATCAAACAAAAACAGCTGGAATACAACCAGGCCGTGCAGGAAAAAGAAGAAGCCTTGGCCAACAAAGAATTTGAAAAAGCCGCCTCTGCCAAAGATACCGAAGAGCGCTTAAAAGCCTATGTGGAACATCTCAAACAGCAGTGGCACGAAAAGCACGATAAAGAAGTCCCGCAGGTGACTGAGGAAGACATTGCCCTCGTGGCGTCCAAATGGACGGGTATTCCCGTCACGCGTTTGACGCAAAGCGAAACCGAAAAGATTTTGCACATGGAAGAACACCTCCATGAGCGCATCATCGGCCAAGACGACGCGGTAAAAGCCGTTTCGCTGGCCATTCGCCGCAACCGCACGGGGCTGGGCAATCCGCACCGTCCCATTGGCGGGTTCCTGTTCTTGGGTCCCACGGGCGTGGGTAAAACCGAGCTGGCCAAGAGTTTGGCCATGTTCCTCTTTGGCGATGAAGACGCCATGATTCGTTTGGACATGTCCGAATACATGGAAAAATTTGCCGTATCGCGCCTAATCGGAGCGCCGCCCGGCTACGTGGGCTATGAAGAAGGCGGCCAACTGACCGAAGCCGTCCGCCGCCGCCCCTACAGCGTGGTAGTGCTGGACGAATTGGAAAAAGCCCACCCGGATATTTACAATATTCTGCTCCAAGTGCTCGACGAAGGCGCCCTGTCGGACAATTTGGGCCACAAGGTGAGTTTCAAAAACTGCGTGATTATCATGACGTCCAACGTCGGCGCGCGGGAAATCACCAACAAAGGCAACGCCTTGGGTTTTGCCGCCCGCCAAACGGAAGAGCAGGAATACCAGGACATGCGCAAAAACGTGATGGACGAAGTGAAAAAAACCTTCAACCCGGAATTTATCAACCGTATAGATGAAATCGTCGTCTTTCACTCGCTGTCCAAGGAAAACATCGGCCAGATTTTGGACTTGGCGTTAAAAGACGTGGACGCCAAACTGGAAGAAAGAGAACTTTCCTTAAAACTGACTGACGCAGCCAAAAACTTTTTGGTGGAAAAAGGATTTGACGTAAAATTCGGCGCGCGCCCGCTTTTGCGCACGCTGCAGCGCGAGCTGGAAGACCCGCTGGCGGAGAACATTCTCGTCAGCCGCTATCCGGCAAAGACCGAAATTGTGGTAGACTTTGATAAAGACGCCGGCAAGCTCACTTTTGCCGGTGCGGCGGCCAAAAAGAAAGCCGCTGTTGCGATTTAACCTGATCGGGAGGAATGTTTAATGGACGCAAACAAACAAAAAGCGCTTGATTTGGCCCTGGGCCAGATTGAGAAAGCTTTCGGAAAAGAAGCGATTTGCAAACTGGGCGGCGGAAGCGTGAAAAACGTGGAAGCCATTCCCACGGGCGCCCTGTCTTTGGACTTGGCACTGGGTGTGGGCGGCTTGCCGCGCGGGCGCGTAATTGAAATTTACGGGCCGGAAGCCGGCGGTAAAACCACGCTCTCCCTGCATGTGGCGGCCCAAACCCAAAAGATGGGCGGCACGGTGGCTTTTATTGACGCCGAACACGCCTTGGACCCCGTTTACGCAGCTAATTTGGGCGTAAATGTGGACGAACTGTTGGTCTCTCAGCCCGATTCCGGCGAACAAGCGTTGGAAATTGCCGAAAAGTTGGTGCGCTCGGGCGCGATTGATTTGATTATTGTAGACTCCGTGGCCGCCTTGGTACCGAAAGCCGAAATTGAAGGCGAAATGGGCGACGCGCACGTGGGCTTGCAGGCCAGACTCATGAGCCAGGCCCTGCGCAAGCTGACCAGCATTCTCAACAAAACCAAAACGAGCATCATTTTTATCAACCAGCTGCGTCAGAAAATCGGCGTCATGTTCGGCAACCCCGAAACGACCCCCGGCGGCTTGGCGCTTAAGTTTTATGCGTCCGTCCGCATTGACGTACGCCGCATTGAAAACCTTAAAAAAGGCGACGAAATCATCGGCACCCGCGTGCGGGCCAAAGTGACCAAAAACAAAGTAGCCCCGCCCTACCGCCAGGCCGAATTTACCATGATTTTGGGCCACGGTATTTCGCGCGAAGCCTGCATCATAGACAAAGGCGTAGAAGCCGGGTTTATTGAAAAGAGCGGCAGCTGGTTTATCTACGGCGAAGAAAAGCTGGGCCAAGGCGCCGACAATGCCCGCCAATACTTAAAAGACAATCCGGAATTGGCGGCCGAAATTGAGGATAAGCTCTACGTCAAATACTTGGGGCACCACTACAACGGCAAAAAGGCCGAACCTGCCGAAACCAAACCGGCAGAAGAAGCCAAAGCCGAAAAGAAGTCCTCCAAAAAATAAGTATTCCGCAAATAAAAACGCCTCCCGAATGGGAGGCGTTTTTTATTTCTATTTTGTTTACGGTAAAACGTAACGTTGCCACCAGGAACGTAAATCTCCCAAAGTTCCCTCTTCAAGTCCTTGGCAGAACTCCCCATTTTTAATGGTGGAAGTCCCGTTGCGTGATTCTATACACATCAGCTGATCTTCCCGTAAAGGGGACCAACTAAACCCGTTGCACTTGTATTTGCCAGACGTCCACACCGCGGCAATCCCGCCAGCAGTAGCCGAGTCGTTATTAAGCACCACATAAAAATCCTTCCCTTGGCGGATAGAATCAGCCCCCAGCGTAATCAGCTGGCAAGTATTGCCAATGCCGGCAGATACGGAAGGCGCATCCAGCGGCAAATCTATATCCAATTGGTCAAACCGTCCGGCAAAAACACCGTTTGCCATCAGATACACTTTCTGTGCTTCCACGACGGACTGCACCGCCGTTTTTAATTGTGTATTGCGTGATTTCCAAACGGCTTTTTCATACTGAGGCACGGCAATGGCCGCCAAAATGCCAATAATTAATACCACTACCAATAATTCTATTAAGGTAAACCCTTTTGGCATGTCTGTCTCCAAAACCGGAATTAAATGTTATTTTAGTTTACCAGTTCCTAAGGAAGAAAACAATCCCGCCCCACTCTCCCAGTAAAAGCCCTAAAAAACTATAATAAGAGCATGGACCGCTTTTTACTGGAAGATTTTCAAAACCATTTAATGTTTGAACGCCAACTGTCCAAGAACACGGTGGCGGCCTATGGTTCTGACGTGGAAAGCTTTTTGGAATACTGCCTGGCTAACGAAAAAGACCCCATTTCCATTGAGCCTGAGTTTTTGGATCAGTACAACTATCAGCTGCGCTCGGTGGAAGGGCTGGCCCCGGCCAGCGTGTTTCGCAAGATGGAAGCGGTAAAATGTTTTTATAAGTTTTTGATGATTGAAGAAAAAATCAAAGAAGACCCCACCCGCTTTCTCAAATCGCCCAAGCTCGCGCAAAAAATCCCCACCCAGCTTACGCGGGAAGAAATGGACCGACTCCTTTCCTACCCGGCCGAAACGCTGGCGGAAATACGCACCGTCACCATTGTGGAACTGCTGTATGCGGCGGGGCTGAGAGTGAGCGAACTGATTAACCTGCGGTTGGAAAACGTGAACACCCAGGAAGGCTGGGTACTGGCTTTTGGCAAAGGGGGCAAACAGCGTTTTGTGCCCATTCACCCCCGTGCGTGCCAACGTATTAAAGAATACCTGGCCGTGCGCGAAGCACATTTTGCGTCCAAAAATGTAGGTTCGGAAGTGTTCTTAAACAAAAACGGCAAAAAAATCAGCCGCGTGTCCGTCTGGAAAGACCTGGCGGATTTGGGGCGCAAGGCGGGTATTTCTCAGCCGCTTCACCCGCATTTATTCCGCCACACGTTTGCCAGCCACATGCTGCAAGGCGGGGCCGATTTAAGAAGCTTGCAGGAAATGCTGGGCCATGCCAATCTAACTACCACGCAAATCTACACCCACCTGGACGTAAGCGACCTAAAAAACAAACACAAAAAGTTCCACCCGCGCGGCTAACGTTCCCCGCTGTTTATGTCCCTGTATGTGATAGCTGGCCGCCCAATACAACAGGGCTTATTTTTCGTGCTAAAAATTGTTAAAATAAAAGTATTATGAGTATTGATAACTTTCCGCAAATAGACAAGAAACAACAAGACCGCTGGGAAAAAGCCAACCTTTTTGCCAGCCCCAAAATGCCTAAAGGCAAGAAATTTTACTGCCTGGATATGTTCCCGTATCCGTCGGGAGCGGGTTTGCACGTAGGCCACCCGGAAGGGTACACCGCGTCGGACATTTTGGTACGCTATAAACTCATGAACGGCTACGACGTTCTGCACCCCATGGGGTGGGACGCCTTCGGCCTACCTGCGGAAAACTATGCAATCTCCACGGGCATTCACCCGCGGATTACCACTCATAAAAATATTGAAAATTTCAAACGTCAAATCAAATCCATCGGCCTTGCCTACGATTGGAACCGCGAAATTGATACCACCGACCCGCAGTATTATAAATGGACGCAGTGGATTTTCCTGCAGCTCTTCAAAAAGGGCCTTGCCTATGAATCCACCGTACCGATAAACTGGTGTCCCTCCTGCAAGACGGGGCTTGCCAACGAAGAAGTTTTCAACGGCAAATGCGAACGCTGCGGCCACGAAATTGAACGCAAAGCGCTTCGCCAGTGGATTTTGCGCATCACCGATTATGCCGAACAACTGCTGGAAGGTTTAGACAAACTGGATTGGCCCGAAAGCACGTTAACCATGCAGCGCAACTGGATTGGCAAATCCAACGGGGCGGAAGTACACTTTAAGCTGGACGGGCACGACGACACGCTGACCGTTTTCACCACCCGCCCGGACACGCTTTTCGGCGCCACGTACATGGTGGTTTCGCCGGAACACCCGATTCTTAAAAAAATTGTCACGCCCGAACAAAAGGCCGCCGTGGAAAAATACCAGGCCGAAGCCGCCAAAAAGAGCGATTTGGAACGCGGCGATTTGAATAAGGACAAAACCGGCGTATTTACCGGCGCTTATGCCATCAACCCGGTGAACGGCAAAAAAATCCCGGTGTGGACGTCCGACTATGTACTGATGGGCTACGGCACCGGCGCTATTATGGCCGTTCCCGCCCACGACGAACGCGACTACGCTTTTGCCAAAAAATTCGGCTTGGACATCATTGAAGTCATCAAGAGCGAACAAGGCGTAGAAAAAGAAGCTTTCACCGGCGACGGGGAACTGGTCAACTCCGGTTTCTTAAACGGTTTACGCGTAAAAGAATCCAAAGCCGCCATGATTAAATGGCTTTCGGAACGCGGCCTGGGCAATGCCAAAACCACCTACAAACTGCGCGACTGGGTGTTCGCCCGCCAGCGCTATTGGGGAGAACCGATCCCCGTGGTGCACTGCCCCAAATGCGGCGTAGTGCCGCTGCCGGAAGATCAGCTGCCGCTGACCTTGCCGGAAGTGGAAAAATTTGAACCCTCCGGCACGGGGGAATCCCCGCTGTCCACGGTAGAAAGCTGGGTAAACACCACCTGCCCGCATTGCGGCGGTCCGGCCAAACGGGAAACCAACACCATGCCCCAATGGGCCGGTTCCTGCTGGTATTACCTGCGCTATATGGACCCGCATAACGATAAAGCCCTGGTGGACCCGGCCATTGAAAAAGCCTACGGCCCGGTGGACTGCTATATCGGCGGGGCGGAACATGCCGTGCTGCACCTGCTGTATGCGCGGTTCTGGCATCATGTATTGTTTGACCTGGGCGTCGTAAGCCACCCGGAACCGTTCCAAAAGTTGCGCCACCAAGGCATGATTTTGGCCTTCTCTTACCGCGACAAAATGGGCGCCTACCACGGTTACGACGAAATAGATTTCAAGGACGGAAAAGCCTTCTTAAAAACCACAGGGGAAGAACTCTCCCCCATGGTGGAAAAGATGTCCAAATCCAAAAAGAACGTCATCAATCCGGACGATATCCTCTCCCAATACGGGGCGGATGCCTTCCGCATGTATGAAATGTTCATGGGGCCGTTTGAATCCAGCAAACCCTGGGACATGAAAGGCATTGAAGGCATTTCCCGCTTCTTAAAACGCGTAAGCGCTTGGAGCGAAAACGTTAAACTTGCCGACGGGCCCGACCCGCGCAAGAGCGAAATCCTGAAAAACAAAACCATTGCCAAAGTAAGCGAAGACATTGAAAACTTCCGCTTCAACACGGCCATTTCTTCTTTGATGGTGCTTTTTAACGACATCAGCAAACTGCCGCAGACCAGCCGCGACACGTTCCAAACGTTCCTCAAGCTGCTCCACCCGTTTGCACCGCACCTGACGGAAGAAATCTGGCAGGAAAAAGGCTACGAAGGGTTTGTAGTCAAATCCGCCTGGCCCGTGCCCAACCCCGAACTGATGCAAGACGACGCTGTAGAAATCGGCGTACAGGTAAACGGCAAAGTGCGCGACCGCGTGCCCGTACCGGTAAACGCCGCCCGCGAGGAAATTGAAAAAATCGCCCTCGCCAGCGCCAAAGTGCAACGCAGTTTGGAAGGAATGGAAATCAAAAAAATTATCGTCGTACCCGGCCGCATGGTTAGCGTGGTGGCCGCACCCAAAAAATAATAGCCGCGCATGTAAAATGCCGGCAGAGGGAGCATTTATGAGAAAATTCCTGACCGTCTTATGCGCGGCTGCCGCACTTGCGGCCTGCGCCAGCGAAGGGGCCGTGTATAAACCGCAAGCCCAGATTATGCCGCAGCACATCAAAAAAATTGCCGTGCGGCAGATTTTGAACAAGACCGAAGTCTTTGCGCTGGAAGATAAATTCTACAACGAATTATACGACGAGTTTCTGCGCAACGGCTCTTATCAAATCGTATCCGAAAACAACGGGGCGGAAGGCGTGGTCGTCACCACGATTTCGCGCTACTTAAACGTACCCATTCAGTACGACAGCCAACTCATTCCCACGGTGTACCGCATGGATATCTGGCTGGATGTGGTGTTTATGGACAAAACCACCAACGCCCCCGTTTGGCGTGAACCGGCCTTCTTGGGCACGCAAATTTACGCCGCTTCCACCCTGCCCGGAGGCATGACCGAAGTGCAGGCGCGGGACGTCGTATTTGAAAAGCTGTCCAAAGACATCGTAAAACGCACGGTGGACGGGTTCGGCTCGGTAATGAGCGAAAACAAAAAGAAAGTAATGAACAACCCCGAATATACCACCATTACGCAATAACATGGCCAAAATCACCGCGGAAAAACTAAACGCAGAACTTGCCAAAAATACCGTTTTCCCCGTCTACTTGCTGACGGGGGAAGACGTCTATCGCAAGAATTTAGTCATTCAAAAAATCCGCGAAGTGCTCCACCCGGACGATTTTAACTCCTACCAAAGCGAAGCCGACAAAGCCGACTTGGGCGAAGTGCTGGCGCTGGCCAACACCTCTCCCGTTTTTTCGGACAGCCGCCTCATCGTGCTGACCGGCATTGAAAAACTGCGCAAAGAGCCCAAAGAGGCCTTAATCCGCTACCTGGACAATCCCCTCCCCACCACCACCTTGGTGCTGACGCACAACGATTCCAAAAAGATGAAAACGGAAAAAGTGCTGGCGGAAGTTTGTTCGGACGCGGGACGCGTGGCCAATTTTGACGAATTAAAAAAAGATGAACTCAACTCCTGGGTGCGCCAAAAAATGCAGGAAAAAGGCCTAAAACCCACGTTTGATTCGGTGGATTTGCTGTGCGAAAGCGTGGGCGGAGAACTAAACGCATTGGAAAATGAAATAGAAAAGATTTCTCTCTACACGGCCGACCGCGAAGACAAGTCCATCTCTAAAGAAGACGTCCTGGCCTGCATTGGTTTTAGCAAAGAAGAAAACCCTTTTGAACTTTCCAACGCCATCACCGCCTGCAATAAAACGCGCGCGGTGCAGCTGGTGGACAAACTGGTAGATGACGGGGAAGAACCGGTGGCTATTTTAAGCAAAATGACGTTTCCTATCCTCAAAATGGCCCGCATCAAACGCTTGAGCGAAGCCGGTATGGCTCCGGCCGAAATTCTGCGTGCGGCAGGGCTTATGTATTGGGAAAGCCGCCTGGTAAGTGCGGCGCGCTCTTTCCCGGCGCAAAAGAATTTTCTAAACGCTCTTAACCGTATTATAGACGCTGACGCCGCTTTCAAATCTTCCTCCGCGTCCGACCCCAAAATTCTGCTTAAAGGCATTTTGCTTACGCTTTTTAATAAATAATCTGCCCAAAAGGAAGGGAGCCCGCTCCCCCTGCAGGCTCCCCCGGTTTACCCCCCGTTTCCTGGTTAAATTTTGTAATTCACTCTTAAAACGGACGACAAGAAATTGGCCTTTTGGTATACGCGCATATAGTGCCCGCCGGAACCGACGTGTCCGTCATCAAACTTATTTCCGCTGTAGCGCGCTTCAAACCCCAGGCTCCAGTGCGGGCCGTACTCCCGCTCCACGCCAATGCCGCCGTAATAGCTAAACCCCGTATCGGTAAAACGTTCATGCGGATCAAATTCTATAGTCATTTTTGTGCGCGACACGCCGGCCCCCATCGCCAAATATACTTTGTATTTATCACACGGGTTAATAAAAATACGCGAAGCCAGCAAATACCGCTGCTGCCGGGTGCCTCCATCCACATACCACCCGCTGGAGCGTTCCTCCACAAACAATTGGTGTGACAGATCCACCCCCACAGCAATGTGCGGATTCAAAAAATAAAACACTTGCAAATCCAACCCCACTCCGGGTTCCCCCAACTTGGCATCATGCGTAATGCCTAAGGTACGGTCCTCCACGTTCACTTCCCCCCAATCACTTCCCAACTCCACCGGTGAAGTTATTGCCCCAATACTCACCATCACATCTTTTGTTTCATAAGCTTGCGTGTTCGTGCCACACATCACACACATTACCCCCAGCAGCAAGCCCCAACTTTTTTTGAACAGCATAGATGATTAAGCCTCCCGATTTTTATTTACTTACCGGTAAGTAAATAATAGCATAATAGACGTACTTTGTACAGATTTTTTTAATTTACGATGGAGGCAAACGCTATTTTGTACAATTTATGTATGGAATTTTTATCTCAAGCAATAGATATTTTTTTGCACTTGGACGTGCACTTAAACTCCTGGGCGGCCTGGATGGGCGTCTGGTTATATGTGGTGATTTTTGTGGTGGTGTTTTGCGAAACGGGCCTGGTGGTAACGCCCTTTTTGCCGGGGGATTCCCTGCTGTTTGCCTGCGGGGCTTTGGCCGCGGCCGAAGGAAGCGCCATCAACCTGTATTGGCTTATCCCCATTGTGTTTGCAGCGGCTGTGCTGGGGGATTTTTGCAACTACGAAATAGGCAAGTGGCTGGGGCCAAAAGTATTTACGAAGCAGGACAGTATTTTCTTAAATAAAGACCACCTGAATAAAGCCCACGCGTTTTATGAAAAATATGGCGGCAAAACGATTATTCTGGCCCGCTTTATTCCTATCATTCGCACGTTTGCGCCGTTTGTGGCGGGCATTGGTAAGATGACCTATTTTCACTTTGCTTCGTACAATTTAATCGGGGCGGCCATTTGGGTGCTCGCGTTCACGCTGGGCGGATTCTTTTTTGCGGATTTGCCCGTAGTGCAGAACCACTTTCACTATGTGGTGGTGGCGATTGTGATTATTTCCGTGCTGCCTGCGGTGTATGAGTTTTGGAACGCTCATCGCCAGCCGAAGCAGAAGTAGGTTCAGGCGGGAGCTGCAAGTCCACGGGCAGGCGCCCGCGGGGCGTTAAATTGCCCAGGATAATGTGGGCAGCCGTTTGAAGCGCATATTTATTTAACCCGTAGGTGGCCAATACAACGTCCGCCTCCGGGTAATTTTTTATGTCATAAGGGCTCATGGTGGAAATAAAAACCGTATTTTTATTTTCCTTAATCAAGCCGTTTATGGCATTTTTTTGGTTGATGTTGGTCTTGTCGGCCCATTGGAGGCTGGTCAAAATCAGCAAATCGGCTCCCTTGGCGCATTCGGCCGCGCGCTGGCTGTCTTTTTTGCGGGGCGTTAAGGCGGCGTTATAGCTGCGGATTTTCCACCCTTTTTCCAAAAACGGTTTGGAAAAACTCATCAGCTGGTCCGCAAAGCGTGAAGGCGCAAAAAACACGGCACATACGGTAGGTTTGCCCTTTTTGTTTTGCGGCGGGACAAAAGGCAAAAGGCCTTTGCGGTCCCGCACGAGGGTGACGGATTCGTTGCTGATTTTTTCCAACGCGGCCTGATAGGCTTGTTCTATGGGGGCGGGTGTTTGGATAGTACCGTCCAATAGTCCCAGTTTTTCTTTCCATTCAAAAATCCGCCGCGCCGCTTCTTCCACGCGCGGCTGCATTTTTTTCTGCTGGGTTTCCTGCAAAATTTGCTTAAAAACCGTAAGCGGTTTAATATAGCGGCCCAATAAAATCATATCGGCCCCGCTGTCCAGCGCGCGCACCGCACAGCCTGCAATGGTGCAAAAAGAAGTGGCACTTTTCATGTCCAAACTGTCGGTAACGACGAACCCCTTAAAGCCCATTTTTTCGCGGAGCAAATCATGCAAAATAGGTTTAGAAAAAGTGGCAATGTTTTTCCCGTCTAAGGCGGGATACATCACATGCCCCGTCATTACGCCAGGCACTTCTTGACGCACAGCCTCGGCAAACGGCGCCAGGTGAATTTTTTGCAATTCGTTATAATCCGCCTTCACAACGGGCACTTTATAGTGGGAGTCGGCCGAAGTGTCGCCATGCCCAGGGAAATGCTTCACCACGCTGATTACGCCCGCGGCCTTAAATCCGTTCATTAAAGAAAGGCCCATTTTAGTCACATTCGCCGGATCCGAACCGAAAGAACGCACCCCAATAATGGGATTGTGGGGATTACTGTTTACGTCCAACACCGGCGAAAAATTGATATGCACGCCCGCACGGCGCAGCTCCAAGCCGGCCAGGTAGGCTATAGCGGCGGCGCCTTCTTCGTCCTGCGCGGCGGAAAGCATCATGTTGGTGGGAAGATAGTCAAACCCCAGCGTAATGGGCGTATAGACGGTGCCACCTTCGTAGTCTATGGAAATTAAAAGCGGAATTTTGTGCGGACTTTTGGCGGCCCAGCTTTGAAGTTTTTCCACCAACTGCTGGGTCTGCTTGAGGGAATAGTTGCCCCATTGGATTAGTACGCCGCCTATTTTGCCGGCTTCTATGGCGGGGCGTACCTGGGAAGCGCTGTCCACATCTACAAACACCACCAGCGTCTGCCCCAGTTTTTCTTCGTAGGATAAATCTTCAAACCGTGTAGCGGCCGCCACCGGAAGCGCTAAAAACAAAACAATAAGCGCGGCCAAACGCTTCATGCGTTCACCTCTATAATCGGTATTTCGGCGGGAGCCAAAAAGCGCAGCGGAATACCCCAGTAAAAAATACCGGAAGTAATGTAGAAAGGCATGCCGTCCACGTCAAACAAACCGTACACGCGCGAAAATTGCAGGCGAACCAGATAATTAAAAGGAAAAATTTGCCCGTTGTGCGTATGCCCGCTAAACATCATGTCCGCCCCCGCCGAGCGGGCGGCTTCGGCATAAAGCGGAGTATGGCTTAAATAAATGAGAGGTTTAGAAGCGTCCGCACTTTTCAACAGGTTCTGCACATCTTGCTCGCTCACGCGGGCGGTGCGAACGTCTTTTACGCCGGCCACCTGCACGCCGTTAGGCATAAGGGCAATTTCGTTTTGCAGCAGACGAATGTCCGCTTGTTCAAAAAAGCTTTTGGAATTTTCGTACCCGACATAATACTCGTGATTGCCAAACACGCCGTACGACCCAAGCGGCGTTTTTACCTGCGCCAGGCGCTTGGCATATTGTTCCCGATGCGGGCCATACTCAAAAATATCCCCCAACACCAAGAGTGCGTCCGGGCGTTCGGCTTCCAAGCGTTTGAGCGCCTTGTCCAGCCGGTTAAGAGATACGCCCACGCCTAAGTGTGCGTCCGACAGCAAAGCCAAGCGCATCTTGGGCGCGCCGGGCACCGTCACGCTTACGCGTTTAATGCGCGGAGCCGATACCCCGCCATACACCGCCATGCACGCCGTTACCCCTATTAGAACCAAGCTGACAGGCCCCAGCCAAGCACGCGCCTGCACCTGCATAAAGCCCAGTACCCACTGCACCACCGCGCAGACGGCACAAATGCAAAAAGCCAAAAACACCAGTCCAGCCCAGGTATAGGCCAAATAGTAGGCCCAGCTTTCCCAGGCACCCCAATGGGTGCGGGTGTATTCCATAAAAAAGCGGAATAAAACGGTCATCACCAGCGGAACGGCCGCCACCGGTATTTTCCAGCCGATTTGCGGAAACGCAAAATACAGCCAGGCACCAACGGTTACCTGCATCAGCCACAACACTACGGAAGCTACGATAAAAAAAGCACTCACAGCCCTACCCCACTGAAAAGGAAACTTACTCTATATATTTTATAACATAAAGAGGTATAATATATTTAGATACGCACACTATATATACACAGAGGATACGACTTTATTATGACCGTAAGAGTTAGATTTGCCCCGTCTCCGACCGGATTTTTGCACATCGGAGGGGTTCGCACTGCGCTTTTCAACTACCTTTTTGCCAAGAAAAACAAAGGCACGTTCTTGCTCCGCATTGAAGATACCGACGAAGAACGCTCCACCCAAGCTTCCACCGATGCCATTTTTGAAGGCATGCAGTGGATGAACTTAACCTGGGACGAAGGCCCCATGCCCGACGGCACCAACAAAGGGCCCGACGCTCCCTACTATCAGGCTATCCGCGCCGATCAAGGCATTTATAAAAAATATATTGACCAGCTTCTTGCCGAAGGCAAAGCGTACAAATGCTACTGCACCGAAGAAGAACTAGAAGAAAACCGCCAGAAATGTCTGGCCGAACACCGCCCGCCCAAATACAGCGGCAAATGCAGCCACCTGACGGAAGAACAACAAAAAGAACTGGAAGCCCAGGGACGCAAATACGTCATTCGCTTCCGCATGCCGCAGGAAGGCGACGTGGAATGGGACGACATGATCCGCGGCCACGTAAAATTCGCCAGCAAAGATTTGTACGACCTCGTTATTCAAAAAACAAGCGGTTACCCCACTTATAACTTTGCCGTAGTGGTGGACGACCACTTGATGCGTATGACGCACGTTATCCGCGGGGACGACCACATTTCCAACACCCCGGCCCAAATCCAGATTTACCGCGCCCTGGGCTGGAAAGAACCGATTTTTGCGCACCTGTCCATGATTCACGGACCGGACGGCAAAAAACTTTCCAAACGCCATGGTGCCACGAACGTGGTGGAATTTCGCAACATGGGCTACCTGCCCGAAGCGTTGAAGAACTACCTGGCGCTTTTGGGTTGGGCCACGCCCGATTCCCAACAGCTGTTTGCCCCGGGCGAATTGGAAGAAAAATTTGATATTTCCGGCTGTCAGCCCAGCCCGGCCGTAATGGACCCCGAAAAACTGAACTGGATGAACGGGGAATACATTCGTGCCACGCCCATTAGCCGCCTGACCGATTTGGCTATGCCGTTTATTGAAAAAGCCGGCATCAACGTTTCCGGCGTGGACCGCGCCAGACTGGAAGGCATTATCGGCCTGGAACAGGAAAAATACAAACTGTTGACCGAAATCCCGGATTTGATCCGCTTCTTCTTTGAAGAACCGGTATTTGAACAGGAAGCTATTGAAAAAGTCTTCTCCAAACCCGAAGCCAAACAAGTGTTGGAAGGCATGGCGCAGGTGTATGGCAACTTGGCCGACTTCACCGAAGCCAACCTGGAAGCTGCCGCCCGCGCTTACGCCAAAGAAAACGGCATGAAAGCGGGACAAATCTTCCACCCGGTGCGCGTGGCCGTTTCGGGCCGCACCCACGGGCCGACCTTGTTTAAGATGTTGGAATATATGGGGAAGGACACGGTTCTCGCGCGGCTTAAAAACGCGCTGCAATATTGCAAATAACTCCGCCCGCACAAGGGCAAGGGGCCGCCATGAAATATTGGTTTTTTGACGGGAATGACGTCGTCGGGCCGTTTGAGCCAAAAGAGCTCACGGCGCGGCCCGGCTTTGCCGCAACCAGTTTGGTATGCCCCGAGAACTACAGCGACGACCAGGACAGCTGGAAGCTGGCCGGTTCTTTTGAAGACTTTCATTTTGACGCCAAAGACCTCCCCCCCATCGAACGGCCCGAGCCGGAGGTGAGCCAGGACGCCTTTGACGAAGAAATGGACACTTTGCTTAAGGAGCGCTCTCCGCTGGGCAATTTGGACGAAAGCCCCGTGGAGGCGCCCTCTTTGGAAGTACCTAAAAAGCCCGCCAAACCCGGCCCGATAGAAGATTACTTCAACAATATCAAAGGCGAAGATTTGGGCGATATTTTGGGCATTCCGGACCCGAATGAAAATTCGGACATGAACCTGGCCCGCGCCCTTCAAAAGCAGTTTAACAAAACGGCTCCGCCGCCGGATAAAGATTTTCAACCTATAGAAAACGACCCGTTTGACGAGTTCACCTCCAATGAAGATACCGAGGAGGAAGAACTCCCTTTCCCGCAAGAAGAATCCTTGCCGGAAAAAGAACTTCCGCGCGAAAAACCGCTCACCGCGCCGGCTCCGCCTGCGCCCAAGCCGGTTTTGCAGCAGCCTGAAGCGGCCCCGAAAAAGAACGCCGAAAAAGCAAAAAAGGAAGAACCGACGTCTATTCCCATGTCGCAGTCTTCCGAAGAAGAACTGGTGCTGACGGTGCACGGCCAACCGCCGCTGCAAGAGTCCGCCCCCAAAGAGGTCCCTGCCGAAGAGCCCGCTCAACCCGAGCCGGAAAAACCTGCGGACGCCCCTGCGGCCGAACCCGCCAAAGAACCTGCGGAAGAAAAACCGTCCGAAACGCCTGAGCAAACGGGCACAGAAGAGTCCCCCGAAAAAGAAACGCCGGAAGAACAACCCACGGAAGAGGAAGAAGCCCCCACTTTCCAGCTGCCCATTTTAGGCCAGCAGGAAACACAAATTCCGCCCGTTCCCGAGCAAGAACCCGTTTTTGAACCTCAACCGGAAGAAAAAGAACCGCAGCAAACGCCTGTGCCGCCAGAAACTCCCGCCGAGCCAAGCGCACAAGAGCCTTTGCCTCAGGCTGAAGCGGCCCCGCAAGCGGAACCGACCGCCGAAGAACCCGCGCCAAGTGCGCAGCCGATTTCGGAACCGGACACCTTGGAAGAGAAACAGCCCGCGGTGGACCAAGCGCCGGAAAACGACCAGCCCGAAGAGCTAGTTCCGTCCCCGGAGCCGCAAAACTCCAAAGAAGGAGCCGTAGAACAGATTTTAGAAGGCAAGCTGGAAGTGGAACTGGCACCCGAAATTCCGGAACCAATTAAAAATGTACCGGTGGAAACGAAAGTAAATCAAGTACGCACGCACTTGAAACAAACGCCGGAAATCAAAGAATTTTTGACGCAAACCCAAAACGAACGGGCCGAACGCGAAAAATCGCATAAAAAAGCCATGGCGGCACTGTCCGTGCTGGTGGCGTTGCTGGCGGTTGGCGCGGCCGTATATATTAATCAAACCTTGCTCAACCCGCAACCGGCGGCCCAAACGGAAAGCATGCCCTTCCCGCAAGAAACGGCACCCGTGCAAGACGCCGTGCCCATGGCCCCGCCGCAGGAAGAAAACGACGCGGAAGAATTATTGCCGGATATTCCCGTGCCTCCTCCGCCGGCCATACCGGACCCGTCGCTCGAAGAAAAAGCCCTTTCGGCCGTTCAAAATTACCGTCTGCCAGGCAACCGCGGCACCGTAGCCGCGTATTTGGAAAAGCTCTACCGCACGCAAAAAGCGCAGGGCTATACGTCCGCCTGGTCCGTTGAACCTTTGCACAAAAATACATATATTGTAAAATACAGGCTGACCAAGACGCGTATGGAACCGATTGTATACGTCTTTCAAGCGGACGCCGAACAAGGCAAACTGACAGGCGCCTTGAACAATATCACGTTGGACTTGGTTGGGAAAATTCAATAAAAAAGAGGGTTGCTTATGATATTAATGGACGATTTGTTCAAACTGATGAAAGCCAAAAACGCTTCCGATATTCACCTGACGGTAGGCGTTCCGCCCGTGTTGCGCATACAGGGCCGCCTTTACGCCACGCAATTTGAACCCTTAACCAAGGAAAGCGCCCAAACGCTTATCTACTCCATTATGACCGACGAACAGCGCCAGCAGTTTGAAGAAAACCTGGAGCTGGACTTTTCGTTCGGTATCAAATCCCTCGGCCGTCTGCGCGTAAACGTATATAAGCAAAAAGGCTGTGTGGCCGCCGCCTTGCGTTCCATTCCCAACGATTTCAAATCTTTTGAAGAATTAAACCTGCCCCCCGTGGTGTACAACATCATGAAGCTAAACAAAGGGCTCGTACTGGTAACGGGCTGCACCGGTTCCGGTAAATCTACCTCTTTGGCCAGCATGATCAACTACCTCAACATGAACGAAAGCAACCATATCATGACGGTGGAAGACCCTATCGAATTCGTACACCCGCACAAACGCAGTATCGTCAACCAGCGCGAAGTAGGGGCGGACACGCTTTCTTTCGCCGCCGCGCTGAAACACTTTTTGCGTCAGGACCCCGATATCATTCTGGTAGGCGAGTTGCGCGACCGCGAAACCATGGAAGCCTGCTTAACGCTGGCCGAAACAGGTCACTTGGTGTTTGCCACCCTGCACACCAACGACGCCGTGCAGTCCATCAACCGTATCATTGACGTGTTCCCCGCCAACCAGCAGCCGCAAATCCGCACGCAGCTGTCGTTCGTGTTGGAAGCCATTTTGTCCCAGCAGCTTATTCCCACCCTTACCGGCGGGCGCGCCATGGCGTGCGAAGTGTTGCTGGCCAACTCCGCCGTGCGCAGCTTAATCCGCGACGGCAAAGCCGAACAGATTATCTCCACCATGCAAACCAACGTGGGCATGGGTATGATCACCATGAACCAGGCCTTGGGCGACTTGTATATCCAAAAGAAAATCAGCTACCAGGAAGCCCTTTCCCACACGGGTGATCCTTCCGGGCTCAAGACGTATCTCCAGCAAAAACTGGGCACGGCAAGCTTCAAATAACCGTCCACTTTACAAAACGCCGCGGGCAATATGTCCGCGGCGTTTTTTGTTGAGCAAAAAGATTGCTATAAATCCCTTCCGGCAGGGTCTTTGCCGTCAATCAAGCCTTCCTGTTTTTGGTGGCCCGTCAGTTCGGCTTTGTTGCGAAGGGTGCGATGGTAGGTGATGGCAAAACGGTGCACTTCGTCGCGTATTTCCATCAAGAGGTTAAGGGCAGGGTCGCCTACGGGCAGCTTTATGCTTTCGGCGGCTCCGGGCAAATAAATGCCTTCATGTGTTTCCGCCAGTGAAATAAACGGAATATAGAGGCCGGCCCGGTCAAACGCGTTCATGGCGGCTGAAATTTGGCTTTTGCCGCCGTCCAGCAAAATCAAATCCGGCGTTTGGGAAGGGTCGCGCTTGAGCTGGCGCAACCGGCGGTAAACGCTTTCTTCCATCATGGCAAAATCACTGCCGCCGCGTTCAGGCAGTTTGGAGCGAATCTTAAAGCGGCGGTAATGCTCGTGATTCTTTTCGCCATTTATATAACATACCATACACCCCACCGCCTCCCGGCCAAATAAGTGCGAGTTATCAAACGCTTCTATGTGCGCGGGCAGCTTGCGCAGGCCGATAATTTGAGCCAGGCGTTTTAGTTTGTCGGTGTTTTCCATGGCGGTGGTAATTTGGTCGTCCTTAAAGCGGCCCACTATCACCCGTTCGCGCATATGCACAAGCGCCTGCAAAAAATTGCGGTACACGGCGGCCTGTTCATATTCCAGCTTCTCGGAATGCTGCAGCATAAGCGAACGGATATTTTCGGTAATGTTGCCAAAATTTCCGTCCAAAAAGTCGGCCATGCGTTCGGCCACGGCACGGTATTGTTCGTATGAGATTTTGCCCGTGCAGGGTGCAGGGCACTGCCCGGTGTGGTAATAAATACACGTATTTATTTTGCGCGGGTCCAGCGGTTTTTCGCGCGAAAAGTTCCATTTGCAAGGGCGCAAGGGCGCGTATTTGCTCTTCCACAAAAAGCGCATTAAACTTTTGACGATACTGGATTTCGGATACGGGCCGAAATACAAATCTTTCCCGCGCACCACGCGCCGCGTAAGCTGCAGGCGGGGAAAGTCCTCCCCCATCGTCAGCTTCAAATAAGGGTAGCTTTTCCCGTCCTTCCCCAGTGAGTTAAAAAACGGCTGATACTGCTTAATCAGCTTTTCTTCCAGCACCAAGGCGTCACGTTCGCTGGCGGTGGTTACGTAGTCTATTTTGGCAATCAGCGGCAGCAGGCAGGGCAATTTCCAGCCGCGGGAATAGAGGTTGGATTCCTGAAAGTATTGTTTTACCCGGTCGGAAAGATTTTTGGCTTTTCCCACGTAAATAATCGTGCCTTCCTTGGAACGCATGATGTAAACGCCGGGTTTATTTGGTAAAATATCTAATCTAGGATCCATATTTTTATTTTAACATTTCCCGCGCCCTGCACGCCGAAGCGTTAAAAAAGAAGTTGACCCGGTCAAAATAATAGGATAAAATATAAATAACCGATTTTTCTATAGAGGAATTATTAAATGGCAAAATTAAAAACTGGTAGACACACTAGCGCCATCAAAGCGCAGCGCCAAGCCGAAAAAAGAACTTCCGCTAACAAGGGACTTACCAAAAAAGTCCGCTTGGCCACCAAAGCCGTAGCCGCTTCCATCAAAACGAAAGCCGCCACGCTGAAAGAAGACTTGAAAAAAGCCGAATCTTGCATTGACAAGGCCGCCAAAAAGAGCGTTATGCACTGGAAAACGGCCGCCCGCAAGAAATCCCGCTTGGCCAAAGCCGCCAACAAAGCGGCCGCCAAATAAGTCGTTCGGTCCATTTGAAACCGCCCTTAAAAAGGGCGGTTTTTTTATGCCCGGCAGAAAGTTTTTCTCCCCCAATAAAAAACGGCGTTTCCGTAAAAGAAACGCCGTTTTTCAAACTGTCAGCTTTATTACGCTTCCGGCACGTGTTTGTACTTAAAGATAAAGGCAAACAGAATAGCCACCACCAGCGAAAAGCCCGAGAAAACGAACCACGATTCGCTCCACCCGGTCATGATGGCTTGGGAAACGTCCGCCGGGTAAACGGAACCGGACGGCAAGAAGCCGTGTGCGGCGGTGTAGGCATTGATGTGAACGTTGACCAGTTTGTTAATCACCCACTGGGCGCCCAAGGTGCCAATCATCGCACCGAAACCGTTGGTCATCAGCATGAACACGCCCTGCGCGCTGGAGCGGATGGCGGGGTCGGTTTCTTTGTCCACATACAGCGAGCCGGACACGTTGAAAAAGTCAAACGCCACGCCGTAAACAATCATGGACAGCACCAACAGCACAATACCCGTAGCCGTGGAGGGGTTGCCAATACCAAAGAACCCAAAGCGCAGCACCCAGGCAAACATGCTGATTAACATTACTTTCTTGATACCAAAGCGTTTTAAGAAGAACGGAATCAGCAAAATACAAAGCGTTTCGGACATTTGAGACAGCGAAATAAGCGCATTGGCGTTATTGGCGCCCCAAGAGCCGGCAAATCCGTCCAGCGAGTTAAAGCCGTTAATAAACGGGTTGGCATACGCGTTGGTGATTTGGAGCGACATACCCAACAGCATGGAGAAAATGAAGAAGATGGCCATTTTTTTCTCTTTGAACAAAGCAAACGCTTTGAGGCCCAGCGCTTCCACCAAGCTTTTGGCTTTTTCCGCGCAAGTGGGGCATTGGGGCAGCGTAAAGCAGTATATGCCCAACAGCAAACCCAGCGCACCGGAGAAGTACCACTGCATATAGGTGTTTTGGAAGCCCGTAAAGTTGGAAGTCAACATCGCGCAGATAAAACCCACGGTTCCGAATACGCGGATAGGCGGGAAAGCGGACACGGTGTTGAAGTTATTCTGGCGCAAAACGGTGTACGCCACGGAGTTGGAAAGCGCAATGGTGGGCATGTAGAAGGCCACGCTAAACGTATAGAGGCCAAACACCATCGCCAGGCTTACCTGGGGCAGAGAGCCAAAATAGGCCGCTCCGGCCATACCGGCCGCCGCCAGCAGATGGCAGATACCCAGCAGCTTCTGCGCGGGAACCCAGCGATCCGCCACGATGCCGATAATCGCCGGCATAAACAGCGACACAAAGCCCTGCGCTGCGTAGAACCAACCAATATTCTCTGCCAATCCGGCGCCGGCCAGAAACGTACCCATAGACGTCAAGTACGCCCCCCACACGCCAAACTGGAGGAAGTTCATCACGGTTAAACGAATTTTGATTTTCATAAGCGAAACACCGCCGGAGAAACCGGCGCAGACGAACGAGTCAACCTCCGTAGGATAGGACGGAAAAAGCGACCCAAAAACGCTTTCCCTCGCCGATAAAATCATTGTACAAAAAAAGATATAATATAGGAAATAAATCGGAGCCACCCGATTATGGAGGTTAATCACTATGGCAGATTTTAGCTTTGACATTGTTTCCAAAGTGGATTTGAACGTGATTTCGGAGGCCGTTTCCGCCGCCAACAAAGAAATCACCAACCGCTACGATTTCAAAGGTACCAACTCCAGCATTGAGCTGAACCAAAAAGACAACGAACTCAAACTCGCTTCCAGCAACGAATATAAAGTGAATACCCTGCGCGATATCATCTTTACGCGCATTGCCAAACGGGGTATTCCGCTTAAAAATATGCTCCCGCAAAAAATTGAAGCCGCTTTGGGCGGAAACGCCAAACAGACGGTCAAAATTCAGCAGGGCATTCCGTCCGATAAAGCCAAGGAAATTTCCAAAGCCATCAAGGACGCCAAACTTAAAGTTTCCGCCTCTATTCAGGGGGATCAGCTGCGCGTTTCGTCCAAATCCAAAGACGAATTGCAAAACACGATGGCTCTTTTAAGAGGGCGGGATTTCGGAGTAGAACTTCAGTTCACCAACTACAGATAATCATGCGTAAAATTCTTTTCACACTGCTGGCGGTGCTTTTTGCCGCCCCCTGCGTCCGCGCTGCGGACGCTGCCGCTTCGTTGGATTTCTACAAGAAGCAGTCCCTCACGCTTTCCGCGCAACTCTCGCGCGAAGAGCGTGCTTTTGCCAAAACGCTGGCCAACGGCATTGGAACCTGGGTGAAACAAAACCCCAAAAACGCCTCCGTCCCGGAAGCACTGCTGCTCCAAGCCCGGCTGTATGTGCGCGCGGAAGATTACGACCGCGCTTTGGTCACCTTGTTTAAGCTGCGCAAAATGTACCCCACCACGGACCTGGCCCTCTTAAACCCGTTAATGGCCGACGCCGTGCTGGCCGTCAATTCCAAAAATCGGGAAGAAGCCACCGCGCTCTTTACGGCGCCCCTGCCCGAAGACGCCAAAACCCCTGCCCAGCGCCAGGCGCAAGCGCTTTATGCGCTTTCCAAACTGCCTGGCCGCAGCTTATACGAACCCGCCGCCGAAGCGTTTGAAGAATTCTTCGCCGCTAACGACGATTATAAAGAAACCGATATCGTGGAACTGTGGTACGGGGATTTGCACCGCAGCAACGGCAACTATTTAGCCGCCATTTCGCAATATAAAAAAGCGGGTGAGCTATACCCCAAAACGCCGTATCGGGCCGCCAGCCTGCGCTTGATTGGCGATATTTATGCCGACAACCTCAAAGACACCGCCAACGCCATGGGCACCTATACCCAAGTGTTGCGCGAGTTTCCGGGTTCGTCCGAAACGGGCATTGTGTACAAACACATGGCGATTTTGGACGAAAACAACAAGCAATACGACAGCGCCCTTATTAATTACGACAAAGCCATCTCGCTCTTGGGCGTAACTCCCGCCGCGTACGAAGCGTATCAGGGCAAAGCGGACGTATATGTAAAAACCAAAAACTATGCCGACGCTTACCAAACCCTTCATAAAATGGCGACGGTGTTTTCCGCCAACGAAAAACTTTCTACCGAAGCTTTGATGAAAGCCGCAGAATTGGCCAGAAAACAAATGCGCGACCAAGCCAAATATGCCCAGTCGCTGGAAAAAGCCTTACTGGCACACCCGCAAAGCGCCAAAGCACCCGAACTCATGTATGAGCTGGGCCGGGCGTACGAACAGCAGAAAAACACCACCCAAGCTATCGCCGTGTATCGGAAGCTGGTTCTTTCCCGCCCCACGGACAAATGGGCCTCCCGTGCCCAGGGAAGACTCTCCCGCTTGGAAAAATAAAACGTGTCTTTACCAAAAAACCGGCCTTTATCCAGGCCGGTTTTTTATTGCACTTTTTACCAAAACTCGGAACTTTATTTCCCATGTTCCCTGCACATAATAAATCAAAAGAATGGCCCCATATTCTTGCCTTCCCGCAAGGGGCTAACAGAACCCGCTTACGGCTAAACGAGTACGGCGTACTCCGTTTAGAAATGATATAGGGCATTACGAGTGGCCAGGGCCCACGCAAAACAAAAACGGCGGGCGGGATTTCCCCGTCCACCGTTTCAAAAGCGCTTTTGCGAGCCGTTACTTACCGGCGCCGCAGCATTTTTTGTACTTCTTGCCGCTGCCGCACGGGCACGGATCATTGCGCCCGATTTTGGGCCCTTCGTGCACGACGGTTTCCACTTTAGTTACGGTGCCGCCGGACATTTCGGCCTTCAGCTCCGCTTCGTGAGCCTTCATCCATTTTTTCATTTGGCGAATGCTCTTAAAGTCTACGCCGTCTTTTTCCATGCGTTTGGCGATATCAATAAAGCGTTTTTTGATGGCGGGATCTTTCAGCTTGCCTTTAATCATTTCGGGCAAGGAATCAATTTCCCGTTCCAAGCGTTCTTCAATGGATTCTTTTTTACCTTCTTTTTTGGCGGCCTGTTCCGGCGCGGACTGCGCGGAGGGCTCGTCCTCGTGTTTTTTCTTAAACGGATTCCACATCTTGTTGCTCCTTAATTAATCGGAAATAAGTTTTTCTACAAAGTTTTTGATAATTTCCGCTTTTTCAAAATAATGTTTTTCCCGCGGAACTACCAAACGGTTGGGGTGTTTCTCCCAAATTTTCAAAATTTTATCGTCAATTTCAAACGCCTGCTGCAAGTTTTCGGTGCGGACGTTGGTGGCCTGATAAAAATCTTTCTCCGGCGGCGGGGAAAGGTGAATGACCGCATCGTAGCGGGCCAGTTCCGCTTCCAGCGAAGAATGCATGGAGGTGAAGAAATTTTCCGGTCCGTACGGCCAATAAACCGCACCGTCAATGGACCCGCGGTCGCACACCATCACTTTGGCGTTAGAAGTTACTTCCGCCAAATGTTCCAACTGGTGCACGGTGTAAAAAATAATATTCTGGGCGTGTTCAATGTGCACGGGGCTGTTGTCTTTGCGCGGGAAACCGCCGCTGTAAATCAGCGTAGCCGCTTCCTGCACTAAAGCGATCTTGTTGCCAAACGTTTCTTTCAAAATAGAAAGAGCCGTGGTTTTGCCGCCGCTGGGGCCGCCGGTTAAAACGATTTTTTTCATAAGCTATCCTTTAATAATTTTTCTACAAAATTTTTAATGATTTCTGCTTTTTCAAAAAAGTGTTCTTTGCCGCCCACAATCAAACGATTGGGGTGGTTTTCCCAAATTTTAAGGATTTTGCGGTCAATGGCAAAAGCCTCGTCCAAATTTTCCGTGCGTACATGCGTGGACTGATAAAACGCCGGATTAGTAGGCGGGGAAAGATGCAACACCGCATCGTAGCGGGCCAGTTCCGCCTCCAGCGTGGTGCCCATTTTGGCAAAGAAATCTTCCACTCCGCCGGGCCAATACACCGCCGCGTCCACCGTCCCGCGGTCGCACACGATAAGGGGCGCCTCGGACGATTCTTCCGCCAGGCTTTCCATTTCGCGGGTAGCGTAAAAAATAATCTGCTGGGCGGCTTCAATATGGGGGCGGCTGTTGTCCTGACGCGGAAACCCGCCGCTAAAAATCATCGTGGCGGCTTCGCGCACCAACTCTACTTTCGGCCCGAATGTTTCTTTCAAGATAGAAAGCGCGGTGGTTTTGCCGCTGTTGGGGCCTCCGGTAAGGGCTATCTTTTTATGCTTCATTGCTTTCCTCCGAAGCGGCCGGCTTTTTTTCAAATGCCGCTTTTTTGGCCGCGTCCAATTCTTTTAAGTATAACACTTTTAACTCTTCAAATTCTTTCCGTTTGTCTTTCGGCACGTCCCGCACGGCGGAGTTGCGGTTTTTCATTTTCAGGAAATCCACAAACTTGTTCTTTTCCTTAATACGGAAGTCCAAGTGCGGCCCAGTGGAAAGCCCCGTGCTTCCCACATATCCCACCGTTTGGCCCTGTTTCACTTTAGCGCCGGATTTAATACCTTTGCCATAGCTTTTTAAGTGGCCGTACATGGTGGTATATCCGTTGGCGTGGCGGATTTCCACATAATTGCCGTATCCGCCCTTTCTGCCGGCATAGCGCACCGTTCCGTCCGCCACGGCCTGCACCGGCGTACCGGCCGGGGCCGCATAATCTATGCCCAGGTGAGGGCGGCGGATTTTGAGGATAGGGTGCATGCGTCCGTACGAAAAACGCGAAGAAATGCGATAGTTACGAAAGCTGATGGGCGATTTCAAGAACATCTTTTTGCTCATTTTGCCCGTTTCGTCATAAAAATCGTCTTCAAAATAAAACGCGTTGGTGGTCACGCCGGTTTCGGCCCCTTTATAAGAAGCGGCCAACAAATCCTGCCCGGTAATTTCGCCCGTGACGGTATAATGTTCCTCCCACAGGGCGGCGTATTCGTCGCCGTTGCGGGTATCGGTGTTGAAGTCAATGGTCCAGGAGAAGGCGTCCGTAAAGTCCAAAATAAGCGGCACCTGAAGGCCCTTGGCCAGCATGGAGTTAAACAGAGCCCCTTCCACTTTCCCGGCGGCCGTTTTTACGCGGGTTTTAATTTCCACATCGCTCACTCCGGCCACCAAAGCACCTTCCACATTGGCCACGTAATAGCGTTTGAACCCTTGCGTTAAAAGCAGCATGATAAAATGTTTATCGGAATCAACGGAAATAGAAAAAGTGTCCCCTTTCTGCAGTTTGCGTGTATCCACTACAGAACCCAATTTGCTGACAATCTGTGCAACCGTTTGGTTATCCAACCCCGCTTCCTGCAAAGCCACATAAACCGGTTTTTCTTTAACGGTATATTCCACCACCGGGATTTCGCGTTCCTGCAAGTTTTCGCGTTCCTGCGCGTCTTTGGCGCGGGAAATTTGAATGGCCGCATAAGTGGAAACGACAATCACGCACAGGGTAAGTACGTAAAAAAGGATATCGTGATAGCGCCGATAATGACGCTGGAATAAAGCTAAAATCTTTTTTCTCATAGACAGGACGAGGGGCGGCCCTGCGGCCGCCCCTTAGCGAATGTTATTTCTGATCTTTCAAGTAAGAGCAAAGCGCGATGGCGTTGAGCTTTACCTTCGGGTCATCGGCACGAGACGGCAAGATGACCGGAATGGTCGGCCCCACCAGCACGGCGGCAGCTTCCATCTGGTCGCCAAAGAACGTGAGCGCTTTGTAAAGCGGGTTGGCGGCGTCCAGATCCGGCAGCATCAAAATATCGGCGTCGCCGGCCACGGTTTTGCCGGTGATGCCTTTTTCGGCCGCTTTTTCGGCGGAAAGGGAAATATAGAGGTCATACGGCCCTTCCACGCTGCAACCGGTGATTTTGCCTTCCGCATTCATCTGAGCCAAAGCCGCGGCGTCCACGGTGGAAGGGATTTTTTCGTTCAATTTTTCCACAGGGCACACGCAGGCCACTTTCGGGTGTTCCAAGCCCAGTTTGTGCATGGTGTTGACGGCGTTCTGAATGATTTTGGCTTTTTGTTCCAAAGTCGGCGCAATCACCACGGCGGAATCGGTTACGGCAAACGGTTTTTTGTATTTGGGCGTGCTGAACAACACAAAGTGAGACAAGAGCGCCCCTTCCGGCACCAAGTGAGCTTCCTTGTTCAAGATGGCTTTCATGTAGTACTTGGTATCCACCAAACCTTTAATCAAGAAATCGCCTTTCCCGGCCAAAATTTGGTCTACGGCCAGTTTGCACATGGTGGGCACGTCTTCGCAGTCAATAAATTCAAACTTGCTTTCGTCCAAGCCCACGCTGGCTACCATTTCTTTCACGGCGGCGATGGGGCCGATTAAAATCCCGTGGGAAATCAGTCCGTTTTCGTCCGCCATTTTGATGGCCGTCAACGCTTCTTTGTTGTTGGCGCCCGGAACGACGACTCTGTTTGATTTACCTTTCACTTGGTTAATCAAATCAGCAAAACTTTTGAATTTCATACGTTTGTTTCTCCTATAAGTGATAATACAAATCAGCTGTATTGTTTAACGATTTTGGGATTGTCCAGCGCGCGGGTGGCGGCTTCGCGCAGGGCATCTTTTTCTTCGCTGCCCGGGAACACATACACCGGCGCAATCCACCCCACGTAGCGGCTGAGTTCCTGCGGAATGTATTTGCTGTGCATCAGCCCGCCCGTAAGCGCAATAAAATCCACTTTCCCTTCCAGCACCACCGCCATGGAGCCGATGTATTTGGCCACTTGATAAATCATGGCGTCTTCGGCCAGCTGTGCTTCTTCGCGCGAGCAGTGAATGAGGGAGCCGGGTCTTTTTTCCCCGGTGCGGATAAATTCTTCCAAATCTTTTACGTCGGACGTACCCGTGTACGCCACCAACCCCCCTTTGCCGCGCATTTTAAGGCGCATATCGCGCATGGTGTATTTACCCGAGTAGCACATTTGTACCAAACCCGCGTTGGGGGTGCCGCCGCTTCGCTGCGGGGTCATGGGGCCGTCACCTTCATAGCCGTTATTGACGTCCACCACTTTCCCCTGCCGGTGCGCGCCTACGGTAATGCCGCCCCCGCCGTGGCACACGATGCAGTTTACCTGTTCATATTTCTTGCCGCGTTTTTCGGCAATCATGCGGGCCACGCGTTTTTGGCTAAGGGCGTGAAAAATGGATACGCGGGGATTTTCGGGCATGCCCGAATAGCGGGCCACGGGCTGTAATTCATCAATCACAACGGGGTTGGCGATAAAGCTGGGGCATCCCGCATATTGGGCAATTTCTTTGGCCAAGATGCCGCCCAAGTTGCTGGGGTGAATTCCGCCGTAGCGGCCGGTTTCCAAGTCGGAAACCATCTGATCGTTTACGGCATATACGCCGCCTTCCATAGCGCGGATAAACCCGCCGCGGCCGATTACGGCGTCTATTTCTTTCAAAGGAACTTTATGGTCCAGCAGGTAATCCAAAATCAGTTTGCGGCGAAGCGGGAGCTGTTCGGTAACGTTTTTGCCTTCATACGGCTCCAAATCGGTCAAAGAATAGCGAACGGTTACTTCAAAAACGGGTTTATCCCCTCTGTAGTAGCCGATATCGTCCGATGTAGAACCCGGGTTTATTACCAAGATGTTGTAAGCCATAAAGCCCCCCTTTGCCAGCATTACCTATATTTTAACAAAATAAACGTCCTTTGGCCGATGGATTTACGGCAGTTTTTCGGCCAATTTTTCCGCCCATTTTTTAAGGAAAAACAGCTGCTCGCAGGATAATCCCTGCCGAGACAGCATTTGGCGGAGAATGGTTTTGCGCTGGGAAGAAGAAAAATCGGTCTTAAAATCGGATTTTTCAAACAGCGCGTCCGCCGCCGAAATAAAAATTTCCTTTTGCGCGTCCGTAGGGAATTTGCCCTCCTGCCCCGGGGTACGAATAGGCACGAAATCCGGCCGGCGGGAAAGTTCGTAACAGGTTAAAATAACGGCTTGCGCCAAATTGATAGACGGCTGTTTGCTGACCGTGGGGATATTTAGCACTTCGTCACAGCGTTCTATGTCCTCGTTGGACAAACCCGTTTTTTCATTTCCAAACACAAAGGCCGTGCGCCCTTGCGCCCGCTGGGCCAAACGTTCGTTTAGGTGCGGTAAGGTGACGATATGTTGCGTCAAATCGCGGTTTTTGAGTGCAGTGGAAGCCAGCGAAAAGTGTACGTCCGCCAAGGCTTGGTCCAGGGTGTCGCATTTTTGCGCATGCTGTAAAATGTCGGACACGCCTACCGCGCTGACGGCCTCGCGCCATACGGGCGGATACGGGTCCACCACGCGCAAATCGCTTAGTCCAAAATTTCCCATAGCCCGCGCACAGGCCCCAATGTTGTTGGGGTCGCGCGGACGGACCAGCACTACGCAAAATTCGTTCATTTTGCGCACGCCTCCCCTAAAGATTCGGCAAACGTTGGGTGGGCAAAAATAATTTCCTTAAAATCCTGCACCGTCATTTGGGCGGCCAAAGCCACGCTGACGGTGTGCACCAGCTCCGTAGCATTGGCACCCACCAGCACCGCGCCCAGCAATTTGCCTGTTTGTGCGTCGCTTAACAGTTCATAATACCCGTCCGTTTGTTCCTGCGCCACGGCACGGCCGTTAGCCAGCAAGAAAGATTTGTGGCTTTTGACGGTGAAACCTTTTTCTTCCGCCTGGGCACGCGTCAAACCGACGGACGCCACCTCCGGCGACGTATAGATAGCCCGCGGCACGCGCTCATTATGATACACGGCAGGCACGCCGCACAAATTGGAAGCGGCCACTTCGCCCTGGCGCGTGGCGGCATGCGCCAGCTGGAACAAGCCGTTCACGTCCCCCACGGCATAAATATGGTCTTTTAACTGCAAGGTTTCGGGGTTTACCCGCACGCCTTTGCGCGTCCATTCTACGCCGATGTTTTCCATATGTAGAGCGCTCAAATCCACCGTGCGGCCAATAGCCGCCAACACCGCCTGCGACGTGACTTCCCGCCCGTCAGACAGCGTCAGCGTAAAGAGGCCGTTTGCTTCCCGTACTTGCGTGGCGCTTATGCCGGTATATAAGGTTACCCCGCGCTTGGACAGAGCCTGCGTCAGTGCGCGGGCGGCATTTTCGTCCTCCAGCGGCAGCAGGCGCGGCTGCATTTCCACCACATTTACCGCTACACCCAAGGCACTCATTAAATCGGCAAATTCACAGCCGATTACGCCCCCGCCCACAATCGTGAGCGTTTGGGGAAGGGCGGGCATGTCAAAAATGGTGGAATTGTCGTAAATTTTGTCTTTTATTTGGTCAAACGGCGGCGGGAAAAACGCTTCCGACCCGGAAGCCAAAATAATGCCGTCGCACTGGAGCGTCTGTTCGGAGCCGTCGGCCATTTTCACCAAAACGGTCTTTTCGTCCTTAAACGAAGCTTCCCCGGCCAAAACGTCCACCCCCGCTTTTTTAAGCAAAAATGAAATGCCCTGCGTCAGCTTGCGGGTGGCCGCCTGTTGGCGGGCCTGTATTTTTTTCCAATCGCGAAGCTCAAACAAAGCTTGCGCCGCGGCGGGAGCCTGCTCGGTGCATAAAGAAGAAATGGTTTTTACCGTGTGGAAGCGGTGCGCCGCGTCCAATAACGATTTGGACGGGATACACCCGCAGTTTAAGCAGACGCCGCCCACTTTGTTTTTTTCCACCAGCGTCACCTTGGCGCCCAGCGCGGCGGCTTTCAACGCGGCCGGATATCCGCCCGGGCCGCCTCCAATCACTACGATATTTTTCATAAATTATCCCCTTTTTTACGGCGTTTTGGCTATACCTATTGTAGCATTAAAAACGGTATAATAAAAAACAGGAAACCCTATGTCAAAAAACAACACACCCTCTTATGTGGGGCACCGGCAGCGCATTCGGGAAAAGTTTGCTTCATCGGGGCTGGATTCCTTCTTGGACCACGAAACGCTGGAGCTGCTGCTGACGTACGCCGTCGCGCGCAAAGACACCAAACCCATTGCCTGGGCACTGCTGAAAAATTTCGGCTCCTTTTCCGCCGTGTTGGACGCCGACCCCGCCCAACTGGCCGCCATTGAAGGCGTGGGGCCTCATACCGCGCTATTCTTAAAGTTAATCCGTGCCGTGTTCAAAAAATACTCGATGGACGAAGTAAAAGAAAGCGTGACTATCCGCACCCCACAGCAAGTGCTGGAATACTGCAAAGCTTCTCTGGCGGGAAAGAAAGAGGAGTGTTTGGAAGTGATTTATCTGTCGGTACGAAACACCGTGATGGGCTCGCAGATAGTGGCTTCGGGCCTGATTGACCGGGTGGCGGTATCGCCGCGCAAAATTGTGGAATGTGCGCTGGCGGCAAAAGCCTCAGCCCTGATTTTGGTGCACAACCACCCCTCCGGGGACGCCACCCCCTCACGGGAAGACGTGGCCCTCACGCAAGACGTTATCCGGGCGGCGGCTCTTTTTGGCATTTCGGTACATGACCATATTATCGTGGGCAAAGGCGCCCACTACAGCTTAAAAGCAAACGGGGAAATATAATGAATATCTTAAAAGAAGTTCTGAAATATCAAGTTTATCCGGCTATGGGTTGCACGGAGCCGGTGTCGGTAGCGCTGTGTGCGGCGTATGCGTCCAAAGAATTGGCGGAACCTACCGTCCGTGCCGATTTTAAGCTGGACGCCGGCACCTACAAAAACGGCATGGGCGTGCGTATTCCCAATACGGGCGGCGAAAAAGGCAATTTGTTGGCCGCGGCCATGGGTATTTTGCTGGCCAAGCCGGAACTAAATATGGAAATTTTGGGCGGGGCCGACAAAAAAACCGTTTCCGCCGCCAAAGAGATGCTGGCCAAGCATATCGTTACCATGCAAGTGGCCCCCGGCGTGCACGGATTCTATATTGAGGCAAACCTCACCGGCAAAAGCGGCAAGCAAGCCAAATGCATTATTGCCGGCAGCCATACCGAAGTGGTGTTTTTATCCTGCGGCGAACAAGTAAAAATAAACCAACTCCCCCTGGAAAACAACGTACAAAAAGCGCAGGAATTCAAAGCCGCGCTGAAGAAGGCGACGCTTCAGGACTTGCTGGACGCGGCCGACCAGGCCGACGATGAGGATTTAACCTACATCAAAAAAGGCGTAGAAATGAACTTGAAAGCCGCCGAAATGGGCCAGGCCCTGCAAAAAGTGGGTTTCTATATTAAGGAATTAGTGCGCAAAAAATTGCTGCAAATGGATTTAATTTCTTCCACCAAAATTCTGACCGCCTGCGCCGCCGACGCCCGCATGGACGGGCAAGCCGTGCCCGTAATGGCCAGCGGCGAATCGGGCAACCAAGGGGTTGTGACTATTTTGGTCCCGTGGAAAGTGGGCAAAGAAATGGAAGTGGACGAAAAGACCATCTTAAAAAGCATCGCACTTTCCCACCTGTTAAACGGATACGTAAAAGTGTTTACGGGTGAGCTGGCCCCCATTTGCGGCTGCGCTATTGCGGCGGGAGTGGGCGCTTCGGCCGCCATCGTGTACCAACAGCGGGGCAAATGCGTCCCGGCCGTTACGCTGGCCATCAACAACATTATCAGCGATATCGGTGGTATGCTTTGCGACGGAGCCAAAAGCGGCTGTGCCTTAAAAGTCGTCAGCTCTACCGACGCCGCTATCCGCGCCGCCTACATGGCCATTCACGATTACGGTATTACCGAAGTGGAAGGATTCGTGGGCAAAACGGCCGAAGAAACCATTCAAAACCTGGGCTCCATTTCCAGCGTGGGCATGAGTAAAGTGGATCCGATGATTGTGGACATTATGCAGGAAAAGTGCAATCACTAATTGCGTTCCATGCGTATTTTATAATCCGGCCTTCGGGCCGGATTTTTTATTCCCGCGCAAAAGTATACGCCAGCACTTTTTGGGCACCTGCCTTTTTGAGGGCTTCCGCACAACCTTCCAAGGTAGCACCGGTGGTGGCAACGTCGTCTATTAGCAACACGGTTTTCCCTTTAACAACTTCCGGGGCCGCACAAGAAAACGCGCCCACCATATTTTCCAAACGCCCCTGCCGCCCAAGCGTAGTTTGGCTGACGGTGTTGCGCACACGCTTGAGCACCCCCGCAGGAGCGCTCAACCCCACCAAGGGCGCAAACGCCCGAGCCAGCAGTTCGCTTTGGTTGTATCCGCGCCGCTTTAAGCGCGAGGCAAACAGCGGCACCGGCACCACCAGCTCCGCTTCGGCCAGCTCAGCATAGGCACGGTACCGCACCGCCATCAGCCCGCCCATATAACGGGCCAAATAATCCGCCCCGCCGTATTTAAGCGCATGCACCAGCGGGCGCGAAAATTCGTTAAACACAAACGCCGCCCGAATCACCTTGCACTTATAGCTTTTCCCTTTAACCCCGCGGCAGGCATAACAATGCGCCCCGCCGCTTTGCAGCACGGCCCCGCAGCGTTGGCACACCAAAGGACCGGGCACGGTCAAACCGGCCGCACAAGAAACGCAAAGCGGCTCCCGGGCGTTATACGGCAAATCCCGTCCGCAGGCAAAGCAGGTGCGCGGAAAGAAAAAGTGCAGCAGCCATTGAAACATCTTTTGGGAGATATTTTTCATACGCGGCTAGAATTGTACCGTCACGTTGGCGGCCACGTTGTAGGCGGTGTAATCTTCGGTTTTCACGTAGGCGTGGTTTAAGATCGTAAAGCTGCCGCCCAGCGTAAAGCGCAAGTTCTGGGAAAGTTCGTAATCCAGCGACGTGCTGAAATCAAACATTTTATAGTTTTCCGTCACTTCCACGGGGGAACGTTTGTCTTTATAGGTAAAAGTGGTGTTCCAAATTACGCGGTTGGTGGCATTGTACATTTTGTTGATAAAGGGCAGCTTAAAGCCGCGCGGCATATTAAAGTCCCAACGCAAGTTCAGGCTGGGGGTAGTTTCGGTGCTGCTTTCGCTGATCTGCCCCGCCACCAGCCACTTATCGTGCGACGTATAGAGCAGTTTGGGCGTGACGCGCATGGAGCCGATGTAGAAAGAGGTCTGGGCGGACACGTCGTTATCCTGTATCCGTTCCAAGCTGGTGCCGGCGCGGAGGTCTGTTTTGTCGGACTCTTTGCGCGTATAGTTCAGCACTGTATCAAAATAGTTAAACAGCATAAAGCGCAAGTCTCCGCCGTACTGGGTGGTGTATTGCTCGTCCGTTCCCGGGGTGGTTTGTTCCACCCAGCTGTAACGCAGTTTTAAGTTAGAAGAACTAAACCAACGCCCGCCGTAAAAGAATTTTTCCAAGTCGGAAATGGAAAACGTCATATCCGGCAACGTAACGCTGGTGGAATCGTAGAGGGTGCCGGTCTGGTCGTTAGTTTGCAGGGTTTTGGAAAAGTTGTTAATCAGCGAAATCGTTTTAAGCGGCGCGGCGGCCCCTGCCAGATTGTACTGAGAGAACGGGCTCCAGCGCTGGGTGGAGGTGAACGTATCGCGCAGAATGAGGCTTTTGCGGTAGCCGTATTCACCGACATCTTTTAACGAACTGCGAATCCATAACTCTTTGCGGGAATCAAAACCGCTGTCCACATCGTACCAGGAATCGGCGTCCTGGATACGGTAGCTGGACGAAATGACAAACGTATTAAACAGTTTGCTATTGGGCAGGATTTCGTTCCCGTTCAAGGTCAGCGTCACGCCGCCGTCGGCATTACGGTTAATGGTTTTTACTTCGCCCACGCCCACATTTACTTGTTGGCCGGAAGCGCTGAGCGTTTTGGCAGTGAGGTTGTTATTTTCCACCGTGCTGATGTTGTAGCTGACCGAAGGCGCCAGCCATTTGGCAATTTTCCAGGTACTGTTAAAACCGGTGTTTTGCGTCATGGCTTTGGGATAGCTGATGCTTTGGTTGGAGGCCGTTTCAAAACGGGTGCGGTCTTCGGTGCTTTTGGTCAAATTGTAATTGGGCGTAAAGTTGAAATTGTTGGTGGGCTGATACGTCACCTTCATATTCATCTTATGGATATTTTCGTCGGTATTATAATACGTGTCGGACTCCAGGTGTTTTTCCCGGTCGTAATCTACGGACGAATCCGTAATATGGTACCCGGCGGAAATGTTTTTGAACGCCCCCGCCGAATGCGTCAGCGTGGCGCCATAGGTGCGGGCTTCGTCTTTGCGTTTCATGGCGTCGTGTTCCACTTGGTCGGTGGTATATTCCAGGCCGATTTGGGGCAAATTATCCTTCTTAAAATCCCCGCGGATAACCGCGCTTTGGCGGTCCACCTTGCCTTTATCCAACAGGCTGATGGTGTTGTAGTCGGTCGTATCGGTAACCATGGGCGTAACGGTGGAAGAACGGGTTAAATTGGCCTGCATGGGGAACTCTTTTATTTTATCCACTTTCAGGAAGTATTCTTCTTCCGTCACTTCCTGGTTTTTGGATACGGCCAAAGGCGTTTCAAAGTTGCTGTCTTGATATTTATATTTTGCCCCCGCGCTACCCCAGTCTTCCAGCTTAATGACGACGTCGCCTTTATAAGCCGTGCCTTCCAGCGTGATGGATTCCGCCAGGTGAATTACGTTTAACCACACCTCGCCCTTGCTGCCCAAAGGCGTAAGCTGCACCAGGGCCGCCGTGTACACGTCCCCATTTTCCAACGTTACGCTGTACGTGCCGTCCGGCAAGGAGGTCACCTTTTCGGCCGTTCCTGCGGAAATGGCAAGATTTTGGTCGGTATATAGACTTAATCCGTCCTGCAAAAACCCGCGGGCATACAGCGTTTGGGAAGCACCGTCTTTTTCAAACGTGTATTCATATCGCCCTTCTGCCTGCACACCGGTAAACATCAAGCTTACTTCGCGGAAGTTCAACACCCCGCCCGGCGCGCGGCGGCGCACCACACGCACATTGTAGGAAGGATCGGAAATGTTTTCAAACGAATCGGGCACGCCGTCCCCGTCCGTATCCACCATTCTAAGCGAAATCAAACGCCAGCCGCGGAAGTCCGTCGGCACGATTACTTTATCAAAGTTCGTTTCCGTACCCACTTTTAAGAAAAATTCCGTCCCTTCCTGATCCAGCGGGCGGGCTCCGCCTTGCTCCATGGCGCCGTGCAGCAGGAAGCGAAATTCGCGGTGCTGGGTAAAATCCATCGTGCTAAAGTTGCGGTTGGCGTAGCGTTCGCCGGCGGGGACTGCTTCTTGGGAATTATCCGGCACGGCCGGCAGGCCGATGGTATCAAATTTAATGTTAAGGGACTGGTCCAGCGCGTTGGCCGAACCGGTGGCTTTTTTATAATTTTCCACCGAACCGTACAAATAATCAAACACTTTCAAGCCGTCGCCCGTGGTATCGGCAAAAATAGGTTCGTAGGTGGTATTGTCCACGTTGTTAATGCCGGAAACGGAGAACACGTCCGGGTTGGTTTCATTTTGCGCGTTCCAGGCCGTACCGGACAACGACACATTGGCAATTTTAATCTGCCCTTTAAGTTTGCCGGTCCGTTTCATTTCATCGGTCAGTTTTAACGTAATACGCAAATGGCGCACGGCCGTCCACTGGTCTTTTTGTTCGCTGGGGATTAACAGCGGCATGGTGTAGGTGGTCCAAGCCGTATTGGACGCCGTGTTGTTGACCATGCCGTTAATGGACGCCCCCGCAAAACCGAAGTTCCCCAACGCCGGGATACTTTCCGCATCATAGACGCCGTTTCCGTTTAAGTCTTGCGTGTCAATGCGGCCGTTGGGCTGCGATTCGGGGTTAAAGACGTTATGCACAAACGGGTTGTACCGCTCTTCCGTGCCGTCCGGGTTGGTGAACAGCCAGCCGATATCTTCGTTCGGGGCCAGGGTGTTGCGGCAATAAATGTCTTCCGTTTTCGGCACGTTGGTGCCGCATTGGGTATTCATACCATTGGAATTATCGGAATATTCCGAAATGTTACCGAAGGCAAAGTTTACCTGCGGGCCGTTTTCCTCGCCGAGCATGGTTAATTCAAACGAGGTTTTGCTGGACAAGTCCATACCGCTTTGGCTAAGCGGATAAACGATAGACACTTCGTCCCGTCCGGCCTCGTTCAAAAACGGCTGGCCGGTGTTGGGGTCTATGGTGGTGGCCGGGAGGGTGAAATCGTAATTTAAGATAAGTACCTGCTGTTTATCGTTGTAGTTGGCGATGGAGTGCGGGTTGATTTCCAGCGAAGGCAAATCTTGCGTGTCCCAATGAATGGAGTTCAAGAAGGCGGGCTTGCCGCTGGGGTTGGAAGCAAAAATCCAGTCCCTAAACACGCGCGAACCGGCCACCTGCTCAATCGTTTCGTTCATGCTGTCAATCATGGCGTAGCCAAACAGGTTTTGGTTCTTTTTGCTTTTGGCTACTTCGGCGCTGAAATCTACCGACAGCGGCTCGGCCAGCTTAATGTCCTTCCCGTTGATATCCGCCCCGTACACCAGCAAGTCCTTGGCGTAGTTGCCCACCTGCGGAACGGTGGTGGGCTTTTCGCCGCTTTCTTTGAGCATGGTGGCGCCCATTACGATTTTGTCAAACAAATGATAATCCAACCGGCCGCCCATTACGGAGTTGTTGGAACTGGAGCCGGTGGTGGTGTCGTAGGTAATATCAATGACGGAGTTTTCGGTGATTTCGTCGCCTTTGTAAAACGTAATAAAGCCGGAGGTATAGTCAATGTAATAGTCGTTATTGCGGGTAAGGGTACGGCCGTTTAATTTGACGGTTTCAGATTCCACCACGATGCCGGATTCAATAAAATACGTCTTTACCGTAGATTCATACTGTATTTTGAAGGATAAGTTTTTGGAAGAAGTCGGCGTCGTGCCGTACAGGCCCGTATCGTTAATGCGGTAGGCCATATTAAAAATACCGGTATCAAAATCCACGTCCACATACGACGGATAAGAATAGTACGAATTGGTAACGGCCAGGCCGTTGGCGTCCTGCAGCTGCAAAATGAAGTTGCCTTTTCCGTTATCCTGCGTGATTTTTTGCGCACCGATATTATAGTAGGTTTTCATTTCCAGCTTGTTGGCGGTTTCCGTAGCCATGCCAACGCCCGACACGACGGACTGATCGTTGGCAGTTTTGATAAGTTTAATGGTGTTGGGGGTACCCATGGTGGAGCTTAACTGTTCGCCGCGGGTATTGCGGTAGTCCACGGCGATGACGCTTTCGGGCGTAATGCTGCGGCGGAATGTGATAATGCCGCTGGCGTAATCTACGGTATAGTCCACCCCGCGGGTTAAAAGCTGCCATTTAACGGAGAAGTCCCCTCCGCCCAAAACGTCGGTAGCGGTTTTGTCCACGGGTACATAGTCCGACGTGGTGGAAGAATCGTTGCTGTAGAAATAGATTTCTTCCGTACCCGGGGAAATGCTGCCCATCAGCATGCTCCAGTCGCTATAGGCGGTGCGGTCCAGCGGGTAGCGGATATTGCCCTCATCATCAATATACGGGCGGATATTGCCGCCGAAGGTTAAATCGTAATACGTACGGCGCAGGTAAGAAGTATCGGCCAGCGAAATAATTTCCGACACGCTGCTTCCGATAAACTGCTTCTGTTTGCTGGAACCTTTGGTCTGCGAGCCGATTAAATACAAATTGGCATTTCCGTGCTGCAAGTGCATTTTGGCACCGAACAGCTGTTTTTGATAAGCGATAAATTCCGTTTCCGGCAAGGAAAGGTTAATGTCCCCGAACTCGGCCAACTGCACCAGTTCGCCCGGTTTGCCGCGGTACGCCACGGAAATGGTTTTCTCCTCTTCGCGCTGGTCGTCGTAGTCAATATCTACGAAGACGCGTTCCAAAATCTTACCCTGCATTTTAAGCTGCATTTCCTGCAGCATTTCAAAACTGCTGGAGTTTTGTTTTTCCGTATCGCTTTTGGATTCTTCTTTGAATTTTTTGGCCGCCATCTTAAACCCCAGCACATAGCGCCCCGTCAGCGCGATGCTGGTTCCGTACAAAGGAAGCGAAAGGGTGGGGTTTAACAGGGTCAAGTCCGGTATGGGTTCGGGTTCGTTGTCCAGCTTATAAGCGCCGTCCACCGCCGTCACCGCCTGACGCCAAAATTCATTGGTAAATTTTAAGAGTTCCGCATCGTCCGGCGGGTCCTCCAGGGTGAGGGCCTCTTCCTCTTTGGCGGCTTGGTCTTCTTCAAAAATGGAATACTGGTCCTTATCCACCAGGCTGTACGGCAGCGATTCGGCGCCGGCCGGAGGGGCGGCGACGAATTGGAGGATAAGCAATAGGGCGACAGGAAGCCGCAGTATTTTCATAAGGGCCAAAAATACCTCATTATTTCATTCTATAATATTTGCCCCTTTTATACCGTCTAAAATCGGCCTCCGCGCAAACAAAAAACAGGCTCCCCTGGGGGAGCCTGTTTGCAAAGAGCTTAAATTTAAGAAATATTCACCGAAATGGTGCGTTCCACGGCGCGGTGTTTAACAATTTCAAATTCCAAAAAGTCGCCATGGCGCACATCCGGGAACAGCAGTTCGGTATGTTCGGGGTCAAATTCCCCCGCGTATTTGGGCAGATAGACCTTGTGCAGCAAGGTGCCGTAAGAATCAAAGTGATACACCCAGCCCACGGTTTCTTCCGGCCCGATTTGCAATATCTGCCGGCCGTAGAGCTTAAACGGCATGAAAGGCGTCATTTTATTCTCGTAGTTTACAATCAGCCATTCCAGCGTTTTGCGCGCATTGACGGCAAACACCAACCCTTTGGACGGATCATGCCCGCTGTAAATCCCCGCCACATACCCGCGCGAATCTAAAAGCGGGCTTCCGCACAGGCCGTTAAAATCATCGGATACGTCCGGGCTGTCCATCACAATTTTCAAACTTTGTACCAACTTCACTTTCAGTTCGTCCACGCGGGCAAAACCTTCTGCGACGTAGGGAGTGCCCCACACTACCAGTTCGTCCTCGACAGACACGGCATGCGGCGCCACTTTTAGCGGCCGGGCATGCGCCGCCGCCGCGGCAGGGAGTTCTATAATAGCCGCATCGGGCGCGTTCAGGCCAAAAGAACCCGCCGCATTCACTACTCCGGTGTACACAACCGGCTTGCCGGTAGCGTCATACAACCGCACGGCCACGGTGTTTCCCGCGCGTCCCACCACGTGATACGAAACCACCGCATACAGTTTGCCGGAGGAAGACCGCACCACAAAGCCGCTTCCCATTAGTTCTCCGCTAGAACGGCCTACTACTTCCACCAGCGATTCGCGGATATGCTTTTCCGTTTCCTGTAAAGTAGGTTCCTTCGGCGCAACAGGCGCGCGAAGCGTCAGCATTTTTTCCGCCGCCAACCGTTCTATTTGGGCAGCCGTTTGAGCAGTTCTACCCTGCTGCACCAGCGCAGCCGCAGGCGGCGTCACCGTATGGGGCACGGCAACGGGCACCCGCACGGAGGAAGGGACATGTTTAAGTGTTTCCGTCACCTTTGCGGGCTTAGGTGTTTCCAGCAAACTGCGCACAAGCTGTTTGGCCGGCAGTTTCTGTGCAAAAACGGGGAACGTCCCCAACAGCAAGCTAAGTAGTAGGATAAAGGTTCTCATGCTTTTATTATACCTGTGGCAAGAGCGCGCCGCCAGGGTCAAAAGGCCCAGCCCCGGCATGGGACTGGGCCCAACGTCAGTTTCCCCTGCCAGCAAGGACGATATTTTGTTAGAATAAGATATATGCGCATCGGCATTTTTACAAAATACATCGCCAAAAGCCTCCTTGCGTTTTTTATAGGCGTATTGGGCGTGCTGACGTTTGTCATTTTTATGAACCAGTTTATCCGTATTCTGGATATGGCCATGACGTATGGCACCAGTTTCGGGTGGGTGGTGTCCTCGCTGTTAAACGTGCTGCCCAACGTATTTTGTTTAAGCGCGCCGATGGCCTTTCAGATTTCCATTTTGCTTACCCTTACCAACATGAGCGAGCACGGCGAACTGATAGCTTTGCGGGCGGCCGGTTTTTCTTTCAAAGAAATTATACGGCCGCTTTTTATTTGCGCCGTAGCGTTGACGGTTGTTTTATTTGTCATGCAGAACTGGCTGACCCCGCGCAGCTATAAACGCCTGCTGGACCGCCGCAGCGAAGCCAGAAGCAAAATCACCAAAGTGAACCTGGAACCCAAAACATTCTTGAACCTGGGTGAATGGGATTTGTACCTGGAAAGCCTGGATAAAGGCACCGATGAAGCGCGCCAAATCCATTTAATTAAACGCAACGACAAAGGGGCCCTGAGCACCAAGGTAAACGCCGCCAGCGGCAAAGTGATTTTAAGCAGCACCGCCATTGGCCTGCGCCTAAAGGACGGCCAAATGCAGCGCCTGGACGAGAAGGATCCGTCCTCTTTCATTGCGGCCAATTTTGACGAATACGTCATGAGTATTTCCCTTTTGAAGGAACAATACCGCCGCCTGCGCGTGGGGGAAATGTCCACCACCAAATTGCTGCGGCGTATGCGCACCATGCCCCTGGACCAGGAAACCATCAACGAATACCGCACCGAAATCAGCATGCGAAACGTCCTTTCGTTTGCGCCGATTGTGCTGCTATTTGTCAGCTGTCCGATAGGGTTTTCCTTTGGCAAACGCACCAACAAAGGCTGGGGCATGCTGTTTAGCGTAATTATCATCTTTACGTTCTATCTGCTGATGACGCTGGGGCTGTCGCTGGGGAAAAAGTACGGCTGGATTGCATATCCGGGCCCGTGGCTGCCCATTGTGGCCGGCATCGCGGCGGCGCGTTACCTGTGGAAGAAGAGGTTAAATATTTAATGCGAATTTATTTTTACATCGCCAAAAAATTTTGGGGGCCGTTTTTCTTTGCGCTGGGCGTTTTTACCGCCCTGGTGGTGCTGGGGGATACGTTTGAAAAAATGAAAAACCTCGGCAACGGTGTTACCACCATGTTGGATTTGCTGTCTTATTCCATGACCACATTCCCCAACTGGCTGGCCACCATTATGCCGGTGGCTTGTTTGCTGGGGGCCATTTCCGTTATATCCGAAATGGTGGCTAACGGCGAATGGACGGCTTGCATAGCCAGCGGATTTGCCCCGCGCCAACTGTTTAAGCCGGTGATTGCCTGTATTCTGGCGGTGGTGGTATTGACCATGCTCCTGCAGGAATTTATTATCCCCCCCTTAAACGCCAAATCCGTTGAAATTTACAACACGCGCATCAATCCTTCGGAACATTTCAAACCCAATACCGAACAAGACGTTATTTTGAAAGTTTCCCCCAACCAAATGCTTTTTGCCAAAGAAGTAAATTTGAAAGAGGGCACTATGAGCCGCGTATCGCTGGACACGTACGACGCCGGGTGGGATATTGCCAAACAAATCGTGGCAGACCAAATGGTGTGGAACCCGCAAACCAAGAGCTGGCTGTTTTCCAAAGGGATCCAACGCACCTTTGTGGACCCGATGGATACCACCGAACAATCCTTTGAAACGGCTCAGTCCCCCGTCACGTTAAACCCCTCCGAAATGGCGATTGACCGCACCGACAACAAACTTCTCAGTATTCGCGAGCTCTACAAACGCATTCACTTTTTTAAGCGCAGCGGCCTTTCTTCCTACTCGGCCCAAACCATGCTCCAATCCAAACTGGCCACGCCGCTGGTCACCCTGGTTATGTGCCTTTTGGGTATGCCGTTTGCCATCAGCATGCGCCGCAAAAGCAAAATCTTAAACATCATCGCCTCCATGGTCATCGCGTTCACCTTTTGGTGGCTCATCTCCATGTTCACGTCCATTGGCGAAAACGGATATATTAACCCGTTTTTGGCCGGGTGGGGGCCGGTGCTCTTTTTTGGCATAGTGGTGTTTTTTGAATTTAAGTGGCTTAAATTATAAATTTATAATCAAACAAAAAACCGCCCGATGTAAATCGGGCGGTTTTTTAATAAATCAATTTTAGCGCGCCAGCCGATGAATGGCCGAGAGGAGCTCGTCCGTATCAAACGGCTTATACAGCGCTCCGTCCGCTCCCAGGCGCTGGGCTTCGGCCAAAATGGTATCCTGGCGCAGGCCGGTCACGATAAGCACCTTAATTTGCGGCAAGTGTTTTTTCAGCTTGGCCAAAATATCCAGTCCGTTTTCGGTAGGGAAGAAAATATCCAACAAAATCAGCCCCACACCGCTTCCGTCCAGCTTGGAAAACAATTCCGCCGATCCCCCCGCCTCAAATGCCACTTCAAAGCCGGAAGACTCCAGCACATTTTTAATGGCGGAACGCAAAATAACGGAATCGTCCACTAAAGCAATTTTTAACATTTCATCCTCTTATTTCTGGTAAGGGGCAAGCAATTTTTCCCCAAAATCCAAGAGCGCCTGCGTGTCTTTCTTCGTTGCGGTTTCGGCGTAAATGCGCAAGAGCGGCTCCGTGCCCGAAGGGCGCAAAAGCAGCCATTCGTCGTTTTCAAAAATAATTTTAAGCCCGTCAAAAGTCAGCGTTTCGGCAATACGGCGGCCATTGATTTTTTTAGGCAGTTTTTTGCGCAGCTTTTCGGCCATGGCGGCTTTATCCACGGGTTTGGTAATCGGCAAGTCACGCCGCATGTATACGGACGCACCGTACTCCTGCGATACATCTGCACACAATTCGCTGGCTTTCTTGCCGGTAGCGGCCATAATTTCCAAAAAGGCCAACGCCACCGTCAGGCCGTCGCGGTCCGGCAAGTTGCCCTTCCAGGCAAACCCGCCCGATTCTTCCACGCCAAAGGCTACATCGTCCAAATTCATGCGTTCGGCCACATTCTTAAAGCCCACGCCCACTTCTTCAAAAAGCATTTCATGACTGCGGGCGATGCGTTTAAGCAAATAGCCCATGGAAACGGTTTGCACCACTTTCCCTTTCAGCTTTTTATTTTTAACCAAATAATCACACAACACGGCGGCAATCATGCAAGGCGTCAGGTAAGTGCCTTTTTCGTCCACCAGTGCCACACGGTCGCCGTCGCCGTCAAAGGCAATACCCAGGGCGGCTTTCTTTTCGGTTACCGTCTTTTTAAGGACGGACAAATTCTTCTCCACCGGCTCCGGCTGCCCGGCGCTAAAAGTGGGGTCGTGTTCGGCACGCAGCGCGATTACTTGTTTTTCCGGCAGGAATTTTTCCAAATATCCCGCCGCCGCGCCGTTCATATAGTCAATGACCACCTTGGACTTAAACGCTTTTAGCTTTTTGGTATTTAAGTGCGAGGCCACATACTTAAAGTACACGTCGGACAAATCCTTTTGTTCGGCTTTTTGCCCGTACAAAAACAGCACGGAATTTTGGTCAATAAAGTCTTCCACTTCTTTCGTCACGCGAGAAGAAGCAGACCCGCCCGCCAGCTTAATTTTAATGCCGTTATAGTTGGCCGGGTTGTGGCTGGCCGTAACCATAATGCTCATCCAGAACTTGCTCAAGCTCAGGCACGCCGCCACCGGGGTGGAAATGGGACAGGAAGACAAAATGACGTCAATTTTGTTGGAGCGGAAAATGCTGGCGATATCGGCCGCGAACAAGTCCGACATGAAGCGGCGGTCATAACCGACGAAGATCTTCGGCATTTTGCCGTCTTCGCCGCTCGGTGCGTTTTCGTTGATATAATCGGCCAGCGCCTGCGCGGCGCGGCGTACGTTTTCAAACGTGAAATCCCAAGCGATAACGCCTCTCCAACCGTCGGTTCCGAACTTAATCTCAGCAGCCATACACTCTCCCGTTATAAAGGTAAAATCCTTCTTGCCCGACAACTCCCGTATTTCTACAACCCCTGCCAGCCGCCTTTTATTTCACGGCCGGCCCAAGCGTACCACAAAAAACAAGTGGAGGTGGGGGGATTCGCACCCCCGTCCGAACATCTTCTCCAGCCGGGCACTACAAGTTTAGCTTCGCTTTAGTAACCGCAAGCTAAGCGCGAAGCGGCACGCTTGCGGTTTGGTTCGTGGGTCTTAAGCAAAGCCGGACGAACCGCGCCCGCTTTGCCGCATTCCATATAATAACCGTGACCCTTCAGCGTATGGAAGACACCAAAGGCACGGTGGGACTAAGCGTTAGCCCAAGCGACTTGATTGTCGTTAGTTATTTTTTTGGCCCTATTTTAGCCGGCCTGGCCAACCGGCACTTGCTCCCGGGCGGCAACAGATACCCGTCGAATCTATTACACCCCCGTTACATACGGAAATTGTCAAAGAGCGCTTCCTGTAAATTAGCATTATATTGTATCATTTCTTATAACAATTTTGCGAAGCAAAGACAATACAACCATGTACGTAACCACCAAACCCACCATTTATTTAATTGACGGCCTAAACCTGGTGCGCAGCTTTTTATACGAGTTTGCCCGCACGGAAGAAGAGGTAACAAACGATTTTCTTGATTTTTTAAGCGAAATTTCGCAAGACGAACGTTATTGCATGCACCAGTACGAAGTGATTTTTGACGGGTCCTTCCGCCCCATCGGCCCCCTGTACCGGGGCGGGGTGCACATTTCATTCTCAGAGGAAGACTCGGCCGACCAAATCATCTGCGAGCGGGCCGAATTTTTAAGCCAAAGCGGTACGCGCGTCATCGCGGTGACGGACGACCGCCTCCTGCGCCAAGCGCTAAAAGAACTGGGCGTAAAAACGCTCTTTTGCCGCAAATTTTACAATGATCTCAAACCGTTTGAGAAATAACTTCCTTTCCCGCCGAAAAATAAAATGCAAAGGTTGTGTTTTTTTGTTAAAATAAATCTATAAGAGGGCTGGTGGCGGAATGGCAGACGCGACAGACTTAAAATCTGTTGACCGCAAGGTCGTGGGGGTTCAAGTCCCCCCCTGCCCACTTAAAACTTCCTGCCATTCAATCAAATCCACCGGTATATAAGCTATGTTAGAAGATATTAACCGCACGCTTTCCAAATGTTTTGATTGGGTCGGCACTGTGCTGCCGTTGGGTCTTAAATTCTTTGCTATTGCCGTGGCTGCCGCGGCGGTATTCCTGTTTTTTGATTTGCGCATGTTGGGCGTGCTGTGCCTGTTGGCCGGCTGCTTCTGCGCGTATTTCTTCCGCGATCCGAAACGCAACACCGTATTTGCCGATGATGAAATTGCCTGCCCGGCCGACGGTACCGTCCTTTCCATTAAAACGGAGGACGATCCCAACTCCGTAGTAGTCCGCATTTTCCTGTCTATCTTTGACGTGCACATTCAGCGTGCCACCGTCAGCGGTAAAACGGGCGAAATTTTTTATAATAAAGGCACTTTCCTTTTTGCCAACAACCCCGCGGCCGATAAAAACGAACGCAACTTGATTCAGCTGTTTCACAATGGAAACCCGGACAAATTTGCCCACGTGGAGCAAATCACCGGCGCCATTGCGCGGCGTATTGAATGCTGGGTAAAACCCAATCAGGACATCAAAGCCGGCGAACACCTGGGTTTGGTGCGCTTCGGTTCGCAAGTGGCGGTGTATCTGCCTAAAAACTCCGTGCGCGTGCTGGTAAAAGAAGGGCAAAAAGTACAGGGCGGCATTACGGTGCTGGCTTTGTGGAAATAGAGGCTCTTATGCAAGAAGAACATAAAGAAATTAAAGTGGTAGATAAATTAAAACACACCGGTGCTATGACGGCTCCTTCGCTTTTTACGCTGGGGAATTTATCCTGCGGTTTCTTTTCCATTTTGGCGGCCGCGCGCGGCAATTTTGCGCAAGCGGGCTGGCTGATTTTGGCTGCCGCCGTATTTGATATGTTTGACGGGCGCATCGCCCGTATGCTGGACGCCGAAAGCGATTTTGGCGTAGAAATGGATTCATTGGCGGACGCGGTTTCCTTTTGTGCTGCGCCCGCTTTTTTAATGTACTTTTTCGTGCTCAGCGCGCAGCCGCTGTGGGGCGCCCCCATTGCGTGCGTATATACGTGTTTTGGCGTGCTGCGCTTGGCCAAGTTTAATGCTATGGCCCATGCGGGAGAAGGCTCCAAAAAATACTTCTCCGGTCTGCCGGTGCCGGCGCCTGCGGCACTGTTGGCCTCGTTTGCCATTTCGTACAGCATTATGGAAGGCGAAATGGGCGGGCGCAACATTCACCTGCTGACGCTCTACCTGCCCCACTTGTACAATTTCGTTTGGTTTGCGATGTTGATTTTGTCGCTTCTCATGGTATCCAACATTCCGTATGCCGCTTTCAAGGCCAAACGCGAAAAACGCTTGAGCGTGTGGACGCTTTTGCTGATTGTATTTTTAGTGGTTATGTTAATCCGCTTCCCGCAGGACGTGATTTTTATCGTCTTTTCGCTCTATGTTATTTTCGGGCTTTTGGCCGTGTTGTACCGGGCCTTCCGCGGGATTAAAGTGGAAAAATAAATCTTCTTACGCTCTTAAAAGCCGCTTGGAAACAAGCGGCTTTTATTTTGCCTTTTCACCATATTCTCACCAGACGCTTTGAAGTCGCCCCCCTCTTGCGTGCCTGCCCCTCGCCAGAATTACCGCCCTGGCTAAACCAATTAAACGGGCCTTGTTTTGCTGTCCCACCTATACCATTGGTACGCACGACGGCCTAAAGACAGGTCACGTGGCGATGTTGTCCGAACGTAGAGTGCGGGCGGTGCCGCAGGGAACCTCGGAAAAGGCTTGCTAAACCCTCATTGTTTAGGACGATTATTCCCCCCATCAGGGCAAAAAAATACCGAGGCCCAGAAAGCCTCGGTATTTTTACAAAAGGACTACCGACTATTTGGACGACCAATACACCGGCGTATGTTTAGCGTCTTTAGCCAAGGCAGAAATCTTATAAGAATCGCCTTGCACGCCAATCTTAAACCCTTTATGATAGAGTACTTTTTGCGTATCGCGCTGGAACTGTACCGGGTCGCCCGACAACAAAGACAAGCGGAGCAAATCATTCGTATACGCCCCGTAACGGACCCGGTGCGCTTCTTGCAACATGGCAATTTTTTGCAAATGTTCCTGCGCACGGCGCACATAAAACTGCTGCATAAAAGCACCGCCGCCGAAGAATTGAGAATAAGCCGTCCAGGCAAAAGCCATCAACAGCACCGTGCCCAACAAGCGGAGCATCGTTTTTTCAAACCAACTTTTTTCGCGGATTTGCACTACCACGCTTCCGCCAAAAAAGTCGTGCAGGGCGCGGTGGCGGTCGTCAAAAAAGGACAGCAAGAACCCACACATCAAAAGGGCCGCGCTGACGTAATACCCTATCGCACGCAAAAAAGCACGCGGCAGAGAAATCGGACCGCTTAAATCCTTCTTCACTACGGCAATGCCCACCAACGCTTTGCCCAGTGTTACGCGGTCCCCGGAGGAAAAAATCGTTTCATACAGCACAAACAACAGGTTAATCCCTACAAACAGCCCAATAATTTGCCACAATTCCACTTCGGGCCCTATTATTTTTAGGCATATCCAAGCCAACAGCTGGGCCGGAATAAAAGTCACCCCGTAATCAATCAACAAGGCCATAAACCGTTCCGTTACGGACGCATATTCCACCCGCGGTTTTTCTTCCGCGGCGGGCGCCGGTGCAGGAGCAGGGGTTTGCGGTTCCATGATATTAATGCGGTTTTCTATCATAATAAATCAGGTTCCTCCGTTTAGTTATTATAACAAGTTTTTCCCGCCCAAACAAAAACGGGCGGGGTATTTCCCCGCCCGTTATACAAATTCCTGCTTGTTACGCCGCAATCCCCATGCTGGAGAACAGCACATAAATACCAAATACACACAGCACAATGGCCACGCTTACGGCTACGCGCATATTCCACGGCGTCGTATCCACCACGTTTAAGTCTTTGCTGTCGTCATATTGGTTTTTAGCCGGCCAAAACTTGCCGGTGATATACATAAACACCACGGAAATGGCGAACAAAATGGCCAGCATGTGCAAGAAGTGCAAGTCCGTCTTGATAATGCCCAGCTGCGTAAGGCCATACCCTACCATAAAGAATACCAGGGTAACTTTGGCCGCCCAGGCGGGCGCGGTTTTGTTGAGCATGCCGAAAATAATCAAAGTAAAAATCGGCACGTTGTAAAACCCGTTTACCATCTGCAGGTAGTTAAACAAGCCCGACGGTGCCATCGCAATCAGCGGGGCCACACACATGGAGAAAATAGCCAAAATAATCCCCACGTATTTACCTTTGGTCACCAATTCCTCGTCCGTCGCGGAAGGTTTAATAAGCGGCTTATACACGTTAAGCATGAACAAGGTGGAAGTGGAGTTAAGCGCCGCGTTGAAAGAGCTCAAAATAGCGCCGAACAGCACCGCCGCAAAGAAACCAATCAGGTAGAACGGCAACACTTTGTTGACCAACATCGGATAAGCCATATCGCCCACTTTCAAGGGGTTATCCTGGAAGATGTGGAAAGCCACAATGCCGGGGATAATCAAGTAAATGGGGCCGATTAATTTGAAAATAGCCGCCAGGAACAAACCTTTTTGGCCTTCTTTCAAGTTTTTGGCCGCCAACGCACGCTGAATGATGGTTTGGTTGCAGCCCCAGTAGAACAAGTTCACCAGGAACATACCCGTAAACATGGTGGCAAAAGGCACGGGGTCATTGGGACCGCCGATAGCGTTGAATTTTTCGGGGTGCGCTTTGACCACTTCGGTTAAACCGCCCAAAATATCGCCGCCGCCCACATAGGCCAACGCAAACAGAGGCACCATCAACCCGCCGATAATAAGCCCGATACCGTTAAGCGTATCGGCGATAGCCATAATGCGAAGCCCGCCGAAAATGGTGTACAAACAGCCCAAAAAGCCGATTGCCACCACTATCACGATAATAGCCATCATCGGGGACAAATCAAACGTGCCCATAATGTCAAAAATACCGCCCATGCCGATAGCGCCCGAATACAATACCGTCGGGAGCAAAATCAGCACATAGCCGGCCAAAAAGAGGAAGTTGACAAACTGTTTCGTGGCCGAGTCATACCGTTCCCCCACAAAATCCGGAATGGTGGCATAGCCTTTTTTCAAATAGCGGGGCAAAAAGAAAAAAGCTACGATAATCAGCGCCAAAGACGCCCCAATTTCGTAGCCGATGCCCGACATATTGAACATATACCCCTGGCCGTTTAGGCCCACCATCTGTTCGGTAGACAAGTTGGTCAAAAGCAGCGAGGCTGCAATCACCCAACCGGTTAATCCTCTTCCGGCCAAGAAATAGCCTTCCGAGGAGGAAGCGTCTTTCTTTCTGGTCAGATAGTACGACAGCCCCAACACCAGCGCCGTAAACCCGACAAACGACGATATCGTCAGCAACATGAACTCCTCCGTTTGGAATAAAGAATGGTGAAACCCGGCACCCGCCGGTACAACTTGAGAACCCGTCACATTAACCCGACCCCTTCAGCGGTTCTTGATTTCTTTCGGGTTAATATCTATACTTGTAGTAGCTCAACCGCTACTTTAATTTTAGTTATAATCCGTCTGTTAGTCAACATGAGGAGGAATGATTTATGGTGATTTGGTTCTTGTTTGGCGCGATGTGCATGCTGGTGGTACTCTTGATGTTGGCTTACGTAAAATTTGTATCGTTAAACAAAGCTGCGGCGCGGGCTTGGCAACAGCTGGATAATAATATGAAAAACCGCGCCGAACTGATCCCCAGCCTGGCGCTTTCGGCCGCCGCTTTTAGCGAACTGGACCGCCCGTTTATTTATGAGCTTTCCAACCTCAAGGAAGCCTGCCGCAAAACCTCTACGCTGCAAGAGCGGGTGCGGCTGGAAAGCGAAATCACGCAGAAGTTCAAAAAAGTATTCACCGCCGCCATGCACCACCCCGAATTGAAAAACGACGAGCACTTCCTCAAACTGCAAAAAAGCATCATCCACGCCGAAGGCAAAGTGCAAAGCTCCAAGAAAAAGTACAACAGCGCCGCCCGCGATTTCAACACTATTACCGCCGTCATTCCGCTTAACCTGATAGCCAAAATGTTTGAATTTGAACCCTACGAATATTTTGACTTTGACCCCAGCTTAAATAAAGTAATAGAGTAAATCTTATACACATAAAAAACCCCGGTATTGTAACCGGGGTTTTTTATGATGCTTAAATGCGTCCGTCCATTTCCATCAACGCGGTGATACGCTGTTCTGTAGGCGGGTGGGTGGAATACAACCCGGAAATAAACGAAAACAACCCTTGCTTGCCCAGCGGGTTTTCAATACACATGGCCGCCATGCTGGCGTGTTCGTCCAGCACTTCCACACGCGGATCCTGGCTGATTTTGCGCAACGCATTGGCCAAAGCCGCCGGGTGGCGCGTCATGAGGGCGGCGGTAGCGTCCGCCTGGAACTCGCGCGTGCGGGAAACCGCCAAGCGAATTAACGGCGCTATCAGATACCCATAAATAGCAAAGAAAAGCCCCAATATAAAAAACAGCAAGCCGGCATTTCCTTTGTTTTTCCCGCTTCCGTGGCTGGCATGCAAACCCGCGCGGAAACACACTTCCGCCAGAAACGTAAAGAACGAAATTCCCACCACCGTAATCAGCATTAAGCGAATATCCCGGTTTTGAATATGGGCCAATTCATGCGCTATCACGCCTTCAAGCTCCACGCGGTCCAGCTTTAGCACAATGCCTTTTGTCAGCGCGATGGAGGCATGTTCCGGGTCCCGCCCGGTGGCAAAAGCGTTTAGGGAGTCGTCGTTAATAATATATATACGCGGGGTAGGAAGTCCTTGCGAAATGCACAAGTTCTCCACCAGGTTATATATTTCGGGCTGGTCCTCTCGGTGGATTTCAATCCCGTGCGAAGCACGAATTAAAAAGATATCTCCGCAAAAGTAGGCCACAAAAATCCACACCATGGCCGCCAGCCACATAAAGGGCAATACCTGTGAGGCCAATTGGTTGGCTCTTTCTACGGGAGAGGACGCCGCTTCGTCATACATTTGATAGTAGGCGTCTTGCTGCCGGTCGTAGCGGTAGGAAGAAGGCGCCTGCAAATGCCCATATCCCAACAGGAACAGATACCCAAGGGCCGCAAAAGTGATCGGAAATAACAAAACAAGCAGCACGGTGCGCCGCTTGTTTTGTGAAATATGGTCGTATATGGTAGCCATGGCAATCCGTTAGAACTGCACTTTTACCGCGTTGCGAGCTTCCTGTTCCCCGTCGGCCAACTCAAAAAAGTCGCGTTTTTCAAAGTGGAACATGGAGGCCACAATGTTGCTGGGGAACATTTCAATTTTGGTGTTCAGCGCCAGCACATTGCCGTTATAAAAGCGGCGGGCAGCCTGCAGTTTGTCTTCGGTGTCGCGCAGTTCGCGCTGCAAGTCCATAAAGTTGGCATTAGCCTTCAAATCCGGATAGTTTTCCGACAAGGCAAAAATGGATTTCAGCGCCCCGGTCAACACATTTTCCGAAGCCGCCATTTCCTTTATATTGCCCTGGGCCGACATAGCCATATTGCGCGCCTGGATTACTTTTTCCAGCGTGCCGCTTTCGTGCTTGGCATAGCCTTTAACGGTTTCCACCAAGTTCGGGATCAAATCGTAGCGGCGTTTCATCTGCACTTCAATATCGCTCCAGGCTTCGTTCACGCGGTTTCTAAGCAGGATAAACCCGTTATAGATAGACACCGCATACACGGCAAACCCAATTAATACTATGACAACAATCCACAATCCGTTCATCTTTTTCTCTCCTAATCGTCGCGTTCGTCGCGCTTTTGGTTATGGTAAAACTGATAGCGGGAAGTTTCGTACAAACCTTGCGCCAGATTTTTCATATGCTCAAAACGCTGCGGATCCTGTTTTGAGATATCTTCATTATAATTGTCGGCGGTAAATTTGTAAAGGCCTTCTTTCCCGCCGGCGCTGTGGTAGTAATACTCACCCTGCACAAAGCCAATGGTGGAAGGAGTGGTGGCCCAGCCGTAAATAAGCGAGCCCGGTTCCCCCGTCGGGGCAGAGAGCGCATCGCGGCCGATGGCGCGCGTAAAATACGGACGGCCCAAAATGCCCATCACGGTAGGCAAAATATCCACTTGGCTGGCGGTGCGGTCAATTACCTGCGGGGTAATGGGCGCGCCGGCAATAATGAGCGGAATTTGATGGTTAATCAAGTTATGCTCCACATAACCGCGAGGCATATTTTCAGACTGCGGAGCCGAAAGACCGTGGTCCCCGAAAATTAAGAAAATCGTGTTATCGTAATAATCGGATTTTTCGGCCAGTTTGAAAAATTCATGCAAGGCATGGTCGGAGAAGCGAAGCGAGTTGTATTCCGCCACGCTTACGAAGCTGCGTTTATGGGCCAATTCTTCGCCGATGTCTTTCGTCACGAAGCCGGCGTTATCGTCCGGAATGGTGTACGGGCGGTGATAACCGGCCGTTTGAATGATGGCAAAGAAGGGCTTCTTTTCCTGTTTCTGTTCTTCATTCAAAATGCGGTTCGCTTCGCGGAAAAGGTCCAGGTCGGAAATGCCCCACACGTCGTTGCGGTGTTCATTTTGGAAGTTGCCTTCTTCATACATATGCACGTCCGTCAGGTTATGCTCCAAAATACCGCGGATATTGCCCCAGCTGGCACTGCCGCCGATAAAGAAATACTTTTCGTAATCACGCAGCGCATTTACCACTACATGCTGGTCCACAATCAGCGGGTTGCGGGAGCTGGTTTTGAAAGAAGTCACATCCGGGATACCCGTCACCGTGGCAAACACCGCACGCGCCGTGGCGGAAGTGGGCGCAAAGAAGTTGGTAAATAAAATGGATTTTTCAGCCAAGCTCTTTACAAACGGGGTGGGGTCAATGTCCGGGTTGGTGATGGACAGCTTGTTCCAAGCCAACGATTCCATAAAAATCACCACCACGTTGTAATCTTTCTGCTGTTCTTTCGGTTTCCCCGCAAAAGAGCGTTCAAAGTTCAAGGCTTCTTTGTCGGGGTTATCCACGCCCAGGTATTTGGCCACCGTATCGTAATACGCTTTGGTTTTTTCTTCGTCGTAGCTGTCGGCTTTTACGAAGCGGGCCGTATCAAAAATATTCAGCACGGGGTTGAGGGTAAGGTTGCAGATGAAGTTGTTGGTGGAGTGGTAGGCGTTGCTCCAGCGAAGCGGATATTGGCTCAGCTGGCCAAACATCAAAGCCCCCGTCAGCAACAACCCGCCAAAGAACCAACCCAAATTGCCTTTCCAGCGGTAATTGTCCGACACGGCAAACGCTTTTTTCTGCACAAAATTGGTGAACCAACCGGCCAGCGTGCCCCACACGGCTAATCCCAATACGCCCCACAGCACGGGATAAGTTTCCCACGCCATTTGCAAAGAAATAAGGGCGTTTTCGGCATATTTCAAAATAGAATAGTTAATGCGCATGGAAATATAGGCATAGTGAGCGAAATCGGCGAAGTAAATCAACATCACCAACGCTTCCAGCAAGCCATAAAAAACGGCCATCGCTTTGCGAGCGGCCTGTGCTTTTTTCCAAAACGCACACAGCGTAAAATAAAGGCCTAATATAATGGATAGACCGCAGGCCAAGCGCATATCAAATTTGGCCCCTACGTAAAACGTTTCCCACAGTTCCGGGTAAGACTGCGGCACCAGCGAAGTGCGAAACACAAACAAAAAGGCACCGCGCATTAGCGTAAATACTAACCAGTTTGCCAGGATAAAGCCAAAATAGGCCTTAATCCAGCCCGGCACGACTATTTTTTTCATAATTCCTCCCCAAAAGGATTTACCTATATGATATCAAATCTAAACCGCGCGCAAAACGAGCTTTCCGCCCAAAAAGGACCTAGAAAAAAGGGTTCCAACGGGTCCTATTTTTCTGGGTCTAAAGTCCCTTGCATTAAAAGCGTCCGTTTAATATGCTTATAATAAAGAATGATATTATAAGGAGCGTTTATGCATTTTTGGAAAACCGCCGCCGTGGCAGCCTGTGTATTCACGGCCTGTGCTCTTTCGGCGCAAACCCCGGCAAAAAATTTATCTCAATTTCTAAAAGCTTCTTGCACCGCCCCGAAATGTTTAGGAAAAACGGGCGTTTTGTCCGCCTCGCAGCGTCACATGCTGCAATCCAATTTTATCGCCCTGGAAGAAACCCGCCGCGCTATCAAGCAAAACCCGGGGTGGGCCGTTTCGGCTCAGTTTGAAAAAACGGCTCAGCGCCTCAGCCAGCTGGGGCTGAACCTGCCCGCCAAACCGCAGGCTGATGCGTCCACCGCGGAAAAAGAAAATTACCTGCGCCAATTAAACGCCGCCCTTTACCAGGAAAGCCAAGCCTTGGGGAGCCTGGTGAACGAAAAACCGCGCTCCCTGGCTACGGACGCTTCCCTGCAGCACAAACCGGCCCAAGCGCTTCGCATTCAAGGCACTTCCCGCCAGGCATGGGAAGAAATCCTCCGCCAACAGCAGCCTAACGCTTCTTGGGGAACACCCAACTGGGACGAAGTGCGCATTGTGCCAGCGCAGGAATTTACCAATGTCCGCAGTCCGTTTTACGTAACCACCGAACTGATGGAAAAAGTGACGAGCAACCCGCAAATTTCCGAAGAAGAATTATACGATTTGATCTTGAGCGAAAAAGACGTGGCCGACGTGGCCAAGCAGCAGCTTATCGTCACGCTGGCGGGTACCTCGTCCGTATTAACGCACAATTTCACCCGCCTGTACTTATATCTGTTTGGGCAGGTTCCTACCCTGCAGGTAAAAGGCGGGCTGCCCACGGCCGACCAAGCCCTTGAAAAATATGCCGTATCGCTTCACAAACGTCTAATCAAAAAACTGGAAGCCAATAACGGCTGGACCGATCAAGAATTTGAAATGTTTGCCGAAGCCTCCGTATACTTGCCCGCCGCCAAAGCCAAAGCCGTGTTGGGCGCGGTGACGTATTTGGAGCCGACGGCCGCCCTGTGGCTGCTGGAACACCCGTTGGATAACGCGGTTTCCCGCCGCATTATTGCCCGCACCCAGGCCATTCGCCAGCAAAAAGACGTCTTATGGCCCAACGGAAACATTCAGCCCAAAACCATGACGCACATCAATTTCAAACGCTTACAGCTTGAACGCCTGCAGGCTTTGCAAGCGTATGAGGATATCCTGACGGAACGCCTCAACAAGCTGATGAACATAGACTATAACACCCGCCACGCCGAGCGCATTTTAAGCTCTCGCAAAGAAGGCGCCTCCGCCGAAGAACAAAGCGAACGCTTGGCCGGCAACATTATGGTATCCGCGCGCAACGCCCGCGTACAAAAGCTAATCAACCAAACGCATGTACGCCTGCAACAAACGCAGGAAGAAATTAAAGCGTTGTCCGACGATTAATTTGCACCGCGGCCTCTTTATGGGGCCGCGTTTTTTATATGCGCGCCGCAAACGGCGCAACCGTTTTGATTAAACCCGTATTTGTTTTCAAAACCGGAAAAAACTTCTTCGGGGGTTCTCTTTTTCGGCGGAAAATGCTATGCTGGAAGTCTCCAGCAGTGCGGAGAAAAAAAGGAGGCAGCATCTATGAGAATGATTGACGTCATCATCAAAAAACGCAACGGTAAAACACTCACGCAGGACGAATTTGATTTTGTGGCGCAAGGCGCGGCCAAAGGCACCGTGCCGGACTATCAGCTTTCCGCCTTTTTAATGGCGTGTTTTTTGCACCCCCTTTCCGATAAAGAAACCGCTATGTTCACCAAAGCTATGGCCCACTCGGGCGGGCGGTTGGATTTTTCTTCCGTAAAACTCCCTACTGTAGATAAACACTCCACCGGCGGCGTGGGGGACGGTATTTCCATGGCCCTGGCGCCCTTGGTGGCCTGTGCGGGTGTGGCCGTGCCGATGATGTCCGGCCGCGGGCTGGGGCACACGGGCGGCACGCTGGATAAATTGGAATCCATGAAAAACTTTGAAGTGCGCGTGCCGGTTAAACTGATTTATCGCCAAATTCAAAAACTGGGCGTGTGCATGTTTGGCCAAACGCAAGATTTGGCCCCCGCCGACAAAAAACTTTATTCCCTGCGCGATGCCACCGGCACCGTGGAAAGCCGCCCCTTAATCGTGGCGAGCATTCTGTCTAAAAAATACGCCGAAGGGGTGGACAGCCTGCTGATGGACGTGAAATACGGTTCCGGCGCTTTTATGCAAAAATTGGAAGACAGCCGCAAATTGGCCCGCGCGCTGGTCAGCACGGCCAAACTGTTGGGGCTTAAATGCCGCGCACTGATTACGTACATGGACCAGCCTCTCGGCCGCGCTATCGGCAACGCCAACGAAATGCTGCAAACCGTGCTTATTTTGAAAGGCAATAAAGAAATCGCACCCGATTTTTATGAATTGCTTATTGAAGAAGCCGCCAGCATGCTGGTCATCAGCGGCAAAGTAAAAGACATCAAAAAAGCGCGCGCGCTCATGGAAGAAAAAATTGCCAACGGCGAAGCCCTCGCCAAACTGCGCGAAATGATTAAATGGCAAGGCGCCAGCCCCGAAGCGGTGGACAACCCGGAAAAATACTTCAAAAACGCCAAATTGAAATTTGAGTTCAAAGCTCCTTCCAATGGCTACGTGGAACATATCGACGCCAAAACCGCCGGTATGGCTGGCGTGCTGTTGGGCGCTGGGCGCAACACCATGGAAGACGCTATCGACTATGGCGCCGGCATTTGGCTGGATAAAAAATCCGGCGACGCCGTAAAGAAAGGGGACGTCATCGCCACCCTCTACGCTTCCGACAAGAAACGCTTGGAAGACGGCGCGGAACTCTTTAAGCAGGCGGTAAAAGTAAGCAAGAAAAAACCCGCCCCTTACAAGATTGTCAAAGAAGTAATCAAATAACAAAAATCCCGGAGCAAACGCTCCGGGATTTTTTTGTCTAAACTGGGTTATTTGACGGCTGGTTCCGCGGAAGGATTACCCTGCGAAGGAACCGTAGTCGGGGCGGACGCTTCCGCCGGCGGTGTATTTCCCTGCTCTGTGCCGGACGGGCCTTGCGTTTGGGTAGCGGCAGGATTTTGGCCTGAGGCCGCCGCTTCCGCCGCCGCTGGCTGAGGTTCTTCTTTCTTTTTCTTAAACAAGCCAAACAATCCGCCCAGGCCTTTTTTCACTGAACGGCTGGCAAAATTGTTGCTTAAGCCTTGCGTCACCAAAGAGGACATGGACCCAATCAAGCTCATGCTTCCTTTCGGTTCGGACACGGTCCCCCCCACTTTCATGGTTAGCGGCATGATGCCGTCGGCTTCGTGTTTGCCGGGGGCGGCTTGCACCGTCATATCCAACGCGCCGGTATTAAAGTCGGTCGTGCCGTCCAGCGTAAAGGATACAACGTCCGACACGAACGTCCCCCCGCGCATATCCGCCACCCCGCTGTGGAAATTCACGTCCGTAGCGAATTTGTCGTACGGCATTTTCCCGTCAATTTTCCGCTCGGAATACGGCACCATAATCTGCACAGGCGTGCCGTCGGGGCCGATAACGGTTTGCACCACGCGGTCTTCTTCTTTTTCTTCCGGGGCGGCACCCGCGCCCATCACGTTTAACAGCCCGCTTCCTAACCCGTCCAACACGGCAAATACGTTCATGGAGTTGAACACTTTGCCCACCACGTTGACGGACAGGAACAACACTTTCGTGACGGCGTTGGCATTAGTCAGACGATACAAATCCTTGATTTCGCCCCCGCCCATGGAAAGGCTCAGCTCGCCGTAAGTCTGTTTTAAGTCCGGGGTGACGCCCGTTAATTTAGAACGGAAAGCGATATCCGTTCCGTACACGTACGGAGCGTCCAGCGAACCGATTTTGATATCCGCCCGAACGTTAATGGGCGGCAGGGGCCAGTCCGTTTTCTCCACCGTAACGAGTTTGGTATCGTCCACAAATTTAGGTTCTTCCGTCGGGTCGGCAGCCTCGGCCACGGGAGGCAGGGCCACGCGGCCTGCACGCAGCATAACGTCGGCATCTACGGCTTTGGGTGTTTGGTCTATTGTCAGCTTGCCTTCAAATTTTTCCCCGTTTAGCAACCCCGCAAAGTATCCTTCGGCGCGGCCCGTATCAAAGGACGGATTTTCCTGCGAAGCAAACGAGGCCGTTACTTCCGTAAATTTCCCCGTGTAAGGCACGCGCACGCTGCCTTGCGCAAGCGTAACGGAGGCGTCCGCTCCGTCGGGGCCCCAAGCGGCCTTCCCTTCCAATACGCCAGAGGGACGATATGCCTCCGCCAGTTCGGGCAGGAGCTTAAACAACTCCCCGATATTTAAGTTAAAGGACGAATCAAACGCATACTGCTTTTCCGCTCCATAATAGAGCGACCCGGAAAAATGCGTTTCGGCACCCGGCATGGTGAAAGAAAAGCTGTCGGCCCGAAGCGTTTGTTTCCGAGGATCTATTTTTAAGCTGGTTTCCACCGTAGCGCGAGATAGGGCAAACTGCGGCAATTGCGGGAACAAGCTGCCTAACGCATCGGAAGATAAATCCTTCAGTTCCAACTGGGCCTTTACCGAGGGAGAAATGAAATCGTCCGCACGGAGTTTCACCTGCAAAGAGGCGCCTTCGTACTGGGCTGAGAGATTTGTCACGTTTACATAAGCGTGGCTGAAATCCAGATTTCTTAGAAAAGCACCCGCCGCCAAAGAAACGGGCACCGTAAAAATTTTGTCTTCCTTTTCGTAGGTCAGCTCCGTAGCCAAGCGGAGGGAAAATTCCCGCCGAAAAGCAAAACGGCGTACGACAAGGGAAATGTCAGACGCGGCGGCACGGGTGTTTGTTTGCAAGTCGTTAAACGAGACGTTAAAATGCTGCACCGTCAGCTGGCGAAGCGTAATGGGGAACGGAAGCTCGTGCGAGGGCTCTTGCGGGGAAGAGTCTTTAACAGCCTGCGGGAACAGGCCCTCCCAGTTAAACGCGCCGTCTTGCCCGCGGGACAAATTTACTTCCCCTCCGTTTAAGGTAAACGAAATAATCCTAAGCCGCCCCAATAACAGCGACCGAAACCGCACCCGCACGCGCACCCGCTCGGCCGAGAGGAAAGTGCCCTTGTCAAATCCGCCCGCTTCGGATATTTCCAATCCGTCCAGCTTTACTCCCATAAAACTGGCGGACATTTTTTTCAAGCGAACGTCCCTATGTAAAAACGCCGAAGCTTCTTTTTCCGCGCGTGCACGCGCCCAATCGGACGAGGAGACCCACCTAAGCAGTAAGTCCGCCCCAAAAAATAAAATCAGCAAGCACGCGGCGGCCGCCGCGGCCCGTTTAATCCACTTTTTGATCACTTTTCCCTCTCATGCTGTACTTGCAGCCGCAGTATTCCTGCTTATAAAGCTGTAACTCTTCTATCAGTGCCCGCCGCAATTCTTCCAACCCGCCTTTGCGCCAGTTAACGGCCACATAAGGTTTCCCCGTGCGGATCCACGCCAGGCGGGCGGCGTCGTTTACCTGATTCAAATCTTTATAGCGCGATACGCCTAACACCGAGGCAAACGCGTCAAACTTATGTTCTTTGGCGTACTCGGCCGCGCGCGTAAGGCGCATGGCAAAACACGCAAAACAGCGTTTGCCGCGTTCGGGTTCGTTTTCCAAACCTTTCACACACGCATTCCACACATCGGGCTCGTAAGGCAATTCGGCAAATTTTACGCCGATGGTTTCACAAGCGCGTTTTTGCTCGTCACGCCGTTTTTCGTATTCGGCGGACGGGTAAATATTGGGATTATAAAAAAGCACGGTAACGTCCACGCCGTCTTGCGCGAGCTTTTTCATCACCGCACACGAACACGGCGCACAGCAGGATAAAACAAGAAGTTTAGCGGGCAGCTGCATATATATAGTGTATAAAAGTAACCTGGAAGAACCAACTTTTCGGCTATTCAAAAAAGGATTATATTCCCCTTTCAAAAAAGCAAAAGAGCGGGAAGATTCCCGCTCTTTGTAGGCAGTTTAGTAAATTTACCAATTTTTGTGCCGCCAGTACATCATCACCAGCCACACCAAAATCAAACAAATGCCGATAATCATCCAAAACGCGTCCGGGTGGTTGGAAAGCGGCAGTGCCACGTTCATGCCGTACACACTCACCACCAGGGTAGGCACCATCATCCAAATGGTAATGACGTTTAGTTTTTTAATCAGCAGGTTCAAGTTGTTGTTGACGATGGACGCACGCGCGTCTAACAATTGGGCCAAAATGTTGGAGTAAATATCCGCCTGGGTTTTGCACTGCATGTTTTCCACGATGATATCGTCCAGCATTTCTTCGTCTTTTTCGTCAAACCCGATACGGGCCGACAAGTTGCGCGTTTTTTCAAACACAAACCCGTTGGACGTGATAGCCTCGGCATAATACACCAAGCTCTTTACCAAGCTAAACAAGTTAAGCAGGTATGTGTTATCCATAGATTCCGTAATTTTGTCTTCAATCTCTTCGGAAATCATATGAATAATGCGCAAGTGTTCCACGTAATGGGAAATGGAGTTGTACACCAATTTCAAAAATATTTCTTTGATAGACGAAACCGTGTGGAAGCGTTTGCCCACAAAAAGCGGAATATCCTCGGCCAGGACCACAATCAGTTTTTCTTCAAACAGGAACATTCCCACCGAAGCCACCTTAAATTCCAGCTGGTCTTTGCCGGAATAATTTTTCGGACGTTTATAAATCATCACGATATGTTCCGGTTCAAATTCCAAGCGGGGCAGCTCGTCGGGGTCCAGGGCGGAAGCGAGGGTATGCTCGTCTATCTGGCAGGATTCCACCAGGTAGCGCTGTTCCTCTACCGACGGGTTGGTATATACGAAAACCTGTGCGGCGTCGGAATCGGTTTCCGTTAATTTTTTATCCAGAATTTTATATTTTTTAAGCATTTTCCGCCTCTATCACGCGGTCCGATATATCTAAATGATACCACCTAACAAGGCCCTTGTAAAGGCTTTTGTCGTCTTATTTTTGCTCAAAACGGCGGGCTTGCGCCAGCTCCTGGGATAAGTGAGTTTTTGTTTCCGAAAAAACTTCTTTACGCAGCAGCCACAAAGCCAAAATGTTCGGCACGCACATAACGGCGATGGCGGTATCGGCCAGCTCCCACACCAGCTTCGGGCTTAAAAAGCCGCCCACGCACATCATGCCCAACCACACGACATAAACCGCCTTTTCCACATTCACGCCCAGGCAAAACTGCACGGATTTGGCCGTATAATAGCTCCACCCCACCAGCGTAGAAAAGGCAAACAAAGAAAGCGACACCAGCAAGAAAAAAGAACCGCCAGGAATCGTGGCAAAAGCATTTTCCGCCAGTTGGGCCCCAAACAGGGTGCCTCCGCGCCAGTCCCCCGCGATGACCACCGTCACCCCGGAAAGCAAGCAAATCACCAGCGTGTCCCAAAACACGGTACTGGCCGAAATCAGCCCCTGCCGCACGGAATTGGGCGTTTGGGCCGCGGCCGCCGCAATGGCGCCGCTTCCGCTGCCGGCTTCGTTAGACAGTACTCCGCGGGAAATACCATAGCGCATGGCTTCTTTAATCGTGATACCTACCGCACCGCCCAGCAGGGCCGTGCCGGTAAACGCGCTTTTGAAAATGCAGGCAATGGCCCAAGGCAATTTATCCGCATGCAGCACTATCACCACCAGGCACAGCAAAATATACACCAGGGCCATCAGCGGCACCAGCCATTTGCAAAACGCCGCAATTTTGCGCACGCCGCCCAAAATGACGGTAGCCGTCAGCACCACCAACACGCCCGTGGTCAGCAAGGCAGGCGCTTGAAAAACCGAATCATAAATATCCACCAGCGAATTGGTTTGAATAAGTGCGTCGGCAAACCCCATCAAAGCCGTAGCGATGGCAAACACGGCGGCGGTTTTTTTCATATTTAACCCGTTTTTCAGCACATACATCGGCCCGCCCACATATTCGCCCACGGCATTTTTTTCGCGGTATTTCACGGCCAGCACGGCTTCGGCGTATTTGGTGGCCATGGCAAAAAAGGCCGAGAGCATCATCCAAAACAGGGCTCCCGGGCCGCCCGTAGAAACGGCCGCCGCCACCCCTACAATGTTGCCCGTGCCCACCATGGCGGCCAAGGCAATCACCAAAGCGCCAAAACTGCTGATTACGCCTGCGGAAGAACTTTTTTTAAGAGACAGGGAAATGGAATGGAACAGGTGTTTTTGGATAAATTTCAGCTTCCAGGTAAAGTACAAGCTAATACCCACAATCAACACCATCATCGGCGCTCCCCACAGGAACGCGTTAAATTTTACGACTCCTTGCGTTACGGCTTCCATAAGACTCTGTTCCATTTGTTTCCTTCTTTTTTGTATAGTATTATTGTTGCAAACACACAACTTGTAAATTTTACCAAATATGACTCTTTTATATCCGAAAAACAAAAAACCGTCTCTAAAAGAAATTTCTACCCCTTCGGGGTACGTCCGCCATGTGGCGGCGGGCTTACGCCTGCCCTCCAAGGCTATTTTGTGCCCCATTTCCTCGCTCACGCGCTATGTGGACAGCCACGCCAAATACAAAAAATACAATTGCGAGGCCGACATCTACGCTCTAACCGGGGAAGATTTGTGCTTTGTCACCCAGTTTGGCTCGGGCGCGCCGGGCATGACGATGGCCCTGGAAGTATTAATTGCCTTGGGCGTAAAAGAATTTGTATTTATCGGCCTGGCCGGATCCCTGCAGGAAGAAGTGCAGCCGGCCGATATTGTGCTGTGCCAGGAAGCCCTGTGCGATGACGGCACCTCCCCCTGCTACACCGCCCACGAAACCAGCACCCCGAACAAAGCGCTTTTCTCTAAATTAGCCAAGGAACTTAAATCGGCCGGGCAAAGCTTTCACTTGGGGCGCAACTGGACGACGGACGCTATCTTCCGCGAAACGAAAGAAGAAGTGAAGCACTACCAAAAGAAAGACGTGCTGACCGTGGAAATGGAAGCCGCCGCTTTTTATGCCGTTTGCGCCAAACGCAAAGTAAAAGGGGCCGCGGCGTTTGTGGTGAGCGATATGCTGGGCAACTTAAAATGGGAACCGCACTTTGGCGAAAAGCCCATTTTCCGTGCGCTGGAAGACGTGTACGAAGCCGCACGCAAAGCCTTGAAATAAATTCCTGCGCCGCCAAAAGCGGCGCATTTTTTTGCAAAAATACGGGGCGGATTTTCCGCCCCGTATTGTTATTTTCAAATGTTTAATAATGGGTCCGTTCCAAATCGTCCGGAAGCGGGTCAATGTCTTTCAGGCGGCTCCAGAACTCATCAATGGTTTGAATACGTTCTTTGGGGTCTTCCTTCAAGGCATCTTCCAGCAGGGCGTCCACTGCCGGCGGCACGTTGGGCGCCAGTTTGGAAGCGGGAACGATTTTTTTGTTGGCGATATCAAAGCCTTTCACCGTCCAGGGCACCTGGCCCACCAAGGCTTCATACAAGCACAGCGCCAGGGAGTACACGTCCGACTGTTTGCGCATAAACCCTTTCTGCTGTTCGGGCGCCATATAGGCCGGCGTACCGGCCACGGTGCGGGCACCGGTTTGGTGGTCCACCGATTTTTTGGCTACGCCAAAATCCATGACTTTGGCCTTATCGTCGCCAAAAATCATAATGTTGCCGGGTTTTAAGTCGCAGTGAATAATATCCTGCGAATGGGCATACTGCAAACCGCGGCAGACGTATTCAAAAATCTGTTTGGCTTTGGAAAAGGGCAAGCGTCCGTCAATATCCAAGCGGGTTTCCAGGGTTTGCCCGTCCACATATTCAAACACCAAATAAAGGGAGCTTTCCGACTCAATAACCGTATAGATTTCCACAATGCACGGGTGACGTAATAAGGCCACCATGCGCGCTTCGGACAGAAATTGCTCGCGCACGTACGAGCTGCGCACCAGCTCGGGGCGTACCCGTTTGATGGCTACCTTGCGTTTAAGCACTTTGTCGTACGCTTCGTACACTTTCCCCATGCCGCCTTCACCAATTTGGCGGATAAAATCGTACTGTTCCTTCACCTCTACTTCGCGGCGGGAAAACGCATTTTTGGGCTGACGGAAAACATCTTCGTAGCGCCAATACACAAACAACAACACCGCTACAAATACCGCAATAAAGTACAGCGTTACCCAGCGGGGGGCGGATTTCTTTTCGGCGGGCTGTTCCGGCTTGCGGGCGGCTTCGCCCAAGGTTTTCTCGTCCAGTTCTTTTTGCAGTTTTTGAGCCAGGCGGGAAGCGGGATTTAGCTTCAGGGCCGTCTCCACATCAATGCGGGCGCGTTCGTAGTCCTTCATTTGCATATAGGCGCCGCCGCGCAAAATGTAGGCGCGGGAATCCTGCGGGGCAACGGCTATGGCCTGCCCGGCGGAATAGATTACATCGTCATAACGGCCCAAGCCGTCGTAGGCGATAGCCAACAACAAATGGAAGCGGTTATCCAAAAAGTTTTGGGCGGTTAAATCGTTAATCCGGCGGATAACCTCATTAAAGCGTTTGTTTTTAAGCTGATTGTTCAAAGAAGCGATTTCGGCGTTGCGGGCTTGTTGGTTAAAAGCCTTGGTTTGAGCGGGTGTATTGGTATGGGAAGAAAAGTTCCCCCCCACAATCAGCGGTGCACTTTCATGAGCCGGCGCAGCACACAAGGCCGCCCCGCACCACAATATACCCACCAATAAAAGGATCGTCTTTCTAAACATAAGGATATTCTAGCACAAAGAAAGGGTTTTGTTCCAATGGCGCATAATTAATATAATAAGGATTATGAAAAAACAACCCATCGGCGTATTTGATTCCGGGCTGGGCGGGCTGACCATTCTAAACGCCCTGCGCCGCGAACTGCCGCAGGAAGATTTAATTTATTTTGGGGATACCGCCAACGTGCCTTACGGCTCCAAATCCAAGACGGCGGTGACCAAATTTTCGCTGGCTATTGCCCGCTTTTTGGAAAGCCAGGGAGTAAAGCTGATTGTAGTGGCGTGCAATACGGCCTCCGCCCAGGCGCTGACGGAACTGCGCAAGCAGATTTCGGTGCCGGTAATGGGTGTGATAGAACCCGGGGCCGGAAAAGCCGTGCGCACCACCCGCAACGGGCGTATTGCCGTATTGGGAACGGAAGGAACCGTAAAAAGCAACGCCTATCCAAAAGCGCTCTTAAAAAGTGCACCCGGGGTGCGCGTTACACAGCAGGCCTGCCCGCTGTTCGTGCCTTTGGTGGAAGAAAACTGGGGCAAAACCCCTGCCGCCAAGCTGATTGCCCAAACGTATTTGGCCCCGGTGCAAAAAAGCGGTGCCGATACGGTGATTTTGGGCTGTACGCATTACCCGGTGTTAAAACCCGTTATTTCCAAAATTTTAGGCAGCAAAGTCCGCCTGGTGGACTCGGCCGATACCCTGGCCGAAGCCGCGCGTGAATTTCTGCTTTCCCGCGGCCAAGCCCAAACCAAAGGCAAAGGCCGCGTGCGCATTTTTGCCAGCGACGACCCCGCCCGCTTCAAACGCCTGGCCGGCTATTTGTTGGCCGGCAAAATAGGCGCGGTGAAACTAAAAAAACTGGATTTATGAAAATATACGCAGACAACCGAATGCTCGCCCTGGGCCTGGTGGGAGGAACCGTTTCCCGCCATGGGGGCAACATGCGCGAGCGGGCCGCCCAATCGGCGCTGTATGAAAAGTTAAACGTGCCGGACAACAAAATCCTGCACTTTCATCAAACCCACAGCGACCGTATTATCCACATCGCTTCGGACGCGGACGCCTTAGCCTTCCAAAACCAGCCCGAACAAGAAGCCGACGCCTGGCTTTTTTCCTGCGGCGGCTGGGGCGCTGCCATTTTGACGGCAGACTGCGTACCGCTCTTTTTATGGAACGAAACGGCCGACTTTTTCGCCTTGGCACACTGCGGCTGGCGCGGCGTAGTGGGGCAGCTGCCCTATAAAACCGCCTCCGCCATGCGCCAGGCGGGCGCACAAGGCACTATTTACGGATGGCTGGGGCCGCACATTCAAAGCTGCTGCTTTGAGGTACAGCAGGACGTGGCCGACCAGTTTTCCGCACAGAGCGTCGTGCACAAAGACGGCAAAATCTTCGTTAACCTAAATACGGAAATTCTGCTCCAGCTCCAGCTGGCGGGCCTCAACGCGCAAGACGTCAAAACCCCATACTATTGCACCTGTGGCGACCGGGAAAACTTCTTCTCCTGGCGCAGGGACCACGTGCGGGACAGCCTGCTGTCTTTCATTTACAAACCATAAAAAAGCCCCGGCAAACCGGGGCTTTTTCAAATCCGCTTTTAGGCCTTGGGGGCCGAGTCCCCTTCCGCGGGAGCTTGCGGAGCAGGCTGTTGCGCTTCGGTCGGCGCGGGCAACGCCGCTTCAGGCTCCGCGGCGGGCTGTTCTTCTTGGGCATGGCGGTAAAACAACGCTTTTCCCACCCACTTCAAACCGCCTTTTTCAATACGGAAAGACATCAGGTTGGACAGTACCACGCTAAAGAAAATGACCGCATAAATCACGTCTTGTATCACGGCCCCTTCCTGCGGCAGCTGGGAGGCAATCATCGCCGCCAACACCGCACTGACCAGCCCGTTGGGGCACATGGCCATGATAACGGAGCAGTCCGCGCGGGTGATTTTTTTGGAAATGCAGTAATTAACCACAGGCGCGCGGAAAATCAATTTGGCCAGCGCCAGCATAAACCCGATGGCCAGCAAATCAATCCGCCCCAGACGAATACAAATACCCATATACACAAAGAACAGGGTTTTGAAAATAAATTCTATTTCGTCAAAGAAATCCTTTTCTCCGGCGTTAAGCGACATCAAGCGTTCATAGTCCAGCTTGGGCAGCCACAGGCGTTTAATCAGCCGAATGTTCCCCGCCACCACGCCAAACGCCAGCGTAGCGATAGCGCCGTCCCCGCCGATAAGCCCGCTTACGCTATACACCAACAGCACGAACGCAAACGTCAGCGATACGGCGTTTTCCAAACGGCGCACACGGTTCAAAATGCCCATCCAAAAAAGCCCCGCCGCCAAGGCAAACAAAATGCCTATTCCAAACGACTTGCCGACGTCCGCCGCCAGCATGCCGGCAGACACCGTCCCCCCGCGCGACGCGGCCGACAGCAACGCCAGCGCCAGCACAATGGAGTATACCCCCGTCAAGTTCGCTTCCAAAAAGAGGATCGTTTTGGTGGTTTTGGCCACTTTCAGTTTGGCCAGCATGGGCGTAATGATAGCCGTGGAGTTATCGGCCACGATAGAACCGATAATCAAAGCGTACGTTTGCGGAATGCCCAACGTCCACTCGGTCAGGCAGGCAATCACCGCGGTGATAAGCACAAAGCAAACGGTGGTCAGCAGCAACCCCTGCCCTACCGCTCCCCGCAGGGACAAAATGCGAAATTCCAACCCGCTCTTAAACAGCACCACAATCAAAGCCAGCGTGGTAAAAATCTGGCCCGCTTCACCAAACGCATCGGGGCTGACCACATGCAGCACAGGCCCCATCAAAATACCCAAAATCATTAAGGGCAGCACGTCCGGCAGGCGCGTTTTTTCAAACATAGAAGAAAAAACGTGTCCCAAAAACAACAATACCCCAATAAATAAAATCGCGTAAGTCATATAAAAATTATACGAAAAAAGGACTCTTGCGCGGGGGAGCAATAATTTATTTTAATATGCTTATGGAACACAATGCAAAAATCCTGCTGGCGGACGATTCCCACGCCATTCGCTTTTTAGTATCCGAAATTCTGACCAATGCCGGTTTTACCGTAGTGGAAGCGGAAGACGGACAAGAAGCCATTGAAAAAACATATAAAGAAAACCCCGATTTGCTGATTTTGGACTACGAAATGCCCAAAAAGACCGGGTTTGAAGTCGTGCGCGAAGTGCGCAGCCGCACGGGTTATTTGCATACGCCCATTATCATTTTTACCGCCGTGAGCGACAAATCCACCAAACTGGAAGGCCTGGGGCTGGATATAGACGACTATTTAACCAAGCCCGCCGATGAGGACGAAATCGTCGCCCGCGTGAAGTTGCTGCTCAAACGCAACAAGCAAAAAATGGACTGCAACCCCTTAACCCGCCTGCCCGGAAACCCGTCCATTCAGGCCCGCGTGGAAGCGGAAATTGCCAGCGGCAGACCTTTTGCCGTGCTGTATTGCGACTTAAACAATTTCAAATCTTTTAACGATAAATACGGTTTTGAAGCGGGCGACCGCGTGCTGAAAACCGAGTCGGACATTATCGTCCGAGCCGCCGAACAGGACCCGACTTCCTTTGTGGGGCATATCGGCGGGGACGATTTTATCGTCGTCTGCTCGTTTGACAAAGCGGAAGCCATCGCGCAGGAAATCACTTCCAAGACAGACGCCCTGGCCCCCACCTTCTATAATGATGAGGACCGCGCCAACGGCTATATGATTTCCACCAACCGCAAAGGCGAAATGGAAAAATTCAAATTTCTTTCCATCGGCATTGGCATCGTGCACAATACCAAACGCCCGCTGACCTCGTTTGCCATGGTCAGCAATATCGGCAGCGAACTAAAGTGCCTGGCCAAAAAGCATGAAGACGGCAGTTTTTACGTGTTAGACCGCCGCGCCTAGAATCAGCTTTCCCAACAAAAAACCCGCCTTTTCGGCGGGTTTTTTATTAAATTAATCTATTCACCACGCGTGGTGCAGCCTAAACCCGGCCCACACCGCGGCCAAACAAACCAGCACATTTAGCAACACATTGCAGGCCGCCAGGAAAAATTCCTTATTATGATATAAGGAAAGCGTATCCAGCGAAAAAGAAGAAAACGTGGTAAACCCGCCCAACAGCCCCACCACCAAAAATAAACGGCCCGGGTGAGCCGGGTTTTCAAAATACGGGGCCAAGTAGCCAATGGCCAAGCTGCCCAGCACGTTTACGGCCAAAGTGGCCCAATGCCCGCGGAAAGCCAGCGCTGCCGCACCGGCGCTCACGCCATAGCGCAAGGCCGCTCCTACAAAACCGCCTAATCCTACGTATAAGAAACTCATCATATACTTTAATTTTACAAAATTGCCGCTTCCCGGTTTTACCCCCAACAAAAAAGAACGGGCCTTCAAGCCCGTTCTTTTGGAGTGTGTTTCAAAGCACTATTTGGCCAAAATTTGTTTGGCTTGTTCAATCAGGTTGTCCAAATGCTTTTGGCTGACGAACGTTTCGGCATAGATTTTCAGAATATTTTCCGTGCCGGAAGGGCGTACCAGGAACCAAGAGCTTTGCAGATAGATCTTGATGCCGTCCGTATCGCGTACGCGGGTGACTTTTTCCCCGGCTACCTGGTGGAGGTTTTCAAAGTCGGCCGCTTTGAGGGATTTTACGCGTTTTTTGGTTTCCTCATCGGTCGGAACGTCCACGCGGGTATAGTACGGGGTGCCGTGGGTGGCAGTTAATTTGTCGTACAAGTCGGCAATATCGCCTTCCGTGGCCATAATTTCCATTAACAAGCACACGGCAAAGATACCGTCTTTTTCGGGCGTCCAGCCGCTGACGGACATACCGGCGCTTTCTTCACCCGCCAGTACGTATTTGCGGTTGACGATGCCTTCCACAAAATACTTAAAGCCCACGTTCACTTCGTCCAAGCGCAGCCCGTGCGACAGGGCAATGCGGTCCAAAAGCGAAGTGGTCCCCAGGGTGCGGCCCACGGAGTAGGCATCGCGCACTTTGTGGTGGCGGTACAAATAATCCGCCATGACGCACAGCGCATGGTTGGGCGGAATCAAGCCGCCTTTTTTGGTGGCACAGCCGAAGCGGTCGGCATCCGGGTCGGAAGCGCCCGCAAAGTCGTACGTACCGTCCTGCACGAATTTGATGAGGGGCGACATCGGATATTTGGACGAGGGATCCATGCGGATCTTGCCGTCGTGGTCTATCGGGATAAAATAGAAAGTGGGGTCTTGCACTTTGCTGACGATTTCCACATTCTTAAGCCCGTATTTTTCTTTAATGGCTTCATAGAACGCCAAGCTGCTCCCGCCCAGCGGGTGCACGGCAAATTTAAGCGGAGAGGCCGCAATCGCCTTAAAATCAATAAAGCGGGCAAGCGCCGTCACATATGGCGTAATCAAATCGGCCGTGCGCAGCAACCCTTGTTGGCGGGCTTCGTCCAACGAAATAGATTTAATATCTTCGGGGTGGGCCATATATTCGTTGGCGTATTTTTCAATCAGCGACGTAAGCGCCGCGTCCGCCGGGCCGCCGTTGGAAGGATTGTATTTAAGGCCCATATCCTGGGGCGGGTTGTGGCTGGCGGTTCCGTTCAAGGAAGCGCAAGCGCGGCCGTTAATAATTTCAAAAGAAAACACCGGCGTCGGCAACGGCATATCGGGCAGAATTACCGTCAAACCGTTCCCCGTCAGCACTTCGGCGCACAAGCGGGCCGTATCGGCCGACATCAGGCGCGTATCACCGCCCACCAACACGGGACCGGTGATGTTTCTTTCTTTATGAATACGGGCAACCGCCTGGGCAATGGCGCGGGCATGCTGGGCGCAAAAGCCCGTTCCCAAGCTGCCGCGGTGGCCGGAGGTGCCGAATTTAACCGGCACGGGCGTCCCGTTCGGATGGAAAAATTGTTCTTTGAGCGAAACCACATCTATTTTCTGTTTCGTCAGCGTTCCGGCAAGTTCACTTACCATAGAAATTCTCCTGTACGTATGAAAATATAAATCGGTTTTCCGTCAGGCGGGTTGCGTATCCCCCCGTCTTTTTCTATGATATTATATATCTTAAAATTTCGCAACGGAGAACTATGAAAAAACTGCTGTCTGTTTTGGTAAGCATTTTGTGCTTCGCGGGAGCGGCTGCCGCTTCCAATATCGCGGACGATTTCCGCGCGCATTATTCCGCCGCTTCGGACTTGGCCGCCTACAATAAGGATATTAATGCCATGGTCGGCCTGGCGGACTTCCACACCGGCAAAGGGACTTCCTTCCCCGGGTTTGACATTGGCGCCACGTTAACCGCGGTGAAACCTTCGTCCAACAACAACATTTCTTCCGACGATTACCTCTACACCGGCTTCATCACGGCCGAAACCAAAATCCCCGTGTTGGGCTTGGGCGTTGTGCTGCGCGGAACCGACATGAACGGTTTTGAATCTTTGGGCGGCGGTCTTAAATACAACTTGGGTTTGTTTGACACCATTCACGTGTCCTTGGGCGGCTTTTATGACCGCGCCTCCACCGATTGGTACACCACGGACCACTACTCCCTTTCTGCCGTAGCTTCCATGAACGTGCTGTTCATCACGCCGTATGTGGGCGTGGGTTACGACTACGGTGAATTGGAAACCAAAGACCTGCTCCCCTCTCGCTCTACTTCCGACGGGGACATGCGCTACACTGCCGGCGTGAACGTGAAACCGTTCCCGTTCGTCTATATGTTTGCGGCTTACACCAAAACTTCCTCCAGCCACGGGCTGCAGGGCGGCGTGGGCGTAAACTTCTAACCCAAACACCGGGACCGGTATGGACTACAAACAGGAACTGAAAGCTTTTTTTGGAGAGAATTGCCTCTTTGACGAACCCATGGCGCGGCACACCACATACCGCGCCGGAGGCAATGCTGAAGCATACGTATATCCGCAAACGCGGGAAGACTGGAGCTTTGTCCTCAAACTGGCGGAAGCGGAAAACGTCCCGCTGCGCATTATCGGGTTTGGTTCCAACATTCTGGTCAGCGGTAAAGGTATTGGCGGCATCACCTGCTCCACCAAACGCATGAATCACGTAAGCGTGGACGGCGACAGCATCCGCGCCGAAGCGGGCGCCGCATTGGATAAAGTAAGCGAGCTGGCCTGCGAAGCGGGCCTGGCCGGCATGGACAAACTTTCCGGCATTCCCGGCAGCGTGGGCGGAGCCGTATACATGAACGCGGGCGCTTTCGGGCAGGAAACGTTTGACTGCTTGGAATACTTTGACGTGATTGATTTGCAGGGGCGCCCCGCTACGATTTTGAAGTCGGGCGTAAAATACGCCTACCGCAAAGTGGAAGGCATTGAAAACTGCATCATTTTATCGGCCGGGTTCAAGCTGCAAAAAGGCGACTTTACCCAACTGATAGAAAGCCGCAACACGGTGTTGCATAAACGCCTGGAAAAACAACCGCTTGAATTCCCTTCCGCCGGGAGCGTATTCAAACGCCCGTTAAACGACTATGCTTCGCGCCTGATTGACGACACCGGCCTGCGCGGCCTGTCGGTGGGCGGGGCGAAAGTGTCGGAAAAGCATGCGGGATTTATCGTCAATTTCAATCATGCCACCGCCGAGGACATCAAAACTTTAATGGATTTGGTGCGCCAAAAAGTGAAAGAAAAACATGGGGTGGAATTGGAATTGGAACAAATTCTGTGGGGAAATTTTGACTAATTTCCCCTATACAAAACGCGTTTAACAAATTTTGTTGACGCGGACGTACAAATTAAGCTAAAATATATCTGTAGCAAGAAACAAATGGAGCCGTGGTGTAGCCTGGTTAACACGCTGCCCTGTCAAGGCAGAGACCGCGAGTTCGAATCTCGTCGGCTCCGCCATTTGAAAAAAATACCCGCCGAAAGGCGGGATTTTTTATCCTTTTTTTCTCTCATAAAAAAGCCCCGCTCGTCTGAGCGGGGCTTTTGGATAGAAAGCAACACTAATAACCGCGGGTACCTTGCAAAGACTCGTCGTTATCAATCCAGTCCTGCACGTTAATTTCGCGGTATTCGTCGTGCGTATCGCGCACGATAACGTTTTTAATGCCGGCGTTAATAATCATGCGTTTGCACATAGAGCAACTGTTTGAATTGCAAATATATTCGCCGGTGGACACTTCTCTGCCGGCCAAGTAAAGCGTGGCGCCAAGCATTTTGTCGCGCGGAGCGCTGATAATGGCATTGGCTTCGGCGTGTACGCTGCGGCACAATTCGTAGCGTTCCCCGCGGGGGATATTGAGCTGCTGGCGGATACAATAGCCCAAATCGCTGCAGTTTTTGCGGCCGCGCGGAGCCCCCACATAGCCGGTGGAAATGACTTCGTCGTTCTTCACAATCACGGCTCCGTATCGGCGGCGCAGGCAGGTGCCGCGCTGGGATACTACGTCGGCCAGGTCCAAATAGTAGTTTATTTTGTCGCGTCTGGGCATAAGGGTCCCCCTTGTTTATGCAAAATGTGAAAGCAAACGGCTTAGTACGTTATTAAAGATATTATAACAATAGGTCCGTATTTTCCGCCAAACTAACCCAAAAGAACTCCCTAGAGAAACAAACCAAAAAGTTATAATTTAGGGAGATGAAAAAGTTCCTGTTCCTCTTATTTCTTATCGGTTACGCGCCTGCCTGGGCTCAGCCCTCTTCCGTAACCGTGGGCGAAGTGCACGCCGTTTCCACCCGCATGAGCCCGCAAACGCTAAAAAAGCGATTTCTCCTTAAACCGCAGGACCCTTTTACCCCAGAACTGTACGAAAAAGCACAAGACGACTTGCACGACTTGCGCGTGTTTAAGAAGCTGGAATTTTCCACCCAAGACCGCGACGGGAAAAAAGATATTTTTATTCAAGCGCAAGACGGCTATTACATCTTTCCGCTGGCCTTTGCGGCAGGCGGCAAAAAAAGTACGGCCGCCCTTTCGCTGGCCGCAGGCAACTTGTTCAAACAAGGCGAAAGCACCTTTTTCTTTGCCGGCGGCAGTGATGACGGCTTTACCGCCATGGCGGGGGCCAGCCTGGGGGACAACTTCTTTTCGCTGGGTTACACCAAATTAAATTTTGACCAACGTTTTTATCAAAACGGCTGGAGCAATACTTTTGGCGTTTTTTCCACCACCGACGACGAAGACGAATACGCAAACGAACTCCTCTCCCAAACGCACACCCGCAAAGAACAGCTGGCTTTTACCTACATGCACCGCTTCTCCCGCACCTTGCGCGCCTTTATCCGCCCGGAATACGTGCGCTATTCTTATTCCCCCAGCGGGCTGGACAACGGATCCCACAACCAGCTGACGTTGGGGCTTCGCTTAACGGACGACGTACGCAAAGGGGCCAACATGGGGGCGCTGTCCGGCTACGGCCTGACGGACAAAAAGAAAAGCCTTCAAAATCTGCCCCGCGCGCGCCAGGGCTACGCGGCCAATTTGTTTTATTCTGCCGGCGGTCGTTGGACGGGGAGCGACTACAACATTTCCAAATTAGGTCTGGAAGCGGCTTGGGTGCTGGAATTAAAAAACCGCCATATGTTGGTGACAGAAATGCGCGCGCAAGACGCGTTTGAGGCGCCTTTTAGCGATGGGGTGTTGTCTTCCGACCTATTAAGCGGCATGGGCCGTTATGACCGCCAAATACGGGGTACCCGCGGGGCGGGCGCGGCGGCTTCGTTTATTTATTATCTGCTTCGCAACAACACGGGGTTGCTGTCGCTGGCGCCTTTTTACGAAATTGCCTATGTTTATGCGGGCGGAAGATATCGCCCGCACAGCGGTGCCGGTGCCACGCTGACGTATAAGCTCTGGCGATTTCCCTTTCCTTTTGGCCTCAATTACACCCGCAACTTGCAGGACGGAAGCGACCAGGTAGGCTTCGTATTTGGGGGCAAATTTTAGCGTTTTAGTATTCTGCGGGATAAGGTTCGTAGGTGTGCCCGTTCTTGCGCACGGTGTTGTGGGCGCGTTCGTCCGGGCGGACCAAGCGTTCTTCCGTATCGTTCCAACGCTGGAACGGATAAGCATACAGCAAGGTATCGGCCGGAGCAAAGAAATCCAGCCAGGCCTCCAAAGAAATCGGCTTATCGGCCAAAAACGGGTCCAGCACGGCAGGCACAAATCTTCCCCCGCGGTGCAGCACAATCAGAACCGCCTCGTGATAATACCAATCCGGATATTCTTTCCCGTCCGGGCTGACGAAATAATCCCCTTGCAGTGGCTGCACAAACATGCCGCTTTTGGAACGCACCTGCAGCTGATACAGCCGCGCCGTGCTTAACCCATCGGAAGGTTTTGCTTTGGCCATTTGGCATACCCGGCTGCACGTTAAATACGTACAGGCCGCGCATTCTTTGGCGGCCGGGCGGTACAAATACCCCGTGGAAGAACCGTGGCCCGCCGTGTACAAGCCAAGGTCGCTTTCTTCATACAGCACCACTTTTTGGGAAATATCTTTTTGGGCATTTACACGCACTTTATTAAGAAGCGCCCAATCGCCCTTGGTAAATGTAGTTTTCCAGCGCGGCCGCGCCAAAGAATAACCGGCGCGCTCTTCGCCGTAAGTACTGGCGGCCAACGCGCGCAAAAAGCCTCGTTCGGTGGCGTCATTTTTGGGGTCTTTCGGGTCATACGCCGGGAGCCCCGAACGGTGGAAAAACTGCGCCAGCCATTGTTTGATTTCGGGTTTGTTTTTCTGATAAAACGTTTCTGCTTTGCGCAAATCAAAGCGGGCGTCCACACGCTCCAGCGCGTCCAGCACGCCCAAGTAATTAATGTCCAGCCGCACCGGTATTTCGCCGCCGTACGCCGCGGAAGAAACATACATTTGAAATAAGTAAAAAGCCAGGGCGCGTTGTTTGTCCGCCGCGGAAAAAGATTCATACAAGCGGGTCCAAAATCCTTTCCGTTCGGCTACGCTTGTGCTGGGGAAGTAAAGCCGCATCCAGGTAAGGCGGTTCATACCGGGGTTCTTTTTCAAATACGCAGAGCCGCCCAGCTGGCTTTTAAGCCGGGCAAAAAAAGGAGCCTCGGCCGACGCTTTCCCGCCGCCAAGCACCCCGCATAGGAATAAAATTAACAATAAAATTTTCCCCAAACCCTTCATACTATAAAGTATAAAAAACGACTTATCCGTTTACAAGGGCCAAAGGACCTTTTCCCCCCCGGGGCCAAAAGGCCTAGACTTTCCGTCAAATTCCGCCCGGATTTTATTATAATATAGGGGACGTTTTACCATAGTAAAAGGAGATTGCCAAATGTGGTATGGAATTGCCGCCCTAAGACCCTTTGAGCAATATGCGCTGTTTGGCGTATTGTTCATTGCGGTGTTGGGGCTTTTGTATGCGCTGTTCCTGCGCAAGCAGGTAATCAGCGAAGATGCCGGCACCCCCGAAATGCAAAAAGTATGGGGCGCCATTCGGGAAGGCGCAAACGCCTACCTGAAAAGACAGCTCAAAACCATTTTGCCGCTGATTGGGTTGCTGACCGTCTGTCTTTTCCTGTCCGTTTACATTGTGCCTGTGTCGCAGGACTCTATGGAACGGTTTGCGGGTCTCTCCCCCGAAAAAGTCAAACTCATCGCCGCCTTTGGGCGTGCGGGTGCGTTTGTGCTGGGGGCGGTGTTCTCGCTTCTGGTGGGGCAGCTGGGTATGCGTATTGCGGTGGACGCCAACGTGCGCGTAACGGCCGCTTCTAAACGCAGCTTTGGCGAAGCGCTCCGCATTGCTTATCGGGCGGGTACCGTAACGGGTATGCTGACCGACGGCTTAGGGTTGCTGGGCGGTACGCTTATTTTCATTATTTTCGGTATTGCCGCGCCGGACGCCCTGTTGGGCTTTGGTTTCGGCGGTACGCTGCTGGCCTTGTTCATGCGCGTAGGCGGCGGTATCTACACCAAAGCCGCTGACGTGGGCGCGGACCTGGTAGGCAAAGTGGAAGCGGGCATCCCCGAAGACGACCCGCGCAACCCGGCCGTAGTGGCCGACCTGGTGGGCGACAACGTGGGCGACTGCGCCGGTATGGCTGCGGATATTTTTGAATCCTACGAAGTCACCATCGTGTCCGGCTTGATTTTGGGTATCGCCTTGTGGAGAATTACCGGTCACCACGAATGGATCGTCTATCCGCTCTTGGTACGCGGTATTGGCGTGTTGTGCTCCATTATCGGCACCTACGCGGTAAAAGATTCCAAACGCACCGCGGGCAACGCCATGAAGGCTATCTTCAAAGGCTACAGCATTTCCGCCACCATTTCCGTGGTGATTTTCGGCGTGCTGGCCTATTTCTACATGAACACCGTCCCCGGCGGCTGGTGGAGACCGTTTGCCGCCACCACCATCGGTATTTTGCTGGCGATTGTCATTGACCGCCTGACCGAATACTTTACGGGTACGGAAAACAAACCCGTGCAGGAAATCAAAAAATCTACCGCCACCGGCTCGGCTACGACCATTCTGTCCGGTATTGCGGTAGGCTTTGAATCGGCCGTGTGGACTACGCTGGTGATTGCGGCGTCCATTTTCTGCTCTGTGGTGATTTTCGGCACGATTGACGGCTTGACCCCTGCCGAAAAGTTCAACTTCATTCTTTACGGCGTAGCCATGACCGGTATCGGCATGCTGACGCTGACCGGCAACAATGTGGCCATGGACTCCTTTGGCCCTATTGCCGATAACGCCAACGGTATCGGCGAAATGGCTTGGCACGGCCAAGACGACGCCGAAACCAAAAAAGCCCGCCAAATCATGGCGGATTTGGACGGCGTAGGCAACACCACCAAAGCCATCACCAAAGGCGTGGCTATTGGCTCTGCCGTGATTGCGGCCGTGTCGTTGTTTGCTTCCTACATGGTGGACGTAAGCAACGTGCAGCGCTTGTTAAACGACGCCTGGGCCGCCGCCGGCGAAGACAAAGTGCTTACGCTCTTGTCCCAGGTGGGGATTGTAGTGTCCAACCCGGTGGTATTTGTGGGTATGCTAATTGGCGGGGCGTTGCCGTGGCTGTTCTCGTCCTTTGCCATTAACGCCGTCAGCCGTGCGGCTGCACTGATTGTGCAGGAAGTACGTCGCCAATTCAAAGGCGGAGTGTTGGAAGGCAAAGCCAAACCCGACTATACCCGCGCCGTTTCCATCTCTACGGTAGCCGCCCAGAAAGAATTAATCATTCTGGCGCTGTTGGGCATTGTGTCCCCGGTCATCGTGGGCTTGGCGTTTGGCGTGGAAGCCTTGGGCGGATTTTTGGCGGGGATTATTGTTTCCGGCCAGCTCTTGGCGGTGTTTATGTCCAACGCGGGCGGCGCGTGGGATAACGCCAAAAAAGTGGTGGAAGATGAACCTTCCGATATTGCCGCCAACACCGGCAAAGGTTCCGAACGCCACAAAGCCAGCGTGGTAGGCGATACGGTGGGTGACCCCTTAAAGGATACCGCCGGTCCCGCCGTCAACCCGCTGATTAAAGTGGTCAACATGGTGGCCGTTATTGTGGCGCCCATCATCGTGAACTACCACAACGACTACACCCCCTTGGGCAAAATCGGCTGGGTGGTAGTCATCTTCCTGCTGGCAGTATTGGGCTGGGCCATTTTGACCAGCAAAAAACCCGCGCAGGACTTAAACAAATAAGTTTACGGAAGACAAAAATCCCGCTCAGTGATGAGCGGGATTTTTTATGTCCATATCTGTTTGTCATTACCAATTTTGCACGTTTCCTTTGGACCATTCCATACACAATTCCCGTTGGTAAGGAGTAGCCTGGCGATATAAGGCACACATGCGGCGGCCTGTTTTATCAATGGCCAAAGAATACACTTTTTCGCCGCTGGTGTCTTGCTCATTCAACCGACGGCTGACTAGCGCGATATAGCCTTCCCGCCCCCAGGCCGAGGAGGTGAAAATAAAATACTTACCCACATTAGCGTCTATTCTATTGCCGTAAATGCCGCTGCCGGCATAAGATGTATCCAAATCATTGATGTTTTTGCTGTACTTCCCGTTTGCCATATAATACACTTGGTTGGCACGGGCAATTTCTTCCACAGCCATGATGGCTTCGCTCATGCGGGATTTTTCCACTGCTTTATCATATTGCGGTACGGCTATTGCCGCCAAAATGCCTATAATTAGCACCACTACTAATAATTCAATTAAAGTAAAACCTTTTTTCATGTCTTTCCCCCTCGCTAGATATTCTTAAAATAATGTAGAAAAATTTCAAGATGGAGGACATACACCTCCCCTCCGGCAATAACCCTCTTTCCCAACAAATCACAATAAACGCTTTTTTGCTATGATATGGTATATGGATATATTTTTACTTGTTTTGATACTGGGCTGTGCCGCCGGGCTGGTGGTGACTACACGCACCCGCAGCGCACAAATTGCGCGCATGGCCAAAATGAACGGCTGCCGTTTTGACCGCGAAAAGGACTCCGTCACGACCGAACAAACGGCCGGACGGCTGGAGTTTTTTACTCTCTATTTCCATCAATATCAAAACGTGTGCACGTGCTCGGATAATTTCGCCTTTATCCGCGTGGCGGACGATAACATCTACATGGACGATGACCCCAAAACCAAGCCCATCAAATTCACCATTTTTACGGCGGAACTTAAAAAACGCCAGTTCCCCGCGTTAAAAATTGCGCCTATCAATTCGCAATTTGCGCCTTCTCAATATGCACTGATGAAAACCAATATCCCCCAAATAGACAGCCGCTACCGCATTCACGCCCCCACCCCCGCGGCCGCCTTGGTGCTGACGCCTTTTATTATCGGCTTATTAAAAACGCGCCCCAACATTTATTTGGAACTTAACGACAATGCCTTGGTCTATCACGAAAATGCCCAAATGCCGCTGGCTCAATTCCAGCAATTTCGCTTCCGGGCCATTCAAATCCTGCATGAATTTGAAAACGTTATCGTAAAGCTGGACCAGACTAATCCCTCCGTCACCGCCACGCTGAGCCCCAAACCCATGGACGCGGCCGAGGCGCGCGCGGAAGCCATGATGAAAGCGCTTTGCACGCCCCAATATGCTCCGTCTGAAAAAGAAGGAAGCGGGTGGAGAGGAATGTGGATTATTGTTCTGTTGGCGATACTGCTGGGAATGTCGCTTTTGTCGTGGTTTGTGCTAAACAACTGGATGGCACGCTAATCTGACCGATACAAAAAAATCCGCGTCCCGTTAAGGAACGCGGATTTTTTATGCGCGAAGATTACTTTTCCTTTACGCCAAGCTCTTTTAAGAAAGCTTTGTCGTTATAGGGGCGGCCCAAGAATTTTTCCACCATTTCGTTTTCGTCATACACCGTTCCGGGCGTATAGACATACTCGCGCAATCGTGCGCCAAGCTGGGCATTAAACAAGCCTTGTTTTTGGAACTCGCTAAAAATATCCTGTGCAATCACGAGGGACCAGGCGTACACGTAGTACCCTACGTCATACGGATCGGTAAGGGACATGATGTGCCCAAAACTGGCCTGGGGATATGTGCCGGGCGTCATCGGTACGCCGGTGATTTCTTTCATCATGCGTTCATACAGGCGGGTAGTATCCACCCGTTTATCGGCGGCATGGGCCGCCACGTCAAACTGGCCCAAAAAGTTCTGCCGAATAAAAGCCGTGGCCACGCCCGCATTTTTGGATTTTACCAACGCATCTATCATTTCCTGAGGCATGGGTTTGCCCGTTTGATAGTGGGAGGAAATGCGCGTTAACACTTCGGGCTGCCAGGCCCAATTTTCCAACAGCTGGGAATGGGTTTCAATATAATCCCACGCCACGTTGTCCCCCGTCAGGGTAGCGTATTTGGACGTAGCCATAGACATTTGCAGCACATGCCCAAATTCATGGAACAATGTTTCCACTTCGCTGTGTTCCAGCAAAGAGGGCACCCCGTTCCCGGCCGGGGTAAAGTTGGCCGCTATCACTACCGAGGGCGTTTGGAAGGAACCGTCCGGCAGTTCAAAGCGGTCCACAAAACTCCAGGTGGCGGCGTGGGTATATTTGCCGTCACGCGGGTAGAGGTCCATGTAAAAATTGGAAATCAGCTCCCCGGTTTTGGCGTCTTTGATTTGATAGACTATCACGTCCCGGTGCCACACGGGCAAATTAGCCCGCGTAAACGTAAGCCCAAAAAGCTGACCGAAAATATCAAACATTCCCGCAATCACCGTATCTGCAGGAAAGTATTCTTTCATTTTTTCGTTATCCACCTGGTAATATTTCTTCTTGTATTCATTGCTCCAATAGGGCAGTTCCCAGGCGGTCATTTCGTCGGCTTTTTGGCCAGTGGTTTCTTGTTTCAAAGCCAGCAGTTCTTTCAATTCCTGCTGGGCCAAGGGGGTCACTTCCCGCTGTAAATTTTTCAGGAATTTTTCCAGCGTTTCATAGTTTTTGGCCATGCGTACGGGAAGCACATAATCGGGATAGCGCGCATACCCCAGCAGTTTAGCCTGCTGGCGGCGCAGTTCCAGGGTGTCTTCCAACAACGTAACGTTTTCCTTCCCCCCGCGGCGGGCGAATTTTTCCTGCAGGGCTTTGCGGGCTTTTTCGTTTTTGGCCGATGCCATAAACGGATTGTAATCCGGATATTTAAGCGTCACGATATAGCGTCCGTCTTTCGTGCGGTCCAACCGGTTGATAAACGTTTCGCCCAATCCGTCCAGCTCTTCGCGCGAAACGATTAATTCGTCCTTATAATTATTCAAATTCACGTTATATTGGGTGATTTTATTTAAGCGTTCCGTATTAAGGCGGGTGTATTCCTGGGCCTCTTTGTCGGACAAGGCCATACCGGCCCTTTCATAGCGCTCCAGCCATTTGGCCAGCAGGCGGGCGTCTTCATGAGAGAGGGAAGGGTTCGTATCCGCATATTCTTTTAAGGCGCGGTACACGTCCTTGCGGGCAAACACCGCGGCTTTGGTTTGGCTGCCTTTGGCTTCCAGGCGGGCGGCCGCTTCACGCACGTCCGCATTTTCGTGGAAATAGGCCAGCAAAGACAAATTCTTCGGCACAAACCAGTACGAAGTGTACGCGCTTTCCAACGCCAATACGGTATTGTTAAAATCCCGTTCTTTGGCCGGAATGTTCACCAAAAAATTCAAATTAACGTCCAGCTCTTTGGCGGCCTGAGCCTCCAAAGAGGAAATTTCCTGCGGCGTATAGTCAAAACGCAAATGTCCGTTCTTAAACATATCGCCGTATGCGCCCGCAAACGCGGCGCAGGGCAGCGCAAGGGCCGCCAAACCCGTCATTATTTTATTCATAGTTTAATTATAGAAAATTCCCCACTCCCCCACGCGCGCGAACGAATTTCCTATAATATAAGTATGGAAAAAGAACAGGACGTCACCGTCGCCAAAAGCGCGGGCTTTTGCCCGGGCGTTAAACGCGCTATAGACAAAGTGCTGGAATTGGAAGCCGCCGGCAAAAAACCGGTTTACACCATTGGTCCCTTGATTCACAACAAACAAGTGACCGATATGCTTGCCGCCAAGCAAATCACCTCTATAGACCGCCCGCAGGACGCCGCCGATAAATCCGGCGTGCTGGTTATCCGCGCACACGGCATCACGCCGCAGTTTCAGCAGGAAGTGCAGTCCTGCGGCATGGAAGTGGTGGACGCTACCTGCCCGCTCGTCAAACACGCGCAAAACATTATTGATAAATTTGCCCAGCAAGGCTACCATACCGTAATCGTAGGGGACGGCGGCCACGCCGAAGTAATCGGCCTCTTGGGCTATACGCAGGGGAAAGGGGTGGTCGTTTCCGGGCCGGAAGAAGCCGCACGCCTGCCTCATTTTGACAAAGTAAACGTCGTCTCTCAAACCACGCAAAAAGAAAGCGTATTTTACGAAACGGCCGAAGAAGTAAAAAAACACGCGGACGAATGCCAAATTTCCAATACCATCTGCCAACCCACCAAAGACCGCCAAAAAGAAACCATTGAACTGGCCAAAAGTGCCGATTTGGTGATTGTCGTGGGCGGCCGCCACAGCGCCAACACGGCGCGTTTGGCGCTCTTATGCAAAGGGTTGGCCCCCGCCGTACTGCATGTGGAAACGGAAAGCGAACTGGAAGTGCAACCCGTGCAGCGGGCGAAAAAAATTTTTATTACCGCCGGCGCTTCCACCCCTAACTGGGTGATTGACCGCGTAGCCGCGCGCGTGCGCGAAATCCGCAAGCCAAATGCCAAGTCCGTCCTGTCGGGCCTGTTTGGCAAAATGTGGCACTTTTTGGTGCGCAACTGCTTCTACACCGCTTTTGCCGCCGCCGCGCTGGCCTATGTGTGCATGCGCTTAGAAGGGGTGCCGACAGACGGGAACCTGCTGGCGTTTGCGGGGCTGTTTGTATTTGCGTTAACGGCGTTTAACCGAGCGGCCGAAGCGGAACCCGGGCAGAACAAACGCTTCCTGACGCTTGCCAGCCTGCTGGCGGCGGCCGGCGCCGTAGGCTGTGCCGCACCGGTGGGGAAAGGAGCCCTGGCCCTGGGAATTGTGTTCCTGCTGGCGGGCTTTGCCTATCCGTACCGCCATTTACTCAAATTTCAACTGCTTTCCCTGCCCGGCACGAAAGACGTAGTCACCGCGCTGGGCTGGGCATATGCCTGTGCTTTTTTGCCAGCCTATACGCATGGCATGTTGCTGCGCAAGGCCGCCTATTTGGCCGTATTCTATACGGTGTTATTGGTGTTTATGCGCTCGGTAACGCTGGGGTTCACCTCGGCCAATAAAGATTTAATTATCGGCCGCGAAAGTTTTTACAAAGCCTTTGGCATGAAAAAAACCAAATGGGCCGTAACACTGGTACTGCTGGCGCTGACGGCCGCATTGGGGACGCTTTTGTCCCTCACGTGGAAGCCGGCCTTGGTGGGCATGTTGTTAATCGGTCATCTCTACACCGTTTTTATTGTAATATATTACTATAGCAAGACCAGTACCCGCAGCGTAAAAGACGAAACGCTTATTGACGGACAGTTCTTCGTGCTGTGGGCGCTAAGCGGGTTGGCCGCGTATTTATAGTTGGAGGGGGATATGACTATTAAAAGAATCGGTATTTTAACCGCCGGGGGCGACTGCCCCGGATTAAACGCCGTTGTGCGGGCGGTAAGCAAAAACGCGCTGCGCCACGGTATTGAGGTATTGGGCTTCAAAAACGGATTTGACGGCCTGGTACGCAACGAATTTTTGAACATTACGGACGATACCGTCTCCGGTATTTTAACGATGGGCGGCACCATCTTGGGCACCAGCAACATCGCCAACCCTTTCAAATACACGCTGCCGCCTTTTGGCTCGGCGGAAGATCCGCGGGATTTGTCTTCCGTTGCGTTGCATAATTTCAAAGAAAATCAGCTGGACGCACTGATCACCATCGGCGGGGACGGGACGCTGCACATGTCCCAACAGTTTGTGGACCTGGGCATGCCCATTGTGGCCGTACCCAAAACCATTGATAACGACCTTTCCGCCACGGATCAGACCTTCGGTTTTGACTCGGCCCTGGCCGTTGCCACCGAAGCCATAGACCGCCTGCACACCACCGCCCAAAGCCATCACCGCGTGATGATTATTGAAACCATGGGCCGCTATGCGGGCTGGATTGCCTTGCGCTCGGCCGTAGCCGGCGGGGGCGACATTGTGCTGATTCCCGAAATCCCGTATAACGACGACGTTATCGTCAATTACATTTTGGACCGCAAAGCCAAAGGCAAAACCTTTAGCATCGTGGTGGCGGCCGAAGGCGCCAAAAACGAATTGGGCGAGCAATCCGTCGCCCGCACGTTGCCCGGCAGTACCGACCCGATCCGCCTGGGCGGCATTGCGTACAAATTAAGCAATATGATTGAAGACCGCACCAAAATAGAATCCCGCGCCTGCGTGCTGGGGCACACCCAGCGCGGCGGTACGCCCACGGCGTTTGACCGCTGGCTTTCCACCCTCTACGGAGCCAAAGCGCTGGACCTGGTGCTGGAAGGAAAATTCGGCTATATGGCCGCTTTCCGCGACTTCAAAATTACCGAAGTAAAAATTGCGGACGCCATTTCCAAGCTCAAATTAGTGGACCCGCACGGCGAAGAAGTAAAAGCCGCCTTGGAAGTGGGCATGAGCTTTGGCTCGTCCGAAATCGGCTGAGGAGCAAGTATGAACGACAATTTGGACATGATTTACGGCATTCACCCGGTAATGGAAGCGCTCAAGAGCAAAAAGCGCAACGTCACCCAGCTCTACGTTTCCGACAGTAAAGCCGGTCACCGTGCCGTGGAAGAAATTATCCGCTTAGCCAAACGCAACAACGCCAAGATAGACCGCATTGACAATAAAACCCTGGACCGCCTGACCCGCAACGCCAACCACCAAGGCGTTATGGCCAAAGTGCAGCCCATCAAGCTGATGAAGCTTTCCAATGCGCTGTATGAGGCGGACGGGAACAAAAAAGACCTTTGGCTCGCCGTGGACGAAATGACCGACCCGCAAAACCTGGGGGCCATTATCCGCAGCGCGGCTTGCTTGGGCTTTTCCACCATCATTCTGCCCCAGCGGCGCACGGTAGGCATTACTCCCGCCGTTTATAAAGTGGCCTGCGGCGCGATTGAAAATGTCAACATTGTGGAAGTGGCCAATCTTTCCGCCGCGTTAAACGACCTGAAAGAAGAAGGCTTTTGGGTATACGGGGCCGATATGGCCGGCAAACCCATCAACACGATGGATTACGCTTCCCCCGCGGTACTAGTAATCGGTTCGGAAGGATTCGGTATCCGCGAAAAAACGGCCGAAAATTGCGACGAAATCATCTCCATTCCCCAACAGGGTGGTGTGGAAAGTTTGAACGCGTCGGCCGCCGCCAGCATTATCATGTACGATATGCGGGCCAAAATCCAGCTGAAATAACAAACCGTTTCAAACCATAAAAGGGGCGGAAAAAATTTTTCGCCCCTTTTATTTAGTTCTTTAACCCGTTACTGCACGCAAACTTACGGCTCTAAAAACACACCCGACCGGCCTGACGATTTTGTAAACCCTATATCCCGACAAATCTGCGCGGCTTGCTCTCCGCCTTGGCTGCGACAGTAAAATTTACCTTTAATTGGCGCATAATACGTATTAGTATGATTGGGGTACAAATACCCTATTTCCGGGTATTTATCAAATTTCTTGCTACCGTACCACCAAGAGATATAGACGCGGTATTCCTCTAAAATCACGGCATAATCCGCATAGCTCCACCGTTCATATGAATAGACTTCTTTCTTGTCAGGAACAGGCATTTGAATATCCAAATCATCAAATTTATAAGTATATTTTCCATTGGCCAAGTAATATGTTTCTTGGGCATCGCGGATACTCTTTAATAACGGCATCATAGACCGCATGCGTGTTTTGTTGACCGCTTTTTCATATTGCGGCACCGCTATTGCGGACAAAATGCCAATAATCAGCACTACCACTAATAATTCTATTAGGGTAAAACCCGAACGAACATAAAAAATATTTGGATTATGTTTCATAAGAACAGTATAGATGCCCCCCAGGAAAAGTCAAGCCCTGTAAAACGCCAATAGCATATCCCAAATAGAGAAAAGAGGCCGCTTTGTACGGGAAATTAGCTGGGCCACAATTCAGCTGAAATAAGTTTTAGAAAAACAAAAAAGGACGGGGCCCTTGCCCCGTCCTTTTTTATACCTATGCGTATTACAGATAAATTTCCACCGTGTCCAACTCTTTGCCCAAATCGCTGTACACTTTTAGGGTCAGTTTGCGGTCCACAATAGACCCGGCCGCATATTGGCGGGCCGCCACAAAACGCGCGGTAGACGAATCGGAATGAGCCCGTTTGCTGGGGGTCGGCGCGGCCGTACCCAAGGTTACGTACGTAACCCCGCGCGGATTGGGTTCCCCGCGGTACATGGGGAAGGTGCGTTCATAATTGGTGTCTCCGCCTTGGATAACCAGTTTAACGCGGTAATCTTCAAAAATTTTAATCAAGCTGTCCGCCACCTGGCTGTTGGCTCCGCGCGTACCCGTGGAATAAGCAGGCGCGTTCATCACAACAATTTTCCATTTTTCGCCGGCTCCCGCCAGCGTGGTTTTCAGCCATTTCACCTGGGCCGAATCTTCCCCCAAGTCCGGCGCCCACACGGCCCCTTCGGCCACGTTTGTATCCAAAAATACAAAGCGCGCATTAGCCGTATCAAACGAATAGTATTTGGGAGTGGCGTTACTCCAGGACATATCATGAAAACGGGAATAATTCGTCCGCAGGAAGGATTTACTGTCGCGGTTAGCGCGGTCCGGCCCGTATTCATTGGGCCCCAGCGCTACAAACAAAGGCGTTTTGACCAGCACATTCTTAAACGGTTCAAAAAACTCGCGGTCGGCATCTTCATTTAGGCCGCTGTGGGTGATGTTGCCCGTATGAATTAAGAAATCGCTTTTTTCATTCTCCATAAGCGCGGCCAACTGCGTGCGGGCAGCGGCGGCTTCGTCCGGCACCGGGGTACCGTCCGGCAGCGGCAAGGGGATATCCGCCCCCGTGGCGCCAATAGCCAAAAAGTTCACCACTTTGCGTTCCGCCGAATACAATGTGCGAAAAGTACCGTTCACGGGTTCCTGCACGCCGTCCCCGGCGGCATTGTTCACATACACCCGGTAGCAAAAATCTTGGTTCGGCACCAGGCCGTACAGAATGGCTTTATGCTGGGTAGCGGCCGGTAGGACGGTCATAATCTGGTTACAGCGCGGCGTGGGGCCGTATTCCAGCCAAGCGGGGGTAACCTCGTCGGTCTGCCAGCGCAAAATCATGGTGGTTTGGGTCGGGTCCTCTATATAAGGCCCGCGGATAATCTGCGCGGCCTGAGCGCCCGCGCACAAGAAAAGTATAAGGGAAAGCAAAGAAAATTTTTTCATCTTTTTTATTCTACAAAATATCCCCCCGCAAAAACAGCCGCCGCGTATAGACAAAAAACATACCGCAAGCGCTTCAAATTTTGTTAAATGAAATATATGAAAAAATTTATTTTATCTTTTGCGTTATTTCTTTGTTCTGCCGCCGTTTTGCAGGCCCGCACGGTAGATGTGTCGGCCGCGTACATCGGCGCCTCTCATTTTGACCAGGTGCGCGTCGGCGCCATTATGGCCCCCACGCTCAACCTGCTGACCGGTGTAGAAGCCAAAATGATTAACGAACGGGCCTTTGAAGACCCTATCTATTCCGTCAATGTGCCGGTCCGCTTGGATTTTGATTTGCTTAAAATCAACATCGCCCCGTTCTACTACTTCAAAAACAAAAGCGATAATTCCCTCTATCAAGACGCTTCCGCCGTGGGCGTATCCACCCAGCTGGTCATGACACTGCAGGACGACGAAGTAAACGACCTTTACACCCATGCCTTAATTGGCATTTCGTATGCCCGCCAGGAAGGCACCGTATTTTATGAAGGGGGCGATTTTTCCAATACCGCCTACTCGCAGATGGCTTATACGCTGGAACTGCACAAAAACTTTTTCCGCACGTTTGGTTTCCAAGCCGGCGCCAGCGTGTTCCAATACCCCGACGGCATCACCGGCGTAACCGGGCTGCGCAGCATTATGGACCAACAAGAGCTGGCTTTTACCCAAACGTTTGACGTAGTACACGATTTAACCAAATACACCATGGGCGCCCGCGTAACGCGCATGTGGCCGGATAACAACGCCACCTTGTACTTGGGTTACCGCTTTGCGGAATATTACACTGCAGACCCGGAACACTCGTTTATCGTGGGCAACTCGTTTGCCGCCACGCGTTCCATCAGTGCGGATATTGCCTATAACCACATTCGCACCGTCCACAACGACAATAAACGCGATATTTTTTACGCCCGGTTGGTGTTTTCGTTTTAGGAGCAGGATATGAACGAATCTAAAGACGTGATTGTTACTTCCCGCGCGCTCTCGCTGATTTCACACAAACTCAAAACGCCGCTGTCTATTATCAACGGATATTCGGAGGCGATACTTTCGCAAGCCAAAAAAGAGAAATTTTCGCCTTTCACCTCCAAAGCCTTGGAAGAAATCAATAAACAAGGCGGCAGAATGTCGCTGTTGGTGGACAAGCTGATGGCTTTTAACAAAGTATCGGCCGCGCAAACCGAAGGCATTGAAAAACAGCCCGTTTACTTGAAAAACTTAATCAAAGAATGCGCTTCCAAAGCCATCGCCCAAGAGGAGGAAACCGCCGTTCCCGCCCCCGTGCAGGACGATTCCTCCATCAAACGCGGCACGTTTGTGGAAATAGACTGCTCCGAACATTTAAGCGTAACCGCCAACGAAGAAATGCTGCGCCTGTGCATACGGGAACTGCTGGCCAATGCCATCAAATTTAATAACAAAATGGAAAAAATCATCAAAGTACAATGCGCCAACCATGGCGACAGTATTTCCATTTCCGTGCGTGACTACGGCGCCGGCATACGCCCGCAGGACGTAAACCGCATTTTTGAACCCTTTTACCAGGTGGACGATTACTTTACCGGCCAAATCAGCGGCTGGGGCTTGGGCCTGCCGATGGTAAAACGTATTTTGGACTTGCACAACGGGTCCATCAGCGTCGTGTCGGACCGTGGGCTCGGATCCATTTTTACAATTAACTTCCCTATTTTATGAATTGCGAAATCCTACTAGACCAAATTTCCGCCCGGTGCGATAAATTCCGGGCAGATTTAACCGCCGCCGCGCAAAATTTGCGCGATTTGAACCGCCGTCTGGAGCAAATTCTGCAACAGTTGCACAAAGATATAGCCGTGCGGGACGAATCTTTTGCCGCGCAGTTTAACCAATACTGCCTGGACCTGCGCCGTTGCCTGGACGAAGATGAACCGTTCTGGACGCAAGCCCGCGCCCAAATCCGCTCCTGCAAAGATTCGGATTGGACCGGAGACCTGACCCTGGCGGCCAAAGGGCTTAACAGCCGTGCCAAAACGCTTTCCCGCGCGAGTGATGAGTTCACCACTGCTTACGACATCTTTTACCGCAATTACACCGGGTTTACGGCGGCCAAGCTGAATGTTTGGCTGTTAACTTCCTGCCAAAATGATGTGGACAGTCTAACGGGCAAAATCCTCTTTTTGGCACGGGATATCGCCAAAAAAACTGAACGAAACAGGAGGCCTCATGTTTTCGGATAAACCGACCTTCTACTACCTCAAAGCCAGTACCATCTGCCTAACGATTATTGCGGCAGGAGTGGCAACGGCGTTTTTGGTGTACACCAAATCGCTGATGATTCCATTGGTCATTTCCATCTTTCTCTACACCATTTTGGCTCAAATGACCTTGTACATGAAACAAAAGTTTTCATTCCCTTCCTGGCTGGCCATGACGATATCTATTTTGCTGTGTTTGGCCGCTTTTGTGGGGGTGGTGTTGTTTACGGCCAACTCGGTAGGTACCTTCTTAAAAGGGACCGAAGTATACCGCCAAAATTTGATTGCCACTATTAACGATATCGCCCTGCGCCTGCAGCAGCACGGCATTACGCTGGACCAAAATTTTATAGAAACCTATTTAAGAGAACTCCCTCTTTTCAACTGGTTAAAAAACTTCGGCGGCAAAGTATTTAATATCGTTTCCGACGCTACCCTGGTGATTTTATTCATGACGTTTTTCCTGTTTGGAAGCAAAAAAACGCCCCCCATCACCAACCCCGCCATTAAAGAGATGCTGGCGAATGTGTCCGTTTATTTGTCCGTCAAACTGATGGCGTCGCTTGCCACCGGGTTGGTGGCGGCGGCTATTTTGTTTGGCTTCCAAGTAAAACTGGCCGCTTTGTTTGCGTTGTTTATGTTCCTGCTCAATTTTATCCCGAGTGTGGGCTCCATTATTGCGGTACTGCTCCCCGCACCGGTGTTATTTTTGCAATTTGGGCTGGGGCCGCAATTTTTTATAGTAATCGGCTTGCTGTCCGCCACCGAATTTACCATCGGCAACCTGCTGGAACCCCGCTTCTTGGGCGAAGGCATGGATTTGCACCCCGCCGCGGTGGTGGCGTCCCTTATTTTCTGGGCGCTGGTATGGGGCGTGCCGGGGGCGTTCCTGTCGGTACCGATTACGGCCTCCATTAAAATTGTTTTAAGTAAAATCAAACACACACGCCCCGTGGCTGAATTTCTGGCCGGGCGATTGCCTCACTAATTCTTTCAACATCCCCGCTCCTAAGCGGGGATTTTTATTTTCCTGACTTCCCCCCTATAAACCCGTCCTCCTGCGCTCCCCCAACAAGAAATGCCGCAGGACCTACTGTAGCCAACCGGGTGTAGCGTTTGCCTTGTCGTTGGCACCGGCACGATGTAAAACCAATAAAAAAGCCGCCCCTTAATAGAGGCGGCTTATAGCACGAAAAGCCAGTTATTTGCCGGGCGCAACCGGAAGCTGTTCACTGCGAATTTTATCAAACAGGTTGCTTTCCGTAGCGCGCTGGAGGAACGATTCCCATTCCTGCTGGGTGAGCTCAAAATCGTCCATAACGATATAGGAAATTTCTTTAGCCGTATCTTTGCCCAAAGCATTCTTTTTGGCGTATTCGTTTTCCAGCTCCACGTATCTGCTGGCAACGGCGTAATCTATATCTTCCTGCGTATAGGACGGAATTTGCGGTTCGTTCATCGTGTTGGTGTCAATCACGCCTTCGGAAGGCTGCGCTTCGGAAAGGGGTTGATCGCCGGCAGGAGTAAACATTTCGCTGTGATCGTCAGTCGCGGCGGGAACATTCGGTTCCACTTCCATGGAGTTGGTCACACGGCCCATCATCAAGTTGGAGCAAGCGGAAGGATTGACGATAAAATAAATACTTAAAATAATAAAAACTAAAATTGCGGCTTTGATAATAATTTTAAGCACAGGGAAACCTCCTAATATCCTATAGAATACAATATTTTCCCGCTATTATTCAGCTTTTTTCGGTTCCGAAGCGGCCGGAACTGCCGGCACGGCCATGGCGCCTTGCAGCTGTTTGATACTTTCTATAAACTGGGGATTGGTAAAAATTTGCTGTACCGTTTTGGCAAACTCGGGGTTTTGCATATTTTGTTGCACCACCTGGTTTACCTCGGGGTGTTCCTTCAAAATATCAGCTAATTCTTTCCCGCCCAAAGCGCCCAAATCGGGCACATTACCCTCGGTAGCGGCGGACAATTCCTTATTAAATTGCTGAATTTTGGGGTCCTGCTCGTAATCCTGCAAAATAGATTCTATGGTTTCCTGTGCTTGCTGTTGTTCTTTCTCGGCAGACAAAGGCTGCGTTTCCAAAAAGATAGCGCTTTGAGCCGGGTCAAACGCAACCGGGCGGCTGACCGGCTCCGGCATGGGGGCCGACAACGCAACCGGCACATTTTGAAAGGTAAACGGGGTGCCGTTAGCGGCCTCTTCGGCGGCTTTCTGCGCGGCTCTTCGTTCGTAGGCTTGATAGCCGCGGACCGCGCCCATATAGATGAGCGCGGCCACCATGACGGCAATCAAAGCGTAACTGGTTTTGGACATTATTTCCCTTCCGGAAGCATTTCCACGTCAAACACCAACACCGAGTTGGCCGGAATCTGCCCCACGGGGCGATTGCCGTAAGCCGTATCGGGCGGGCAAACCACTTTAGCGCGGGAACCGGGCTTCATTTGCTGGAGGGCTTTGGTCCAGCAGGGGATAACGTCCGTCAGTTTGGTGGTAAAAGCTTCGCCGCGGTCGCGGGAGCTGTCAAACTTAGTCCCGTCAATCAGCGTGCCCGTATAGTGGACGGTGACGGTAGCATCGGCCTTGGGGGTTTTGCCTTTGCCGGCGCGGCTGAGTTTCATCATAGCGCCGTTATCCAAGGTTTTCACCCCTTTTTCCTTTTGGAAAGAGGCCATATATTCCTGTTGGGCCGCTTCGCGTTTGGCGGAAATGGTTTTGGCGTCGTCTTGATATTTTTGAATGATGGACGGTTTATATTTTTCCAAATCCGTTTGAGATTTTTTGTTCAGCAAGCTGTCGCGCATACCTTGGGAAAGGGCTTTGTAGTCGTCTTCATTATCCAAGATAAGCTGTTTTTTCAAATTGTCCCCCAAGAGAAAGCCCAACGAATACAGCATTTTGTTGCGTTCGGCCACGTCCATCACCTGGGCTTGAGCGGCATCGGCTCCTTTCGCTTCGGGCGACACAGCCGCCGGAGCCTGCTCGGCAGCCAGCAAAACCGGCATGCACAAGAAAGCAAAAATCATGGTTTTTTTCATATTTTTCTCCTATTTCGTTTTCAAATACGTTTCCAAGCGGGCGGCAATTTGCACCGCGGCTTGTTCCCCTACGCTCTGCATACTTCTGCGCAGAGAGTCCTCCGCACGGGAAGTTCCCGCGCGTTCATGTACGTTAAAGCGCGCAAACGTAACGCCACGGCCCACGTCCACCAGGCTGATGGAAGCCCCGCTGGAGCACCACACCAACCCCTGCACTTTTTCGGAGTCGTACGCGTCCACATCGGTCACAATTTGGACGGAGAGCACTTTGTCCGGATTGGCCGCATCGGTTACGCCCAGCCCCATTCGGTTCAGTGCGTCCACCACATACGTCACCAACACTTCACTCTGCACGCCTTGCACGTCCACAGCCACCAACACGGCGGCCAATTTGTCCTGCAAAATCGTCTTAAACGGCGTAAACACTTCCGGGCGGTAGCTTTGGCGGGACGCGTCTAAAAATTGATAAATTTCGTCCAACGCCGCACGGCGGGAAACGGGCTGCTGCATTTTGAACGCTATTTTCAAATCGGCCAGCGGCTGGGGCGGATTGGCAAATTGCGCGGCCAGTCCTTCCAGTTTGGCGTCCTCTTGGTCTAACAGAGGCGAAAGCACTTTGCGCGCTTTGGCGCGGGGCAAAACGGCCAAGGCATAATAATGCTTGCCGGAAAAGTCCTGGTCCCGCCACGTTTTTTCCACCTCGGCATTGGCCATCAAATCCGTCACCACGCCCTGGTTGGCGGCCGCCGGCGCCTGCTGCACCATTTCGCGGCGCATATTTTCCAAAGCGTTTTGGGAGGCTTCTTCCTTGCTCATGCCTTCCCCGGCCACCACGTAATACTTGGCCGCGTCATATTCGTTCATCTGATAATTAACGGTATTTTTATTCATTCCCGCGCAGGCGCCCAAGAATAAGGCCGCCGCACACAAAACGATTTTTTTCATAATCCCTCTCAATAAGCCGTGCGGTAATGCAGGAATACTCTCCCCCCGCGTTCCAACCGCACCTGCTCAAAAACATGTTCTCCTATTATATTACCATATCCGTCACGAAACAACAGTTTTATATCCTGCGTTCCGGGCGGCAAAAAAAGCCTCGTCATGCGCACTTCGGCCGGGAGAGTGAACCACTGGCGGGTGTCGGCCTTTTCGGTGGCGGCTCCCAACGCGCTGACCAGCATGCCGGCCACATCACCCCAGGCGTCATTGTCCGTAGCGGACGCGGCCGCATGACGTGCCTGCACCGAAGCTACCCGCTTGGCAACGGCGCGGGTGGCCGTGCGGAACAAAATGCCCGGCATTTTTTCTTCTAAATCCAATTTGGCGGAGGAGGCAAAATCGGCCACTTTTTGGGTGGGATATTGCACCCGGCCTACCTGTACCGTAGAAAAAGCCACCCGGTACGGCTGAGGCACCCATTCGGGATAAGACAGCGTAACCGCCGAGCCCATCAACCCCGCCACCAGCGCATTTTGCACTTCGGGGGAAACGTCTTGCGTGGTTTCCCCGGGGTCGGACGCCAAGGCAAGCGCGTCGCTCCAAGCCACTTGGAGGGTTTGCGTCCGCTTAAGCGGCATGAGGCCGTTGTAATGGAAAATCAGCACTTCGCATAAATCGCCCGCGTTAGCGGGGACGGAAAAGTCCGGCGCGGAAATATGCAGTTTAGGGCCCAGCCGCTCGTAGGCGCTAAGCGCGTTTACGCGCGCGATACGCGCATCGGAGCGCTTCCCGGCCGACTCAAACACCAAACTGGCAAAATACTGCACAAAAGGGTCATCGTTATAACCGCTTTTTTTATCAGCCCGCAAATGATCCAAAAAGAAAACAGCTTTGCGCGCTTCCACCGCGGCGGAAGAGATATCCCCCTGCTGAAGGAAATTTTGGGCCCGGTAGTAATAGGTGAGGGCTTTTTCGTAATTGGGTGCGTAATAGGGAGTGGTTAAATCGTTAATTAATAGCGACCCCACCGCCCCGGAAACACTTTTGGCGTACAGCTCGTCTATATATGCTTGCGCGGTGGAAAAGAGTTGGTCACTTTCGGCGGGTTTTTGCGCATCGTGCAGGAGGGCGGCGCGGTCCAAGTAAAAAAGGACGGCGTCTTTTTTCTGGTACATCTTATTTTTTTTGTCCGACACCAGCTGCTCCGCCTGGGCATATTGCCCGGCGGCAATCAAGCGGCTTACGTCCGTCTTATAACGCAAAGAAGGCGCCGCACACGCGGAGCAAATCATCGCCAGCCCCAACAAGCATATGCGCGCCTTCATAACAAAAATCCTACCAAGTTACTTTGCTGCGTTTAACGTATTTTTTAATTTGTTTCTGTCCGTTCCAAACAATTTGGTTCGTTTCTATGTTAATCAGTTTCAAATTGACCTGATAGAACACCACCGCTTTGCTGCCGGCTTGGTCCACCACGGAATTGAGCACCCCGCTTAACATAAAATCGGCCCCGATTTCCTGCCCGAAGGCTTTGCGCGTCGCTTCGGAGGCAAATTCGTCCTGTTCCAGGCGTTCGGTGCGGATTTCGCCGCGTTCTTCGGCGGAAGCTACAAAGTCCACCTTGGCCGAATTAATAAGGGCCCGCTGCATGGCTTCAATAAATACGTCCGTATTAATGTGCTCCATGGTATTGTTGGACACCGTGCCCACAATAACCGTAGGCTCTTTCCCGTTGCGGGTTAAAAAGCGGTTATACCAGCCGCCTTGCAAGCAGTCGGTAATCATTTCCTGGGCCACCATTTGCGCGTCCGTATCGTTCCAGCCGCCGGAAACGTCTTTAATCAAATTGGTTTCCACGCGTTCCACATGCGGGGCACAGGCAAAAGCCAAAGGCAAAACAGCCAACGCCAACATTAATTTTTTCATACCAATCCTCCGCTATTTTTCTACCGCTTGGGTCAAATCCACCCGCGAGCAGATGTGGCTTCCGGCGATAGACCCATCTTCATGCGAGCAATCCACCGACCCTTCGGCCAAATTCAAATCAAACCATTTCGGAAAACCTTTATGCTGCACCCGCAAAATGCCGTTTTCTTCCAAACGGTACACATAGTGATTGCAGACCATTTCAATCTTCCCTTCGCCGCGTTCCACCGGGCAGGGGAGGGCAAAATCCAACTTGGCAAAATCGGGCGTATATTCGCCGTGCTGCGTTTTGTAAGTGGCTTCGGCAAACGCCAGCGCTTTGCCCAAATCCAGCGCGTCCTGCGCAATGGCAAGCGTTTGATGTTTCTTATATTGGGGCCAGCCCAAAGCCAGGCCAAAGCCCACTATCATTACCAAAATCAAGACAATCATGTGAATAGAACCGCGTTGTCCAAAAAGCATATTTTCTCCTTTGAATGAATTTTTTTATATTGTACCAAAAAGCCATTAATGATACGGCAGTATGTTGGGGTGAATTCCTTTTACCTTGGTAATATACAAGACCTTCCCCGTACGATAGCCCTTTTCCAGCGCGGGGGCCAGCACAACAAACGTCACCGCCAAAATAATCAGCCCCACCCCCCAGGCCGTAGAACGCGTAAAAGGCTCATGAAACACAAACACGCCCACGGTCATAGCCGTCAACGGTTCCATCGCCCCCAAAACGGACGCAAACGTAGATCCTATCAGTTTGACGGCCCACACCAGGGTCAGGTTGGAAATCACGGTGGGAATGAGGGCCAAAAGCGTTAAATTCAGGTCGCTCTTCCAATCCGGCACCGTTTGCAGTTTGCCCATCAGCGCGGCGCCCGCTAACAAGAAAATCGCCGTAAAAACAAATACGTAAAACGTCAGCTTATCGGAAGGCAAGTCCCGCACGGCGGATTTGTTTACCGCAATAATATAGACGCCGTACGACAAGCCGGACAATACCGCCAGCAAAATCCCCACAAAGCTCACGCCGCCCGCTTCCCCATTCCACGAAAGCATGGCCACCCCGCTGACGGCCAGCACAATGGCCAGCATCGTCCAAAACGAGTTTTTCTCCTTAAATCCATAAATCATAATCAGGGCCACAAACACGGGATACAAAAACATCATTGTAGTGGCAATCCCGCTGGCCAAATACTGATACGACCAAAACAAAAACACGGCCGACCCAATATACAGCACGCTCAGCCCCGCCAGCGTGAATAGCTCCTTGCGAGACACCCTCAGCGACCGCCGCATAAAGAAGGCACATACCCCCATCATGAGTACGGCAATAAAAAAACGATAAAAGAGAATGGACGGCGTGTTCATTCCCGCATGAAGCAAAGGAAGCGTAAACAGCGGAATCAGCCCGAACGTGGCCGAAGTAATCACCGCATACAAAAAACCTTTCCAGTTAAGCATATATAAATATTGTAGCTTACTTGCCAGCACCTCTGCCCAACAAAAAAGGCGGGAGGAAACCTTTCCTCCCGCCTTTGAAATAGCCCTAAAAGGCTTAACGCTTTTGACCCGTGCGGTCTTTGCGGTCAAAATAATGCGTGTGCAGCAGTTTGTGAGCCAGCGGCCCACCGACCTTATCCAAAATACGGCCATAAAGTGCCTGCACGCCGCTGTTATCCTGTGACTTGTAGGCCAGTTCCGTATCTTCCTGATACAGGCCTTCGGCGCGTTTTTTGCGCGGGGCCCACCCGTCAAACTGGGGCTGACCCGCACCGGCCACACATCCGCCCTGGCAGGACATGACTTCAATAAAGTCGTAATAGTCCTTGCCGGCTTTGATGTCGTCCAACAGTTTGCGCGCATTTTTAAGCCCGCTCACCACAGCCGTACGGATTTTAATATCGCCGATTTCCACGGTTTTTTCCTTAAACACTTTGCTTTCGCGCAAGCTGGAAAATTTGACGCTGCGCGCATTGGCCGGGTCCAGCTCCGCCAGTGCATAGCGCAAGGCCGCTTCCATCACGCCGCCCGACGCGCCAAAGATAACACCCGCACCCGTTTTGGTACCAAACGGCATATCAAACCATTCGTTTTCCAGGTTTACAAAGTCAATGCCGGCTTCTTTAATCATGCGCGCCAGCCCGACGGTGGTGACCACATAATCGGTATCCGGGTTGCCGTCCACGTAGAATTCATCTCTCTTGGCTTCGGACTTCTTGGCCGAGCAAGGCATTACCGCCACGACCACCAAGTCTTCGCGCTTGCCGCCTTTGTCTTCATAATCGGCTTTCAAAATGGGCCCCATCATCTGCATGGGAGAACGCGCAGTGGAAAGATTGGGGATAAATTCAGGCGCAAATTTTTCCACATAGTTCACCCAGGCCGGGCAGCAGCTGGTGAATTGCGGAAGATTGGTGCCTTTTTTGAAGCGTTCCAAAAATTCGGTGGCTTCTTCCAAAATCGTCAAATCCGCCGCAAAGGCCGTATCGTACACATAATCAAAACCCAGCATGCGAAGCGCGGTGGCGATTTTTCCGTCCACGTTTTGGCCTTGAGGCAATCCGAAAATTTCGCCCAAGCCCACGCGCACCGCCGGAGCAATGTGCACAGCCACTTTTTTCTTGGGGTCGTTAATAGCCTTAAACACGTCTTCAATTTCAGACGAGTTGGGCATCAACGCACCCGTCGGGCACACGCGGGCGCACTGCCCGCAGGACACACATTCATGGCTCTGGCCCAGCTCTTTGTTAAACGCGGTGGCAATTTTGGAGCGGAACCCGCGGAACGCAAAATCAATGGCACCGATACCCTGCACTTCGTTGCAAATGCGTACGCAGTTGCCGCACAAAATACATTTGCTGTGATCGCGCACCAAGGCAGGGGAAGTGGCGTCTTTATGGCTGTCCAGCTTTTTGGACTTAAAGCGGATTTCCGTTACGTCCATATCTTTGGCCAGCTTCTGCAATTTGCAGTTATTGGATTTGCTGCACAGGGTGCAGTCGTGGTTGCCCGAAGAGAGCAAAAGCTCCAGGTTGATGCGGCGCAGGTGGCGGATTTCGTCGCTGTTGACGCGCACTTTCATGCCGTCTTTGGGCGCCACCGTGCAGGAGGCCACAATGCCCATGCCTTCCACTTCCACCAAACACAACCGGCACGCGCCATAGGCGGCCAGTTCCGGGTGGTAGCAGAACGTCATGATGTTGAAATTAGCCTTGCGGATTAATTCCAACAGGTTTTTTTCGCCTTCAATCGGTACTCTTTTGCCTTCAATGGTTACAAAATGTTCTTTTTCCATAATTACGCTCCCGTTACCACGGCGCCAAATTTGCAGGTGCTCTTGCAGCCGCCGCATTTAATGCATTTCTTGGGGTCAATATGATGCGGTTTGCCCACTTCGCCGCTGATGGCGGAAACGGGGCAGGCGCGCTTGCACATACCGCAGCCTTTGCATTTGCTGGCTACGATTTCAAAACGGGCGAGCGCTTTACATACGCCGGCCGGGCAGCATTTGTCCACCACGTGGGCCAGGTATTCTTCCCTAAAATGTTTCAAGGTAGAAAGTACCGGGTTGGGGGCCGTTTTGCCCAGCGCGCACAGAGAAGCTTTTTGCACGGCTTTGGCCAAATCTTCCAAGTTTTCCAAGGTCTTAAGGGTGGCGCGGCCTTCTACGATGTCGTTCAACATCGTCAGCATCTGCTCCGTCCCTTCGCGGCACGGCACGCATTTGCCGCACGATTCGCGCTGCGTAAATTCCAGGAAGAAGCGCGCTACGTTTACCATGCAGGTTTTATTGTTCATCACCACAAGCCCGCCGGAGCCTACCATGGCCCCTGCCGATTTGAGGGAGTCAAAATCCAACGGCAAATCCAAATGTTCACGCGTCAAACAACCGCCGGAAGGCCCACCGATTTGCGCCGCTTTGAAAGCCGCTTTGTTGACGGTGCCGTCATCGTTGGTCGTGCCGCCGGCTACATCGTCAATCACCTGGCGCAAGGTGGTGCCCATGGGCACTTCCACCAGGCCGGTATTGGCAATATGGCCCGTAACGGCAAACGTCTTGGTGCCGGGGCTGCCCAACGTACCGATTTTGCGGAATTCTTCGGCGCCCATTTCCATAATTTTGGCAATGGTGGCCAAAGTTTCCACATTGTTAATCACCGTCGGCTTGCCAAATAATCCGCTCTGGCTGGGGAAGGGAGGTTTGATTTTGGGCATGCCGCGTTTGCCTTCCACGGACGCAATCAGCGCCGTTTCTTCGCCGCAGACAAACGCCCCCGCGCCTTCCATTACGTTAATTTTGAAATTCTTGCCGGAGCCAAAGATGTTTTCGCCCAAAATGCCCAGCTCTTCGGCCTGTTTAATAGCCGTGCGCACACGCTGTATGGCCAGCGGATATTCCATACGCACGTAAATATATCCTTCATCGGCGCCAATGGCCCGCGCGGCAATCATCATGCCTTCCAGCACGGCATTGGGGTTGCCTTCCATGACGCTTCTGTCCATAAATGCGCCGGGGTCGCCTTCGTCCGCGTTGCAGATGACGTATTTTTTGGGCCCGGGTTCCACACGGGTTAAATCCCATTTTTTACCGGTCGGGAAGCCCCCGCCGCCGCGCCCGCGCAGGCCGGAAGTGATGATTTCTTTGCACACTTCTTCTTCGGTCATTTGGGTATAGGCGCGCTTGGCCTGGGCATAACCGCCGTGGGCGATATATTCGTTGATGTCTTCGGGATTAATGCGGCCGCAGTCGTGCAGCAAAATGCGCTCCTGCTTGGCATAAAAGGGAATGTCCGCCACGGTGCGGGCCTTTTGGTTGTTGGCCGGATTATGATACAGCAGGCGGTCAATTACTTCGCCTTTGAGCAACGTTTTTTCCACAATTTCGGGCACATCTTCCGGTTTTACTTTGGTATAGAAAATGTCCCCCACGCTCACCAGCGGCCCCATGGCGCAAAAACCGCGGCAGCCGGAAAGGCTTAAATAGTTTTCGTGGCAGTCTTTGGTGATTTGCAGGCAAAAACCGATTTTGCGCTTGCTCATTTCCTGCTGGAACGCTTCGTACACTTTCATGGAACCGCCGGCAATACAGCCCGTTCCGCCGCAGATAACTACGCGGCCGGTGATTTTTTTGTAAGCGTCATTGTAATCTTTGGCGATTTTTTCAATGTTTTTAGTCGGCATTTTTGGCCTCCGAAGCGATAACGGAATCAATAATTTC
>CALUXC010000003.1 GCA_944324635.1 Candidatus Avelusimicrobium intestinipullorum
TTCCGTCAGGGAAATTACCGGAAGGCAAGTGACAATACAGTATTGAACCCGCGCGAAAGTGCGGGTTTTTTATGGCCCACAGCGCACCAACTGCTTGGTGCGCGGCAGGACTTGAAAGGCGGAGCGATGTTTTGGTTTGCGCAGGGCGCAAGGCCAAAACCGCGAGCCCGGCCTGCAGGAATTTTCCGTCAGGGAAATTACCGGAAGGCAAGTGACAATACAGTATTGAACCCGCGCGAAAGTGCGGGTTTTTTATGGCCTGCTTGGAAAATCTGCGCTTGATAGAAGATTTGTTTTTCTGGGGTGATAACGGGCTTAAAATTGCTACAATATACACATTCGGGGCATGGCTCAAGTGGTAGAGCGCCCGCTTTGGGAGCGGGAGGTTCCCGGTTCAAGTCCGGGTGCCCCGATAAGGTTTTTTATGGTTCAGCATGCTTCTTGGCGTTCGCCTGTTTATAATATCACCCACACCCCTTCCGATGCGGAGCGGGTTTCTGAAACCGACGGTATCCGAACTGAAGTCTCCGTTCCGTTTAAGGCCCCGTATCCGTTTGGGTCGCTGGTGCTGTCTGCCAATTATGATGCGCAAGAAGGGGACGGCCTGTTATTGGAAGTGCAGGTGTGCGCCGGCGGAAAATGGAGTGATTTCTATAAGCTGGGCATGCTGACAGACAAAGTGAAAACGGGTTTCCCGCCACAGCAAACCTCGTTTGGCCGGTTGGAAACGGACGAGTTAGTTTTGTCCGCCCCGGCCGAAGCTTACCGCTACCGCTTGAAACTGATGGGACGGGCACGGCTTACTTTTCTGGCCGCCGCGCTAGTGCGTGCGCCTTTTGAATACGACGAAAAGAACGCGTCCCGGTTGCCGCTTGGGAGCTTTGAAAAAGCGGTGGAACCGCTGTCCCAAATGGAGCTGAAACACCCGGACCGCCGCCGCGTGTGCAGCCCGGTTTCGTTGTGTATGGCCTTGCGGGCCCTGGGTGTAAACGTACAGCTGGAAGAAGTGCTGCACGGCGTGTACGACCCTAATGCCAATATCTATGGCAACTGGCTGTTTAATACGGCTTATGCCGGGCGGCAGGGCGTAGAAGCGTATGTGCGGAGGTTTGGTTCTTTGGCGGAGTTGAAAGATTTTGTGTCGGAAGATTCTTTGACGGTAGCCAGTATTGCTTACGAACATGGCGAACTGGGCGGCGCGGCCATAGACCGCACCCCCGGGCACTTGGTGTTGGTGCGCGGCTGGCAGCACGGCAAAGTGCTCACGGCTGACCCGGCCGCTTCCACTCGGGAAACTGTTTTGCGCGCTTATGACGCGCGGGAATTTGCAAATGCGTGGCTCAACCATAAAAAGGGAGTCGCTTACATAGTGAGGAAAAAATGAAAAAATCCTGGTTGTTGATTTTGTTGGCAGGCCTGCTGTTTGCCTGCGCCCCGCAGGACATGAAAGACACGCTTATCGTGGCTCATAAAGGGGAGATGGAATCGATGGACCCGGTGTACTCGTACGACGGGGTAACCCACGGGCTTCTGATTAACGTGTACGACACGTTGCTTAAATTTAAGGGCAGTTCTTTGACGGAGCTGGAACCTTCTATTGCCGAAAAAGTGCCCACCAAAGAAAACGGTTTGATTTCGGCGGACGGCAGAACCTATACGTTCCCGATTCGCAAAGGCGTAAAGTTCCACGACGGGACGGAATTAACCCCGCAAGATGTGCGCTATTCGCTGTTGCGGTTTATTTTGTCCGACGTATCGGGCGGGCCGTCCAGCTTGTTGTTGGAACCGATTTTGGGTATTTCTTCTACGCGCGACGATAAGGGCAATATTATTGTGGACTTTAAGGAGGCCTCCCAAGCCGTGCGCGTGGAAGGGGATAATGTGGTGGTTACGCTTAAACGTCCGTTTGCGCCGTTTTTGTCCATTATGGCGCGGTGGAGTTATGTGGTCAGCCAAAAGTGGGCGGCCGCACACGGTGCGTGGGACGGCGAAGAAAGCACCTGGAAAAAATTTAACAACTTTACCAAAGATTCTTCCCCTTTCTTTTCGGCGTCCAACGGGACGGGGCCTTTCCAAGTGGGGCGGTGGGATATTGCCGCCAAACGATTGACGCTCCTTGCCAACGAAAACTATTTTGCAGGCGCCCCCAAACTCAAAACGATTCACCTTATGACGGTGGACGAGCCTTCCACCATGCGCCTTATGTTGGAAACGGGGGACGCGGACGTGGCGGAAATTTCCACCAAATTTGCGGCTCAGCTGCAGGGGAACCCCGAAGTGACCGTGTATGACAACCTGCCCCGCCTTCGCACGGACCCGGTGATTTTCTTTACGTTAGACATCAATATGCAGGCCAACCCGGACGTAGGTTCCGGCAAGCTGGACGGGCAGGGTATCCCGTCGGATTTCTTTGCCGACAAAGATTTGCGCAAAGGGTTTGAATATGCGTTTGATTATGAGGCGTTTTTGAAGCAGTCCATGGAAGGCCGCGGCGAGATGGCCCTCGGCCCCGCGCCGGCCGGTTTGGTGAAGTACGACGACGGCTTTAAGCATTATCATTTTGATTTGCAAAAAGCCAAAGAACACTTCCAAAAAGCCTGGGGCGGCCAGGTGTGGCAGAAAGGTTTCAAATTCACCATCACCTACAACACCAGCGGCGATATGCGGCAAATTGCCAGCGAAATTTTGAAGCGCAATGTGGAAAGTCTCAACCCCAAATTCCAAATAGATTTGCGCGGCGTTACGTGGCCGGCTTTCTTGGAAAAAACGGCCAAACGCCAAATGCCCATGTGGGCCCGCGGCTGGGTGGCCGATTATGCCGACGCGCATAACTTCTACTTCCCGTTTATTCACAGCCAAGGGCGCTATGCCCTTTCGCAGGGGTATAAAAACCCGCAGGCGGACCGCCTGATTGAACGGGCCGTTTCGGAAACCAATTTTGCCAAACGCAGCGCGCTTTATAAACAGGTGCATAACTTAATGCACGAAGACGCCATGCAAATTTACACCGTTCACCCCACGGGGCTGTGGGCGATGCGCTCCAACGTTAAAAACTTTGTGGACAACCCGGTGTATATGGGCATTTATTTTTATCCAATGTATAAAGAGTAAGCTTGGTTTTGGCACTTAAACAGGCGGCGGGAGTGTATCCCGCCGCTTTTTTGCGTGCGGCGCGGTTGCATTTGGCCGGTGAAAGTGTTATAATAATATTGCGGGGTAGAGAAGCCTGGTATCTCGCAAGGCCCATAACCTTGAGATCACTGGTTCAAATCCAGTCCCCGCAAGATTTTTTATTGGTACCGCCCGAAAGGGCGGTTTTTTTATGCCCGGCCGTGGGAAAGGATATGGCAGTTTTTAGACGGCAAACGGGTTTCTTTCTGGCGGGTTTTTATGTACAATAATCTAAAGTGAATAAATGAAGGAAAACGGAAGAAAAGGGTTTGTCCGTTTGTGAGGAGGATAGTATGAACGTAACTATTTTTGTAGGCGGCAATAAAGAATTTACCGCTTCCCGCCTGGGGGTAAAACTGGGGGAGGAGTTAGCCGCTAAAGGGTTTGCCGTTACGCTGCGTGCCGTAAAAGGCAAAGTGAAAGTGAAAGACTCCGCCGTTGCGCTGCAGGAATATGCGGCCGTGGCCAAACCGAAAACCTTGGCCGCCGCACTTAAAAAAGAACAAACGGATTTCGTAATTTCGCTGATGAATTTGAACGGCTGCCAAGCCGCGTTGGAAGCGGGAGTGCCGTTTATCTACGCCGAAAACGAAGGCTTTAAGGAAGACAAAACCGTTAAAGACAAAAAGACCATTCTCAAAAAAGCCAAACAAATTTTGGTCATTAAAACTTCCGACAAACCGCTTAACAAAAAAGCCTATGCGGGCCTGAAAGTGCAGGAAGTGACCAACCCCGCCGTGTGGGTGGAACATTACAATTACAACAAACCCGCTTGCTTTAAGAAAGAAAACAACATTGTGGCTGTGGGCAAGCTGGCCAAAGAAAGCGGTTTTGAAAACTTGCTGAAAACCTGGGCGCGCTTGGCGCCGGCTCACGCCACGTGGCATTTGACCATTGTGGGGAACGGCACGGGCAAAGCCGCGCTGACCAAATTTATCGCCAAAAACAACTTGCAGGACAGCACCGAAATCGTATCCGACGACGGCGATGTGTACAGCTTGCTGCGCAATGCAGACATTTTTGCCTATCCGGCCCTGCGCCCTGCCAATGCCGATATTTTGCTGGACGCTATGGCCAGCAAATTGCCTTGCGTGGCGTGTGAAAGTGATCCCGTCACCGAATTGGTGGCTAACGGCATTAACGGACTTATCGTCAATGCGGGCGAAGAAGAACCGTTCACTATTGCGCTGGACGACCTGATGGTGAACTGGGGCAAACGCGTGGGCATTGCCGTGGAAGCGAGCAAACTGAAAGACAAATATCCGTTTGAAGATTTTGTCGGTGCGTTTTTGCAGCTTTTGAAATAACCTTGCGCCCCGGTGTTTTGCCGGGGCTTTTTCTACGATAGGGGATATATGAAAATTACGTGCGTAATCGGCACTTTGGGCGGCGGCGGCGCGGAACGCGTGATGACGTATCTGTGCGGCGGCCTGGCCGCGCGCGGGCACGAAGTGACGCTGCTTACGCTGGATAACTCCGTGCCGGATTTCTATTCGCTGGACCCGCAGGTAAAGCGGGTGAGGTTAGATATCCCTTCTTTTAAGCCGGGCCTTTTCGGGCCTTTGGTACGGCTGTGGCAATTGATGGGTGCCGTGCGCCGCACACAGCCGGACGTGGTGATTAGTTTTATGACGGTCAGCGTGCTGGCGGCGTGTTTTTTGCTGCGCGTGCCGTATATTTATGCCGACCATTTGGATGTGCGCTTCCTGTCCTATTCGCTTAAGTGGCGGGTTTTACGTAATTTTTTGCTGGGGCGTGCGTTTCGGGTGGCGGTGCTTTCCGAACGGGACCGCAAATTTATTGCCTTGTATCATGCCAAGTGGAAACCGGTGGTGATTTATAACCCGGCCCTGCCCGCACCAAAAGGATTCTTCCCGCGGCCGGATTTTTTGGAAGAAGGGAAAAAATACGTGTTGGCGGTGGGGCGGCTTGTAAAGCAAAAAGGGTTTGACCGATTGCTGGAAGCGTGGCGGCGGGTGTGCGACGATTTCCCGGATTGGCGGTTGTGCATTATTGGCGCGGGAGAAGAAGAAGCCGAACTGAAAGGCTTAGCCGAAACGCTGGACGTACAGTACAGCGTGCAGTTTGTCCCGCCGGTGCAAGGGCTGGAAGGCGTGTACCGCCATGTACAGCTTTATGCCATGTCTTCCCGTGCGGAAGGGTTCCCCATGGTATTGTTGGAGGCGATGTCTTTCGGGTTGCCGGTGGTCAGTTTTAACTGTACCGGACCGGACGTAATCGTGCGGGACGGAGAGGACGGATTCTTGGTCAAGCAAAACTATACCGACCGTTTGGCCTCCAAAATGGCCGAACTGATGCGTGACGAAGAAAAACGCGCCCGCTTCGGGCAAAACGCGCAGGACGTGTGCAAACGCTTTTCCCTAAATAAATATTTGGACGCCTACGAAACCTTGTGTAAGGACGCTGTTAAATGAACTGGAATGATCCCCAAGTACGGTTAAGCTTAAAAGAACTGCAGGAAATGCTGGCTTGGCGCGGGCGGGACAGCCGCCTGGTGCGGACCGCTTTTGCTTGGAGCCAATGGAAAAAATCTTTTTTGCAAACGTTGAAATATCGTTTGGGGCGTTTCCCCGCGGCGCCTAAAGAAGGGCCGCTTCGCATCTTATTTTGGCTGCCTGGCGGACTGGGGGACGCGGCCTGCGCCAAAAGGGTGGTGTCTGCCTATCGGGCACGCCTGCCGCAAGCCGTATTTGATATTTATGTACCGCTGGAGGGCGTGGGGAAAATGCTCTTTGGCGCGGATAAACAGGTCCATATATTAACCGACAAACATTTCTCTCCCTTTTCGTACGATTTAGCTGTGCAGGCCTGTATGGCCGTTAAATTTTTGCACGTAAACCCCGGGCGCTTTTCCGAACAAGCGCCGGAATTTGTGCCTGTGTTAGAACGGGCGAAGCAAGCCCAGGCCTCTTTGGGCTGTTTGTTGGACGATTTGTTTTTGACGGACGGCCTGCTTGGCCGTTGGCTTTGTGCCCGCGGGGCCAATCGGGCGGAACTGCTTTCCTATACCAGCGGCGTGCCCTTGGTGTACAATACGGACGAACATTTGAAAACGGACGCTTCCGTGCGGGAAAAGTTTGGCCTGCAGGACGTTTTGTACGTTACGTTTCACGATGGCACCAGCCATGCCCAGGCCGTAGGGCACACGCGCCCTACCCGTGCGTGGCCCGCGGTGCGGTGGTGCGAATTTTTCCGTCTGTTTAAGAAACAATTTCCGCACCTAAAATTGGTGCAATTGGGCGGGAAAAACAGTCCCGTATATGAAGAGGCCGACGTGTGCTTGGTAAACAAAACGCAAGTGGGGGACTTGCCCGCCTTGCTGGAAGGAGCCCTGGCGCATGTGGATACGGAAAGCGGGCTGGTACATTTGGCGCAGTTTTTGAATGTGAGAAGCGTGGTAATTTTTGGGCCGTCCCGGGCGGATTTTTTGGGATATGCCAAGAACGAAAATTTATCGGCCGGTTCTTGCGGAGGGTGTATGTGGACGACTACCGACTGGATACAGAATTGCCCGCTTGGGCATGTGCCTGCCCCGTGTACGGAAAGGGTTTCCGCCTCTGCCGCGTTAGAAGCACTGAAAAAAATCCTAAAACACTAATTTTTCTTGGAAAGGGTTTCCAAAAATTGCCGCCAGTCCCCGCTTAAGCGGGTCAGTCCCCAAAGGCCTGCCAGAAAAATAATCCCACTAATAAAAACAACAACCCACACATTTGCACCGCTTGCGTAATGCGCGTATAGGGCAGACGGAATCAGCGCCACAAGATTCAATAAAACCAGTTTGCCAGCCGCCAGCAAAGATTTCCCGTACTCCACTTTAGGAAAGTGCTTCTTGAAGAGGAAGTAATTAATCCCCAGCCCCACCACACAGCAGGCCGCCTGCGTGTAGGGAAAGGCAAACGCACCCCACCGGTGCATGGCAAAGGGTACCGCGGCAATAAAAATCAGCACACAGCTAAGTGCATAGGGCAGGCTTTCTTTCACCTTGCGTCCTGCCGCTACGATATTGTTTTGCATGGAAATGACGGCCAAAAACCACATCACCGCCATCAGCGGGCGCAGAAAGGCGGCCGCGTGATGTACGTCCTGCGGGGTAAAGTTCCCGCGCATAAAAAACATCGTTACAATTTGCGGGGCGAAAAAACACGTAAACACAGCCAGCGGCGTTAAGACAAAAAGCAAAAAGTGCTGGGTGGCCAAAAAGCCCGCATTTAGGCGGGGCCAGTCATTTTGGGCGGCTTGTTCGGTAAGTTGAATTTTGGATACATTGGCCACGCGGAAAGTGAAAATTTCCGTAGGCGAGTCCGAGAGTTGTTTGGCATAGTTAAGCGAACTAACTAGCCCCGCCGAAAATCCGCTTAACAGATAAAGCGGCAGTACACTGCTAACGATATTTGCCAGCTCAATCAGCTGGTTGCTGGCCAGGTTTTTGGTTAAGTGCTTCTGCCAGCCCGTTTTGCCGGGGCGGAAGCTCCAATCCAGTTCCTTTTTAAGAATCCATATATATACGATAATTTGTACGAGGTTAGCCGCCAGAAAACCGTACACCATGCTGATAATGCCCCAATGGCGGCCGAATAAAATCAAACACACTAGCGGCAATAAGGCGTTTAACGGGGTGAGCAGGGCCGAAGCAAAGCGGCGGTGCATTTCCAATACGGCCGTTAAGTACGCGGTTAACAGCTGTAAGCCAAATAACACAAAACACAGCGAAATCATCAGCCGGTCTGCCGCCAGCTGGCTTACTTCAAAGCGGGAAAAAGCCCCCGCCAGCCCAAGCGGCATGCCAAAGCCCAATACGCTTAGCAGTACCAATAATCCTATATAGAAGTATAGAAATCCGTTTAACAGGGCCCTGCCGGAGAGCGGCTTTTTGGCTTCCAGCGCCATCGCTTCCGGAATGACCACCGCCGCATTCATGCGCTGCAGGAACGTCACGCCAAAGCCCATGGCCATCATGAGGTAAAAATACACGTCGGTTTGTTTCCCGGCCCCAAAATATAGCGCAATTAACAGGGCATTGGCAAACGAAACCAACTTCCAGGCCAAGGTGGCTCCCACGGCCAGCGCGGCCCCGGCCGTATAGGAGGTGGGCTTAAAAAGATTAACCATATTTGATATTATAATAATTTAGGAGAATAATATCGTGACTACTGAATTTGAACCCGTAATCGGGCTGGAGATACACGTCCAGCTCGCCAGCAAGACCAAATTGTTTTGCTCCTGCCCCAACGGCGTGGGCGACGATACCAAACCCAACACCGCCATTTGCCCCGTCTGCACGGGCCACCCCGGCGTACTGCCGGTGTTAACCGAAGGCGCGTTGGAGCTCGCGGTGCGCGCGGGCCTGAGCATGAACTGCAAGACCAACGAATATTCGTCTTTTTCGCGCAAACACTATTTCTATCCCGATTTGCCCAAAGGCTACCAAATTACCCAGTATGATGAACCTATCAATGGTGCGGGGTATATTGAAATCACCTTTGGCCCCAAAGACCATTTGCAAAAAAAGAAAATCGGCATTCATCATGCCCACTTGGAAGAAGATGCCAGCAAATCTTCGCACGAAGGCACCTATTCGCTGATTGATTTTAACCGCTCCGGCTGCCCGTTGTTGGAAATTGTGTCCATGCCGGATTTGCGCTCGCCGGACGAAGCCTACGCCTATCTGACCGAAATCAAACGCTTAATGCGCTGGGTGGGCGCTTCCAACTGCGATATGGAAAAAGGCGAACTGCGTGTGGACGTGAATATTTCGCTGCGCCCCAAAGGGCAGGAAAAATTCGGCACCCGTGCGGAAATTAAGAACTTGAACTCGTTCAAAGCCGTGCGCGACGCGCTGAATTATGAAATCGCCCGCCAGAGCGAAATTCTAAACGGCGGCGGCCAGGTGACGCAGGAAACGCGCTTGTGGGACAAGGAGGAACTGGTCACCAAGCCCATGCGCTCTAAAGAAGACGCCCTGGACTACCGCTACTTCCCGGAACCCGATTTGCCGCCCGTGGTGTTGGAAAAATCCTGGCTGGAAGGCGTAAAAGCCCGCATGCCGGAATTGCCCGCCTCCAAAGAAGCGCGGTTTATGAAAGCGGGGCTGTCTGCCTATGATGCGGGCGTGCTGACGAGTTCTCGCGAATTGTCCGACTATTTTGAAGAAGTGACTAAAGACGGAAAAGTATCGCTCAAAACGGCTTCCAACTGGATTCAGACCGACTTGCTTGGTATGCTTAACGCCGAAAAGAAAGAAATCCAGGATTCGCCCATTCCCGCCGCCCGCTTGGCGGAACTGCTGGCGCTGACCGAAAGCGGCAAAATCAACCGCAAACAGGCGCGCGAAGTGTTTGACGAAATTTGGAAAACCGGCGAAGCGCCCGCTGCCGTGGTGGAAAAACGCGGCATGGTGCAGGTGAGCGACGAAGGCCAGCTGGAAGCGTGGGCCAAAGCCGCCATAGAAGCCAACCCCAAAGCCGTGGCCGATTTTAAGGCCGGCAACAAAGCCGCCGTCGGGCCGCTGGTGGGGGCGGTGATGAAAATGAGCAAGGGCAAAGCCAACCCGCGCCTCATTAGCCAGCTGCTTAACAAACTGTTGGCCTAAGTCACGCTTGTTTTAAGGAAAGCCGGCCTCTTAACGGGGCCGGCTTTTTGTATGCTTGAGCCTTCCTCCCACTCCTGAAAAAAGGACTTGAATTTTGTATTGTTTCCTGATAAATTAAAAATAAGGGAAACTCGCTCCGTTCTCCATTTGGGGGAGAACATTGTGCCAAAGCAAGCAGGAGCTCTTTCGGGGCGGCTGGAGCGGTAGGAGGATAGTGTATGAAAAAAATTTTGGGTATTTTGTTTGCGTTGATAATGCCGATTGCCATATCGGCCGAGAATAAAATTTCCATGGTGACATATTTCCCGGTGCCCTACGTGGCCTATAGTAAGATTAATGTGGGCAAGCAGCTGGATGTAGGGCTCACTTCGTCCTGTGAAATGAATTTGGGTTGTGCGCGGAAAGCGGTGCGGCGGGAAATCGTCCGCTGAACGTAAGTACGGCGAATCTTAACAGGGGAGAATTAGACTTAAATACGGGGATTGCTGCCCAAAGTACGGATGTGTCGCTGGGAAGCGGAACGGGGATTGCTCAGCTGGATTTTGAATCCAGCGTGCGTATCGGCACGATGAATAACGGGTATAGCATGGAAGTTGATGAGATGTCCGTGGATACGCTCAAATTATTTCCGTCACGCATTAAGAATGAATTCCCTTCTTGTGCGGCAACGGGCGCCAGTGGGGCGCCACAGGTATCTTGGCAAAAATTGCAGCTTAAAGGAAAGGAAGAAGTTTTTTTGGTGTGCGGCGCTCCCAAGGAAGAAACCCCTAATTGTACTGGCGTGAAAAGCAAATGGGATGGCACACGCTGTGTCTGCCCCGGAGAGAACGATTATTTTGTGAAAAGCACACATGCCTGTTGCTCCGAAAGCACGCCCAAAACAAATCGTCAGTGTTGGCTTCCGACAGAGGCAAGATGGAATTTCGGGGTGGGGCATGATCGTAAGACGACGGACAGTTGTTGGAGAATTTCTACCTGTAACAATTTAAACGGCGTTTCGGAGTGTCCGGGATTGCGTACCAACTACACCGGCAAACCAAATTATTTTGAACGTATAGACCCTTCCATTGAGAATGGGCAGAAGTGTTCTGCCCCTGCGCAGTGTATATACCGGTGTATATGCGATGAAGGCATCATTAGTATGGATATAGCCGCCTGCTTCGATCAAGGTTATACAAGAAGATGGAATCCGGCCACGGATAAAAATTATTAGTTTGTGAAAGAAAGGCCCAATGAAGAAATTGGGCCTTTTTGTTGAGATTTTTGTCGTGAAAAAACAAAAGATGGCTTTTAATTGCGCTAACGATTGTGCGAACAAAAAGGGGAAAACATACATTGACCCGGGGGCATAAAGTCTGCTATGATTTATGTATAGAAGTAAAAAATCTATAACGGAGAAAGAAATGAAAAACTTACTCAGAGTTGTATTGGTTTTGGCTTTGGCCGCCGGCTTGACCGCCTGCAAAAAGAACGTGAAAGATGACGCCAACGCCGACATGACCGCCGGCACCGAAATGGTGTTGGAAGAAACCACGGTTACGGAAGAAGTTCCCGCTCAGGAAGTTTCCCTCGGTGCGGTGCACTTTGCTTTGGACAAATACACCTTGTCCGCCGATGCCCGCAAAATTGTGGAAGCCAACGTACAGGCCATTAAATCCGCCGGTGCTGTTGCTTCTTACAAAATTACCGTAGAAGGCAACTGCGACGACAGAGGCACCATCGCTTACAACATCGCCCTCGGCCAGAAAAGAGCCGACGAAGTGAAAGCGTACTATGTCCGCCTCGGTATTCCGGCCGCTAACATCACCACCGTTTCTTACGGCGAAGAAAAACCGGTCTGCTACGAAGCTACCCAGTCCTGCTGGGCCAAAAACCGCAGAGCTGATACTTTGTTGAAAGTAAACTAATTGATGTTTTGCTAAAAAAGGAGCCCGAATCTCTATGAAAAACGTTACCAAACTTATTTTTATGGCAGGTTCGGGCTTTCTATTGTCCGGCTGCATTGCCAGCGAGCGCGATATGAGCACCCTGAAACTGCAGCTTAAAGAATTGAACACCACCATCACCCAAATGCAGGCCAACCAAGCGGAATTGGCCGGCAAGATGGAGGAACTGAACCGCAATTTGTCTGTTTCCAACGAAAACCTTTCTCAGGTGGACGTGCAAATTTCCAACTTGTCTGCCAAGTTGGACGATTTGACCGCCTCGGTGCGGCCTGCCGCCGGCACCGCAGCCGCCGAAAAACCTGCGGCCGCGCTCTTGCCTTCCGATTTGTTTGCCGAAGCCAAAGGCCACCTGGACAAAGGCGCCTACGAACCTGCCGCCATGGGGTTCAAGCTTTACGTCACCAAATATCCGGACAGCGAAAATACGGAGCAAGCCTATATGTACCTGGGCGACGCGTATATCGCCGCCGGACAAACCAAACAAGGGGCCATCGCTTACGCCACCTTGCTGCAAAAATTTCCCAAGAGCAAATTTATTCCGGCCGCGCGGCTGAAATATGCGCTTAGCATTGTGCCGCTGGGAAAAACCGACGAAGCAAAACGCTACTTGGCTTCCGTCGTGCAGGAATTCCCTTCCGCTCCCGAGGCGAAAACCGCCAAGGCCGAGTTGGCTAAATTAAAATAATGCGCCGCTTCCTGCGTGCGTGTGAGAATTTTTCATGAAAAAACTTGTTTCTTTTGTCGCCTTTTTGGCTGTTTTTTTCGTTTCCTGTGCCGCTTTTGCCGCACAGCCCAAGACGGACGTGTACATTGGTATCACTTCCGTAGGAGATAAAAAACTGCCGGCTATTGGTATGCCGCCTTTCCGCTACAGCGAAGAAAAAGCCCAAGCCGCCGCCGTGCAGGTGCATGATGTGATGCGTGCGGACTTGCTGTTTGCCCGCTATTTTGACGTGACGGAAGAAGGCCCCGCCTTTGATCCTAAAAACATCACCCAAACGCTCACCGGCTGGGGCGCTGCCCGTGCCACGTATTTACTGGCGGGGGATATTTCATATACGGCGCCTTACTATACCATTAAAATTTACGTGTACGACATTTCCACTCGCTCGGCCGTATTTGCCAAAGCTTTCAAAGGAACCGAAAGCAGCCTGCGCCGCTTGGCACACATCGCCTCGGACCAAATCGTATCCGCCCTGGTGGGCAAGCGCGGCATTGCCGACACCAAAATTGCTTTTTCCAATAACTCTACCCGCCATAAAGAAATTTACGTCGTAGATTATGACGGCGAAAACCTGCAAAAGCTGACTAACGACAAAAGCATTTCCATTTTGCCTCGCTGGTCTAAGGACGGGCGCATTTTCTATACCACGTATAAGTATAAAAACCCGGATATTTTTGCGATTGACCTGCGCGCTGGCAAAATCGCGCCGATTATTATTCGCGGCGGATTGTCGCTTATTGGCGGTGTTTCGCCGGACGGAAAAGCCTTGGCCTTCACCAGCTCCGGCGGTTCCAACCCCAGCATCTATATTTACAATTTGGATACGCACCAGAAAACCCGCCTGAGCAATAAAGCTTCCGTGGACGGTTCTCCTTCTTATTCGCCGGACGGGAAATACATTACGTTCGTTTCCAACCGCGCGGGCAACCCGCAGATTTACGTGATGGAACTGGCCACCGGGGAAACCCGCCCGCTGACCAAAACGTTTAACTGGTCCGACAGCCCGCAATGGTCGCCCACCGGAGAATGGATTGTGTTTTCGGGCCGCGAATCGCCCTATCACCCGATGGATATTTTCTTGGTGGACTTGACGGGTACGCAGCTGCGCCGCTTGACTACGGACGCCGGCTCCAATGAGGACCCGACTTGGTCCCCCGACGGCCGCTTTATTGCCTTTACCACCACGCGCAACGGTAAACGCCAGCTGTATCTGATGGATATGGACGGCAGTGCCCCGCACTTGCTGGCGGACTTGAAAGGCGATTCCTTTACGCCGCATTGGAGCTTCTAAGCTCTTTTTATCCAGTTTCAAACGGGACGGAAAGATTTCTTTCCGTCCCGTTTTTTATGGCAAAATCCCGGGTGTCGGAAGTCCCGCGCACGAAAAACAGGGCGGTGGTGGCAGGGAGTGGTGGTGCTAATGGAGAGAAAATAAATCGCCTTGAAGATGAGATGAAATAAAAAATCCCCGCCCAAAAGCGGGGACTTTGACAGTAGGCAAAAGCCTTAATCACATTCGGCAAAGCCGGTGGCTTCGCAGGACTGGCCGGGGTAATCTTCGCAGCAGATTTCTTCACCGGCGGCCGGCAGATACAGCGAATATTCGCCGCCGTTGTTATCTTCAAACGAGGCGTGGTATCCGTCCGAATAATGATAATACGTGATATCGCCCGCGGGGATAGCGCCATAGGGCAAGTCGGGCTGTTCGGCCAACGTTTGCAGCTGGGCCGCCGCTTGGAAGGCGCGTCCGGACGTATGACTGGCTACTACACCCAGCAACATTAACCCGCCCAAAAATACAATCATCAGCACCACAATAATTCCCAGCCACCACGGATGCGACGGCGTATCGGGCAAGGGGTCGGAGGGCTGGAAGCTGTCGTTTACCACATAAGTTTCGGCAATATAGTCGTGCAAGGCGCGTTTGCGGTTGGTCAGCCCCGCCATGATTAAACCGATGTACATAATCATATAAGAAACAATTTTGGCAAAAAAGCGGCCGGTGGCGCGGGCAAAGCTGATGCGTTGGCCGTCTTTGCCTACGACTTTGATTTTCATGAGCCGTTTACCCCAAGTGGCTTGGCGGGAACCGCTTTCCATAAAAGCGAAATACAGCCACATACACACCAGGCCCAGCAACTGCCAAATAACGTAAATCACCACCAAGGCGCCAATGTGCAAGGCCCGTTCGCTTTCGGGGGCGTTGCTGGCGGCGGCAACTTGCCACATAAACAGCGGCAGACAAATGACGGCCGGGGCGATGGCAGCCAAAATATTATCTATGATGAAAGCGATGGTGCGCTTCCAGAAACCTGCATAAGTCGTAGTATTCATGTTATTCTCCTTTGCTCTTTTGGCGGCAATAAGCATTTGCACGCCGAAAACGGCTGTTACTGCGGTTTTTTGAAACAACGGCGGCAACGGGCCTGGTAGGCGTCCGTTGTGCCTACTACAATGCGTTTGGTGTCTTTGCTGATGCGCTGCGTAAAGCTGGCCGGGTTGCCGCATTGGGTGCATACGGCCAAGTTTTTGGTTACGTATTCCGCTTTTGCCAGCAGCGCGGCCGTGACTTCAAACGGCTCGGCACGGTAATCCGTGTCCAACCCGGCGGCAATAACGCGCTTGCCTTCGTTGGCCAGTTGTTCGCACACGGCTACGATGCCTTTGTCAAAAAAATTGATTTCGTCTATGGCTACCACTTGGGTGTCTTTTTCCACTAAGGGCAGGATTTCGTCCGACTTTTTAACACAGGTGGCGGCCACTTTGTTTTGGTTGTGGCTGATGATGCTGTCTATGCCGTAGCGCGTGTCTATTTTGGAATTAAACAACTGCACTTTTTGCTTGGCAATCAGCGCCGTGCGTACGCGGCGGATCAGTTCTTCCGTCTTGCCCGAGAACATGCAGCCGCAAATAACTTCTATCCACCCTTGTTTGTGATACATTAACGGATTAGCCATAAAGATTTAATCTCCTTAAATATCTCTTAAATCTCCCGGGTTGCGCCACGGATACCAGTAGGTATCTTCGGGCACTTGGCCTTGAATGCGCTTATTGCCGCCGCACAAAATGTTGATGCGGAACGCAAACGAGAAGTTGTCGTTGCGGTCGCGAATGGTAAATTCGGTTTGCGCATCGTGGAACGTGTAGGAAAAGCGGAACATTTTGTTAAATCCTACCAGGCTGTGCGGTTCCAGCACGGCATCAATACCCAGGTCCATAAACCATTTGCCGCCCGGCGGGCGAATGCCCCAGGTGGTGGTGACGGTATAACGGTCCGAGTCCGTTTGATACAAAGAGCCGGGGTCGGTGTAATCGGCAAAGTTGTTAAATCCGAGCCCGATGATTTGGTTTTTGTAAATGAAGTTGGACTGGGCGATAAAGTTGATATTTTTTTCTTCCAGGTCGTATTGGTCCTGCACGAAGAAATTGAACAGGCCGTTGGGCGAATTGTAACCCCATTCCAAGAGGAACGGCTCAATGCGGGCTTTTAAGTGGTCCCAGCCTTGTTCGTAACCAAAGCCGTCTTTAAGGCTGTAGGTATAGTCGGACAGGTCAAACCCCGTTTGGAAGCGAACATAGGTGTTAAATGTGGGGCGGTAGTAATTGTTGATGTAGAGGCGGTTAAGTTCTATGCCTTTGTCCGGCGAAACCTGATCGGACGAGAGCGTACCGGTAGAAAGGCGTTTGGTAAACTGGTAGCCAAAGTCCGTCGTGCCCAAGAAAGAATGGGTTTGCAGATTGAGATCCGTTCCCACGCGGGCCACCCAGGCGTCTTGCCCGTTTTTATAGTGGTTGTCCGCAAACGTGATGGTCTGGTCGTAAAACACAGAGGGCGTAAACGTAAATGCCCGGCTTAAGCGGAAGGCTTTTTCCGTGGTCCATTTGGCGTGGGCCTGGCGCTGATAGGGGCCTTCCTCGTTGGGCATGCCGTTTTTGTATTGGAGGGTGGAGGTGTTGTCAAAATCCACTTCCAAGCGGTTGGACGTTTTAAGCAGCGGGTCCGTAAACGGCAGGAGCATAAATTTGATTTCCGGCAACGTGCGTTTTTCGGCCATGAATTCTTTTTTGTCCATGGCGAAGATATCTTTTTGCTGGTAGCTCACGCGCAGCGTGGAACGACGCGTTTGGCGGGAAAGAGAGAAGTTTGTTTCCTGGTCCGGCATGAAGATATACGGGTTGCCGCGGAAGAAGGTGTCGTAAAAGTACGGGTCGGACACCATACGGAATTGGGTTTGGAATTGGTAGAGGGCACCGTCGGGGTTGTTGAAATGGTCCGACGAGTCGTACATTTCCCACCAATAACCGCCCTGCACGCCCCAGCGTTTGCTGTCGTCCAAGATGCGCGTATCGGCCGTGTCTGCCTGGTCGTTAATAAAATAGAATTCGCCGCTCCCGCGCAACGTGGGCGACTCAACCGCCGTCAGGCCGCCGCCCAGCCCAAGGCCGGAGTTGGTGTAATAATCCAAATTCAATTTGGGGCGCAAATTAAACACGGGGTTAAAAACCGTGGAGGTTAGAATACCAAAACCCGTTTTGTTGCTCTGCGTGAAATCTACATAAGTGGTCCAGGGTTTTTGCGATTGCAAAGAACGCCAAAAAAGCGGCAAATAAAAAATCGGAAATCCGTCCAGCCGCAGCACGGCATTGGTGCCGAATACGCGCTTTTGGGGGGAAACAGTCAGCTTCCCGACGGAAAGCGTATAGTGCGGGTCGGGGTTGTCGCAACAGGTGAGGGTGGCGTTTCTGAGTGTTTCTTTCTGAGAAATAGAAGAAATCTCTTTGGCGGAAAGGACCCGCAGGGGCGGGTATTCGGTGGAGATATCTTCGGCCTTAAAATCTTTGGTGGTGTAGTTGACGGACACATTGTTGCCGGTAAGGACGTTGCCTTGCCCGTCTTTAACGGTCATGGGCCCTACGGAACTAATCTGTGTATTGGTTTGATCCAGCGAGATATTTTCGCCGGTTACGGTGCGGGTTTTGCCGTCTTTGGTTTTTTGAATGACGGTCACGTTGCCCTGCAGGGTGATTTTTTTATTGTCCGGCTCGGCGGAAGCCTGGTCGGAGGTGAAGTAAATAAAAGCGTCCCCGTCCGGAGGGGGGAGAACATTGTCCGCCGCCCGTGCGGGCGCGGCAGCCAAAAATAAAGTAAGCAAACAAGCCAGCGAGATAAATTTCATTTTAGCGTATCTTTCCGTGCGCGGTAAATGGCATACATGGCCGCGCCCACGCCGCCGATATTGGGATTTTTGGAAACGACGATTTTAAGCCGCTTAAACGGCGTTTGAATTTGCTGGGACGCCAGCACCCGTTTCACGGCGGGCAGGAAGTACGTCGCCGCACCCGATACGCCGCCAGTCAGCACGACTGTATCTATGTCCAGCACCAGCACAAAGTTGGCTAAGCCAATTCCCAGGTAATGGCCCGTGTCTTCCCACACTTTCAAAGCGGCTTTGCAGCCCTTTTCGGCCGCGCGGGAAACAATTTCTATCTTAAAATTCTTTTCCGCTTCCACCATTTTGGCCAAAATGGAATCGGGGTAATCCGTCACCGCTTCCATCACGCGCCGTTTGATGCCGATGGTGCCCACAAAGGCTTCCAAACAGCCTCTGGCGCCACAGCCGCACAGCGGGCCGGAGGCCGTGTCGGCAATTTTGGTGTGTCCAATTTCGCCGGCCGTGCCGTTGGAGCCTTGGTATAATTCTTTATTCAAAATTAAACCGCCGCCTACGCCCGTTCCCAGCGTAACGACCAGCACGTTGGTGCCTTGGCGTTTCAGGTCGGCCTCATACACGCCCCAAGCGGCCAGGGTGGCGTCGTTGGCCACGCAAGGCAAAATGCCCGTATGTTTGTGGAGCAGTTGGGCCAGGGGCCAGTCCGCAATGTCTTTGAATTTCAAATTGGGGTTGTAGCGCAGGACACCTTTTTGATTGTCCACATCGCCGGGTGCGCCTACGGCAACGGCTACTTGTTGGTCGGGAAATTCTTTTTGTATGGCATTGATATAATCGCCGATTTGCGCAATAAACCCTTTGGCGCCCTTGGAATAATCGGTTTCTATTTTTTCTTTGCGGAAAATTTCGCCGTGTTCGTTCATCACAAACAGTTTTACGAAGGTTCCTCCGATATCTACGCCTACGCCGATCATACGTTACTCCTTGCTTTTTGGATGTGCGTGGTCATACACGCTTTTTAATTTTTCAAGCGACACATGCGTATACACCTGTGTCGCGGCTAAACTTTTGTGTCCCAGCATTTCCTGCAGGCTGCGCAAATCGCAGCCGTTGTTTAACAAATGCGTGGCAAACGAATGGCGCAGGCTGTGCGGGGTCACCTTGCGGGCCAAATGCGAAGCAATGGCCGTGTTCTTAAAAATATAGGCCAGCCCATCGCCGGAGAGCGGTTTGCCGTTTTTGTTAAGAAACAGCGCGTCCCCCGGCTGCGGATTTTTGCGGCAGGACAAATAGGTTTTTATGGCGTCCAGCGCCGCGTCCGTCACGGGCACCAACCGTTCTTTGGAGCCTTTCCCGAATACTTTTACCAAACCGTTAAAAAAATCTACGTCTTTTATGCGCAGGCCCGTCACTTCGCTGCGGCGCAAACCGCTGGAATACATCAGTTCAAACAAGGCCTTGTCGCGCGCGGCAAAGTGTTTGCTGTGGGCGGCCGTTTCCAGCAGGCGTTCCGTTTCCGGTACGGATAAAAACTTGGGCAGTATCTTCTCCCGCTTGGGGGACGGCAAGAGCTTGAACGGATTTCGCTCCAGCTTGCCCTGGGCCAGCAAATAGGCGGCAAAACTTCTCAAAGAAGCTATTTTGCGCAAAATAGTGTTGCGCGCCGGGTTGTGTTCGGTTTGTTCGGCGGCCAAAAACGAACGGATATTGGCCGACGTAAAATGACGCAAATCCTGCAAGTTGCGCCGTTTGAAAAAGAGCAGAAATTCCTGTAAATCCGCCCGGTAGCTTTTGACCGTATAGGGCGAAAAATTTTTGTTTTGCAAATGGAGCAGAAAAGCGTTAATCCATTCTTCCATATGCACCGCCCTCCCGGGGTGTTATTTTTTGTCCGCCTCGGCCGCTTTGGCGGCGTGCGCGGCTTTAATTTGGGCGATTTCTTCCGGCGTTACCGTTACAATCGTTTTGCATTTGGGATAACCGGAACAACCCAAAAATTCCCCGCGCTTAGAAGTGCGCAGCACCATGGGTTTGCCGCATTTTTCGCACAGGCGGTCGGTCACAATCGGGCCCGTGGAGGCCATTTTGTGGCCTTCCGCGTCCAGCGAATAGGTGTTCTTGCATTTGGGATAGGCCGAACACGCCAGGAATTTGCCGCGCCGTCCGGTGCGGATGACCATGGGGGCGCCGCATTTGTCGCAGACTTCGTCCGTCTTTTCCGGCTGCACTTTTTCACCGGAGCTGGAAAGGTTGATTTTGCCTTTGCATTCCGGGTCACTGCAGACGAGATATTCCCCAAAGCGGCTTCTTTTCTTAAGCATCATTTTGCCGCAGATGGGGCACTTTTCGTCGGTTTCTTTGGCGGCGGGGCGCTGCATGCCTTTGTCGGCCTCGTCCAATTCTTTTTTGAAGTTGGTGTAAAAGTCCGACAACAGCTCCACCCATTTTTGGTTTCCTTCGGCCACCTGGTCCAGCTGTTCTTCCACGCCGGCGGTATAGGATAAGTCCATAATTTCCTTAAAGAAATCTTTCAAGCTGTCCGTCACCGTAATGCCCAAGTCCGTCGCCACCAGTTTGCTGGTTTTGGGTTGGCGGGCAATATATTTGCGGTCCAAAATGGTTTTAATGGTGGGCGCATAAGTGGACGGACGGCCAATGCCGTGCTTTTCCAATGTTTTAATAAGGCTTGCTTCGTTGTAGCAAGGGGGCGGGGTAGTTTTGTGGTCCTTGGTTTTGATGTCCAACAGTTTGAGTTCGTCCCCTTCCGTCAGCACGGGCAGCAAGGCGCTGCCGTCTTCTTTTTCTTCGGAGGCGTCATCGTCCTGGTCTTTATAAATGGACAAATACCCCGGGAACTTGACCGTGCGTCCGCTGGCGCGCAATACGCATTCTTTTTCGCTTCCGGCGGCAATGTCTATAGATACGGTATTGAACACCGCTTCGGCCATTTGGCTGGCCACAAAGCGCAACCAAATCAGTTCATACAGTTTGTATTGGTCGGCGGTTAAATAAGGCTTCATGGCCTGCGGGGTGCGGCGCACATCCGTCGGGTGGATAGATTCGTGCGCTTCCTGCGCGCCCATTACTTTGCTTTTGTACACGGGTTGTTTGGCCGGCACAAAGGCGGGGCCGTATTTTTCGCCAATAAATTTTTTGGTTTGTTCCTGCAGCAGTTTGGACACGTTAAACGAGTCCGTTCTCATATACGTAATCAAACCTACGGTCTGGCCGGAAATTTCAATACCTTCGTAGAGGTGTTGGGCGGTCATCATGGTTTTTTGAGAAGGGAAACCCAGCTTATTGTAAGCGTCCTGCTGCATGGAGCTCGTGATAAAGGGCGGTTTGGGTTTCTGTTTTACTTCTTTCTTTTCCACCTTCAGTACCGTGTTGGGCCCTTTGCGCAATAAGTCTGACAGCGGGGCCAGCTTTTCCGGCTTGTCAAAAACGGTGGTTTTTACTTTATAATCTTCGGCAAACAGCTTATACGTGGTAGTCTGTTCCACATTTTTGCCTTGCCATTTGGTAACGCGCGCCCAGAACGAAGGCGCCGCGCCCGGTTTTTCAAATTGGGCGCCGATAGTCCAGTATTCCTGTTCCTTAAATTCGGCGATTTCTTTGGCGCGTTCGGTCAGCAGCCGCACCGCGACCGACTGTACACGCCCGGCCGATAAACCGGAAGTAATCTTTTTCCACAAGAGGGGGGAGAGCTTATAGCCTACAATGCGGTCCAAAATACGCCGCGCCTGCTGAGCATTGACGAGATTTTCGTCAATTTTGCGCGCGTGAGAGAAAGATTCTTCAATAGCCGAAGGCGTAATTTCGTGAAAGTAAATGCGTTGGTAGCGTTCTTTAGGAAGTTTCAGCAGTTCCACCAAGTGCCAGGCAATGGCTTCCCCTTCGCGGTCAGGGTCGGTAGCGAGGTAAATTTCGCTGGCGTTTTTGGCTGCGGCGGTTAGTTCGGCAATTAAACGTTTGGCGCGGTCCACCGCGACGTAAGTCGGCTTAAAGCCGTGTTCAATATCTACGCCGATGTCTTTAGAGGGCAAGTCCCGCACGTGGCCGAAAGAACTGCGCACGATAAAATCGTTTCCCAAAATTTTGCTGATGGTCTTCTGTTTCGTGGGAGATTCTACGATAACCAGCTTTTTGCCTTTTGGATTGGTGGTTGCCATACGTTCACTTCCTTAATAAATTAAAATTTGCTTTTGCTGTAGAGGCCGTTCTCGCAGGCCAGGAAGCCCTTCACTTCCAGTTCAAACAGCAAGGACGCCGCTTCCGGCACGTCCGCGCCGAGGGCCTCGGCAATTTGGTCCAAACTGGCTTGGCTGCCGCCCACGGCGTTCATCACCTCGCGCTGGCGAGGGGTCAGCTCTTCTTGCGGTTTGGGCGGGGTTTGATCTTCCTTTTGCAAAAAATGCGGGTCCAGCCCAAAGCGCAGTTGCTGTGGTATATAGTCTAGTATATCTGAAGCGGCGGTTACAACCCCCGCCCCGTCCCGAATGAGGGCATTGGGGCCGGCCGACTGGGGGCTGTCTATCGGGCCCGGTACGGCCAAAACGTCTTTCCCCATTTCCAAGGCCAGCTTGGCCGTAATCAGCGCGCCGGACTTAATTTCCCCTTCCACTACCACTACCGGCTGGGAAAGCGCCGCAATAATGCGGTTTCTGCGGGGGAAATGAAAAGCGTTTGGCGGTTTATTAAAGGGCAGCTCGCTTACTACCGCCCCGCCGTATTGCAAAATGGCTTTTTCCAGGGCGCGGTTCTCGGGCGGATAACAACGCCCAACGCCCGTGCCGATAGCCGCTACGGTGGGCTTTTTCTGGCGGACGGCTGCGGCATGGCATTCACTGTCCACCCCGCGGGCAAGCCCGCTGACGACCACCACCCCGCCTTGGGCCAGGTCCGAGGCTAATTTGGCGGCCGCACGCCGCCCGTACGGCGTTATTTTGCGCGTGCCCACCATGCCCACGCAGGCTTGCTCGGGCGCGGGCAGGCGGCCCAATACATAAAGAGCAATCGGGGCTTCCTTGATGTTGCGCAGGGATTGGGGGTATTCTTCGTCCTCCGGCACGTAGATGTGTCCGCCCAGGGCGGCGGTTTTATCCCATTCTTCCTGCGGGTTAATGGCAAAAGCGTCCCGCAGCAGGTGGGCCGCGGTGGAAGGGTTCAAATTGGCTTCCCGCGCCAGGGTTTGGGCGTCTTGACGCAAAATTTCCTGCGCGGAACCAAAAATTTCAATCAGTCTTTCCAGCCAGTCCGCGCGGAAATACAGAAATGCGTTTAATTGAATGCGTGCCAGCCTTTCGGCCGCGGATATGGACGGGTTCATTATAAGTCTGCCACTCCTTTGCGGTCCAGCGGACGGTATTGCATCACTTCCACCAGATGCTTGGTTTCAATATTTTCTTTGCCTTCCAAGTCCGCTATGGTGCGGGCCGTTTTCAAAATTTTGTCTAAACTGCGGGCGCTTAGGCCAAATTTGCGCATGGCCGTTTCCAAAATGGTATCCGCACCGGGCGGAAGTGGACAAAATTCTTTGATTTCCCGATTGGTCATAAAGGCGTTGGCCGTGGTGGAGGAACCGGCAAAACGTTGCTGCTGCACTTGGCGCGCCTGCAATACGCGCGCGCGGATTTGGGCGGAAGTTTCTCCTTCCGATTTTTGGTTCCAGTCCGTGTATTTGACGGGGTTTAGATTTACGGTCAAATCAATACGGTCTAACAGCGGGCCGGAGAGGCGCGCTTTGTAGCGGCTGATTTGCATGGGCGAGCAGGTGCACGGCGTAACCGGGTCCCCCAAGTGCCCGCAAGGGCACGGGTTCATGGCCGCCAATAACGTAAATCGGGCCGGATAGGTGACTGTTTCTTTGGCGCGGGAAATGGTAACGCGGCCGTTTTCCAAGGGCTCCCGCAGGACTTCTAAAGAAGAGCGGGAAAATTCGGCAAATTCGTCCAAAAACAGCACCCCGTTGTGCGCCAAAGACACTTCCCCCGGCCGCGGCGTAGAGCCTCCGCCGATTAGCGCCACGTCCGAAATGGTGTGGTGCGGGTCCCGAAACGGGCGGCGGGTGAGCAGGCGGCTTTTTCCCATTAAATTGCAAATAGAATAAATTTTGGTGATTTCCAGCGCTTCTTCCTGGGTAAGAGGCGGCAGTATGCCGGGGAAACGCTTGGCCAGCATGCTTTTGCCCGTACCGGGCAGGCCAATCATCAGCAGGTTGTGCCCGCCTGCGGCGGCAATTTCCAACGCGCGTTTGGCCAAAGCCTGGCCCTTTACGTCCGAAAAATCCAACTCGGGGGAAATCTCTTCTTGCGCTTGCGGCACGTAAGCCATTTTTACGGCGGGTTCTTCCAGCTTGCCTTCCAGGTAATCGGCCAACTCCCGCAGACTGTGCGGTGTGATAAACGGCGCGCCGGACACTTGCCCTTCCAGCACATTTTGCGGCGCAATAACGGCCGTTTTGTCCAGTTTTTGGCAGGAAATCAGCATGGGGAGCACGCCCGCACACGGGCGCAGGGATCCGTCCAGCGCCAGTTCACCCAGTACTAAAAAGTGGGAAATTTTGGCGCAGGCCTCGGCGGATAATTGGCCGCTGGCGGCCAAAATGCCAAGCGCAATAGGCAGGTCAAACTGGGTGCCGCTCTTGCGCAGTTCGGCAGGGCTTAAGTTGACGGTGATTCTTTTGGAGGGAAAATCAAAACCGCTGTTACGCACGGCCGCTACGACGCGTTCTTTGCTTTCGCGCACTTCCGCGTCCGGCAAACCGACAACGGCCAATGTAGGCATTCCCGCGGCTATATCCACTTCCACGGAAACGGCAAATCCTTCTATTCCTTTAATAGCGCCGGTGCATACGTTGGCCAGCATATCAGTTAAAACTCAGCACGATAGAACTGGGGGTAATGGCGCCTACCGTGAAGTTGATGTTGTACTTGCGGATAATCTTGGCGGCCAGTTCTTCGGGCGTAGAGGTGTTGGCGGAGATTTCAAAATAGGCCGACGAATTGGCATAGCGAACCAGGTTGAAATCTTCAATTTCGCGCAAGTCGCGCAGGATATCCTGCACTTGTTTTAAGCGCTCAATGTTGCCTACATTTTTGACCGTTACGTTAAACACTTTGGCCGAATTAATGGCCGAGTTGATGGGCTCCACCAGTTGCTTGGCGGCCGCTTCACAGGCGGCGGAAATAGCTTTTTGCGAGGCGATTTCTTCCATCGGGTCCAAGCCGCTTAACTGTTCGGCCCCTTCCGCTACCACGGCATAGTTGTTGGTGGCGTAAGCGCGGATATTGGCGCGCGCACGGTACGACTTGAAGGGAGATACCGTGCCCGGCAGGGCTACCAGCGGGTTGGCCTGCACGTCCGCCACGATCACAAAGCGCGCGCCTTCCTGGCGGGCTTGGTCAATGGTGGGGTTGGGGTTTTCAATATTGTTTTGGCTCAGGTTATCCCCGTTTACCAGCGCATAGGGTTGGCCTTTTAAGGCGCGGTAGATGGCTTGTTTGCAATCCTGGCGCAGGGAAATGTCGTCCCCCGTCATTTCGCGCGAAGTCACTAAAATGTTAGTTTTTTTGGCAAAAGCGTCGGCTTCGGACTGTTTGATAATGTCCCCGATGTCTTTCACCAACACCATGGCTTTGATTTTGGTGTAGAATTCGTCCCCTTTGCGGTAGGATTTTTGCACATGGCTGCGGCGGATAAAACCGGCCGTTTTGGATACAATTTTATCTTCTACCAGCTGTGCCTGGTCCACCGTGGTGGCCGACGAAATGAAAATGCCCGCCACTTTTTCCACGGCGGCGCGTTGGGCGGCTAAAATACCGTCCTTTTTCATTTGTTTCAAATTGTTCTCGTCATAGGGAACCAGAGATTCCGCCTCCACATATTCACCTTCCCCTTTGGGGCCGATGCGAAGCGAGCTGCAGGCTGATAAAGTGAGTACGGCAGATAAGGCAATTAAAAATAGTTTTTTCATTATTTCTTGTCCTCCGGGTCAATGCCGGCCGCTTTGAGGCGGTTTCTGTCCAGGCGCATAATGACTGCACAGCCGCCATCGTCCATATACTCGGTGGAAATCAGTTCCATTTGGCTGATGACCCCGTTGGCGGAAGTATCAATGGTGCTGCCGGTGGAAACGGCGTCCACCACCTGTACATTGGCTTCCAAATTGGCTCCATAAAGCACTTCGGTGGCACGCTGATAGGCGTGGGCGATGGCCGCTTCGCGGCTCATAATGCGGCGCTGAGAGTCGGACGTATGGTTGGGGTTGGCCGCACCAAAACCGCGCACCCACAGGTAGTTGCTGTCCAAAAGCGTATCGTTAAAAGAAGGCGCGATGGCACCGTCTTTCACGGCGGATTTCATATTGCCCGCGCAGGCACACAGGCACAGCGCAGCCGCACAGAAAAGCAGAAGTTTTTTCATGTGTTACCTCAAAAGTTCGGAAAGTACTTTTACATACGTGCTGGGCGCTTTGACATCTTCGTAGTTGATGATGCCGCAGCGGATAAGCATAATTTCCAGCATGTGCGTGAGAATATCGTAGAAGTTCTCGCGCACGGACGGGTCGCACGTGTTCAAGGCCGGGCCCAAAATAACGGCGCCTTTAAGTTTTTTGTTATCGCACAGGTTGGCAATTTTGAACGCCGAGGAAATGATGCTTTCCGTCGCGTACGAGGAGCGAACGGCAATTTCAAAACCGCCCGAAATGCCCAGCTCTTTGGCACGTTGCTGCAAAGCATACACCATCCAGTTCATCATGTGAGAGCTGTTTTGCGGGTAGAAGAATCCGATGCGGCCCCATTCTCCGTTGCCGATGGTGGAAATAACGGAAATGCTTTCCGGGTCGCGGCTTAAGATTTCGCTGTTGGCGTCTTCCCCGTTGGTGGCAAGCAGTTTGTCAAAAATGCCGGCTTGTGAGCGTTCCGATTCGGGAATGTTCGGGAAAATTAAATTTTCCAGCACTTTTAAGCGGCGAATGCTGCGCGTAACCGTGCCCAACGTCATGTGCGGGCCGCCAAAAAATTCGGTAATTTGCGCATCGTTTAAGTCCACACCATTATCCAGCAGCATTTTTTTGACGATGCGGAAATGCGTGCTGCCGTGCGCGGGCTTTAATTCGGAAATCCAGCCCGAGTCCAGCTTGAATTTAATTAATTCTTCCAATTTCACCAAGCTTTCCGGCGGGTATTTGGACGTAATGACAATCTGTTTCTGTTCCCGCAGGAAGTTGTTTAACAGCTTGGAGATATGAACGCGGTTCTGTTCGTTGATGGCGAGCAGGTGAATGTCGTCAATCAGCAGGACTTTTACCGTGTCCATAAATTTTTCAAATTTTTCAATGTTGCCTTCCATGACGTAGCGCTGAATCCCGCGGGAGAGGCGCACGCCGTTGGTCATGAAAATATTCTCTTGGCCGTATTTTTTGGAAAAAGCATACGCCATAGCGTTCAAAAAGTGCGTCTTCCCCGTTCCGGTGGCGCCGTGAAGCACCAGCGGGTTATATAATTTGCCGGGGTTTTCTATCACGGAAATGGCCGTGGCGTGAGCAAAACGGTTGACGGACATAACCATCGTTTCCAGCGTGTAAGTAGGCACCAGCGGCACTTCCAGCGGCCAGTTGTGTTTTTTCAGTTCGGAGAGGGGAATTTCAATGGAGTGGTCAATCGTTTTTGTTTTTTCAATAATCGTGTTGGCCGCGGCCGGTTTGGGCTGCTGCACGGGTCTTTGCGGCGTGGGCATAGCGGGTCTTTCCGGCTGCGCGGCCGGTTTTTGCGGCGCAGGCGGAACGGGTGCGGCGTTATGCATCGTCGCATCAATTTTACGTCTGATTCTAAAAGTAGTTTTTGGTTCTTGGTTTTCTTCCATAACAACTTCCCCTGAATGAACTGTTGAAATTTTCTTGTTTTGGACCGGCTGAGGCGGCTCTTTCTTAGTCGCGGTCGCGGGTATTGCTTGCGCTTTGGGCGCCGCGGCGGGCTCTTGCGGTTTTACTTGCGGCACGGGGGCAACCGGCTTACGAGGCTGCACGGCGGGCTTGGGCGGAACCGCTTCGTCATGAAACGATTTTTCGTATTGACGTTTCATGATTTCTGTATTAAGTGTTGTTTCTAAATTGAATGTTTTGTCCAAAGATTCAAGACGCTGCCCGCGAATAGTGATTTCGGGCAAATCGTCCGCACTCGGCTGGGGCGATACGATTTTTTTGCTGTATTGCGTGGGCGGCACCGTATTAACGATAGAAACTTCTGCCGGCAAGCCGTCTGGCCCTACGGGTTCTTCCGGTAAGGACGTTACGGACGCTTCCTGCACGGAGGGCCCCAAATTAAGCGGTTCTTCCGACGCTTCAGAAACAGCTTGCATAGCCGGAACCTTTTCCTCTGCCGGCTCCTGCACGGCGGAATCTGCCGCGGGTGTATTGTCAGCCGAAACGGCGGCCGTTTGGGCCGTTTGTTCCGCGCGCAGCCGCGCCGTTTTTTCAATTTGCTCAAAGGGATCTTCCACTTCTTCGGCTTGGGCCGGCTGGTCGGGTTGAGCAGCCTCCTGTTGTGCCGGGGCCGACAAATGAGGTATCTCGGGCTCCGCCGGGTCAGCCGCGGCAGGCGCCGGGGCCGGTTGTTTTTCTTCCGGCTGGGTTTGAGCGTGTTTGAGAAAATCCGTATCTTTTTTGGCCAAACGGTCTGTGATAGTGTTTAAGTCTTCCAAATCAATGATACAGGTTTGGTCTTTGATCTTTTGTTCAAAAATGTTAAACGATTCTTCCAGACTGTCTTTCCCGTCCGCCAGGTTTTTCATCTTCTGTTCGCGCTGAATTTGAGAGTTCTTGGCCAATTGTTGGTTTTCCAAATCCAGGAACATGTCGTATTTGGTTTGGGCGGAAAAGATGTCTTCCAGCGGCATTTGGCCCAGCATGGTGCCTTCCATGTCTTTAATCAGCATGTCTTTGTCGCTGATGGTAATCTCACCGGATTTTTCTTTTGGCGAAGCGGGCGCGGGAACGGTTTGTTTTTCCAGTCCCAGCGAATCAGCCCCTTCCTGCAAGTTGACGCGGTGGGCTTGAAAATCGTCCACTTGTTTTTGCTCGGAACTTTGAGGAACGTCGTCCGATACGACAGGTGCCGCCGAAGAAGGATTTTCCTCTGCGGGCTTTTTGTCCGCCCGGAAGAAACTTTCCGACGGATCTAACGTAACAAAAGTGGGAAATTCTTTATCTTCCTTGGAAACGTCCGCATTAAACAGCGGATCGCCCAAAATGCCGCCCGGAACAAATTGGTTGATTTTGTTGGTTTGTTCAATGCCTTCTTTGACGGCTGTTTTAATTTTTTCCAGGGTGTCTTCGTCCAAATCCGCAGGCAGTTCAAACGAATACACAAAAGGCGCCACGGCCGGCTGCGGGGCCTGCGCGTAGCCTTCCAGCTTTTTGGCAATTAGGCGTGCGTCATGCTCCGTACCGTCCGTCACTAACGTATAACGGCGGCTCTGGTCTTGCGGGTCCAGGCGGGAGATAATATCCCAGTTTTGAATCATTTGCCCTCTACAATTTTTACGCCGCTGCTGGCGCCGATGCGCGTAGCGCCGGCAGCCACCATAGCGTCAAAATCTTCGCGCGTGCGTACCCCGCCGGAGGCTTTCACCTGCATGTGGGCGGGCACGGATTTGCGCATTAAAGCCACGTCGGGCGCGGTAGCGCCGCCGCCCGTAAAGCCCGTGGAGGTTTTTACAAAGTCGGCCTGCGCTTGGGCGGAAAGCTCGCACGCTTTCACTTTTTCTTCGTCTGTCAGCTGCGAGGTTTCAATAATCACTTTTAATACATGCCCCAAGCAGGCTTGGCGTACGGCTTGAATGTCTTGCAAAACGGTTTGATAGTCTTTGGCTTTGAGAGCGCCGATGTTAATGACCATGTCAATTTCATCGGCGCCGTTTTTCAAAGCATCTTCGGTTTCGTACACTTTCACGGCAGTGGTGTTGGCCCCCAACGGGAAACCAATTACGGTGCATACTTTTACGTCGGAACCTTTCAACAGTTCTTTGGCATAGGGAACCCACACGGGGTTGATGCACACGCTGAAAAACCCGTATTTTAAGGCTTCATCACACAGGTGGTGAATTTCTTCGCGGGTAGCAATCGGTTTCAAGAGGGTATGGTCAATCAGTTTTGCCGGGTTCATACGAAACTCCTTGTGTTAGTTAAAGTTAATGATGCGGGCGAATTTTTCGGCGATGAGAGATTGACCGCCGACCAAAGCGCCGTCCACGTCTTCTTTAGCCATGATTTCGTCTACGTTGGAATCTTTCACGCTGCCGCCGTACAAAATGCGGGTAGCGGCCGCAAAATCGGCAGAGTAGGCTTTGCCCAAGTACGCGCGAATGGCGGCGTGCACTTCCTGCGCCTGGTCGGGCGTGGCGGTTTTGCCGGTGCCGATGGCCCACACGGGTTCATAGGCGATAATCAGGCCTTTGAGTTGTTCTTCCGTAAAATCTTTCAAGCCGTTTTTCAGTTGGCTTTCAATAACGCTGAGGGTTTTGCCCGCTTCGCGTTCTTCCAACGTTTCGCCTACGCAGAAAATCACGGTCAGCCCGTGGCGCAGGGCGGCGGCCACTTTTTTGTTCAAAATTTCATCGCTGTCACCGAAAACGCTTCTGCGTTCGCTGTGGCCGATAAGGGTGTGAGTGGCGCCGGCATCTTTGGCCTGCACGGGGGAAACAGCGCTGGTGAAAGCGCCTTTATCTTCCCAGTGCACGTCTTGCGCGGCTACCTGAATTTCGGAGCCTTTGGCCAGTTCGGCCACTTTAGCCAGCGACGTATAGGACGGGGCAACGATAATTTCCACATGGTTTTTATTGCCGGCTTTGGTAAGCGCGGTAATCAAAGCGGCGGATTCCGCCAACGTGTTATGCATTTTCCAGTTTCCGGCAATGATGGGTGTTCTTTTCGTCATTTTTCAAAATCCTCTTTTGTTAAAATACACAGAATGCTCTCCCGTCCTAGGGCGAGAGACTTCTTATTAACATACTATCATAAAGAAAGCGAAATGAAAACCCCTTTATCTCTATTTGTAAAAAGGAATAAAAGGGGCTTAAAAAATACCCCCAAAAAACAAGGCATATGGGGGGAAAATGGTTGTTAATTTTAGAAGAAAGTTGGGCAATCAGCCCATACTTAGACTGCGTTTCTAGACGGCAGCCAGGCAAATGCCGTATTTGTCCGCCAGGTGGATGACGTCTTCCAAATCCAGTACTAAGGTTTTTTCGGCTTCAAACGCCAGCACGCCGATACCGGCTTTGCGCAGGCTTTCCACCGTTCCTTTGCCAATAACGGGCAAATCAAAGCGGGAATCTTGATCCGGGCGGGCCACTTTCACTACGGCCACCGCGGCTTTTTTTTCGGCCGAATTCTTGTACAGTTCCCCGGCCCGCAGAATACAGCGGTCCGTTCCTTCCATTCCTTCTACGGCAATAACCGCATTTTGGCTGACCACGCACGTAAGCCCAATGTCCAGCGCGGCAATGGCTTTGGCCGTTTTGTAGCCAAAGGCAATGGCTTGCTGCTCTTCCTGCGTGGGCGTGCGGGAGGACAGAACTCCTTTCTGGGGCATAAAATCTTCCAAAAATAAAGCGGAATTTTCAAATTCTATGCCGTCTTTTTTGAATTCGTCCATAATGCGCGAAAGAATGGTTTTGGTTTGCATATTTTTGAGCGAAGCCAAGAACTTGGCCCCGCGCAAATCCGGCATTAAGTTGGAAAAAATAGACGTGTGCTGCACGCGCCCCGCCATAACCACGCGGGTAACGCCGTGCTCTTTGAAAAAGCGGATTCCCGCGCCCAGCTGCCCCAGGCGAAATGCCTGAAACACGCAGGCGCAGGTTTTGAAATCCTCTTCTTTAGCGTTGCCTTTGGCGCCGGCGACGTATACTTCATATCCCTTGGACACCGCTTTTTGCGCGATGTAAACGGGCATTTTACCTTCGCCGGCAATCAGGCCGATTTTTTTAGTCGTCATTTTCGTGCATGCTGCGTTTGGCCGTGGCTACCCCGCGGTTGGAGGCGCGGCAGAAGTCAATCATGTGCTGCACTTCTTTGCAGGGGTGCTGGGCTTCCAGCTCGGCCATAGCGTCTTGCAGACGTTTGCCGCTGCGGAACAAATGTTTATAGGCGCGTTTGATTTCCAAAATGGTTTCGCGCGACAATCCTCCGCGGCGCATACCCACCAGGTTGAGGCCCACCAAGCGGGCGCGTTCTCCCTGGGCGATGCAGTAGGGGGGAATGTCCAGCGGCAGCATGGCGCCGCCCGAAAGCATGGCCATCGTGCCGACGCGTACAAATTGGTGAATGCCCACCATGCCCGACATAACCACGCGGTCTTCCACCACCACATGCCCGGCCACACCGGTGCTGTTGGCAATGATAATGTTGTTGCCCAAGTGGCAGTCGTGCGCTACGTGCGAGTTGGCCATCAGCAGGCAGTTGTTGCCGATGGAAGTGGGGCAGTCCAACTTGGTGGAGCGGTGAATGGTGACGCATTCGCGAATTTTGTTTCCGTTGCCAATGGTCACGCGGGTGGGTTCGTCTTTATAAGACAAATCCTGCGGTTTTACGCCGATAAACGAGCTGGCAATCAGTTCGTTGCCGTCGCCCATCGTGGTATTTTCAATTACGCAGTAGGGGCCGATGTGGTTGTTCTTGCCGATGACCACATCTTTGCCGATAATCGTGTACGGCCCAACGACGGTGGAGGGATCTATTTTGGCGGACGGGTCTATAATGGCCGTGGGGTGAATGTTAGACATGGGAAGTTTCTCCTAAAATGAAGTTAAGGGTGGCTTGCGCGCACAACTTGCCGTTCACGTAAGCTTCCGCATAGATTTTTGCAATTTTGCCTAACCGCAATACTTCAATGGGCATTTCCAGCGTGTCGCCGGGCTGCACCATGCCGCGGAATTTGGCTTCGTCAATGCTTAAAAAGAGGGGAATGCCTCTGTTTTCGCCGACGGTTTGATTCATAATCGCCCCGCCAAACGCCTGAGACATGCTTTCCACCACCAGTACGCCCGGCATTACCGGACGGCCGGGGAAGTGCCCTTGGAAATAGTATTCCTCCGGGCGGACGTGGCGGATACCCAGGTATTTTTTACCGGGTTCCAGCTCGCGCACTTCGTCCACAAGCAGAAACGGATCGCGGTGGGGGATATTCTTTTTAATATGCTCCTGATCGTATATTTTGACTGCCGGAAGAGTCAGGAATTCTTTCAAGCTGGCAGATTTTGCACTCATTTGTCCTCCGAATTGGCCAAAAGAATTTTGGCGAAAATAACATTGTGTTTGTGCCCGCCGCAGGTACAGGTGATTTTAAGCGGCGGCAGTTTGCGCCCGGTCAGGCTGATATCGCCCACCAGGTCTAAAATTTTATGGCGTACCAGTTCGTCCGGGTAGCGCAGTTCGTTGATAAATTTGTCCTTCCCGACGATAACGGCATTTTCCAAATTGCCGCCTTTGGCCAGGCCGTGTGCTTTGAGGAAAGCCAGTTCTTCTTCAAACCCAAACGTACGCGCGCGGGCAATTTGGTTGATGTAATTTTCGGGCGTAAATTCCAACGTAAATTCTTGATGGCTCACCAGCGGATGTTTGTGCAGGAACACAAACGTGAACGTCAGTTTATCGGCCGGTTCGGCGCTGTAGGAAATGTTGCCGCTGGAATAGGTGATTTTGTGTTTGATGTTGAGCAGCGGCTGTTCGGAAGCCAGTTCTTTGATGCCGGCTTTTTGCAAAGCGTCCACGTACATATCGCTCGCACCGTCGGTCACGGGCGGTTCGGGGCCGTCCATTTCCACGGCGGCGTCGGTAATGCCCAGCGCATGCAGGGCAGACAGCGCATGCTCCACCGTGCACACTTCGGCCGTCTCGTTTTTGAGGTTGGTGCCGCGCAGCGTGGAGCCGACGTTATCCACATGGGCCAAAATAGGTTTGGCGCCGGGGATATCCGTGCGCAGGAAAGTAATGCCGTTGTCGGCGGGTTTAATCGTCATCGTGGCGGGCACGCCCGTATGCAGGCCGATGCCGCTTACGACGGCGGTGGAAGCGAGGGTTTTTCTCATAATTAAAATCCTAACAGTTTTTTTAGTTTACCAAAAAACGATAATTTTTTTACTTCGTCCGCTTGTTTTTTAAGCGCGCGGAATTCCTTATATAATTCGGGCAGCTTGCGCAGCATGGCCTGCTGTTTGAAGGCTTCGCGCTGCGGCATGGCCGGGTAGCCGAAATATACCTGCCCCGCGGGAATGGAGGAAATAACGCCGGACTGGGCGCCAATTTGTACGCGGTCGCCAATTTTCATATGTCCGGCCAAACCCACTTGGCCCGCCAAAATAACGCCGTTTCCGATGTCCGTCGTGCCGGCCACGCCCACTTGAGCGCACATAATGGTGCTCATGCCCACGTTGACGTTGTGCCCCACCTGAACCAGGTTGTCTATTTTGGTATTGTCGCCAATATACGTGCTGGCAATTTTGGCCCGGTCAATGCAGGAGTTGGCCTGCACTTCCACGTCGTTGCCCAAAATAACGTTTCCGATTTGCGGAATTTTTTGGTGGCGGCCGTCATGAAACGTAAAACCAAACCCGTCGGAGCCGATTTTAGCCCCGGCTTGCAAAATAACATAATCTTTCAAAACGCATTCTTCCCGCACCACCACTTGCGGATACAGCGTGCAATGCTTGCCGATGGTGACGTTTTTGCCAATATAGCACTGCGGGAAAATGACCGTGCCGTCCCCTACCGTTACGCCGTCTTCAATAACGCTGTACGCGCCGACGGAAACGTCCGCCCCCAACTTGGCCGACGGGCTGATAACCGCCGTGGGGTGAATGCCGGGCGTATGTTTTTGTTTTTGGGAGTCGGCATATTTCATTAAAAGGATAAAGGCCCATTCCGGGTTTTTGGCGTAGAGAATGGCCCCCGCAAAAGGAAGTTCCATGCCTTTGGCCTGTTCGGGCACGATAATGGCGGAAGCTTTAAGCTCTTTTAACAAATCAATTTTGTCCGGGGAGGTTACATAGCAGATGCCTCCTTCGCGGGCGTTTTCCAGCGAGCACAGTTCCCGTACGGACACGTCCGTCTTGGCGCCGGGTTCGGCACCGGTGATTTTGGCCACTTCGGCAATGGTTAGATTAAGCATATGAAACCTCTATTTTCCGCGTTTGCGGTATTTTTTTGACTTCTTTAAGCGGGTGATAAAATCCTTGGTCACGTTGACGGGTTTTTCCCCGTAGAGGAGTTCGTCTTTTCGGACGATGGCTCCCACATTTCTCTTCTTGGCGAAAGACTTTATCTCCGTGTAGATATCTTTCAAAATTTCATTTACTTCTTTCTTTTCCAACTTCAAAATTTCTTCGCGGGTTGTATATTTATAATTATCAATAAAAAAGCTCCGCTCCGCAATAATTTTCTTGTTGGAAGCGATACGCGCCGTTAAATCGTCCAGCTCGGCCGGCGTGTTAAGCGGGCTGGTGGATAAAATTTCCGCACCCGAAAACGTCAGCCGGTTGAGTACATTGCCCAACAGCAGCGAATCGGCACTTTCTTCTATTTTGGGCAGCAGCGGCTGCGGCTCCACCACGATGCGCTCGTAAAACGGTTTTAATTCCCGCACCTGCTGGGCCAGACGGCGGTTTTCAGCTTCCAGCACGTCTATCAAGGCTTTGGCCCCGCGGACTTCTTCTTCTTTGGACAAAATTTTCAGCCGAATTTGTTCTTTTACGGCTATCGTGCGCGGGTGCTCGTTGAACGCTTCGTCTATATCTATATAGGCTACCGTCAGGCATTTAAGCGGTTCCTGCGGGGTGTCGTTTTCTTCTTCCGAAAAGGACTCTTCCGTTTCTGCCGGGGCCGTTTCGGGCGCGGCGGCAGGTTGGGAAACCGCAGGCTGAGCCGTTGGCGCGGCTTCTTGCGCGGCCGCGGGAGCCTGTTGGTCGGGCGTTTGGGGAGGGTTTACCTCGTCAAAGGCCTGCTTTTTGGTTTCTTCGGGCAAGACAATTTTGTCCTCTTCTTTGGCTTGTTCTTGCTGGAGGGCGGCGTCCTTAGCTAAAATGGAGGCCACGGCCGCAGCTTCTTCGGGAGATAATTTATCTGCCGAAGCGTCCTGCGCGGCCAGCGGCGCCGCTAAACTTACAGCCAGTAAAAACAGCCAAACTTTCTTCATACGCCTCCTACATCATGTTAGAGATGTTGAAGTAGAAATGGGAACGGTCTTCGTTGGACTTGTGGTTCAGGCCGTACCCCCAGTCAATACGGATCGGCAAGGACGGCGTGGTAAACCGCAGGCCTACGCCTACGCCGGCTTTAAACTGGTTTACGTCCGGGCCCAGCGAAAATTCCAAATCATCAAACTTGTTCCACGAGTTGCCCAAGTCAAAGAAGAACGCCAGCTGCGCCATGTTGCGCCGTCCTTCGCGCGCCAGCGGGAAGCGCAGTTCCGCATTCATCACGTAGTACATATCCCCGCCGTAAAGCGGCCCCACTTCGCCCGCGCGTTCGTACCCGCGGATCGTGTCCGCCCCGCCCAGGAAGAACTTTTCATACGGCGGCACTTCTTCCGTGCGTCCGTACGCCTGCACGGAGCCGATTTTGTTGGACAACACAAATACAATCGGGTAGTTGCCGCCCACATTCCATACCGTGTGGTTGAAAATGGAACGGGCGTTTAAGTACCACAAATCCAAGTCGCCGCCAATCGGGCCGCCCGCCAGGGCCAGGCCGATGGAGTTGCGCCAGCCGCGGGTGGGGTCCCACATATTGTCGCGCGTGTCCACCGCAAAGTCTACGCTGAAGGTGGACATATTCGTATCCCCTTTGGCGATACAGGTGGACGGATCTTGACCGGGCTTACACACAAAAGCTTCATCAATATCGTAAATATCAATGTTTTCAAACGAGTAGCCCAGCGAAAGCTGGTAAATATCGTCGTTAAAGCGCGGGCCTACTTTGATGCGTCCGCCCAGGCGTTTTTCGGTATAGGCCTGGTTCTCGGTGGAGAAAGAGCGGTAGCGGCGGGTGTTGAACAAATCTACGCCCAGCGAGGTCGGTTTGTCATAAATCCACGGGGTGGACCAGCTGACGGTGTAATCCAAAATTTCTTTACCAAACAACGTCCGCAAAGACAGGCGCTGCGCCCGCCCAAACAGGTTCATATGGTTGATGGATACTTCGCCGTACAAGCCGTCCATGGAGCTCATGGCAAGCCCCGCCGTAAACATACCCGGGCGGCCTTCCACCACGTTAAAGCCCAGGTCCACTTTTTGCGGGTCGGCGGTGGGCTGGAGGTCAATTTGAACGTCGTTGATAAATCCCAGGTTCAAAATTTTGGTTTGGCTGCGGCGGATTTTTTCGTTATCGTACAAATCCCCGGGGTGAATGGAAAGTTCGCGCGTAAAGACGTATTTTTTCGTATTTTCATAGCCGGTCACGTCCACATGGTCAATGTAGAAAATGTGCCCTTCGGCAATGTCAAACGTGATGTCCAGGCGGCCGTCTTCAATCTTTTTGACGGGGTTCACCCGCACCTGCAGGTAGCCTTTGTTGGCGTATTGTTCCTGAATGGCTACGATGGTATCGTCAAAATCTTTTTGGTTGTAGAGTTTGCCTTCGCGGAAGAAGACCTGTTTGTCCAGTTCTTCCTGGGTAAACACATTGTTGCCTTCAAAGGCTACGGAGCCGAAATTCACTTTTTCGCCTTCGGTCAAATCGTACGTCAAGGTGACTTCCGTTTTGGCTTCGTTCATGTCCACCTGCGGGGTGGAAAGGTTAAATTCGGAGTACCCTTTGTTGCGTCCGTAAAGAATCATTTTCACCCAGTCTTTCTGCAAGTTCTGGGGTTTGAATACTTTGCCGGGGCGGTTGGAGGCTTTTTTGAGGATTTTGTCCGTGGGCAGTTCGGTGGCTTCCCCGTTAAAATTGACGGTTTTCACCCGCACGCGTTCGCCTTCGTTGATGATGAGTTTTACATAGACTACGCCCAGCTTTTCGTCGCGCGTCAGTTCGTATTTTACGTCCGCGCTGATGTAGCCTTTTTCGGCATATTTGGCTTTGATGCGTTCCAGGTCCGCTTCCAGCTTGGCTTCGTTGAACGGGTCTTTGAGTTTAAGCGTCATGGCCTGGGTGATGGCCCCTTTGCCCAGGTGTTTGCGTCCTTCGTAGGTCAGGCGGTCAAAAATGGGTTTTTCCTGCACCAGGTAGGTCAGGCGGTGGCAGGGGTATTCTTCGCGCCCGTCTTTTTCGGTACGGGTGCCGGCCATGGGGGAAATGTCTATCTCCACCTGGTCAAAACTGCCCAAGGCGGAAATATCGTGAATGTCTTCGGAAATGGTGAAGCGTTCGTAGAGCTCGCCTTTTTTGGAGTGGGCCGCTTTGGTGACGGTCTTGGAGCGGATATTTTTTAATCCGTCCACGGCAATGTCGCAAATCATCCACGGGCCGTTAGGGTCCACTTCCGGCTGCGCGGGGGTTTCTTCCGCGCGCGCGTACGAAACGGCCAAAATTCCGGTTAAAATAAGCAGGGCCAAACGTTTGGACAAAGGATACCTCCCCCAGGTTGTCTGTTTAATAAAAAAGCCCGCACTAAGGAATAAGCACGGGCTGTTTCGTCCAAAAAAGATGACTTATTTGGTGGGTCTTTTCGCCAAACCGCTTTTGATGCAGCCGGTGCAAACGTACGCGGTCTGAGTTTTGCCGTCCAAGACCACTTTCTGCTTCTGGAGGTTCGGTTTGAAGCTTCTTTTCGTTCTCATATTAGAGTGGCTGTAAGAGCCGCCGGACACCGGGGCTTTTCCGCACACTGCACATTTATACGCCATAGTTTCCTTCCTTATAACTGAATTAAATTTGGTTCCTATATTCTAGTAAATAAAAGTCCTTTCTGTCCAGTCTTACGCCTCTTTGGGAGGGAAAAACTTGCTGGCCAAAATGGACAGGGCCAAAATCCCCACAATCACGCCCAAAGACGCCGCCACCGGGATTTTGAAATAATGCGAAATCAGCATTTTTACGCCCACAAAGAACAAAATGACCGAAATGCCGTATTTGAGGTACGGGAATTTGCCCGCCATGCCCGAAAGCAGGAAATACAGCGAGCGCAGCCCGATAATGGCAAAAATGTTGGACGAGTAGACCAAGAACGTATCCTGCGTAATGGAAAGCACCGCCGGGATAGAGTCCACCGCGAAAATCAAGTCCGACATTTCAATCACCAACACCGCCGCAAAGAGCGGGGTGGCGTAGCGCTTGGCATTTTCCACGGTAAAGAAGTTTTCGCCGTGGTAGTCCGCCTTAAGCGGCATGAACTTTTGGAGCACTTTTAGCACAAACGATTGGCTGGGGTCAAAATTATCGTCTTCCTTTTGCAAGAGCATTTTGGAAGCGGTAAAAATAAGCAGCGCGCCGAAGACGTAAATCGTCCACGAGAACATGGAAATCAGCTTTACGCCCAGGAAAATGAAGATAAAACGCAGTACTACCGCCCCTAAAATACCCCACAGCAGGGCCTTGGGCTGCAAATTGTGCGGAATGGCAAAGTAGCTGAAAATCATGATAAACACGAACATGTTGTCTACCGACAGGGAGTATTCCAACACGTAACCCGTGTAAAATTCCAGCGCATGGCGCGGGCCTTCCACCAGCCAAATGGCGCTGCCAAACAACGCCGCCAAAGACACCCAGGCGCACACCATCACGCCCGCTTCTTTAATGCTCACCTTTCCGTGATGTTTGTTCAGCACGGCCAAATCAATAAACAAAGCCGCCAGCACAATAACCCAAAAGGCTATCCACATGGCGACCGATACGGTAGTGGTTACAGGTTCCATTCTTTCTGCTTTTCTCCTAAATTCTAAGGGATACAATCCGCCGATTTGGCGCTAAGGCGCCTGGCGGCAAAAAAGCCGAGGATGGGAATCGAACCCACAACCTACGGTTTACAAAACCGTTGCTCTGCCAGTTGAGCTACCTCGGCACATAAAGCAAGGATATTTTATCATTTTTTGGCTTCGGCTCCAATTTCCCTTTATGGTAAAATAGAAAAAAGGGGGAATTATGAAAAAATTTTGTCTTTTGTTTTGTATGCTCTTTTTGACCGCCGCTTCTTTTGGGCAGAACCTCTGCCAGGTGGCGGAGCAGTGGCCGCTGCAACAGCTGGAAACGGAGCTCCAGCGCGGCATGAAAGTGTTCAAAAAACAGAAACCGGCCGTGTATTACTTGTCTTACACCTATACGGAACAGGAAGAAAAATCACTGGCCGTGGCGGAAAGCGGCGTATTGCGCCAGAGCGATCAAAACCGTGCCTACTTGGGCGTGATGGCCCGCGCCGGAAGCCCGCGGCTGGATAATACCCGCGAATTAAAATCGGGCGGGTCCTCTTATTATATGCCCACGGTGGGGGTTCCCTTTTTCCCCAATAAAGACGGCAAAGCCTTCCGCACCTTTGTGTGGCGCTTGACGCAGGACGCCGTGGACGGCGCCCAAAAAGGCTTTACCCGCGCCCAGGCGGACAGTTTAACCTCCTCCGACCGTTCCGACCCGTCGGACGATTTTGTCTTCCCGCCCAAAGAACAGTATTGCCGCGAGGAAGCGTTCCCTCCTTTTGATTTGGAAAAAATAAAAGCCTTGCTGCTGAAAGCCTCTTCTTTAGCGCAAGGTGAAAAGTTTATTTTGGACAGCAATTTCAGCTTTTCCACCCGCATGGGGTACCGCTATTTTGTGGATTCCGTCGGTTCTCGCATCAAGACGCCTTTTGTGTACGCCCGTATGGGGTATATGGTAACGGGGCAAACGGCGGACGGATCGCGTCTGACCCGTTCGGAATATTATGACGTCTTAAACGAAAAAGAACTCCCTAACGAAGAAAAATTCTTGGCAGACGTAAAACGCTCTATCGCCGAGCTGAACACGCTCTATACCGCGCCGGAAGCCGAACCCATGACCGCGCCCGCCATTTTGAAAAACCGCGCCATGGCCGTTTTTGTGCATGAGGTATTGGGCCACCGCGTGGAAGGGCATCGCCAAAAAGACGATGCTTTTGGCAAAACGTTTACCGAAAAAGTAGGCAAGCCGGTCGTGTCGCCCATTTTGAGCATTGTGGACGACCCCACCTTGGCGTATTTTGACGGCATACCCCTGCGCGGATTTTATGAATATGACGACGAAGGCGTGAAATCCCGCCCCGTCACCATTATTGAGAACGGGGTACTCAAAAACTTTTTAATGAGCAGCAGCCCTATAGAAGGCTTCCCTCTTTCCAACGGGCACGGCCGTGCGGCGTTGGGCTCCCGCCCCGTATCGCGTATGGGCAATACGCGGGTGATTGCGTCCGAAACCGTTCCCTACCAGAAGCTGGAGCAAATGCTTTTAGACGAAATCAAACGCCAAGGCAAACCGTACGGATTTATTATAGAAGACTTGTCCGGCGGGTTTACCCAAACCAGCACCTATGCGCCGCAGGCGTTTAAGCTGGAACCTACCATGGTGTACCGTATTTATCCCGACGGACGCAAAGAAGCCGTGCGCGGGGCGGATATGGTGGGTACGCCGCTGGTGAGTTTTAATAAAGTATTGGCCGCGGCCGACGACTACGCCGTGTTTAACGGTTCTTGCGGGGCCGAGTCGGGCTGGGTGCCCGTGTCGGGCATTGCCCCCAGCGTACTTTTGGAAGCGCTGGAAATTGAAAAAACCGAAAAGAGCGGGGACAAACCGCCCCTGCTTCCGCCGCCTTATGATGCCAAAAAAGGAGGGTCCAAATGAAAAAGATTTGCTTATTTCTTTGCTTGCTGACTGCGGCCGTATCGGGCTGGAGCGCCTCTGTGCCGGACAATATGTACTTTCATGCCATGAAGGACGAAATGAAGCGTTCCCTTAAAAAACTGCGCATGAAAGACAATCCCAAACCCTATTATATAGCCTATAAACTTAAAAACAGTTATTCCCAGGTTTGGAGTGCCAACCTGGGGGGCGAATATGCCGCGTCTTCCTCGGCGCCCAATTTGGAAATATCCGCCGTGCTGGCCGTAGGCTCGGCCAAAGAGGATAACCTGGGGTTTGAAGGCGACCGGTTTTATTATCAGCCTTCCCAAATGGGGTATATCCCGCAAAGCTATTGGGGGATCCGCCATGCCTTGTGGCAAATGAGCAACCAGGAGTTTTTGGCCGCGGTGGATTCTTATAAAAAGAAACAAACCTATAAGGAACAAAAACAAATCAAACAGGACTACCCGGATTTTGCTTCTGCCAAGCAAGCGACCTTTGTGGAAGAGATTCCCGCCTTCGCCAAATTGCCTGATGAACCCTTGCAGGCGATGGTTACCCGTTTGTCCGCCAAAGGCAAAGGGGTGGACTATTTGAACCGATTTGGCGTAAACATTGTAAACGAACAGGCGGACGAATACTATCTAAACAGTGACGGCGGCTTGTACCAGCTGTGCCGGAAAAACATGTATGTGGGTTTCTCGGCGGAGTTTTACAACCAGGCCGGCTATTTGTCCCAATTTTCTAAAGTCTATCCGCTGCCGGCGGGAGTGGTTCCTAACGAGCAGGAGCTCAGCCAACAGGCGGACGAAGTCCTTCGCGAACTGGACCAAATGTACCGCGCCAAAAAAGTGGAACAGCCGTATTTGGGCCCGGTATTGCTGACGCCGCGCGCGGCGGTGTCCTTTTTGGAGGATTTGTTCGTGGCCGATATGAACCACGTAACGCCGCTGTTGCAAATTACCGGCGCGGAGGATCCGACGGCGGGTGCTTTTCGCAATAAAGAAGGTATGCGCGTGATGAGCAATGTGGTGGAAGCGTATGACAAGCCGCTTGAACGTGAATATAGAGGCATTACCTTGCAGGGTTTTATGCCCGTAGATGACGAAGGCGTGCGCCCGCAGGAACTGAAGCTCGTAAGCAGTGGGCGCCTGCTCAATTTGCCGCTTTCCCGCCGGGCCGGAAAGAAAAATTTGCCCAGCAACGGCCATGCCCGCATGGGGGACAAAACCTATCCGCGCGAAGCGCTTTCCAACGTGTTTATAACGGCTAAAAATCCGCTTTCTCAAGAGGAATTGGAGGCCAAATTGCTGGCGCGCTGCCGTGAACTGGAGCTGGAGTACGGATACATCCTGCACGAGTTCCAGCCGGGGCAAAAAGTGTTGCAGGCGGAGCGTATCTATACCGCGGACGGCCGCCGAGAACCGGTGTTCTTTTTTGAGCCGGTAGGCTTAAATGCCCGCGCCCTGCGCGACATTTTGGCCGCCGGGGCGGACGATAAAATGTATGCCTTGATGGACGTGTACGGCCGGAAGTATTCCCTGGTGGCGCCTTCGCTCTTGGTGGACGAAACGGAACTGACCGTGCGGGAACAAACCCCAGACCGAAAACCGCTGATTGCCAAACCTTAATAAACGAAAAACGCCCCGCACAAAGCGGGGCGTTTTTTTAGGGCAAGCGCTTAAAAGTGTAACTGTTTTAGCAGGAGCTGGGTTACTTTCCCGGTAAAAGTATCGGGATCGTCTTCTACGATTTGGCGCATCAAAGAAGCGCTGTCTTTTTTGTTACCCAGGTAGTATTCGTCCATCGCCAGCACCAAACGGGCCAGCTGATTGGCGGGCGCCTGGCTGAGGATTTGCTGAGCAATTTGGGCGGATTCGGTGTAGCGCTGCAATTCGTAGAGCCAAAGAGCTTTGTTGGCCAGCAAGTCCTGGCGTTGAGGGGCAAGCATAATGGCCGCATTTAAGTTGGCCAGGGCTTCCTGCGGGCGGCCCAGGCCGCGGGCGGCTTTGGCGCTTAAGAGCCAAAAATCCGGGGAAGAATTGTCCTCTTCCAGGGCCATGGTGATGTGGATAAACGCGTCTTTATAATTGCGTTGGCGCAGAAATGTTTCGGCGTAGCGGGCCCGGTAAATGGGCTCGGCGGACGGGTTTAGTTCAAAAAAACGGTCATAAAAAGAACGCGCTTTGGAATAAAACCCCATTTTGCTGTAGTTGGCCCCTTGCCCGGCCAAGGCTTCCAAATTATTGGGTTCTTCCGCCAGGGCCCTTTCATAGAGGTCTATGGAACGGTCCGTTAAATCGGTCCTCTGGTACAGGCTGGCGGCCGCCAGGAGCAGCGGTACGTTTTGCGGGTGGAATTCCAACGCTTCCAAATACACTTCCAGCGCTTTGCTCAGCTGGCCTAACTGTTCATAGCTCATACCCAGCAAGCGGTAGGCGCGGGCTTCGCGGCGTTTAACGTTTTTGGTTTTATAAATGTAATCGGACAGGTGGTGTATAGCTTCCGGATAGTTCCCTTCCGAATACAGGTCCCGCGCTTCCACATATTCCTTGCGGTCCCCTGCCGGAGCCAAGCCCAAAAAACCCGTTTGGGTGGCGCTGCAGCCCCCCAAGAACAGGCAAAAAGCGGTTAAAAATAATACATTACGGTTTGAAAACATACGGTAACGCAAACAGCAGGATATCTTCCTGCAGTTCCCCCAAGTGGCGGTTGGCTTCTTTGATGCCCACTTCGCCGGCTTTATGCAATTTGTCCAACTCCAGCGTACCGGTATCCAATACGCGGTTGGTGAGTACGAAATTGGCTTTTTGGGCCGATTCTTCAATCATGGCCGCGCCGCGCACGTCGCCCACGCGCAGCAAATAAGCCGCGATGGACTGCGGCGTGTTGGAATAAAAATCTGGCGGCGTGACGGACGCAATAATGTAGTTGGCACCCATCAGTTTGACGGATTCCACCGGCAAATAGTCCACTACGGCGCCGTCCACCAAAGCGCGGTGGCGGTATTGCACCGGTTCAAATACGCCGGGAATGTTCATGCTGGCACGCACGGCTATGGCCAACGGCCCCGAGTTGAAAACCACGCGTTCGCCGGTTTTAATATCCATGGCGGCACAGGTAAACGGCGTTTTGAGGTCTTCAAAGCGCATGTCGCCTATTTGTTCATGAAAGAAATTTACCAAATTGGCCGAGGACGGCAGCTGCCTGGCAAATAGAAAGCGGAACAGCCCCATCACGTTAAAGTCCGGGGTGATTTTGTCCATGGTCATGTGGGTGCTGATTTCCCACAGTTTGTCGGTGGGCAATCCCGCCGCATACAGCGATCCTACCACCGAGCCCATAGACGTGCCGGCCATCATATCAATCGGTACGCCGGCATTGTCCAGCACTTCCAGCACGCCCACATGTGCAAACCCGCGCACGCCGCCGGCCGAAAGCGCCAGCCCGATCTTGGGGCGTTCGTGCTTGGGAAGCGAGGTGAAACGGCCCCACATAAAATCGCGCAAAATCTGGTCGTCCGTCTGAATGGTAATCGCTTCGGACGGAACGGTGCAGAAACACAATCCCAGCGCGGCTGCCGGCCCTAAGACCAGCCTTAAAAAACGTTTCATTCCAAATCCTGGCCGATGGCCCATTCCAGTTCTGCCTTGGCTACATGGTTGTTGCGTATAGCCTGGTAATAGCCTTGAGCGGCTTTTAAGTAGTCTTGCAAGCCTTCCAGCGGCGCGGTGCCTTCTTTAGGCGTGCTCTTGGCCGCTTGCTTAAGCAGTTTATTCAGGGCTTCAAAGGCTTCTTGGCGGTCCAGCACTTCTTTTTGCCAGAAGAGCATGTTTTCAAAGCTTTCCGCCACTTGCACGCGGATTTTGTCTTCAATAGCCGCCCGGCGCAGAGAGCTCTTTTGCTGGCCGGCTTTCTTTTCTGCAATTTGTTCGGAAAGGTTGTACGGAATCGGCAGGCGGAACGCCAGCGAAACTTGTTTGTTGACGTCGTTTAAGGTATCTACGCCCAGTTTTTCGTAAGATGCGTTTAAGATAACGTCCGGGTAACGTTTGGACAGGGCCAAATCAATGGCGATATTGTCCGCTTCCAAAGCGTAAATGGCGGATTTTAATTCCGGGCGGAATTCCATGGCCCACAAACTCATGTGGGGTAGGTCCCAATCGGTTTTAACGGGGGCAAATTCGCCTTGAATGGTGATTTGGGCATTAAGCTCTTTGTTGAGGTTTACCAACATGGCCAGCTGGGCTTTTTTGAGTTCGCTTTCCGCCTGATTGCGGGAGGTGGTTAAGTCCGCCAGCAAGGCCCGAATGCGAATCTGGTTCCATAAGTCGCCGGTAGGGCGAGCGTACCATTTTTCGGCCATGTTAAGCACTTCCTGCGTCAGCTTGACGTTGTATTGCGCATACAGCAGGTTGGTAAACGCTTTTTTGATGTTAAGCACTACCTGGTTTTTGACGATTTCGTAACGGCTTTGCACTTGCTTGAGGTTGGCTTTTGCCATTTTCAAGGTGCCGTTAATGCGGCCGCCGGAATAGAGGTATTGCGTGGCGGTAATGCCTACGCCGTAAAACTGGTCTTTGTCGCCATATAGGCCGTTGCCGGGCAAAAAGCGGTTGGCCACGGAGTCGGGCAGTACCATGGGATAATCCAAATCATACAACGTGGCGGTACCTTGTAAGGAAAACTGAGGAAGATAGCGGAATTTGGCTTCGCTTACTTTTTGTTCCGCGATGATAATATCCTGCTTGGCGGTGAGAAATTCTGTGCTGTTTTCCAAGCCTAACCGAATGGCATTTTCTAAGGTAAGATTATCGTTAATCAAGCTGGAAAATTTAAGTCCGTATTCTTTTTGCGCAAACGCGGCCGGCACACAGCACAATAGGACCAGCAGCAACGCTCCTGCTTTTTTCATACACCCCCCGTTACTTCGGTTTTTGTTTATTGATTTCCGCCTCCAGGCGGTCCATCATTTTGTTAAATTCGTCCTGCAGTTCCATCAACTGGTCGCCTTGGCGCAAATGCACCCGCTGGGAAAAATCCCCTTTGGCAATGGCTTTGCAGGTTTGTTCAAAGCGGTACACCGGGCCGGCCATTTTGTGCGATAAAATGGCCGATATAATGACCACCAACAATACATAAATGGCAATTTTGTAAAAGAAGCTGGCGGCCATTGGCAAAAATTCGTCATACATGGGCTGCATGAGCGCAGGGTAGGAGTCAAACAGTTCGTTGAGCGTTGCCGTCAGCTCAAACGACATGATGGCCAGCCCGCACAGCACGCTCATAATCATCAGCATCATGTAGCGAATCTGCAGATTTTTTTTGATGAAAATAGTGCGTCTCTTAAACGCCGGTTGTTGCTGTGCGGTCGGTTCGTTCATAAAATCCTCTTAAAAACTGGTTACGTAACGTATTTGCAAAACGCGTTCGCTTTCGTCTCCGCGGCCGATGCGGCGTACAATACCGTCCAACGCCAAGGAGGGGTGCAGGTAAAAGCGCGCACCAATGTTCAGGCGGGAATCGCGCACGTTGCGAATGCCGTCCCACTCGGCCAAAAAGCTGATTTTATCGGCCAGCGTGTAATACATACCGGTAAACCAGTACATGTCTTTCCAGTCTGCAAAGCTAAGGCCGGCCGTGGCATTTAAGCCAGGGAAAATAATTTCCCGCGAAAAAGTAATATATCCGCCTTTTTCATCTTCCAGGTAATCGTCGGAATCGGCATACACATGCTGGTCGTTGTAGCCGTAACCGTAGCGGCGGCCGTCGTAGCCGATGGCAATGGCGGGCAAGTAGAGGTTGCCGTCAAAAACCTTCCATTTTACTTGAAAGCTCGGGTCCAGCGCGCGTACGTCATCAGACGAGCCTACCAACTGGTGCACGGCCACGCTAACGCCGATGTTAATACGGGGAAATACGCCAAATTCTATGGTTTCCATCAAGGTGCCGTGATCGTAGGCGCGGGTGAGGAAAGACGCTTGATAGCGGTCAAATGTTTCGGCGGTGGGAACGTCAATGATGGCCGTTTCCAGGCTGATCGGATCGCCCTGGGCCGCCTGCAAGGCAAACGGAAAAAATAAACAGCTAAGCAGTACTGCGAGTTTTTTCATGAATATATCCTCTTATGCAAAAATTATAAAAAGGTCCGAACGTCTTTTACTTTCGGTTCCACAATATAGCGCACATTGTGCAGATACACGCCTTCGCGCGCGGGCATAAAGTCGTTGCGGTCGCGCGGGAATTCCAGGTCAATAATGCCTTTGTCCAAGCGGGCGGAACTGCTTACTACGCCAATGTTCCAGCGGTCCGTTTTTTCTTTGTCGTACGGGTCAGTGGGGTTCCAGAAATTGCGCAAGAGCACCGTGCCTTTAGGCAGCGGTTCGGCACCCACGGGGGCCGTCTTAAGCAGGACGTAGGTCGTCCAAATGGTTTTGCCTTCGCAGGGACCGTTGAAAAAAGTTACTTTGTAGCGGGGATCGTCATTAGAAGGGCGTTTATTGAGCGTGGCCAGTGAATACGTGGCGTAGGCTTTTCCCTCATTTTGGCACGCGGCAAAGACATGCGTGTTGATCAGTCTTTCGTAATCTTGGTTGGGATCGGTGCGGTTGTAGGGGGATTCTTTTTCTTGGTGGCAGCCGGTCAAAAAAACAGCCGCCGAAACGAATAAAAGCAAAAGTACTTTTTTCATGAACAGGACTCCTTAATTTTTTAGGGTCGCTCCGTACGTACGGGCGCGCGTGAAGCCGCTACACAAATTATACTCGTTTTTGGACAGAAAGGAAACACGAAAAAAGACGAGCCCCGTTTAAGGGCCCGTGCGGATTTCCATAAAAAACCCCCGCTTTGTAGCGGGGGGTGAAAAAACGAAGTATTATTGGCCTCTTTCGGCATGGCCCAGTGAGTTGGATTTATCAAACGCGGCGCGGTCTTTTTGGGCCTGCTTGCGCACTTGCTGGGCGGTGGCGCGGGCGTTGCCTTCCACCACTTCGCGGGCGGCGTTGCGTTTGAGTTCCTGCGTAACTTGCTGGATAAACTGGATTTGGTCGGCCAAGTCGTTAGTTAAGGCGGCGGAACGTTCCACAAAAGTGGGGTTGGTGTCAGCATTAATCAGGCCGTCATCTTTTCCGTAGAAGAAAATGGAAGAGTCCAAATCTTCGCTTAATTGCTTGCCGATGGGCGCCGAAAGCGCATACAGCGCGGCCCCGCCCTGCATGTCCCGCTTTAAGAGCGCTTCGCGGTTTTTGGCTTGCAGGGTTTTTAAGTTATCCGTCGTGTACAAAATGTAGGGCGGCGGGAAATCGGCCGCTTGGGAGAGCACGGCCCGCTTTTCTTCTTCCGTGGCGTTTTGCGGCAGTTGGGCCAGTTTGTACTCGGTAAATTTCTGTTCAATTTCTTTATATTTATCTAACGGGTCACCCTTAAACGTTACCCCGGCCGCTTCTACCGAGTCGGAAAGTTCGGTATTGTTTTGGTGGGAGTTAGCCACCCAGTAGCAGGAATTTTTTTGGCATTCTTTATCCTGCATCATGAACTGATAAATTTCCATGGTTTTAATAAACGACTCGGAATCAATTTCTGGGTCCACTTCAATGTTTAATCCCGTCGCTTTGCCGATGATGGGCGTTACGGGTGCGGGAGGCAGCGTCTTTTGAGTTTTGCGGAAGAATGTTTCCGCATTTTGGCGTTTGGCCGCTTCTATTTCCTGCTTGGAGGCAGTGGGGTCAGTTTCGTCCATAGAGCAGGAACCGCTTTTTACGGGGCGGGGGGCCTTGTTGGTGCAGAGATATTCCAACATGTTTTTCATTTCGTCTTCCGGCTCTTGCCCGGCGGCCAGGCGGTTCATGCGTTCCTGCAGGCGCCCGTTAACATATTGGCGGGCCGCTTCAAAACGTTGTTTGCGGTAATCGTTTTTTTCTTGTTGTTCGCGGTCGTTTTGGGGGTTCGGATATTTGGAGTCGGCCAAGAAATCGGCCACCTCATTCAAAGCCGCTTCGGGATCAATCAAATTAAGCAGCGAAGGAGTTCTGCTCGCCGCTTCGCCTTGCCCCAACTCCCCGCTAAAACCGGGCATGTTGGGCGTGCCGGGCCCCGCAAAAGAAGAACCGGATTCGTTGCGAGATTTGCCTATACCGTCCGACGAAGCCAACATGGCCGCTTGCTGGTCCTGCCAGATATTCGGATTAGGCAGGCTTTTTTCGGCGCTTTCCAAACCAAAGAAACGCTTAATCGGGTTAAAAAAGCGGGCCAATTTAGAATCGGGCACCTGTTTGGTTTGCCGGGCACGGGCTACAGGAGTAAAACGAGCGGCGCGTTCCTGGCGGATAAAGGAGTCGTAGGCATTGTCTTTGGTGGTGATTTCGTGCATGCCGGGGGCGCTTAAATCGGGCGTTTTTTGACGGATTAACACCCAGTCGCCTTCTTCGTCTTGGAAAGAAGCTCCGCCAAACCCGCCGCCGGTGCGGCCGGAAGAGGGGGTTTCTTCGGTGGAAATATAGTTTTGTACGGCGCCGCGCGCATCGGCCAGCACTTCTTCTCCCTGGGGTGCGCCAAACTGTTCCTGGGCTTGTTGCGCCGTGAGGGTTTGGGGCGCTTCTTGGCGCGGCTGCTGGCGGGAGAAGGATCTAAAGAACCGCGCAATACGATTGACCAATTCCGTAAGCGGATTAGACGTAAAAATTTGCGGAGTGGCCTTCGTCATAGCCGTGCCGGGCTGTTGGGGGGCGGTGGTTTCCAAAAAAGGCAGCAATAAAAATACGATAATGGCAACACAGAAAATAACGAGAAAAGTTTTTCCAATGGCTTTTTTCATAAAAGCTCCGATACAATAATAAAAATCCGCCGGCCTTGGCCGCGTTTTTCGCGCCTGGGCCGGATACTAAAAATAGTCTACCCGTTTAGAGGCTGTTTTTCAAGGGCTTTTGGACCTGTTTTTTATCTGGGTCCTTTACTGGCGGGAAAGGAGCCTTTTCAAGATTTCCCACGATTTTTGTATATGGGCCACGAATGGATTTTTGGTGGGTTCATTGACGGCGGGGGCGGGGGTATCGGCCTCGGGCGTGAGGGGGTAGCCCGCGGCGGAGGCCAGCTCAATAAGATAGTTGGAGGGTACGGAAAAATTGAGGTTTTGGTTGCCCTCGCCTTTATAGCTGGCAAAAGCAACGGAAATCACCTGCCCGCGGGAGTTAAAAACGGGGCTTCCGCTGGAGCTGGGGGAAATGGGGGCGCTGATTTGGTGCCAAATCACGCCGTCGGCTTTTTTGCGCACCTGGCTGATAAGCCCGGAAGAAATGGTGTTTTGCAAACGGCGCGGGTTGCCGATGACGGTGATGGTTTGACCGGGGAGGACTTGGTCTGAATTGCCCAGTTTGACGCAGGGTAAGTCTCGCGCTTGGATTTTGAGTAAAGCCAAATCCACATTGCCGGCGGCGGCTACCGTGCGGGCTTCGCCGGAAACGGCCCCGTTGTTAAACGTGATATTAATATAGAGTGCATTTTCGGCTACATGGCGGCTGGTGGCGATAAGACCGTCCGGCGTGACGACAAACCCCGTTCCCGTGAAAGTGGAGCCGTCATTTTTCGCCACATTTACGGCTACGACGGCCGGCGCATTTTGCTCGGCAATCAGCACATGGTTGTTCTGGGCCGATGCGGCGGCGGGCAAGCATAACAATAGCAACAACAGGGGAAGAAGCCTCATATCCAGATTATACCAATAAATGCCTGGCGGCGGGGGGCGTTGAAAAGCAGGTGGATAAATAGTACACTTACTGTTGTAAGTATTTAAGGAGTTGCCATTATGGGAGAACCATTTTACGTAAGCCGCAAAAAATATGAAGCTTTGGTAAACGAGCTGAAAGATTTGAAAGAATTAAAAGCCCAGCTTTCCAACGAAATCGGCGAAGCCGCCGCTCAGGGCGATTTGAAAGAAAATGCCGAATATCATGCCGCCAAGGAAAAACAAGCCGAAACGCTGATCCGTATCCAGGAATTGGAAACCCGCTTGAGAAACGCCCAAATTACCGACGATTTGACCGTGGATAAGAGCGAAGCCCGCATCGGCGCGACCGTGACCATTAAAGATTTGGACGCCGGTATTGAATTTACTTATACGCTGGTGGGCTCCATGGAATCCAACCCGGAAAAAGGTTTGCTGTCCGTTAAATCTCCGTTAGCTAACGGGGTGTTGGGCAAAAAAGAAGGCGAAATGTTTGAAGCTATCTTGCCCCGCGGACCCAAAAAATACAAATTGCTTAAATTGGAATACAAATAAGCTCTTTGCCAAATACTTAAAAGGCCGTCCCGTTTGGGGCGGCCTTTTTTATTCAAAAATCGTATAGTGCGGGGTCAACTGCTGTGGCTGACCTTGCGCGCCTGGGCAGGAGGCCTTAAAGGTTATTATAAAAAGCCCCGGGGTTTTCCCGGGGCTTTTATTAGTAGGAGGTTTAGTTATTTGATTTTGCGTTTAATATCAAAGAGTTCGCTCGCAAATTTTTTATCCATTCTTTCCCAATAGAACGTAGCTTCGTAGAGATCCAGTTCCGCTTCGGGAATATGCACTCCGGCGGGGCTTTCACCCATAGAGCGGGGAAGGCGGTGGTTTTTTGCGATAAACGCTTGCAGTTTGGACATCGTTTCTTCCGCGGTGAAGCGAATGCGCGGATATTGCGTTAAAATCTGCTGGATTTGCGTAATGTACGGGGCCACTTGCTTGAATTGGTTGGCCTGGTTGTGCGTAATCAGCAAGAGCAGTTTGTTGTACAAGCGGCGTTCCGGCAGCTGAGCGTTCCAGCGGGGGGAGCGGTTGTAGCGTTTTACAAAGGCTTCCAATTCTTTTAAGGTTTTTTGATAAATGGCTACCGTTTGGGTCACGTCTTCTTGCGTGCGGGCCGCGGCCAAACCGTTGGAATACTGTTTGTAAGCTTCGCGAAGGACCGTCAAAAAGCCGCTTTCATGTTGAGGCAGCACCTGGCGCAGGGCAATAAAGCTGCGCAGGGTGGATTTGAGATCTTCATTCACAAAAGGCGACTTCATAATTTCGCGCAGTTTCAAATTCATTTTGTGCGGGTGGGCTTTCATATAGTCCAAGGCCGTTTGCGCGAACACTTCTTTTACGTCCTGCGAAGAAATAAAGCGCAGTTCGTAAGAAGTCATAAATTTAACGGACAAGCTGTAATAGTTGGATAAATCCCGCAAGAACTGCATATAGTTTTTGTTGACCATAGAATCCAATAGATAGTTCTGCAGGCTGTGGTTGACCACAAAGCCGCTGATTTTATCCAACAAGGCGCTTTCCTGAACGTCGCTTAAATTAAGCGTTTGGTAGTTTTGCATGGTGGCGGCGAGGCGTCTGGCGTTGGCGCGTTCGCGTTCCATGGCAAAGGCAAAGTTGAGCGTTTTTTTGGCTTCGGTCAAATTCATGACGGTGCCAATGTCGCGCATATAGGCATTGTTGTCGCGCAGGTCCTTAAGCATGGGCAGAGATTTGGGTTGAGCCTGCACGGCTTCTTCGGGCGCCGGTATCGGCACGGCTTTATTGACGGCGGAAAGCAACGCGGTCGCACGGGATTGGGCGGAAATGGTTTTGGCCGCAGTTTGGGCGGTCTGTACGGCTGCCTGTTGGGGAGCGGACCCGGCAATTACCTGCTTGACGATTTTGCCTTTTTGGGCATAACCGGGGATAGAAATAGTGATACACGCAGCCAGCGTGAGTATAGACATGATTTTATTTTTCATACTTATACTATAGAAAGAAATACGGCCCGGCGCCAGGGCCATTGGACCCAAAAAGGGCTGGGCCTTTTGGCCCGAGGATAAAAAAATCCCCGGGATTTCTCCCGGGGAAAGTGTGAAGCAAAGACTTTTGATTAATACTTCCGCAGGACCGCTTCTTTGGCGGCGCTGGAGTAGACGTTGTAGTCTATCTGCTGGAAGATAGAGTCTTTCTGTTCCAGGTCGTACACAAAGCCTTCGTCAATGCGGTTGCCTTGAATCTGTTCATACAGTTCATTGAAGCGTTTGACGTGGTCTTTGGTGCGCTTGGTGGAGTATTCCTTGGCGGTTCCGGTGGTCATCAAGAATGCCCAGTCGGAAGACTGCATCAGCAAGAGCTCGCGGGCCAGCTGGTTCAGCGCGCGGCGCAGGAGGCCGTCCGCATTCGGGAATTTGTTGGCCAGTTCCATCATGCGTTCGGCCGCTTTGATTAAATGGCGGTAAATCCAGTCGTTGCCGCTGTTGAGCCAAACGTCGTGGTAGCCTTTGTCGCCCCAGGAGGACATGGACGGCTGCACCATTTGGTTTTCGGGGTACATGTCCAGGTATTCGCTCGGGGTGACGAGTTTGATGTCTTTCTGGTCGTAATAGATTTTCTTGAACAAGAATTCCAAGAATTCAATCCCTTCATACCACCAGTGGCCGTACAGTTCCGCGTCGTACATGGACACTACCAACGGCTTGCGGTCCAGCATGGTGCTCAAGTATTCAATTTGTTTCTGGCGGTTGAACATAAAGTTGCCGGCGTGCATGGCGGCCACTTCGCGGGCTTCATGCGGGTTGTAGGCTTGTTTTTGGTTCAAGGCCACTTTGCCGGTAATTTTATGATACTTCATGCCGATGTTGCGGCGGACGCCGTCGGAATGGAGGTAGGGCTTAATGTAATCGTAATCCAGGTCGTAGCCCAAGTCGCGGTAAAATTCGCGGTAGCGCGGATCACCGGGGTAGCCGGATTCGGCGCTCCATACCTGTTGGGCCGATTCCATATCGCGGGCAAAAGCCGCCACGCCCGTTTGCGGGCAATACACCGGGGCGTAAATGCCGTATTTGGGGCGGGGGGTGCCGTGCAGCACGCCGTGCGATTCGGTAAAGAAGAAGCGGATGCCTTCGTCGCGCAGGAATTTGTCGTCACCGGGATTGTAGGCGCATTCGGCCAGCCAGATGCCTCTGGGGCTGCGGCCGAAGCGGCTTCTGTAGTCGTTGGCGGCAATTTTGATTTGCGCGTTGACGCTTTCTTTGTGCACCATCAGCGGCAGGTAGCCGTGCGTGGCGCAGCAGGTGATGATTTCCAATTTGCCCATGTCCTGGAATTTTTTGAAGCCTTCCAGCACATGCCCGTGATAGCGGTTTTCAAACAAATCCTGATAGCGGCGGAATTTGTTGAAATACATGCGGGCCACGCCTTCAAATTCCGTTCCCTGCGTGCGGTTGAGTTCCTTTTGGGAAAGTTCCACGCGCTGGTTTAGGTAATGGCGGAAGCGTTCAATTAACAACGGGTCCGACATCATGTTGCAAAGCGGCGGCGTGAGGGACATGGTCAGGCGGAAATCGGTGCCTTCTTCGGTCAGGTTCTCAAATACGTTAAGCAGGGGGATATACGTTTCCACCATGGCTTCGTAGAACCAGTCTTCTTCCAGAAAGTCCGGATATTCCGGGTGTTTGATAAACGGCAGATGCGCGTGCAGTACCAGCGCTAAGTAACCTTTTTCTTCGCCCATGTTATTTTCCTTGCTCGCGCAGAGCTTTGATATTCACCTGGCGCGTCTTGTCGCCTTTGGCGTTGCGCGCTTTGATGGGAAGATCCACCACGCTGCCCGCGGGCAGGTGCTGGCGGATAGAAAATTTGCCTTCTTTGAGTTCAATGTCTTGCCCGTTGATGGACACGATGGCATTTTTGGAGGCGGAACCATAGATGATGATTTCGCAGTCGGCCTGGAGCCAAATGTCCTCGTCTTCGGCTTGCACTTTGTCCAAGTGCAGGGCAAAAGAAGACCAGGAAGTCGGCGCGCCGGAGGAAGTGAGCTCCGTCAGTTTCCAGCGCTGGCCCAATACGTGCATCAGTTCGCTGGCGCCCAAGCCGATATAGTCGGCCCCGGCCAGTTTGAGGAGTTTTTGGAAGTCGCCTTCCACCACCATCCATTTATCGTCCACCACGTCGGACACTTTTCCGGGCGGCAACAGCGTGGAATTGCTGCGCGATACCAGGATAAATTTCCCGTCGGCGGTCAAATAGCCCAAATCGGCCAGGTACGTGCGGCCGGCTTGCGGAGCATTGATGTACCAGCTGCGAGCCTCAAAGATTACGGGCATATCGTAGTGGCTGACGGAGTTATTGCCGTCAAAAAATTCTACGTTAGTGACGTCGTGCAGGCGGATAACGGTGCGGGAATTTTTCAAAACGTCTTCGCTGTACTGGCTTTTAATGCAGTCCAGGGTGCTTTGGGTGATTTCCCAAAACAGGAACAGCCAGGCCGGGTCTTTGGGCAGCAGGTAGCTTTCCGTTTTGCCGTAGCCGGACGGAATGTCCGCTTCGGCGTGAACGTCTTTGGCCAAGGGTTTGACCAAGGCGGACGAAGATAAATTTTGCGTCATAGTTTTTATAACCTCACCCTTTTTTAAGTTTGAAAAGAGAATTTTCTCCCCCATTTTATTTTAGCATTTTAGAGGAGAAAATAGGGACAAATCCCCAGGAAAATTTTGATAGAATAAACCCAAAGGAGTCAGTATATGAAAAGACAAGCCGGATTTGGACTGTTGGGGTTGTTGGCCGCGGTGCTGATTATTGGAATTTTGCTTTCCGTGGTCCTTAAGCGTTATGCCGCGCAAATAAAAAATGTGCCTGCCGTGCCGTCGGTTACGGCCCCGGTGCAGGGGGCCACGCCCGGGGCGGCTGCGCCCGCCTGTAACGGGCGACTTGTGGGCAATGTGTGCGTGCCTACGGAAATTCGCAGTTCTTCCTTGGACGCATTTGAACGCATGAACCAATAACCCGCGTACTTTTGCCATACAAAAAGAGCCCCCGCTTTTGGCGGGGGCTCTTTTATATGGGTTTCAAGACCGACGGGTTATTTGATAAACCCTTTGTCTTTTAATTCCTGTTCCACCGCGGCCATGGTGGGGGGAATCACACATACTTTGGGCAGCACCTGCATGGCCGAATCAATGTCTTTCAAGCCGTTTCCGCCCACAACGAGGACGACGGATTCGTCGCGCTCTATCTTCTTTTGCGCCACCAGCTTTTTTAAGGCCGCATAGGTGGCCGCGCCGGCCGGTTCGGCAAAGATGTTGGCTTTGCGCGCCAACTCGGGAATGGCTTGCAGGATTTCTTCGTCCGACACGGTTACGGCCATGCCGTTGGATTCCTGCAGGGCTTGCAGGGCCAAGGCCGCATCGCGCGGGTAATTGACGACGATACTGTCCGCCACCGTGTGCGCCGAGACGGATTTCACTTCCGTTTGGGTGTTAAACGCCTGCGCAATGGCGGCGCTCCCTTCGGCTTGTACGGCAATCATCTGCGGCATGCGTTCAATGATGCCCAGTTTGTTAAAGTCCGTAAATCCTTTCCACAGGCCGGCCAGTACGGTCCCGTCGCCCGCGGCTACGATCACTTTATCCGGCGCTTCCCAATCCATTTGTTCGCAAATTTCAAAGGCGCAGGTTTTTTTGCCTTCGCGGGTGAAGGGGTTGAACCCCGCCGCGCGGGAATACCAGCCGTATTTTTGCACCGATTGTTTGCACAGCTCAAACGCTTCGTCGTAAGAGCCGTCCACCCCGATGACTTCGGCCCCGTACACCAGCAACTGTACCAGTTTAGGATCCGGTACCGATTTGGGGGCGAAGATGACCGTTTTCATGGGCATGCTGGCCGTAAGGCAGGCCAGCGAGTCGCTGGCGTTGCCGGTGGAAGCGTCGGCAATGACTTCCTGTTCCAGCTCCAGCGCGCGGGCCACGGCCACGGCGCTGCCGCGGTCCTTGATAGAACCGGTAGGGTTGCGCCCTTCGTCCTTAATAAGCAGGTTGGAAATGTGCAGCTCTTTTGCCAGCTCTTTGCAGGGGTAAAGAGGCGTCCAGCCCACATGCACGTGAGGCACTTTGTCGTGGTCGTTGATCGGGAGCAGATCCATATAGCGCCACATGTCAAACTCGCGGTTATCCTTGAGTTTGCCGATGCTGAAGCGTTTGGATATCAGCTTGTAATCGTAGTTTACCTCCAGGTTTCCTCCGCAGGCGGTGCAGACGAAGTTCGCTTCGCTGGTTTTGTGTTCTTTGCCGCAGTTGATGCACTGAAGGTTCAGGATTTTTTTCATACGTTATTTAGCTTCGGGTTCCACTTTCTTTTGAATCATGACCAAGCTGGCAAAAATTAGCAACAGCCCGCCCAGTTCCGCCCCGGAAGGCATTCTGCCAAAGGCAATCATGTCGCTGGCCATGGCTACTACCGGCGTGAAATACGTTACCGAGGCCATACGCGTAGCGCCCCAGCGTTTAATCAAGGCTACCATAAGCAAAAACGCCACTGCGGAAGAAAATACACCCGCACTGATAATGGAAAGCACTACTTTGGTGGTAAAGGCCGAAGCGGCCGGAACGGGTTCTACGATAAACGATACAATCAACAATACCACCGCGGAGAACAAATATTGGTGGAAGGTGTTGGCTTCGTGGGTCATGGCGTTGCTGTCCACCATGATTTTTTTGGTCAGCACGTTGCCCAAGCTATAGGACCAGGCCATAATCAAAAAGGCAAAGCAGCCATACAGCGCCATGGGGCTCGCGTCCAGTTTGGCGGCGGCAATCATGGGGCGCATAATAATCAGCAATCCAATCATACCCACCGTCACGCCGATGGCGCGGCGCCAGGTGAAGCGGTCTTCCCCTTTTAACAATACGGCACCCGCGATAAAAGACCATATCGGTACGGTACCGTTAAAAATACCGCCGATGGTGGGCGCCACAAAGCGCTGACCCCAGGAAATGGCGGCAAAAGGGAGCAAAATCAGCAACAGGCCGATCGTCCACGGGCGCCACAACTGTTTAATGGGGCATTTCAAATTTTTGCGCTGGATTGCGTACAGTACGATAAAGAAACACAACCCGGCCAATACGCGGAAAAACGTGCCCCAGTAAGGAGGCAGGCTGTCCACGATGTTTTTGGAGGCCAAAAAAGCCGTCCCCCAACAAAGTGCCAAACACAATGCAAGTATATAGCTCATAATTTCTCCTTTCGTATATTATAGTAAATTCGCGTCCGTGCTCCCGCGCCGCGGCGGGAAATCGTATAATATAGAATAATCTTTTAGAGGACGTTAGCTTTATGAAAAAACATATTCCTGCCGTTTTGTTTTTATTATTGGCCGCCGGGGTGTGGTGGCTGTCGTTGGCGCCGCGGCGCCATCAAGTGCCGGTAACGCAAGGGGAAAAGCCTCGTGTGGTGGCTTCCGGCTATGTGCCTTATACGCTGGCCCGCCAAATAGCGGGGGACCGGGCAGACGTGGCCATGCTGCTGCCCGCCAATGCCGAGCCGCATTCTTTTGAACCTACGCCCGGAGCCTTGGTGAACGTGAAAAACGCGGATATATTTGTGTACGTATCGGACCGGATAGAACCGTGGGCCAAAGACGTGCTTTCGGCCGCCGGCAAAAATACGGCCGTGGTACAGGCGGCGCAATATGCGGCCGCGTCGGACGATCCGCACGTGTGGATGGATTTTCAAAACGCCAAAAAAATTGCGCGCGCCATTGCTTTTGCTTTGGAACAAAAAGACCCCAACCATAAAACGGCCTATGAGCAAAACCTGCAAGCTTTTGAACAGGAAATGGACGCCCTGGACCAATCTTTTCAAACGGGGTTGGCTTCCTGCCAAAGCCGCGAAGTGGTGCATGTGGGGCATTTGGCTTTTCGGAATTTGACCGACCGCTACGGCCTGTCTCTTTCCGCGTTGGCGGGTTCTTCCCACGATGGGGAAAATTCCGTCCGGCAGTTGGCGGAGCTTATCAAGTTTATTAAAAAGAACCATATTCGGGCTATTTTTACCGAAGAAACGCTCTCTCCCCGCTTATCGGCGGCGGTGGCGGCCGAAACGGGGGTGGAGGTGCTTCCTCTCTATACGGTGGAACACGTGAGCAAAAAAGATTTTGACCAAGGCGTTACGTATGGGGAACTGATGCGGCGCAACTTGGAAAGTTTGCGAAGGGGGCTTTCATGCCAAGCGTGATAGAAGCGTCCAATTTGCAGTTTGCCTATGTGCGCGTGCCGGTGCTGGAAGGGGTTTCTTTTTCGGTGCAGGCGGGGGACTATGTAGGCATTATCGGCCCCAACGGAGGCGGGAAAACGACCCTGCTCAAATTATTGCTGGGGCTGGAAAAGGGAAAGGGCGAAATCAAGCTTTTTGGCAAGAAACCGCAAGAATTTAAGGAATGGGGGAAAATAGGCTACTTGGCGCAAAAGAGCCCCGTTTCTCAAAGCGGGTTTCCGGTATCGGCAGAAGAAGTGGTGTTGATGGGCCTTTCGGACCGGCACGGAAGCGGCGTGTCCGTCGGCGAATTAAAGCAAGTGTATGACGCCATGCAAAAGACGCGTACGCGCCAATATGCGGGGCGGATTTTTCACGATTTGTCCATCGGCCAGCAGCAGCGAGTGCTGTTGGCCCGGGCGCTGGTAAGCAAGCCCGAATTGCTGATTTTGGACGAGCCTTCCACCGCGCTGGACCCCGAATCGCGCGAAATGTTTTTTAATCTCTTGGGGGAATTAAACGCCAAGCAAGGGGTGACCATTTTGCTCATCACGCATGACACGGGTGAAGTGGGAAAATATATTTCCAAATTTATGTATATAGACAAAACACTTGTGTTTTACGGCACGAAAGAGGAGTTTTGCCATTCGCAGGCCGTGGCCGACAAACTGGGTTCGTTTGCCCAGCATACGATAGACCATTTGCATAATCACGGGCACTGCCCGCTGGGGTGCACCTGCGGGGAGGAACACAAATGATAGGCGAATTTTTAAGCTATGGTTTTGTGCAGCGCGGGCTGGCGGCGGGAACGCTGGTGGCGGCTTCGTGCGCGTTGTTGGGCGTGTTTTTGGTGTTGAAGCGGCTGTCTTTAATTGGGGACGGCATGAGCCATGTGTGCCTGACGGGGGTGGCGGCGGCGTTGTTGCTGTCGGCAAACCCGGTGTATGTATCGGTGCCGGTGGTGGTGGCGGCGTCGCTGGGCATTATGAAAATTACGCAAAAATTCAAGATTTATGGCGATGCCGCTATTGGTATTGTCAGCGCGGCGGGGCTTTCGGTCGGGTTGTTAATTACGGCGCTGGCGGGCGGGTTTAATACCGATTTGCTGGGGTATTTGTTTGGCAGTATTCTTACCGTATCTACCGACGAAACCATCTTATGCGCCGTCTTGCTTTTGGCGGTGCTGGCGGGGCTGTTTTTCTTTTACCGGGATTTAACGTCCGCCTGTTTTGACGAGCCTTTTGCCCGCACTCGCGGCATTTCGGTGCAGGCCGTTAATACGGCCTTGGTGGTGATTACGTCCGTAGCGGTGGTGCTGGCCTTTAAGGTGGTGGGGATTTTCCTGATTTCGGCCCTGCTGATTATTCCGCCGGTGGCGGCGTTGCTGGTGTCTCGTACGTTTAAGCAGGTGTTGTGGCTGGCGGCCTGCTTTGGCGCGGGGAGCGTATGGGCGGGGGTGTATTTGTCGTTCGTGTTTAACATTCCCTCCGGGGCGACGATTATTTTTGTAAATCTGTTGGTCTTGGCCGCCGCATATATCTGGGCCAAGGTGGGAGGGTGTAGCGATGCCCGCTAAAAAAACGGACGTTTTAACCCTGCTTAAAATCTTAAAACAGCTCTACCCCGAACATATCATTCCGCTGCACCACCAAAATGCATGGCAGCTGTTGTGTGCGGTGATTTTATCGGCCCAATGTACAGATGAACGCGTTAACCAAATTACGCCGGCGTTGTTTCGGGCTTTCCCTACGCCCCAGGCCATGGCCGCGGCCGACATTAAAGAAGTGGAAAAATTAATTCATTCGGCGGGGTTTTATCACAGCAAGGCGTTGTCTCTTATTGAAAGTTCCAAACGCATTTGCGAAGTGTACGGCGGCCAGGTGCCCCAAACCATGAAAGACCTGCTTTCCCTGCGCGGCGTGGCACGCAAAACGGCCAATGTGATGTTGGGGGATTATTTCAAAAAGCCGGAAGGCATTGTGGTGGATACGCACATTAAGCGGCTGTCGTTTCGGCTGGGGCTCACCAAACAAACCGACCCCGTGAAAGTGGAGCAAGATTTAATGAAAATTATTCCCTATGAGTATTGGGCTTGGTTTGGCATTGCGCTTATTTTGCACGGACGGCGCGTGTGCAATGCGCGCAAACCCGAGTGTTCACACTGTAAGCTGGCGGCTCTCTGTCCGCGCAAAGGCGTTAAAATTTCAGCTTAAAAAATCCCGCCAGACGGCGGGATTTTTTGATAGGTTTAGTATTTTCTCCTGAGTAATGCTTTTAGCAGGTAGGTGCCAAATTTTATCGGGTGTTTGCCCGGGTTCGGCGCCACTTGAAACAGGGGGTATTTTAACAGGCCCAGCTTTCTTAAAATCGGGAAGTTGTTTTCACACACAATACCCGTCTGCTTCACCCATTCTTTATAGGTTTGGAACCATTCGTCAAAATAATAATACTTCCAGAATTTGCGGTGTCCTACGGCGTGTACAATGGCCGCGTCTTTCAGTACGGACGCTTTTCTCCTCGCTTCACAGTTGTATTTTTCGTCCAAGGAGTCAATGTCTATGCCAAAGTGCTGGCACATTAAAAGCAGAATCCCTTGGTCCGGGAAAATGAGCGATTTGGTAATTTCGGCCGTTTTTTGGTAGCACCAATCCGCCATGGCGTTTCTGTCTGCAGGCAGATGATGGCTTGCGGTCATAATACCCACATTAAAGTGCGGCGCATCCATTTTGTAACCGGGAATATCATGCGTGAAATTCATGCGGACGCGTTCATCATAGTACTCGCGGCGGAACCCAATCCCGTGGGGAATTTGAGCCAGCATGCCGGAAATATCGTTTTGAATTAAAATATCCGCATCCAGCCACAAAACATATTCGTATTGCTGTAGAAAACGGAAACATTCATAGCGCACAAATGTCATTTCGCCATAATCGCGCAACGCCTGAGGGCGCAGCCCTTCCATATGCGGGAAGCGGTAATATTCAAATCGGCAGGGTAAGATATCGTTTAAGGCTTTGCGGCAGGCTTCGTCCATGTTTTGGTAATACACGATAACGTCTGCCCGTTCCAACAGCTTGGCGTTGTGGCGTTTAAGGGTTTTAAGCACTACGCCCAACGCGAAAGTTAAATTGCCCGTCACCCCCAGCACGATAGCCGTGTTTTTTTGAGGGGAAGTGGGGGTAAATAGAGAGGTCATATGGGGGTATTGTAGCAAAAAAACGCCCCGTTTACACGGGGCGTTTGAAAAGACGGGGAAAAGGTTATTTTCCCAGCAGAGAGAGCAACACCCCTGCCGCTACCGCACTGCCGATAACGCCCGCTACGTTGGGCCCCATGGCATGCATCAGCAGGTAGTTGTTCTTGTCGTATTCCAATCCGATTTTGTTGGATACGCGCGCCGCCATCGGCACCGCCGATACGCCCGCCGAACCGATAAGAGGATTGATTTTCGTCTTGCTAAAGCAGTTCATCAGCTTGGCCAACAGTACGCCCGAAGCCGTGGCAATGGAGAAGGCGATAATGCCCAACAGCAAAATGCCCAGCGTTTCGGTTTTGAGGAACTGGCTGGCCTGCAATTTGGAACCGACGGACAACCCCAGCAAAATCGTGGTGATGTTGCAGAAGTCGTTTTGCAGCGTTTTGGACAGACGTTCCGCCACGCCGGATTCCTTAATCAAGTTACCAAACGTCAGCGCACCGATAAGGGGCGCGGCATCCGGCAACAGGAACGCACACAAGAGCAGAAGCACCAGCGGGAAAAGGATTTTCTCGCGTTTGGAAACGGGACGCAGCTGCGTCATTTTAATTTTGCGTTCCGCGTCCGTGGTCAGGAGCTTCATGATGGGCGGCTGGATAATCGGCACCAGGGCCATATACGAATAGGCCGCCACGGCAATGGCACCCAACAATTGCGGCGCCAGGCGGGAGGTTAAAAAGATGGCCGTCGGGCCGTCCGCCCCGCCGATAATGCCGATGGAAGCCGCTTCTTTAAGGCCAAAGGCGAAGGGCTGCGCATCTCCAAAGTGGATATACGAAAGCCCAATGGCTCCAATGAGCGTGGCAAAAATGCCAAACTGCGCCGCCCCGCCCAAGAGGGCCGTTTTGGGGTTGGCAATCAAGGGGCCGAAGTCTGTCATGGCTCCTACGGACATGAAGATAAACAGCGGAAAAAGACCCGTCTGAATACCGGCATCGTATACGATGCGCAAAAATCCGCCCGTTTCGGCAATGCCCGCCAGCGGAATGTTGGAAAGCAGCCCGCCAAAGGCAATCGGAATCAGCAAAAGCGGTTCAAATTGCTTTTTGATGCCCAGCCACAGCAGGAAACAGCAAACCACAATCATCACCAGCTGCTGCCACGTAAGCGCATAAAGCGAGGTGGAGTGCGCTATTTTGGTAAGAGAAGTTAAAATATCCATAGCTTTTTCCTCTTATTTGATTTCGGCCAGCGCGTCGCCGGTTTGGACTTGGTCGCCCTGTTTGGCGAGGAAGTGCACCGTTCCGGCCGCAGGCGCGGAAATGGCGGTTTCCATTTTCATGGCTTCCAGTACCATAATTTCCTGTCCTTCGCTGACGCGGTCCCCTTCTTTGGCGCTTAAGCGCAGCACGGCACCCGGCAGGGGGGATTTCACCGTTCCGCCCGCACCCGTGTTGGCGGCGGGTTTGGCTTCGGCCTTGGCGTCGGAAGCGGCGGTGGAAACGCTGTAGCGTTTGCCGTTTACCACGGCGTCATTGCCGTCAAACACCACTTCGTAGGCTTTGCCGTCCACGGTTACTTTGACAGCGTCCGAAGAGGCCGCGGCTTTCTTGGCGTCGGCCGCCCAGCGGATACCGTTCACTTTGGCTTCGCCTTTTAAGAACATCAGTCCTTTGTCGGCGCAGGTGGCCACGATGAAAACGTTTTCTTCCGTCACCGGCAGGCCGGCTTCTTTCAGCTTGGCTTCGGCCACTTTGAGCCCTTTCTTCGGGTCGGCGTCGTTGATTTCAAGCGGCGTTTTCTTGGTGGGAGGCAAGCCCAGCTGTTGGCTGGCTTCTTTCACCACTTCCGGATCCGGTTCCACAGGGGTTTTGCCAAAATAGCCAAGGACCATTTTTCCGTAGCCGGGGGTGATTTTCTTCCAGGGGCCAAACATGACGTTGCTGTAAGCTTGCTGGAAATAGAACTGAGAAACGGGGGTGACAGACGTGCCGAACCCGCCCAGTTTGACGCATTCGCCCATGGCTTTCACCACTTCGGGGAATTTGTCAAAGGTGCCGTTGTCGCGCATCATTTGGGTGTTGGCCGTCAGCGCGCCGCCGGGCAGCGGGGAGAACGGAATAATCGGGTTCACCGAGGTAGCCTCGGGCGGCAGGAAGTATTTGCTCATGCAGTCTTTGAACACGTTTTCGGCTTCCTGGATTTTTTTGGTGTCAATATCCAAGGTATATTCCGTGCCGCGCAGCGCGTGCCACATGGTCAAAATGTCGGGCTGGCAGGTGCCGCCGGAAACGGGCTGCATGGAAAGGTCCAGCTGGTCGGCGCCGGCTTTGATGGCTTCCAAACAGCAAGCGATGGAGTTGCCCGCCGTTTCGTGCGTGTGGAAAACGATTTTGGTGCCTTCCGGCAGCAGGCGGCGCGCCATGGCTACGGTTTTGCCCACCGTGGCCGGAGTGGAGGTGCCGGACGCGTCTTTGAAACAGAGCGAATCAAACGGAACGCCGGAATCCAAAATTTGGCGCAAAATTTTTTCGTAAAATTCTTCGGTATGGATTTTGCCGGTGTGGTCCCAGCCCGGAGCCAAAGACATCATGCTCACGCACACTTCGTGCTTAAGGCCGGCGTCGTGAATGCACTGGCCGGAATAAATCAGGTTGTTTACGTCGTTTAAGGCGTCAAAGTTGCGAATGGTGGTGGTGCCGTGTTTTTTGAACAGTTGGGCATGGGCTTTAATAACGTCGGAAGATTGGCTTTCCAGCCCGACCACGTTTACGCCGCGGGCCAAGGTTTGCAGGTTGGCGTCCGGCCCGGCGGTTTTGCGGAAGGTGTCCATCATGTCAAAGGCGTTTTCGTTGCAATAGAAAAACAGCGCTTGGAAACGCGCCCCGCCGCCAAATTCCATATGGTTAATGCCGGCGTGACGGGCGGCCTCCACCGCGGGCATAAAATCTTTGGTAAGTACGCGCGCCCCGTAGACGGACTGAAAGCCGTCGCGGAAAGCGGTGAGCATAAAATTAATTTTTTTCATACATGTCCCCTCTTATTATTTTCCTTGAAATCGTTTGGCGGCTGCAATGGCTACCGCAATTACGGCATTGTCTTGCAGGGCGGGCGCAGTTTGCGGAAAGTATTTTTCCATCGCTTGCACCAGCTTGCCCAATACTTTCATTATTCCGATCATTATCGTCAGAAAAACGAAAACGACCAACATTCCTATGATGGTAATGTTGACGGATTGCATCATCAGGTTGTCTGCACTCATACAATCAGGTCTCCTATATAGATTTCTGTCGGCCCGTCGGCGGTAGCCAAGAAAAGCGTACCGCGCGAAGATACGTCCTGCACCGTGCCGGAAAGGGGTTTTTCTCCGTTTTTAACGGAGATTTGTTTGCCAATAAACGGGAACCGCTTTTTGTACGGTTCGCAGATGGCGGCAAAGCCGTGTGTTTCCACGGCGGGATAATCCTGCCAAAAATAGTTCATAATGTCTTGCATCAGGGCGGATTTATCCACCCGGACGCCTAACATATACAGCGAGGTGGCCGGTTGGCCTACGTCCGGCATGGCCTTCTGCCCGACGTTTACCCCCGTACCAATAACCATTCCTTCCAACCGCCCGCCCGAAAGAACGCCTTCGCTTAAAATGCCGCATAATTTTTTGCCGTCGGCCAAGACGTCATTGGGCCATTTTAGGTAGGTGTTGGGAAACAGTTTTTCAATGGCGCGGCACAGCGAAAGACCCATCAGCTGGGTGAAGTTGGGCCAGGAATCGGTTTGTTGGGGTTTAATTAAAACGGAAAAGTACAGGCCCCCGTCTTGCGAAATCCACCGGCGGTTAAAGCGCCCGCGTCCGGCGGTTTGCCTGTCGGCAGTGACGATGGTGCCGTGCGCCAGAGAAGAACAATTCTCTTTCAGGTAATTATTGGTGGAATCTATTTCTTCAAAATGAATGATGGGGTCCATACTCCCATTGTAACAAATAAAACGAGAAGGGGGCAGGGTTTCTTGCTTTCTTGCGCCGTCAGAAAAGAGGGGGTGTTTGAAAATGTTCCCTTGTTGAGTGTTTTTTGGGTTAGTTGGCAAGAAAAAAAGGGGAAAAACTTGTGGGAGAATTTCTCTAAAAACGCCCCAGATAAAACCCAAAGGAACTAAAAAGCCCCGTTTTAAGCGGGGCTTTGAAATAGGTAAAAAGCGAGAAGCCGTACTAAATTTCGGGACATTTAGACCGCGCGGCCGCAAACAAAATGGCCGCCGTCATGCTTTGTGCGTCGGCGCAGTTCTTGCCGGCGATGTCAAACGCGGTGCCGTGGGTGGGAGAGGTGCGCAAAAACTTAAGCCCCGCCGTTACGTGGACAATCGGTTCATGGGCGGCCAGCTTAAGCCCCAAAAGGGCTTGGTCGTGATACATGCACAAAAGGCCGTCGTATTGGCCATGGGCATGGGCGGCCCAGAGGCTGTCCACCGGGAAGGGACCTTCGGCGCAAATGCCTTTGCGGTGCAGGGTGCGAATGACGGGTTCCAGCACGGTATGTTCTTCGGTACCGAATTTGCCGTTATCGCCCGCGTGCGGATTGAGCGCGCAAAAAGCAATGCGGGGGCGCGAAATTCCCAAACGGTGAAGCGCCTGGGCAAAACAGCGCGCGGCATTGGCCACCCGGGCGCGGGTAATGATATGGGGTAAATCGGCTATGGAGAAATGTTCGCTGACCAGCGCACAGCGGATAGGCCCGCTGACAAACATCATCAACCCGTCTTTCCCGGCGCGTTCGCGCAACAGTTCGGTGTGGCCTACATAGGGAATGTGCCCCAGGGCCCAGCTTTGCTTGGAGATGGGAGCGGTGACAAGCGGGCAGGACGTGCGAAGCGCCAGCTTGCAGCCCAGTTCCACCGCTTTGAAGGAGGATATCCCTCCTGCTTCGGTAGGGCCGTGCGGCGCGTCCTGCAGGCATTCGCAGGAGTCCATGCTAATCAGGCGCGCCAGGCTGTCCGAAAAGCCCGCGCGGAAAAGCGAACAGGGCTCTCCGATAACAATCGGAGAGCACGCATGTTGCACCAAAGGACTTTTTAATGCTTTAACGGTTACTTCCGGGCCGATCCCCAGCGGATCGCCGGCGGTTATAAATACAACAGGTTTCATGAATTGTCCGAATACAATTAAACTCAAAAAGGAGGTGAGGAACCGTTTTTGCCTTTAAGGTATAACTTAATTGGACAGTTGCTGCCAAGCGGTGTTATTTTTTGTCGCTTTCGGCTTTTTTATCGTCCGCTTTGGCCTCTTTCTTGGCGTCTTTGGCTTCGGCTTTAGAATCTTTTTTGGCGTTCTGTGCCGCTTCTTTGGCGGCGGCCTGTTCCAAAAGCGCGTCCGATTCAAAAGTTTTGGTCACTTTTACGTCGGCCTTATTATAGAGTTCTTCAATATATTCGGCCATGGCCAGCTGCACGCGCTGCTGGGCGATGTATTGGGCCAAATCTCTGGCGACATCGTCGTAAGAAATGGATCTTTCGGCGCGTTTTTCTTTAATTTTGATGATGTGGTAACCCACGTCGCTCTTAATCGGGTCGCTCACTTTGCCTACGGCGAGCGAAAACGCTTTTTCGTCAATGGCTTTCGGAGCAACGCCTTTAATCAAAATCATGTCCCCGCCGCTGGCAAGGGCGTTTTTGTCTTCGGTGTATTTTTTGACCGCGGTGGAGAAGTCCATACCGTTGTCAATTTCTTTTTTGATTTGTTTGGCCAGTTCTTCTTTTTTCTTGGCGTCTTCGGGTTTCATGTCTTTGGTGACGGCCAAATAAATGTGCCCGATGCGCACTTGTTCACCGGTAAGCTGTTTAAGCTTGGCCGCAATGGCCTGCGCTTCTTTGAGCTTGGCGGGATCTTCTTTTTCCAACGCTTTGATTTTTTTGGTGTTGTTTTTCATCACCGCTTCTACATTGGCATAGAGGGCTTTGGCGTCGGCTTCTTCCACGGGTTTTACCGTGGCTTTCAATTTTTCTTCCATCAGTTTGCGCACGGCAATATCTTTGGAAAGTTTGTTTTTGTAGGTTTTGAAACTCATTCCCTGCTTTTTAAGCGCTTCGTTGAAGCGTTTATCGGCCCCTTTGGGATCCTGTTTGCCGGTGGTTTCGTCTACGATAAAGCGGCTCTTGATTTCGTTGAGGCCTTCGTCCAGTTCGGAGTCTTTTACCTGGATTTTTTCTTCTTCCGCGGCCTGGTACAAGAGTTCTTTGGAAATCAGTTCTTTAAGCACTTCGCGGCCCAAAATGTCCTGGGCGTAGGGCTGCTTCAAAAATTGCGGAGCGGCCAGCTGGTATTGTTCCACCACGCCTTCCAAATACGTGTCGTATTCGGAAGCCAAAACGGGGCGTCCGTTTACCGTGGCGACGGAAGATTCCATCACCTTGGCTTGCAGGTTGGCCCCCAAAGCCGTCAACAATACGGCCAAAAACAGTTTATTCGCTTTTTTCATAAATCACAACCTCGTATTTCTTTTTTAGAACATCCAAAACGTTATCCAACTTTTTGTTTTCCAATACTTCCCGAATGCGCGGTTCGGCATCCTTGCGGGACAGGCGTTTTTCGCTTGTCTTCATTATTATATGAAATCCCTGCGAAGTTTTGAAAAAACCTTGTACGCTGCCGGCCGCAGAGTTGGCCGCGATTACTTCTATGTTGGCCAAATATTCCCCCGGCATAAACGAAAGCTTGCGCAGTGACTCGGGCGCCACGCTGTACTGCCGTTCCAACTCTCTCCAGCGGCCCGGCGAAGCTTTCAGCGCGCGGAGCACTTGGTCGGCCGTTTGGGCGTTATCAATGATGATTTGTTTAATCGTCATTTCATAAGGATATTTTTTGTAGTAAGCGGCGATTTCTTCGTCCGTCACGGCCGTTTCGCCTTTTTCTTTCAAATCGTTATACCACAGCTGTTCCAGGGTTTGGCGGCCGAATTGGGCGTAAATGTCGGCCATTTGGGCGCGTTTGTCTTCCATGATGGAAAGGTACACGTCCGACTGGTCCAGCCCGGCGTCTTTGGCGGCGGTTTGAATGAGTTTTTCCCGCGCGATAATCTGTAACAAATTCTGTCTGCCGATAGGCGTTTGGGCAAATTCGCGGTCGTCCTTGGACAGCAGCGCCAGCCGTTCGTTGACGTCCTGCTCCGTTATGGTTTCGTCCCCTATGCGTACGGCCACCTCAGCCGGGACGGTTTGTTCCGCTTTTTGGCAACCCCATGCCGCCAATAAAAGAGCGGCTAAAAGAAAGCTTTTTTTCATATTCATATACTATATCATTTTTCCTGTTTCAAAATTCTTTCAAAAAAACAAATCGTTTCGCGGGCAAAAAGGACGGGGTCCTTGCCGTCAGGCGCGCTGAGGCGCAGGCCGTCGCCGTTTTTGGATTTGATAAACTCCACGTTTTGAGCCCCGAAACGGTTGAATAATTCACCCGGCAGATTGGGCGGCATTTGAAAACGTTTGGTAAACAACAGCTCCAGCTGACCGTCCAGCCAGTCCACATGGTACATTTCCAGCGCGCCCGCCCGTGCAGACAGGGCAAACAGTTCCGTTAAATTTTTCACTTCCTGCGGAAGCGGCCCGCTTAGGTCCTGCAGTTTGGCCAAAATGGTTTTTGTTTTGGCTTCGTCTGCGCTCATGAGTTCTTTGTAGTATTTCAAACGTTCGGCGTCGTCCGGCACGTAGTCCGGCGGGATATAGGCGGCTACCGGCAAATTCACCTTGGCGCGCAGGTTGCGTTCCACCCGCTCGCCTTTTAATTTTTTAACTTCCGCGGCCACCAAATCGCAGTATAAGCTTAATCCGACTTCGTTGACGTAACCGTGTTGTTTAACGCCCAACAAGTCGCCCGCACCGCGGATTTCCATATCGCGCAGAGCCAGGCGGAACCCGCTTCCCAATTCGCCAAACTCCATAAGCGCGGCCAGGCGCTGGCGGGCTTCTTCGGTGGGGTCTTTTTCCTCTTTGGGTTTCCAATACACGGCGGCCAGATCGGCAAAGTTGTCCTGCGGTTCTTCTTTCTTTTTGAACAGCCAGTCCGGGTGGAACAAGTAGCAATAGGCCTTGGTACTGCCGCGGCCGATACGGCCGCGCAGCTGGTAGAGCTGGGCCAAGCCAAAGTTGTGTGCGTTTTCCACAATAAGCGTGTTGGCGTTGGAAATATCAATGCCGGATTCTATGATGGTGGAGGCTAGGAGAATATCGTATTTCCCTTGGTTAAAGTCCCACAGGGTTTGTTCCAATTCTTTTTCGTCCATTTGTCCGTGGGCCATGCAGATGCGCGCCTGCGGGACAAGTTGCTTTAAGAATAAATAGCGCGACTGCATGCTCTGCACGCTGTTGTACACGTAATACACCTGCCCGCCGCGGGCCAGCTCTTGGTTAATGGCGGCGGCGGCCAGCTCGTTGTTCCAAGCGGTAACTACCGTTTTGATAGGGGTGCGGCCGCGGGGGGGAGTGTCTATCAGCGAAATATCACGCAGTGAAGAAAGCGATTGGTTAAGCGTTCTCGGAATGGGGGTGGCGCTTAATAACAGCGAATGGACCCCGGCCGTTTTGGAGCGGATTTTTTCTTTTTGTTTGACGCCGAAACGGTGTTCTTCGTCTATGATTACGAGCCCCAAATCGTGAAACGCAATATCTTTGCTCATCAGGCGGTGGGTGCCGATGATAATGTCGCACAGGCCGCTTTTGAGTTCTTCAATTACGGCTTTTTGTTCTTTGGCCGTTTGGAAGCGGCACAGCATGCGCACATTAACCGGAAATCCTGCCATGCGTTTGGAGAAAGTTTTATAATGCTGGTCCGCCAAAATGGTGGTGGGCACCAACACCATCACCTGCTTGCCGGACAAGGCCACCTTCAAGGCGGCGCGCATGGCCACTTCGGTTTTGCCAAAGCCCACGTCTCCCACGAGTACGCGGTCCATGGGTTTAGGCAAATCCAAATCGTGCAGGGTTTCTTTAATGGCTTGTTCCTGCCCGGCGGTTAAGACGTAGGGGAAAGAGTCGGCAAATTCCTGTTCAATGCGCGCGTCCCCGGGTACTTCGGGCGCGGGGGTAGCCAGGCGGAGCGCTTCCAGTTTCAGAATTTCTTTGGCGGCTTTTTGCGCTTCTTCTTTCACGCGTTTTTTTACGTCTTTCCACGCCACCCCGCCCAGGGCGGACAAAGCCGGCCTCTTCCCGCCCGCGCCGATGTATTTTTGTACTTTTTTGAAATCGTACATGGGCACATACAGGCGGCTTCCGCGGCGGTATTCTATAATCAGGCAGTCGGTGGGATTTTCTTCCTTATCCATCACTTCCAATCCCAAATAGCGGCCGATGCCATGCTCCTGGTGGACGACATAATCCCCCGCTTCCAATTCCTTAAACCGCACGCGTTTGGCGCCTTCCACGTCAAAGCGTTTAATGACGGCGGCCGCATTATAGCGGCGGTTGAGAATTTCGTTGCTGGTGATAAGGGCAAAATGGTCCTGCGGACTATAAAAACCCTGCGTAAGCGGGGAAATCTTGAAAGCCGTTTTTTTAAGGTGCGGATAATCGGCCGCCAGCTCCGTCATGCGGTCCAGCTCCCCGCGGTTTAGGCAGCAAATGGTGACGGTCATTTCCCGCTCCTGCAGGGAAGCCACTTCCCTATCCAAGAGCTCCATGTTGGCGTTAAAGGAAATGTTGGATTTTAAGCCGCAGTCCACCCCGTCGGCAGACGGCAAAAGCGTGGTGACGGAACAGGTGGGGTAATCTTCCAGCGGGAAATCCTTGTCCGGCTCGTCAAAAATAAAATCGTATGCGGGGGCATAGTCGGCCAGGGCGGCGGGCGTTTCTTCAAATTTAAGCGGAATGATGACGGCCTGGTCCGTATGTTCTTTGGTGTTTTGCGTGTCCAAATCAAACGCGCTGATGACGTCTACGCGGTTGCCTGCAAAATACAGGCGCAACGGTTCGGGGCGGTTGAGGCAAAAAATATCCACCACGCTGCCGCGGGCGGCGTATTGACCGGGCGTTTCGGCATAATCTTCGCGGGTGTAACCGGCGGCTTCCAGACGGTCCAAAAGTTCCTGGCGTCTAAGCGTGTCCCCGCGGTGCACCGTAAACAGGCGCGAGCGGAAAATTTGCGGGTCCGGCAGCGGCAGAAAGAGTGCTTCGTAGGATAAACTTAATACGCGCGGAGCGTCCTGGGCGGAGAGGAGCTCGTATAAGGTGTTCATGCGGCCGGTGTCGGTATCCGGCAGGTGATAGGCTTGTGCGCCGCGCGGGGCAAATTCGTGCGCGGCGTTGTCAAAATCGTCGGTGTCGCCGGAGGTTACAAAGAGGGCGCTTTTGCCTTCGTTTAGGTATTTTTGACAGACAAAATACGCCTTTGCGGCGCCGTTTGGCAGGCCGTAGTAACGAGTGGGGAGGGACTGCTTTTTGTCTGTCATACCGCGTTTAGCGCTCCCTGCGGGAGCGGCGGAACGGAAACGTTAAAAACTTTGCGGTTCGGTTCCGGCTATAAAGGCTTCCAAAAATTTATTGCGTTCGGTAGGCATGGCCAGCTTGCCCGTGGTCGGGTTGATGTAAGCAAAGGAAATGCCTTCCGGAACGGCAAAATCTTCATTGGGTTCGTCTTTAAGAACTTCCTGCATGATGGCGGTCCACCAGCGGGCTGTGGTGCTGCCGGTGAAACGGGCGCCTTTTTCGTGCGAGGCGTCATCGTCGTACCCCATCCAGGCCGCGGCGGCGGTGCGGGGCGTCATGCCCACGAACCACATGTCGCGGTGGCTTTGGGTGGTACCCGTCTTGCCCGCAATATTGCGACCCAGGCGCGAAACATACGCGCCGCTTCCGCGCTGGACTACGCCTTTCATCATGTTAATTAACAAATAAGAATCTTGCGGAGAGAAGACAGCCTCTTCTACCGGCACATGCTGTTCCAGCACGCGGCCGTTGGCGTCTTCCACGCGTTCAATATAATAGTTGTCGGTATGAATACCGCCGTTGGCAAAGGTGGTCAGCGCGGCGAGGTGTTCGTCCATCGCCACCACGCTTACGCCCAGCGCCAGGGCCGGCACCCGCGGCAAGGCCGCCGTAATGCCCGCATTGCGCGCCACTTTCACTACCGCGGGCACGCCAATGGCGTCAATCAGGTTTACCGCTACTAAGTTTTTGGATTTTTCAAGCGCTTTTCTAAGAGTGATCCACCCTTCGTTGCGGCCGCCGTAGTTCTGCGGCACCCAAACGTTGAAATCTTTGCTGGCGATGAAAGACTGTTTGGCTAAATCCAACGAATACAAATCGGAGTTTTCGTCAAATGTGCGCCAGTTGCGTCCGTCATAATAGAACATGGTGGGCAAATCTTTTACCAAGGTGGCGGGCGTGTACCCTTTTTGCAGGGCCGCCATCCATACGTAGGGTTTGAAAGAAGAACCCGGCTGGCGTTTGGCCTGAGTGGCGCGGTTGAATTTGCTTTCGTCAAATCCGCGGCCGCCCACAAGCACGCGCACGGCTCCGGTTTTGACGTCGCGCACCATAAAAGCGCCTTGCAGGCGGGGATAGTCGGCCTGCGGTTCGGCTTGTTCTTCTTCGGCGGCGTTCGGGTCCACTTCTTCGGCTTCGGTGTCGTGCGGGTCTATTTCTATGCCCAAGCCTTTGGCTACCTGCTCGTCATATTGCTGCAGGTATTCGTTCATGATTTTTTCCGCCGCGGCCTGCTGGTCAATGTCTACGGTGGTGTAGATGTTCAGCCCCGCTTTCCATAAAACGTCCGTTCCGTATTTGGGTTCCAAAATACGGCGGATGTGTTCAATAAAGTATTGGCCGGGAGCATCTTCGGGCACGGGCGGTTTTTCGGGGAGGGGCTCCTGTTTGGCGGCGTCCAGCTCTTCCTGGGTGATATAGTTTTGCTGGTACATCACGTCCAGCACCAGGTCGCGCCGCTGGCGGGAAAGGTCGGGGTTGGCAAACGGGTTGTAGCGCCCCGGCGCGGGAATGAGCCCCACGATAAGGGCCGCTTCGCCGGTGGTAAGTTCGGAAAGTTCTTTGTTAAAGTATTTCTTTGCCGCGGCTTTTACGCCATAAGCGCCGCTTCCCAAATAAATTTGGTTCAAATACATTTGCAAAATTTCGCGTTTGCTGAATTGGTGTTCAATTTGAATGGCCAAAATGATTTCGCGGATTTTGCGGATAATCTTTTTTTCCTGCGTCAAAAACACCCCGCGGGAAAGCTGCTGCGTGAGCGTGGAAGCCCCTTGTTTGGCCCGCCCGGTGATAATGTCGTGCAACAAGGCACGCAAGATACCGCGGACGGAAAACCCGGGGTGCGAAAAGAAATCGCGGTCTTCCATGGCCACGACGGCGTTTTGCAGGTCCACCGGGATATCTTCCAGCGGCACCATGCTGCGCTTTTCAATGGAAAATTCGTGAATGAGTTTGTTGTTGCGGTCAAATACTTTGGTAGTCAAGGAAGGGGTATATTCTTCCATTTCATACACGGGCGGCAGCCCGGAAAAAATGTAGCGCATAAAAACGGCGCTTACAATGATAAGTACAAACAGCCCCGCCAGTGCGGAGAAAATAACGGGTTGGGAAGAAAAGAGTTTTTGAAATCGTTCACGCATACACTAAATTATATCAAAAATCCCTTTTATTCACCGCTCTTGCGCGGGGGGCGGCTGGTAGTAAAAAGCCGCCAAACTATAGTAAAATAACAATAAGGTGTATTAGAGGCTGCTTATGATTAAAAAACGAATTTCCCAGAAAAAGGAAGAACGTTGTCGCGTTTTCTCCTGTCCTCAATGCCAAAAAGACCCGTTTGCCCGTACGGAAGGGGACAACACCCCCTTATATATGGAAAGCAACGAGTTGGATTCCATTAAGAAAAACGGAGTGGACGGTTACGATGTGGTAGCCGTGGTGGACGCAAAGACCCGTCAAATTACGGTGCTTAGCAATGTATCCGGCCGAATTTCTGCCGAAGATTTGCAGGAAGCCCGCGCCGAACACCGCCGTGCGTTTGAACAGGCCCTTTCCGGGCGCATACACCATTATGAATGGGGTTTGGAAAAAGCCGATAAACATTATTTTTACCAAACCACCCTTATCCCGTTAAGCGGCGACAAGGCCGGCATTGGCGGTATTTTGGCCTTAACCAGGGATATTACCAACTGGGGCGGCGCCTATCAAGGCGGCGACATGCTGCGGGAAGGATCGGCTCCCCGTACGTTTTCCCAAATTTTATTGGCCGCCCGCGAAGCGGAAAAAAAGGAAATTTCCAAAGCCCTTCACGATGAAATTGGTTCTGCGGTGGTAATTTTAACGGCCTTGCTTAGCTTGGTGAAGGCCAGCGTGAAAGAAGGAAACCGCAAGCAGGCCCTGGAAGACATCGCCAAGCTGGACGCTCAAATTAAAGACAGCGTGGACCGCGTGAAAAATATTGTGGTGTCGCTTCGTCCGCCAAGCTTGGAAAACGACGGCGCCCTGGGCGGCTCCATACGCGAACTGTTGGAAAATATCAGCGGGTATGTGCATATCCCGTATCGTTTTGAATATAATCCGTCCGTCGGCGAGGCCGGCATTTCGGACAGCGTAAAAATTCTGCTCTACCGCATAGTGCAGGAGGCGCTGAATAATATCGTCAAACATGCCCGCGCCAAAAACATTTATGTGCTTTTGGAGCGCACCGCCGGCGAAATCCGCCTGGTGGTGGAAGACGACGGAATTGGTTTTAAGCAGCTTAAACAGCGTTCCATTCGCAAAGTGGGCCTGCTGGCCATGAAGGACAGCGTGCGCCTGCTGGGCGGAACGATATCCATTAAAAGCGCGCCGGGCAAAGGCACCCGCATAGAAGTGACGTGCCCGTGCGTCGTGTACGGGGGAAGAGAATGAAGAAGAGAATCGTGTTAGCCGACGACCACGCCATCGTGCGCAAAGGCGTACGTGCCGTGTTGGAAAAATTGGGGAAAGACTTGGAAGTAGTGGCCGAAATTTCCAACGGCAAAGAATTGGTGGATTACGCCCAAAAGAACGAAGCGGACGTGTATGTGGTGGATATTTCCATGCCCGTATTGAACGGAATTGAAGCGACGGAACGCATTGTAAAGCGCGACCCGCAGGCAAAGGTGGTCATGCTTAGCATGTATGATGACCGCGTGTCGGTGGAAAAATCGCTTAAGGCGGGGGCGAAGGGCTTTATTGTCAAAGTGTCCACCGCGGACGAAATCGTAGACGCCATAGAAGAAGTGGCCGCCGGACGGTTTTATCTGTGCAGTAAAGTGTCCAAATACATTGTGCAAGGTTTCTTGGGCAAGACGTCCGCCCGCAAGCGCGATGCCACCGGGCTGACCCCCAAAGAAAAAGAAGTTTTGCAGCTGATTGCCGAGGGCTACAGCAGCAAACAAATTGCCAAGTCGTTTAATTTGTCTTTGAATACTATTCACGTGCATCGCAACAATATCATGAAGAAACTCGGCATTCACAAACAGGCCGAGCTGGTGCGCTACGCCATTAAAGAAGGCATCGCCCAGTTATAAAGGATTATTATGCGCATTATTGCAGGAACCGCCCGCGGGCGGAGAATATTTTCCGTTTCCAAAAATCTGCCGGTAAAACCGATTTCGGACCGGATAAAACAATCCCTTTTTGACATCTTGCGCCCGCGCATTACGGGGGCGATTATGTTGGATTTGTTTGCCGGTACGGGGAACGTATCTTTGGAAGCGCTTTCCCGCGGCGCCCAAAAAACCGTGATGGTGGACCGGGAACCCGCGTGTATTAAAAACATTCACCGCAATTTGGAACATTTGGGCTTTGCAGACCGTGCCAAAGTGCTGCGCGGGGACGTGTTAAAACCGCTGGATTGGCTGCTTGCCTATAGCGATAACGAAGGTTACGACATCATTTTTATGGGCCCTCCTTACCGCGATATCAACAACAAAATGCTGTCTTTCTCTCAACCGGCGCTGGCCAATGTGGCTACGGCGCGGCTTCTGGCCAAAAGCGGCATTATCGTGCTGCAAAACCACAAAAGCGAAGAATTTGCCGTACCCGAAGGGCTGGAAATTTACCGCGTAGAAAAATATGGCGATACGTTGGTGCATTTCCTGCGTGCGGCCGCCACGCCCAAAGAGGACGCCCATGTATAGCGACGTATACGAGCTGAATTATTCCAAAATAAAAACCTACCTGGAATGCCCCGTTCTGTACAAATATAAATATATGGAAGGGAAACGCGAAGGTTTGGTGCCGGCCTCTTCTTTGGGGGTATCCATTCACCGCGCGCTGGAAGAATACCACCGCAACAGCAACGACCCTTCCGAACTGCTTTCTTATTATGACGACTGCTGGCTGGGTGCCGGTTATGCTAACGCCGGCGAACAAATGGAGTGGTACTTAAAAGGCAAAAAGATGCTGGAAACGTACGCCGAAGCAGAGTACGAACGCAAGACCACCGTGGACAGCACCGAACGCGAATTTATTTTTCAGGAAGGCCAATGGACCCTGCGCGGGAAAATTGACCGCATAGACAAACACCCCGACGGCTCTTGGGAAGTGATTGATTACAAAACGGGCACGGACGTGGATTTATCCCTGCCGGTGACCGACTCCCTGCAGCTGGGCATATATGCCTTGGGTGCGCGGCGCGCGTGGAATATGCAAAAGGGGATTGCCACTTTTTATTTTGTGGCGTTTAACCAAAAGATGAGCGCGCCGTTTGAAGCGTTTGACGAAAAAAAGATTTTGGACACGTTTATCGGTATCGGCAAAAAAATAGAAGTAAACGATTTTGAGCCAAACCTGGAGCATTGCGCGGCGTGCCCGTTTAATACCCGCTGCGAGCACTCTTGCGTGCAGGCGGCGGAGCAGGAAAAATAGCGCAGTCATTTTACAAATTCCCCGCCTTTCGGGGCGGGTTTACTTTTTTGGGGAACACATGAAAGACTTAATTAAAAAAGCAAAACGTATCGTTATTAAATTTGGCACCAACGCCCTTAGCACCGAAAACGGGGACTTGGCGCTTTCGCGGCTGTATTCGTTTATGGAAGACATCGCCGCCCTGCGCGCGCAGGGAAAGGAAGTGATGATTGTCACCTCCGGGGCGGTGGGCATGGGCAAAAGACGCCTGGGGTTAACCTCCGCGCCGGACGTGGTGTCTCTCAAACAAGCCTGTGCGGCCGTGGGGCAAATTAGCTTGATGAAATTTTATGAAGACGGTTTTAAGCAACTGGGCGTAGTGGCGGCGCAAGTGTTGCTGACGGAAGATGATTTTGCGCACCGCAGCCGCTATTTAAGCCTGCGCGATACGTTAAACCGCCTGTTGGAACTGGGGTGTATTCCCGTCATTAACCAAAACGATACCGTTTCCACCAACGAGCTGCGCGGGTATAAAGAGAAAGGCGTAAAAGTCTGCTTTGGCGACAACGATAAACTTTCCGCTTTGGTGGCCAGCGGCATGGATGCCGATTTGTTGTGTATTATGAGCGACGTGGAAGGCCTCTTTAACGGCGACCCGCGCAAAGACAAAAATGCCAAACTTATAGACGTGGTCAAAGGCGTTACGCCGGAGATAGAAGCGTTGGGTTTCTGTGCTTCTTCCCGCGGCCGCGGCGGCATGAAAACCAAATTGGAAGCGGCCAAAGTGGTCACCCGTTCGGGCGCCGCTATGGTGATTGCCTATGGCAAACGGCCGGGGGCGGTGGCTTCCGTATTCGGGCCGGATTTTAGAGGAACGCTGTTCTTGCCGGTGGAAGATTTGCCCGGCAAAAAGCTGTGGCTGGCGTATGCCACCAACGTATCCGGCGGGGTGACCGTTAACGCGGGGGCCAAAAAAGCCATGAGCGAGAAAGGCTCCTCCCTCTTGCCGGCGGGTATTGTGGCCGTCGGGGGAGAGTTTGAAGCGGGGGACGCCATTTCCATTGTTGATGAAAACGGCGTGGAATTTGCCCGCGGATTAGCCAACTATTCCGATAAAGAATGCCGCAAAATTGCCGGCTGCCGCTCCGAAGACATAGCCAAAAAAATCGGCTATAAAAACTACGATGAAGCCGTCCACCGCGACAACATCGTTTTACTGTGAGGATTTTATGAACGTAACCGAATTGGCCGCCCGTGCCAAAGAAGCTTCTTATGTATTGGCCGCGCTGGCGCCCGAAAGCAAAGACCGCGCCCTAAACGCCATGGCTTGTGCCATGCGCGTCCATGCGGACGAAATTTTGCAGGCCAACCAGCTGGATTTGCAGGCCGCCCGCAAAGCCGTGGACGAAGGAAAAATGAAACCTTCGCTTTACGAACGCTTAAAATTGACGCGCGAAAAATTGGAAACCGTCATCAAAGGCGTGGAAGAATTGGTGGAACTGCCGGACCCGGTGGGGCGGGTGCTGGCCGCCACGGAGTTGGACGAAGGGCTGGCTCTGTACAAAATTTCCTGCCCGATTGGGCTTATTGGCGTAATCTTTGAAGCTCGCCCGGACGTGGTGCCTCAGATTGCGGCATTGGCGGTAAAATCCGGCAATGCGGTTGTGTTAAAAGGGGGCAAAGAGGCCCTGCACACCAATGATGTGCTGGCCAAAACGCTTCGGCAGGCGTTGGCTTCCGTGCCCGGCTATCCGGCCGAATCCCTGCAGCTGATTCACACGCGCGAAGAATCGGCCGAAATGCTCAAGCTGGACCAATACTTTGATTTAATCATTCCGCGCGGCGGCAACGCTTTGATTGCTTATGTAAAAGCCAATACCAAAATCCCCGTGCTGGGCCATGCGGACGGCGTCTGCCATATTTACGTGGCTCCGTCGGCCGATTTGGAAATGGCCTGCCGCATTTGTGTGGACGCCAAAACCCAGTATCCTTCCGCCTGCAACACGATGGAAACCCTGCTGTTGGACGAACGTTGGCCCGAGCAGAACAAAAAAGCGCTCCTGGAACGGTTACGCCAAAACGGGGTGGAACTGTTTGGGGGCGAAGATGTGGCCGCCCTGGCCCCGTTGACGGGCCCGGTGACGGATTGGCATACTGAATACGGCGAGAAAAAACTATCCGTCAAACAGGTTAAAAATGTGCTGGAAGCGGTGGAACACATCAACCGCTACGGTTCGCACCATACGGATTGTATTTTAACGGCCGAACATGACGAAGCGCAAATTTTTATGGATTTGACCGACTCCGCCGGCGTCTATCACAACGCTTCCACCCGCTTTGCCGACGGCTACCGCTACGGCTTTGGGGCCGAGGTGGGCATCAGCACCGGCAAAACGCACGCGCGCGGACCGGTGGGACTGGAAGGACTGACCATCTATAAATATAAACTATACGGAAACGGCCAAATCGTGGCCGATTACGTGGGCGCAAACGCCAAGCCGTTTACGCATAAAAAAATAGGGAGCAAATAATGAAATTAGGTTTTATCGGCGCAGGCGAAATGGGCGGCGCCATCATTAAAGGATTATTAAAAAGCGGCTGGCCGAAAGAAGAGATTATCGCGTCGGTTCATTCGCCTTCTTCGGCGGAACGGCTGCAAGGGGAATTTGGCATTTGCGCAGGGACGCAAAACCGCCAAACCGTAACGGAAGCGGACATGCTTTTTATTGCGGTAAAACCCGGCGTAGTGCCTCAAGTGTTGGAAGAAATCCGCTCCTCCGGTGCGGCGGCTAAACCCGTTATTTGCATGGCGCTGGGGTGGACGCTTGAAAAACTGCAGGCCGCTTTGCCCGGCTGGCCCGTGGTGCGCATTATGCCCAACACGCCGCTGGCCCTGGGAGAAGGAGTGACGCTTTTTGCCTTTGGAAAGGATATTTCCGCTTCTCAGCGTGCCGACGCTCAAGCCGTTTTTGCCCGTCTGGGCCAAACGGTGGAACTGCCGGAAGCGTTGTTTGACGCGGGGACGGCGGTGTCCGGCTCCGGCCCGGCTTTTGTGTATTATTTTATTGACGCATTGGCCAAAGCGGGCGTTGCACAAGGCCTGCAGCCCGAGCAAGCCGTTACGCTGGCCGTTCAAACCACGGTGGGAGCGGCCAAAATGGTGGAAGCCGAAAAAGCCGACCCTGCCGTACTGGCGCAAAAAGTGGCCACGCCCGGCGGCTGCACGGCGGCCGGTTTGGACGTGCTGAAAACGAAAGGATTGGACGAAGCCCTGCGCGACACCATTGGCGCTACGGTGGATAAAGCCCGCGCTTTTGCCAATAAATAACCGCTTGTTATAAATAAAAAACGGGACGAAGAAATCGTCCCGTTTTTTTGTTGGTTGTTTGAATTAATGCAGGAAATAAAATCCGATAATTACCAACCCCAACACCCAGCGGTAATACACAAACACGTCAAAGCTGTGCGTTTTAATGTATTTCATAAGCCAGCCGATTACGGCCAGTGCACCCAAAAACGCGCTGACAAACCCCCACAGCAGCGGGGCATTAAAATCAGCCGGGGTCAGATTTCCTATTTCCAACACGGCCGCTCCTGCAATTACGGGTGTGGAGAGCAAAAACGAAATCCGCGCGCTGGCGCTGCGGGAAAGCCCCAACAGCAGGGCCGCCGTAATGGTCACGCCGCTTCTGGAAACGCCCGGCATAATGGCCAAAGCTTGGGCACAGCCAATCAGCATGAGCGTTTTGAACGAAATAAATCCGTTTTGATTTTGCCCGCCTTTGCGGTCAGCCCACCATAAAAAACCTGCAAACACCATCAGGCACACGGCAATCATCAGCGGGTTGCGAAAGGTGTGTTCCGCCCAGTCGTTTAGCAACAGGCCCGCCACGGCCGCCGGCACGGTGGCCGCCGCCAAGTACCACAGGGTGCGTCCCTCGGGCGAGCGGGGTTTTGTCAGTCCGTCTTTAATTAATACAAACCAATCCTTGGCAAAATACGCCAACACCGCCAGCAAGGTGGCGGCGTGGAGCATTACGTCAAAGGCAAGGCCCTGGTATTCCATACCGCGAAAATACGGCAACAGTACCAGGTGCGCGGAGCTGGATATGGGGAGAAATTCCCCCAAAGCTTGTAAAAGGCCCAGCAAAACGGCGTCAAAAATAGTCATGGTTTATTCTCCAAAAAAAGTAAGTTGGGGGTGGTGCGGATCGTCAAAATTCAGCACGGCAAACGAGCCCGGCGAAAAGTGGAGGGCTTGTTTGCAAAATAAATGCGTTACATAAGCGATGTTGGGATTATGGCCCACGGCCGCTACGACCTCGTGTTCGGAAAGTTGGTCCGTCAGAAACTCGCAGACGGTTCGGTCGTCGTGTAATCCGTTCAAAACCGTTTCCTTGGAAACGGGCGCCTGCAGGTGTTGGGCTAAAATTTCGGCGGTTTGTACGGCGCGCAAAAGCGGGCTTGTCAAAATGATATTCGGGCGCAACGACTGCCGGAGCAGTTCCTGGGCGCTGGCGGCGGCTTTGAGCAGGCCGGCTTGCGAAAGGGGGCGTTCGGCGTCCGTTTGCACGCGGGCTTCGTAAGCGCTCAGCGCGTTGGCGTGGCGGATTAAAATTAACGTTTTCATAGGTTTGATTATGCGCTCAAAAATGCAATAATAAAATAAGTACTTTTATTCTACTATTTTATGAAACTCTTTTACGCCCACTACCCCTCTCTGGAAGACGCTTTTGTACGCTATGTGCAAACGCGCCGCCGCGGTGCGCTGTCGCGCTGGCTGGTGGTGTGTTCGTCCTCCTTGGTGGCCGCGCGCTTAAAAGAGCGGCTGGCGCGGCAATTTGGCGCGGCGGCGAATATCTATTTTTTGACGGCGGGCGCCCTGGTGAGCGAACTGGACCGCGAAGCCCCGGGCGAGACCCTGCCGCTTTTCCCGCAAGATAATTTGCGCGATTTTCTGATTAAAAATTTGCTTAGTGAGCCGGGGTTGGACCGTTATCCCGTCTCACGCGGATTTGTGCAAGCGGTTAAAAGTTCTTTGCGCGACTTGTCGGACTCGTTAGCCGACCCCGACGTGCTGGACGAACATTTGCGCACCGCTTCCGATGCCGTGCTGGAGCAGGACGGCCCCCGTATGGCCTGGTTTAACAAACTCTACCGCCGTTATTTGCAGGCGGAAGCGGCCGTGCCGGGGTTCCGCCCGTATCAAGACGCGTTTGAGCGGGCCCTGGAGCAGACGGAACTCTCTCCTTTTTTGCACGGATTTGACGAAATTGTTTTTTACGGATTTTATGATATGACCGGCCGCCAGCTGGAGTTATTCCACCGGGTGCGCAGCGGCTATCCCGTCACCGTGTTTGCCCCGTATCTAAAGCACCCGGCGTATCGGTTTGCACAGAAATTTTTTGAAACCAACTGGCTGGGCGCAGACGGCGGAGAAAATGCGGACACGGGCGATTTCGGCGCGTTGGGCCCCAGCGGCGAAAAAGTGTTTTCTTCCGACGGTAGTTCCCCGTGCGGGAAAGTGCAAATTATTAGCGCGGCCGACGTGCGGGGGGAAGTGTTTTTTGCCGCCAAAGAGATTTTGCGCCTGACGGAAGAGGAGGGGTATTCTTTCTCGGATATTGCCGTTATTGCACGTACGGCCGCCCCGTATCAGGACGAGCTTCGCCGGGTATTCAAAGCCAACCGCATTGCGCTGGACGCTTCTTTTTCGTATCCGCTTTCCAAGTTCCCGCTAGGGGTGTTTTGCTTAAATTTGTTTGCGCTGGCGGCTAACGGGTTTGACCGCCGCACGGTGCTGGCGGTGCTTTCGTCTCCTTATTTCAAATCTTCGCGCAAGTATGCATGGCGCGCGCTGGCGGCCCAGTCGCTGGTCAGCCGCGATTTGGGACAATGGCGGGACTTGCTGCCCCAAACCAAGAATTATGACCCGCAGTTGTTGGCCTGGCTGGAAAATGCCCGCAAAGCATTGGCGGCCTTGGACGCAGTGTCCTCTTGGGCCGAAGGCGTGAGCCTGGCGCTGGATTTTTTGAAGCAAAATACCGACGAATATTCGTTTGAAGGAAAAGATGCCGAAATTTTCCACTCCGTGTGCGAACGAATTAAAAGTTTTGCCCAATATGCCTCCGTGCGCCAAACGGTGCAGGCGGGGGAATTTGTGCGGGAACTGAATGATGCACTGGGCGGGCTTTCGTTTAACGAAACGGAGGCCGTGCGCGGAGGAGTAACGTTTACGGACGCGTCCCGCGCCCGCGGGTTGCGGTTTAAGGCGGTCTTTTTGCTGGGGCTTAACGATAAATCTTTCCCGCTTGTCACGCCGGAAGACCCCGTCCTGCGGGATTACTACCGCTACGTCCTGCGCGACGTGCTGGGCTATTGGATTAACCAAAGCTTGGACCGCGGGGACGAAGAACGCCTGCTCTTTTTTGCGGCGGCCACGGCCGCGCGGGAACATTTGTATGTTTCGTATGCCCGCACGGGGACGGACGGAAAAGAAGCCGTGCGTTCCTTGTACGTAACGGAGTTGGCACGCGCCTGCGAGGTGGACCTAAGCGCACCCGATGCACCGCGTATCAGCGGGCGCCTTTCCGAGCGGCTGGCCAGTACCAAGAGCGCTTTTTTAACACCGAAAGAAATGTCCGTTTCTTTTGTTTTGTGCCCGCAGACGGCGCGGGAAAATTATGAAAAATCCGCTCTTCTTACGCCCGAAATTTCCGCCTCGCTAAACGCCGCAGAAGAACTTGCCAAAAGCGGTGCGCCGGGGGCGTATGACGGTATGGTGAAAGGCGGGCGCGAAATTTTTGAGCGGGAAAATCAAAAAGGGTTTTCTCCTTCCGCCTTGCAGGAATTGGGGCAGTGCCCGCTTAAGTATTTTTTTGATAAAGGCCTGGCCCTGGGCGACCCGGACGATCCGTTAAGCCGCCAGGAGCTCTCCGCCGACCGCCGCGGCACGGTGTATCACGAAATTTTGAAAGATTTTTATGAAGATCTTTACCGCCGCGGCCTTACGCACGAACTGTTTGATTCTGCCGCGCTGGAATACTTAAACCGCGCTTTTGCCCAACATTGCCGCGCGGAGGATTACCGTCTGTACGGGATTTATCCCGTGGTGTGGGAACTGATTTTGCAGGACATTTATGAAAAACTTTCCGCGTTTGTGCTGGAGGATTTGCACCAGCTGGGTTCGTTTACGCCGGCGCGGTTTGAAATGCCCGTATCGGCCGAAGCAACGGAGGAATTGCCCCTTCGCCTGCGAGGGATTATTGACCGCTTGGACGTGGACGAGAAAACCAAAACGCTTCGCGTGGCGGATTACAAATCTTCCCGCAAAGGAAGCAAAAACCTGGACGTGGATTTTTTTAAGGAACTTATTTTCCAGCCGTTTGTGTATGTGTGGATTGCCCAGCGCTTAAAAGAATGGGAAAACTATCATTCCGCGGGGTCGTGTTTGCTGTCTATTAACAAAGGGTATGTGCGCAGGGAGTTGTCGGCCGATGCGTTTGAACAGATGCGCCCGCGCGCGTGTGACTTTTTGAAAATGCTGACCGGGTTTATTCAAAACGGTACATTTTTTATCAGCCCTTCCGATTTGTGCAGTTATTGCCCGTATGCGGCCATTTGCCGAAGGGACAGTTTTAAGTCGCTTTTACGCGCGCGCAAAAGCGAACCCAGCCAAAAATTGCAGGAGGCCCGCCGATGAGCATGCAGGAAGACCGTACCAAAGTGCAAACCCAACTGGGCGTGAATATGGTTGTGGAAGCCGGGGCAGGCACCGGCAAAACCACCCTGCTTATAGACCGCCTGTGCCTGGCGGTGCTGGCGCAAAATACGCCGGTGGAAAAATTGGTGGCGCTGACGTTTACCGAAAAAGCCGCGGCCGATATCAAAACCCGTTTTGTAGACAAACTGCAGCACTTAATTTCCGCCGTAAAAGAAAACGGAGAGGACCGCACGCTTGAATTATTGCGCCGTCATTTTGAAGTGGCGGACGGGGATTTGCTCTCCCGCGCCGAAGCCGCCCTGGCACGTTTGGACCGCGCCTGCGTGGGTACTATTCACAGCTTTTGTGCAGACATTCTAAAAGTGTTCCCGCTGGAAGCGGGCCTTTCGCCCAATGCGCAAATTGATTCCGGCCAGCGCGCCGCGCGCTTGTTTGACGCCCGCTGGAACGCCTTTTTGGACGAAGAACTGGGCATTTCCGCTCCGCGCGCGGACGAGTGGAAAAAAGTACTAAAAGAAATTTCCCTCCCCGATTTGAAGGATTTTGCCCGCGAACTTTGCAGCGGGAAAATAGAATCGTACGACTATTACGCCCACCGCCGTTTGCTGGCGGGGGTGTGTTTGGAACGGGCAGCCCGCGCAGAAGCGTTGGCGGAGCCGTTTGTCTCTTCCGGTAAAAAACTGCGAAATGCCGAAAAAGCGTTGCTGGCGGCGGCCGCTTCCCTGCGGCGCACGGCGGCTTTTTTGAAAGGGGAAACGGTCCCTGCGGCCGCGGCGGAAGAGGCCCCCGCTTTCCCGACTATTCCTTATAAAGACTGGGACGAAGAACTGTTTGACCAGGCGCGGGGCATTGTGTCGTTTGCGGCGAAAACGGTGCCCGAGCGGCAGGAAATTTTTCTGGCCGCGTTTCGGCTGGTTAAAGACGTAACGCAAGCCGTCCGCGCCGATTATGCACGGGAAGGCATTTTGAGTTTTGACGATTTAATTGTTAAAACGCGCAACTTGCTGGAACAAAATCTGTACGTGCGCCGCTTGTTGAAAGAAAAGTTTGACGTTTTGTTTATAGACGAATTTCAGGATACGGACCCCGTACAGGGGGAACTGCTGCTTTTCTTGGCGGAGGAAAAAGATTCTTCCGCTTCCCGCTGGCAGGACGTGCGCCTGGCACCGGGAAAATTGTTTGTAGTGGGGGACCCCAAGCAATCCATTTACCGTTTTCGCGGGGCGGATATTACGGCGTATGAACTGTTTACGGATTTAATTTTGAAGCAGGGCGGCGTGAAATGTTTTCTGCGGCAGAACTTCCGCAGTGCGCCCGAAATCATAGAAACGGCCAACGCTATTTGTTCCCGTGCGATGATACAGCAAACGGCTTTTCAGCCGGCGTATGTGCCTATTTTTACGCCCAAAACTACCCGCACGGAAGCGGTGAGCTGGCTGTTTGTGCCCGCACCGCAGCCGGTGCCGCTGGCGGACGATTTCCGCGATAATCAGGCCGAATATATCGCCGATTGGATAGAACAAAATGTTGGCGTGATGACGCTTGCGGACGGGCGCAAACTGCAGTATAAGGACATTGCCCTTTTAACGCGCGCGTCTACTACGTCCGGCCCGTATACCGACGCCCTGCGCCGCCGCGGCATTGCGTTTAACGTAGAGTCGGATAAAAATTTCTACCGCAAACAAGAAGTCAACGATTTCCTAAATTTCCTGCGCGCCGCGGCAGACCCGCAGGACCGCACCGCCCTGGCAGGCGTGTTAAGAAGCCCGCTTGGCGGATTTACGGACGAAGAAATTTACCGCATTGCCCGCCGCGGCGAGCTGAGCCTGCTGGCTAAACCTACCGACGAAAAATTGGCGCGCTGTTACGGATTGTTAAAACGTTTTGGCGCGCGTGCGGGGCGCATGGCACTGAAAGATTTTTTGCAAACCGTGTTGGACGAAACCTTCCTGCCCGAAGCCTGTGCCGCCGCCTATGAAGGGGAACAGACGTTGGCCAATCTAAACCGTGTGGCCGCCTTGGCAAAAGGCTACGCGGAGGACGGGGCCGCCTCTTTGCAGCAGTTCCTGGCGGACGTGCAGAGCCTGATGGAAGAAGAGCCGGAGCGGTTGTCCGCCTCGCCGGCGGACGATGCGTTAAACGCCGTTTCCGTCATGACGGTGCACAAATCCAAAGGGTTGGAATTTCCGGTAGTGATTTTGGCCGATTTATCCAAAAAAGATTCGGCTTCCGCGTCCGACCCGGTGCGTCATATTTTTTCCTGGCAGTATAACATGCACGGCTTGCGTGCGGGGAAAGTGTGCGACGTAAATCTCGCTTTTTTGGAAGAAGAACAAAAAAAGCACGGCAAGTGCGAAGAAGTACGCGTGCTTTACGTAGCGCTGACCCGCGCCAAAGAACGCATGCTTTTAAGCGCAGACGACCGCAAAGGCGCCCTAAAGGCCGCGGCACCTTTCGCGGCGGCGGGGCTTTTCCCCAATGGGGAAACCAAACCCGCCTTTTTGCAGGACGAAGCCTTGCGCGTGCCCGTTTGGTATGCTCCGTATCGGGACCCGGAAACCTTCCGCTACCGCCATGCGGCGGCACCTTTGGCGGCCGAAACCGAACGCGAAATAGGTTTGTGGAGGGAGTCTTGGCAGGCGCGCGAAGCCCGTTATAAAAATTTGCTTTCCCGCACCGAAAAACGAGCCCCCAGCGAGCAAAACGATTCCTCCCTGCCGTTAACGGAACAACAACAGGCCGCCGCCCAGCTGGGGACGGTGTGTCACCGCGCGCTGGAGCGGATCTTGGGGCCGGCGCAGCAACCGCTTACGCAAGCCGTCCGCACGGCCGCTATGGCGGCGGGTGCTTCCCAGCGGGCCCAGGAAGCGGAAGACCTGCTTAAACCATTCCTGCAAAGTGATTTGTTCGCGCAGATATCCGCCTGCAAAACGCTGGCGTGCGAAATGCCTTTTTCGTTTTTGACGCCGGAAGGAGAAGTGGAATCCGGCGTGATGGACGCCGTGCTGGAAGAGGCGGACGGTTCGGTGTGGGTGCTGGATTATAAAACAGACCGCGTAAAACCCGGCGAAGAAGCCGCCTTGCTGCAGGACAAATACCGTTTGCAGTTGGGCGTGTACCGCCAAGCCGCACAAAAACTGTTTGCGGGGAAAAAGGTGCGCTGCTCGGCCGTGTTCCTGCGGACGATTGCGGCTGCAGACTTATAAAAGATAAAATATAAAAAATTTGAAAAAAAGAGGTTCTTATGTTTGATAAACTTGGACAATTAAAAGATTTGTGGAAACTCAAAAGCCAAATGGAAGAAATCAAAAAACGCTTGGACAATATGGTTATTAAAGTGGACAGCCCCCGCCATTTGTTTGAAGTGACGATTTCCGGTTCCCAGGAAGTGAAAGAAGTGCGCGTGGACGCGATGGTGAAAAATTTTACGGAAGCTGAAATTGCCGAAGATTTGAAAGCCGTCATCAATAAATCCGTGCGCGACAGCCAGGGCATGGCCGCCCAGGCGATGGGCAATTTTGCCATGCCGCAGGCGTAAGCATGTACGAAAATAAAAACATTGTCGTGTTTGGCGTATCGGGTGATGCGTCCAAGTACGGCCACAAAATTTTCAAAACCCTGCTGGCCAAAGGGCTGCATGTGTTTGGGGTGAACCCGAAAGGGGGGGAAGTGCTGGGGCAAACCCTTTTTGTCAATTTGGCTTCCCTTCCCGTTCGCCCCGATGTGGCCATTATGGTGATACCGCCGGCCGCTTTGCCGCAGGCCGTATCCCAATGCGAGCAGGCAGGCGTGAAGGAAATTTGGTTCCAGCCCGGTGCGCAGTCCGCCCAGGCTTACGATCAGGCCGTACGGGCGGGAATGGAAGCGGTGGAATCCTGCTTTATGGCCGATAACGGTTTTTGGTAAATATGCGATATGTCCGCCTGGGCCGTACGGATTTGACCGTTTCCGCCGTGGGGCTGGGCGCGTGGGCGCTGGGCGGCTCTACGGATTGGGGCCCGACGGACGAAACCGCCGCGTTGAATACCGTGTCCGCCGCTTTGGACGCGGGCATTACGCTTATGGACACCGCCCCCATTTACGGCCAAAGCGAGGACTTATTGGGCCGCGCATTAAAAGGCCGGCGCCAAAAGGCAGTGCTCGCCACCAAGTGCGGCTTGGTTAAAAACGGTTCCTGGACCGACCACGACTTGCGCCCCCAAACCATTATTTCCCAGTTGGAAGCTTCTCTTTCCCGTTTGAAAACTGATTATATAGATTTGTATCAAATCCACTACCCGGACCCGCAGGTCCCGCTGGAAGACGCATTAGCCACCTTGGCGCGTTTGCGCGAACAAGGCAAAATTCGTTATGTGGGCGTATGCAATGTAAGCGCGGAGCAGCTAAAATCGGCGGCGGGGCAAATTGCTTCGGTACAGAACGAGCTTTCCCTGCTTCACCCGCAAAAGGCCCTTTTGGTGTTGCCCGCCTGCCAAGCGGAGGGAGTGGGGTTTATCGGATATGGAACGCTGTGCGGGGGCATTTTGAGCGGGAAATATAAAAAAGAGCCGAATTTGCGCCGTGCCGATGCACGGAATTATTTTTATAAATGCTACCGTGCCGAAGCGTTTGTCCAAGCAAAGCTAAAAGCCGAGCGCGTGCGGGAATGGGCGCGGAACAACGATTGTGCGGCCGCTATGGCGGCGGGTGCATGGGCGCTTGGGGTGCCCGGCGTATCGTGCGTGCTGATGGGCGCGCGCACGCCCGAACAAGCCGTGCAAAACGCGGGCGCGGCCGATATAACCCTTACGCACAAAGACAGGAGTTTTTTGGAGGGAGAAAAATGACCGTTCAAGAAGCGGAAAATTATATTTCGCAGGTATTGCCCGCGCTGGGCGTAAACAAACGGCGCGAACTGGTGCGGCTGGTGTATGAAATTGCCAAGCGGGACGGTGTTGCCGCCACCGAAATTTTGCCCGTTTCTAAAAATTTGAATTTTGAGTCCGCCAAAAAACAGCTCTTGGCAAAACGGTATCCGGTTAATTTCAAAACGGCCCCCAAGGACCGCTTTTACCTGCCCAAGCTGGAGATTGATCCTGCCCAGCAGGCGGATTTGACTCCGCGTCCTTTCTATCCCAAAACCGTGTATGTGGAAACTTCGGTGGCGGACAGCGAACTGGCCGCCCGCGCACGGGAAATGTTCCCGCAGGCCCGCTTCCTGGAGACGGACGGTAAAACCCAGGTGGGCAGTCCGCATTTTTCCCATCGGCTGGACACGCTGCTAATTCACCGCGAAAAATACGATTTTCTAAAACCCTGCCCGTGCAGTTGTTCGGCCGCGTGCTGTGGGTATAATTTAATCAATTTGGGGTTTGGCTGCCGCTTTGAGTGCGAATACTGCTTTTTGCAGCAATACCAAAACCTGCATGCCATTTTGCTTCCCGCCAACTTGGACGAGTTCCTCTCCAAAATAGACGGGGCTTCCTTTCGCAAAGGGCCGTTTGACCGCCCGCGTATCGGCAGCGGGGAATTTACCGACTCGCTGGTGTTTGACGATTTAACCCGGTATAGCCAAAAGATCGTGCCCTTTTTCCGAAAGCGGCCTCATTTGCAGTTTGAATTTAAGACCAAAAGCGTCAATATCGGCGGTTTGTTGGAAGCCGGCGGCTGCGAAAATGTGGTGGTGTCCTGGTCGGTCAATTCTTCCCGCATTACGGACGGGGCAGAACACTTTACGCCCGGTTTAAGCCGCCGTTTGGCCGCCGCCTGCGAAACGGCCAAAGCGGGGTATCGGCTGGGGTTTCATTTTGATCCGGTTGTCATTTACGACGGCTGGCGGGAAGATTACGCCCGCACCGTGCAGGAAATGGCCGATACACTGCCCCATGAACAGGTGGCTTGGATTAGCGTCGGCACGCTTCGCTTTAGCCGCGAACTGAAAAAAGCTATCGAAAACCGTTTCCCGCAAAATACGATTTTAGACGGAGAATTTTTGCTGGATTTTGACGGCAAAATGCGCTACTGCGATGCCCAGCGCACGGAAGTGTACGGCTTTTTGCTTCCGCTGTTACGCCGCACTTTCCCGCGGGCACATGTGTATTTGTGCATGGAGGACCCGCAAATCGTTCGTGCTTTTTAAGACGCAAAAAACCCCGCTTTAGGCGGGGTTTTTGATACATCAAAAAGCTTTATTTGCTCAGGCGTTCCAGCTGGGCGTCAAACTCCTGCTCCAAGGTGGGGCTGAAGCCTTCCCACACTTTTACGGCGCGGTGTTTTTTGTCAAACACTACGGCGTGAGGCAGACCGCTGACTTCCATGCTTTCGGCCACGTTGCCGGCATTGTAGAGCACTTTGGTGTTTAAGCCGTGTTCTTTGGCCACTTTTTGCACGGCCTTGGGGTCCTGGTCCAAAAACGCACCGACGATTTCCGCTTTGTCCCCATATTTCTGCGCCACGGCATTAAGCGCCGGCATGGACATTTTGCAATACGGGCACCAAGAGCCCATAAATACGATCAGCACCGGTTTGCCTTCGTAGTCGGTGGACGTCCATACTTCTTCTTCCTGCGCCGCCACGGGCAGCTGCACTTCCCCCAGGGTGGGAACTTCCGGCAATTTCATGCACGCGGCCGCCAATACGGCGGCAACGCCCAAAACGAGTAATTTCTTCATTTTTTTCTCCTTAACTACATGAAAACCGCCCTTGCGGGCTTCGTATATGATAGAATACAAAAGATGGGTAAATTAATCAAATCCTTGGTTCGCTTGTTGGAAGAACGCGTGGATATTTTAATTATGCCGCGTTTGGGCTCTTCCAAAAAGTTTAAGGTGCGCGTGCTGACGCTCGTGCTGGTGTTTATTTTATGGCTGATCGTGACGCTGTGCGGATTTTTGTTTTTTATCCGCGCGTACGACTATAATATCACCAAGGCGGACAATAATTTGATGCGCGTGAAAATGAAGCTGATTGCAGACGAGTTGGAACGCGGCCGCAAATACCTGGATTTAACCCGCACCACCGATACGCAGATGCGCCAGATGTTGGGTATGCCCGGTGGAAAATTTATCAACCTGCCCAAAGGGTGGGAAGAAGCCAAAGCCAAGGAAGATGCCCACTTTAAGGAAGAAATGGGCAAAGACCTGAAAGATTTGGACGTAGAAGAATTTGAAAATTATATTGATTCCATTGAAGACAGCGCCAAAACCAGATTGGCCAGTTTTCAGGAAATTGCCTGGTATTTTGCCAACCGCCGCGAGGGCATGAACTCCATTCCCTCCATTCGCCCGTCCACGGCGCGTATCAGCTCCGGGTTTGGGTATCGGTTGGATCCGTTTGGCCATCGCACCACCAAGCGCCATAACGGGTTGGATTTTGCGGGCAAGCCCGACAGCCCGATTGTCGTAACGGCCGACGGGGTCGTGCGGCATGCGGGGTGGGTGCCCAGCTATGGCCAGGCTATTTTGGTGGATCACGGGTTGGGGTATTCCACCTTGTATGCACACACCACGGAAATCCGCGTGAAAGCGGGGGACGTGGTAAAACGCGGCGACCGTATCGCCACCATGGGTTCCAGCGGACGCTCTACCGGAACGCATTTGCATTATGAAGTGTGGAAAGACGGCCAGGCTGTAAACCCCAGGGACTATTTCAAATAAATTTAGGAGGACGTTATGGGATTTTTGAAAAAAGATTCGGATTTCTCTTCCGGCGAACACTTTTCCGTCGTTAGTGCAGAATGTTATTTCCAGGGCACGCTTAGCGTGCAGGGCTCTTTGCGCGTGGACGGCACGCTGGAAGGCTCGGTGGATAATGCCCGGCACGTAATCGTGGGGACGGACGGCAAAATCGTGGGCGACGTGACGGCGGAAATCGTCGTGTGCGGCGGCGCTATTGAAGGAAACGTCTGCGCGGAAATGCTGGAAGTGTTGGGTGCGGCCTCCATTAAAGGGGATATCCGCGCCAAAAAAATGATTGTGGAAGAAGGCGGCCGCATTGACGGACAGTGCGTCATCGGCGGCGGCGACGAAGCGGAAGAAGAACCCGCCAAAAAAGAGAAAGAAAAAGAAAAATCCAAAAACGAAAAATAACAACGGGAGTGCTGATATATGATTTCGTTCCTCATTAAACACAAAAAAATTATTCTTATCATTACGCTGGCGTTTTTCTTGGGCAGTATCGTGTACCTGGGTGCCGATGCATACCGCCGCGGAAACTTCAGCAACACCGTGGCTCAGGTGGGTTCGTCCGACATTACGTATCGTGAATTGTACCGCGTCAGCGAAGACCGTGCCCGCGCCCTGCGCAACCAAGGCGTAGACGTGGACGAAACCATGATGAAATACCTGCAGCAGCAGTTTTTGGCCGCGCTTATCAGCGAAGAAGTGCTGAACCAAGCGGCGCATCGGGCGGGGTTGGAAGTGTCCGACTATGAAGTGGCGTATGATATTCAAACTTCTCCTTTCTTTTCCCAGAACGGTCAATTTAACAAAGCCGCCTACGAATATGCGTTGAAACGCTCGGTGGGCATGTCTCCCGCGGAGTTTGAAAAACAGCTGCGCAAAGGCAAATTGGCGGACCGCTTCCGCGGAGTGTTGTATTCGCACTATAAACTGACCCCGGAAGAAATCAAATACTCGTACAAAAAACAACACGGGAATTTGAAAAATTTTGATCAAAACAAAGCCGACTTTTCCGACCAGCTGTTGGACACCAAAATGGAAACGGCCCAGAAAGGCTTTTTTGACCAGTTTAACAACGAAGTAGAAATTAAAACTTTTTTACAGGACTAAGCCGTGAATAACGAAGTATTGGTAGTGGGATCCGTCGCTTTTGACACCATAGAAAACGCCAACGGAAGTGTACAGCGCGTACTGGGCGGTGCGGCCAGTTATGCTTCCGTCTGCGCCAGCTATTTTGCCAGCCCCTCTGTTGTGGGGGTGGTGGGTACCGATTTTACGGCCGAGGACCGCGCCCCTTTTGTAAAACGCGGCGTAAACCTGGACGGGCTGGAAGTAAAAGAAGGGAAAACGTTCCACTGGGGCGGCAGCTACGATAAAGATTTTAACACGGCCGTCACCCGGTTTACCGATTTGAACGTATTTCAAAACTTTAACCCCGTTTTGAACGAGAATCAAAAAAACGCGAAAGCCGTTTTTCTGGCCAACATTGACCCCGAATTGCAGCTATCCGTTTTGAACCAGGTAAAAAATCCCCAAATTGTGGCTTGCGACACCATGAACTACTGGATTTCTTCCAAAAAAGAAACCCTGTTGGAAGTGGTCAAACGCATTGACATCTTTTTCTTAAACGAAAGCGAAGCTCGCCAGCTGACCGGCGAGTATAACCTGATTAAAGCCGGGCGCCTGTTGCTGGACCGCGGGGTGAAATATGTGGTCATTAAACTCGGTTCCAACGGGGCGATGCTGGTAAGCCAAAAAGGCTTGGTGCAGCTGCCTCCTTTTGTGCTGGAACACGTGCATGATACCACCGGCGCGGGGGATACTTTCGGCGGCGGGTTTACCGGTTATTTGGCCAGCTTGGACGATTGGAACAACTTAACTGCCATCAAGCGTGCCATGATGATTGGCAACGTGATGGCCTCGTTTACGATTGAATCGTTCAGCGTGGACCGCCTGGCCAACCTGACCCGTGAAGACATTGACGCGCGTTTGAAAGAATACACGTCTATGCTGCAGTTTTAAGTGCTGTTTGAACAACTAGGCCGCCTGTTAAAAAGGGCGGCCTTTTTTTATGCTCATCATCAAAAATAATCTCTATCTCAAGTAAAAATTCTCTTTTGAATAAAAATTTGCTAAAATAAATTACAAGCTGTTATGCCGGGGTGCTGGAATTGGTATACAGGATGGTCTCAAAAACCATTGCCCTTTCGGGCTTAAGGGTTCAAGTCCCTTCCCCGGTAAAGATTTGAATGATACCCTTTGACGAACTCGTCAAAGGGTTTTTTGTTGGGTAAAACCGGGATTGCCTCATGCCCTTTTTTTACATACAATAGACTAATACTCCCGCGCACAGCCGTTTGCGCCGGAGTAGGCAGGTCCTTTTATTTTCTACACATTAGGTGAGGGTTATGAGTGAGTTTTTGTTTCTAGTCGGGGGCGCATTGGGTGCTCTTGCTTTTCTTTTTTGTTTGATTTTATTTCATTCTGTCGGTAATTTGGACAATAAGATTTTCTTGTTAAAAAAGAAAATCCAAGAGTTGGAAGCTTTGCTTGCTCAAAAAGGTTCCCAACCGCAAGAATTGTCGGAGCCGTGCGCTCAGGAACAAGCAGAACAAAAAAAACCTGCCGTGTGCGCGGCGGCTGTTTCTCAGCCGGCGGCCCCGGCCGAACAGACTCCGGTTTCCTCGCCTATACCAACCCCTGTTTCCGAGCCTTTGCCCTCGCAAGAACCTTCCGCTCCTGCAGCGGCTTCTGTTTCCGCACAACAAGACGTTCCTTCTCAAGAACCTCTTGCCGCACCTGCTTGCCCGGTGCAAGCTTGCGAAGCAACCCAAACAGAACCCCCTTCTTCCTCTTCCAAAGAAGAGGCGTCCAACTGGACGATTGTGCAGCTCCTTTCCTGGGTAGGCGGATTTACGCTTTTGGTGGCGGCCGGGTTTTGGATTAAATACGCTATTGAAAACGATTTGCTCAGCCCCGCTGCGCGCATGATGTTAAGCGCGGCGGTGGGCGTGATATTGCTGGCGGCCGGGTTATTTATTAAAAAAGAAACCCTAAAAACCACGGCGGATACTTTTTGCGGCGTGGGGCTGACGGTGATGTATATATCGGTGTATGGAGCACAGGTGTTTTATCAGCTGATAGCACCGTCGGCCGCGTTTGGGTTGATGGCGGGCATATCGCTGGCGTCTTTTGCGGTGGCGGTATGGAAGCGGACGAAATATGTGGGCTTCTTGGCCGAAATTATCAGCTTTTTGACGCCCTTTTTGCTCTCCTTTGACCATTGGAACTTGACCGTTTTCTTTACGTATATGGCGTTTATCAACGTAGCGGCCGGTGCGGCGGCCTTGGCCCGCCAGTGGGACAGCCTGCTTGTAGGGGCGGCGGTGTTTACGTTTTTGGGCCAGCTGGCCGCTTACTCCCAAAGCGGCGGCTCTGCCCAGCCGGGAGTATTTTGCGTGTTTGGGGCGATTTATGCCAGTGCGGCGGCGCTGGCTGCGTGGAAGTATACCGCACGCCTGCAGGTGTATTGCCGTAACGCGTTAGGGTTGTTTGTAGCGGGGAATTTGCTGTTTGTGTTGTGGGGCATGCTGGAAGGGAAATTGACGTTCGCAGGGTCTTTCTATTTATTGGCCCTTGGCCTGTGGCTTAACTTAACGCTTGTATATTTAACCTGTCGGGACGAAAAAATGTACACCTGGGTGTGGCGCGTAGGGAAAGTGTTTCTGTTCCTTGCCTTGTGGACGTGGACGGATACTTTTTCCCAGCACATAAAGCCGCTTCTTATGTTGGGTACGTTTTTGGCGTTTGCGGCCATAAACGGCGGGGCGGATTTGTACTTATATAGACGTCAAAATCGTCAGCCCGGGTTATGGGGGGTGCTGTTCCCGGTGATGTTGATGCTGCCTTTGGTAAAAGTGATTGCCGGCGGCGGATTTTGGGAAATAAGCCTGCTTTTAACGGCGCTTTTGACGATATCTCTCCTGCTTGCGCTAGCGGCCAAAAGACCTTTGTCCGGGTTGTGTGCGGTGGTGCTGTTTGTGGTTGCATTGGCGGCTGTCGAGCCGGAAACGGCTTGGGGTATGGACGGAGCGGCGTGGGTGCTGTTGCTGGGGTTGGTGCCGGTAGCGTTGCTTTTTGCCGTGGTGCGCTGGATATTCCCCAGTCAGTTTTCTCAGGCCAATAGTACCATGTTTGTATCGGCCATTATGCCGTATGTGCTGGCGTTAAGCGCGTTGGGAGGGGTGCAGGATAATTGGTCTTTACTGTTAGGGTATGTGCTTATCCTTAATTTATTAAGTATATTTTTGGCCTATATTTATAAAAACGGTAAAATCCTGCCTGCCGCTTTGGCGGGAAGCACCTTGTTGCAGTTGGTGGTGTATGGCGGCATGGAACAATCTTTTACGGGGGCGTTTATCGGTTGGACGCTTGGCTTAAACGCCGTATTTGCCGCGGGAGCATTCGTGTTTAAGCAACGCTTTAGCGAAGATAAAAGCGCTTGGGTGGCGGCGTCTTTGGCCGGGGTGGCGGCGTTTTTCTTGACCTCCCTTACCTTACACCATTATTACGAAATAGATTACAGCTGGACGGCTATCGCCTTTGCCTTAATATACGGGGCGATTACCTATGAAGCGGCTTCCTGGCAGCCTGTGGAGCAAGGCATTCAGCGGGCGCGGCTGGCGTGGCTGGGCGGCGTGACGCTTTTATTTATCACGGCGTTTTTCCCCATGCATTTCCATATGCAATGGCTGAGCGTATCGTGGGCGTTGGAAGGTGCGGCCCTGGTATGGCTGTGCCGCCGTTTGCAGTTCCGCGGGTTGGCGCTGACGGGCTTTTGGCTGCTTGTTACGTCCTTCTTCTTGGTGTTTTTGGGGACGAACTTTGCCTTGCAGGGGGATAGTTCCCTCTTCAACCGCTTTTTGTATGTGTTTGGCCTAGTGGGGGCTTCCCTGCTTTGGGCGGCCGGACAATGGAGCCTGAACGAAGAAAAAGTGTTTGCCTCTTGGCTAAAGGCCTTGGGGGGAATTGTTTTCTTTGCGTTGCTAAACGTGGAAATTGCGGTATATTTTTCGCAGGGTGCAGGCACCTTACAGTTTGATATGTTCGGTTCGTTTGACTCCGCCATCGCCTATACGCTGGGGTGGACGGTGTTCGGCAGTATATGCCTGTTCTTGGGATTTGGCAAGAAGGGCGGTTATGTGGCCCCGGTGGGATTAATCATTATTTGTTTTTCGCTGTTAAAGTTGTTCTTCTCCGATATTTGGGCCTTAGGCGGGCTATACCGAGTGTGCGGCCTAGTAGGGGTGGCACTGGTGCTAATAGGCGTTTCGTTCTTGTTTCAAATGTTGCAAAAGAAATAATAAAAAGACCTCGCTTTTAAGCGAGGCCTTTTTATATTGGGGCGGAGGCTGTTTCCGTAGCCGAGGAGGTGTTCGGGGGGCACAAAGCTAAAAGGCAAAATCATAAAAATAGTCTGTAAAAATAGAGGTGACAAAGATGGTGAAAATATAAGACATAGGGAAATATTTCCCAAGGAGATAATATGAAACGAGGTTTTACCTTGATTGAATTGTTGGTAGTGGTTCTGATTATTGGTATTCTGACGGCGGTGGCGCTTCCGCAATACGAAAAAGCCGTGAATAAATCACGTATTGCCAGGTGGCTGTCTATGGGGCGCACGTTAGCCAATGCCACAGAGCTTTACTACTTGGCCAATGGAGAATTTCCGACGTCTTTTGATCAACTGGATATCGGCGCGGACGGGGCAACTGACGGGAACGGAAATGCTTATGTGTCTGGGAATAAGTTGTACTATAACGTGAAGCAAGGGGGAGCACATCAAAGCGTTCCCGGCGTTCGGGTACGGTTTGATTTAATGCCGGCCGGTTTTGTGCAGGCGTAGGTTGCTTTTACTGATGAACAGGAAATATGGCTGAATTTTTTTTCCCGCAAAGCTATCCGGGGGGTGCGGCCGTTCGTGGAAAGACCCTTTGCCAAGGCGTTGGAAAGTCCCGGGAGATTTGCAAAAGTTTGTCGCCTTCCGGCCGTAACAACGGAACGTGGTATATGCTGGAGTAGAGAAATCCTTTGTGCTTAGCTGGATGGAAATTTTGAAAAACAAACTGACACAACAAGGCCCTTTGGTAAATTTGCCAAAGGGCCTTGTACTTGTAAATTTATTTCTTGGTTTTGGCGGGGTTAATAAAACCGTTCTTCAAAATTTCCTGTACGGCTTTAGTGTAAAAGTCGGATAGATCGTAACGGCCTATGCGGCTGCCGGGTACAAAAGACGTCAAAATACTTTGATAAGATTTCCCTTTGCGGGCCATTTTAATCATTTCTTCTTGGCAAATAACGCCTTTTTGAGCGGCGGTTTTGTTGCCGCAGGTGTTGTACTGTACCTTGGCAATTTTATTGTCTTTTATCAGCACTTCCCCTGCCGTTTGCCGGACGGCCTTCTTTACCAAATCAGGCGGCAGTTCGCGCCCGTTTACGCGTTTGCGGCAGTTGTAGGCCTGGTCCGTGGGGGTGGAAAATAATTGGAAATGAAGCCAATTTTTGTTTCCTTTTTCCAGCGCTTGCAAGCGGTATTGCGCAATGAATAAACCGAATGTGCGCACCAAAACGGTTTGGGCTTTTAAGGCATTTAAGGATTTTTCCGCACCCAGCTCGCAGTTGACCACGTGGGTGACGTATTTTTCCAGTTCTACCGTTTCCACAATGTTTACGCCGCTTTGAGCATAAACGGACAGCGGCCCGCTGTAGGTGATGGGCCCGCCGTATTTGGCTTGGGAAAAAGAAACGAAGTCGCTTGTCAGCCGTGCCTCTTTTTGCAAATTGAGGGCATGGGGCGGCAAGGGCCGTTTGGAAACGGAAAATACACGCGCGGCATTGTTGTCCGCCAAGGTCCCTTCAAAAGAACGAATGATATGAATTTTTTTGTTCTCGGGAATTTCTATTTTTTTTGTTTTTCCTTCTTTATTTTGCAAAGTAAGCTGCAAGCCTTTGCCAAAAGGTCCGATTTTTAGGTCGGTGTCTTTGGGGAAAGGACCGTAAAATTCGTTTCCGGAAACGATAACGTAATTTTGCGAAAACGACAAATCCGCCCGCGGCGCGCGCTTAAGGATCAGCACATTGAGTGTGGTAGCCGTGGCCGCGCTCCAGGAAAGGGCAACAAAGAGTAAAAATAAAACATACTTTCTCATATATTTATTATAGATACAAAAAAGTGTTTTTCCCAGGGTCTTTAGGCCCATAAGGGCCCTGGGTCCGAAGAAAAATAAGTAATATGGCGTTTAATTTGCTAAAATAAATTATAAGCTGTTATGCCGGGGTGCTGGAATTGGTATACAGGATGGTCTCAAAAACCATTGCCCTTTCGGGCTTAAGGGTTCAAGTCCCTTCCCCGGTAAAAAGATTTAAAAAGCGGTATTTTTAGAGAATATCCTCTAAAAATACCGCTTTTTTATTAAGGAGTAGTCAAAGTTTTTTAAATAAAATAACAGAAAAGTTTTGAGAATATCCCAAAAGATTCTGTTCCTCCTTACTAGGAGAAGTCTATTCTAACTGAAATTTTATGAAGAATGCCTGCAACTTTTAGATGCAGGCATTTTTCATTGTGGAATCGGAAGAAAAAATGATCTTCACAACAGAGGAATATATATTTTTCAATATGCTATTTGTTTTCTCAACCAAGAATCACAATAATACATCTTCCATTGCTTAGCCCACTTAGAATAGGCAATGACGTCGTTCTTCCGGTATTGCAAAAGGCCGCTTCCCCACATTTCATCATATAGTTGGGGACAGATTTTTTCACCTTGCTTTATGAGCTTTTCTTCTTCTTCCTTTTGGTGTTTACGTTTGTTAGCGGCTGCGGTTTGTTCTGCCAGCAACTGGTTGATTCTTTTTTGATCTACCGACATTTTCTTAACAATATGAATTTGATTAACAGGGCTTCCTTTCTCATCCAACAGTTCACAGTATTTTCGGGCACAATTCAGTTTCATCTTTTGGGGTGAGACTTCATAGCCGATCTGTACGCCTAAGTTCTTTTCATTGAGTGATTGAAAAGGATTGAGAAAGGTAATTTCCTCTTTATTATTTTCTAATCGAATACCGGTACACTCGTTTACATACATTGGAACAGTAATCGGTAATAAAGGCCATAGCAGGAAAGCAACATAAAAACCGGAACAATCGTCAGTTGCCGCCCGGGCATAAGCTAAATCTAGGGTAAATTCTTTAGTCGTTAATGAGCAAGAATTAAAGCATATTCCCGGCGACTTCAAATCATACTCTTTCAGCGCAGATTTTAAAACGGAAGGGAGTTTTTTGGGCAACGGCACCATTTTTTCATGATATTGTACAGGAATTTGGATTTGAGCATGCATGTCGTCTATTATTTTATGTTTTACCTGCTCAGTATGCCCAACGGCTTTTAAATCATTGTAATACAGGCCTCCGTTTATCTCCTGTTTCCCACTTTTTCCTGCATTATGTACCCGTAATCCCTGCATAGTACCGGAGCAAGCACACACTAAACACGCAAGAATGGGTAAGAGAATTATTTTTTTCATTTTATTTATCCTCCTAACAAGTAAAAAATTCTTCCCACAATTCAAACCGTTGTTGAGGGTCAATTTTTCCGTAATTGGCTGGGCTGAGCAAGTATTTGAACTTAATCTTTTTTTCCGTACAGAATTGTTCTACTTCTTTTATTTTTCCTTGGATATTAGGAATACTGGAAAAAGTTTTTCTGGTGAAACAAACCTTTTTTCAGTGTTTTAAACGCGCAATTTCCGCTTTAACATCCGTACGGTTGGCTTTATTTAAATATTTATCTAGATTTACGTCACGGTAATTTGCGGCGTCTTCTTCCGGCATATCTATTGTTTCTATCAGGTCGGTAAAGTCTATTTTGTGCCGTTTGATGAAGGCTTCTTTGTCTTCAACAGAGCTGTATCTTAAACATTTTTCTCCAAAAATGGCGGACATTAGCTCCCCAAAAGCCGTGTGCCCTCTGCTGTAAAAGAAGGCGGCGGAATTAGAAGGAATATCGGGGTTAAATGTACCGATAACTAAAATTTCCGTATCCGGATTTAATTTCCTTGGTAAAAATTTATGTTTCATTTTTGTTTTTATCCTTTTTTAATAGTTATCTCATAATTACGCTTAATATAAAGAAAAGTATAGCCATAATAATAGAACTTCTAATAACGATTCCTAAAAATACTAAAGGCAATCTGCCGGCAGAAATTCTTGGGGAATCTTTGCTGTTGTATTTAGCGTCAAATTTTTCTTGCGGCATAGCGCAAAATAAAATAGCTTGTATGATAGGCACCAACAGAAATATCCAAAATACGGGCAAAAATACACTTATAAAAATTAAATTTTGTGCAGCAGCCGCATACCAAGTTGCTCTTCCTTCTAAACCTAGGTAGATATATTGCCCGCCGACAAACCAAAAGAACCATGTAAAAGCACCCGCCGCATATTTATTTTTTCTGGATGAACTTACGCAAAGAGTTTCTTTTTCCTTTGCTTTTTTCTCGCTATAACCGCAATTTGGACAAGTTTCCGCCAAATCAGAATATTCTTTCCCGCATTCTTTACATTTAATCAACGCCATATTATTTCTCCTTATTATTTTTGATTTATTTTTTTCGGGCTCAAAGTATAACAAGAAGCAAAATCGGGCAAATAAAAACGGCTGTTATATTTGAGCCATTCAGACTAACCCAAATATAAACAGCCGCGGTTTCCTGCCCGTTGGGGCAGGAAACACTCGGCACAATATGCCCAAGGGATCAGCTCGGGTATACTGTGCCTCAAAACGACTGTTTTTGGAGTCTGAATGTGCCATTGGTATCCCAACAGCGCACCGTATTCTATATACGGTTCCAAAAACAGATTCAAATTGTATATAAGCCGCGTTTAAGGCTTATTGGTGAAGATAGTAACCTCGTAATAAATATATCTCATTATAAATTTTTTTCTATGCTTTTTCTATATTTATTTTAGAACAATAATTTGTTGTTTCCTGCAGAGTAGTTTTGAATAGAGAGTAAAAACTGTTTAATAATTATATGGTCATTTTATTTCCTTGTTGCGTTTTTATGATGATATTCGGAAATTTATTTTGTACTATTTATAACGAAATGATGATTTCGCTACTTGTTCCAATACTATATTAGTACATTAAAGACGCATAAATTACGAGTTATGAAAGCTTGTATGCCTTAATAATACCTGTAAACTCCTATTTGTTAAGATTTGAAAAAGGTAGACCCTTTGACAAGCAAGTCAAAGGGTTTTTTGTTTGCATAAAAATTCTTTTCCGCCGGTGTTTTGTGCGGGGGAATATAACTGTATTGCATTATTTAAGTGCAAAAACGATCTTGTTACAATATAAGATATGAAACGGTTTGTATGCCTAGGCGTATGGTTGTGTTTGTCGCTTCCCTGTTTTTCTCAAATTTATCGCGTGCAAGATTACTCCGAACGGACCGAAATGCCCGCGGGCAAGGCTGCCCTGCGGTGGGAAATTTCGGCGGCGGCCTTTGCTAATACCTTAGCTTTGCAAGATTTTACGGGCCAGGCCATTTCTGACGGGGAAATAGGCGCGGATTTACGCTTGTTGTATAAGGCAAGCGATTGGTTTGCCGTGGGGGCGGAAGGAAAGGTTTCCACGGCCTATGGCACACAAAACGGCCTAAGCGGTTATTTGGGCCGCAGTGTGGGGGCGGTGGCCAAAGTTACCTTAACGCCCGATTCCATGCCGCGGGCGTATGTGTTGGCCGGCGGGGGGAAAAGTTCGTATGATGTAGAATTTTTTTCCGAAGCCAAGCGCACCTTATCTTCTTATTATGCCTGGCTTGGGTGGGGAGTAGAGACGGATTTATCCGAGCGGGTGTTTGGCGCTTTTGAGGTGCACGGCATTTACAGCTCGGCAAAAGACGATTTGTATTTTTCGCTCAAGCGCCGCTGGAGTGCGGAAGTGCTATTACGGTTGGGCATGCGATTTTAGAAAATAAAAACCCCGCTTTTGGCGGGGTTTTTTAATGGACTCTTCTGCCTGGCTTTTTGAAAGCGTTTCGGCGGCCGGCTTTGCGTTTTGGGTCTGTTTTTACGCCGTAAAAATTCAAAATCCCTTCGTACAGCGCCTGCACCAGCTGCTGGCGTCCTTCGGGTGTTCGGGCCATTTCTTCCTGGTCGGGTAAAATCAGATAAGCGTTTTCCACCAAAATGCTGGGCATTTGCGGAATGCGCGGAATAAACAACACATCGTTTGCAATCATACCGTTATCCGGCAGCGCTACGTTGCGGGTGAATGCGTCGTATACCGATTGAGCCAGCTGGAAGCTGTGCGGATAATTGTAATACACCGAATATCCGCGCGCGCGGGAAAGCGGATTAAGCGTTTCCGGCAGGGCATTATAATGCAGGCTGACGAAAATGTGCGCCTTCTCTTTTAACGCCAGCTGATAGCGCCCTTGCAGGCTCATGCGGTTGGCTCCGTGGCGCGTCATGATGACGGTGGCTCCCGCTTTTTCCAACAGCGGTTTTAATTCTTCGGCCAAGGCCAGGTTGGCTTCGTATTCCAGATAGCCGGTAGGGCCGACGGCCCCGTCGTACGGAACGGTGCGTTTAGGGCTGTGCCCGGCGTCCAACAAAATGCGTGCGCCTTTTAGCGGTTTGGTTTTGGAAGGGGTAAGCGCGGGGCGGTGCATGAGGTCTATCACCAGGTTATTACCCTCAAAATCATAGGCGTGGCCCCAGAGTATGGAACCTTTTTTGAAATTGATTTTGAAAAGCAACGTGTCGCGCGCCGGCTGGGACCAGGTGATACCGTCTATAATGGGGCTGGTGGTATCAAAGCTGTAGTTCTCGGCGAAGCCTTCGGTGTAATACAAGGTCAGTTCCAGGCGGTCGTTAAATTCATGCACGCTGATGGGGGTCTGGCGTTCGCCGGATAACACGAGGCGCGTTTTGTCTCCCGAGACGGACGTATTTAGAAACGAAATGTGGTTGGGTTGATAATCCGAGAATAAAAGCGTTTTAAGCTTTTCTTCTTCCAGCCAGGCGGATTCTTTGTCGTTTAAGGCCAAGCGGTATTGCCCGTTCATGCGGCCGTTAAGTAGCACTTCACCGTAAGCGCGGTAAAAGGGGTACAAGTTTTCGCGCGGGGTGGGAATTTTGCGCAATTTTACGCCGGGGGAAAGCACCTGCGCGCGGGTGAACGGGTCCTTTACGTCCAGCACTTTAATGCGGGCCGGAGCCGTAATTTTGGCGTCGGTATCGTTGGGACCGTTTTTCATTTTGTAGGTCACTTTGGCCGTTTTTGGTTTTTGGTCGGCATCTATCAAGTATTTGGCACGGTACATGCCGGGGGCGGAAACGTCCTCTTTCATGGGAATGTTCTTGGCGTCTTTTAAGCCGGAAAGCGTAAACGTCACTTCCGCGCCGGGCGTGCCGCGCACGTATAAGCCTACTACGTCGCCCGGTACCAATTCTACCGGGGTTTGCGGGAAAACTTCTTCGGGGTCAAATTCGGCTTGGGCGGAAAAATCTTTAATGTCCGCCCCCGGCACCACAATGCGCCGCACGGCGCGCACCGTTTGGGAAGGAGAAGTGGCGGTGAGGATAAATTCAAAATCGCCGCTTTTTACGGGCAAAAACGCAATAAATGCGCCGTTTTTTTGCACGGGTACTTTTTCGCCGTTAATGTCCAGCGTGACGGGTGCTGGCAAATTGACTTTTCCGAATAAAAAAATGTTTGCCGCTCCCCGTGTAACGGTCATTTTTTCATAGGGGAACTGCACCGTAATGGGAGCGTTTTGAACGGCAGAACCGCTTTGCGCGGGCAAATAGGGCGCGGTGGGGATTTCTTCCCCGCGTCCGTATGTGCCAAATATGAAGAGAAAAAGGAGTAAAAAAAGGGTTCTTTTCATTCTTATAAAATGATAACATAAATCTATGGTGAATTGCGAAGACGTAATCCGTTTTTTGGATACCTATTTGAACATTGCTCAAATTACCGATGCCAGCCGCAACGGACTGCAGGTTTCGGGCACGCCGCGCGTGGGAAAAATCGTGTTTGGCGTGTCGGCCTCGCTGGAGCTCTTCCGCAAAGCCAGAGTGGCCGGGGCGGATTTGGTGGTGGTACATCACGGCTTGTTATGGGGCCAGGAACAGCCCATTACGGGAATGTTTCGCGAACGGATTGCTTTTTTGCTTAAGAACGATTTGAATTTGGCCGGTTATCACTTGCCCTTGGACATGCACCCCGTAGTGGGGCACAATGCGTGTTTGATGCGGGCTTTGCAAGCGCAAAGAACTCAGCCGTTTGGCACCTATCATGGGGAGCAAATAGGCTTTTGCGGGCATATTACTCCTGCCACGCTGCAGGAAGTGGCTGCCACGCTGGAGGCTTTTTGCGGAGCCAAAGCGCAAGTGCTGGAATACGGCCCGAAACGGGTGGAAACCGTCGGGATCGTAAGCGGCGGGGCATACAGCATGCTGCCGCAGGCCATTTCGGAAAAACTGGATTTGTACGTTACTGGCGCGCTGGACGAGCCGGCGCAGGAATGGTGCCGTGAGGGGAAAATAAACTGCATCGCCTTGGGGCATTACAACTCGGAAAAACCTGGCGTGTTGGCGCTAATGGATTTGGTGTCCAAACGTTTTGACGTGCAGACGGAATTTATAGATATTCCAAACCCGCTTTAAGCAGGCGGATGGAGGAAAACATGGAAAAAGAACTGTTCAAAAAAATAGACACCTACAAACAGACGGTGATTGATTTGCAAACCCATATGATTGCCTGCCCGGCGGTTTCGCCTCACGAAGGCGGCGACGGTGAAGACGCCAAAGCCGAGTATGTGATGTCCGTTTTGAAACAAATGAAATTTGATGAGCTTTCCGTTATCAACATCAAAGACCCCAAAGCCAAAAACGGCGTACGCCCCAACATTGTGGCCAAGTATTACGGGCAAAATCGCAAAAAAACGCTGTGGGTAATGGCGCACTTGGATATTGTGCCCCCGGGCGATTTGTCCTTGTGGAAAACGGACCCCTTTAAGGCTGTGGTAAAAGGCGACAAAATTTATGGCCGCGGCTCGGAAGACAACCAGCAAGGCGTGGTGTCCGGCTTGTTGGCGGCAAAAGCGCTGATGGATTGCGACGTGCGTCCGCCGTGCAACTTTGCTTTGTTGTTAAATGCCGACGAAGAACTGGGCAGCCAGTACGGCATTTGCGCCATTTTGAAAAAACACGGAAAAATTTTCGGCAAAGACGACGCTTTCCTGGTGCCCGACGGAGGCAACCCGGAAGGTACCATGGTGGAAATTGCCGAGAAAAACATGCTCTGGGTGAAATTCACCGTATTCGGTACGCAAACGCACGCGTCCACCCCGCACTCCGGCAGCAACGCCAACCGCGCCTCTTCGTACTTAGTGGTGAAGTTGGACGAGTTGTACAAAAAGTTCAATAAAAAAGACAAGCTTTTTGCGCCGGAAAGCGGCAGCACTTTTGAACCGACCAAACGCGAAGCCAACGTGCCCAACGTGAACACCATTCCGGGAACGGACGTGTTTTATTTGGACTGCCGCGTACTGCCCTGCTACAAAAACTCGGACGTGCTGGCCGAAATCGCCAAAATCGTTAAATCCGTGGAAAAACAGTTTAAGGTGAAAATCAAAACGGAAACCGTCATTAACGACGTTTCCAAACCGACCGACGCCAAAGCCTCGGTCGTCAAGCTGACGCAAGCCGCCGTTAAAGCCGTGTACAAAAACAATCCCCGCCTGATGGGCGTGGGCGGCGGTACGGTGGGCGCCTATTTCCGCAATGCGGGATACCCGGCCGTGGTGTATTCCAAATTGTATGAAGTGGCCCACCAGCCCAACGAATTTTCCAGCATCAAAAATACTTTGGGCGATGCGAAAGTGTTTGCGTTGATTTCGCTCAACTTTAAGTAGAGGTGTGTATGAAAAAAGGATTTACGGTAACGGAAATTCTGATTACGGTAGTGGTTTTCGCCTTGTTGTTGGGGTTTACCGTGCCGAAGTTCCTCATGCTGGTGCATAAGGCGCAGGAAGGAAGCACCAAACATAAATTGGTCAAAGTGCGCAGCGCCATTGCCGCTTATTACGGTGAGCATCAGGGCACCTACCCGACGGACGACCTGACCAGCTTGGTGCCGGCCTATATTGAAGAAATTCCGCAGGCCATTATTCCCGGTTTTACGCCGTCTTCGCATGTGTCTACCGGGAATTATGAAAGCGCTTTTACCAAGACCGGCGGTTGGGCCTACGTAAGCGACCCCTCCGATCCGCGCTATGGCGATTTCTTCGTCAATACCGACAAAGAAGACAGCTACGGAAAAGCGTGGAACACGCATTGACTTTTTCCCCCGCGCCCAAGCGGGGGATTTTTACGTCTTTTTGACGGTTGGACAAGGAGAACTATGGATACTTTTGTGTTGTGTTTTTCGGTTATTTTCGGTTTGTTGTTTGGCAGTTTTCTAAACGTGTGCATTTACCGCATCCCGCGGGATAAATCTATCATATGGCCGCCGTCTTCGTGCCCGGGGTGCGGCGCCCGCATCAAATGGTACGACAATATCCCCGTGCTTAGCTATCTGGTGCTTTTGGGTAAATGCCGCAATTGCAAACAGCCTATTTCGCTCCAGTATCCCGTGATAGAAATTTTAACGGGCCTGCTCACGGGGTTAGTGGTATGGCATGCGGGGCTTAGCCTGTGGGCGTTTGTATTGCTGGCGGCGGTGTATGCACTGATTGTGCTGTCCGTCATTGACTTGGAACTGATGATTATCCCGGACCGTTTTTCGCTGGGTTTAATTGTACTGGGGCTGGCGTTTGCGTGGACCAATCCGCACTTTTCGGGTATGTGGTGGCAGAAAGAGTTGGCCTCCCTGTTAGGCGCGGCCGTAGGCCTGTTTGGCGTGCTGGCCATTGCGTTAATCGGCACGTGGATGTTTAAGAAAGACGCCATGGGCGGCGGCGACGTGAAGCTGATGGGCGGCGTAGGCGCGCTGATTGGCTGGGAAGGCGTCATTACGACCATTGTGTTTGCTTCCTTTTTTGGCTTGGTTTATGCCGTGTTTTTGATGATTTTTAAGGGCAAAAAAGGCGGGGACGCTATCCCGTTTGGTCCGTTTTTAAGCTTGGGAGCGCTGATAAATTTATTCTATTTAATTAAGCCTTCCATGCTGGTGATTGAACTGTAACCTTTTGCGTTGCTTAAAAAAGACCCTCGGTGATGTATGCCGAGGGTCTTTTTATTGGGCTATTAAATCCCCTGGCAACTACTAAATGGGAAGGGGGAAAACGGGGAATAAAAAAACACCCCCTGCTAAGCAGGGGGTGTTTTTTCAGATAAGCTTAAAGCGATTTTTTGTCTTTTAGCGTTACCAAATGGGCGGCTAACTTTTCAAAGGCTTTGGCGCGGTGACTGATTTTATTTTTTTCTTTTTCAGTCATTTCCGCCAATGTTTTTTGCGTATCGCCTACCAGGAAAATCGGATCGTAGCCAAAGCCGTTTTCGCCGCGGTATCCAAAGCCGATGTATCCGTCCAGGGTGCCGTCAAAAGTTTCCACACGGCCCTGCGGGGTAGCCAGGCAGGCTACGGTGCGAAAACTGGCCGCACGGGCGGGCAGGAGCTGCCCTTCCAGTGCGGCCAAAAGTTTGCGGTTATTATCGTCCGCGTCCGCGTGTTCTCCCGCGTAACGCGCCGTATGAACGCCGGGGGCTCCATGCAGAAATTTTACTTCCAGGCCGGTATCGTCCGACACGGCCGGCAGTCCGCTTTCGCGCGCCGCATAAACGGCTTTTATTTCTGCGTTGTCTTCCAACGTGTTGCCCGTTTCGGGCGGCAGGGTGAGCCCTTTGCAATCCGCCAAGCTGACGTATTCAATGGGCGTCCCATTTTTTAATTTGGCGGGCAAGATGTGCATCAACTCTTTGAATTTATGCGGGTTGCCCGTGGCAATTAAAATTTTCATACGGTATAACGCTAAATTCCCTTATCTCATCATCACTACTTCGTCCGCCAGGTTCAGCGCAACGACGTAAGCCTTAAACATGTCTTCTTCGCTGAGCCATTCGGTAAAAGCGTGCGGGTTGTTCTGACCGGTGAACAGCGTGTAGGCCCCATTGCCGAGTTTGAGCATCAGCATGGAAGCGGTCGTACCGGCGCGTTCTTCTTTGAAATTGGGCGTAATGCCGGCATTCTGCAAGGCGTTGGTGACTACTTGGCGCGCTTGCGGGTGAATGTTTTCGGCTACGTTACCGTATTGCTTGAAAATTTCGCGTTCAATTCTCACGCCAAATTTGTTGCTGAGGTTGGTGGCTACGCTGTCGGCGTACTGTTTCCAAGCGTCGATGTTCTTTTGGTTGAAATCGCGCAGGCGGAAGTCCAGTTCGGCAACGTTGGTTTGGCCTTCGCTCATGTCCATATGGTGCAGTTCCACATAGCCTTGTTTACCGGTGCTGTTGTTGGGCAGCCATTGTTCTTGCGCACAGGCGGCGCCCAATTCGCAGGCGGGTTTCCAGGCGTTGCGGTAGCCGTTTTCGGCCGCCATGGACTGGTGTCCGTTTACACCGTGTACTTTGTACACCACTTTTTCGGCGTTAAAGTTACCCACGACCACTTCTCCGTTTACGCCGCCGTCAAAGTCAAAGGCGATATCCGGATCGTACGGGGTTTCTTCAATAAAATCGGCCGAGCGGCCCACGTCTTCGTTCGGGGTCAGCACGATTTGGATTTTGCCGTGTTTTTTGGCAGGGTTTTCCGCCAGCGTTTGAATGAACGTGACCACTACGGACACGCCGGCTTTATCGTCGGCCGAGAGCATGGTGGTGCCATCGGAAGTGACGATGGTTTTGCCAATCATGTTTTTCAAATACGGATCCGTTTCGGTGCTGATGACGTGACCGTTTTTCAGTTGAATCGGTTTCCCGTCATATTTTTCAATTTTTTGGGCTTTGATGCCTTTTCCCAAAATATCGGGGGTGGTATCATAGTGGCAGCTAAAACCCAGCGTAGGGGTCTGCCATTCCACATTGGAAGGGATTTCCACGTAGATGTAATAGTTCTTGGTTAGCTGCGTTTTGAAACCGAATTTTTGAATTTCGGCATACAGCTTTTTAGCGGTTTCAATTTGTTCGGGCGTGATAGCCACTTTATCGTTGCTCTGGCTGTCGTACGTAGTATAAGTAAGGAAGCGGCTGAGCATGGTGGAACGATATTTGGCGGCCAGTTTGGCGTTCTTTTGGCCGATGTTTTTCCGCGCGGAAGATTTCAAATACGCTCTTTCATACGGGGCGGAAGGATAGTAAGATGCAGCAAAGGCTTGGCTGACAAACGAGGCGCCAAACACAAAAACCGACAATACGGCAAACAACTTTTTCATGTGCATACGGGCTCCTTGAGTACGGTCTTATTTACTCTCATTTTATGAATCTGCCGCAACCCCCGCAAGGGCCAAAAGACCTATTTAGCCCTGGGCCTTTTGCCCAAACAAAAACCCGCTCCCTTTTCGGGGGCGGGTTATATATAGGAAGGACGTCTTTTATTGCAAGGTCTGTTCCGGCTTTTGCAGGTTCCACAGGGAGATTAACCGCAAAACCGTGCGCAAAGACGATTCCATCACGTCCACGTCTGCGTATTCCAGCTCGCTGTGGATATTGTACTGGCCGGCAAAAATGTCGGGCGTGGGCAACCCCATAAACGACAGGGAGGACCCGTCCGTCCCGCCGCGAGCGGCCGTCAAAACGGGGGTGATGTCTTCGCTTTGCATAGCCAGCTGGGCCAGCGAAAGCACCTGTTCGGGCAGGGCGGCTTTCATGTTTTTGTATTGGTCCGAAATCGTAAGGGCAAAATTTTTGCCTTTATAGTTCATGCCTTTTACGGTGTTGAACGCGCGGGTGACTTCGCCCGAGAGTTCCTGCATTTCTTCGTCCGAAAAGGCACGGATAATGCCTTTTACGACCGAGCGGTCCCCTTCGGTGGTGATAGAGTCCACCAGGATAAACCCGCGGCGGTCCGCGGTGGTTTCGGGGCGGCGGTGGCGGGGCAGCAGGGTGTGAAAGTCCGACGCCATCAGCAGGTTGTCCGAAAAGGCGGAGTTCATCGCTTCGCCGGGGTGCACCGCGCGCATGCCTTCAAATACGGCGGTAAAGGCTTTGGCGTTGAAGGTTTCGTTGGTCAGTTCGCCCAGGTCCATGCCGTCTAAGGTATAGGCGTAATCCGCACCGAAAGAAGCCACGTCAAATTTTTCTACCCCGGTGCCGATTTCTTCATCGGGCGTAAAAGCTACTTTGACGGTGCCATGCGGCATTTCGGGGTGGTCGTTTAAGTACTGGACCATGGTCATAATAATGGCCAGGCCGGTTTTGTCGTCCGCTCCCAAAAGCGTGCCGCCCGAAGCGGTAATAATGTCGTGCCCGCGGGCGCGGGAAAGCTGGGGGGAGTTGGCCGGGTTAATGACCAGTTTGCGTTCGGCGTTGATGACGATATCGCCCCCTTGATAGTTTTTGTGTACTTGGGGGATGACGTCTTTGCCGGAGGCTTCCAACGCCGTATCCATGTGGGCGATAAACGCCACGGTGGGCGCCTGGGAGTCGGAGTTGGACGGAATTTCCGCCGTGACGATACCGTTCTTGTCCACTTTTACGTTTTCGGCACCGTTTTTTTTCAGCTCTTTGGCCAAGGCTTTCGCCAGTTTGGTTTGGCCGGAAGTGCTGGGTACTTTGTTTGCCTTGTCGTTGGACTGGGTGTCGTACGTAACGTATTTGGAAAAGCGTTCCGTCAGCTGTTTTTTGGCTTCCGCCTTGTCGTAACGGGTGACGGCTTTCCAATCCGTTTCCTGGGCTCCGGCCGCCAGCGGCAACAGCACGGCGGCCGCCAGCGCGGCAGTTTTGGTAAGTTTATTCATTAGGCTAAATCCTCCAACGAAGCCGTTACCTGCGCCAACGCCACTTTGGCCGCGGCCAGTTCGTCCTTCGTTTTTTCTATTTGTTCCTTGGGGGCGTGTTTGATAAAGTTTTCCTGGGCCAGGCGCGCTTCGCGCGAAGCAATGTTGGCCTTGGCGACGGCCAAGTCTTTTTCCAGGCGTTTCTTTTCTTTTTCAAAATCAATCAGCCCCGTAAGCGGTACGTAAATGGCCGTGTTTTCAAATACGGCGGTGGCGGTTTGTTTGGGCTTGGCCAAATTGACGCCGATGTCCAGCTTGTCGGCTTTGGCCATCAGCTTGATGTAGCCTTCGTATTCTTTTACCACGGTCAGTTCCGCTTCGTCTTTAGCCGTCAGCACGGCCGTAATTTTAAGCGCGGGCGGTACGTTGAATTGAGCGCGGATCGTGCGGATTTCGCGCGTGACGCCCTGGATAATTTCCATTTTGCGCACGGCTTCTTTGTTGCACCATTCGGGCTTGAATTCCGGATAGGCCTGCTGAAGCAGGAATTCCCCTTCTTCCTGCACATACGGGCGCAGCGAGGAGGCAATTTCTTCGGTGATAAACGGAATCAAGGGGTGCAGGGCTTTTAAGGTGCCGTAGAGAATGTTGACGCACAACGCCATCACTTTTTCTTTTTCCTGCGTTTGGAAGCGCTGTTTGGCCAGTTCTACGTACCAGTCGCAGAAGTCGCCCCACAGGAAGTGATAAAGCGTGTTAGCCGTGAGCGCGAGGTTGTATTTCAGGATTCCTTCGCGGGCGGTTTTGATGGCATTGGTAAAGCGGTCCAAAATCCACTTGTCGGCCAGTTCGGTCACTTCCGTAGGCATGGCCAGCGGGCCTTTAATGCCTTCCATATTCATCAGAATAAAGCGGGAAGCATTGTAGATTTTGTTGCAGAAGTTGCGCGCGCCGGTGATGCTGTCTTCCGAGTACGGAATATCTTTGCTGGGCACAGCCTGCATTAAGAGCGAGAAACGTACCGCGTCCGTACCGTATTTGGCGGTCATGTCCAACGGGTCAATTACGTTGCCTTTGGATTTGGACATTTTCTGCCCGTGTTTATCGCGCACGATACCGTTCAAGTACACGTCTTTGAACGGCAGTTTGCCGGTGAAGGCCAAGCCGGTCATCACCATGCGGGCTACCCACAGGTACAGAATTTCGTATCCCGTCACCATAACGCTGGTGGGATAGAAGTGCTCCATATCGGGCGTTTTTTCCGGCCAGCCGAAAACGGACATCGGCCACAAAGCAGACGAGAACCACGTGTCCAGCACGTCGGGGTCCTGCACCAGGTCATGCCCGCCGCAAATGGGGCATTTTTCGGGTTTTTCGTAAGAGACAATCGGTTTGGCCCCGTCTTCAAACGATACTTTGGTCAGCTGTTCGTGGCCCTGTTGGTCGGTGGCAAAAGTGAGGCCTTTTTCGCTGCAGTGGCGGCAGTACCACACCGGAATGCGGTGGCCCCACCAAATCTGGCGGGAAATACACCAATCTTGAATGTTTTTTAACCAGTTTAAGAACGGGTTTTTCCAGTTGGCGGGGTGGAACTGCAATTCGCCGGATTCGGCCGCTTCAATGGCGGGCTTGGCCAGCTCGTCCATTTTTACGAACCACTGTTCGCTCATAAACGGTTCAATGGCGCTGTGGCAGCGGTAGCAGGTGGAAACGGCGTTGTTGTATTTTTCTTCTTTCACCAAGAGGCCGGCGGCGTCCAAATCTTTGACGGTTTCTTTGCGGCAAAGTTCGCGGTCCATGCCCAGGTATTTTTCGGGGCAGTTGATCATCTTGCCTTTGTCGCTGATGACGGTCATAATAGGCAGGTTGTGGCGCTGGCCGACTTCGTAGTCGGTCGCGTCGTGCGCCGGGGTGATTTTTAAGGCGCCGGTACCAAAACCCAATTCTACGGCTTCGTCGGCAATAATCGGAATGGCGCGGTTGGCCAGCGGGATAATGACTTTTTTGCCCACCATGTTTTTGTAGCGTTCGTCTTTGGGGTTGACGGCGATGGCCGCGTCGGCGTAAATGGTTTCGGGGCGGGTGGTGGCGATGACAATTCCGTCGGAACCGTCTTCTCCTTTATAGCGCAAATACCACAATTTGCCCGCGTGTTGTTCGTGTTCGACTTCAATGTCGGACAAGGCGGTGGAACAGCGTACGCACCAGTTGATTAAGCGTTTGCCGCGGTAGATGTATTTTTTCTCCCACCATTGGCGGAAACATTCATACACGGCTTTGGCGCGTTTTTCGTCCATGGTAAAGCGAATGTCGGACAAATCCAAACTCCACCCCATTTTGCGGAACTGATTGAAAATGGCGTTGCCGCATTCGTTGTACCAATCCCATACGGTTTTTACGAAAGCTTCGCGGCCCAGGTCGTGGCGGGATTTGTGTTCTTCTTTGGCCAGTTTCTTTTCAATAACGTTCTGCGTGGCGATACCGCCATGGTCCGTACCGGGTACCCAGTAAGCGTCTTCGCCGAACATGCGGTGCGCACGGATAAGCACGTCCTGCAGCGTGTTGGTGGAGGCGTGCCCCATGTGAAGGGCGCCCGTGATGTTGGGCGGCGGAATAACGATAACAAAAGGTTTTTTATTTTTGTCGGCCTTAGCGGCAAACAGTTTGGCGTTTTGCCATTTTTCTGCGAGTTTTTGTTCTACTTCTTGCGGTTCATACGCTTTGGGTAACATATAAGTCCTCTTTACTTGGTTTCTTCGCGTAATGTGACGTTACGCGCTTAGTTACATTTTACCAATTTAAGAGGGGGAAAAACAGCCGCCCCGGCATTTGGCCGGGGCGGCAAAAAGGCGCGTTTGGCAGGTTCTTAAGAACCCAGTTTGTCGGCCACTTTGATGGCGGCAAATACCGCCTGAGGCGTGACGGCAAAAGGCATGTTGTGCATGGTTTCACCCTCGGCACAGCTGGCTGCGGCGGCTTTTTTCAGTTCGTCGTCCGACACGTCTTTTAATCCCAGCGCGGCCAAATTGGTAGGCAGGCCGATTTCGCGGCAGAACGAAAGGACCTCGTTAAATTCGGCTTGCGGGGCATTTTCCAGCGCCAGTTGGGCCAGCAGACCAAAGGCCACTTTTTCGCCGTGCATGGCACTGTGGGTTTGAGGCAGTACGGTCAGGCCGTTGTGAATGGCGTGCGCCGCCGCCAAGCCGCCGCTTTCAAAGCCGACGCCGCTCATATAAGTGTTGGTTTCTACAATGTCGTCCAGCGCGGAAGAAACGGTTTTGGCTTCGGCCGCCAGTTTGGCGCGAAGGCCGTTTTTGAACAGGCTGTCGCGGCAGGCCCGTGCAATCGCCAGGGCGGACAGAGAAGAACGCCCTCCCGCCGTGGTAGCTTTGCCCGAAGCAAAACAGGCGCGGGCTTCGTAGTAGGTGGCTAAGGCATCACCCATGCCGGCCACCAGCATGCGCACCGGCGACTGGGCAATAACGGAAGTGTCTACCAACACCACGTCCGGGTTATTGCGCAAAATGAGGTAGCTTTCAAAGGCGCCTTCTTCCGTATAGATGACGGAGAGTGCACTGCAGGGCGCGTCCGTAGAGGCAATAGACGGCGCAATAATAACGGGCAGTTTGGCATAAAAAGCGGCCGCTTTGGCGGTGTCCAGCGTTTTGCCTCCGCCAATACCAATGACTACGCCGCAATTTTTTTCGTGGATTTCATTTACAATGCGCTTGATTTCCGCCATGGAACATTCGCCCCCAAACGAATGCGCACACAGCGGGAGGCCTTTCTCGGCGAAAGACTGTTCCACTTCTTTCCAATAGTGCTTCAGTACATGCGGCCCGGCCACGGCGTAAGCCCCGCGTTCACCTAACGCGGCGGCGTATTCGGCCAGGCGTTTCCAGGCGCCGGGTCCTTGCACGTATTTCATCGGAGAAAAAATAACTCTTTCCATATAAGCCCCCTTGCTTTTTTCTTTATTGTAGCTAATTGGCTAAAGAAAGCAAGCGTGAAAAGAGATTAGGTCGTTGGGTGTGGAAAACGGCCCAGATTATGCCATAATATATACATATGGAAGAAAAAGAAATTATCCGAACCGAAGAAGTGATAGAACCCGAAGTTTTAGACGAACACGGCCGGCCGATTCATGAGCAAAAACCCTCGGACTCCGCCCGCCCCAAAGGCGATAACGGCGGCATTTTGGGCGGCGTGTTTGTGTTGGCGTTTGGGTTTATCGTAACGCTTTTTGTGGCGGTTTTTAGTATTTGTATTTTGTTGCCGCTGATGCTTTTGGGGCGGCTGTTTGGCATGCAGATAAAAACTTTCAAACGTTAAAAAAAGCCCCCGGCAAGGGGGCTTTTGTATGTGGGTTAAAGGTACAGGATTTTGAAGCCGAGAATCAGTTCCCAATCGTAGGAGTACTTATTGCCCGCCAGGTGCCACCCGCCGCGCACATACATAGACGAGCCGACGTTTACCATCGTGCCCAGTTCAAACTCTCCAATCAGTTCCGCCTCGCCGGGGTTTTGATAATCCACCGTGTAGCGCGGGTCAAATTCAAACCACCAGCCGTCCGGCCCGATGATACCAAAAATCATGCGGTAGCGGCTTTCGTTAATGTCGTCGCGGCCGCTGCTGCCCGCAAACGAAAAAATATGGCGGTATTCCGCTTCCACAAAGAAAGAGGGACTCAGTTTCCACACGGCAAAAATTTCCGGTTCAGAAATCCATTTTCCGTCCCCCAGCGAATGATCGGTAGCGGTGGGGGTGGTGAGTTCCATGGCCAGCCCATAAGAAAACACTTTGTTAGGTGTGTAGTTGACGTACGTGCCGGACACCATAATGTCCCCCAAGCCTTTGGCGGACGCGGCATCGTTGCCCACGCGGGAAACCGGAATTTCGGCACCAAACTTCCAATGATGGTTCAACTTAAAGGAAGGTTTAATTTCAATGGTAGAAGAGATGTTGTTGTCGCTGTCGTTTTTGGCCTTAAAGCGGGGTTTAATTTCCAGCGAAGTAATGTTTTCCGTCGGCAGAAGGCCTACCACCTGCAGGTTTTCCTGCAGCTGTGCACAGGCGGGAAGCGCACAAAAAAGTACGCAAAGTGCAAAAAAATGTTTGCGCATCTAAATCCTCCAAAATAAGCGTTAAAAAAGCCCCTGTGCGGGGCTTTTGAAATGGCGGAGAGGGAGAGATTCGAACTCTCGATACGGTTTCCCGTATGCAGTCTTTCCAGGACTGTGCCTTAAACCGCTCGGCCACCTCTCCAAAAGGGTTTTGCGGACTAAGTACCCATTTATTATAGCAAATTAATGTTAAAGTGTATATTTCCCGACGGAAAAATTATTTTTCCGCTTGGGATATCCACTCTTTAATTTGCTCCGGCGCAGCTAAACGGCCGGCCAAAACCACCCGTCCGTTAATCACCAGGGCCGGCGTTTGCATCACGCCGTAACGGGCGATTTGGGTAATATCTTCCACCTTTTCCGGCTGGACGCTCAGTCCCAGTTCTTTTACGGCCTGCTGCGCATTTTGAAACAAAATTTTACATCTGGCACAACCCATTCCCAAAATTTTAATTTCCATAACTAATCCTATAATACCCAGTTTAAGATATATCCTACACAAATAAACGACAAAATTAAATAAAGAATAAATAATCCAATCATCTTTGCCGAAAGTACTTTTTTAAGCATCATCATTTCCGGCAGGGAAATAGCGGTAATGCTCATCAAAATAACCAACGCCGTCCCTATCGGGACACCCTTTAACAAAAGGGCCTGAATCACGGGAATCACGCCCACATGATTGGCGTACATCGGTGCCCCAATCACCGAGGCCAGCGGCACGGCCCACGGGTTTTGCGGGCCCAGGTATTTGCTTAAAAATTCCATCGGTACGTATCCGTGAATGGCGGCGCCTACCAAAAGACCCAGCACAATGTAGAGCCACAGGTTTTTAATAGTGTCCCAGGCAAAAAAATGCGCATAGGCTATAAGCTCTTGGGCACGCTGTTTTTTGCTTTTACGAGCGTTACAGCAACAAGCCGGCCCTGCGGCGGGTTCGGCCGGCTGATAGGTGCACAATCGTACCAAGTTAAAGCGGTCCGCCAGGTATCCGCCCAGCACGGCAATTAAAGAACCGCACACCACATACAGCCCCGCCACCGCCACCCCGGCGCCGTTCATGCCGATAAGCATGAATGTGGCAATTTCGCTGACGAGCGGTGAACTGATTAAAAACGCCATCGTAATGCCAAAAGGAATGCCCGCGGTGATAAACCCGATAAACAGCGGAATGGAAGAGCAGGAACAAAACGGCGTGACAATTCCCAAAAACACCGCCAAAAAATAGCCGTACCAGCGGTTCTTGCCGGAGAGATACTCGCGCACTTTTTCCGGCGACAGCTGTGCGCGAAAAAGCGAAATAATGAAAATTAACAAATAAAGCAGTACAAAGATTTTGGTAATATCTTCCACAAAAAAGTAGACGGCGCTGCCCAAGTGCGTTTGTACGTTAAGGCCCAGCCAATGGGTGACGTGGTCTGCCAGTTTGGTAAATAGCGAAAACATGTTTTTCTCCGTTGATTATATATTTAAGATTATCAATATGTTTGCGAAAAAAATTATTGCTTGCACTTCTTGCAGGAGGCCTTTTGCTCGGGCGCGGTTAATCCGTCCAAATAATTGCGCATTTGCTGCAGCCCTTCCTGGGATAAAGAATAGTGCATCCACTTGCCTTCTTTTCGGCCCGACACCAACCCACCTTCGCACAAAATTTTCATGTGGTGGGACAGCGTCGGCTGCCCGATGTGCAGCAACTCTAGCAGTTGGCAAGCGCACATTTCCCCGCGGGTAAGCAACTGCACAATGTGCACGCGGTTGGGGTCGCAGAGCGTTTTGAACAAGCGGGCGGTATGTTGGTGTGTCATGGGGTGACTCCTTAAGAAAAATGATAACAAACATATTGATAAATGTCAATATGTTTGTATTAAAAATCCCCCGGTTTTCGCCGGGGGGATAAGATTAAAACATATTGGCCAGCATTAAAATCAGCAATCCCAAGAACACACAGCAAAGCAGGAATTTGGAAAGCCCCAAATGTTTCTTGAGCCAGTTGTTAAAGGTGGCCGATTCTTTGCCGCACAGCGTCAGCACGAACACCAAAACAAGCGGCAGTACAAACATCAAGTTGTACATAATCAAATACTCGGCCGCTTTCCAGGATTGGCTGCCGGCTTCTTTCAAAATCACTACGCAAGTGGGCAAATACACCTGCCCCGTGCACACGGCTTCCACGCCGGACACTACAAACCCCACCGCAAACGCCGCCAGCAACAGGCGCCACATGGAGGAATGTTTGTCTTTCAAGAAGAAGCGCATCACTTTGTGAATATATTCTTTGTAGCTTTTGGGCAGCTGCAAAAGCATTTTCTCGGATTTTTTGGTGCGTTGATAGATGATAAAATCATACAAGCTAAGCGCCAAGAACAACACACACAGCGCAATCGTGCCCCATTGTACGGCCAGCGTTACATAGCGAAAACCTTTCATGGCGTACAGGAAGTGGAACGCGCCCAATCCCATTAGCAAATAGGCCAAAAATACGGACGTACAATACGCCGTCCCCACGACGATGATTTCTTTTTTGGTGTATTTATAGGCCGCCAGGAAAGAAACGAAAAATACAATGACCGCAAAGGCGCAGGGGTTGATGCCGTCGGCCAGGCCCGCACCGATAATGGCCCAAAGCGTAATTTGACTAAACAAGGCTTCGTGAGCTTGCAGTTGGGCGTCTTTAGCGGTTTCTTCGGTTTGTGCAGCGGTTTCTGCGGCCGCGGCAGGGGCTTTTTCGGCGGCGTTATTAACTTGTTCGCCAGCCACTTGCCGGTCGGCGGGTTCTTCGGGCTGTTGGGCCTCGGTTTTAGCGGGAGCCTGTTTGGCAGGGGTCGTTTGAGGAGCAGGGGCCTTTTCGGTTTTGGCGGCGGGCAAGCCGGGCACACGCGTTTTTTCGCGGTTGGAAATTGCTTTTTTGATGGCTTCGTCCGCCCCCGAGCCAATTTGCGTGGGATAGCCCTGCAAGATGGTTTCGCCCACTACCAGCATGGGAATGCCGGCCGATTCCAATTGATAGGCCTGCAGCGTTTGGAAGAAGAGCACGTTGTTGGCCTGTTCGGTCAAATCGTATTCAAACAGTTCCACATCGGGGTATTTTTCGCGCAATTGCTGCGGGAATCCGTCCTGCTTCAAATGGCGGCAGTGCGGGCAATACGGCGAGGTGAACAATACGGCCTGTACGGGGGCAGCCCATACGGCGGAGCCGAAGCCCAATAGGGCGGCGGCCAGCAACAGCGGTTTTAAGAAACGTCTAAGTGTCATGCGTTAAGCTCCTAACATTGGTTCCGACAGGAAGCCAAATCTTGAATATCTTTTTGGGAATGATTGTCCCACAGGTTCCACGGGTCCTGCGGGTCAAAATCGGCGGGCGCGTGCCCGGTGCATTGGCGGCGGGTGACGCGGGTGACGGGGTGTTCGTCACAGATGGTCAGCGTTTTGGTGCAGGAACAATTCTTCCCGTCACATTCCAGCTGGGTGGAAAAAACGTAACTTCCGTCGGTCTTGCTGCATTGGGCATTTTGCAAGGAAACGGCCGCTTGGGGCTGTGCGGGGCAGTGCAGATAACTGCTCCAGCGCATGCCCAGCCAGCTTCCCGCGGCCAAAAGCAGCAGTGCGCTTGCCCCCAAGGCCAAGGGCCTGGCCCAGCGGCGGGAGGAAGGCTTTTCCTGCAGGCGTGCCCATACGCGGCGTTGGGCTTGGCCGGAAGGGTCAAAATCCACGCGGGAGGCTTTTTCCACAAAATCTTTGTCGGCGTTCATATATTCTCCATATAACGGCGCATTTTTTGTATGGCGCGGTGCAATACCGTGCCGACGTTGCTTTCGCTTAAACGGGTTACCGCGGCAATTTGGCGGTTGTTAAGCCCCGAATAAAATTTAAGCGAAATTAAATCCCGTTCTTTGGCGGATAATTTCCCAAGTGCCTGCAACAGCTGTTTGCGGAACAAGTCCGCTTCCAGCTTGTCCAGCGGGGCCGTGTCCGCGGCGGGGAGCAGGTCGTCTTCCTGCGGCGTGAGCGAAAACACGTTCTTTACCCAGCTTAACCGCCAATACATGTTGGTTTCGTTACGGGCAATGGTAAATATCCATTGTGCAAACGTCCCTTTGGACTCGTCAAAAGAAGCAAAATGTTCATAACCCTTTTTCCACACGCCGGCGCAAATGTCCTCTGCCGAGGCGGCATTGCGCACCCGTGCAAAGACGTATGCGTACACCGGTTTGAAATAGGAATTATAAAGCGTTTCAAATGACGTCATGCTACTTATACTATGCCTGAGGGGAAAAAGTATCACATCTTTTATTGTAACTTTTATGGAGGCGGAAATCTTCCCGGCGCGCGGGACGCCGGGAAGCGAAGTTATAAGGAGTTAAGCCAAAGGATTATTTTGTTGGCTACGGCCTCGTCGTATTTAGGGCCGAGGTTATTGAAAGAGGCGCCTTTTTTCAGTTGGGCGTTGCGGGCTTGTTGGGCAAAGTCTTCAAAAAAAGTTCCGTAGTTGCTGCCTTGGGTGGAAAAAGGCACCACGGTTTTATGTTGAAAATCCATTTCCCGCAAAAACTGCAATAGCGGCGTGGCCGCCGTGTACCACCAAACGGGGCCCCCTACAAAAACGGTGTCGTAAGCGGAAACGTCCGGCAAGGGGTGTTTCAGCTGCGGGTAGCGGCCGGAGGAGAGTTGTCGTTTTAACAGCAAAGGCGCCCACGGAACGGAAGGAAGCGGTTCGCTGGTTTCCAAACGAAATACGTCCGCTTGCGTATGCTGGGCAATTTGTTGGGCGATGGCTTGGGTATGGCCCGTCCAGGAATAATAAATCACCAGCACTTTGCCAAGTTGGGCCGTGTACGGCTGCCGGGGCCCTTGGAAAGGGGCCATTTCTTTTTTGTTGCGCTGGGCCACCCGCCACAAGTGTGCGGCGCCGACGGCACCTCCCATAACGGCAAGTGCCAGCAGAATCAGTAAAACGGTTTTAAGCATGAATTCCTCCCGCAGTGGGGCTTTTGCGGCCCCCCCGTAGTTTAACGGTTTGATAGGTCCCCGCGGCAAACAGCCACATGACGGCCAAATGCCCGCCTATAAAAGCCGCCGCGCCCGTGCCTTTGGGCAAGTGGGCAAACGCGGCTTGAAACAAAAGCTGCCGGCCAATTCCCAGCTGAAAAAAGGCATACAGCCCATACGCGGCCGCCAGCCACAGCACCATGCGCACACAGGTGCCTTTGCGGCCCGCGCCCAGCGGCAGGTGCGGGCGAATGAGCCCGCCGTTTAGGCCCGCATGCACGGACATGACAATTAAGCCCCAGTAAGCAAAAAAGGAATGAAGCCGCCGCGCCGTCCAAGAGCCGTCTAGTTGCAAAAAGGCAAACACATCGCGCGAAATCATAATTCCGCTTACGCACATGCCTATCATCACCGCCGCCAGCAGCAGGTTTACGCCAAGTAGCACTCCGCGCAAAGGCGTGTAGCGGCCCTTAAAAATGGCCCGATACCAGCCTCGGTTCAGCCAATTGTGTACGATAAAACAGACCGTCAGGGCCGTTCCGAGTATTTCGTGCCATAAGTTACCCGTCATAAAATGCGCCAAAGACAACAAAAAGAGGACGCTCATCAACAAGTCAACCACCCATTTTATGTTTGTATGACGGTTCATGGCGTCCTCCTTTTTTATTTATTATAGCGTTTATTGCGCCAGTTTATTTAACCAATTTTGCAGTTTCTTTTCGTCCGCCCCGGACGATCTGCCCGGGAAAGCGGCCCCCTGCAAAAAATGCGCCCGGGGCAGCTGGCGGTGCATGTCGCTTTCGCAGTTTTGCATTCCGCCCCCGCCGTGCGTAACAAACGGTACCAGGTTTTTTTGTCCGAAATCGTATTGGGACAAAAAGCTCTTCACCGCCGGCGCATAGGTGCCCCACCAATTGGGAGATCCGATAAATACTACGTCGTACTGGTCCATTTGAGGAACTTTGTTTTTTAATTCGGGCATAAATCCGTTGCGGATTTCTTGCTTGGCTTGTTCCACCAGGGCGTTGTAGGAGGACGGGTACTGCTGAACCGTTTCAATGGCAAACAAATCCCCGCCCGTTTGCCGGGCAATTTGCCTGGCCACGGCCTGCGTGTTGCCGGAGTGAGAGTAGTAGGCCACCAATACTTTTTTGCCGGCAAAAGACTTAGTGTTTTCCACGGTGGAAGAGCCCGTTTCGCCGCTATTTGTTCCGCAGGCAGTGACGGATAAAAACATCATTCCCGAACATACCCATTTCATCATTTTGGTCATATTTTCCTCACTTATATTCTTCGTCCGTCACCGGGGCCAGCCAGTCGGTTTTCCCGTTTTGGTGGGCATTGGTTTCCAGCGACAGGTGCACAAACCAGCTATCCGGTGCGGCGCCGTGCCAATGTTCCACCCCGGGAGCAATACGCACGATATCGCCTTTTTGAAGCACCTGAAGGGGTTTGCCTTTTTCTTGATAACGGCCCTCTCCGTTTAATACCAGCAGGATTTGCCCGCCGTCGTGCTTGTGCCAGTGGGTGCGGGCGCCGGGTTCAAAAGTGACGTTGCCAATCGGCGCATTAAAAACGTCCTCTTTGGCGCTTAGCATCGTCAGGTAGGTTTGCCCCGTAAAGAAACGGCTGTACGGGTTGGGCTCTCCTTGTGCAAAAATAGTGTCAATGGGTGCTTTTTTCATATGGGAATACTCCTTTTTTTCAGGTCTTGGCGACATGCCCGCCGCAAATAACGCCGCGGCCATCGCGCATAACAGAAGCGTTTGAAAACGTTTCATATGGGTTCTCCTTACTTGCTTTGGCGGGACTCCAGCACCGTATTTAGCGACTTAAGCCCCTGCACGGCGGTTTTCCGCCCGACGGTTTTTTTCACTACCGCCATAATCCCTTCAGCTTGCTCGGGCGTGACGCCCACATTTAAGGCCATGCCTATGTGTGCTTGCAGCTGCGGGGCCACATTCCCCAATGCCGCCAAAGCCGCTACGGTGGCCATTTCTCTCTCTTGGTACGATACCACCCCGCGGGCAAAAATATCGGCAAACAAATGCTCTTTTAGAAAAGTATCCGTTGCCTGGATAAAAGACTGCGGGTGACTGGGAAGAGCGGTCCCCACCAATACTTCCAAGTTCTTTTTGCCCAGTTCGTATTTATCCGTACCGGAGGCAATTTCCTGCGCTTCCTGCCCCGTTGGGTCCATTTTCCCCGCTTTCTGGCGGGCCAAAAGCGTTTGTTCCAATACGCCCGCGGCGTTTAAGCAACGAGGGAACCCCGTATAAGCGTATAATTGAAGGACAATTTCCTTGCATTCATTTACGCTAAGGCCGCTGTCCAGCGCGTCGTGAAACGCTTGCGAAAGCTTGGATAAATCTCCCACTGCCGTCAGCGCCGCCACCGCCGCAATAGCCTGCTGGCGGGGGGAAAGCTGGTTTTGGGCTTGTTTCCAATCATAAGCCTGCAGGGCGGAAGTGCCCAGCAGTCCGGCCGCCAGCAAACCGGTAATACGTTTTTGTGTTTCGTTCATAAATCCTCCTTACGTTTTTAGTATACATGCTGGAGTTTGCTCCAAGTCAAGGCCTGTTTTGCCCATTAAAAACGGCGCGCTTCGGTAAAAGCGCGCCGTGAGAAAAGCAACCTAATTTAGCAGTTTTTCCCTGCCAGGTAAGCTTCCTTAAAGGCGGGCGTGTTTTTGATTTCGCCCATTTGCCAGGCGCCGGTGCCGTAGATAACGGCTTTTTCTTTGGTACCGCTTAAGCAGTCTTCGGTAAATCCGCGCAGGGCTTCTACCGTGCGGGCCAGGTTTTTCTTTTGCGTGTCCGCGGCGGTGAGGATAAAGTAGAAGTCTTTATCGGAAATTTCCGTGTAGCGGGGGACGGTGCGGTCTATGAAAGTTTTGAGTTGGCCGTCCATGGAATAAAAATATACCGGTGTGGCCAGGACGATAACGTCCGCCTGGACCAGTTTGTCCAGCAAGGCGGACATGTCGTCTTTTTGTACGCAGCGGTGCGTGTCGTTGCAAACGCCGCAGCCCGTGCAGTAGTTGATTTTTTGTTCCCGCAGGGAAATCTTTTCCGTGTGGTGCCCGGCTTCTTGCGCGCCTTTAATAAATTGGTCGCACAGTAAATCGGAATTGCCGCCTTTGCGCGGGCTGGAAGAAATTACTAATACGTTTTTAGACATAGGTTCCTCTTATTTCAAAAGTTCTTTTTCACAAGCCACTATTTTTTGTTCGTAGGTGGCGATTTTGTAATTTAACCGCTCAAGCGTTTTTTGCATTTGTTCAATGCGCTCTTGCAGGCGGTTGCGTTCCTCTACCAGCAAATTTTTCCGTTTTTGCAGGGTACGGTTCCCCTTGGCATAGAGGGCGATGTACTGCGTCAGCACTTCAATGGAAAGCCCGGCCGAACGCATACATTTGATAAATTCCACCCAGCCGCAATCCGTTTCCGTGTAATCACGGATTCCGTTTTCTTTGCGGTTGACGGGGGGAATAAGCCCTACTTTTTCGTAATAGCGCAGCGTGTCTGCGGACAGGCCATACTTTTTGCTCACTTCGGCAATGGTCATGGGTTCCTCCGTTTTTTATATTGTAGTTCCTGGAGCGCGCTCCAAGTCAAGCCTTTTTCAAATAAAAAGGGCTTCCTGAGGGAAGCCCTTGTCCTCAGAATAGATATATTTAGCAGGCGTTGCCATTGGCTTGAACGGAATGAACGGATGTTTTTCGCACCGCTCCCAAGCCGCATAAGCAAGAAGCCACCGCACAGATCACAAATGTAATGCCGGTAGAGGTTAAAATGTTGCCCAATCCCACCAAGGGCGACACAATGCTTCCAAATAAAAATCCGGCCGCGCCCAGCAAAGCCGAAGCCGTGCCGGCTTGTTCGCGTGCGTTTTCCATGGCTAGTGTGGTGGCGGAGGTGAAGGTGAGCCCTAACGTAAAAAGCAGGAATAACAGCAGCCCTTCAAACACCCACACGGAGCTATTTGCCACAAGTGCCGCACATACCAACCCGCTAAATATCAGCATGCCGGCACAGCTGGTTAAAATGCAGGTTTCCAGGCGTTTGAATTTAACGCAAAGCCCGGCCCCTGCCACAATGGCGGCAGAATTAAGCGCAAAAAATAAACTGAAAGCAAAAGCAGAGAAGCCGTAATGCTGTTGAATGATAAAGGGCGAAGCCGAAATATAGCCAAATAAAATGGCCTGGGCAAATGCCATTTGCAAAACGCAAAACATATATTTACGTTTTTTTAACACATTTTTGAACAGGCTAAGCGTATGAGAAAGTTTTTCCCGGGACCGTTTGGAACGGGAAAGGGATTCATTAAAATGAATACAGGCCGCAGTAAGCGCTGCCCCTAAAACAAACAAAATGGCAAATACGCCGCGCCAGCCGGTCACTTTCAATACGGCTCCTCCCATTACCGGTGCCGCGACGGGGGCAATGCCGTTAATGGCGCCAATAACCGCCAAGGCTTTGGCCAAGTTGGCTCCTTTGAATTTGTCCGTAGCAATGGAACGGGAAATGACAATTCCGCCCGCTCCCGCAATCCCTTGGATAAAGCGCAAGGCAATAAAAACTTCTATATTGGGCGAAAAAATACAAGCCAGCGTGGAGCCCAAAAACAACCACATGGATACCAACAGCGGTTGGCGGCGGCCGAATTTATCGCTTAACGGGCCAAATAAAATTTGCCCCACGGCCAACCCCAGCATGGAGAAAGTGAGCCCCAGCTGCACCATGGAGGCGCTGGTGTTAAAGTACGACGTCATAGCCGGAAGACTGGGCAAATACATATCCGTTACGAAAGGCCCGAAAGCCGTCAACATGCCCAGGAAAACAAATAAAAAAAAGGCCGTATTGTGCCTTTTTGTGGAGGATCCCTGCCAGGTTTTTTGGGTGTGTTTCATTAATTATATTTTATCTTTTTGAAAAATAAATTTTCAAATTACCGTCAATTAAAAATAAGGCTGTAAAAAACAGTTTTTAAGAGTGCCTCCCGGGCTTTTTTGCCTTGCCCGCCGCCCCCGCAAACAGGTAAAATATATATATGAAGGGTATTTATCGTTTTCGCTTGCTAATAGGGGTGTTGGCGCTGGGGCTGGGTTTGGCCGCGGACGCTGCCGCCCAAAAGCCGCGGCTGCCTGCCGTTTCCAAATTAAGTGCGCCGGTCGTGCGGCCGGCCAACCTGATTCCGGCGCAGGCTTGGTCCATCGGGCTCTTATCCCCGCGTGCTTGGGCCATATCGGCCGGAAGAGTGCCCCGCGATGTTGCCAAAAACTTGACTGTTTTCCCGGTCGTGCAGGCCGATGAAATTGCCGCACGGATTGAACGCTTGGAAGCCGCCTCGCGCCGTTCCTTTTTCCCGGGGAAGCAAACGATAGACGCCGTGATTTTTGATTTGGACGGTACTTTGCTGGACTCCCTGGGCGCGTGGGAACATTCCGGCACTAATTTTTTGCGTACGCAGGGCATTAACCCGCCGGAGGGACTGGACGAAAAACTGGCCCAAATGTCGCTGATGGACGGGGCGCGGCTGGTGAAAAAAATGTTCGGGTTGCCTCAGCCTCCCGAAGAACTTCTTCGCTTAACTCTCTTGCCGGTGCGTCAGCGCTATTTTACCGATATCCCCGCCAAACCGGGCGTTCCCGAAATGGTGCGTTATTTGCGCGCACAAGGCATCAAATTATGCGTGGCCACCGCGTCGGACCGGGAATTGGCCGAAGCCGCTTTGAAAAGATTGGGGCTGTGGAATTCGTTTGATTTTATTATTACTTGCGACGAAGTTGGCATAGGCAAAAGAAGCCCTGCCGTGTACGAAGCGGCCTTAAAAAAACTGGGCACTTCCAAGGCCCGTACGCTGGTGGTGGAAGACGCGCTTTATGCGCTTGAAACCGCTAAAAAGGCCGGCTTCCCCGCCGCAGCCATAGCCGAAGAACGCGCCGCCGGCGATCAGCCTGCCTTGCAGCGCGCGGCGGATTATTATATCCGTTCTTTTGACCGCTGCACTTTTGGTCGCTAATCCGTATCTCTCATGCAGGGCCGCGCGGGAAGAAGTATAATAAAGCGTAGTGCCATTTATCCCTTCGGAGAAAGCAAATCGTGAAAACCAACGCCAAGCAATGGGTGGTGACGGGCGGAGCCGGATTTATCGGCTCGCACCTTGTAAAGGAGTTGCTGTCCTGCGGCCAACGCGTGACGGTGGTGGACAATTTTTCCTCCGGCTCTTTAGCTAACCTAAATGAAGTTTCCTCAAAAATCCGTTTGGTAAAAGCCGATATTCGCCAGTTGCCCGATTTATTGGAAGCTTTCCAAGGGGCCGATTACGTGCTGCACCATGCGGCCTTGGTTTCCGTGCCGCGCTCGCTGGAGGAACCGGAAACGACGTGGCAAATTAATGTGCAGGGAACGGCCAACGTGTTGGAGGCGGCGCACCGTGCGGGCGTGAAGCGGGTGGTGTTTGCTTCATCGTGCAGTGTGTATGGCTCTTCCTCCAAACCTTGCCGCGAAACGCATGCGCAAAATCCCTCTTCGCCGTATGCTTTATCCAAACAAATTGGCGAAGAATTGTGCCGCTTCTATACGCAAATTTACGGCTTGGAAACAGTGGTGCTTCGCTACTTTAACGTGTATGGCCCCGGCCAAAACCCCAATGCCCCTTACTCGGCCGTAGTGGCCAAGTTTTTAGACGTAGCCCGCCGCGGCCAAACCTTGTATGTGGATTGGGACGGACGCCAAAGCCGGGATTTCGTATCCGTGCAGGACGTGGCCCGTGCCAATGTACTGGCGGCTAAAAAAGGAAAATCCGGCGAGGCATACAACGTGGCCAGCGGGAAAAGTTATTCTTTGCTGGGGCTGATTCGGCTGATTGAAAAAGTATCCGGCAAAAAGATGACCCGTGTATTCCGCCCAAAACGCGCCGGGGATGTGCGCACTTCCGCCGCCGATATTTCCAAATTCACCCGCCTGGGTTTTGTGCCCCGCGTGTCGCTGCAAGAAGGCTTGGAACGCTTGTGGCACGGGGGCGATTCTCTTCCTAAAAAATGACCGTTTCCCAAACCTTTCCAATATGGTATAGTAAAGGGGAAGAAGTACCATATTAAAGGAGGGGAATTTATGTGGGAAAAAGATATTAATATCAATGAAGTTCGTGAAATTCGCAGCCGCACGCTGGTGTATTTCGGCGTAGGCGCCATTGCGAAAATTTCCGACATCTGCAAAGATTTGAAAGCGCGGGGAATCACCAAACTGATCGTGATGACCGGCCGCGGCGCGTATAAAAAAACCGGCGCGTGGGACCACGTGACCAAAGCGTTTGCGGAGAACGGCATTACGTATGTGCATTACGATAAAGTAACGCCCAACCCGAATACGCACCACGTCAACGAAGCGGCCAAAATGGCGGCCGACTTTGGCGCCCAGGCCATGTTGGCCATCGGCGGCGGCTCCGCCATTGACGCGGGTAAGAGCGTGGCTATTTTGATGAAGAACCCCGGCAAAACGGCCGAAGAACTGTACGAATTCCAGTTCACGCCTACCGAAGCGGCGCCGATTATCGCCATCAACCTTACGCACGGCACCGGCTCCGAAGCCAACCGCTTTGCGGTGGTCAGCATTGAAGAAAAGAACTTCAAACCCGCCATCGCGTATGACTGCATCTATCCGCTGTATTCCATCGACGACCCCGCTTTGATGACCGGCCTGGCCGAAAACCAGACCCGCTATGTGTCTATCGACGCGGTGAACCACGTGGTGGAAGCTTCTACCACCAAGGTCGCTTCGCCCTATGCGATTGACTTGGCCATTTCCGTGGTGAAATTGGTGAAGGAATACTTGCCGGTGGCGCTTAAAGATCCGACCAATTTGGAAGCGCGCTATTTCTTGGCCTATGCGGCGCTTATCGCCGGTATCAGCTTTGATAACGGCCTCTTGCACTACACCCACGCCTTGGAACACCCGCTTTCCGGTGTGAACCCGAACTTGACCCACGGCTTGGGATTGGCCATGTTGTTGCCGGCCGTAATCAAGAATATCTACACCGCCAAACCGGCCACGCTGGCTGATGTGTTGGCGCCGATCGTGCCCGGATTAACCGGCTGCTCCTGCGAAGCGGAAAAAGCCGCGCTGGGCGTGGAAAAATGGCTCTTCTCCGTGGGTGCTACGCACAAACTGGAAGATGAAGGCTTCAAAGCCGCCGATGTGGATAAATTGGTGGACTTGGCTTTCAATACGCCTTCTTTGGGCGGCCTGTTGGGCATTGCTCCTACCGAAGCCACCAAAGAATCGGTTCGCACGATCTACACCGAATCGCTCAAACCGTATAACAAATAAGCACTTGTTTTACGCAAAAACCCCGGTCCGAAAGACCGGGGTTTTTGTGTTAAAACTTGTAAAACAAACCGGCTGAGTAAGAAATATAACTGGCTTGAGGGAAAAGTTTTACATATTCTTGCTGTGCGGTAAATTTGCTTGTTTTAAACCGGTTGTAATTATACCGGGCTTCCACATTCAATCCTATATGCGTCGAAACCATATATTCCATTCCTAACCCTATGGAAGCGGCCCAATTGGTATTTTGGAAGTGTTCCGTTTTTCCCATTTCTATACTCGTGCGCGTGTTGGCTATGCCAAGGCCTAACGGTAGGTAAAACTGCAGGGAATTTTGAGGATTGAGGTAAATCCGGGAGAGCAACATATAGTGTAAGCTCTTGGTATTTACGTTTAGTTCCAGCCCGCTGGCCCGGTCCGTTGGAAAATAATCATATCCGAAAGAAAGCCCCAAGGCAATTCGCCGGGATAAGAAATAGAAACCGTGGATATTGAATCCGAGGCTTGGGTCTCCCAGTTTAGCGTCGTGTTCTATGCCGGTGGTAACATTGACGACATTAAATTCGCCCCAGTCGCTTCCCAAGCACGGAATGGCCGTGTTCAAGGATATGCCTAATGTTTTATCGCCTGATTGGTAGGCAAACGATAGCGTATGCAACAAAATAAGACTGAACAACAATAGATACTTTTTCATTAATACTGCCTCCTTATCGCTTTAATCTTTCTACATCTAAAAGGCTTTGAAGCATTCCACCCAGCGGATGAAGATGCGGTGCGTTGGAAAAAATGTTGGCGAGTTTTTCCGGATCCACTTCTTCGACCTGCAGCGGGTGGAGCTGGTTAAAGTCAAAGGCGGGATATATTTCCACCGGGTCCAGCGCATTGGGGCGGAGCAATACAAAATAATGTTCGTCTGCAAAGGCTACATCGCGGGAAAAACAACGGTAGTCCACAAAACAGCCAGAGGTAATAACTATACGGTTGGTTTGATCTTCGAACAGGCTGCGCCCGGTGAAATCTTCCCGCTCAAAGGCAGGCGGCTGGCCGGTAAGCAAAGAGGCCAAATGTAAAATGGTAGGAATTAAATCAGAAGTGCTGACATAACGCTTTTGGTTTTGCACAAAATGGTTCCAGTTGGTAGCCGGAATTTGCTGTTGCAGCGCCGGCGGAATATACCAAATAAAAGGTACTCTGACTGATTCTTCGTGCAAATCTTGGTTATGGAAATAAGCTCCGTGTTCATAAAATCCTTCGCCGTGATCGGAAGTGAGGACGACAATCGTCCGCTGGAGGTCTATTTCGTTTAACAAATTTGCTTCCAGGTGGGATAAATAATAAATGGCATTGTCGTAGCAGTTAACAGATGCTTGCGGCCAATGCGTGCGCTCCGTTTCGCACGGTTGAAACGGGGTAAAGCCTTCTTGTTGAAAATAAGGGAAATGCATACTGTTGGCATGAAAAACACCTACGAAATGCGGATGCTGTTTAATCACTTGTCCCACCTGCTGGAGAGCAGTTTCATCTTGGATGTAGTCCAGTGCGTCTTTTTGCCCAGCATCATCGGCAGCACTCCAGAGGTATTGCATATTAAACGAATTAAAGAACTCATCTAATCGGGCCCATTTTTTCCCGGCCGTTAAGATATAAAACGTAAAAAATTTTTGTGGGAAATAGTCCCATAATGTAAGGGCGTCCTTGATGGCGGAAGGGTGCCGCTGGGGGCCTTGACCGGTGAATAGGGCTGGGATGGCCGTATCGGTATAATTAGCCGGTGAAAGTGCCTGGAAGACGAATGATTTTTGATAAAAAGATTTTAACGGATTGTCCGGGTAACGATCGTATCCATATATGCCCATATTGCGTGCCCGCTGGGCATCGTTAACAATGACCAGCACATTAAATGGGATATCCGGGGCCTGGAAGGCCTGGTACTTGTCAGAGGCAGTTTCGGACTGTTTAAGGCTTTTATCCCGTTCCGGGCTGAACAGACTGTCAAAAATTTCTACCATAAACTGAGCATCAAACGCTAAGCGCGGAACTTGATTTTTGAGCGGCCCTCCTAGCAAAGCGAAAAAAAACGCACTCAAGCTAAATCCGCTTATGAAAAGGATTTTAAGGGAGCGTTGTTTACTCTTGACTATAAATGCGAGGAAAGACACTGTTCCAAATAGGCCCACTATATACAAACTGCGGGTGAATACCTGGTGCAGGTCGTATTTGAAACACCACTTCATTTGTATGAGCCATATTGTCAGGGCGGGCAGCCAGATAAACCATTTTTTTAATAAAGCAAAAGGCTGTTGTTTTTCTCCTTTAAATAACGGGTGAAGGCACCAGCAGGAAAAGAAGGCAAGGCCGCTTCCGGCCAGAATAATCCAGCCTGCATAGGGCAACAGCTGCATTTTGAGCGTAGCAAGCAAAAAAAGCGGCTCGCGCATCAAAGCGGTAAGCAGCTGGGAAGGAATAAAGGCGCCGTAATTTTGGTAATAAAAGAAATTAAGCAGTGGCAAAGTGGCCGCCAGTGAGCATAGCACCGCCCAGCCGCGGCCATATTTGCAAAGAAATAGCGAGGATATAAATAGGGAGAATGTGCCGTACACACAAAGCGAAAAACACCAAGAAACCATTAGCCAGGGTTGAAAAACCGGCTGTAAAACAAGTTGTAAAATGGCAAACAGGAAAACGAAAGAAACTGCCCAAAGCAGATTTTTTTTCATAGAGCTGACCTCGTTATTATTTCAATCTCAAAAATAACAGGCCAGCACGAGAAAAGAATAAGCAGCAGCGACGAGGAAGGCGGTACAAGGCAGTAAAAAACGGCTGTTAAATTTGAGCCAGCTCTAATAACCCAAATATAAACAGCCGTGGCTTTCTGCCATATTATATGGCAGAAAGCACTCGGCACGGCATATTTAAGGGATCAGTTTAAATATGCTGTGCCTAAAAACGACTGCTTTTGGATTAGAGCTGTGCCGTTGGTTTCCCAACAGCGCACCGTATTCTTCATACGGTTCCAAAAACAGATTTAAATTGTATATAAGCCACGTTGAAGGCTTATTTGTGGTAAAAACTCCTTTATTGAATAATAGTTATTATAAAAAATTTTAATGTGCTTTTCAGTTTTAATTTAAGCGGCGGTTGCCGCGGACGTATTCAAAAAAGTGTTTCACGCGCGCGTCGCACAAAATATCTTTGACGGAAATTTCCTTCTTTAAATGCACGCCCGCCAGGGTGCGGCAGCGGCTGAGCGCCACGTACGTTTGCCCCGGGGCAAAGGCGCCGCGGCCGATGTCCAAATAAATGCTGTCAAACGTCAGCCCCTGGGATTTGTGTATCGTAATGGCCCAGGCCAGCTTTAACGGATATTGCTTAAAAAATCCCTTCACTTTAGGCTGCAGTTTTTGCAAGAGAGGGTTAAATTCATACCGCACATCTTCCCACACATGGGGCTCTACTTGATAGATGCAGCCTTTCAGTTCCACTTTGATGAAATCTTCGCCCAGGTCGTAAATGGTGCCAATGTCGCCGTTGACCCAGTTGTCGTCATTGACGAGCATCATGATTTTGGCCCCTTTTTTAAGCCGCAAAAGCGGGTCAGCCGGAGGCGTTTTGGTTTGGAAGGATTCATCGGCCGTGGCCGCATAGGTAAATTCCTGCCCAGGCAGTTGGGATAAATAATGTACATTCCGCCAGGCGGCTTCGCGGTTGGTGGGGGCCAGGATAATGCTGTTTTCAAACTTTTCGGGCAATTCAAAAGTTTTATGCGTGTTTAACAGCGCGTCCAGTTCGGGCTGAGTGACTTGACCCTCGCGGATTAAATTAAGCAGGCGTGCAAAATCCGGATCCGCTTTTTGGCGGAAAATGCGCCTCAGTTCAAATACTTCCGTCGGAAGCCGGCGCAGGACATGGGCTTCAAAAAAATAAGGGCTGGGGTAAGTTTCCCGAAAGTAATCAAATAATCCGCCGGAGGCTTGTTCCTCCACGGGGGGAAGCTGGAACAAATCCCCAAACAGAACGATTTTTTTCCCGCCGAAAGGTTCTTCGCTGTGGGTGGAAATTTGCAAGATGTAATCAATGGCGTCCAACAGGTCGGCCCGGAGCATGGACGCTTCGTCTATGATAATGGTGTCCAGCGCGTCCACCGTTTTGCGTGGCAATCGCTTGAGGTTACTTTTGTCCAGCAAGTTGCCGGGTTTTAGCCGAAAGAAAGAATGTACGGTCTGCCCGTGCACATTAATAGCGGCAAGGCCCGTGGTGGCCAGGACTACCGCATTTTGGGCGGTATGTTCAGCAAAGTAACGCAAAAGGGTGGTTTTGCCCGTTCCGGCGCGGCCCGTAATAAAAATAAGGGGTTGTATGGGTGGTTTGGCTTCCAAACGGGTGAGAGCATCTTTGAATTCGTCGGTTAAAATGATATCATTCTTTACTGAAGCCATAATTTATTATACCAATTAAAAAAACTGCTATTTTTATTAAAATAGCTTGAAAAAATAAGAAATGACGGTATGATATTTTATATGAGGGACTTTAGGGAAAGGAGCCTTTTATGAAGAAAACATTTATTTTAATGGGCGTTTTGCTGTCGTCCGTTTTCGGCTATGGGGAAAATAAAATTCAGATGGTAACGTATTTTCCTGTGCCGTATGTGGCCTACAGCAAGGTAAACGTCAATAAACAAATGGACGTGGGATTGACCAACACCTGTGCGATGAATTTGGGCTGCAATGAAAGCGGCTCTGCTGGCTTAAAACCGCTACAGGCAACGACGGTAAACTTAAACCGTGGCAAACTGGACTTAAACACGGGTGCGGCCGCGCTTAGCACCTCTGTAACGATGGGTTCCGGCGCGGGAACAGTGGAAATGAACTTTGGGCAGGACTTGCGAATCGGAACACTCAATAATGCTTACAGCATTGAAACAGATCAAATGAATGTGGACGTGCTCAAGTTATTCCCGTCCAGGATCAAAAACGACTTCCCCAGCTGTGCTGCTACGGGGGCGTCCGGTGCGCCTCAAGTGTCCTGGCAGCAGTTGCAGTTAAAAGGGAAAAAGGAAACTTATTTGGTGTGTGGCACGGCGAAGGAAGATGAGAGATGCCGACCCACGTATAATGGTCAGGAAACCTATACTGAGCCCTGCCCGCCAGGACAAACAGGTAGCATTACATTTACGTGGAACTATAAATTGTGTACTTATAGAATTGAAAACTCGTGCACTTCTGTTCTAAAAAAATGTTTGTCTACCCCTAAGTATTGTGGCGGGGCGGATGTGTCCAGCGGTGCGATTAACGATGGTGCTTGCGGTGGAGTGACGCCAATGGAGCACTACCCGGATTGTTCCTCTGTGAAAAACGGCGGATGGATGAATCATTATTCCTTATGGGGTGATCTTTTGTTCCAACTGGAACAGCAGGGCTATGGACGGCCGGGGTCTGCCCCTTGTGAACCGGGAACGGAGTGCGATGCTTGCGTCTTGGGTAAAAGATATATGATCCGCAACAGTAAAACTTATGGACGTATGTGCAGAGATGTTAACCGGTATCTGTACGGCCCTGGCAGTTGCCGCACGCTGTATGCATTTAACTATGCCCTTTGCGAAATGAAAGAAGATTGTTCGGAAGGAACAACTGCAGTGTGTGATAGTTGGAGCAAGGTGAGCTCCGGTGGGACAGGGTTCTTACCGAATCCTGGTGATGGTTCTCTTGCACCGAATACTGGTTGGTGATGGTTCTCTTGTCATTCAATAAATAATTTTCCCCGGCCTTTAGGCCGGGGATTTTTGGGGAGTATTTGGCGAAGGAAAATATTTTTTTGATATAGTAAGAATATGGATTCGCACATTTTTACCGCATTATTATTAAGTTTTTTGGCAGGCGGTGCCACGGCAGTGGGCGGGGCGTTGGCTTTTGTCATTAAGAAAGAAAATTTATCCGTTCTTTCTTTGGGACTGGGGTTTTCGGCAGGGGTGATGATTTATGTTTCCTTTATGGAAATTTTACCCCAGGCTACCCAATCTTTGGGGGCTTTGTACGGTGAAAAACCGGGCGCCTGGGCGGCGGTGGGGCTATTCTTTTTAGGAATAGTAATTGCCTGGCTGATAGATACGTTGCTTCCTTCCCACCATGTGGAAGAACATACCCTGGATAAATCCGCCAAGTTAGAACATTTGGGCCTTTTTACCGCACTGGCTTTGGCGATACACAACTTCCCGGAAGGGTTGGCCACCTTTATGGCTTCTATGCAGGACGCGGCTTTGGGCGTGTCTATCGCGGTGGCGGTGGCCATTCACAATATCCCGGAAGGGGTGGCGGTGGCGTTGCCCGTGTATCATGCCACGGGAAAGCGCGCGCAAGCCTTTTGGTATAGTGCCGGTTCCGGCATGGCCGAGCCGGTAGGCGCGGTATTGGGGTTCTTTTTGTTGCGTTCTTTTTTACATGAGGCGGCGTTTGGCGTGCTTTTTGCCTTAATTGCAGGCATTATGGTGTACATCTCGCTGGACGAACTTCTCCCCACGGCGCATGAATATGGGGACGGCCACAAAGTGATTTGGGGCGTTGTGGGCGGCATGATGATAATGGCCGTTTCACTCCTATTATTTTAACGGAAATAAAAAACCCGGCTGTAAAAGCCGGGTTTTTTTATGTGGAGCTGTATTAAAAAAAGAGCGGAGCCAGCATAAACGAAATAATCATTCCCAGTGAATAGCTGGTAACGTTGGTGGCCAAACTGAGCATGAAAGACTCTTTTAGCGAAATCTTCCTGTAGTTCATTAAACGCACTATCAGCGTTTCCGTCAGCAGGCAGAAAATCCACAAGAAGGCCGTTTCTTTTACGTATTTTGCCAGTATCAGCCAGGAAACGGCTGTCGTCAATAAGTTAGCAATACCCACGCTGTACAAAATAGTGAAACTTTTTTGATTGTATGATAAATAAGCCGTGGCGGCCAAAAGTTCCAAAATCAAGATAAGCGCCAGCGAAAACCAAGCGTCCTTGCGGCTCCAGGCGCGCGAATCTGCTTGCTCGGGCGACAGTTCCACTTGCAGTCCGTCGTCCTGCACATATACGTTAAACCGGGCGCGCAAAGTGTTGGGCGAGGCAAAGACATTACTTTCTTTGGTGGAACCGTCCGCAAACGAAACAATTAATTTTTGATAATTGTCATATGCGTAAGCGATGGAAAAACAGCCGTCCGGACGGCAATACAATTTTTGCAAGCCATACACGCCAAGCGGTTTGCTTTCCATGCATTGGTTATCCTCGCATTGGATTTGCTCGCTGTGCAGAGGGTCAATGGCGGGTTTATCTTGCGTTTGATAGATAAAGGAAAATTCCATTTCCGGCTTGGGGGAAACGTCCGCCCAGAGCGGAGAAAACAAGCAGAAAAAAAGCGGAAGAATCAGTATTTTTTTCATTTTTTTCTCTCGGTATTCTTTATTTTGTATTATAACATTAATGAAGTAAAGGGGGAACCAAAATGTTTTTTACCAAGAAACAAATTGAAAAATATGCCGACGTGATGATCTGGGCCCTGGAAACCGCCCGCCGAAACGGAGCGTTTAAGCCCTATGACGCCGTGCTCCTGCGCAGCGACGCGGCAGCTTTGCCGCTGGCGCGTGCCATTTACGGCAAATTGTTGCAGCGGCGCCGCAACGTGATGCTGCGCATAAACATGCCGGAAGATTTTTCCAAAGAGTTTTATTTGAACGCCGATGATAAACAACTGGCTTTTGTGGCCCCGGGGGAAGAAGTCTTCCAGGGCGGGCTAAACGGCCTTATTTCGCTGCGTGCCCCGGAAGATTTAACGCATTTGAAAAAAGTGGATCCGTCCCGCATTGCCAAAAGTGCCGTAGCGCACAAGCCGCTTCGCGAAATTTTGGACGTGCGCGAACAGAAAGGTTTGTTCTCTTGGACGCTGTGCAATTATCCTACCGAAGAACTGGCCAAACGGGCGGGTTTGTCGCTTAAAGAATATGCGGCACAGGTGGCGCGGGCGTGCTTTTTGAACGAAAAAGACCCCGTAAAAAAATGGACGGAAGTTACCCGCCAGATTACCGAAATCGGCAAATGGCTTTCTTCTTTGCCCATTGAGACGCTGCGGGTGCAGTCCAAACATATGGATTTTGAAGTGCTGCTTGGCGAAAAGAGAAAATTTGTGGCGGGGGGCGGCTGCAATGTACCTTCGTTTGAAATTTTTACTTCGCCCGATTGGCGTGGTACGCGCGGTGTGTATTATGCCGATTTGTCTTCGTACCGAAGCGGCAATTACGTAAAAGGCGTACGCTTGGAATTTGAAAAGGGGCGCGCCGTTAAAATAGCGGCCGAACAAGGCGCCGAGTTTGTGCGTAAAATGCTGGCGATGGATAAAGGCGCCGCGCAAATAGGCGAATTCTCGCTGACGGACCGCCGTTTTTCCAAAATCACCAAGTTTATGGCCGATATTCTTTACGACGAAAACTTTGGCGGCAAATACGGCAACTGCCACGTGGCTGTGGGGGCCAGCTATGCCGATACGTTTGACGGCCCGCAAGCCAAGTTGGACAAAAAATTAAAAGAAAAACTGGGCTTTAACGATTCTTCCCTGCATTGGGACTTGATTAACACCGAAAATAAAGTGGTTACCGCCCGCCTGAAAGACGGGTCCACCCAAGTAGTGTACGAAAACGGACAGTTTGCGTATTAACCCTTGTTTTTCCCAGGCCATAGGACCTATCTGCTGTTAGGCCCTATGGCCCTTGTTGTGAGCGGCCGAAACAAATAGAATGTAAACAAAGAAGGTCACTTTATAAGGAGATCGCCATGAAGAAGATAATTCTGTTGTTGGTTACGGCCGTTGTTTCCCCTTGTTTGTTCGCCCAGTCTGCGGTGAACGTTTCCGCCATTGAACGGGCGGCCAAAACGGCTAAAGACAAAAAAGTTTCCCAAGTTCAAACGCTTGAAAAGCAAACCCTTTCCGCCCTGGAAAGCTTCCGCAAGCAGGCGCTGTCGTATAATTATTACGACTATAACTTTATGTTCCAGTCTATGGACTGCCTGCGCGAAGCCTATATGGCGCTGCGCGCTAAAGATCCGTCCGCCGCGCGTGCTTTGGCCGTCCAGCTAAATGAGCCCATTAAAATTGCCAACGGCAACAAAACCATTAAGCTGGTATCCTACCTGAATATGGAAACCTGCACCTTGTGGGAAAGCGAACAAGTGAAGTTTGATGCTTTTGGCCGCGCCTTGGAAGCAGATTTGAAAAACGTCTTGCCGAAAGATTTTGAGCAGGCCTTGAATTCTTTCCGCAAATACGTACAGAACGCCAAAGAACTCAATTCTTCCTATGTCTTGCAAAGCATGATGCCGGCGATGGATTCTTTCAATGATAATGTAAAAAAGGATCCGGCTTCCGCGCGGGCCATGGCCAAAGCTTTCCAACAGCCTATTAAAGCCGGCTGGGGTTACACGGTGGTAGCTTCCGACTTTATCTCGGACCATGCCTGCGAAGTTTGGCCGATTCAGGACGAATTGGAATCTTTTAGAGATTTGTTGGTTAAATACAGCCGCTAATAGATTCTTGTATTAACTATCTAACGCCCGCTTTTATAAGCGGGCGTTTTTGTTTGAAAATCGCGCACAGGAGCTCCGCCATGAGCTCGGAGGGGGGAATGTAGCAGAATAAAAACGGAACGCTTAGAAAAGCGTTTTGGCTCTCTCAATCCGGCTCGGGGTGGAAAGAAGGCATAAAAAAACCGGGCCTTTCGGCCCAGGAGGCATAAACTAAAAGGTTAAATCTCTTTGTGGAGAACTTTTAGTGCGGCTTTTTCTTTGGCAACGGGCAAACATTCCTGTACGCGGTAATTTTTGCCGTCCACCAATTGGGAAATGGCTGCGATATCCGCGTCCGTAAGGACTTCTTTGTCGTACGTGGTGCGGAATTCATAGCCCAAGCCGGAATTGCGGATAATATCCATGGATTTGCGCAAAATGGCCGGATTAAATTCCACCCCTGTGATTAAGGCGTATTTTTCCAGCGGTGCTTTGAGATCCATGGCGATAAAATCCACCAATTTTTTGTCTATTAATTGCTGAACCATTTCCGGGCGGGTGCCGTTGGTGTCCAACTTAACGGCATAGCCCATGGCTTTGATTTTGGCCAGGAATTCGGGTAAATCGTCAAACAAGGTGGGTTCTCCGCCCGTAACGACCACCCCTTCCAAGGTGCCCTGACGACGCTTTAAGAAAGCGTCAATTTCTTCTTCGGCAACGGGTTCCGCAAACATATGCGGGTACACCAATTCCGGGTTGTGGCAGTAGCGACAGCGAAAGTTGCAGCCTTGCGTAAAAATCACCGCCGCCGGACGGCCCGGGAAGTCAATCAGCGTAAATTTAATCAGTCCGCCTAGTTTCATACAAGAACCCGTTGCGTAAGAAGATAAAAGTTATTTGTCGCTGGCGCAGTCGCAGCCGCAGCCGCAGCCCACGTGCATGGTTTTGCGCATGGCAAATTCTTCTTTTTTGCCTTTGTTCCAGTTCTGTACGGGGCGCAGATAGCCTACGACTCTGGAGTATACTTCGCATTTGGAACCGTGAACTTCGTTCATTTCTTTTTTGAGTTCCGAAATTTTGTTTTCAACAACTTGTTTTTCCTGTGCAGTCATGATTTTTTCTCCTAAATGTTAACCGTGTAAAAACGGAGTCGGGCCCGTGAAACCCGTTACTTTATTATGGCACTTTGCCATACCCGTTTCAACTGCTTTTTTGGGTTATATTTTGCTTAAAAACATAACCCAAAAAAGATATTTTTTGAAGAACTATTTGCTGTAGAGCTGTTCTTCTAAAAGGCGTACTTGGCGTTCCAGCTCCTGCATGCGTTCGGCTTTGCATTTGGGGCATTCAAAATGTTCGCCTTCAATGTAGCCGCATTTGGGGCAGATGCTGAACGTCGGCGTGATGGAGAAGTACGGCAGCGTGTATTTCTCGCACACGGTTTTGATGAATTTCTTCATCGCTTCCAAATCTTTAATTCTTTCGCCCGTGAAAATGTGCTGTACCGTACCGCCGGTGTATTTGGCCTGGATCGTGCTCTGCAGGTCCAGCATTTCAAACACGTCGTCGGTATAGTTGACGGGCAGCTGCGAAGAGTTGGTGTAGAAAGGCTGATGGCCCTGTTTGTACAATTCTTCGTTGGCGCATTTAATTTCCGGATAGCGTTCCTTATCCAGCTTGGCCAAGCGGTAGGACGTACCTTCGGCCGGGGTGGCTTCCAGGTTGTAGTTGTTGCCGGTTTCTTCCTGGAATTTCACCAAGGTTTCGCGCATGAACGTAAGCACTTTTTCGGCGAACGCACGGCCTTTTTCGGAGCCGATGTCTTCCCCGATTAAGTTGATGGCCGCTTCGTTTAAGCCCACCAAACCAATCGTGGAGAAGTGGTTTTTCCAGAATTCGTTAAAGCGCTGGCGGATAGAACGCAGGTAGAAGCTCATGTACGGATACAGGTTGCCTCTGGTGAAGCGTTCAATCACTTTGCGTTTAATTTCCAAGCTGGTTTTGGCCACTTCCATGCGGTCTTTCAAATTGGCGAAGAATTCATCTTCGTTCTTGGACAGATACCCCAAGCGCGGCAAGTTGATGGTCACTACGCCGATGGAACCCGTAAGAGGAGCCGAACCGAATAATCCGCCGCCGCGTTTTCTGAGTTCGCGGTTGTCAATGCGCAGACGGCAGCACATGGAGCGGGCGTCTTCGGGGTTCATGTCGGAGTTGATAAAGTTGGCAAAGTACGGGATACCGTATTTAGCTGTCATTTCCCACAGCGGGGTGAGTTTGGGGTTGTCCCAGTCAAAATCTTTGGTGATGTTGTACGTCGGAATCGGGAAGGTGAACACGCGGCCTTTGGCGTCCCCCGCGAGCATGACTTCGCAGAAAGCGCGGTTGAGCATGTCCATTTCTTCCTGGAATTCGCCGTAGGTTTTATCCTGCAGCTTGCCGCCGATGATGACGGGCTGGTCCTTATAATAGGAAGGCACCGTCAAGTCCAGCGTCAGGTTGGTAAACGGCGTTTGGAAGCCGACGCGGGTGGGCACGTTTACGTTGAACAAGAATTCCTGCAGGGCTTGTTTTACTTCATCGTAAGACAATTTATCGTAATAGATGAAAGGAGCGAGCAGCGTGTCAAAGTTAGAGAACGCCTGCGCGCCGGCGCTTTCACCCTGCAAGGTATAGAAAAAGTTGACCACTTGGCCCAAAGCGGTGCGCAGGTGTTTGGCGGGTTTGCTTTCGGCTTTGCCCACAACGCCCGTAAAACCGCTTAACAGCAGGTCCTGCAAGTCCCAGCCGACGCAGTACGCGCCCAACAGGCCCAAATCGTGCAAGTGAAAATCCCCTTCGGAGTGCATGCGGCGCACATTTTCCGGATAGATTTTGTTCAGCCAATACACTTTGCTGATTTCGGAGGAGATATAGTTATTCAACCCCTGCAGCGAGTAGCCCATGTTGCTGTTTTCGTTCACCTGCCAGTCAATTTTTTGCAGGTACTGGTCTACCAGGTCCACGTTAAATTTGGAAGAAATTTCGCGCATGCGGGCGTGCTGATCGCGGTACAAAATGTAGGCTTTGGCCGTTTTGTGATAGTTGGACGTAAGCAATACGTCTTCCACGATATCCTGCACGTTTTCCACGTTCGGCACGGTGTCCGAATAAAGCTGTTGGATAATGTTGATAGCGCGAATCGTCAATTTTTTGGCGGTTTCCGAATCAAATTCGCCCGTCGCTTCGGCCGCTTTGCAAATGGCTTTGGTGATTTTTTTGGAATCAAAGCGCTGGGTGGTACCGTCTCTTTTGACGATATGAGTAATTACTTCAGAGTTTTCCATAATAATTGTCCTGGTAGAAAAGAATTGATTGTTTGCAAAAATTTTTACAACTTCTAAAATTTTGGCATATACAAACTAAAAATGCAAATCCCGTCTAAACTTATTTGTTTTGATGTTTCCAAAAAACGTATCTCTCGTCGAGAAAATGCTTTTTGAAGCGACCGGGAGAAGGAAGCGTAGCCCTTTTCTTAATAGTAATTATTACTAATAGCAAAGGTGTTTGTCAAACATTTTAAGGACCTATTTGGATATATCCTTAAAAAACAAAGGAAAAGGAGCTAAAAAATTTTTGTTTGGATTTTTGTTTTGGAACTAATTTATTTCGGGGCTTGACGGAAGCGGAGGAAGTGTCTAAAATAAGAAAAAAGGCTGTAAAGGGGGAAAATATGGATTTTTACCAGTGGTGTGTGTTGGCGGCGGTAGTCGCTTTTGTGGTGTTTGTGGCGTTTGCGGTGCGGGCGTTTTTGCAAATCACGCGCACGGCCGAAGCGGTGGAGTACTTGGCTATTTCCACGGCGGAAAATGTGGATAAGGCCAAAAGCGCTTTTGATTTAATAGATAATGTATCTACGTTGTTGGATTCCACTTTTTATAAAGTGATGAAGCTGGGTATGGACGTGGTGAAACATTACCGCGCCAAATAATTATATTTGTTGCAAAAAAAGCCCTCCCGGTTGGGAGGGTTTTTTATTATATGTTTGTTGGGTGTTAATTTAAGTACCAGATGGCGGCGTTTAAGTAGCCCGCATACGCCAGCCACAGCCCGTAAGGCAGCAACAGCCAAGCGCACACGCGGCGGCTGGACCACCACACGCGTGCCAGCCAAATTCCCTCGGCCAACATAACAAGCAGTATAAGCAGGGCGGCCCCCGGGTTTTGGTTGCCAAAGAACACCGGCGTCCACCAAGCGTTAAGCGCCAGCTGCACAATAAATAAGATAAGCGGTTTGCGCACGGACGCATTTAACCCGCCGCGAAACGCCACAAAAGCACACACGCCCAGCAGCAGGTATAACACGCCCCACACCATGCCAAACAAGGCGTCCGGCGGCGTGAGGGGAGGCATGGCCAGCGAATGATACCACGCCAAGTTGGGCTGTACGGCCCCCGCACCGGCCAGGCCGGGCAGTTGGCAGAGAACCAGCCAAAAAATCAATTTTAAGGCGGGAATAACATGTTTCATAGTCTTACCTTATCATTTTATCGGCCGCAAACAAAAGGGCAAAAAGGGTTAGAATTTGGGCCCCTGTGTGCCCTTTGCGCTCTAAAAATGGTAAAATAACCACAGTGCATTTTTTAACCTTTTAATCCGAGGATATTATGGATACGAAACTGATTACGGAAGTAACCGATTGGCTTAAAACCACCGATTTAGCTGAATTCTGCTACGAAAAAGACGGCGACTGCATTGAAGTAAAAACGGCCGAAGCGTTGCCCGAGCCGGCTCATTTTTCCTGCTCTTTAACGGCCGTTACCGCGCCGGCTATCGGCATTTACCGCGCGGCGGATAAAGGCAAAAACCTGGTTCTTAAAGAAGGTCAAACCGTAAAAGAAGGCGACGTGTTGGGCTTGGTGGAAACCGTTTCCCAAAAACACCCCATCACCGCTCCCGTATCCGGCAAACTCCGGGTGGTTACGGCGCAGGAAGGTGCGGCCGTAGAATTTGGACTGCCGCTTTTCTTCATTGAGAAATAGGAGTTTGCCATGTCCGAAAAAATTACCGTTACTCCTTTTAAGAAAGTTCTTATTGCCAACCGCGGCGAAATTGCGCTGCGCGTTATTCGCACGCTCAAAGAAATGGGTATCAAGTCCGTAGCCATTTATTCGGAAGCGGACCGCAACAGCCTGCATGTGCGCATGGCGGACGAAGCCGTTTGCATTGGTGCGGCGCCTTCTCCGGTAAGCTATTTGAATATTGACGCTATCGTGACCGCCGGCAAAATCACCGGGGCCGATGCCGTGCACCCCGGATATGGTTTCTTGTCCGAAAACGCCGATTTTGCTTCCGCCGTTACCAAGGCCGGCATGACGTTTATCGGGCCTACGGCCGAAGCTATTGAAATGTTGGGCGTCAAATCCACCGCGCGCGAAATTGCCGTAAAAGCCGGCGTGCCGATTACGCCCGGTTCCGACGGCGTAGTGGGCAAAAACTTCCGCGAAGTGGCCCGCAAAATCGGTTTTCCAATCATGATTAAAGCCTCTTTGGGCGGCGGCGGAAAAGGTATGCGCGCGTGCCTGAAAGAAGAAGATTTGGAACTTATGATGAAAACAGCGCAGGGCGAAGCCAAAGCCAACTTTGGCGACGACCGCGTGTATTTTGAAAAATTGGTATTAAATCCGCGCCATATTGAAGTGCAGGTGGCGGGGGACAATTACGGCAACGTGGTAGCTTTTGCCGAACGCGACTGCAGTATGCAGCGCCGCCATCAGAAACTGGTGGAAGAATCTCCCTCCCCGTTTGTGGACCCGGTAACCCGCCAAAAACTGCAGGAAGCGGCTTGCAAACTGGTGAAAGCCGCCAAATACCGCGGGGTGGGCACCGTAGAGTTTTTGATGGCCCAGAACAAAGAATTTTATTTCATGGAAGTAAACACCCGCTTGCAGGTGGAACACCCGGTGACGGAATCTGTCTGCGGGCAGGATTTGGTCAAAATGCAAATCCAAATTGCCCAGGGCGAACCGCTGCATATCACGCAGGAAGAAGCGGCCGTTATCAAATGTCACGCCATTGAACACCGCATCAACGCCGAAGACAGCGAAATGAACTTTACTCCTTGCCCCGGCACCATTGAAGAATGGATTCCCGCCGGCGGTTTGGGCGTGCGTGTGGACAGCCACATGTACACCGGGTACACCATTCCCAGCTATTACGACAGCTTGATTGCCAAGCTGATTGTTACCGCGCCGGACCGCGAGCACCTGCTTGCGCGCAGCCGCCGCTGCTTGGGTGAATTTATGGTGGGCGGAATTAAAACGACGATTCCTTTCCATCAGAAAATCGTCAATAACGAAGATTTTATCCGCGGAAACATGGATACCGGCCTGATTGAACGCATGATGGCCAAAGAGAAGGAAGCCAGTGAAAGCAAAAAATAAAATTTTGGGCCGCCGCGCGCTTAAAAATTTTGTAGAAAAAGCACGCCAGGCCGGGCAAAAGATTGTTTTCACCAACGGGTGTTTTGATATTTTGCACGCCGGGCACGTGAGCGTGTTGGAATTTTCGCGTTCCAAAGGCGACGTGCTGGTAGTAGGCCTAAACAGCGACGACTCCGTTCGCCGTTTGAAAGGGCCCACCCGTCCCGTCAATTCCCAGGCGGACCGCGCCCTGGTGCTGGCGGGGTTGGAAAGCGTATCGGCGGTGAGCATTTTTGAAGAAGATACGCCTTATGAGCTGATTAAGCTGGTCCGCCCGGACGTATTAGTAAAAGGCGGCGATTACAAGACCGACGAAATCGTCGGACGCGAATTTGCAAAAAAAGTGGTTCGTTTTCCTTTATTAAAGGGCCGCTCCACTACGAATATAATAAAAAAGGTCAGTAAATAACCGCAAAGCGGCCCCCAAACGGGCGTGCCGCGGCGCGGGTTGTTGCGCCACGAGGATAAGAACATGTCTGATATTTTTGAGAAATGCAGAAATTATAAGGACGCCAAACTGGCTATGCGCATGGGGATTTACGGCTATTTCCAGCCGATTGAATCTGCGCAGGGGCCGGAAGTAATTTTGGGGGGCAAGAAATACATCATGGCCGGTTCCAACAATTACTTGGGCTTGGCGGACGATCCCGAAATGAAAAAAGCCGCCAGCGAGGCTGCTTTGAAATACGGAACGGGTTGTGCGGGTTCCCGCTTTTTGAACGGGAATACGCAAGCGGCCGATGAATTGGAAGCGCGTTTGGCGCGTTTCAAACGCAAAGAAGCGGGGCTGATTTTCTCTACGGGGTATCAGATGAACTTGGGCGTAGTGTCCTGCCTGGTGAAAAAAGGCGACTATGCCATCGTGGACAAATTGGACCACGCCAGCATTTTGGACGGCGTGAAACTGTCCGACGGGGAAATGGTCCGCTTTAGACACAACGACCCGGCGGATTTGGACCGCGTGCTTGCCAAACTGCCCGAGGAATCCGGGAAACTCATTATTGTAGACGGCGTGTTTAGCATGGAAGGCGACATTTGCCCGTTGCCCGAAATTGTGAAAATTGCCAAGAAATATGGCGCCCGCATTATGGTGGACGATGCCCATGCGACGGGTATCATCGGCAAAACGGGCCGTGGCACCTGCGAATACTTTGGCCTGGAAAACGGCGAAGTGGACCTGGTGGTCGGCACCTGCTCCAAAACCTTTGCCACCGTGGGCGGTTTCGTAGTGGGCGATGCGGACATTATCCATTATATCCGCCACAATGCCCGCAGTCAGATTTTCTCCGCCGCGTTGCCGCCGGCTTCCGTGGCGTCCATCACCAAAGCGCTGGAACTTATTGAAAACGACACTTCCCGCCGCGACAATCTGTTCCGCTTAACGGCCAAACTCAAAAAAGGTTTGGAAGATTTGGGCTTTGATTTGGGCACCAGCACCACGCCTATTTTGCCGGTGCATGTGGGCAGCAACGAAAACTGCTTTAAGATGTGGCGCGCCCTGCACGAACTGGGCATCTTCTCCAACCCGGTGGTCAGCCCTGCCGTGCCGCCCGGCCGCGCGCTTATGCGCCTGACGCTGATGGCTACTCATACCGACGAGCACGTGGCCAAAATCATTGACGCGTTTGCTCAGGCCGGCCGTGCAATTGGCGTGATTAAATAGTTCTTATTCTTCCGAAACCCCGTTCTTGACAAGCTTGCAAGGCGGGGTTTCGTTTTAGGCAAGCGAGGTTATAGTATGGCTGTAAAAGTGCGGGAAATTACCGATCAGGAATTAGACGCGTTTATCAATTTTCCTTTTGAATTGTACAAAGACGATCCGTATTGGGTGGGTGAATTAAAAGCCGACACCAAACATTTGCTCCGCCGGGACCATATCTTTTGGACCCACGGCGAAAGAGCCTTGTTTATGGCGTATAAGGACGAAAAACCCGTCGGGCGCATTATGGCGCTCATTAACCGGGCCCACAACGAATACCAAAAAGAAAACATCGGATTTTTTGGCTTTTTTGATTGTATAGACGACCAGCAAACGGCCAATGCGTTGTTTGAAGCCGCCGAAAAATGGCTCCGTGCCAAAGGCGTCAGTGCCGTGCGCGGGCCGGCCAATCCTTCCAGCAACCATGTGTATGGGCTGTTGGTGGACGGGTTTGACAGTATGCCGGCTATTATGATGCCGTACAACTACCCGTATTATGCCAAGTTGATAGAACAGGCGGGTTTTGCCAAAATAAAAGATTTATTGGCTTTCCAGCGCAGCAAGGACGATAAGTTTTCCGAGCGTTTTTTGAAAGTATGTGCGCGCTGTTCCCGCAGCAAAGACATTTCCTTAAGACGGCTGAACTTGAAAAAAATAGACCAGGAAGCGGAAATTATCCGCAAAATTTATAACGAAGCCTGGGCGGAAAACTGGGGCTTTGTGCCGATGTCTTGCCAGGAAATGGCGGATGTGGTGAAGGAACTGAAACTGGTCGTGCGGCCGGAAGGAACCTGCGTGCTGGAAGTGGACGGAGTACCGGCGGGGTTCTATATTTTGATTCCCAACATGAACCATGCCTTAAAAGAGCTGAAAGGCTCGCTGGCTAACCCGTGGCGCGTGTTAAAAGCGCTGTGGGCGTGGCGTAAAATCAAAGACGCGCGCATGATTATGCTGGGGGTTTCGCCTCAGTTCAGAAAGCGCGGCATTGATTTGATTTTGATCAAACACATTATTGACCATGGGGTGGCCGTTTGGAACGAAGCGGAACTTTCGTGGGTGCTGGAAGACAACGAAGGCATTATCCGCGGAATTACGGAATGCGGCTGTCACCCCAGCAAACGGTATCGTTTGTATCAAAAAAGCTTATAAAAACAAATCACACATGGCGGAGCGAACTACTCGCTCCGCTTTTTTATTTGAAGTTTGTCGTCTGGACGACGGATATTTGTACCTAGAAAAAGGCTCTGTTCTTCCCATTAAAACAGAGCCTTTTTGTGTGCCCGGCGGGGCGAGTCCCCTCTCGCGGCCGAGCGGATAAAAACGAATTATTCCCGCAGCAAACAGGAACTTTATAAAGGAAAAACGAAGAGGCCGTATGGGGGGAAAAGAGTCCTTTTTTATAACATAGACGATTTGCGCGCTAAAAGAAAGCGGAAAAAGTAATTAGTTTTTGAAAAAAACGCGCCCGTTTGGTTGGGCGCGTTTAGGCAAAAATAATTTACTTTATTTGGAGGTTACCCGTTTCCAGGCCGCTTCAAAATCCGGCGGAACGGGGGCTTCAAACATTTGTTTTTTTCCGTTTAAGGGGTGTTTGAATTCAATTCTCCGCGCGTGGAGCATCAGGCGGTCGGCCGTGGCGCCGCGGTAGAGCCAGTCCCCCAAGACGGGGTACCCCAGCCAGCTTAAATGGACGCGCAGCTGGTTGGTGCGGCCGGTGCGGGGATAAAGTTCAATATAGGTAAATCCGTTTTTGCGTTCCAGCACTTTGTAGTCGGTCACGGCTTCGCGGCCAACATCGGAAGCTTTAATTTTGCCGCCGGCTACGCGCCCGATAGGCACGTCTATGGTGCCTTCGTCGTCCGGCACTTCGCCGCAGGCGATGGAATGATACGTTTTATGCACTTCGCGGTTGGCAAACAGGGCCACCATTTCCGCTTGAAATTCAGGGTTTTTGGCCACCAGCATCACGCCGCTGGTTTCGCGGTCCAAGCGGTGCACCAGGCCGGCGCGGGGGGTGGAAGGGTCAAACCCTTTGGGCGGATTTGCCAGAATGACGGACACCAATGTTTCTTCCGACGAGAAGACCGCTTCGGGGTGTTCTTCCCACACGGGGCTTTGCGGGTGCACAAGCATACCGGCGGGTTTAATGAGAACGAAAAAATCTTTTGCGTCGTGAATGATTAAATCTTTAAGCTGGGTTTTGGCGTGGGCTTCGGGCATTTCTATTTCCACCGTTTCCCCGGGCGTAAGCGGCCAGGAGGGTTTTACCTTCTTCCCGTTAACGGTGATTTTGCCGTCTTTAATCATTTTTTGCACGATAGCGCGCGAAAAATCGGCTAGTTCGTCGGCGGCGAATACGTCCAGCCGGCGGGAATATCCTTCAAAAACGATTTTTTTGTTTTCAGCCATGTTGTTTATCCTTTGCTAAACGGCAGGCCAGCATAAATGCGGCTGCCGCAGTCACGAGCGCGATTGCCTGCGAGGGGGACAACCCCAAAATATATTCCCCGCGGAAATCCCCGCGGAAAAATTCAATAATAAAGCGCATCACGCTGTAGCCCAATACATATTTTACCAATACACTCCCCGACCGGTGCGGTTTTTTGTACGCCCGGTGGAGCAGGAAAAATAAAATCAAGTTGCCCGCCGCTTCATACAGCTGGGTGGGGTGCAAGTGCATGCCCAACAGTTCCGGCGCTACCAGCGAGTGCGGGTCCGTAAACGTTACGCCCCAGGGCATATCCGTCGGACGGCCGTAGCAACAGCCGGCCAAAAAACACCCTATGCGGCCAAAAGCATGCCCTAAAGGAAGCCCTACAATCAAAAAGTCCGCCGTGGGCAGCAAAGGCAGGCGCTTTTTGCAGATATACCATACCAGCGCCCCTACCGATACAATCATTCCGCCAAAAAATACAAATCCGTAGCGGAAATTCCGCACAATATTGGTCAGCTTTTCGCTTAGCGTAGCCCCCAGCTGCGGCCAGGAAACGATAATATAGAGCAGTTTGCTTCCAATCAGCGCCCCCATGAAGGCGATAAAAATGAGGTTCCAAAAAGTATCTTTATCCAGGCCGACTTTTTTCAGCCGGGGCAACAAATACAAAGACGCCGCCGCATATCCCAGGGCGGTCATCAGCCCGTAGCTGGCCAGTTCAAAAGAGCCTATGTGCAAAAGTACCGGGTGCATTATAACAAGTCCTTATCCCGAATGGCGTTGCGCATGAACGGGTTTTTGAGGCGTTCGTAGCCGATGGTGGAACTGCATTTGCCGCCGTAGCTGTGGCCGGCAAAAATTTGCGTGTCTTCGGGTAGCTGGGAGAGCTTGAGCAAGCTTTTGCGCATTTCGCGCGGGCTGGAGGAAGGCAAATCCACCCGGCCGCAAGCTCCGGGGAATAACGTGTCCCCCGTGAAAACCGCATTGCCGATTTTAATACACACGCCGCCTGCCGTATGGCCGGGGGTGGGAATAATTTCCACTTCAAACGGGCCTATGTGCAGGTTTTGAGCCCCTTCATAAGCGTTTAACATGTGCGGGTCTATCCCGCAGAGCACCACGTCATTTTTTTCAATATAGGCTTTTAAGCGGTGGTTCTCCAGCAGGGTTTGGGCAAATTTTACGTGGTCAAAATGGCCATGCGTAAAAAAGACCGCCAGCAAATTTAATTTCTTTTCGGAAAGAGTGTGTTCCAAAAAGTTCATGTCCCAGGCCGGGTCTATCAGCAGGGCGTCCTGCCCTTCGGTGATGAGATAGGTGCAGTTGTCCATCGGCCCCAGGTTGATAACGTCTATATTCATAAAACCTCTGTTATTCGGTCAAGCGGAATTGTATTTCGCCCGGCTTTACCATGTTGTATTGCGTGCGGGCCAGTTCTTCCACGTAATCTAAATCCTGCTTTTTAAGCAGTTCCATTTTTTTGGTGAGTTCCTGGTGTTGTACGTCAAGAAGTGCGCTTTGCTTGGTCAGTTTGCGCATTTCCAGCTTATTGTGCACCAAGCTTAAGAAACTGCTCCCCAAAAAAAATATAACCACTGCTACCAGCCCTACGGCCAGCAGCAGTGGTTTTTTGTTGCGAAGTAAAAGTTCTTTAATGTCCTGCGTCATTATTTATGGAAGGCCGCATCTTGGGCGTAGACGGCCTTGTCGCCCAATTCCGCCTCTATTTGCAGCAGGCGGTTGTATTTGGCGGTGCGTTCCGCGCGGGCGGGCGCGCCGGTTTTGATGGCGCCCGCATTGGTGGCTACCGCCAAATCGGCGATGAACGTATCTTCCGTTTCGCCCGAGCGGTGCGACACAATGCGCGAATAACCGTTTTGTTTGGCCAGTTCCATTACGTCAATGGTTTCGGAAACGGTTCCGATTTGGTTGACTTTGATTAAAATGGAATTGGCGGCTTTTTCCGCGATGCCCTGCTGGAGGCGTTTTAAGTTGGTGACGAACAGATCATCCCCCACCAAATTGATTTTTTTGCCCAGCTTTTTGGTGATGCCTTTCCAGCCGGCCCAGTCGTCTTCCTGCAGGGGGTCTTCGATGGAAATAAGCGGATAGTTGGCGCACCAGGCGGCGTAAATGTCCGTCATTTGTTCGGCGGAGTACATCTTGCCTTCAAAACGATAGGCGCCTTCGTGGAAAAATTCGCTGGCGGCACAGTCCATCGCCAAGGAAATTTCCGGGTGGCCTGCTTTTTTGGCGGCGGCCAAAATGGTTTTCAGCACGTCTTCATGTTTGGAAATTTTAGGAGCAAAGCCGCCTTCGTCGCCCACGGCAATGACCATGCCTTCCTCCTTTAGCAAGCCGCGCAGGGAGTGATAGGTTTCGCTCGCTTCACGCAAAGCTTCGGCGAAGGTTTTGGCTTCGGTGGGGACAATCATAAATTCCTGTACGTCCAGGCCGGAGTCGGCATGTTTCCCGCCGTTAATAATGTTAAGCATGGGGGCGGGGAGGACGTAGTCGTCATAATGCAAGCCATACACGTTACGAATGTGCTGATAAAGGGGCAATTTGGCGTTGTGGCAGCCCGCACGCAAAACGGCCATGGATACGGCCAGCATGGCGTTGGCGCCCAGGTTGGATTTGTTTTCCGTCCCGTCCAGCGCAATTAAGCTGTCGTCCACCAAGCGAATGTCAAACGGATCCATGCCCGCCAACTGCTGGGAAATGCGTTCCACGTTTTTGACCGCTTGCAGAACGCCTTTTCCGTTATAGCGTTCGCCGCCGTCGCGCAGTTCCAGCGCTTCGTGCGAACCCGTGGACGCGCCGCTGGGTACCGCTGCGGTGCCAGTGTTGCCGTCGTCAAGCATTACGTCTGCCGCCACGGTGGGATAACCGCGCGAATCCAAAATTTCTCTAGCCGTAATTTTTTTAATGCGAGCCATAAAACACCCCTCTTCGGCCGCCGTGCGGCCGCGGATTAGACAATACTGTCTATAATCTTTTTGCCTTCTTTAATTAGAGCCGCCGGCAGTTTTTCGTCTTGCGCTTCCGCGTACATGCGGATCAGACGCTCGGTACTGGAAGGACGAATGGCCAGCCAGCTGCCGCCTTTCAAAATAAACTTAAATCCGTCGGTGGAGTCAATACGCCAAACCGAGGTTTTGTTGATAGAGAGCGGCGGGCGGATATCCAACCGTTCCATAATGCGGTTGATTTCCGTTTCCGTCTTGGGCATGCTGACTTTTTGGTCAAACAGTTGTTTGTACTTTTTGTAAAAATCTTTTTTAAGCTGTTTGAACGTTTTCTTTTCCACGGCCAGCATATCCACCACCAGCAAGCAGGCAAGCAGACCGTCTTTATCCGGGATATGGTTGGCCACGGCGATACCGCCGGATTCTTCCATACCCATAATGTACTGCCCGGTAATCATCAATTCCGTAATGTACTTAAAGCCCACGGGCGTTTCGCGCAGCATAAGGCCGTTGGTTTTGGCCACTTGGTCTATTAAGTTGGACGTAATGACGCTTCTGCACACGCGGCCTTTTACTTTTTTGTTGCGTACCAAATGTTCCAACAGCATGGGGGCAATTTCGTTGGGGGATACCCAGTTGCCCTCGGCGTCAATAATGCCGAATTTGTCGCAGTCCGGGTTGCAGGCAATGCCCAAGTGCATTTTTTTGGACACGACCAGCTTCTTCAAATCCGTCAAGCTCACGGGGCCAGCGTTTGGCGTGTGCCCGCCGAAAAGGACGTCGTCCCCTTCGTGGATACCTTCCACGGTGACGCCATGTTTTTCCAAGAAATCGCGGAAATAGTTTTTCGCCGTGCCAAACAGCGGGTCCACGGCTATTTTCAATTTGGCCTTTTTTAAGGCCTTTACGTCTATCATCTTTTCCAAGCGGGCCAGGTAGCCTTTGCGCAGGTCCTTGGTTACGACGGCCGCCGCGTTTAGGTAGCCAAACTCGGTGGAAGATGCTTTTAAGATTTGTGCGCTGGGCGAAGGAATGCGTTTTTCAATATCTTGCACGATTTCGTTGTTGGCGATGCCGCCGTAGTACGAAATCCATTTCACGCCGTTTACGTTATATTCGGCTTCGCTGCCGGTGACCACAATGGCCCCCACGGCACATTCATTCAAAACGGCCCATTCCGCCACGGGGGTCGGAAGGGGGAGTTCGGCCACTTTTACGTTGATGCCGCTTTGCACAAGTGCGTTGGCGGCGATATAGGCGAATTGTTTGGAGAAAAAACGGGTATCAAACCCCACTAATACGAGGGGTTTTTTGGGTTTTTTGCCTTGAGCCGCGCAATGTTTGCGGTATCCTTCACCTTCAAAACCGTAGAAAGGATGTTCCAAGATGTGTTCGGAAATCCCGTAAGCCAAACGTTGTACGGACTGGGCGGTGAGCCCGTCTGCGGTGACGGCCCGGAAGCCGGCGGTGCTAAACTTGATATCTTCACTCATCGTGCTGGTATTATACTAAAAAACAGGCCTTTTTTCACGCGTGCGGCGGGCGGCATATAAATAAGGAAAGAGAGTATCCCTCAAAATGGTAAAATATATATAATCCATAATAAGGAAAGAAACATGAATTTTGAATCCGTTAAAAAATATATTAAAGAAGCCGGCTTGCCCAATTTCCGCATTGGGCAGGTGCGGGAAGCCATTTTCAAAAAAGGCATTTCTTCTTGGGACGAGGCCACCAGCCTGCCTGCCCAGCTGCGCGAACAGCTTAAGAAAGATTGCCCCCTGCTTAGCTTTGAAGTGACCGAAATCACCTGCTCCCGGCAGGATAAAGTGGCCAAGGCCCTGTTGACCTTGAAAGACGGCTGGCGCATTGAGACCGTGCTGCTTAAACCGCAAGATACGTGGAGTGTGTGCGTGTCCAGCCAGGTGGGCTGCCCGCTGCGCTGTTCGTTTTGCAGTACGGGAAAAATGGGCTTTAAGCGCGATTTAACCCAGGAAGAAATTACCGACCAGGTACTGATGTGGTACCAGTACGTGAAAAGAGAAAAACTGGGCGAACGCATTTCCAGCGTCGTGTTTATGGGCATGGGCGAGCCGCTGTTAAACTACTTAAACGTTATTAAAGCCGCCAAAGATCTTTCCGACCCGGACTACCTAAACATTGGCGCGCGGCATATTTCCGTGTCCACTTCCGGCATAGCCGACAAACTGCACAAACTGGCGGTGGATTTGCCCCAGGCTAACTTGGCCGTGTCTTTGCATAATGCCGACAATGCCGAACGCAGCCAAATCATGCCCGTCAACCGCAAGTACGATTTGGACGATTTGAAAAAAGCCCTGGAAGAATACATTGCCATGACGGGGCGCCAAGTATTTTTGGAATACTCGGTGATAGAAAACGTAAACAGCCGGCCGGAACATATCCGCAAACTGGCGGACTGGATTTACAGCATTAAAGACAATTACCTGCTGCACGTGAATTTGATTGCGTGCAATTTGGGCCGCGGTGAAAAAACGAGCGACCGCGTCGTGAAGGATTTTGCCGCCGGCTTAAAAGGCATGGGCATTGGCGTGACCATTCGCAAGAGCATGGGTAACGACATTTTGGCCGCCTGCGGGCAATTGGCTTCGCAAAAAAAGAAGGAGGGGTTATGAATAAATTGAAAATTTTAGCTGCGGCTCTTCTGCTGTTGGGAGGCTGCGCCACGCTGGAACAAACCAATTTGGATTGGATTCCCATCGGGCCGGATTTCCCGCCCACCAAAGCCAAAAATGTGGAAATTTTGGGCAGTAAAAATGAAATCACCCGGCCGTATGGCAACTTGGGGTTGTTGCGTATCAAAAACCTCAAGCCGGACCGCGACGTGCTGAAAATGGGTGTGGAAAAAGGCCGCCGTTTTGTGGCTTCCAAAGGGGCCGATGCTATGCTGATCGGCCAATACAACAGTGCCGAAGACGGCGCTTCCAATCCGCGCGTTACCCTGATTATGTACGCCATCAAATACGTGGATAACCTGACGGAAGAAGACGAAAAAGCCATTGAAGATTTTAAGGTATTGGGGATTTTGAATGAACGTTCTGATAGCTAAAACCATTGCGGAATGTGAGCAATGGGCCGATGTGGCCGTAGTGGTGGACGTGCTGGGCACGGGGTCCACGTTGTGTTCGCTCCTTAAGCGGGGCAAGAAAGACGTGCTTTTGTTTGCCGAGGCCAAACAGGCCGAAGCGTTTGCGCAAACGCACGGTGATTTTGAAGTGTATTGCGATGAGGATTTATCCGTTTCGCACGAAGGGAACTCCCCGTATTTGGCTTCCAAAGCCAGCGCCCATAAGCCGGCGCTGGTGGCCGGTTCCTCCGGCGCCAAAGCCGTGATGAACCTGCGCAATGCTTCCACGGTGCTGATGGGGGGATTTTGCAATTTTTACGCCTTGGCGGAAACTTTGTCCAACCAAGGCAAAGATGTGTTGTTGATTCCCAGTGCTTTGTACGGTATGTCCGACGATGTGGAAGACGGGTTGTGCGTCAGCGCGCTTAAGGACTATATCCAAAGAATTGGAAACCCGCAGGACGCGATTGTGGAATTTAACAATACCATGCGCTGTGACGAGTTTATCAAACACGGTCCCAAGACGGCCGATAAAGACCTTAAGCTTTCTTTTAAGCTGGACGGTCTGCCCATAGTGCCGCAAATCAGTTTTTCACAGGAAGGCTACGGCGTGTGCCACCCGGCCGGTACGCAAGCCCCGGCTAAATGGATGGGTTCGTGGAACCAACAGCCCCAGCAGGAGGCTCCCGCCACCGCGGCGCAGGCGGACGATTTGCCCGCCGAACCCGCCCCGCAGCAAGCGGCTGCTTCGCAGCCCGCCGCTGCCCAAACGGAACGGACGGAGCGGCTGACTCCCTCGCAAACAAAAACCAAATTAAAAAGCTTTTTTAACGGTATTCTGCAGGCCGTAAAGGAAGAAAAAGAAGAACTCCAGCGTGAGATTGCTTCCGTGGCGCCGGCTTCCGAGCCCAGCGCGGCGGCCCCGCAGTCGGACGATTTACTAGACGCCGTACTTAAAAAAAGCGAACAAGCCGCCCCTTCTCACCCGAAGGAAACCCCTGCCGTGCAAACTACTGCTTCGGACGCGGTTGTGCCGTCTGCCGAAGTGACTTTTTCCGGCAAAGCCGCGGCCTTTGGCGATAAAAAGAAGAAAAAAGCCATTGTCCTTTTTTCGGGCGGGTTGGATTCCACCACTTGTTTGTACTGGGCGTTGGCGCACGGATACGAATGCGAAGCGTTGACCGTTTCTTATGGGCAGCGCCACGACCGCGAAGTGTTGGCCGCGCAAATGATTGCCCGCAATTTAGGCGTAAAACATCATATGATTACGCTCAACTTGCCGTGGCTTTCGTGCTGTTCGCTGGTGGATAAAAACCAGGTTTTGCCTGATATTGCGGTGGAAGATATTCCTAATGAAGGGATTCCTTCTACGTATGTGCCGGGCCGCAATTTGATGTTTTTGTCGGTGGCGGGCTCGTTGCTGGACGCTATCGGCGCCGATGCGATTATTGCCGGGCCTAATGCGGTGGATTTTTCGGGCTACCCCGATTGCACTCCCGCGTTTTTCAAGGCGGCGGCCGATGCGCTTAACCGCGGGACTAAAATGGGCGTAAGCGAGGGGATAGAAGTGTTGGCCCCGCTGATGCGCCTGTCCAAAGCGCAGATTGTCAAACTGGCGGCCAGCCTGAAAGTGCCGTTTGAACTGACCTGGAGCTGCTACGCTGGCGGCAAAAAGCCGTGCGGCCATTGCGATTCCTGCAAGCTGCGCGCCAAAGGATTTGCCGAGGCGGGCGTACACGATACGGCCTTGGACTGATATGTGGAAGTATTATTTGTTCCTGGCCGGAGCCATTGCCTGCGAAATAGCCGGAACCAGCGCGCTGAAAGCGTCGCGCGGGTTTAGCGTGCCCACTTGGGCGGTGGTTACGGCGGCGGCTTATGCGGGGTCCTTTTGGCTGTTGGGGCTCACGCTTAAGGGCATGTCGCTGGGCGTGGCGTATGCCATTTGGGCCGGTGTGGGTACCGTGCTGACGGTGCTGGTGGGGCTGGTGGTGTTTAAGGAGCGGCCCGATATGCCGGCGCTGGTGGGCATGGGAATGATCATCGCGGGTGTAGCGGTGATGAATTTATTTTCCAAAACGGTTTCTCATTGAAGGAGGGTGTATGAAGAAATTTATGTGTGTATTGGTGGCGCTGTGCCTGTGCGGGGCGGCGTTTGCGGGGGAGAAAACGTCTCCCCGGCCGGAAGAAAAACAGGCTCCTGCGGCGCAAGAGCAAAAAAAGGCGGACAAGAAGCAAAACCAAACGGCCAAAAAAGCGACTCCCGCCGAACAGAAAAAAGCGTTTGAAGCGCGCCGCAAGCAGATTAAAAAATTAGTTAAAAAGTATCGCAAGGCTTCCGAAGAAGAAAAACCGGCTATTAAAGAGCAGCTTTCGCAGATAGTGTCCGAAAGTGTGGACGCGGGCCTGGCTTACGTAAAAGCGCGTATTGCCGCCGAGCGTGCCAATTTGGACAATTGGGAAAACAAACTGCAGGAAGATGAAAAGAACCTGGCCCAAATAAAAGCCAAAAGAGTGGAGGATTTGCTTTCCGGCGAAGCCAAACGCAAACATAAAGCGGCGCAGAAAGCTTGGAAAAAGCAAATGAAAGAAGCCGAAAAACAGTTAAATTAAAAATTTAGGCAAATAAAAACCCGCGGTGAATACCGCGGGTTTTTTGTTTGGGTTAAATTAATTAAACAGCCCCGAAGATTCCAGCGCGTTTAACGCTTTGGTAATATCGTTGACCACGATAATCCAGCGGGTTCCTTCTCCCGCACCGGCGGTGCCGTAGATGGTGGTGATGTTGATGCCGTGGCCGGATAAAACGGCCCCAATATCGCGGATTAAGCCCACGCGGTTGGGAGCGTCCAGGCAGATGGCGTCGGTCTTGACGCTGGTAAAACCGGCTTTGGTCAGCGCGTGGCTGATTTCCTGGTCGTATTTCACGGCCAAGCGCACGACGGCCGCATCGTAGCGTACGTCCTGCGAGATGGCAATCACGTCCACATTCTCGCGCACGAATAGTTCAGCGAAGTTTTTCAGCGCTCCCGGCTCGTTAATCAGGAATACGCTGTATTGTTTTACCACACTTATAGCCATTCAAACCCCTTTTCAAACAAGCTCTCTTACTTAGATTATATCAAACCTACGTCAAATTCGTGCAACCGCGGCCGTCTTTTTAGCTACGCTTTCGGCTCCGTTTCGCGGATAATTTTTAGCATCTGGGCATGAATTTTCCCGTTGCTGGCAAGCAGGGTGCGGCCGTATTCGGCAATTTTTTTGTATTTTTTGCCGGAATAGTCCGTCACTTTTCCGCCTGCTTCCTGCAGCACCAGCACGCCTGCGCCTACGTCCCACGGGTTTAGGTTGTCTTCCCAGTATCCGTCGGTACGGCCGGCGGCCAGCCAGCACAAATCCAGCGCGGCTGAGCCTAAGCGGCGTACGTCGTGGCAGGAATTCAAAAATTTTTCAAAGCGTTTTAACAGGGCGGGCATGCGCGTAAAGCGGTTGTACGGAAAGCCCGTTACCAATAAGGACTGTTCCAATTTGGGCGTTTTGGAAACATGTATTTTTTTGCCGTTTAGGGTGGCGCCTTTTCCTTTTTGAGCCAAAAAAGTTTCGCCCGTAGCGGGGTTCGTCACGCCGCCCAAGACGGGTTCCCCTTTGTAAAAAAGGGCAATAGACACGCCGCTTTGGGGGAAAGTGTGGGCAAAGTTGGTGGTGCCGTCTATTGGGTCAATGACCCAAACATAATCGGAACCGGTATTTTTGACGCCGTTTTCTTCGGCCAGGTAGTCGTGGTCGGGGAAGTTTTTGGTGATGAGGGACAAAATGGCTTTTTGGCTGGCTACGTCCGCCTTCGTGACGAGGTTTGCCTTGCCTTTAAGTTCATAGCCCACTTTGCCAAAGTTACGCCGCACCACCGCGGCCGCCGCTTTCAAGCAGGCTTGCAACACTTCTTTTTCCCGTTTCATTTTTTTAACTCCAACACGTCGGCCGCTTTTAATTTGTCCTCCAAGTCCAGCATGGCTTTGCAGTCGTCTTCGTTATACATAAGCACTTTGGAAAGGAGCTCCTCGTTGCCGGTTTTGAGCCAGCTGGTGAAGTAGACCATGCTGTCCATGGCGCCGCAGTCGTCCTGGCGCCAGTTAAAGCCAAAGGCCGGAGCGGCCGCTTTGAGCGAAAAACTGGGCGCCGGCAGGTAAAATTGTTTGTTCACGGCTACTTTTAGGTCGTAGCAAATGGAACAGAGCGCTTGCAGTTTTTGCGCGTCCTGGGGGTTTTTGGCGGCCAGATTTTTCATCTTTTTTACTTCGTATTCGGTCCAGTGATAGAGGGCCGTGTCGGAAAAATCTTTCACGTAGTCGTAAAATTGTTCAAAAATTTTGATTTCTTCTTCGGGCGTTTTGGCCACAAAGCTGACGTATTTGTTCTCCTCTTTGTCCCAAATCCCAATCAGATACACAAAAGACACATTGTCTTTGGTGAAAGTTTCGGTTGCTTCAAAATCAAAATACAAATTGTATTTTTTAACCGGCGGCGGGAAATGCCCCGCTTCGCGCAGGACGGGCTTGTTGTGCAGGTACGCCATGGCGTTGTAGTAGGAGTCGGTGGCGTGGGGTTCTTCCAAAATCCCGCGGATTTTTTCCAGCCCGGCATGGGCAACGTCGTCCGTGGTGTAGATGCCGTTTATTTTGAGGCACTGGCGCATTTCGGTATTTAAGCCGGGCAGCATCAGCAAATCTTTGCTTTCGGCTACCGCTTTGTTGGCGTAAATGCGCCACGGAGAGCTGGCCGCTTTGGGCGGTTTGTGGGCTTCGGGCTTGGCCTGCCCGTCGCGGATATTGCGCCAAAAAGCCAGTTCCCGCTGCAGGCGGGCGTCGTGGTCGCGGTATTGCACGTCAATGGTGCGGTCCTTTAGAAAGACGCGCGTTTGCGCCGGCGTATAGCCTTGGGCGCGGCCCAGCATATGGTTGAGCAGGCACACCTGCAGGGCGTAATGCTCTTTGAGGTCGTGCGCGCGTTTGAATTGAAAAATGTGATAGTGATACGGGCCAAAAGCGCTGGGGGCATTGTCCGAGCGGACCAGCAGGTTTACGCTGCCGTATGTGCTTTCGGGCAAGTTCCACAGCAGGGCGTTGGCGATGGCTTTTTCGCCGCGGGCCATGGCAGACAAAGTGCTTTTGAAGCGTTCCGCTTCGGTTTCCGCAGAGATAAACACCACCCCCGGGAATTCGGCCTTAATCCATTGGTCGCGGGTGTTGCGGTCGGTGCGGATTTTAAGGTTTTCGTAACGGTTAGGTTCCACGACGGCCGCTTCTTTGGGGGCATGGAAGGAACACCAAATGCTGAAAGGGTCCTCCAAGAGGGAAAACATTTTGGAAGCGTTAAAATCTTGTTTGCCGGGCGTACGTCCGGCGGAAAGGGTATCAAATAAAGCTTGAATTTCGTTGTCTGTCATTATAAGGTATTCTATCTTTTTTGGAGGCATAATAAAAGGTCTTTGGCGGCTTGCCAGTTCGGGGGGTTATTTGCTACCATAAAAACTTGAGAGTATGTCACAAAACGAACAAAGTAAAATCAGTCTGGGCAGTTTGATTAAGCCGAGCCGTGTGTTGGTGGCGGAGGCTTACCCGGACAAAAAACAACTGATAGAGGCGCTTGTTAAAACCGTTTGCAAGGATTACGCTCAGCTGGATTCGGCGGACGTGGCCTCCCAGGTGCTTAAACGCGAAGAAGGCATCAGCACCACCTTGGACACCGGCCTTTCCATTCCGCATGCGCGGTTGGAAGAATTGACCGATTTTGCCGCTGCCATGGCTGTGTTGCGCACGCCCTTGCGCGATGCCGCCGGCGATCTGTCCATACGGGTGATGTTCTTGTTCCTTTCTCCCGCCAAGCCGGCGTTTTTCCAGAAACATTTGCAGATTCTTTCCGCACTGGCCGAAAAATTCAAACCCGAATTTATTGAAGAGCTGGTTTCTTTGAAATCTGCCGAAGAAATTGCCGCGCGCCTGGCGCGTTAGTGCAGTATGAAAAACGCTTCCGATACATCTTCCGGTTTATCCCGCGTAAAAAAAGTGGTCGTGCTTACCACGGCCATGCTTACGTTTATCCCTTTTTGGAAAGCCGCCGCCGTGGTGCTGTGTGACTTTGGTTCCAGCGCCTTTTATGCGGGCGGTATCGCCATGCGGGCGTTTGGGCCGTCTTTCCCGTGGTACATTTTGGCGGTTATGCTGTTTTCCGGCTTGTTATTAATGTTGGAGCTGGAAGCCTGTTCGCTGTTTGTGCGCGGGGGGGCCTACAAAATCGTGCGCGAAGGCATGGGGGATACGGCGGCCAAGTTGGCAGCTTCGGCGCTGATTTTTGATTTTATTCTCACGGGGCCTATTAGCGCAGTAACGGCCGGGCACTATTTGTGCGGGTTGATTAACTCGTTTTTGGAATTAGCGTCCGTTGGCGTGGAACTGCCTGAAAGTGCCGTGTCGGTAGTGTTTGGATTGTTGGTGACGGGGTATTTCTGGCGTCAAAACGTGAAAGGGATAGAAGAATCCAGCTCCAAAAGCGCCAAGATTATTGCCTTCTCGCTGGCGGTGAGTTTTTTATTGGCCATTTGGTCATTTATCACCATTGCCTTGCGCGGGGCGCATATGCCGCCTACAAGCTTGCAGTTTTCGGCCGAGTCTTTGGGCTGGGCCGCCAATATAGACTGGATGCAGACGATCGGGCTGGTGGGCATGATGATGGCGTTTGGGCACAGTGTGCTGGCGTTGTCCGGCATTGAAACGCTTTCCCAGGTGTACCGCGAAATTGAATATCCCAAAGCCATTAACTTAAAAAAAGCCGCCTGGCTGATTTTTGTGTTTGCCCTGCTTTTTACGGGCGGGCTGACGTTCCTTTCCGCCGTTATCATTCCGCCTGAACTGATTGCCACTAAATACAACGACAATCTGCTGGCCGGGCTGGCTATGAGCATGGCCGGGCCCAATATCTTAAAACTGTTAATGCAGGCGATGATTGTGGTGTGCGGTGTGGCCATGCTGTCTGGCGCGGTGAATACGTCTTTGATTGGGTCCAACTCGCTGATGAACCGTATTGCCGAGGACGGCATTTTGACCGATTGGTTCCGCAAAATTCATCGCCGGTACGGAACTTCTTATCATATTATTCACGTCATTGCCGCGGTGCAGCTGGCGGTGATTTTGATTTCCCGCGGGAATGTGTATTTGCTGGGTGAAGCGTATGCGTTTGGGGTGATGTGGTGCTTTGTGTTTGAAGTGTCCGCCATTATCCGCCTGCGCTGGAAAAAAGCCGCCCATAAGCGCGATTTTATGTTCCCGCTGAACGTGAAGTACGAAAATTATTACATTCCCGTAGGGCTTATTTTGCTGTGCGGGTTTTTGGTGTCTATTGCGTGTGTCAATTTGTTCACCAAGCAAATTGCCACGGTGGCGGGGCTGGGGTTTACGGCTTTTCTGTTTGCGGTGTTTTCTTTGTCCGAGCGCTTAAACGCCAAACGCGCCAACACCATGTTTGAAGAAGGCTACCGCGAGCGTATCAACGCCGAAACCGTGGACGATTTGAAAGAAGCGTTTTCCGAGCTGGAATGCCCTCACCGCATTTTGGTGGCGGTAAAGGACCCGGAGAACCTGTACCATTTGGAAGAAGTGCTCAGTAAAGCCAATGCCGAGGAAACGGACGTCATCGTGCTCTACTGCAAGCCGGTGGAAAACGTCCTGTACCGCCAGGATATGCGTTCCGCGGCGGTGGACGAGCATGAGGTGTTTACGGCGGTTATCTTCTTGGCGGAAAAATACGGCTTACCCGTTACCCCGGTGCTGGTGCATTCCAACGACGCGTATTACGCCATTGCCCAGGCCGCGGCGGTGGCCGACGCCGAAGAAGTGGTGATGGGCGTTTCCGGCCGCCATGGAGCCAACCCCCAGATAGAACGCGCCGTGATGACGTGGGGCGCCGTGAAAGAAAGGGAACTGAAACACCCTGTTACGCTTCGTATTTTGTGGGAAGGGCGTGAAGTGTCTTACCGGTTTACGCGCTAGCGTTTGCGGTTCTTCCAATATGATAAAATAAACATATGGCTATTCTGCGTGTAACTAAATATGGCGAAAACATTTTGCGCCAAAAATTAAAACCCGTTGATTTTAAGACGTTGGAACCTTTGTTGCCCAAACTGCTAAAGGATATGGAAGAAACCTGCCTGGCGGTGCGCGGCGTGGGTTTGGCGGCCAACCAAATTGGGTTGGAATACCGTATGGCCGTAATTTTGATTCCGGAATCGGCCGAAGAAAACGCCCCGCTCAAACGCTACGTGATTATTAACCCCGAAATTATTTCCATGCGGGGGGAAAAACTGGAAGAAGAAGGATGCCTGTCCTTGCCTGGTTTGTGGGCCGAAGTGAAACGCGCCACGGACGTGACCATTAAATATACCGATGAGCACGGCCAAGAACAAATCAAGCGCGCCCGCGGCCTGCTGGCCAAAGCCTTCCAGCACGAAGTGGACCATTTGGACGGCAAGCTGTTTATTGATTTGGTAGACCCGGCCTTAAAACCGGAACTAAAAAAAGCTATCAAAAAATTGCGTAAAGATTGGGATTAAAACAACCCTGATTTTTAAGGCCGGAACAGAAATTTGTTCCGGCCTTTTTATAAAACATTTGCGCCAGGCAACTTTTTTTTCTATACTAAACCTATGGCAATCATTCTATCCCTTAAGCGTGTAAGCAAACAGAACAAGAGCAAGAAAAGCTCTTGCGTGCTTGCTTACAATTTTGCGGATAATTAACGGCCTTATTTTAATAAACAAATTTGCAACGCCCCCGCTTAATTGTAAGCGGGGGTTTTTTAATGTAATGCGTTGCAAAAAACAAGGAGAATAATATATGTGTTTTCATTACCAAGGCGGAGAACTTTTTGCGGAAGGGGTGGATTTGAAGAAAATTGCCAAAGAAGTGGGCACCCCCTTTTATTGCTATTCTACCGATAAACTCACCCGCAATTTTAATGCCTATCGCTCCGCATTGGCGGATTTGAACGGCACGGTGTGCTATTCCATTAAAGCCAATCCGAACCTAAGCGTGGTGGCGGCGCTGGCACGGTTGGGCGGCGGGGCGGACGTAGTGTCTGCCGGGGAGATGTATGTAGCGCTTAAAGTGGGGATTCCGGCCGATAAAATCGTTTTTTCGGGCGTAGGCAAAACCGAAGCCGAACTGGAAGAAGCCGTGCGGTTGGGCATTTTGCAAATTAATGCCGAATCTGCCGCCGAAGTGGAAACCATCAACCGCATTGCCATGGCCATGGGGAAAAAAGCCAACCTGGCTTTGCGCGTCAATCCGGACGTGGACGCCTTGACCCACGTCAAAATCACCACCGGCACCAAAGAAAATAAATTTGGCGTGCCCTGGCAGGAAGCGCACGAGCTGTATTTAGCCGCTTCCAAAATGCCGGGTATCCGCATTGCGGGTATTGCGGTGCATATTGGCTCGCAATTGTTGGACTTGGAACCGTTCCGCCTGGCGTTTACCAAAATTGCTTCCATGGTGCGTGCGCTGGAAGCGGACGGAATTGCCATAGAAAATGTGGACTTGGGCGGCGGTATGGGCATTAACTATAACGTGGAACTGCCTCCCACGTGTGAAGCTTACGCGCAGGTGGTGCGCGAAACATTGGGCGATTTGCATAAACATATTATCGTGGAGCCGGGGCGCTCTATTGCGGGGAATGCGGGCGTGTTGGTGACGGAAGTCATCTGCGCCAAATCCAACGGTGATAAAAACTTTATTATTGTAGACGCCGGCATGAACGATTTGGTCCGCCCCGCTTTGTACGACGCGTGGCACACCATTTTGCCCGTGAGCAAAACGGGCGTCGCCCCGATTATTGCCGACATTGTGGGTCCCATCTGTGAATCGGGCGACGTGTTTGCGCATGAACGCATTATTGAACCTGTTCAGGAAGGGGGGCTACTTGCTATAATGTGTGCTGGGGCGTATGGGGCGGCGATGTCTTCCATATACAATTTCCGCCCGCTGGTGCCGGAAGTGATGGTGCACGGGGAAGAATTTGCCGTCGTGCGCAGACGCACCTCCTACGAAGAAATGTTAAGCGGTCACGCACTTGCGCCGTGGCTGTGAGGGTATGAAACATGAGAAAAATTTGCATTATGAAATTTGGCGGTAATACGCTGGCCAACAAACAAAAACTTTTAATGGCGGCGGAACTGATTAAATCCCGCTATGATGATAATTTTATCCCGGTTGTGGTGGCTTCCGCCAACGGAAACTTGACCGATGTCTTGCTGGATCATGCGTATAGCATTACTCCTTCGCCGGACAAACGCGAGCTGGACATGCTGGTCACCACGGGGGAACGCGTCAGCGTGGCGCTGTTGTCCATTGCGCTGCGGGCCATTGGGGTGCCTTCGGTGTCGCTCACCGGGTCTCAAATCGGTTTGATTACGACGTGCACCCATACGGGCGCCGATATTTTGGAATTAAAGGGGAACCGCTTAGTACATGAAATCCAGGAAGGGCACGTGCCGATAGTGGCCGGATTTCAGGGCATTGGCGAAAACAAAGAAATCACTACCTTAAAACGCGGCGGGAGCGACGTGTCCGCCGTGTTTTTGGCGGCCCAGCTGGGGGCGGACCATGTGGAAATGGTGAAAGATGTGGACGGCGTTTACTCGGCTGACCCCAATAAGGACCTCCAGGCCCAAAAATACGAGGTATTGGATTTTGACGAAATGTACAAACTGGCCTTGAACGGGGCCAATGTGCTCCACCCGGACGCCGTGCGCCTGGCAAAGGAAAAAGGGGTGGAAATCCGCATTGTGCATTATCAAACGGGTCAAACGGGAACCGTCATTAAATAGGAGCGTTATGAAACTGGCGTTTAAGTTTAATACGTTTGGAATTATATCGTTTTTGGTGATGTGCGGCCTGTTTTATTGGCTGTGCCCGGCGATTGCCTCCCCGCTGTGGCGGGCGGTGGTGTACGGCGGGTTTGGTCTTTGTGCGTTTGGGGCGTGTTTTATAATCGTTCGCGCCAAATAGCACGGTGTTGGTTTTGAATACAAATCCCTGCCCTTAACGGGCGGGGATTTTTGTGCGGCTCTTTGCAAGCGGCAATTGACGCACAACGGCAAAAAAGTTACACTGTCAAACGGCAGTTCACCTTTTATATATACATGGAGTTTTTTATGAGATACAGCGGCGTCGTTTCCCGCGGCATTCGTATGCCGTTAATCAAAGAAGGAACGGACATCGTGCCCGTGATAGCCAAAACGCTGGCCGAAGCGGCGGCGGAAGAAGGATTTTCGTTCAAGGAGCGCGCCGTGGTGGGGGTGACGGAATCCTTGGTGGCCCGCAGCCAGGGCAACTTTGTTACGCTGGCCGACATATCCGCCTCGGTTTCGGAATTGTTCCCGGAAGGGGACGTGGTGATTTTTTCGCCCATTTTAAGCCGCAACCGCTTTTTGCCTATGTTGAAAGGTATTGTGGGGGGGATTAAAGGCCATGTAAACATTGTGCTTACCCTTCCTTCCGACGAAGTGGGCAACCCCTCTTGCGCCGACCCGTACGGCTATGCGGACGGAATCTTCGGCGAGGACAGCCCCTATTTCAACTTCGTCCACCCGATTACCAAATCCAACTATTCCCAACTTTATAAAGAACTGGACCCTCAGCGCATTTCCATTTCTTACGTGTGGGGAATTGATAACTTTATCAAAGCCTCTGCCGGCAAAGCCACTCAGGCGCTGGTGTGCACGGTGCATAACCGGCACGTGTATGCGCAAAAGCTGGCCGCGGCGGGATTCAAAACCCACACGCTGGCCGATATTTGCGCTAAACCCATGCGCCCCGGGGCCGGTTTTAATGCCGAGTTCGGCCTGCTTGGCTCCAACTATTCCAACGAAGACCGGGTGAAGCTGTTCCCGCGCGACTGCCAAACTTTTGTGCGCCGCTTGCAGGAAGCGCTTTTGGCGCAAACGGGCGTAAAACCCGAGGTGATGATTTACGGGGACGGCGCTTATAAAGACCCGGTCACCGGCATTTGGGAATTGGCGGACCCTATCGTTTGCCCCGCCGCCACGGACGGCCTTTCCGGCATGCCGCATGAAACCAAATTAAAATCGCTTATTGATTCCGGCAAAGACGTTGCCAAAGAAGTGCTTTCTAATGCGAGCGGACAGGCGCTTGGCACCACGCCGCGCCGCTTGACCGATTTGCTGGGCTCTTTGTGCGATTTGACCAGCGGTTCGGGTGACAAGGGAACCCCCGTTATTTACATTACGGGCTATTTTGATAACTACTATACCAAATAGTCTTTTGCCTCAGCCTCAAGGGCGGTTTTTAGGCCGCCTTTGGGGCGTATCATTCGGGGCGAAAATATGATATGATATTTGCTATGGATAACATCGTCATTTTACAGCTAATCGGTTTTACCGTTTGCTTTATTTTATTGTTTGTGTTCACGGCCAAATACCGCGCCGCGGTAGCGCACGAAACGGATTTTGAGCCCGCGGTGGAAGACTTGACCGTGGTCACCGTGGCGCAGCCGCCCGCTTTCAAACCGCGCGCTTCCATTTTGCATTCGTTGCCCGGTTCGTCTTCTTTGGAAGTGGCCGATTTGAAAGAAAAAGTGAAAGATTTGCATTACCGCTTGGAAGAGTTGAAAGCGGCGTATGATAAATCCAATGGCGAAATCACCAAACAACTTTCCCGTTTGGAGCAGCGCTTGGGCACGTTTGAACAGGAATATGTCACAAAATTGCAGCCCACTTTGCTGAGCTTGATTGAAGAATTGGAAAACATGAAAGTGACGGAAGACAAGCAAGATAAATAAAATCGTCCGTTTTTTTGATAAAAACCGCCGCAAATTTTGCGGCGGTTTTGCTTTTTATACAAATGTGTAAGCGCGGTTTGAAAGCCCTTTTGACCCCAAAACAGAAATCAAAAACTGTTATCTATACAAATGTGTAAGAACAAAACGGGGTTTGGTTTTGCAGCTTTGAAAAACAAAAAAGAGGGTAAATTTGCTTTTGGCCCGGGATACGCTTTCGCCCAAGCTTAGACGGGAGCACGGGGTAAATCCTTGTAAAAAGGGGGGAAATTCTTACAAAGCAAATCAGGTTTTGTCAATACCAAAGGCAAAAAATGCGTGCGCGGATTTGTTTTGCTTCTGCAAAATTTCATAAAATATACCTATATACGTATGCCAAGGAAAGAGGATTTTACGTTAGGAGACAAAATGAAAAATAAAAACCTTGAACCTATCGCCATCGTTGGTATCGGTGCGATTATGCCCGGAGCGTTGAACAAAGACGAATTCTGGAGCAACATTAAAGAAGGCAAATACTGCATTACCGAAATTCCCGCGTCGTACTGGGACTACAGACTTTTCTACAGTCCCGATCACAAAGCCGAAGATAAGCTGTATTCCAAAATCGGCGGCTTTATTCCCCAATCCTTTAAGTTTAATTCCTTAAAATACCGCATTCCTCCGCAAATTGCCAAGCAGATGGACACGGTCCAGCATTTGGCCATTGAAACCACCCGCATGGCGCTGGAAGATTCCGGTTACGATAAAAAAGAGTTTGACCATAACCGCACGGCGGTCATCATTGGTAACTCTATGGGCGGCATGAAAAACGAAATGTCCAACACGCGCCTCAACCGCCCGTTCTTGTATGAAATTTTGAAAAACACCCCTTCCTTCAAATCGCTGGCCCCGGCCGACGCCCAGAAAATGCTGGACGAAATGGACGCGGGCGTGCGTGAAAAATTCACCCCCATTAACGAAGACTCCATGCCCGGCGAATTGGCCAACGTTATCCCCGGCCGCGTCGCCAACGTATTTGACTTGCACGGCACCAACTTCGCGGTGGACGCTGCTTGCGCCACTTCGTTGGCGGCCATTGACCAGGCCGTAAACGGGCTTCGCATGGGTAACTTTGACATGGCCATTGCAGGCGGTGTGGACCAGATGATGTCTCCCTCTGCGTACATTAAGTTCTGCAAAATTGGCGCTTTGTCCGAAACGGGGTCCTATCCGTTTGATGCGCGTGCCAACGGCTTCGTAATGGCCGAAGGCGCCGGTATGGTAATTTTGAAACGTCTGTCCGATGCGGTAAAAGCCGGCGACAAGATTTACGCCGTTATCCGCGCCGTCGGTGCTTCTTCCGACGGGAAAGGCAAAGGCATCACCGCTCCCAACCCCAAAGGTCAAAAATTGGCGGTGGAAAAAGCCTTTGAACAATTGGATTACACGCCCGAAGCCGTGGGCTTGATTGAAGCGCACGGTACCGGTACCCGCGTGGGCGACGCCGTGGAACTCGGCGCGTTGACGGAATTGTTCGGTTCTTACGTAAAACCCGGCTCCATTGGCTTGGGCAGCGTAAAGAGCCAGATCGGCCACGCCAAAGCGGCGGCGGGTATTGCTTCTTTAATCAAAACTTCGCTCGCCTTATATAATAAGGTGTTGCCGCCGTCCGTAAACTTTGAAACCCCCAACCCGATTGTGGACTGGAGCACCTGCCCCTTCCGCGTGATTACCAAAGCGGAAGAATGGCCGGGTGACAAAATCCGCCGCGCCAACGTTTCTGCCTTTGGCTTTGGCGGCACGAACTTCCACGTGGCGATGGAAGAAATGAACGACAGCCTTCTTAAAAAGGCCGAAGAATCCAAACAACAGGTGACCGTTTCGGCGCCCGTACAGGAGAAACCTACTATGACCAGCAGTAATTCGTACACCCTTCACGTTCCCGGGGAGAAAATCCAAAGCGATGTGTTGACTTTCTCCGCCCCGACCAAACAGGAACTGTTTAACGTGTTGGATAAGGCGCTTGTCGCCATTGAGTGCGATCCCACCTATTTGCCGAGCATTTCCTACAAAAACCACATGGAAAAACCGGCCAAATTCGCGGTGACGATCAACGTAGAATCTCCGGAAAAACTCAAAGAAAAAATCGCTTTCTTCAAAAAAACCGCCTCTGCCCAGGACGTTTGGGAACAAGAATCCCTCTACCTGCGCATGAAAGGCATTTATCCGTTTACGCCGTCCGAAATTAAACCCAAAGTGTGCTTCATGTTCCCCGGGCAAGGTTCCCAGTATGTGGACATGATGAAAGACTTGGCTTCCAAATATAAAGTAGTACAGGATACGTTTGACGAAGCCGACCGCTTGCTGATGGGTATCATCGGCCAGAACCTGACCGATACGTTGTGGAGCAAACCCGGCGAAACGAAAGAACAAATCGCCGCGCGCGAAGCCGCTATTAAGAAAACCGAAATGACCCAGCCCGCCGTGTTGACGGCCGACATCGCCATGATGCGCTTGCTGTCCTCCTTCGGCATTAAGCCGGACGTGGTCATGGGCCACAGCTTGGGCGAATACGCCGCTGCCGTGGCTGCCGGTATTTTTGATTTTGAAAACGGTTTGAAAGCCGTTTGCACCCGCGGGAAAGTAATGTCCGAAATTAAAGTGGAAGACAACGGTAAGATGGCTTCCATCGCGGCCCCCGTGGAACGGGTGGAACCGGAACTTGCGCGCATTAGCGGTTATGTGGCCGTGGCCAACAAAAACTGCCCGACGCAGACCGTTATCGCCGGCGCCAGCAAATCCATTGACGACGCTATCAAAATGTTCACCGATATGGGTATCCAGGCGGTACAGATTCCCGTATCCCACGCTTTCCACTCCGCTATCGTCCGCCCGGCCATGCCGCAGTATCGCGCGTTCTTGGATACGCTTACGTTCCACGCCCCCAAGATGCCTATCACCACTAACGTGACGGCGGAATTCTATCCGAGCGACCCGGAAAAAATCAAAGATTTGATGGTCACTCAAATTTCCCACTCCGTGGAATGGATTAAACAGCTCAAGACCACCTACGATTCCGGCGTGCGCCTGTTCGTGGAATGCGGTCCCAAACGCGTACTTTCCGCGTTGGCTTCCAACACGCTTTCTGACAAGAAAGACATCAAAGTGTTGGCTTCCAACCACCCCAAAAAAGGCGGTATTGTGGAATTTAACGACTTGTTCGCCAACTTGATTTCTTCCGGTATCCACTTGGATTGGAAAGGAACCGATATGTATGGCGACAATTCCACCTTTAACCCCGCGTTTGTAAACTGGGTAACCGGCAACGCCACCCCGACGGAAAAAGCCGCCGGCACCGTGAAAGAAAACACGGTCTGCGCGTGCAAAGTGGGCGCTGCGGCCAACGGCAAAGGCGGTAAAAAATCTATCGTTATCAGCGGTATCGCCGCTGGCGGCCCCGGCAGCTGGGATAAAATCTTCCGCGAAGGCGTGTTGGACGAAATCCTCTCCGGCCGCAACATGATTGAGCCCGTCAGCTCCGACATTCAGCAGAAACAAATTGACAAACATGTGGAATTCGTCATCAAATCCAAAGACGGCAACCACCGCATTGAACGCTTGACCTCGCCCATGCAGGCCATCAAATTGGCGGCCAAGGGCGGCGCGTTTGATTTGGAAAAAGAATTCGGCCTGCCGGCCAAATGGGTCCGCTCTATGGACCGCAGCTTCCAGCTGGCCATTGCCGCCGGTATTTTGGCTTTGAAAGACGCGGGTATCCCGTTGGTGCTTTACTACAAACCCACCTCCACGGGCGGCTACTTGCCGGACCGCTGGGGTCTGCCGGCCGACATGATTGACGAAACGGGTGTGATTTTCACCTCCGCTTTCCCCGTGGCCAACAGCATGATGGGCGATTTGACCAAACGCGTAGCGGGATTGCTCAACAACAAAACCGCCAAAGAAGTGCGCGCGTTCTGCGATAAATTTATTTCTCAAATCTCCGACCCGGCCCTCAAAGCCGAAATTGAAGCTTGGTATCAGGCCAACTTTAAGGATAAAGAAGTGGAACCGGAAGCTTTTACTTCCGAATTTATCTTGAAGACGATTATCATCGCCCACTCCCACTTCTGCCAGTGGATCCGTGCCCGCGGCCCGGCGACTGCGCTGAGCGCCGCTTGCGCTTCTACGGCGCAGGCCGTTTCCGTGGCGCAGGACTGGATTAAACTCGGCCGCTGCAAACGCGTTATCGTCATCAGCGCCGACGATCCGACCAACGACAACATTTCCGAATGGATTTTGACGGCTTTCTTGGCCTCCGGCGCCGCCACTACGGAAGCGGACGTTACCAAAGCCGCCCTGCCCTTTGACCGCCGCAGAAACGGCATGATTGTGGGCATGGGTGCCGTGTCCTTGATCGTGGAAGAAGAATCCGAAGTGACCAAACGCGGTATGAAGCCGCTGGCCAAGCTGTTGTCTACGGAAATTGCCAACAGCGGTTTCCACGTGACCCGCTTGGACGTGGCCCATGTGGCCCAGGTGATGAATCGCTTGGTGTCCCACGCCGAACAGGAATACGGTTTGAACCGCTCCGACATTGCCAAGCAGTTGGTTTTCATCTCTCATGAAACGTACACCCCCGCGCGCGGCGGTTCCGCCAGCGCCGAAGCGTACGCTTTGAAATCTACCTTTGGCAAAGACGTCAGCAGTGTGATCGTCAGCAACACCAAAGGGTTCACCGGTCACTCCATGGGTGCCGGTTTGGAAGACGCCATCGCCGTACGCTGCCTGAACACGGGCCTCGTACCGCCGATTGCCAACTTCAAAGAAGCCGACCCCGAACTGGAAGGCATTACGCTTAGCAAAGGCGGCCACTACAACTTCAAATACGCCCTGCGCTTGGCGGCCGGTTTCGGTTCTCAATTAGGTATGACTTTACTGGAAAAAATGTGGCAGGAAGGCGAACCTCGCATCGCCGACGAAGCCAAACACCAGGCTTGGCTGAAAGAAATTTCCGGCCAGCAGGCCCCCGTGTTGGAAGTGGTGCAGAACACCCTTCGCATTAAAGACAACTACCAGCATGGCGTGAAGCCCGCTTTGGTGATGGAAGGCTCCCAGGCGTTTGTGGATAAAGTAAACGCCATTCACGCGCATGACGTGAAAGCCGCTCCCGCGGCTGTAACGCCTGCGGCCCCTGTGGCTCAGCCCGCTCCTGCGGCGGCTCCCAAAGCTGCGGCGCTGGACGAAGCGACTGTGACCAAAGAAGTAGTGGGCATGGTAGCCGAAAAGACGGGTTACCCCGAAGACATGTTGGATATTGACTTGGATATGGAAGCCGACTTGGGTATTGATACGGTGAAACAAGCTGAACTGTTTGCCAGCTTGCGTGAACACTATGGTATCGCCCAGCAAGACGGTATCCAGCTCAAAGACTATCCGACCATTCGCCACTGCATTAAATTTGTGCTCGCCAATGCGGGCCAGTCTGCGGCTCCGGCCGTCAGCGCGCCTGTAGCGGCGCCCGCGGCTGTAACGCCTGCGGCCCCTGTGGCTCAGCCCGCTCCTGCGGCGGCTCCCAAAGCTGCGGCGCTGGACGA
>CALUXC010000004.1 GCA_944324635.1 Candidatus Avelusimicrobium intestinipullorum
AGCCCCGCCGTCCAAACAGCCGCCTGGACAAGGTGCGCTATATGTTTCAGAAGATAATGTAACGTCTTGCGCAATGCGCCGCTTTCCGCCACGGCCAGCGACTTCTTTTCCTGCTCCGTGTCTCTTACGCAATAAAAAAGGCCGCTTAAAGCGGCCCTTTTGATATTACTTAATAGTTTAGCGGCACCAACCGGCGCTAGAAGAATCCAACCCGTACAAGTCACACGTGCCGCCGGAAGAACCGTTGTTGCACAGGAAGTTATCACGGCTGGAATTGGTTTCCAATTCACCCAAATACAAGAAGTTCACGCCCGCATTGTCCCCTTTGCGGCGCACGGCGCAAACGGCATTTACCACTTTGGCCGCAGAACCGGGTACCGTACCCGTAGGCAAGAGGGTGTATTTGAAATCCTTCGTATAGATGGTGTCTCCGGCGCAGCGGGAAAGCTTGGCACCCGTAGTGGCATTCACGCAAGGGATGGAAACATCCAAACTTTCAAACCCAAAAGCACCGTTGGAGTAATTATCGCGGTCCATGCTGTCCAAGGTGCGAAGTTTCGCTTCCAGGATTTTTTTCATCAGAGTGCGAGCCTCGGCCATGCGGGATTTTTCCACCGTTTTGTCATACATCGGCACGGCCATGGTTACCAACAGGGTTACAATCATCACCGCCACCAAAATTTCCACCAACGTAAAACCTTTTTTCATACTCACTCCTTAAAAAGTCACTCCGCTTAGCGTATCCAAGCCAAAGATATCGCACGCGTCCGTATCACCGGTCGGATTTTGGCAATACAACTGCTGATCTTCGCGGCTAAATATAATAAGCGTCCCTTTATACGGCGTAGTCGTTTTTTCGGCCACAATATACGCATTGCCGCCGGCATACACTAACGGTTTATAAGTAAACCGCTGGCATTTAAGCTCAGTTGGCGTAGGCAAAGAACAGCCGGAAGGCAGGTTGTCCTTATCAAACATATCCATGCGCGCAAAAGAATAGTTCGTGGCACCTTTGCGGCTGACCAAATCCGCATACGAACGGTATCCAAATTCACCGGCCAGTCTTTCGCTGGAATCGTAAATGACGCGCAGCATGGCCTGCGATTCCGATACGCGGGCTTTTTCCACCACTTTTCTATATTGGGGCAACGCCACGCCGGACAAAATGGCCACAATCAGCACTACAGCCAACAACTCAATTAACGTAAAACCTTTTTTCATATCATGCCTCTACTTTATTATCCAGCTCAACCGTGAGAAATTGAACAAGTTGCGGAAGGCAAATTCAAACGGCTGCAAGCATCTTGAACTGTCCCCGGGCAGCAGGTAATATTCCCGCCTTTATAAAACAGCCGCGTTCCCTTGTAAGTCCCTTTCAAAAATGTAGCAGACACCCAAAGATCCGTAGTAGAACACACCACCCCCGCGCAGCTGTCAGCCAAAGAGTAGGAAAAATTTTCCGTCAACATTTTGGTATCTCCGTCTTTCTTTCCTTTCATATCAATATCCAATTTGGAAAAAGAAATGGGAGGCAGGGAAGAAGACGAAAAATTCCACCCGCGTTCCGTCATCAACCGTTCGCGCGCGTCAAAAATGGCAGGAAGCATTTGCAAAGCTTCGGCCACACGGGCGCGTTCCACACTGCGCCGATACTGCGGCAAAGCGATAGCGGTCAAAATAGCCATAATCAATACTACGGCCAACAATTCCACCAACGTAAACCCTTTTTTCATAAGGACTCCATTAATTAAAAGTATAAGTTTTTGTGTCTTTTTTACAATAGTCATTATAGCTAAAAAAGTGTTTCCCTGCAAAAGCTTCCGCCCCACAAGAAGCAGGTAAATTTTGTATTATATAAGACGGTTTGGCCGCCCGCAGTGCCGGGCAGCCCCAGGGAGAAATTTATGAGAATTTACGACGATATTCAGTTGGATTACTGCGACGTGCTGCTGCGCCCCAAACGCTCCACGCTGGCTTCCCGCTCGGAAGTAATCGTGGAACGCGAATACACTTTTAAGTGGTGCCCCCGCACCCTCAAAGGCACCGGCATCGTTGCGGCCAACATGGCCACCACCGGCACTTTTGAAATTGCCCGCGAAATGCAAAAACTGCACCTGATGAGCGCCTTGCACAAGCACTACAGCGCCCAGGAATTGATTTCTTTCTTAAAAGAAAACGCCAAAGAATTCGGCGGGAATGATTTGATTTTCGTCAGCTCCGGCGTGTCGGACGCGGACTTTGAAAAACTCAAACAGGTAATGGCCGAAAAACTGGTTTCCAACATCTGTGTGGACGTTGCCAACGGTTATTCTCCCTATCTCATTAATTATATCCGCAAAGTACGCAAAGAATGGCCCGAAGCTTTAATCATGGCCGGCAACGTGGTAACCGGCGATATGTGCGAAGACTTGATCCTCAACGGGGCCGATATTGTGAAAGTGGGCATTGGGCCCGGTTCCGTGTGCACCACGCGCAAGTTGACCGGGGTCGGACGCCCGCAATTTTCCACCGTCATTGAATGTGCCGACGCGGCACACGGCGTAGGCGGCATGATTTGTGCCGACGGCGGCTGCACCGTGCCGGGCGACGTTTGCAAAAGCTTGTGCGCCGGGGCGGACTTTGTGATGTTGGGCGGCATGCTGGCCGGCCACACCGAAAGCGGCGGCGACATGTGCACCAAATCCTTCCAAACGGGCGAAGTGCAAATGATTGACGATAAAAACTGCGCCATGCGCATTGTAGAAAAGCAATACAAAAAGTTCTACGGCATGAGCTCCGAATACGCCCAGGAAAAACACTACGGCGGCATGAAAAAATACCGTGCCAGCGAAGGCAAAGTGGTGGAAATTCCCTTCCGCGGGCCCATTGAGCACACGCTGTTGGCCATTTTGGGCGGCATTCGCAGCTGCATGACCTATATCGGGGCCAAACGCTTAAAAGACATGCCCAAATGCGCCACCTTCTACCGCGTAAACCGCCAGCTTAATACCATTTTCGGAAACGAATAAACGCTTCCCGGTTTGCTAACGCCGCGCCGCGTAAAACGGCGCGGCTTTTTTGTGCCAATGCCAGGCAAAGAACTAATCCTTTTTTGGCCTTGAGCTACTGCGGCTAAACAGCCATACTGTAACTATACCGGGGCAATTGGACCCGCCTGACAAACGGGCACATACTCCCGCAAAGTTTTCTTTCCCCCAGCCGACATGTTGGCGCTCCCCCGCTTTTTGGCGGGGGACTTTTCTTTTTCCCCCCGCGCATGATTTTCGGCAGGAAACGGCAAAAAACTGTTACAATATATCAAACACTCGCGCAGGACGCCTGCGGCAAAAGGAGAAAACAATGATTAAAGAAGGTTCCAAAGTCAAATTTGACTATACCCTCACGGTGGACGGCAAAGTGGCCGACACTTCCGCAGGACGCGGCCCGCTGGAATACGTACACGGTGCGGGACACATCATTCCGGGCTTGGAAGAAGAATTGACCGGCATGAAAGTGGGTGACAAAAAGACCGTCAAAGTAGCCCCCGAAAAAGGTTACGGCAAAGTATTGCCCGAAGCCATTCGTCGCGTGCCGAAAGAAGCTATCGGCGGAGCGGAAAACCTCAAAGTAGGCGATATGGTGGGCGCCAGCAACGAAGGGCACACCTTCCGCGCCGTGGTGAAAGAAATCACCGACAAAGAAGTCGTGTTGGATTTCAACCACCCGCTCGCCGGCAAAGAACTCACCTTTGACGTGGAAATTAAAGAAATCAACTAATTTTTCCCGCTTTGGAAGACCCCGCCCGTTTGGGCGGGGTTTTTTTATGCTTGGGCCCAAGGCGGATTCGGTTCGCGCGTATATAGAAAGCGAGGGAAAATTTGCTATCATATGTATATGCAAAAAATCATCAAAATCGGCAATTATAAAATTTCCAATAAACTGCCCCTTGCGTTTATGGCGGGCACGTGCGTGATTGAAAGCGAAAAGCATTATATCGACACGGCCAAAAAGCTTAAAACCATTCTGGGCAAAACGAAACACCCTTTTATCTTAAAAGCTTCCTTTGACAAAGCCAACCGCACCTCGGTAGACGCTTACCGCGGCCCGGGCCTGGCCAAAGGATTGGACATTTTGGCCAAAGCCAAAGAAATAACCGGTCTGCCCCTGGTGGTGGACGTCCACGAGCCCTGGCAAGCCGAAGAAGCGGCCCAGGTAGCCGATATTTTGCAAATTCCCGCCTTTCTGTGCCGCCAGACCGACTTGGTGCTGGCCTGCGCCGATACGGGCCGCGCCGTAAACGTAAAGAAAGGTCAATTTTTGGCGCCCGGTGCCATGGAACAGGTGATTAAAAAAATTGAATCGCGCGGCAATCATAACATTTTGCTTACGGAACGCGGAGCCAGCTTTGGCTACGGCGATTTGGTAGTGGATATGCGCTCGCTGGAAATCATGAAGCAGTTTGGATATCCGGTCATTTTTGACGCGACGCACTCCGTCCAAAAGCCGGGTGCTTTGGGCTGTGCCACCGGCGGAAACCGCAAGCTGGCCCCGGTGTTGGCCAAAGCCGCCACCGCGCTTGGCATTGCGGGCGTATTTTTTGAAGCGCACCCGGATCCCGACCATGCCCTTTCCGACGGGCCCAACTCGCTGGATTTAGATATGGCCGCCAAAATGGCACGCGAATTGTGCGCCATTGACCAAGTGGTTAAAAAATTCAAATAATGACTCAGCGCCCCGTCTGGAAACCTTCTCTTTTGTGGCACGCCAAGCTGTTTGGCGCGCTGTTGGTTTTCTGTACGGCGGCTTATTTTACGCTGGCCTACGTGGCGGACAAACTGCCCGCCCCGTACCAAAAGCGCAGCCCCGCGCCCGAAGCGACACCGTGGCTGAACACGAACAGGTAATCATATGAGCACAGAAACTTTTTCTCCCGCCGCCATTAAAAAAATTGCACGCCGCGTGCTGGAAGTGGAGCACGAAGCGCTGGAACTGAGCAAAAAAAGCATTGACGAAAACTTTTTGAAAGCCGTGGACGTTATTGCCAAAACCAAAGGCCGCGTCGTGGTGCTGGGCATTGGCAAGAGCGGTATTATCGGCCGGAAAATATCGGCTACCCTAGCCTCTACGGGCACGCCGTCTTTCTTTGTGCACCCGGTGGAAGCCTTGCACGGCGATTTGGGCATGATTACCCCCGGCGACGTTATTTTAGCCATCTCTTTTTCGGGCCAGACCGAAGAAATCAACAAAATTCTCCCCTCGCTGGAACGCCGCAAGCTCACCGTCATTTCCATGACGGGGCACGACAAATCCAAATTGGCCCTTATGTCGGACATTCACATCACCATTCACATAGAGCGCGAAGCCTGCCCCTACAACCTGGCGCCTACGGCTTCCACCACTGCCACGCTGGCCGTGGGGGACGCGCTGGCGATTTGTCTGATGAAAATCAAACATTTTGAAAAGCGGGATTTTGCCGTTTTCCACCCCGGCGGTTCGCTGGGCAAACTGCTTACCCAACAGGTAAAAGACGTCATGCGCAAAGGCAAAAACAACCCCACCGTGCGCGAAAGCGCCTCGGTAAAGGACGCGCTTTTGGTAATGACGCAAACGGGTGCGGCCGGAGCTACCAGCATTGTGGACGAAAAAGGCCGCCTGCTCGGGTATTTTACGGACGGTGACCTGCGCCGTATCCTGCAAAAAGGGACCGACGTGTTAAACAAAAACATCACCGAAGTGATGACCCGCAACCCGTATCATATTTTGGACACGCTTCCCGCCATAGAAGCCGCCAAAATGATTCACGCCACGCACGTGGACAACCTGCCCGTGCTGGACAAATCCGGCAAAGTGGTGGGAATTATAGACGAAAAAGATTTGATAGAATTTTTGGCATTATTGGATAAAAAATGAGAAAAACTCTTCTTCTTTTGGCCGCCTTAAGCTTGGCCGCCTGCGACACCAGCAAAGAATTCTCGCCCGACGAGAACGCCGGCATGCAGCTGGCCAAAAAAGTGGCTATCTTTGAATCCAAAAGCAACCAGAAAACCTGGATTTTGCGTTCCGAAGCGGTGGACTTTTCCCAACTGCAAACCGCCACGCTGAAAAACCCCGATTTGCTGTTAAAAGAAAACGGGAAAGACAGCGCCGCCGTAACGGGCCGCACGGGTACGTTTGATTATCCTTCCAAGCTGGTTTCCATAGAAGGCAATGCCAAGCTGCAGTCTTTTACCGAAGATTTAACCATTACCACGGATAAAATTTTTTACGATGTGGATAAAGACCGCATCTGGTCCGACGAGAAAACCGTCATCACCCGCGGCGGCGCCAAGGTGACGGCTAAAGGCGGCGTAGAAACGGACTCCAAACTTTCCAAAATAGAACTCAAAAAACAAACCACCCGCCTGCCGACGGACGCCCAGGAACTGAAGAGCAAAACTTTATGAAAAAATCATTCTTCCTTTTGACCCTGACAGCGGCCGTGTTTACGTTAAGCGGCTGCCGTACCGTGCGCATAGAAGGGCCCGAAATCAAAGTGCCCGCCGCCAAGCCGCGCCTGCAGCAGGCTAAACAGTCGCTCAAAGACAAGAAAAACGCCGCCACCGCCATTCCCCCCGTATTGGGAGGCTTGGTATCCAGCGACAGTTGGGTCATTTACAAAGACAAACAGCAGGAAGAATTCAAAGGCAACGTTTCGTACGATAACGGCATCTACTCTTTCCGTGCCGATTATGCCCTTTCGGAACGCGCCTACAACCGTTTTTCGGCCAAGGGCAACGTACACGTAAAACAGGCCGAACCGGGGGCTCCCGTCTATGAAGCCTTTGCGGACACGGCCCGTTACAATTATCAAACCAAGAAAGGCACCCTTTCCGCCGCCAAGAATAAAACTTTACGCCTGATATACAAAGAAGGCAAACAACTGCCCGTGACGGCTTATGCCAAAAAAGCCTCTTTTGATTTGCAGGAAGGGCTGTTTGTGCTGGAAGGAAACGTACGGGTGGAACGTCCCGCGCCGGAAGGGAAACAAATCCTCCGCGCACAAAAAGCCACCTATCGCCAATTTCAAAATCATCTGACGGTGGAAGGCGGGGCGGAAGTGTCGGACCCGCTTCGCACCCTGCAGGCGGACACCATTGTGTATGACGGCAACAAAAACTATTCGTATGCCTACGGTTCGCGCCCGCTGTTAAGCGGCCAAAGCGAGCAAGGCACATTTGCTATAATAGCGGATAAGGTGCAGGCCGACAACGAAGGCGACACCGTGCTGTTGGACGGGAAAGTGCAGGGCTGGCTGGTTTCCCCCCAGATAAACGACGCGGCCGTCAACGAAAAATTTTAGAGGTTTTAGATATGCAACTTCGCAGCGAACAAATCGTAAAAGTATATAAAGACCGCATGGTCGTAAAAGGGGTAGATATTCACGTAAAATCCGGCGAAATTGTAGGGCTGTTGGGCCCCAACGGCGCCGGCAAAACGACTTCGTTTTATATGATGGTGGGCTTTATCAGCCCCACCAAAGGCCGCGTATTTATTGACGGGGACGACGTCACCCAGCTGCCCATGTACGAACGCGCCCGCCACGGCCTGGGATATCTGGCCCAGGAACCCACCATTTTCAAGGGCCTTACCGTGGAAGAAAACCTGCTTGCCGTATTGGAACGTATTTTGGACGATAAGCAAGAACAAAAACGCCGCGTGGACGCCTTGTTGAACGAATTTGGGCTGACGAAACTGGCCAAGCAAAAAGCCTGGACGCTTTCCGGCGGCGAAAAACGCCGTATGGAAATTGCCCGCTGCATGATCAGCAACCCCAAAATTATTTTGCTGGACGAACCTTTCGTGGGTATTGACCCGATTACCGTGTCCGACCTGCGGCATATGATTTTTAAGTTAAAAGACAAAGGCATCGGCGTTTTGATTACCGACCACAACGTGCGCGAAACGCTGCCCCTTACCGAGCGGGCCTACCTGATTTACGACGGGAAAATCCTCGTAGAGGGCGACCAAAACACCCTGCTCAACGACCCCAATGCAAGACGTCTTTACCTGGGCGAAGATTTCAAGATGTGAGGCTCGCCGTGAGCGATTTGTTTGATAAAACCGCCGAAGAGCTGAAAAGCACCTTCGACAAGAATTTCTTTCAAAAAGCCAAATTTATTCCCTCCGCCAAAAAGACGGTGGCCATTTTTTGCGCCTTAAAAGATTTCCTGTTCCAATATCCGCTGGAGTCGGGGCGGGAAACTACGTTCACCTTGGAAAGCCTGGCCGCGCGGCTGGAAGAGCAAATCAAAAATTCGTTGTGCTTTATGTGCAAAGAAAAAGCGGTTTGCACCCACTGCGAAGCAGAAGCCAAGCAAATTACGCAAGATTTCATTTTGGCCCTGCCCGATATCCAGCGCCTCATTATCAGCGACGTAAACGCCGCCTACGAAGGCGACCCCGCCGCCATCAGCCCTGTGGAACCCCTGCTGTGCTACCCGGGCGTAACGGCCGTTACGCTGCAGCGCATGGCGCATTTTTTGCATGAGCGGGGCGTGCGGCTTATTCCGCGTATCGTTACCGAATATGCACACAATTTAACCGGTATAGACATTCACCCCGGTGCCGCCATCGGGCCCGGCTTCTTTATTGATCACGGGACGGGCGTGGTGATTGGGGAAACGTGCGTCATTGGGGCCAACGTCAAGCTCTACCAGGGCGTTACGCTGGGGGCAAAAAGCTTTCCGCTGGACGAACACGGGAACCCCGTCAAAGGCATTAAGCGCCACCCGAATATTGAAGACGATGTGATTATCTATGCCGAAACCACCGTGCTGGGCAATATCACCATCGGCAAAGGCAGCATCATCGGGGCCAACAAATGGATTACCCAAGATGTCCCCCCTCACAGCAAAATAAACTAAGCCGTTTTAACAAAAAAATCCCGAGCTCATCAGCTCGGGATTTTTATTTATTCAAGCACGTTTTTATCAGGTAATCGTATATAGTTATTACTTCGGGAACCCCATTTTTAATCGGGCAAGCACACATAAGCCACACAACCCATTGTATATTTAGCTCCTAACGATATACCCCCATAAGTAGTATGGTAATACGCCAATGTATTGGACTCCGATGAAGAACAAAAAACAACTTGTTTCCAAATAAAAGACCCGGCGTCTGCGTAGAGAGCTTTTCTGGTTTGGTTATGGTGCACAAACACATTTCTCAAGGGGCAAATGAGCCCGTCAGGAAACTTAACGTAAACGCAAAACCAATCAAACCATAGCGATGTTATACCAAAAAGACGAGGAAAGAAACCGTTAAAAATATCCCGGTCGTTTATGACCGGGATATAATATCATCCAGCCTTATTCCGTCAAACTCCGGCATTGATAAATATAACATCCACTTCCATACGGTGATACACAATAGGAGCCATACAATCCCGAAGATTGCGGCCAATCGCAGGACTCGTTAAGCCCATATCCTCTGTTGCAATAAGAAGAGGAAGCACGTTGGCAATAAGATTTATTTGAGCTTTTTGTAAATGATCCTAAACTAGTGTACACGGCACCAGTACACGGGCCCCAATTGCCCCAACTGCATGTATATTGGTTCCAACTGCGCGTCCGTTTGCCGGAGACGGTTACCGGCCCTATACGAGTAGAAGGAGAATCGCTTTGAGAAGCGTAGGTGTAATAAGCCTTAAAAGAGCACTTTTCTTCTTGTGTTGTCACAGAAGGGGATCCACCGCTACAAGTGCTCCACGTTCCAGTTACCCACTCCCCGGTAGAAGTATCACAGGTAACACTGCGTGTCTGCGTACCACACCCATTACACTTTTGACTGGTAGCCGGTTTAGAAGAGGGGTCGCAGCCAACATTTTTAGCTTCTCCACACACCAAAAAAACTTCTTCTTTATCTTTCAATTTTAATTTTTGCCAAGATACTTGAGGCGCGTTTGGCGCGCCCGTAGCGGCACAGCTGGGAAAATCATTTTTGATTCTAGACGGAAACAGCTTTAGAATATCCACAGTCATTTGATTTGTTTCCAAACTATATCCATTATTAAGAGTCCCTATACGAAGATCTTCCAAAAAATTGATTTCAGCCAAACCGCTTCCACTTCCGAGGGATACTTGATTGCTAACAACAGCAGTTGCCGAATTCAGTTCCAAACGCCCTCTTTCTAAAAATCCATTTGTTACTTGTAATGGTTTTAAGCCGGCGGCCCCACTTTCAGAACACCCCAAATTCATTTCACATGTACTGGTTAACCCAACATCTAACTGTTTATTAACATTAATTTTGCTATATGCCACATACGGCACTGGAAAATAAGTAACCATGGTGATTTTATTTTCTGCCTGGATAGCAATAGAAGAAAAAAGCAAAAAACACATCATCATATATTTTTTCATAAATACTCCTTTTTGCTTTCAAAACCTTTCGGATAGACAAAACAACGGATAACACTGGAAACATCGCTCTCGGAAGGCAATTCAAAATTTATCAAAAAAAAAACGAGTCAAGTCTCCCGTCTTTTTCTCCCTTTTATAAACAAAAAAAATCCCGAGCTCATCAGCTCGGGATTTTTATTTATTCAAGCACGTTTTTATCAGGTAATCGTATATAGTTATTGCTTCGGGAACCCCATTTTTAATCGGGCAAGCACACATACGCTACACAGCCCATAGTATGCAAGGCTCCCAAAGAAAACCCATTATACACAGCATGATAATAAAACAATTGTCCATATTGAGAAGCACTGCACGCACCGCTCTTAACCGTGCTGGTGGTACCGATAGGGCCACTCCACGAGCTTCTAGCCGCCTGTACCACTTCATTGCAGCTATTACCCGAATTAAAGGGACCTTCCGGTCCAACCACACTGCCATAGAACATAGGACAGAAAAAAGAAGAGCCGGAAGAAGAACCCGGATCAAAAACGCAGTCCATGGCAGCATCTCTCTGCCAAGAATAAGTGGCGCACAAAGACGCATCCGACACGCTGCAATTTCCCCAAGAAATCTGCCACTTTCCCGTACTTGTATTACAGCTTACACTTGCTTGCTGAGTACCACAACCGTTACACACCCTAGGAGACGGCGTGGCCGGTTTAGAAGAGGGGTCGCAACCAACATTTTTAGCTTCTCCACACACCAAAAAAACTTCTTCTTTATCTTTCAATTTTAATTTTTGCCAAGATACTTGAGGCGCGTTTGGCGCGCCCGTAGCGGCACAGCTGGGAAAATCATTTTTGATTCTAGACGGAAACAGCTTTAGAATATCCACAGTCATTTGATTTGTTTCCAAACTATATCCATTATTAAGAGTCCCTATACGAAGATCTTCCAAAAAATTGATTTCAGCCAAACCGCTTCCACTTCCGAGGGATACTTGATTGCTAACAACAGCAGTTGCCGAATTCAGTTCCAAACGCCCTCTTTCTAAAAATCCATTTGTTACTTGTAATGGTTTTAAGCCGGCGGCCCCACTTTCAGAACACCCCAAATTCATTTCACATGTACTGGTTAACCCAACATCTAACTGTTTATTAACATTAATTTTGCTATATGCCACATACGGCACTGGAAAATAAGTAACCATGGTGATTTTATTTTCTGCCTGGATAGCAATAGAAGAAAAAAGCAAAAAACACATCATCATATATTTTTTCATAAATACTCCTTTTTGCTTTCAAAACCTTTCGGATAGACAAAACAACGGATAACACTGGAAACATCGCTCTCGGAAGGCAATTCAAAATTTATCAAAAAAAAAAAACGAGTCAAGTCTCCCGTCTTTTTCTCCCTTTTATAAACAAAAAAATCCCGAGCTCATCAGCTCGGGATTTTTATTTATTCAAACACGTTTTTATCAGGTGTAGCTTTCCAAATACGTGTGCAGGCCTTCCGCACGCGCCTGGGAAACGCCCGCCTCGTAAAGTTCCTCGGCTTCCTGCGTTTGGCCCAGCGCATACAGCACCTGGGCCAAAGAAAGCTTGGTTAAAATTTGGCCGCGGGTTTCGTCGGAATTATCAAACAGCACACGCGCTTCCTGCAAATCTTTCAACGCGGCGTCCATTTTATTTTTCCGTTTCAAAATGTCGGCACGGCCCCATTTCACAAAGCCCAAGTCCACCGTGTCGTTGATGGCGGAATAGAGTTTATCGGCCACGTTGTAGTGGCGGAGGGCTTCGTCATACTTCCCCTGCTGGCGAAGGCCGTTGGCCATGCCGCAGTTGGTGTAGGCTTTGCCAAAAAGGTCCTCGCTTTTGCGGAAGATTTTTTCGGCCAGTTTATAGTTTTTGACGCAGTCGTCAATCTTCCCGCAAATGCGGCTGATACCGGCCAGCCCGCAGTAACCGTAGGCCAAGCTGATGTCATCGCCCGCTTTTTTGGCCAAAGAAATAGCTTTTTTGAATTGGGCAATCCCTTCCTGAAAATGACCCTGCAAGCGGAAGATGCCGCCTTTGGCCCAGTGGATAAAGCTCATTCCCGCGTAGTCTTTCAGCTGGGTATATGCGGCCAATACGGCGTCCAGCAAGTCCAGCGCTTCTTCCAGCCGGCCCCAGGCACGCAACGCCATGCCCATTTCCTGCATGGCACGCACCACAAACTCGTCGTATTCCAATTCCTGCGCCATATTCAGGGCGTCCTGCGCCAGTTCATACGCCGCGGCGGAATGCCCCAACGTGCGGTAGCAGGCCGCCATGGCCAACAGCACGTCCATGCGGGTTTCGGCTTCGTCGGCCAGCTGCAGGGCTTTGGCATAGCTTTTCAGCGCATCTTCAAACGAACCCAACTGGCGCTGGGCTTCGCCGGTCAAAAACCACGCCGCCGCGTCTTTGGTGCGGGCGGAAACCAGCTTTTCCAACGCTTCGGAAGGGCGGTTGGCTTCCAACAGTTCTTCCAGGGCGGCTAAATCCAATTTTACGGCTCGTTTGACGGTTTTCTTTTTGTTTGCGGGCATAGGTTCTCCCTTTCTGGTATCGCCCCGCCAAAAGGGGCGTTTGGTTACAGTTTTAATAATTTTTTAATTTCTTTTAGCGTATCGGCCAAATCGTACGGTTTGGGGATAAAATAATCGGCCCCGGCCTCGGTGGCGCGGTCGCGCGACTCCGGGTCCGACAGGGTGGACATCACCACCACCGGGATACGCCAGGTGGCGTTGTCTGTCTTTAACAGTCTGCACACCTCAAAACCGCTCAATTTGGGAAGCATTAAATCCAGCAAAATCAAATCGGGCTTAATCTGTTTGGCGGCTTGCACGCCCGCCACGCCGTTTTCGGCCCAGTGGGCTTCAATGCCTTCCACTTTCAGCGCACCGATAAGCGCGGTTCCGAGTACTTTGGAATCTTCTATCAGCACCACTTTTTTCATGGTTAAATCTCTTCGCAATGGTCTTTGTAAAGCAGGATAGCGTCGGCATATTCGCGGGCGTTGCGCATAATGGCGTTCACTTCGTCCTCTTCCAATTTGCGCACGATTTTGGCCGGCACCCCCATAACAAGCGACCCCGCAGGAATGTTCTTCCCCGCAGGGACCACCGCCCCCGCACCGATAATGCAGTTCGGGCCGATTTCGCTTTCCATCACTACGGCGTTCATGCCGATAAGGCAATTATCCCCAATCTGGCTGCCGTGCACCACCGCCCCATGCCCTACGCTCACGCCGCGGCCAATGCGGCAGGGCGCCCCGTAATTGACGTGGATGCAGGCGTTTTCCTGAATGTTGGAGTTGTCCCCCACCGAGATGGCGGCAATGTCCCCGCGCAGCACGGCGCAGGGCCAAACGGACACATTTTCCCCCAACGTCACTTCGCCGATTAATACGGCCGTTTTATGCACGTAACAGCTGGCGCGCACGCTGGGAACTTGTTCGTTAATGCGCTCTTTCATTTGGCAGCTCCTTTGGGTAATTTATTTTTGCGGGAAGAAGAAGGCAAAGACAACTGCAGCCCCCAATAAATAAAAATGCTCACTATGCCGGGGATAATGTAATACACCACGCGGTAAATAAGCGTGGCCATGAGGGCGGAGTCCCAGTCTATACCCATTTGGGAATAAACGGCCGTCATGGCTAATTCCATCGCGCCCAGCCCCCCCGGAAGCAGCGGAATAAGCGTGGTGACCATACCCACGGCAAAACCCGCCACCAACACGCCCGCCGTAATGTGTATGCCCACGGCGCGGAAAGCAAAATAGAGCACCAAAATGGTGAACAGCCAGTCCGCACAGACGTACACAATCGTCCAGGTGAGTTTCTTTTTCTTTTTATGGATTAAATCAATGCCTTCGTCCAGCTGGTCCATGAACGTATCGTACTTGCCTTTGGGAATCAGCGCACGGAATACGTGATAGAGCACTTTGTTGATAAGGCGGAAAGTTTTGCGCAGCCATTTGGAGCGCCATTCGTTGTTAAACAGGAAAGCCGTAATCACCACGCACACGGCGCACATGACTACGATAAGCAAAAAGTTTTTTAATATCTGCATGGTGGTGGCCGACGAATTAAACAACATCAGCACGGACCCCTGCAAAATAATCACCGCCAGCACGAAATACAACAATACCGTAATTACGATACTGGCCGTTACGCACATGCCAAAAGGTACGCGGCGGCGGTTTAGCAAATGGGCTCTAAGGGCAAATCCGCTCACCCCCAGCGAAGACACCACATAGTTGACCGTGGTGGACACCAGCGCAATACCAATGGCCGCGCTCTTGCTCACGCGCCGCCCCATAATGCGCAGCACTTCATAGAGGCTCATGCCCATAGAAACGTAAATCAATGCGGAAGAAAGCAAAGACAAAAACAAATAGCGGGTACTGACGCCCTGCCAGATTTTAACAAAGCTGTCGCGCGTCTGATACACCATAAAAGCAATAATGCCGACGGACAACACGACACCCAAGGCATACAACAAAAATTTCAGCGGTTTTTTCACACGCGCGCTCCGGGATAAAAGTATGAATAAATTATATAATTTATTTAAGGGAAAAGACACCCGATTTGGACCGTTTTTCCCGCCTGATTCCCGTTTTTTTAATTAGAAAGGATTTCCGTTTATGAAAAGCATCAAAGTAATCGGCGCAAAAGGCCACAACTTAAAGAACGTTACGGTAGAACTGCCCAAGGACAAAATGGTAGTGGTTACCGGGCTTTCGGGCTCCGGCAAGAGCTCGCTGGCGTTTGACACCATTTACGCCGAAGGCCAGCGCCGCTATGTAGAAAGCATGTCCGCCTATGCCAGGCAGTTTTTGGAGCTGATGGAAAAGCCCGACGTGGAACACATAGAAGGCCTTTCCCCCGCCATTTCCATTGAACAGCGTACCCCCTCCAAAAACCCGCGCTCCACGGTGGCCACGGTGACCGAAATCTACGACTACCTGCGCTTGCTGTTTGCGCGCGTGGGGCATCGGTTTTGCCCGCAATGCGGGAGGGAAGTCCAATCCTGGAGCGTGCAGGGAATTGCGCAGGATATCTTAAAAAAATTCAACGAAAAAACGGTCTATATTTTGTCCCCCGTGGTGCGGGGCCGCGCCGGCACGTACGAAGAACTGTTTGCCAAATTCAAAAAAGACGGTTACGTAAAAGCCCGCGTAAACGGGACGGTGCTGTCGCTGGAGAACACGCCTTCGCTGGAACGCTACAAAAAGCACACCATTGAACTGGTGACGGACGAAATTTTTGTGGAAGAATTTGACCGCGAACGCCTGGTGGAAAGCTTGGAAGCCGCGTTAAAATACGCCAAGGGCCTGGTGCACGTGCTGGAAGCCGAGGGCGACAAACCGCGCGAATTTACCTACAGCGAAGAAAACGCCTGCGCCCACTGCGGGATTGGGTTTTCGGAATTGGAACCGCGTCTGTTTTCGTTCAACTCCCCCTACGGCGCCTGCCCGGACTGCAACGGCCTGGGGCTTAAAATAGAAGTGGACGAGGACCTCGTCGTCCCGGATCCGACGCTATCCATCAACGAAGGCGCCATCGCCGCGTGGGATAACCCCGTCACCACCCGCACCCACCGCTGGAAAAACTCCTGGAGCGGGTACTATTACGATATTCTCAAACAAGTTTGCCGTCAAAATCACATCAACATGAACACTCCCTGGAACAAACTTTCCAAAGCACAGCGCGATTTGCTGCTCTACGGTACGGGAGGAGCCAGTTACACGTCGCTCATATCGGGCGGCGAGCAAGATTTTGAAGGCGTGATTACCAACCTAAAACGCCGCTACCAGGAAAGCGAAAGCGATTTTGTGAAAGAAGAAGTGTACACCCGCTTTATGCGCGAGGTCACCTGCCCCACCTGCCAGGGCAAACGCCTCAAACCCGAAGCCCTGGCCGTGCGCGTGGACGGAAAGACCATTCACGACATTGTGGCCATGCAGGTATCGGCCGCCAAGGCGTTTTTTGAACAAATTCATTTATCCGATAAAGAAAAAATCATCGCCAAAGACGTGCTGAAAGAAATCCGCGCGCGCTTGGAATTTCTAAATAGCGTGGGCCTTTCGTACCTGACGTTGGAACGCAAAAGCCAAACCCTCTCGGGCGGCGAAGCGCAGCGTATTCACCTGGCCACGCAAATTGGCTCCGGCCTCACAGGCGTGCTATACGTGCTGGACGAGCCCACCATCGGCCTCCACTCGCGCGATAACGACCGCCTGATTGAAACGCTTAAAAACCTGCGCGATTTGGACAACACCCTCATCATCGTAGAGCACGACAAAGACACAATCCTTGCCTCCGACTATGTGGTGGAACTCGGCCCCGCCGCGGGCGAAAACGGCGGTCAAATTGTAGCGGCGGAACCGACGGCGGATTTCTTGCGGGACGAAAAATCCCTCACCGCCTCGTACCTAAACGGCCGCCGCATGATTTTGCCTCGCGAAGAACTGCGCAAAGGAAACGGAAAGTATTTGGAAATTTTAGGCGCCAAACAATTCAACCTAAAAAATATAGACGTCAAATTCCCCCTCGGCAAATTTATTTGCGTAACGGGGGTGTCGGGCTCGGGCAAGAGCACGCTTATTCATCAAATCTTGTACAAAGCCCTCGCCCAAAAGTTTTACGGCGCCAAAGATGCACCCGGCAAACACAAAGCCATTAAAGGGCTGGAAAACATTGATAAAGTCATCATCGTGGACCAAAGCCCCATCGGCAAAACGCCCCGCTCCAACCCCGCCACCTACACGGGCGTATTTTCGCACATTCGCGACCTGTTTGCCGAAATGCCCGAAGCCAAACGCCGCGGCTACAAACCGGGTCGCTTTTCCTTTAACGTAAAGGGCGGCAGATGCGAAAAATGCCAAGGCGACGGTATTTTGAAAATTCAAATGCAATTTTTGCCCGACATTTACGTAAAATGCGAAGAATGCGACGGCAAACGCTTCAACGAAGATACCCTGCAGGTGAAATTCAAAGGCAAAAACATTGCCGAAGTGCTGGACATGAGCGTATCGCAGGCGTTGGAATTTTTTGACAGCATTCCCAAAATAAAACGCTACTTAAAAACCTTAAACGACGTAGGGTTGGGCTACATTAAGCTCGGTCAGTCCGCCACCACGCTTTCTGGCGGGGAAGCACAGCGCGTTAAACTGGCGGATGAACTGTCCCGCAAAGGCACGGGCAAAACGCTGTATATTTTGGACGAGCCCACCACCGGGCTTCACTTTGCAGACATTGATAAACTGCTGCATGTGCTGCACGGCCTGGCGGACAAAGGCAATACCGTGCTTATCATTGAGCACAATTTGGACGTTATCAAAACGGCCGACTGGCTCATTGACCTGGGCCCCGAAGGCGGCGACAAAGGTGGCCAAATCGTGGTGACCGGTACGCCGCGCCAAGTGGCCGCGTGCGACAAGTCCTACACGGGCAAATACCTCAAGCCCGAGCTGGACGCCGTGGATAAATTCCTGGCCGAACACCCGGACCAAAAGCTCCACGCCCCCAAAGCGGCCCCCGTCAAGAAAACCGCCAAGAAATAATTGTTCCCTTACAAAAACGGCCCCCGTCCAAACGGGGGCCGTTCGTTCTTTTCCGGCAAATCCGCCGTTAAATACGGCAACAAATAAATTCCCCACAGTTAGTACCTGCCGGGTTACTCTGTTGGCACAGCCATTACTCCAGGACTTGCAAATAGACCATGCGGTGGAGTTTGTCGTTTCGGATTTTAGTTTGCAGTACAAATAATGATCGTTGGTGCTGTAGACGATATTCATATAGTTTTTTTCGGTATTCGCGCGGCCTTCCCAGTTGCCCACGATATCGCCCGAACCGCCCACCGTATAGCGGAACTTGCCCGCCAGGGCAGATAGCGGGCTGCCCGCCACCTGAGTGCCGACGTTAACGTCCAAATCCGAAATGGCCGTAGGCAGCGCTCCGCCGCTGGCCAGCTTGAACACTTCTAATGCCTCACCCAATTTTTTGGTATTGGTCATCGCTTCGGACCAGCGGCTTTTTTCCACCGCTTTTTCATACTGAGGAAGCGCCACCGAAGATAAAATACCAATAATCAATACCACTACCAGTAATTCTATTAACGTGAAACCTTTTTTCATTCGTTTTCTCCTTGCCTGCACACGCAGGCTAAAGCCAGTGTAATAGAAAAACAAAAAATTTTCAACTTTCACCCTTTGTTTGTAAATTTCTATAATAAATATATGAAAACCAAAGTCCACAAAACAAACGCCGCCCGTCATTTGGACGACCTGCATATCCCCTACGAACTCATCCCGTACGAAGTGGACGAAGAGAACCTAAGCGCCGTTCACGTGGCGCAAACCCTGGGGCAAAATATAGACCAGGTGTACAAAACATTGGTTCTTCGCGGCGACAAAACGGGTTTTTTCGTGTGCGTCATTCCCGGCGGAGCGGAGCTGGACATGAAAGCCGCCGCCCGCGCCAGCGGCAACAAGTCCTGCGAAATGCTGCACGTGAAAGAATTGGTGCCCGTTACGGGCTACATGCGCGGCGGTTGCAGCCCTTTGGGCATGAAAAAGCACTTCCCCACATTTATTCATGAAGACTGTATTTTGTGGGATTACATTTTTGTCAGTGCCGGGCTGCGCGGACTGCAAATCAAAATCAACCCCAACGACCTCTTAAAAGCCGCCCAAGCCAAAGACGTAAAACTCTGCTAACATTCCCCTCCCTTGAGAAAAACGCCTAAACGCCTATACTATAAGTAAGCTCTCTACAGCGGAGGTGGCGTATGTACGCAAGCGTATGGAAACGTTTTTTTGCTTTTCTAATTGACGCGGCGGTGTTTGCCGTCCTGTTTTGGGTGCTGGCCCAGCTGATGGACAACGCCTCCGTTTCGCTGATACTGCTGGTAATAATTTGGCTGTATTATGCCTTATTGGAAAGCTCCCCCCTGCAGGCCAGTTTAGGGAAAATTATTGTGGGCATCAAAGTGGTGGACCGGCGCGGCCGGCGCCTTACTTTCTGGCAGGCCACGGAACGTATTTTTTCTAAATTGGTTACCAACGTTACGTTTTATTTCGGCTTCTTTATTGCCGCGTTTGACAAGAAAAAACGCACCCTGCACGACCGTATCAGCCACAGCGCCGTCATTTCCAAACGAGCCGAATTTGACCCCGAAGCCTACGAAGAGGAAGAAGAAACTTCTTTCACCTTCATCACCGTAGTATCCGTGTTGCTGGCGCTGGTGTTTGTGGCCCTGATGGTGCTGGCCGTGGCACTGCCGCAATATCAGCGCACGGAACGGCATATTCAGTTATCCCGCGTGCTCACCGCGCTGGACTACGCCGCCCGCAAACAATTAAAAGACTCCCAAAAACCCCTGGCCGACCCGCGCGTGTGGCTAAGCAAATATAGAAACTGCGAAAAAATCAGCCCAGACAAACTATCCTGCGCCGGGTTTGAACTTCTGTTGGAACCGGGCGGCGTAAAAGCCAATGTGCGCAACCATGCGATGGATATCCTCTATACGCTGGACTATCCGTTTGACGGCGGACCCGTGGTTTGTACCCCGCTTACCAAACAAGGGGAGGAAATTTGCTCCACCCTCAATAATTAAATAAAAACCCCGCTTTGCAAAGCGGGGTTTTTTCTTGCCAACAAACCGATTTTGTAGAGAGTCTCCCTCCTGCCCTGCCCGCCAAATTTGTTATCATTACATATATGTCCGCCAAAAGAAACCATTCTGCCCGCAAAAAAACCGCCGCCCAGCCGGCCGCCGTATCGGCCGTTTGCGCGGCCCCACAGCCTGTTTCTTCCCAGCCGGCCGCAGCGTTCTTGCGCAAAGCGCTCACCTGGGTAACGGGGTGGGCCTGCCTGTTGGTAAGTATTTCGTTTTTTACCGCCACTTATGACACGGCCCAAGTAAAGCTGACACTTCTTCACTGTGCTACGGTAGTTTTGTTATCTCTTTGGGCCTCCCTTAAACTGACGGAACGCAAAAATCCCTTTACGCGGGAAAACCTTCCCTTTTTGCTGCCGCTACTTGCGTATTTGGGGTGGAATATTTTTTCCTTTTGCTTTTTACCCTATAAAATGGAAGCCGCCGAAGAATTTGTGCGGTTAATCATGTATGGCTTGATTACCCTGATGATTGCCTGCGAGTTTCGCCAACAGGACGTCAAAACCGTCACCAAGTTTATTTTGGCCGCGGCGTGGATTTCGTTTGCCTATGCGCTCTTGCAAATTATAGACGGGTTCTTCCCGGGGGCTGATTTTATGCCGTGGAGAGGCTTCTTTATGAAGCGGGTGTTTTCCACGCATGCCAACCCCAATTTCTTTGGCGCTTTTGTGATTTTTGCTTCCTGCCTGGCGGGCGCGCAATACCTGCTGACGCGTAAAAAGAGCCTGCTCGTATTGCTGGCGGCGGGACTGGCGGGGCTGTTCTTTACCGAAAGTAAAGGCGCCTGGCTGGCCTATGCGGCGGCCCTGGTGTGCTTTGCGGGGATATATACCAACTTTTTTATGCAAGGCGCGGCAAAAAAACATTTGCGCAAAATTAACCTGGCCGCTCTGGGCATATTGTTGCTGGCTTTGGTAGGGGCGGGGCTGTATGGGGCCAAGCGTTTTCAGTCCGTCAGCTTCCGTGCGTTTACGTGGCTGTCCACCCTGGAAATGGTGCAGGACGCTCCCGTCATGGGTACCGGGCCGGGCAGCTTCAAAATCATTTATCCGGCCTACCGCCGCCCGCAAATTTTTTATATAGAAAACTCCCACAACACCGAAACCCAACACGCCGAAAACGAATACCTGGAACAATGGGCCACCGTCGGCACGGTAGGGGTGGCAATTTTCCTGTGGCTGATTGTGTTTGTATTTATCTGCGCGGTGCGTAACCTAAAAGAGCCGCTTGCAAACCCGCAAGATACGGCGATAAAAGAACGGAACTTGTATTTGCTGGGATACGCCAGCGCCTTCTTTGGCCTGATGACGCACGCATGTGTGGACATCAGTATCCGCTTTGCTTCCAGCGGCCTGTTTTTTGCGGTGTTTTGCGGCGTTATTCTGGCCTTAAGCAAAGGACCCCAGGCGGATAATTCCCCGGCCGAACAAACGCCCGCTCCCAGCTGGCTGCTGTGGAGCGTGCGCACCCTGCTGGCGGTAGTGCTGATTGGCGGAGGGTGGTGGATTTGCAGTCAATTTTCCAAAATCATAGGCGCTCTTCGCACCGTCACGCTGGGAGAAACCTTATTGATTGCCGTTTCGTGGGCGGTGTTGTTATTCTGCCTGGTGGGTACGATGTTTATTTACTTAAAAAGCGCCTTGTTAAATAAGCGCGTATGGCCGGGGCTGATTATGGCCTTATCGGTACCGGTGCTGTGCTATTTTTACGGTTTTTTCCAAGCCAACCACTATTATAGCTTGGGCGTAAGGCTGGTAAGCAACGGAAACCCCGAAGGAGCCCTGGGCTATTTTACCAAAGCCATTGACTTAAATCCGTTTTTGACAGAATACCGCCAGTTCCGTGCCAACACGCTTGCCAGCGTGCTGAATTTGACGGAGTCTTTTTCTCCCACGCGCGGGGATAAGGACGAACCGTCCAACGACTACGAACGCGCCATGCGGGATTATGCCATCGTCTTAAAACGGGCCCCGAATCATGCCATGCTGCACCAAAACATCGGTCAGCTGTACTACAAAATGGCCGTTCAACAAGCCAAAAGCGCCGGGCAAGCCTCTACCGCGGCCCAATATCAGGAGCTCAGCGCGCGCTCCCGCGAGAATATGGCTCAAGCCAAAAAAGCGTTTGAACGCTCGCTGAAATTGGACCCGGTAAACGAATCCACTTATTTGTTTTTAACCAGCATCGCCCTAATGGAGCGTAACCCGGACCAAGCCCAAGCCTGGATAGACGCGTACCGCAAAGGCCCGCAAGGCGTAACGGAAAACGAATTTTTGGAAAAACACCGCACCAATCCGCGCTTTGACGTGCCCCAACAGCAAGTTCACGCGTTGCGGGCCACCGTCGGGAAACGGGCCTCGTAAAACAAGACTGGTGCAAAAGATTTAATTTTTTTGTAGAATATATCTACAACGAATAAACGTTTTCCCGCCAAGATAGCTCAGCTGGTAGAGCAACCGCTTCGTAAGCGGTAGGTCGGGGGTTCGATCCCCCCTCTTGGCTTTTATTTATGCCCTCCTTCGGAGGGCTTTTTTACGCCCCAAAAAGCCCGTTTCATTTATTTCCCCCGACGATAAAAGCACTACAAACCACGTGAAAGCAAAAATACGCTAAAACAAGTGCCTCCAACAGTCAGCACGCTCCCCCAAACGAAAATACCCGCTCCGCCACACCCCATAATCCTATGCGGCCAAATCGACCTAGTCCGCTGGGCCCATAAACGCAAATGCCACGCTCAAGTTTCTCCCCCGCTCCATAAAAACATACACAAGTGTATTTGCCTAATGGAAACAAAGAGAAAAGTAACGGAAAGATATCGTATATCGGTTGCGCCTGTTTTTGCTATTTTTGCTATACTAAGAAATGTAGAGATGCGATTTTAATTAAAAGGGAGATAACTATGAACAAAGGTTTTACGTTAATTGAACTGTTGGTCGTAGTGCTGATTATCGGCATTTTGTCCGCCGTGGCACTGCCCCAATACACCACGGCCGTGGAAAAAGCCCGCGCCACCGAAGCGCTCACCCTGATGAGCTCCATTCGCTACGCGGCCGAAAGATACCAGCTGCAAAAAGACGCCTGGCCGACGGCCAACAACTTTGCGGTATTGGACATTGAAGTACCCAAAGTACCGGGCAGCTCTTCCCAGTATGGCGGCAAGAACTTTGTGATGACCATGGGCCCCAGCGGCAGAAGCTTTGTAATCGTGGCCAACCGCAGCAACATCAACAAAGGCAAATACGCCTTGAAAACGGTGTTGACCGTGGGAACGGACGGAACTATTTCCGCCAAACGCTTCTGCGGCACGAACACGGCTATTTCCACTGTCTACACCGCTCCTACCGGCGATGCGGAAAAATTCTGCAGCGCTATCACCAGCGGCCACAACGATAATTTCTAACACACCAAAAACCAAAACCCCGGAGAGAATCCTCTCCGGGGTTTTTTATGGCAGTTTTAACCGCCCGCACGCGGCTTCCAGCGTGGCCACGGCGCGGAGGTTACGGCTGTTTAGCATACGCAAGGACTCGTCGCTCAAGTCAAAGCGTATTTGACACAACACCGCTTTATTTTTTATCGGGGCCGACGTGCAAGAGCTCAACCAAATCATCATCGGTAATAGCGTCCACACGGGCCATAATTTGTGCCATTTCTTCACGTTCTTGCGCCTCCCGCTTCCATTGCTTGGCCCGCTCCCGCTCTTTTGCCACACGTGCCGAAAGCAGGCACAGCAAACACACCACGCTGCCCCCCAGCAGGCAAACGGCCGCCCACATTATTTGCCTTTCCCGATAAGGGAGCCGTCCGGGTTGCACAAAGACAGCGCCGCCAAGACTTTTAATACCTGAGCCCAAACGCCGTCGTCTTTCTGCGTAGCAGTTAATTTCACGACCGCAGTTACAATCAAAATAACCGCACCGATAATACTAAGTACGTCATTCCAGTTGTTTTCAATCCATTCCATATATTCTCCTTTGGGGCTATTCCCCTCCGCATGCGCACGGCTACATGCGCACGGTTTCTTTGATTTCAATGTGCGGAAAGTCTTTTAAGGTATTCCACTCTCCGCCCCATTCAAATTCGCTTTCAATTTCCCCGCGCTCACGCATGAGGCGGGCAAGCGCATCAAAGCGGTGCCACATCTCGCGAAAGCGCGCCAAGTTGCGCCAGTCTACGGGATACGGGGCCAGATCCACCGCATGGCTGGGCATGCGGTTGTGCGGGCTTTGCGGGTAGATTAAACGGCTGGAGCCGCGTTGGAAAGCTTTGTTTTGCTCGTCCTTGGAGCGGTGCCCGCATAGGACGGCAAAATCGTACTGTTTGATAAGCTCGCGGCAGACGGCTATCAAGCCCGGGTGGCAGGTGTTTAAGCGGGCCAGGCTTTGCTCACTCAATACAGGCATTAAGGGTTCCTCCCGTGAAAATTCAAAATATGCGTTTTGATGGTTTTCACATCGTCTAGAATAATGTCTATTTTCACCGTGCTCTCGGCCAGTTTGCGGTCGTGCTCGCGCACGCGCTCTTCCAGTTTGTCCACCCGCGGCGGCAGGCCGTACATGGTAAAACACCAAAACAAAACGGCACACCCTACGCCAATTAAGTAAATCCAATGGTGGATTTTTTCCGTGTTCATGGCGCTACTCCCGCAACACGGCGGCAAGCGTTTCCAGGTCCCTAGCTTGGGATTTTACGTATTCGCTGGCACCCGAATTTTCCGCCAGGACTAGTTCCCGCACGGCACGCGTAAGCCCTGTTTGGGCTTCCTTCATTTGCACTTGTTCCTGGACCGAGGGTTCCGCATCGGCCGGATTTTTTACAATCCGATAGGTGCTATTTTGCTCTTCCATGTGCGCGCCGTTTTGATTGCACCAAATAGCGGCTTGTGTGTAATTTTCATTTGTTATGATTTGTCCCATTTCAAACATAATTAAGCTCCTTGTCCGCAAGCATACCAAGAAACGGGGTCGGCTCTTCTTTCTGTAATATACGAAGAGTTTGCATTAAACCCCGTGGTGCCTTGTTTTTGCAAAGTAACGGTATTGCCGCCAATACTATTGGGATTAATACGGGTACCCAAAAGGCAATACTTATCGTTGGCAAACGGTTTTAGAAAAGAAACCGGCACCGTACCGGAAAGCGAAGTAGTCACTTCCCCGCCTTGCTCCAGCCACCCGTTTTTATAAAGGCGATACCAACTGCCATTTCCATCTGCAAACTGTTCCACCACGTAATCCATGGCGGCTGGCATCATGGCATTGATTGTGGGTTGGGTAGCACGGGAAGCGTTGCTTAAATCCGTATTTAGTTTTCCGCTTAATGCATTTGTAAACTCGGCCGCCTGCGCGGTAGACGCCGGGACCGCACTGTTATAGGCGCATACCCAAGCAAATAAAGTGGTATAGCCCGAGGTTCCGTCGGGAGAGTCAAGCAAGTTATTTTTGGATTGGCTAATGCCGCTGTCGGAAGTGGCGTTTTTTACGTAATTAGCCAGCTTGGGCAGCCGTAAAGACCCTGCCGTTTCGTCCGCCACGTAAAACGGGCATTCCCCATAAGCGGCCACAGCTTCGTCGTACTGTTGCTTGGTTTTGCACAGTTCGGGGTGAGATTTTACCCAGGCATAAAACTCGGGGTACAGCGTTTGGGCGTTTTGGTAAAATTCACCCGTCCACAAGGGAAGAGAGCCCGGATTGTCGGCCGCGGCTTTGCTTTGCGAAAAATACACCTCGCCTATGCACTTGCCGATGGAATGCTGGGCGTAATAGCGGGCTTGTTCGGCCTGTTCCCGGGCGATGTCGGCCTGGACTTGGGCCTGGGAACAAATCTCATTGCCTTGCGTCTGCAGGCGGGAAGAAACGTCCGCAAGGGCTTGGTCTATGTCTTCCAGAGCGCCTTGAGCGGTTTGGCTGGCCGTGTCGGCACTTTGCTGGGCTTGGCGCGAGGCTTCCGCCGCCTGGGAAGAAGCCAAAAGAGCTTCTTGCTTGGCGTCTAAAATATTTTTGAGGAAATTTTCCGTTTCCAAATTGCTTTCCTGTGAAGAAACGGGATACTTGATACTGCGGTCCACTTTCTCGCTTAATTCCTGCACCAGCATGGTCAGCTTATCATACCCTTGCTCCAGCACTTCCGCGTCCAGCTCGCCTTGGCGGAGCAAATCAATATCCTGCGTAAGAGGCGTTTTGCGAAGCACGGTCAGTTTCCACCCTTCGGCCAGCGGCGCTTTGCCGCTTTGCTCGGTAGGATACGTAAGCGTGTGGGATAACAGGTCCACGGAAAAATCGGAAAAGAGTTCTTCTTCCACGCCTTGCGGAGAGGTGAGATAGACGGCCAAATCGTCCGCCGATATAAGCGGGAAGTCCACGTCCCAGCGGCGGGCGGAGCCGTTGCCCTGATAAATACGTTTGGTAATTTGCATTGAAACGGTCATATATTCTCCTAAAACTCAAACAGCGCTTTTACACGCCGCCAGGCGGCCAGACGCTCGTCCATCCCGCCGGAAACAGAAAGCACAGCATATTTGGCCTCTTGGGCTTGCGGTTCGGCTAAGCCTTTTTTCTTCCCCCACAGATCTATCCCGTGGCAAAGCAAGCGGTCCTCTGTTTCGTTTTTGCCGGCCGCCCGTTCATGGCGTAGGGCCTGCAGCAAATAATAATCTTGCGTTGAGAGCTGCCCTTTTTGAAGGGCGTTGGAAATTTCTTTTTCCGAAGACGAAAAATACAACTTGTTAAATTTTTCAGGGTCAGATACAGAGCCTCCTTCCCGCCGGGCCAGTTCCGCTTCCTCCCCGCTTAGCACATGCTGCGCGTTTAATAAGCGCATTTTTTCCGCTTCTTCCGCTTTACACATCTGGCGGTAGAAAGACGCCTGTTGTTGGTGAAGCTCCGCTTCGGCCTGCTTAAACAGGGTTTGAGAAGTGCGGCATACGTCTTGCCTAAGGGCTTTATTTTGAATGTTGGCTGTTTGTTTGTCCACCCACTGGGCACACGCCTGGGGAGAACCGTCCGTTTCCCCGCGGGCCCGGTTCCACAACTGCCGCGCATACAAATCCGCCGCCGCAAAACGCACCTTTTGTGCACATTCTTCCCGCTCGGCGGGATTCATCGTTTGGCCATACTTTTCCAGCACCTGCGCGGCCGTTTGTTCGTTGCCGCAGGAAAGCGAATAACGCACGCATTGGGCCGCCGTTTGCGCCCGCAGAGAAGCGGTTTGTTTGCGTGCGGTTTCGCTGTCCGCCCCGTTATCCTGCAACCGCTTTTCAAACGGGGGAACCTGGGCAGACAAATACTCCTCCAGCACATCAGCCGACGGAGCCAACGCCCCTACACCCCGCACAAGCGTTTCTTCCGCCTGCAAACGGGCGAGGTTTTCCTCTTGAGCTTGGCGTTGTTCGTCCGCCTGCGCGGCGGCGCGAAACATCATGTAATCGCGCACGGCGGGCGTTTGGGCAGGCTCGGCTTGCAAACGGGACAAAGCGAAGTCGTCCAAATCTTCCGTTTTCACTCTTTCGCCGCCGGCGGCCAAACGGCCTACGCGTTCCGCCAGTTCGCTTCGCAGGGCCAAGTCGGTTTCTGCTTGCGGCGAAGCGGCAAATAACGCTGCCTGCCCGGAGGCAGAACCCTTTTGCTTGGAAGAAGCCACCGCGGTTTTAGCGGTTTGTTTTGCCTTTTTCTTTGGGACGGCAGGCGTCATATACTTCATCACCGCGCGGGCCGCCGTTACGCCTTCCTGCAAAGCGTTTTCGTAAGCCTGCGGCAAGCGCCGCGGCCCCTGTGCCTGCACCTGCACCCCGGGAGCCTGGTAACGCTCCTGACGGCGGTATGTGGGAATGATAGGCATAAGTCCTCCTAGTTAAACAAACTTAAAATGTTACTGCCCAGTTTCCAAAATGAACCGCGGTTTTTGGCCGCGCTTCGGTACTGGGAAGCCGTCTGGCTTAAAGCGTAAATACGCTCGGCGGCGGATACTTTATTTTCGTACAGAGAGTCCTGCAGCGACTGGCGCAAACTGCGCTGGTCCATCAACGCATTAAATTGGCTGCTCTGCATCAAATTTTGCACCGTAGCGGAGCGGGACGTCAGCCCCGATGCGGCAAGCGCTGTTTTTTGTTCGGCCGCAGTTTGACGGTAATTTTCATACAGTTCCCTGCCGCGTTCGGCCGCGGATTTGAACAAATAAGTGGCCTGCCTGTCGGCGGCGGCAGACGCATATTGAGCCTGTCGGTCCGCGTCGCGCGCCAAAGCGTTGTAATAGTCCATCTCGCTTTTGCGGTCTCCCAACAGGGAAGCGGCACTGGATACAAACTCGCCGCCTTTTTTAACAATTCCTCCCATATTCCTTCCTCCTAAATGTGAAACGTAAAAATTTAACTCCGCCGGCGGTTACAAAAGAGCCGTCAAACACGCCCCCCAAGCGCTCCACAAACCGCCTGGCCGCCAGGTAACGCTCGTCCACAAAGTTGTATAGTTCCTCGTATTCGTTTAACGCGTTTTTCAGCAGCCTCCTCGCCGCGCGAAAAAACGACTTGGGTATTTGTTCCACAGATTTGCCCGTCAGCAGCCACACACAGGCCCGCCGACCCAGCCACACTTCCGGCGCCAGGCCAAACAATGCGGCCGGGTGATTTTTATATTGCAAAAAGACACACTTTACAGAAACCCGGTAAAACGACTCCAGCAGTTTTCGCACGTCCGCCCCGCCGCAGGAAGCAGCCAATTCTTCCCGGTCCAGGCGGCGCATTTCAGCCGCTAAAAGTGCACAGTCGGCCAAACGAGCGCTGCGTAGAACCAAATTATTTTGCTGGTACAGAATGTCCATAAAAACTATAATGAATAGGTGAATTTTTATAAAAGGAGTAAAAAATGACCATACTGATCATCTTAGCCCTCTTGGGCGTTGTGGCTGTTTATGCGGTATTTTTCCTGCTGTTTAAGCTGGTATGGATCTTGATGAAAAAAGATACCAACAAATGGCCTCTTATTTGGGCGGGCGTAAGCACCGTTTTGTTTGGCATTGTACTGGGCGGTGCCGCCGCTTGGGGTGTGTACAAAGTGGTATCGCCGTTTCGCGGCATGATTGAACGCTATTCGGCCAATCCCGAACCCGTATACGGCCAGCATGTCTATACGGACCCGATCTACCGTTTCCAATTGACGGCTTTGAACGGAATGGATTTTTCGGAATGGGTGGAATTTGACGATCTAGACGCCAAGATAGGCATGGATATGAACACCTTCAAAAAGGTCCCGTCCGCCGAAGAAAAACAAGCCATTGATGCGGCGTTTACTGGAGCCATTTTGCTGCGCCAGGACGAAGTAGACGAGGGCCACCTCTTGCAATCCTTGAGGGAAGCCTTAATATCCGCCGAAAACAGCCGGAAAAGTCTGGAAATTCTTTCGCAGGAAGACTTTACCGTGGACGGTTATCCGGCCATGCTTGTAACCGCCAGAGCCCGCTCTAACAGCGGCAAACAAATGTTTCTTGCGATGTCTGCAATTGCGGATTCCTATCAGCAGGTTTTCTATGTGATTGCATTCTCGGCAGACACGCCGGAAGCGTCCGCCAATGCCCTGCAACTGGCCCGCAGCCTGCAGCTGGAAAACGGCAGTCCCTTGCCTGCGCCCGCAACCGAAGCACCCGCGCCCGAAGGGAAATAAATACTTGTCTTTGCAGGGGCTTCCCCAAAAGGGAAGCCCCTTTTTTTGTTTGGGAATGCGCTAGGCTATGCGGCTGATAAAAGCCAATAGCGTAACGGGAAGGGGTTCCGTCTGTTTGAAAATAATAGACGGTACCAGCGAATGTGTGCCGGAGAGGGCCAGCACATAATCTTCCGTTTTAAGCGCAATGGGCGTGTTGAAATTTTCGGTACTGCGCTGAATAATTTCGTCCATACGTTGGGCATCGGTCCCCACTTTGCCGCCGCGGCTGTCTAGCATTTTGACGGTTACGGACACCAGCCTGCGTTTGCGGTCCTGTGCGGTGCCGTCGGCCCGTTCAAAGGCGGCCGGAAGCGTTTCCAACTCGGCCTCATAGGTTAGCCCCGCATGCACGCAGTTCATGGGCCTGGGAAGCACGATTTTGCCGTCTTTTACCACCAGCCCGTCCAAAGGGCTTCCGTCGGCCAATACCCCCACTTCTCTTCCTTCCAAATGTTCCAGGCCCGTCAGTTCCGAAAAAGCGGTTTCGCTTTTTAACGATACGGCCGCGTCCAAAAACAGCTGGTCTTGCGGTTCCTTGCTGGAAAGACGCTGTACCTGGCGTTCTATAAAGTATTTCCCGTCGCGCTCCACGGCAAACCAAATTTCGTCATACCCGCGGTTGGGAATGGTGCAAATGCTCACGTAGCGGCCTTGCGTGTCGTGATGAGTCCACGCACAGATATTTTGTTCGGCCAAATACGTCAGCACCGCCAAGGTGCCGTCGTCCAATACGCACCAAATCAGGTTGTCGGGCTCCTGCTGGTAACAAACTTCCCGTATTTCCCGATTAAAAAACAGGTGCTTGGCGTACAAAGTCAGGTCGTTGCCCGTATAGGAAGCGGTGTTGTAGTCGTAGAAGAAATCCCGCAGCACACCGCCGCGCGCCTGCACGTAAAGGGCTTTATTGCCCACCATCACCGGGGCCGTGCGGCTGGCGCCGCGTTCGCTTTGTTGTTGGATTTGAATGTTGGTAGGCGTCAGAGCCCCGCTGCAGCTAATGGTCCATTCGCTTCCGGCGGTAAAAACCAATAGTTTATTGGACACCGCCACCGAATGAATGGAATTTAGTTTCTTGCCGGATAAGTTGACGCTAATGGAATCGGAATCTTCCACGCTGGAGCGGGCATGGCCAAAGTTGGCATATTCCCCCGTTTTGGAAAACCACACCGTCTGCGCTTCGGCCTGCGTGCCGGCCAGGCCCAGGCGGTCCTGATAGAAAAACACACAGGCGGGATATCCCGCCGCCGGGCTAAATGAACCTTCCGCCCATTCGCTGGTCCACTCGTCAGAGCCGAACCCACGCTCCAGCTGAGCCACCACTTGGCGCGCGCTGATAAAATCGCTCACCACCAAAATGCCTTCCTGTCTAAACGGCTCGGCCTGCAGTTCAAAGCCGGCCTCACCCGAAATTTGCTTTGCCGTCAAGCGTATGTAATACATTTGGGCATTATCTTCCAGCTGGCCAAAAGTATTTAGGTTGTCGTCCCCCGTTTCGCGCGAGAATACTTTTACGGTTTCCCACGTTTCCCCCAAATCGGCCGACATTTCCACCTCCACCCGTCCCGTCCATTCCCCGGTAGTGCGCAGTTTCCAGTCCCCGCCGCTCTTAATAGAGGCGGAGCTATCCTCATACCCCAGCGTGCCGGATACAAACTGACTGGGCACTTTGTGCGTAATGGCAAACCGCCCCGTTACGTGGGTGGGCTTAAAACAGTCAAAATCGCTTTCCAGCAAATACTTATTTTCGCCCTGTTCAATGGTTTGGCCTTTGTTGGAGCCGCCGCTGAGGGCCTGCGTGACGGTAAGCACAGGCGGGCGGAAAAGCCCGTCGTGATAGGCTATTACAAACTCTTTTCCGTTGCAGTCCCCGCCGGTATCCTGCGGGGATTCTATTTTCACCAGTCCGCCCAAATTGTACGCCTTAAACCCCCGTGCGCCAAAATCTTTGTTAAACTCCGCCACCAGGGCTGCCACGTCCAACCCAAAGTTCGGGCCGATGAAAAACAGCTCCCCGTCAAAATACGAAAATACCACCCAGTTGGGATACGAAATCGGCTGAAAAGACAGCGTAGCCTTCACCCCTTCGGACACTTGCGTATCCCGGTACTGCACGGCACGCATTTTTTTGGATGCATCGGTATTACTTAGCATAAACGGACCGTACTTAATCGGCACATCGGCAAATTCAAAGGCGCCGCTTTCCACCCGTTTTAACTGTTTAGGCGGATATTGGGGGTGGGTAAAAAAGAGGGTTTGGTCGTATTGGGTATAATTCAGGTAGCGCACGTCGTAGGATTGATAGGGGGTAGCCAGCTCGTAAGGGGTTCCCTCGGGGGTACAAATTTGGCCGCCCGCGGAATATACGCGCAAATAGCGTTCCCCCAGCTCCAACACGTAGGATTCATCTTCCCCCAATACAAACGGGATAATGCGGCAGGGCTTGTCCCCGTATTTGGCCTCTCCCATAAACAGAGTGCCCTGGCGGTTGGAAGCACCTCCCTGGGGGTGGACGTAAAAGTTACGGGCCGTTTTAAGCCAGGAGCCATAAGCCGCACTATCCACCCGCCCATGCAAAGAAGGGCTGATTTCCCCGCCGGAAAAAGACGGCTGTAAATGATGAATAGGCATTAGCGCACCTCGGTAAAAGCATCGTTTTGGGCCGCACGCGAGAAATTTTCCGTCATATTGCTGCGGCGGGCTTCGTCCAGGCTGAGGGTATACTTCTGCAACAGCTGAGAAGCCAAAGAGGAATCCCCCGTCAAGGCTACGGCCAAATCACAGGCCAGGGCCAGCGAAAAGGACTTTACAAAGGCCGGGTCAAACAGGTTTTCGTCCAAAATACGGCGGGTATATTCCGCATAGGCCTGGGAAGAGGTCGTTCCCAGCACACGGCAGTGCAGGTCCGTACGGAAAAATTCCCTAAATTTAAGCGACTTCCGGCCGCTGTTTGGGTCAAATACGCGCCGCACAAACAAGGCTTCAGCGGGGTATTTGTACAGGAACTTTCCATGCACCTCCTCTATCAGCACCAGGGGTTCTTCCGCACCGGCAAAAGCCCAATTATGCGTTCTAAGCACTTCATCGCGCACCGGCTCGTAAAACAAATTTAAGCGGCGTGCTTTTTCATCATCTTGATCCAAAGACGATATAGGAGCCTGGCCCAGTTGTGCCAAAGCTAAATTGCAAACCGTAATTTTGGATATCATTTTCATCTCCTATTTTGTTTTTACTTAAATTTTAATGATTTTTATTTTTGTATATATTTTTACACAAGTAATTAAATGCAAAATTGCATTTAATTTTGTTGTAGAGAAGAGTAGCTTTATAAACACATTTTTATATCGTTTTTTATTTTTACTTATTTTTTAAGTATTTATTTTTTTAAGTTTATTTTTATAGTTTTCAAAATCAGCATTTTTTCAATTCTTTTATTTATTCAAAATTAAATGTGTTTATAAAAATACTTATTTTTTAATGATTTTTATTTTTATATATATTTTTGTGTTTATTTATAAAAACGATTTAGAGCTTTTTGAACACATACAAAAATATGGGAAATGTTTCTTCTCTGGGGTGATAGAAGAGAGGCTTTTACCTACAAAAATCGCCCTAAATGCCAGCTAATTCCAAATAAAACTACATTTGAACAGAATTTCAGCCAATGAGAACGCAAATAATGGCTATTTTAGCCCTATTTTCGCCAAAATCCCTTTTGTTTTCGTTTTTTAATGGCCAGTGGTGCTCTTGCCTATCAGATAAGCTAAATAACAGGGCAGGCTTTTATAAAAATCAGAAAATCGTGTTCCTTTTTGGAACCCCGGGCCACAGGGCTGAATAACTGCAGCCCGGGGTGTTGCGCAGCATGAAGCTGCCTATCCCATGGACCAAAGTCCTATTTCATATCTACTGCATCAGTTAAGAAGCAGGACAGTTTGCCGGCCGATCCGGAACCTTGCACCGTATAATAAGCGCGCAAGAAGCGTTTGGCCCCGTTGGGCACTACCAGCGCAAACAACGTTTTCGCGCCCGTTAAGTCTGCCGCTTCAAAGCTCACGCGCATCAGTTCTTCCGCGGCAGAGAACTCGGCGGAATTATCCGTTTGAAGAGATACTTCCAACTGAGTCACCCCTTCAAAGGCTTCCTCCAAGCGGCCCACCGCAAACAAGGCCCCCGGCACGGCATTTCCGGCCGCGCCCAGGTCTATTACGTTATCGGAAGCGGCCGAGGCCGTAACGGCCTGTTTGTCGGACATCATTGCATTTTGATCAAGTAACATGCTCCCTCCTATTTCACTACGTCTTCGGTGTCGGTGATGGCGTCGCAGATATGCACGGGGATTTCGTTAAACGTCATCAGCGGGCGGGACGTGATTTGATCCGGCGTGTACTGCACATTGGTGCGGTTGCTGGTCAGCTTTCTAAGTGCCGCCTTTACGGTGCGGTTCATATACCACACGGGTTTGCCCATAGACAGGCTTTGAATGCGTTCTTCCAATTCGCACATTTGGTCAATCAGGTCCGAAGGGACGTTTTTGACGTCAATGTTGCAAATGCGTCCGGCGTAGCGCCAGTCCTGCACCGCCAGCCCCAGTTTCCATTCAAAATACTCTTTGTAGGCGGGGTATTCGTTGCCGTCGGCGTCTATATGGTTCACCAAGCCATGGTCCACGCGCTGGATACCGGCTTTGGAACCTTTGGGGAAGAAGGTGAATACTTTGTCCGTATCCCACACCACCAGGTAGATGGAGGAGTTTTGCCCTTCCGTTTCGCCCCCCGCATTGATGACGTTGCGGGAGCTTTCCGCCCCGTCCAATTCACAGTAGCGCGCGGCCAAACCGGTAAAGCGTTCCGGGTTTTTGCCCACATTGCCGTAAATCAAGTTGGAAGCCATAGTGTTGGACATACCCGCAATAATCGCGCGGGACTGCCCCGTGCGCACCGCTTCTACATGGCCGCCTTTTTCGGCCACCAGCTTGTCCACCACGGAATAGGCCGACAAGGTGCCATAACTTTCCACCACCACTTTCGTCGTGGCTTTGGCCGGTTCAATGCCTTGGTAAGCGCGGCGCCAGGTGCCTTCCGGAATACCGGTGCGCACGGCGTATTCGTGCCCGCTGTCCAAAGAGCTTTCGGTCACCAGTGCATCGGCAATGATGTCATTGGACTGGCTTAATACTTCGGCGATGGCCAGTTCCTGGCCGGAAGGGTCAAACTGTTTGGCGTAATCCACCAAGCTGTAATGTTTGTCAGCAATAATTGCCATTGAATTCTCCTTTAATTATTTTTGCCGTACAACGCCTCGGCGAAGGTTTTATCCTGCGGGGCGGATGGTTTGCCGCCGGGTAGGACATCTTCGCTGATACTTTTTCCAATCTCGTTAAAGGTACGGACGATAACGGGATGGTTCCCCAGCCCCGTAGCTTCCAACAATTCGCGCAGCTGCGGGCCGCCAAAAGCGTCCGCGGCGCGCACGGCCAGCGCCACGGCCTGCTCACACTCCGCCCCATAAAGGGCGCGGGTCTGTTCGGCCCAGCGTTCCAAGGTTTGGCGTTTTTCCTCTTCACCGTGTGCCGCCTTGCTGCGGGCGAAACGGGTTTCTAGGTCCAACAGCTGCTGTGCCTGCTCGGGCGAAAGACCCAATTGCCGCGAAAGGGTTTTGAATTCGTCCAAAGCCCCTTCGGGGAAGGAGAGATCTTCGGGGCAGGTCAAGTTGGCGTAAAGCTCCGGGTCTGTGGTAAGGTCCGTCTGCGGGGCGGGTTGGTCCGGGGCGGGTTCTTCCCGGCCCGTTGCGGCCGCTTCGGCCGCAGGCCGCGCAGACGGGGCGTTCAAATCGGTTTCTTCTTGCGGCGCGGACAACGCCGCAGTTTCGGTTGGGTTCATGCGTTTATCTCCTCGCTTAAGCGGTTAATTTCGTTTTGTTCGGATTGTACTTGCGACAGGTATTCCCCCCTCATTTGGGCATAAGCGGCCGGCGCGGCGGCTTCAATTTCCGCCAGTAAAAAAAGCCCGATGCTCTGTTGCCCGCAATGAAAGGCTGTGGCGTACGGATCGCCTGGCACAAAGCCGTGCTGGCGGATTTGTGCCGCCTGCAAAACCCGCCACAACAAGCGGCGGCCTTGTACGGTTTTCAAGACGGCCTGCAAATCGCAGGCGTTGCGTTTTTGTAACTGTTTTTCGTTCATAGAGAGGTTGGAAAGAAAGCCCTTTCCCGGCGCGGGCTTTCTTCCCCGTCCGCGCAGCGCTCGCTTATGTTAGGCGCCTGCGGCGGAACCTTTGAAAAGGAACGGAGCTGCGCCGCGCCGGGCGGCGCAACAGCCGCACTGTGCCGGGGCCGTACCGCTTATGTAGACGCGCCCCGCCGCACAGATTTTGCTTTTACTTGTCCGGATTGGGTTCGGCGGCGGAAGCGGCCGCCAATTGCTGCGCCTGGCGGCGAGCAGAACGGATTTCTTCGGTTTCGCGTGCCCCGCGCAACAGCGCCGGAGCTACGCCCAAGGTATTTAAGCCTTCTTCCAAAGCGCGGTCGTAATCCACGCGGTCCAACACTTCCGGATTGCTGGCCGCCAGCGAAGCGGCATAGTTTAACCCCTGCACCAGGGCTGCCAACCCGGCGGCTTTTTGCGCCTGAGCAATCATGGAAACATATTCCACCTTCATTTCCAGCCCCTCAATGCTGGGCGGAGCAGGAGGCAACAGCCCTTGGCGAAACAACAGATTAAACGCGCGGTCAATCAGCGGGTCTAAAAGTTCATTTTTTAGCCGCTCCAACACCGGCCCCAGCACAAGCAGTTTTTCCTGGTGACGTTCAGCCACTTCGGCGGCGGTCATGTTGGAATAATTTTGTGCTGAAAGCATCAAAAATACGTCTGCAAAGAATTGGGCGCGTATCGTTTCGCGCACGCTTTGGATAGAAGCCTCCAGCGATTTCAAATCCGGCTGCACCTGGTAGGCCGGTTTGACGGCGGCGTCCGTCGTGCCGTTATAGCGGGTAATGCCGCCCGGGAGCAAATTCACTTCCCCCTGCACATTGGCGGACACCATCATGGGAGGATTGGTACTTTTATCCAAAGCCACCAGTTTGGTTTTCTGCATTTTCTGAAGCATTTTTACGTCGCCCAAGCACTTCCACCCCGGGCCGCGGCCGTAGGCATCGGCGGCGTTTTTCACTTCCCAGCGGGCGGCAATGACGGGAAATTCGCGATATCCGCTTTCCCGCAGCAAGGTACCGTTTTCCGTTAAGTATACGGACGAATAAGGCATGTGGGCATAGTCTTGTTTGGCGGGATCTGCCGACGGATTGGGCACAATCAGATGAATAATTTTGTGCCAACTGAAAGAACGGTTATCCTCACATTCGCGGCGCACGGCGGGCGGAAGTTTTCCCTCGCCAAAAAATTCTTTCATTTGCCCAGCCGTCATAAAGAACTCCCGCCCAAAGCGGTCCACGCGCCCGGCCGCATCGGTTCCCAGGCAGTATTCGCCAATGGTAAACGGACGGCAGCGAATGCCTTTTTGCGGGTCTTCTTCCAGCAGAAACGCCGCCGTGCCAAAGACGGAAATTTCCTGATAAAACCCATGCAGTACGCTGTAAACGTTGCTTTTGGCAAACACGTCTTCCAAACGTTTTTTGATTTCAAATACCCATTCCCGCGCGCCGGGCAAATTCATCAGTTCTTCGGGAGCCAGGGTTAAATCAAACCAACTGCGCGAAGGACTGGTCAGCCCGCTCATCATGCCGGCGCACAGCACTTCCACCGCCAGGCACGGGTCAGAATCCAACAGGGTTTTATGGTCTATGCGGCGGCCTTGATTGGGGGGTTGTCCGTCAAAAAAGCCGCGGGTAGGCGCCAAGTAGGCGCACAGCTCCTTCCAGACGGCCGTCCACGAGGCGCTCTCGCGTTTGAGCTCGTCATAAAGGCGCAAATAATCGGTTTTCGGTTTGGTATTATTTTTCATAGGGTGGGTTTAGCGGCAGGACGCTTGGTTTGTGCGCAAAGTGTGCGCACGCGGCAGAAATTTACTAATATAGAAGAGAGAAGGAGGAATACAGAATGATTTCTATTATTACAATTTTAATTTTTGTAGTGCTTTTGGCCGTGCCGGGGTTTTACATCATTACGCGTAAAATTTTCCCGAAAGGAAGCAAAAAATCGGCCATGTGGGTTTCCGTATTGCTTACGGTACTGCTGGTAGCTATTTTGGCTTTTGTAACGGCGGCTACGCCGGTGTAATAAAGGGCTGATTTGCCTAATAATACCCGTCCGACAAGGGCGGGTTTTTTATTTGCAAAAAACCTCTTTTGGGCATAAAAAAGCCACGCTTTTACAATTCAAATACAACTTGCTAGAAAAATTAAGGCAGGTACTGCGGTAGGATTACTTTTATTTCTTTATTATAGCATAAAAAAATGCTGTTTGTCAAGAAATTTTTTACAAAAAGGAATTTTTGTCACAATTATCGTCAATAAAATTCAGGTAAAATATGATTGCCGTAAGCCGTATAAGTTTATGGCAGGGAAAGAAACGCCGTTTAGTTTTGCGGATGCAGAATGACCGCCATATCCGCCCCAATAATTTTTTTGTAGCGGGTGGGCTTCTTCCAGCTTTCTATCAGCTTAGCTTTTGGAGAAGCATTGAAAGCCTTCAGGATTTCTTCGCTTTCATTCATATAGCGAAAAAGCGGATTATTAAGCGGCAAAAACTCGGTGGAAGTAAACAAAGCCAAAAAGGATTTTTCCCCTAAAAGAGCAGGCAAATTAGAGTCGCGGTGATAGCCCAAATGCCCATATCCCGCATACACCACAATAAGCGCTTCCGGATCGGCCGCGCGCAAAGCGCGCAGCGTTTTGGCCCAAGCGCGGTTGCGGAAGCGAATGCCTTCAAACGAAACGACAAAGTCCTCAAACATTTCTTCCGTCGGGTAACGGTTGGACAGACGAATAATTTCATTTATAATGCCCATTTCTTCTTCCAACCCCACCACGGGTATGCCATGCTTTGCCGCGGCATACAACACGCGGGAAGTGCGGCGGGATGTTCCCTCCAACAGGTAGGCAATTTCTTTGGGGTCCGTGATGGCATTTTTCAGCGAAAAGGGTCTATTTTCATACGCGGGCAAAAATTCCGTGGCCAAATAAATGCGGCGGTTGGGGTAGAGTTTAGGAAGCTGCGATAACAGGGAAGCCACTTCCTCCGCTACGCCCGGGATATCGTGCACCTCGCCCAAATAGAGCATTTGCAAATCTTTCGGCAAATACGCCGCATAAGGAATTTTACCCTTGGTAACGCGTGCCTGTAACTGGTCGGCAATTTTGGAAGCGTTTTCATGAAACTGGGCATAATCGTTTAAGAATTTCCGCAGGGACTTAAAAATCCGCGCATTGTTTCGGGCGGAAACGGCAGGCAAAAAAATACTCGGATTAAGCTGCATATCCATGTAGGCCACATTTACGTCAAATTCATGCACCCGCTGCACGGAGGGCGGCAGTTTAATGTGTTTGTTGCCCAAATTCAAACCGGCCGAACGAGAAGCAGGAGCTTTTTTGGCCGCCGACGACAAAATAGGCTTAAGATTCTTGTACGGCTGAGCATACCCAACGGAAGCAATCACACACGCCAATACGGCACATATCCACATTTTTTTCATAGGAGCGGCCCTCCTGCTTAAATATCAAAAGTTTTACCAACGGCTACGGAATAGTTAAAGCCCGTTTGCTTTCCAAGCAGCCGTGCGGAATTTCCAATCCAATATACCAACTGGGTGCCCGCCGGCTGAAAAAGCGGGGCGTTTTTTCCCCACACGGGATAAACCGTGTTGAACGGGGAATTGGTATCGGGGTGCAGTTCCACTACCGCCGGGGATTGTGAAGAAAAAAACTTGGGCAGAGAAAAAGGGGTCACCCACGACGTATGCCCCATTCCCGCATACACCACAAAAAGGGCGTCCGGGTCTGTCCGTCTGATTTCCGCCATTTTATGTTCCATAATGCGGGCCCAGCTTTTGTTGCGCGCCAACAGTGCCGCCATGGAAACAAATTCGCCCGGGGCATCTTTTTCAAACAAATCTTTTTGTCTGTAATCTTCCAACGGATACACTTCTACGCCGGATTTAAGCATACACCAAAAAGTAAAAGGTGCATAATCCACATCGCCGGTGTGAGTCATGCTCAGCGGGGCCAGCTCTGTTTCCCCGCCGCGCCTATAGTAAGAAACTACGTCCGCGTTTGTGTCTGCTTTTCCCTGCGGAATCGGCAAAAACTCCGTAAACACCACAACGCGGCGGTTGGGATTGTCTATTTTTATCCTGCGCATTAACGATGAAACGAAATCCTGCACATTTTCCGAATAATGCACTTCCCCCAGCATCACCAAATTGTACTGAGCCAGCTCCCGTGCCAAAAAGGCTACCGGGCGATTGCCCGTATAATAGGCCAAGTCGTTGCGGCCCTGCTCGGGATATTGCCGAAGCCAGTCTATTTTCTCGGCCAGTGTTTGGCTGAAAAGCAATAATTGTTTATTCCCGTTTATGGAAAGCTGTGTGGGATATTGCGTAGGCATAAATACGGATCTAAGCAAAGGAACGTTTGCGGCAGAACCAAACAGATCTTTCCACAGCTGAAGCACTTGGTCATACGTCATCTTTGCCTGGCGGGCCAAATACATTTCGTATTCGGACGGTACCGGAACGGAAGGGACAATCTTTTTCCCAAAAAAGCGGTTTAAGAAATTGGAAAAATTCTTTTGGGAAGAATTTTTGGCTTTGGCGGATTTTGATTTACTGGAAAATAACGACTGCACTTGTGCCGCCTGAGTAGCCGCCTGCAAGCCAGCCCCCGCACCAGGCGCGGAAACAGCCGCATTTTTGGGCAATAATATTTTGGGGGCATTTGTGTTTACAAGGGCTTTTGCACCCGCAACAGGAAGCGGTTTTTGCGCACACAGCGGTCCTGCGCCAAGAAGCGCACCCGCCAACATCAAACAAATGGTCGCCGCATTTTTATTCATCAGTCCATCACCGCCTCGTCAGCCGGCACAACCAACATATAATCAAATCCCGTATATTGCCCCAGTTTGTGTGCTTCCTCTCCCTTCCAGTAGTGCAGGCTGGGTTCAAAGCGGACGTTAAAAAACGGCCAGTCCTGGTCCCACAGCGTGTACAGGGCGTTTAAGTCGGAAGGGAACGTCATGGTCAGCTCCACCACGGCCGGATTTTCAGGCGCAAAAAACTTGGGTATGGAATAGGGAATCAACCACGAGGTATGCGCCATGCCCGCATACACGACAAACAAAGCGTCCGGATCCGTTTTGCGGATTTCGGCCATTTTGCTTTCCATCACGCGGGCCCAGGTTTTGTTCCGCAGGGAAAGAGCCAGCAAGCTGGTTTCCGCTTGATACAGCGGGCCTTGTTCCCGGTGAGCGATTTCCATAATGGTTTTGTCTTCCAGCGGATACACTTCAAAATTACTGCCTAACAACAACGAAAACAGCGGCCGGGCATAGTCAATTTTATTGTAATCGGCGGGATTATCCTTGCGCAGGCTTACCAGCGGTTCGGAATTTACGCGGCGGTAATAGGTGGCCAGGGAAGCATCTTTGGCAACAGGTTTTTTAGGCAAATCCAAAAACTCGGTAAACACCACTATGCGGCGGGAAGGATTTTGTCTTTTAAGTTCTACCAACAACTCCCCTACGGCCAGCTGCACTTCGTCCAAATAGTGGCTTTCGCCCAGTACAATCATTTTTTCGTTGGCCAACTGTTTTGCCAAAACCCGTACGGCACCGGCGCCATACACATCAACCATGTTATTAAGCCCTTGCGCCGGGAATTGTTCCAGCCATTTCATCTTTTCAAAAAAATGCTTCATGGACGTTAACGCCATTTTGTTATTTTTAACGGCAAACGTCGTGGGCAGCTCCATCGGTTTATACAAGTTCCCCACCAACCAGTGATTTAAGTAAAGGCCATTTTCGTTTTGCACGCGGACAAATTCATCTATAAGCGCCTGATTTTGCCGTTCTATTTCGGAATTTACGTTTTTGGGGTAATGCTTTTGCAGCCACGCTTCCAGCCCGTAGCTAAGGCCGGAAGAAGGCACGAGCGAAACCGCATGCTGGTTCTGGGCAGAACGCAGGGCATTGTGTACGGGAGCCGTTTTGCTGGCAAGCTGTTTGGCAAATGCCGCGGCAGACGGTGCCAGCGCCGCCTTGGCGGCGTTTTTCCCGGCAGCTTCCGCCACGCCTGCCCGGCTGACGGCACGCACCGCAGGGACCAGCTGCCTCTGGGCACACACGGAAACGGGTAAAATAAACAAAGCTCCCAAAACAAAAGCGGCAATACGTGTTGTCATAATCGTTCTCCTTACTGAGCAGGCACCACAAGCGCATAGTCAAAGCCGGTTTGTTTTCCAAACAGCTCTGCAGAATTACCTTTCCAATAGTACAAGGTGGGCGTCGTGTGTTTGGCAAACACAGGCGCGTCCGCCCCCCAAACGGGGTAAAGCGTATTAAAGCGGAACATACGGCCGGGGGTTATTTCCACCACAGCGGGGCTTTCATCGGCAAAAAATTTAGGCAAGGCATAAGGCATCAGCCAGGAAGTATGCCCTTGCCCCGCATACACTACAAACAGCGCATCGGGGTCGGTCTGGCGGATTTCGGCCATTTTGGCTCGTATCAAACGCGCCCACAGCCGGTCGCGCAAGATGACCGACAGCAAAGCAGGCTTTCCGAAATGTTCTTCTTGCCACAACATTTTTTGTTGCCTAAAATCTTCCAGCGGATAAATTTCTATTTGCTTTTTTAATAAGCTTTCAAACAATCCGCGCGCATACGGCACCCGCAGGGTAACTTCCGTTTCAAGCAATTTGCGCGGCGCGTCCGAAATAGGGCGGTAATATCCCTCGGCGGTGCTGCCAATGCCAGCGTCCACCCGCAGGCCGATAAACTCGGTAAACAGCACAATACGGCGGTTGGGGTTTTGGCGTTTTAATTCGTCCATCAGGGCGTCTACCGTATGGAACACTTCTTCAAAATAGTGAAACTCTCCCAACATAATCAAGTTTTCATTGGATAAGCGCTGTGCCAAATGCTCCACCACGTCGGCAGACAGGGCCGCCCCCAACTCATTTTTGCCTTGGCTGGGCAACGCATTAAGCCAAGCCACTTTTTCAAAAAATTTACGCAGGAAGAACAGAATTGTTTTGTTGTTGCGCAAGGCAAACTCGGAAGAGATTTTCATGGGAGTAAACACTTCATGCAATTTCCAATGTCCCATAAAATGTTTATTTTGGCGCAAGATGAGCGAAATTTCATTTTGCACACTCATCATTTCCTTTTCCAAGCGGCGGGTATATTGCCAAGAAAAGACCATTTTGGACATTCTCTGCTCCAAATCTTTAAGCCATTCCGGCTCCCAGGACTCGCCTTGAAAAGAAGGTCCTTTTTTGTTATTCTTTCGCTGGTCCTGCACATATTTTTGAGGCAGCAGATATTCCGGCAAGAAAGAAGACAAATTATTCCCTCTTGCCTGGCGCAGGCTGATAGTGGCCGAATGTGCTTGCTGCTGGGCAGGAAAGCGCGCCATAGTGGCAGAGGCCTGCCCCTGTGATAAGGCGCGCACGGCAGGCAGCAAGGCCCGATGGTGCTGGGCCTGGGCCGGCACCGCCGCCAATACTGCTGCTGCACATATCACAATACGCCAATTCATCAAGCGCTCCTTCTATTTTTGATCCACGGGCACCGTGGCTTTATCCTCTAACGGAAACACCACTTGCGCGTCAAATCCCATTACTTTGGAAAAGTTTTTCCCGTCTTTCCAGCTAAACAGATAAGGCCCCGGCAGCTCCGCCGCTACGGACGGATCTTTGCCGAGCAAAAAGCCTAAAAAGCCGTGTTGGTATCCGTCCTGCATTTCCACCACAAAGGGGGTTTTGTCTTTCAAGTTGGCGGACAGGGATTCCGCTACGTTTTTGTTCACGTGTGCGTTCCCCGCATACACAAAAAACACGGCATCCGGATATTTCTTTTTCGTCGCGTCCATCACATAACGCACCAGGTTTTCCCAGTATTTATTGCGCACGACCATTCCACGGAAAGAAGTGTTTGCTTCCACCAATCCCAGTCCGCTTACCTGCGGCATTTTTTGATATACAAACTCTATATCTTCCAATCCGTAAATATCCATATCCAACCGCTTGCCCAAGGCATATACTTCGTTGGAAAATTCGGGATTTTTTTCAAAAAAATCTTTTGGTATAGCCTGCCCCGGTTTCCAAAACTGCGGGTGACGGCTGGGTAAAAATTCGGACAAAAGCACCATCTTCCGCCCCGGGTGCAAGGCGCGGTATTCTTCCAAGAGTCTCGCCGTCTGTAAGCGATGAGTTTCGCGGTTATGCACTTCCCCCAGCATCACCAGGCGGGCCGAGGCCGGGATAGCCGCCGTCACCATATGAGGGCGGTCCATTTCGGTAATTTTTAAGGAAGAAAGGATTTCGTCCCGATGGGTTTGAATAAATTCCATCTGCTTCTTAAAAGTGGGAATCAAACGAAGAATCCACTCGTTGTTTTCCGCGGCAAACTGGGTATTCGTCGTTAAAAAAGGATAAGACGTAAAAAACAGTTTAGCTTGGCTGGGCGTTAACTCTTGCGCGCCAAGCAACAACGCCTGCAAACGCAGCCGGGCGGGTGCGTTGCTTTTGGCAAAAGCTTCCAAATCCGCCAGATTACGAATGGTGCCTTGGCTGGCACGGTACAAGTGGAGGGTTCTATTTACGGTGGCGGAAAGTTGATCCAATTTTTTCACGTCCACTACTTTCGGCGGCACGTAGGACAAAGGGCCCGACACTTTGGGCACTTTCACGGGGGCCAGCGTACGTTTTCCCAACACACGGGCGACATTGGCCGCGCCATTCCCACACGCGCTTGCGGCGGGAATCAGCTGTTTTTGAGCCCACAGCGGCATTGCCGTTAACAACAATAAAACCCATGCGTATTTTTTCATCACAAACCTCTCTGTAATACTATAGCGTTTTGCCACAGAAAAAAACAGAGCCGTTAGACCTATACAGAAATCCTTGAAAGGCCCATATTTTTTTAGGTCCTATAGTACGTCGTAATCGCTGTTGGCAAACTCCCGCGAAGTGGTACCAGCCCGCCCGCGGACGGGAGCCGCAAACGTAAGTGCCAGCGCGTCGGCGGTGTCGGGGCTTTTTCCGCAGCGCTCTTTAATCTTTTCTTTAGGCTCAAGCCGCAGCCGCCCGGCCGCGTCAAAATCGTAACACACCTGGCACAAATCGGCTTTCAATTCCCCACAGTCGGGCAAGGCTCCGCCCGCTTTAATCCACGCGGCCATTTCCCCCCACATTTCCGCACGTTTATTGGCATACTGTGCCGGGCGGCTAGGCGCAGAGCCGAACGGAATTTCCGTCACGCTAAACCCCAGCTGCCGCAGGCGGTCTATCACGCCCCCGCCGCACCCCGCGTCCACAAACACGGCATCGGGGCGAAAGCTTTCCATCTGGCGCGCCACTCGCTCGGCCAAGGTCATATTGTCTACATGCCGAAACACCAACGGAGAAAACGCCTGCAAGCCCTGACGCATAAAAATAACACTTCGGTCGTTGCCAAAGCGAGCCGGATCCACCCCCATTATTTTGGGTGCAAAACGCAGCTCCGCCGGCGAATAGTGACGCGCACAGGCTTGCACTACGCCGTCTATGGGGATAAGGATATTTTCGGCCGACGCGGTAAAATCGCACAAGTATTCCTGGCGGAAAATATTATCCGGCGTTTCTTTGCGAAGCCGCTCCAACTCCCCGCTTGAAATCACCCCGGACTCATCTGCCCGAAACACCCCCACCCACCACACGCCCGGTTCGCTTTGGGCGGCCTTTTGCGCACGGTTAAAAAGTTCAAAAAAAGCGTTTTGCCCCTTAGGAGTGCCCATAAATACGGCCCACCCTTCGCGCGAGAGGAGCATGGGCCGGATAATTTCGGTAAACACATCCGGCTTGATTTGGGCGTACTCGTCTAACACCACGCCGTCTGCATACGTACCGCGAAGCGCGTCGGGGTTATCGGCACCGCACACCCAGATTCTCGCGCCGTTTGGCAGGCGCAGGCACAGTTCCGCTTCATTGGCGTTTACTCCAGGCAAAGGCGCGGAAAAGCGCTTCAAATAATCCCAGGCAATCATTTTGGCCTGTTTCAAAAAAGGGGCCAAATAAAAATACCGCGGGTGCGGAAGCGTGTTTTGGAGGGCTTGCTTTAACAAATGATTCACCGCACAAACCGTTTTGCCCAGCTGACGGTGGGTGACCAACACGCAAAAGCGGTGCATTTCCAACTGCGGGTGAATTTGACGCTGGACCGCGCGCGGGCGATAGGGGATAGTGACCAAAAGGTCGGAAACGTTTTTCTTCATTTTTCGCTCTCCCAGCGCACCACCAGCGGGGCTTGGGCGGAAGCGTCTTCTTTTCCGTCCTTCCAGCCCAGTAAATTTTTGGCGGTAAACATGGCAAAAGAGGCGGAATAGTTTCCTCTTAGGCTGTTTTGAATCAAAATATTCCCTTGCAAATCGCGCGCTTTTAAGGCGGCCTGGCGGAAAGCGGGATGTTTTTCTTCCCACTCGGCCAATACCTTGCACGTAGTGCCCAGCATTTTGGCAAAGGCGGCAAAAGTGGGCAACTCGGCGGCCGTTTCCACCAAGGAAACGGACCCGTCGCGTTTGGTTACTTCGGTAACGGTAAAAGGAGGCACGTCAAAAAACAAAAGCAGTTTCTCGCAAAATTCAGGACGGTAACGCAGCGGCTTGGCGGCTTTTTCCGCCCCCGCATGAGGTTTGGCAGGCATAAATAAACTCCGTAAAATAAGGCAGGCAAATAAGCGGCACCACCCCCAAAAACGGGGCGGTACAAAACCGGAAAGTAAAAAGGAAAAAAGTGGGGCGAACGCCCGAGATAAAAAAATTACAAACCGCAGGATGCGTTTTATAATATATTTTATTATATCAAAAAATAATTTGTTTGTCAATCTTTTCCAAGCATGCTCAAGTATTTTGGCACAAAAAAAGGCCCTCCTGTTGGAGGGCCTTTTGAAAGCAGGCGTGTGGGCTTAGGCGCCCGTTACATTAAACCGTTTCCACCGTCCGGACAGGAAACGCCCCAGCATGACTACGGCCGTAATCGCGGCGTAAAAAGTCAGCCAGCTCCATACCCAAAATACGGACAGCTGCAGCTTATACACAATAAACCACGTCCCGGGGATTAACAACCCCCACGCGCATATCACCATTACCATCATGTAAAACTTCGTATCGCCCGCCCCACGTATGGCTTCGCCAAAAATCAAATACGTAGCGTCAAACAATACAAAGAAACTCACCAGCTTCATAAGCGGATAGGTTTTTTGCGTAATCAAAGCCGCATCGGGCGAAGACGCCGGGATAAACAGCCCCACAAAAAACGGCGCAAAAAAGAAGAAGGCAAAGCCCACCGCCCCCGCATAGGAATATCCTATTTTGCAGGCGTTTTTGATTACTTTTACGCTCAAGTCGGGGCGTTTTAAGCCTTGGTATTTGCTGACCAAAATTTGAATGCCGATACCCAGGCCCAAAATCACCGTAAACACGACCGGCTGCATGGACATGACCACATTGCTTGCCTGAAGGGAAAGCGTATCAATGTTGCCAATCATAAACGTAAAAAGCGTGAATGACAAAATATCCATCAAGAACCCAAATCCGTTCGGCAGGCCGAAGCGAAGCAGGCGGGAAAACACGGGCTTATAAAATCCGGCCAGGCGTTTTATTTTGAATTCTTTGCGCACTTTTCCGGCAAAAATCAGCGTGCCGAAAATCAGCGTAATGGAAGCACTGCCGATAATGGTGGCCCAGGCGGCCCCTTCTATACCCATAGCCGGGAAGCCAAGCTTGCCGAAAATCATGATATAGTCCAACGCAATGTTGACGATATTGCCCACTACGGCCGCCCACATGGGAATTTGGGTCTGCCCGCGGCCACTAAAAAAGCTGGCCAAGGCATTGTTAATCACGGCCAGGCCGCCAAAAATGTTCAAAATAGCGAAGTATTTGATTTCCAATACACGCACCGGGGCATCATGCCCAAACGCGTTAATAACGGCAAAACCGGCAGGCGTCAGCCCGGCCAGCACCAGCGAAGAAAGCACCGCCAAAAAAATACCCTGCCACAGCGAAACGGTGACAGAGGCATATTTCCTCTTGGCGTAATACTGGGAAATAAAAACGCTTGTGTAGCTGGCCAGCCCCATAAACATAGCCGCAAACGTCATTGCCAGCACCCCTGCCGGCACGCACGCCGCCAGCGCTTCGTGCGAATACCACGCCAAAAACATACGATCCACAAATTGCATGACCACCTGCGCGGCCATCGTTACAATCAGCGGATACGACAAAAACCACAGCTCGCTAAGAGATGCCTGCGGATAGGCTTTTTTCGTCATTTCTACCAAACACTCCTTCCAACTAAAATGCCAAAAAGGCATAAAAAAGCCCCGAACCGTAAGGCTCAGGGCTTTCTAAAAGTCTTTCAAAAATTACAGTTTGACGACTTTCACGGCCTTGGGGCCTTTTTCGGATTCCACGACTTCGAATTCCACTTCTTGACCTTCGGCCAAGGTTTTGAAACCGTCGCCCTGGATTTCCTGATAGTGAACAAAGAGATCTTTAGAACCGTCTTCGGGGGTCACGAAACCGTAACCTTTCTGGTCATTAAACCACTTAACTTTTCCTTTAGGCATTTTACTAGTTACTTCCTTTTATAATTTATCAAGTACTTAAACTTAATAAGTACCTACAATTATTATACTATAAATCAGAAAAAATGACACAAAGTTTTGAAAAAAATAATTTTGAAGCGGACCGAAGCAAAAGGGGTATAATTATTTTATGAAAATTATGGAAGCCGTGCCAAATGTGTCCGAGGGGATTCGCTCGGACGTTATCGCAAAAATCGCTCACGCCGCGCAAACCGCTTCGCCCCACGCGAAGCTGCTGCATGTGGACAGCAACCCCGACGCAAACCGCACGGTCCTCACGTTAGCGGGCACGCCGCAGGGCGTGTACAAAGCATCGTTTGAAATACTCAAGCAAGCGGCCCGGCTGATAGACATGCGCATTCAAAAAGGGGCCCACCCGCGCCTGGGCGCTACGGACGTTTGCCCGTTTATTCCCGTGCGCGATATGACCCTGGCAGAAGCCGCCGAGCAAGCCCGCCTGCTAGGGCAAAAAGCCGCGCAAGAACTGAGCATACCCATTTACTTTTACGAAGCAAACGCTTCCGAACCCGAGCGGCGCAACCTGGCTTTTTTACGCCGAGGCGAATACGAAAGCCTCCCGCATAAATTGCAAGAACTCCCCCCCGACTTGGGCCCTCGCACGTTTTCGGATTCGGTGGCACACACGGGAGCCAGCGTGATAGGAGCACGAAATTTTTTAATTGCGTTTAACGTTTCTCTCAACACGCAAGACGTCCGCGCCGCCAAAGAAATTGCCGCCCTACTGCGCGAGAAAAACGGCGGTCTGCCCGCCGTAAAAGCCATTGGCTGGCTGATGCCCGGTTACCACTCGGCACAAGTTTCATTTAATCTGACGGATTATCATATCACCGGCTTAGCGACCGTTTTTGAAGCCTGCAAGCAGCAGGCCAAGAAACGCGGCTTAGAAGTGACGGGAAGCGAATTAATAGGATTGGCGCCCGAAGAAGCCTTCTTGCAAGCGGGGCGTTTTTATGCCCCTCAACAGGAAGAAACCACGGAACTTATTCATATTGCCGCCATGCAACTGGGCTTAAACAAAATCCGCCCGTTTCATAAACGCGAGCGGATTTTAGAATACCGATTGGCAGACGTCTTATAACAGCGAAAAAAGCTTGGCGTAAACGGCCGGCTCCACTTGTTCCGCCCGTACGGACGGGAGCAATTTGCAAGCTTCCATCGCGCGGGTTATTTTTTCTTTTTCATACCCGCACAAGATCCACGAGTTAAACAAGGTTTTGCGCCGATGTAAAAAAGCCGCATTCACGATTTTCTTAAACCGTGCCCATTCTTGGGCAGGCACGCTCCACTCCGCACGGCGTTCAAACGCCAGCACCATGCTTTCCACTTTAGGCGGCGGGTTAAAGCAGCCTCTTCCCACTTTGCAAATCGGGTTAATATGCGCGCGCAGCTGGCTGAAAACGGAAAGCGGACCGTAAAATTCTTCTCCCGCGCGGGCACGTATGCGCTGGGCCTGTTCTTTTTGAAACATAAACACCGCCGAGCGAAACAGCGGGAAAGCAAGTACTTTATCCAAAATATCGGCCGCATCAATATAGGGCAAATTGCTCACCACCGTCAGCGGCTTGTGAGCCAAGGAAGATAAATCCGTCTTTAGAAAGTTTTCTTGCACCACCCTCACGCCCGCTTCCGCCGGTATGTGTTTGTGTAAATAGGCCACCATTTCGGGGTCTATTTCCACCACGGCAAAATTTTTCTCCCCCCGTTCAATTAACCGCTGCGTCAGGGCTCCTTTCCCGGGGCCGATTTCCATCAAACATTCCGCCCTCAGCAAAAGGGCCGCGTCCACAATTTGGTTGATGACGCTTTCGTTTATCAAAAAATGCTGTCCGTATTTTTGCATAAATTAGTCCGCCAGTATTTTCAAATTGCGGGCCGCCGTTTTATTTTTGGGATCTGCGGCGAGGGCTTGTTCGTAATACGTTTTGGCTTGAGGGTCGTCCCCCGCCACGACGGAAGCCGTCCCCAGCCCCAGCAAAGCCAGCGGGTCCTGGCTATCGGCACGGTTGGCCTGCATAAACGCTTCCGCGGCGGCAGTGGCATTTCCGCGCGCCAGCGCGGCCAATCCCATTAGCAAAGAACAGGTGTTGCCAGCCGGGCACTTGTTTACATAGGTTTGCAGTTCTTCTTCGGCATCGTCCACAAACATCAGCCATGTTCTGCCCATCACCCACAGCCCCATATCATTCCCCACGATGCGCGGGTCATATACGGCTTTGGGCGCGGCGGTCATATTTTGCGTAAGCGCCGCAGGGGAAGAATAATCGGGCGTACGGCCCTGCAAAGACATATTGATATTGTAATCCGCCCCCGCTTGTGCAATCGTTTGCTCCAGGCCCGAAATAAATTGTTCTATTTGCTGTTGGCGTTCGTCCGCGCTGGCCTCCGGCAAGGAGAACATTCGCTTAAACGCGCGGGAGGCAGATGCGTCCGCCAGCTCGCCAGACGCCCGGAAATGTTGGTAGGCCTGTTCAAACGAAGTGCCTTTTTTGGAAGGGGTTTGCGTGGGTTTTGCCACGGGGTTGTACTCCAGCGACACTTCCACATCAATCGGCTTGGAAGGCGATACTTTCTGCAAGCTTTCCTTAAACTGTTCAATTTGTTTTCTAAACGCTTCCGCCCCGCGTCCGCTGGCGCGGTACACGGCGTTTAGGGCTAGACCCTCTGCCTTAAAGCGCGTAATGGAAAAAGCTTCCTCCAACACTTCGCGTGCTTTCCGGGTGTCCCCTTGGCGCATTAACAAAAAAGCATATCTCAGGCGCGCCACATAATCGCCCGGCTTGGTGCGTACGGCTTTTTTGTAATATTTTAAGGCTTCTTTGGGACGGTTTAACTTCTCGTACAAAGCGCCCAAGCTAAGCTGTGCGTCTTCGTAATACGGGAACAGGCGCAAGGCTTTTTTGAAAGATTCTTCGGCCTGTTCGTCGCGTCCCATCGCTTCGTAAAGCGTCCCCAGCTGATAATGGTACAACGGCTCGCGCGGAGCCAGCTCCACCGCGCGGCGGAAATGCTCCAAGGCTTTTTCCAATTTTAGCTGCACAGCGTAAGTGGAACCCAGGTTCATATGCGTATCGGCTTTCAGCGAGTCCAACTCGTTGGCCTTCAAAAAGTATTCTTGCGCCTGGGCCACATTGCCCTTCCAGCCGCTGGCAATGCCCAACAGCTGGTATGCCATGGCATTCTTCGGGTCTAGGCGGAGGGCTTCTTTGTATTCGCTTTCGGCGGCGTCCACTTGTCCGGCCCAGTACAAAGAGGCCCCCAGCAACAAATAAGGCAAAGGATCTTTGGAATTTTTAATAACGGCTTTAGCAAAACTGTTGGAAGCTTCTTTATAGCGGGCCTGCGCCATTTCCCCCATGCCGCGGCGCATATCGGTGACGGACTGCTCCAGCATAATCCGGTCCCAAACCGTTTGGGAATAGTCGGTTTTCAGCTCTTCTTTACGCAGAGAAAACGGGAAAAAGGCCGCCGCGTCCTGCGCCGCGCCCAGCCAGCATATTCCCGCCAAAACCACTATCCATAAAATCTTCAAACAAGACATATGTATATGATATAAAAAACGGAAAAGCGGGCAAAGGCGTTCTTTGGATTACTAAAACCCGTTTTATAGGCAAAAAAATCCCCGGGAGGAAACCCTCCCGGGGAAAACTTACAAACTATCTTTATTCAACCGTGTATCCCACTTCTTCGCCAGCTACCGCTCCGCCGGCAGGATTGGGAATAGCGGAAGTTCTGAAGCTTCTTCCACACGGGCGAGTATTGCCGTTACTGGGCTTGGCGTTTTTGCCGTTAATACACACCGCACCGATGTATTCCAACGCTTCAGACACCGGCATATTGCCTTGCAGACCGCAAGAGGTATCCGCTTCGTTAAAGATGTTGGCATAACTGATGTTGAAAGCATTGCGGTTCACATCATCAATCGTACCATTCACTTTTTTACCGCCTTCGCCGGTTTTTTCCGCCGCTTTCAGCTCCGCATCGGAAGCCGTATCCTGGCGGACAAAACCTACCGCTTTGGCTAACGAACGCAACGGATAGGTGCTCGCATCAAACCCATTTCTGGCCCAGCCGCCTTTAGTAAGTTCGTTCAAGTAAGAATCGCGGCCGGTTGATCCGGCGAATTGGTCTTTCAAATCGCCGTTGGTTCTTTGGCTCCAGTTATAGCGGCCGTAATGATACGGGCGCACAGACGGGATGGCACTATAGAGGGCTTTCCCATCGGGGCCAAACGCCTGCCCACAGCCCACAAAGCGTTTATCCGCAATAATACGACCCGTAGAGTCAAACGTTAACGGAGCCGGATAATAAGACGAGTCCGGGCCCGTATAAGCCACAAACGCACCGAAAGTGTTTCTCCACACTTCTCTGTTTTTAATCATTTGCGGGTCATACGAGTTAAAAGCAATCGTCTTACCCAACGCACACACAACATTGAGCGGCACTTGCGCATTCGGATTGCGCGTATAGGCAATGGTCATGGCGTCCACCAGCTGCGGCACGCTTACCGCGCCATTGTGCACAAATTCTGTGCGAGCGGTGGTAAACGCTTCACTACCGTTAGTATCGGCAATCACGCTGTCAATATAAGCCTTCGTTTCTTGCTGGTTGAACATTAACGCCGCACCTTGCCCAGATTTACGCGTGCTGCCTACAGCCGTGCAGTTTTTGGTACCCAATGCGTTGGCATAAGGCATTTGACCGCCTTTTCCGAATACCGTCAGTTCCGGCATTTTAAGCAAGCTGGCACGTTCCGTAGAGAAGCGGTCGGAAATACCTTTTTTGCCGTTCATGACGTTAGCCAATTCCAGCACCGTCTTGCCAGGTTCCGGAGCAGGTTCCGGTTCCGGTTCCGGAGCAGGTTCCGGTTCGGTTTCTACATCTACGGGGAAGCCAATCGGCTCAGATCCGTCATAGTACAAACAAGTCACTTCGCTTACCACCGAGCCGGGGAAGTCCTGGCCCAATACGCCCGTGACTTTACCGTCTTCACCGACAGATTTAATATTGCCATGGTTGCAACCGCCTTTGTTGATGGAAGATCCATCTACGTCCAGCGAATTGCACTGTCTGATTTGCCACGTAATCACTACCCGCTGATTGTCTTGTTTCATCTTGGCAATTTCAGCCGAGGTGGCTACGATCTGGTAATCATCACCTTTTCCGGGCAAATCACCCCGTTCGGTACCCAAACTATTGGTAACGAAACCGGCATTGGTGATTTCGTTGCTCCACGCACCTTTGAACGAACGAATATCTTTGTGCGGGATAAAGAACCACTGCCCTTTAGCACTGTCAATCGGAGACGTAATGGCATTGGGCTGGGTGTTGTCTTTCCCTTGCAGCGTATAAGAAATCAAGAAGCGGTTCTTCATCGCATTATACGCCGCGGCACCAGACATACCGTTAGTAAAGCTCAAGTGAGCAAACGGGAAACCTTTAGATTGTTGGCCTTTCTGAGATATATTCGCCAAGTAATCGCAGCTCACACGCACTAACGGATACGGGCAGCGCGCACCAGTTACCCAATCTTTGCCCTGTTTCGCACCTTTGGTAGAAACGGACAGGTTTTCTTTCGCACCCACGGACACCGCATCGCGAATGGCACCGCCTTCACGCAACACGGCCAAAAAGTCGTTGTACGTGGGCAAATCGCCGCCGTCCACCAACGCAACCATTTTCTTTACCTTATCCACATCGTTAGCTTGTTCGTTGATAGCCTGCACACAATCGCCCCGCACGGGGAATTTATACTTTTTGCACTGCGCAATAGCTTCATCATACGTTTTGGCGGTGAACACGGTCTTGCCTTTGTTCGTGCCCCAATAGCCTTTGTAAGAGAAGCCACTCGTCGTAGCAGTGGGCAGTTTTTTCTTGTCAATCTTTTTGTCTTTAATAGCCACGCTTTCAATAAACAGCGGCACAAAGTTCGCGCGGTCGGACACGGCCGTAATATTGCTGTTAAATTTCGGACCGTTTCCAATGTAACCCACTACCAATTTGCTCTTCTGTTCATCCGGAGGCAAATTGTAGTATTCATTCAGCTTATCCGTAGGAATACCCACAACATAGTGGAGTACCTTCCAGCCGTCTTTGGTGCTAGAGAAGTTGGCCGTATAGATGCCGTCTTTGGCAAAAGTATTGCAGTCACCCGCTTCAGCAAAGGTTCCTTTGTTTTTACCAAAGAGTTTGCTCCACCAGCTGCCAAACGCAGCGCCCAAGCCATTGCTCAAGCAGTCCACACGCTGGGCAATCGGCCCCAAAGTAACGGAGTTTTTATTGCCGCCGCTCCACGGATCTTTCTGCCCTTCAGAACCGGTATATTGCATCAAGGCATAGCAACCGCCTTTGGTCATTTTTTTACCGTATTCCTGACATTTAGAGCAGTTATCCCAATCTTCCTGCGTCATTTTTCCGCATTTATCTTCATTACCGGCACCGGCCGCGGCACCAAACATCTTGCCCATGGACCAATCATCCGTGCCCGTAATCAAGCAGGAGAACACGCCGCTTAACAGGCCCTGCAAGAGTTTGTCTTTCCACTTAATCCAGTCCCATTTGCGGTTAAAGTCCGCTTCCCATTCCATCTGGGCGCGGCGCTTCATCATATCCCACCACCAGGGTTCTTTGCCGTTAAACGCAAAGCGGCGTTCCAATTTGCCGGTACCGCCGCCGGGGCCAAAAGAACCGCCGGTCAACCCGCCAATTTTGCCGGGTTCAATGGGTTTCATCTGCGCATCCATCAACGCCTGCATGGCGTTGGCTTTGGACATAGCGTCTTTAGAGCGTCTGGCTTCAGCCGCGGCACCTTGACCGAAATAGCTGCGGCTCGGTTTTCCGGCCGCTTGCAGCGGCTGCAGAGAAACCGGTTTCGGGCTATTTTTCGGGCCTTCGGCCGATACTTTTTTAGCAGCGCTCTTCAAGCCGCCGCCCCACATGCCTACACCCAATTTTCCGCCGCCGCGGCTGGTTAAACCGGCCGAAGCTAACGGATTAATTTTGGTTGCCGCACGGCGGAAAGCCGCCCGCGTGGCAGGGGCCGCACTTCTCTTGTAGATATTGGTATTATTTTCTTCTACAGAAGTATCGGTATAAGAAGAATTATCTTCCAACCCGCTGCGATCATCAAAATTATCCATAGGATAATCGCCGCCGGATTCTTCTTCCGAATTAAAACCTTTAATCAGGCTCAGCGGATCACGCCCGGCGAGTTGGGCAATTTGTCCTTCCGGATCCCCGGTAACCGTATCAAAGCCGTACCGTTCGGGATCGAATATGGATTCCTCGCTTCCGGGGGTGACCATAGGTTCTTCATTTACCTGGCCGCTGTACTTATACAAGAACGGCAACAGTAAAAGTGCCACCAAGGCCGCAATGAAGAACGGCGCATCCCTTTTCGTTCTCTCAAAGAGAGTCTTTTTGGGCTTGCCGTCGCTCCCGATTTTGGAGGAAATACGATTAGCAAAAGACTTAAAAGCAGCGGGCTTGCTGTTTTTAATCTTATCGCTAAAGGTAAAACTATCCTTCTTTTTTTCCTCTGGCATAAAAGCCTCCTATTAAAATAAAACTGCTCGGTTTGGCTCCCGAAGGAGCGCGGGGAAAAATTTTTTACGTCGGAGAAATTTTCCCGTTTACCTCTTTTCTATAATAAAGAAATTCGTTGTTCAGAGATGGTCCCCCACTCCGTAACAACTTTCTTTATCACGCACTTCCTTACTTCTATTATACAATTAAATCCGGCTTTTTCAAGGGGGATTTAATAGAATTTTGTCGCACCCCAATCCGTTTCGGGAAAGAAATCTCCCGCGTTGGGATCCACCGGCTGCCCGTTCACCTGTACGTTAAACGTACCGCTTACTAATTTGGACACTCCTTCTTCGGAGCAACCCTTGTCACGGCAGTCTCCTTCGTCATAATCGGCTGCGGCTTTGATTTCGCCCAAACAAGCCTGCTGTTCTTCGGGCGTAGTCAACGCGGCGCATTTTTCTTTTTCGGCGGCGCAATAAGCGGCATACTGATCATAACGACCCTGCAAATTGTTGGTGGTACAAGTTCCTTCGCGGCCGGCTTTGATGGCCACCCCGCAAAAAGTACCTAAATCGTCATACGCCCGTTTTACCTGCTCGCACTGATTGCGAAGAACGGCCAAGCGGTTGGAAAAATCACCGTTTACATCGTCACAAGTTTTAGGAAAAGAGCTAGCCAGCACATTGATACCGTCCTTTGCGGCTTGCAATTGGTTGGTCAGCGTTTCCCCGGAAGTACTTTGGGCGCGTTCACACTCTTTTTCGTTTTCCAAGCGAATTTTAATGTTATCCACGTCGGAAACGACATCGTCCGGACTAATACCGATACCCGAAAAACCGGAAGAATCAAACACTTTTTTAGGCATTTCCGCCCCGTCAAAACCGGCCGTAGCCAAGGTTTTCTTCAGCACCACATTGGGCGTACGGCGGGCACTCATACCCGTCAGCCAGGCATAATACATATCCCGCTGGGCCTTGTGATTGCCAATATCCGTAATCGGGTTTAACTGGGAAAGCATGCCCCCCGTCTGCAGGCTTTTGGCAATGTTCTGCAGGCCGGAATCGGAACGGGTAGCCTTATCCACCAAGCTGCCCAGCCAGTCCATATCTCCCGAGCCGGAAATATGCGGATTGGCGATTTTTTTAAGGGAATTGGTAGAATCAAAACCGTCTTTCGGATCACGCGCTAAAGTAGAAGCGTCTTCCCCAAAATACACTTCCCCACGCTTAGCTTCATTGGCCTGGGTTTTGGCCGCATTTCCGGTAATACGCGCGGCGGAAGGATCGGTGTTTTCCCCCAAAGTGTGGTAGGAACCCGATATTAAATCGCCCTTTTTCCCTTGTTTATAAAGAGAGGCGTTCACCGCCCGCAAATTAATGAGGCTGGAATCTTTTTCCGCGGTCATGCGTTTATGAGCCGAAGCAAAACCTCCGTCGTTTCCAAAAACGCTCTTTTCGTTGGGATCCGGCAATTCACCGCGTACAATTTTGGAATGTTCATTCCACGTAAGCAAGGCTTTCAAAAAAGAGATATCTTCCGTTTCGTCCGGCGTATACCCCATCGCCCAGGCAATATTACGCAAAAACGGGATTTTTCCAACAGGCACAACCCCCGTTAACAGCAACAGAAAAAAGAACAAAACAAACACCGCCCACGCTTTTTTAGAGTGGGCCAAACGTTTCAATTCCTCCCATAAAAGGACCAGCGGTTTTTGTTCTTCCTGCTGGGGTTGTTCGTTTTGTTCTTTCATCTTTTTTACCCAAACGCGCGGGAGGAGCGCATCAAGCGTTCCTCCCGCAACGTTAAATTATTTTTTGGACTGCGAGGCCGACGCGTCGCTTTCCATACCTTTTTGCAACAAGGTGGAACCACCCTGCGTAAGCGTCATCATGCCCAAGCCTTTAACAGAGCCCATAGCCTTTTTCATAAAAGCGCCTTGGGCCACTTTATCGCCAGCCACACCCACTTTCATGGCAGACTTACCAGCCCACGCCAAGGCAGTAATAGCGCCCAACGATAAGAGGTAAGACATGACAGGCATAAAGTTGCCATTGTAATGGGATTGATAGTGGATACCAAAGCCCAAAACCGTCGCCGCATAAGCCATGGCTACGCCAAGCACCACCCAACCCCAGGCAACCATAGCCGCACCGGCGGCTGCCGTCACAGGAACTTTTGCCAACATCTTACCTTTGGAAATCAAGTGATAACCCGCCGTAATAGCAGCTATCGTAACCGCTACCAACGCAATCATCATCCACATCAAGCGGCTGCGTGCTTTATCCTGCTCTTCGGCAAAATCATCTTCCTCTTGTTGCCAGTTACCTATGGCATTTAATTTTTGATTGGCCGCATTTTCAAAATCAGCCGAACCGGTGGTTCCCACGTCCACGCCGCCTTCCACACTCATACCGCCCGAATTGCGGGAGCTGGCCAAGAAAGCACGGGATCCTTCGTTTGCCGCGCGGTTGCGGTTCGCGGCCGCATCGGCAGAACGTTTGGAAATATCTTTTAAGTCGTTCTTTTCTCTAAACGAACGAGTAGCACGGGAATTGGTGGAATTTCTGCCTCCCGCCATAAAACCGGAACCGGAGCGGCTTAATCCCATAGCCGAAACGGCATTGCTGCCGCTGGGCATGGCCCCGGAAAGCTTATAGCCTTCCCCGGAAGAAGACCCGCCGGAAAAAGTTCCGCTTGCACCGGAGGCACGCGTGACAGACGCACCGGAGGACGACCCTCCAATCGCACCGGCCGCTGCATTAAAAGCATTGCCGGACGCCCGCGCCATAGAAGCAGGAGCCAAAGACGCCCGCTGCGCCGGAGCTGCGCCAGAGGCATTTCCTCCGGCCGCCGCCGATACAGCCCCCGTATTTACGCCAGGCACATTAGCGGCAGGGGTAGACGCCGAGCCAAGAGGTCCATTCAAAACGGCTTTATTGGCCCCCATACCCAAGCCGTCCGTAGCGGAGGTTTCCGCCGCCGATCCGAACGAAACATTTTGAATGTTGGCCACATTATCCAGCCCAAAGTTATTGGCCGAACCGGAATTACCCTCCAGTGCGGCACGTTCTTCGGGGGTGGCCACTTGGTTCAAAGAGTCTTTAATATTAATAGAAGTCAAAAGGCCGTCTTTACGCTGTAATCCAGCATAGGAAGAAGAATTGGTAATACCAGACAGCGAGCGAATAGGCGGCTGTTTGCTGGCGAAAGTACTGTCCGTTTGGTAGGCGCCATAAATCAGCATCATGCTTGCCCCGCCAATTGCCGCCAGCTGGGGAATACCCATTACGAGTTTACCTGATATATCCTTTAATTTCTTAAACAAGTTCATAAGTTTTCTCCCTGCTACTTAAATGCGTCCACCGCGTTCTGCACGCCGGACTGCACGGCCTGCCGTTCCATGGCGGCACGGCGGTAACTTGCTTCTCTGCGCAAACGTTCTTCCTCTTGTTGTTTCCGTTGGCGCAGCTGCAGGATTTCCTGCTCGGTTGCCTGCATGCGCGAGTGAAAATAGAAAATTCCAGCCACCCACACCGCAAACACCAGTGCCACCACCAAACGGGATAAAATCACCAATTTGCGCGATACCCGAATCGGAGCGTTATTATTTGTTTTTTGTTCAGCCATATGTGCTCCTAATCGTTATTTTTATTATCCAAAAGTTCCACGTCATCAAGCGTAGCGTCTTTCGTACCGGACGTAGCCCACCACGCAGCACCGGCACCCAACCCGGCAGCGCCGCCGCCCAAGAGTAACTGAGCCCAAGTGGCCCACTTAACGGCAAAACCAACACCCGGTATGAAAGCGGCTCCAATCCCGGCGGTCAAAATACCGGCAATCGTCATACCCCACGTGGACAAAGACGACCCGCCATAGGTGTTGGCATATTTTGCACTAATAGACAACAACGTAATGACCGGGGCCAACGCAACAGCCGCAATGGCAGCGGCCAAAGCATAACCCACCCCGAAAAACCAACCGGAAGAAGCAATGGCTATCGGGATAGACACCATAGCCGCTAAGGCCACGGGAATGGCAATCCACATCCAGGTGCGGATATTATCTCTGGCGCGTTTGCGCTGGAGTGCTTCTTCGTCCAGGTTACCCGTAGCATAGGACTGAATCCCACGCAATTGGGACTCGGTAGCCGCTTCAAAATCTTTAGATCCCTGTCCCTGCCCGGTGGTTACGTTATCACCCACCACCGTCATACCGCCAGAAATCTTGGTACTAGCCAAAAACGCGCGGGACCCTTCGTTGGCGGCACGGTTTTTGTTTTTAGCCGCGTCCACCGAGCGTTTGCGAATAAATTCCAAATCTTTCCCTTCGCGGGAAGTGCGGGCATTTCCTAAAGAGGTATCCCGTCCGTCAGCTAACAATTCGTTTTGCCCAAAATTGGAACGCGCCCGCAAGCGAGCACCTTCCTGAATGGAGGAAATTTGATTGCGGAAATTTTTCGCCACCTGATCCGGGCTTTGCACAGCGCCCGCCCCAGCAGCCCCTTTAGCGCCTTTGCCGCTATCCTGCACCACAAAGGAGGAGTTAAAAGCGTTTCCGCCACCGCCGCTTAAACCTCTCGTAGCGGCAGAAGAACCCCAATCGCGGTTGGCACTGGCTAAGACGCCCGCACCGCCTTGCTGAGGCTGGCCGTTTGCCGCCGCCGCAGCTTGCTGTTGGGCCTGAGCCTGGGCTCTGCTAATCGCGTCCGTTACGCCGGATAAAGATTGCTGGGCCAAGGCCATCGGATTATTTTTCAATTCTTCCTCATTAGCACGGTTTGCCCCCATGCCCAAGCCTTCCGTTCCGCCCATTTGATACGCCTGCGGATTGGAAGGAGCGGGCTCGGACAGAACGACAGAATCGTCGTATTCTTCCGCCCGTTTTTGGGCCAAAGTCATCTTTTCCGTCATTTCAATGGCTTTGGACGGAGTCGCCATAAAGGCGGACTGCACTTCCCCATTGGCCCCATAAGAACCGCCGGAAGCACCGGCCACATACACCACTTCGCCGGGATTATATTGGCCGCCCAGGTTAAAAGAAGTGTTATCTGTGGGCGCGTCCAAATACTGAAAAGCGGCAACACCCGCTACGCCGACAACGGCCGACAGCCCCACCGCCTGTGCCGCGGAAAGGGCAATCTTGCCGCTTTGGCTCGTCAGCCACTTAAAGATATTCATAAATTCCTCCTAATTCCTGCAACACGCTATATGCTTTAAATGTATAATTTTCTACTTTTTCTTCTTTTTGGCCCCTTCCAAACATGTGCGAGGCGCAGCATGATTTTTACATCCTGCCACAATAGATTGGTCATACTTGTCGCTATCGCCATAGTCACTTCCATAAGAAGACCACCAGTTATCCCCGCCAGAAGACTTCTTACCGGAAGAATACTCCGGTACTTCAATTTTGTTATTGCCGGAACGCTGATGCGCATTAAAGGCGGTACTATAGATTTCTTTGCGCTCTTTGGCATAGGCCGTATCAGACAACGAACCTTTCCGATTACCGCGCAATTCTTTACTAAAATCTTTACGCATGTCCTGTTCCCAATCTTTCGTATCTTCCTGAAAAGCAGCGTATTTATCTTTGTCAATGGTAACGACAGCTTCTTCTTGCACGCCCAAAGCCAACAGTTCCGTATCATCAGTCTGCTGGCTGGAAGTCGTTTGATAGTTGGCTTCAGGTCTGGAGTATTTAGCCGTCAGGTCCGCATTAGAGCCGGCCAACCCTTTTTTATAGTTTGCATAATCATCAAACAGGGGGCCGGTAGAACCCGCCATATCATCAGCCGTACGGCCGGTGATTTTCAAATACAATTCTTGATCTTCAGGAGACAAACTGTTCCAATCGCTAGACAAAATACGCTCAGACGTAGTGTTATCAAAATCTCTTCCCGCTTTACGGCCGCTAAACGCTCCTTGCAAAGAATCAATACCTTGGTTAAGCAAGTTCCCCATCGCCTGCAGCCCCATATCAATCATGCCGCTCCACAATTGCTCACGCAAGCGGTCTTCCATCGTTTCGCGGAAATCATCTTCCAAATCATCTTTGGCGTCCTTTCCGTCCTTTGCGGCATCGGCTACGGCTTTATCCAAATTGCTTAAATCCGCCGTAGAAACAGGGGCGTTCGTATCCAACCCCAACCCGCCGCTTTTGCTTAAATCCACTCCGCCTTCTGTAAAGGCTTCACTCCCCTGCACATGGCCGCCCATCAAAGCTCTCTTGGCGTTGGCACCTTTGGAGTCTTTCAATCCGGCCGCGGCACGGCTGGCTTGCGCAAATTGCGACAAGGCCCGGCGCGCATCTTGATTTTTCAGCTGCACGGGCATTTCGCTTCCCTTTTCCTGGCTCTTATACGGCGAAAAGTCCCCACGCGGGGCACCCCAGGAAGTACTCACTCCGCTGCCGGAAGCACGGTTAATACTGGCACTATTTAATTGGCCCACCTGGGTCGGGGCAGACGTTCCGCCGCCGCCAGAATAGCCCCCGCCGGAATAACCGCTGCCGGACGAATACGAACCGCCCATATCGGTGGAAGCGTTCTCCGTGGCCGCTTCTTCGGCGGCCTCTTCGGCCGCTTCAGCGTCAGCCTCTTGGCGGGCTTCTTTTTCTGCGGCGGAATACAGCATGGTAGAATTGTTCCCCTGCATATCGGGGTATTTGGCCGCCAGCAAATATTCTTCCGCTTCGTCATTCAAAAACGGCATTTGAGCCAAATCGTATCCGCGGGTATTAAAATTGTCAAACGAAGCCTCGTCCGCATCGCCCATAAAAGAGGCAAGCGTCAGCAAAGCCACAAACGCGACGATAACAATCGCCCCCCAAGTATAGGCCTGTTTTTTATCCATTTTGTTAATCTTTTGGAATACATTTCCAGGTTTTAATTTGAACATAAAAAACCCCTTTATATAATAATAAAAACTACTCTTGTTGACCCGTACCCCCCGGTACGCTCAAACACAGAGTTATCCTCGTTCACTACTAGTTAGTATAGGTAGAAAAGACCCCTTTGTCAAGGTGCTTTGGAGGGGTCTATCTCCCTTCCGGACGCTGATACGGCGCAGGGCGTTCGTTATGCCCCACATACTTGATAATTTCTACTTCGCCGCCCGTTTCGCACAAAAAGGCATAGCCTTTTAAGCACTTGGCGTCCCGGTCGCACACTTGGTCCTTGTTGTAATTGCACAAAAAGCGAATCCGCGGCGGACGGGTGCGTGCCGTCAGCACTACTTTGGTCCAAGTACCGGAGGTCTCAATATCCATTTTGAGTTCGTTTAAGCTCAAAAATTTGCGCATACCGGGGTTATCAAACCCTAAATAGCTTTCCACCTTGCGCTGGATATCTTTTTTCAAGAAGCGGCGGTCCCACGTATTGGCATAATAGTCCGTTTCGTGGGACTGAAGCTGAAAGCGGCGTGCCGCATAAAAACCGGCAATTTCCATTTTTTGGCTTAAAATCAGCAACCCGAAAATTTTGATAATAAACAGAATAAAAATAACAAAAAGCGGGAACAGCAGCACGACTTCCGTGGTCGCCTGGCCTTTGCGGGAACGAAGAAAAAGATGTTTATTCATCATTACGGGTCCAACGTGACGGTGTATTTCGGCAACGGATTGGGCCACACGCAGTTATTACTGTTGCGCGGGCAGGACAATATGGCCGTGTTACGCACGTACGGTTTATATTTTTGTTCCAAATTGATATTAAAATGGTTGCGCGGCAATTTGAAAGGCTGCTTAAGCACTACGCCGCGGCCCAGCGTGCGCAGTTTATTGCGGGAGCTGGAATCCAAAAAGGCAAACTGGAACAACTTGGTTTTGATAATTTCCGACATGGGCAAGTCCAAGTTAATGGCGCCGCCGTGTTCCCCGCTTAAACCGGAATCAGACGCATAGAAACGCACCTTATCCAACTCAAACGGTTTGGTGCCCAACGTAATATACCGTTGCAACTGAAAAGCACTTTGGCGGGCACAGTCGGACTTTTTACAATCGTTTGTATTCAAGTAATACGCCTCACGGAACATAATGGCGTTTTTGCTTACTTCTTTATACACATAAGACTGGGATTCATAAATAGAACCCGTACGCACATAAGTTTCCAAATAGTTCTGAATTACCACCGTTCCGTAGCGAAGCGCCGGGAAATAATAATCGTTCACCAGCGATTTGCTCATAACCGGCACCCATTCGTCCGACGAGGCTAAACGCGGCTGTTCTTTTTCCCAGTCCTGGCGAGAATACTCCTGGTTAGCAGGATCATACTTTACCCCCCAGTCTATAGACTCTGCAGGAGGCGGGTTGTTGATACCCGTGTCATAATCCGGCCCGATAACGGGAACCCCGCCGCCGTGATAAAACAGTTCAAAAATGCTGATAGGCTGTTTGCCGCTGGCGGCCGCCGTTTCTTTCGGGTTTACTTTTTGGTCTTTATAGTACAGCATGACGCGGTAGGGCAACGGGCCGTTCACCATGGCCACGGCGTTTAAGTAAGTGCTGGCGGCGGAAAGTTGGGAGTATGCCGCATTGTCCAGCGCGAACTGTTGGCGCACCTTGGTCATGGAAACTTTGGCCGTTTCAAACAGCAAATAAATCACCAGCACAAAAATAGGCGCCAAAAGGACCGAAGGCAGCAAAATCTGCGCCTTTCGGTCTTGTAATTTCCAAATGGTTCGCCTAATCAGTTGCATAAATCAGCTGGTGAGCAATTGCCCAATAAACGTAAAGAAAAAGCGCACAATGTGCGTGTGAAACGCCGTCAAAAAGGCCGACAGAATGACAACAATCGTCGCGAGCATGAGCACATACTCGATGGTCGCCTGTCCTTTCCGGCTGGACAAACGGTCTAAAGCCGGCCTTTTTGCGTGCATAGAACTATTCTCCGTCGTTATCGTCGGGAACAATCGTCCCTTCCGACGAAATCAGCCCCTTTTCAATCGCCTTCACCACCGCTTCCGTACGGCTGCTTACGCCCAGCTTATGAAAAGCGCTGTTCAAATGGTTTTTAATCGTTTTTACGCTGCAGTTGAGCTCTTTGGCCAATTCCTTATTGCTCAGCCCTTTGCCCAAGAAATCCATCACCTTAATTTCGGTTTTGGTCAGCGTAGCTTGAGAAGGCATTCCGTTGTTGCCCATCTTGCGCAGTCCGTGCAGCAATTTGCCCATCAGCTGCTGCGGAATCATCAAGCCTTCGCTGGTAAACGTTTTAATGGAATTTACCAACTCCGCCGCCGGCAGCATTTTGGACAAATACCCGTTCGCACCGGCCTGAATGGCGTCAAGCACGTGGGCTTCGTCTTCAAAGCTGGAGAGCATCAGCACGTTCACTTCCGGGCAAGTCTGGCGGATTTGGCGCGTGGCATTAATGCCGTCCATCTTCGGCAGTTTAATATCCATCAGCACCACGTCCGGTTTGAGTTTTTTGGCTTTGGCCACCGCGTCCAATCCGTCGGCGGCTTCACCCACCACTTCAATCCACTTCTCTCCGGTCAGTACGTCTTTGATGCCTTCGCGAAACAGCGTTTGGTCATCAGCTATCAGTACGGTTACTTTTTTCTTCTTGTTCATTGGCATACTCCCCTAAACGTTGTTAAATCCTAAGCATTTGCGATGGGCAGGGTAAAGTTAAACGAGGCACCCTTGCCTAATCCGTCGCTGTGCGCCCAAATGCGCCCGCCATGATTTATGACGATATCCTTGGCGATAGACAAGCCTAACCCCAGCCTGCCCACACGGCTTTTATCGCCCACTTGGGTAAAGCTGGTAAACAAATTGGGGGCCTGTTCGGGGTCAATCCCGTCGCCCGAGTCCGTTACCGACACTTTAGCATTTTTTTCATCTATTTTGCTAACGACAATTTCAATCGTCCCATTGTCGGGCGTATGACGCACGGCGTTTTCCAAAATGTTGGAAATTACCTGGCGAATACGTTTTTCATCGGCAAACACCGGCACCGCCCCGCAGCTTTCAAACGTCACGCGGATATTGCGTTTGGCCCCTTTGGCACGGAAAATTTCCGCCGTTTTTTTCAGGCTTTCCGTCAATTCAAAACGCGTTTTTTCAATACGCAATTTCCCTTTTTCAATGGCGGCCCAGTCCACCAGGTCTTTAATCAAATGTTCAATCTGGCTGATGGATTCGTCCATAAACATCATTTTCTTCTGCTGGTCTTCGTCCGGGGTGAGTTTTTTCTTGAGCATGTCAAAACTCATCTTCAGCGTCATCAGCGAGTTGGACAAGTCGTGCGACACAATGGAAAAGAACTTGGACTTCATGTTATTTAAGCGGTCCAAATCGGCGTTGCGGGTCTTCAATTGGGCCAACAATTCTTTGTTGCTTTGTTCCAAGAAATACTTATCCAGCGCGCGGTTAATGGTGCGCTTTAAGTAATCAAAATCCACCGGCTTCATCAAGAAATCGTACACCGATTCCTGCATAGCCTCCATGATAGCGTTCAAAGAGGCATAGGCCGTAATCATGATAATTTGCGTATCTTGGTTGAACGAACGGATTTTGCGAATGAGTTCCAACCCCGTTTCACCGGGCAGGTTGTAGTCCATCAAAATGACGTTAAAAAACTCATTGGCGCAAATTTCCAAACATTCGGCCGCGTTCCCCGCCTGGTAGACTTTGTATCCTTCAATTTCCAGCAAATCCACCAGCGTTTCGCGCAGGTTGTTGTCGTCGTCCACGACCAAAATTTTAACTTGCTTCTCCATAATTGGTGTCTCCGGGTTTTCTGTAAATTTTTAGATAAATCTGAAAACAAGTTCCTTTGCCGGGCACACTGTTGATAAACAGTTTGCCTTTGTGGCGGCTGATAGCTTTGCCCACCACGGCCAGGCCCAAGCCCGTGCCGCGGGCTTTGGTAGTGTAGAAAGGCGCAAACATTTTCTTGCGCACTTCCTCGGTAATACCGGTTCCCTGGTCGGCGATATAGATGCACACCATGCGCCGCCCCACCTTGGTACCCACCGTCAGCGTGCCGCCGTTGGGCATGGCTTCTATGGCGTTGGAAACCACGTTGCGAATGGCCTGTTTAATTTCTTCCGCGTCCACTTTAATGCGCACGCTTTCCGGGTCCAGCTCGTCTTTCAGCTTAATGCCCGGGATAAACGGATAAGACAGCAAAAGTTCTCTCAAATAGCTGTTCAAATCCACCGTGGTCAAAATCAAGTCGCGCGTGCGGGCATATCCCAGCACTTCGCTGATAATACTGTTGGCCTGTTTAATTTCCGCCTCTATAATACCAAATTGTTTTGTCAGCTTGGGATCGGGGGATGCCACCAACATTTTAATCAGCCGCGTAGCGTTACTGATAACGGCCAGCGGGTTGCGGATTTCGTGGCTAATAATGGACGCCATTTGCCCAATTGCCGCCAAGCGTTCCGCTTTCACCAATTCACTGCTGGCGGTTTTCAATTCGCGGGTACGTTCTTCCACGCGTTTTTCCAACGCTTGGTTCACCTGAGCCAGTTCCGTCTGCGCACGGATTAATTCCTGGCGGCGGGAGTGGAGCGTCTCGGACATATCCACAAACGCCGCGGCCAATTCCCCGATTTCGTTGTTGGGAATTTCCACATCGGTTTTTTTCACTACGAAATCGTCATTTTCCCGCTGCTTGATAGCCGCCTTGCGCAAGCGTTCCAACGGGCGCGTAATGGGTTTAATTACCCAGTAGCTCACAATCAGCACAAACGCCAGCATGACTAAAAACAGCACCAACACGTCCCAGAAAGAATGGAACGTGCTTTCCACAAACAACTGCGCCGCCACGTTGGCCGGCTGATCCACATACACGCGCCAGCCAGGCAAATTCAAATTGGCCACCGCCACCAGCACCCGTTCCCCATCGGGCAGCAGCACTTCCCCGCTGCGGCGTTCGCCCAATTGTTCGTTAATGGCGCGCACTTTTTCGCGCATTTCGGGCTGGTCTTCCTGAGCTAAGCCGTCCGGGGCCCCGTTGTAAGAAATAATTTCACCGTCTTCCGAAGCGATAATGGCGTTCATATCCAGCGGATAGGACTGCGAAAGGGATTCCCCCATTTCTTTCAAGTCCATTTCCGCCACCAAAATGCCCGATACGCGCGGGTCTTCCAAGTGTTGGCGTATAGGGAACGCCAGCAGCGCAAAAAGCCCGTTTTGCATGGGATATACGTCACTGATATACTCTTCGCCTCTTTGCACGCAGGCCCGCACAATTTGCGGCAGAATTTGGGCATAGTTAACGGAAGAAGCCGGATTGCCGGCAGAAAACATACGCTGCCCGCGGGGAGTTAAAACATCTAAATAAAAAATGGAAGGATTGCGGGCCAGCAGATACTGCAGATCTTGTTCATTGATAAAATTGTGACCGCCAAAATCCGTATGCAGGTCCACAAAAATAGAAAACAGCTGGGCTTTGCGGCTGATGTGTGCCCGCGCCACGGAAGCCAAGCGGCTGGCCACCGTCTGCTGTTTTTGCAGAATTTCGTTTTTTAAGATGCGGCTGTCCACCCCCATCACGTGGTAAGCGATAATGATCACCGGCACGATGGAAATCAAAATAAGCACGCAAACCGCTTTGGTAAACAAGCCACTCAATCTTTTTATCTGCATACTGTAATTCCCAAAACAGATGAATGTCTTTTTTCTGAAACAACCGGGTCATAGGCCATCAGCCCATCGCCCGGGGGCTTCTGAAAACGGGGGCCGGGATACGTCCCAGCCCCCGTTTTGGCTTTCAAATCAAGGCTTATTTAGCAGCTGCCGGCAGGGGCCGCAGCGGCGGCACCGGGCTGGGCGGCATTGGGATTAAGGAACGAGAAACCTTCAATCTCGGAAGCGGAACCGAAGTCCAGCTGCACTTTTCCTTCCCACAAGAAAGTCGGAGAGGCATTCACGCCGTATTCTTCGCCATATTTGGCTTCTTGTTTCAAGAGCTCCATACCTTCTTTGTCAAATTTCTTCATGATTTTTTTGCTGCTGATACCGGCTTCTTCCATCGCTTTATCCCAGCGGCTGGAGCGGTAATCTTTATTGCGGATTTCCAAATATTTCCAGAATTTTTCCGGGTAGTATTTGGCAATCAACAGCTGGCGGATATCTTCTTCCCATTCGGCAGAACCGTGCAAGCTGGAAAAGCCGTTGGCTTCATCATAGCTCACCACATAGCGGATTTTGATTTCTTTCCCTTCCGGCAATTTGCCGTCTTTTTGGGCTTGGATAACCAGGTTTTCAGCCATGGCGCCATAAGGGCACTGAGACATAACGAAAATTTCCATCACGCCCGGTTTAGCCGTTTTGCCCGTGTACACGCCCTGGCGGGTTTGATGGGGCAAAATAATGAAATCGGCATTTTCCTGCGCGTAACCATATTGGAGGTGTTTTTCCAATTTGGTGCGGATATCGTCCGTTTTCTTAATCAGATACAGCGGCAAGAAGCTGTAATCCAAACCGGCCAACTTGGGATCGGAGGCCACGTCTTTATAAGACACTTTCGTCACCACCGGTTCGGCATTTAAGAACTGCGCAATGCCGGCAGTAAGCTGAGGGTCTTCTTTGCCCGCTTTATACTCATCGGATTCCACAATAATGAATTCCGCTTTGGCCTTGGCAGGCGTTTTGGCCTTTTTGGCCGCTTTTTTGGCAGGGGCGGCAAACGCAAAACCGGCTACCGCACAAGCCAACAATACCGTGAATAATTTTTTCATTACCCCATTTCTCCTTTTTATTTGTCTTCCAACTCTACGCGTACGCCGCGAATTCCGACGGCGCACAACAAATTATACGCCAACAAAAAGAACACCGTGGAAACCAAAAAGAGCAGCGTGCTCTGAATGGCCCGCATCACCAGCCCCATGATATAGGCCACGCTGATGACGGCGTCCGGGTTAAAAATCTCCATAAAAGCGCTCAGCAGCATCACCACGAATACGGCCAGCGGGAAAACGGAAAACAACACCGTTGAAATGCCAATTTTTTTGATTTCTACTCTCATAGTTTCTCCTAACAAAAATCCCTAGTTTTCGGGTTCCAACACCAGCACGATGCGGTTTTTGCCGGCATCGTCCGGCAGTTGAACGGCTTTCACCAAACATTTTACATTTTTATTGATGACCGTGCCGCGCAAAACTTTGGTCGGGTTCTCCAAGGCTTCCCCCACCACCTGAATAATTTCTTGCTGTCTTCCGTCAAAAATATCCAGCAGGTGCACGCGTTCTTTTCCGGGCACGTGCAACTCAAAGTTGGTATACAAAATGTTGTTGTTTTCGTCAATCACCAACGCGCGGGAGCCTTTGGGCACGGTAACGGCCAGAATGGTTTTCCACCAGCGCTGTTCTTTTTCCAGCGACATGATTTCCACATTCTCCAGGCTCTTGATGTCCTCGCGGATTTTGGCTAAGAGCGAAGAAATCGCCACCGCCACATCGCCGATTTCATCGCGTCTAGTAGGGAAGGAAAGCGACAAATTGTTCAAAGACACCGCTTCCACGCTGTCTTTCAACGCCAACAGCGGGCGCAAAATCTTAAGCAGCAGGAACAAATACAGCACCCCGCCAATGAGCAAAATCATGATAAACGCGCCAAACGCATAGCGAATCATGGACGAATGAATCAGTTTTTTGGCGCTTTCGCGCGAAACCGTCACATTCACCACACCGGCCACCGTGTTGCCTTTTGCCAATAGCGGAATAGCCATATCATAATAATCGCCGCCGCCAGCCAAAATGGCACGCGGCAAGCCATCGCGAATGGCCTGCACTACGGCATTGGTATCAAACCCGACGGAGTTATTATAATCCGCATAGGACATGCGCAAAAACTTGGTGTTTTCGTGCCAGCGGATAGACCCATCGTAGTTCAAATATACCAGGCTTTTGATGCGGTCGTCGTTGCGTTGCAGGCCTTTCATAATTTCGGCCTCGCGGAACGTGGCTTCGCCTTTGGGGCGGGAAGCCAGCCACTGCACCAAGGAAGGCGCGCGGAAACGCACCATTTCCACCATTTCGTTTTGCAGTTTTTTATCAAAAACAAATTTGAACAAGTTGTAATAGAAGAGTCCGCCGATAATGGACGCATACACCGTTACCAGCACGAACCATAAAACCCATTTAGACGTAAGCTTCATTTGGTTTTTCTCCTATTTCAACAACTCTTCCACTTTGCGCAAGCCCAAATCGGCGTCACTGTTGCCGGGGTCTAACTGCTTGGCCACAATCCAGGCCTGGCGGGCGCGTTCGTAATCGTCTTGGTTAAAAGCGTCCAAGCCTTCAATGTATTTGGCGCGGGAAGCGGCACTGGCTTCGGCCGACACACGGTTCACCGTACCGCCCAAAGAAGGCAGCGTTTCATTGGGGCCTACCGCTCCTACGGAAGAACCGATCGTTCCCGTTCCCGTGGCACCGGGGATTACCGCCCCGCTGTTCGGAATACCGGGCACATTTCCTTCCACGGCCACCGTTTCAATGGGTTCTTCTTCCAACGCTTCGTTGGCGGCGTCTTCCGCTTTCTGGGCGGCTTCTTCGGCTTTCTTAGCGGCAGCTTCCGCCTTTTCCGCCTGCACCTGTTTTACGCGCAGGTGGTTTTCTTTAGCGTTGCGAGCCCGTTTAATCAGGCCGTCCATCGTAGAGGAATCCGCCCCCCATTTCTTGGCATTGGTCCAATAAGAAATGGCTTGGTCAAAACGATTGGAATTGTACGATTTATTCCCCGCATTGTAATAGCCCGCGGCAATTTCATTTTTCAGCTGAGACATGTATTTCTGCACGCGCGGGTCGCCGGGTTGGATTTTGGTAATCCGTTCAAACACGGCGTAAGATTCCACGAACTGGCCTTTGTTGTAAAATTCCAAAGCCTGTTTCATGGAGTCGGCCACCTGCTGTTTGCGCAATTTATTTTCCGTGTCGGAAATTTTGGCCACCAGTTTCGGGTCGTCTTTGCGCATCAACAGGGCGTTGTACCACGCGTCCAACGCGCGTTGATAGTCGCCCTCATCGTAGGCTACATCGCCGCGGCGGGTGTATTCTTTGGCAATTTCATAATCAATTTTGCGCTTCCAGGACTGCGCCTTGGAGTTGCCGGGCTGAATGGTTAAAATTTCATTTAATTTATCGTTGGCTTCCACCAGGCGTCCGCTGTCATAGAGGCGAATGGTTTCCTGGAATTTAGCCTCAATCACCTGCGATTCGGAAATCGTACCGTAGGTGCCCATATTGTTGGCCTGCTGGGCCAGGGTTTGGGCTTGTTTGAAATTGGGGTCAATGCTCAAAATGGTCTGCGCCATTTCCTGGGCGCGCTGATAGTCCCCGCGTTTATACAGCAGGTAGGCATTTTCGTACACCATGCGCAGGGTGTAGTTTTGGATGCGCTGTTTTTCCAGCTGAACGGTGGAGAGATATTGTTTCTTTTCTTCCACATCGTTCAACGTGCCCATGGAAATTTTGCTTAAATCCAAAAGCATTCCCTCTTCCTTGCCGTGCTGACGGACGGGAATTTCTTTGCGGAAAGTCGCCGCTTGGGCGCAAACCGCGCCAAAAACAAAAAGCAGTGTTAAGGTAAGATATTTTTTCATAGGTTTATCCTCTAAAATCCCATACCGCCGCTGACCAAACCGCTAATCATCGGGGCTAAAATTAAAATAAAAATCGTCGGGAAAATAAACATAAAGAGCGGGAACAACATTTTAGTGGACGCCTGAGCCGCCAATTTTTCGGCGCGGCTTAAGCGGCGGGAGCGCAAGTCCGACGAGAAGTTGCGCAGCAAATCCACCAAGCTGGTACCCAGTTCGTCGGATTGAATAATCAAGCTTACCAACGAACGCACTTCCGCCACACCCGTACGGGCCGAAAAGCGTTCCAACGCTTCTCTGCGGGAGTACCCCAGCTTAATTTCGTTAATCGTCTTATCCAGCTCTTCTTCCAAAACCGTCTTCACTTTGGCGATTTTGATAATTCTTTCAAAAGCGGTCAAATAATCCAAACCGGACTCAATAATCAAAGCCGCCAAATCCACCGTGGTGGAAAAGTTGCCCAGAATTTCAGCCTGGCGTTTCTGGATTTTGCTTTTAATCATCACGTCCGGCACCATAAAGCACACCGGCACCAAAATCACCGGCCATACAGCCTGGAACAGCAACATGATGGCCGCCGGAATGGCCAAGGCCGCGATGATTTTAGTATATAAAATATCTACAGGCTGCGGGTTATCCGGGCTGCCCAGCTGCATGTGCATTTCTTCCAAGCTTTTTTCCAAGTGGAAGTTGTGCAGGCAGAAAACGGCCAGTCTGTCCATCAGCTTTTCTTCGGGTTTTAAGCGCGCGAAGCTGGAAGTGGACTTAAAGCGGCGCACCGCCACGTCCACAATGTCTTCCTTTTTAGGCTTGGGCGCCAGCAAACCGAAGATAGTGAGGAATACGGAAAACATCCCCACCGCCAACAATAAGTTCAGCCCTAACGTAAACGCTAAATTGTTCATAATTATACCCGCACTTCTCCCATCTTTTTAAGCACTTTCATGCCGATGCCAATCCAGATGACACAGAACAGGAATACGAAAATTCCCACCGGGCTTGCATAGAACGAAATCATCTGAGTCGGGTTGAAAATAAACATCACCAGCATCATTACAAACGGCATAATACTGACCACGATAGACTGGATTTTTTGCTGGGCCGTCATAGCTTGCAGCTTTTCTTCCAGTTTACTTTCTTCGCGGATATTTTCCACCAAGCGCGCAAAGATGACCGTTAAGTTACCACCCACCTGGCGCTGAATGATGATGGCTTTAATAATATACGAAAGCATACGGCTTTCCACACGGTCGGAGAGGCCGTCCAGGGCTTTTTCAAAAGGCGTACCCAGCTGATAGTTTTTCACTACCAGGCCGAATTCGTCCGCAATAGGCGGCAGCATATCTTTGGACACCAATTCAAACCCCTGTACAATATCCATACCCGAACGAAGCGAGTTGGAAAGCAAAATCAGCGCGTCCATCAGTTGTTTGTTGATGCGTTTGCCGCGGCTCTTTTTCAGTGCGTCCAACACGGCGCTGGGCATGCGGATACTGACCACCCCGCCCAAAAACACCACCAGCAGGAAAATAAACACACCGACAAATCCGCCCGTCATTAATCCCAAGAACAAGCCAAACAACCCGAACACAAAAACCGTACCAAACACGATATATTTAATATCAATCGTTACGAACTGACGGTTAAAATCTTCCGCCCATACCACGCTTTTTTGGCGGTACTCTTCCACCATGCGCAAAATATTTTCGCGTTTGTTTTCCAACAACAGATACACGGCCAGGCCCGCTAAAGCCGAACCCAATACAATCAAAATCAAGCTGAACAACCGATCCGCAAACGTGGTGCGGTAAATCTTTGGATCCGGCGGATAAGTGGGAATGGCAGTCCCCAAAAACTGCGAGAACAAATGGTTCGATAATACCACCACCGCCATCACGGACTGACGATACTTATTTTCCCGTTCCGAAATCGGGCTGGAGAAAGATTCAATGGTGCTGAAAAACTCGTTGTTAATCAACTCAAAGGTAGAAAGCATGGAGCGCGCACGGCCGTCCATACTGTCTTTCATGATCAGCAGTTTCTGCCCGCGCAGCAAATCTTTATTCAAGCGGTCCAGCGTAGCCATCAAGTTAATGCGGTTCCCCACAAATCCGCGGGAAAGCTGCTCCAACACTACCGGCTGGCTCGGATCCATTGATTTGGCCGCTCTATCCAAAAACAAATAGACGTTGGAAAACGCCTGACGCCACAAATCCACTTCGCTGTAGGTGCCTTCGTTGGGCACGTATACCACTTTGTTTTTGTCCATGCGTTCCAATTCCGCGGCAAACCATTCGGGCATTTTCACGGTGCGCCCGGAAGAAGCTCCGCACACGTTGGGCAGCGTATAGACCTTCTTTTCGGCAGGCAAATTTACGTCAAAAAATTCCGCCAAAATACGCATTTTTTCCTGAGCGCATTGAATCCGCGCCAAATCCTGCTGACCCAGCGCGCGCGCCTGCAACGGCACCGGTAACACCGCCGCCGCCAACAGCAATACGCCCAACAGCAATACGTGAACTTTTTTCGTCATATCAAAACCTTAGTTGCCTCTTGTAATCCTAGTGCGCAGCAGGAGCAGGCGGTGCGGGCGGAATATGCTGCCCTTTAGCCTGCTGCAAGCGCTGTACGGCCAATTTGTCCGGTTCGCCGTTAGCGTCCAACGGTACGGCGTCTTTTAAGAAAACGTCTTTATCCACCGGCTGACCTTTCGCGGCAAACTCGTCAAAGAAAGTGGGCAATTCCCCCGTAGGAGCAAATACGCCCTGTACTTTGCCGTTTTCGTCCACGCCCGTCTGCACATAGCGGAACAAGTCCGTAGATTGAATTTCCCCGTCTTTTTGGCCGTGCATTTCGGTGATATAGGTCACTTTTCTGGACCCGTCCGAGAAACGGGAAAGCTGTACAATCATGTTGACGGCGGAAGAAATCATTTCGCGGATTACGTACACCGGCAAGTCCACACCCGTCTGCATGCACATGGCTTCCAAACGGGACAGACCGTCGCGCGGCGTGTTGGCGTGAATCGTGGTCAACGAACCTTCGTGACCGGTGTTCATGGCCTGCAACATGTCCAGCGCTTCGCCGCCGCGGCACTCCCCTACCACAATGCGGTCGGGACGCATACGCAAGCAGTTCTTTACTAAATCCTGAATCGTTACGGCACCTTTTCCTTCCACGTTTGGCGGACGGCTTTCCAAAGACACCCAGTGCGGCTGCTGCAAGCGCAATTCCGCGGTATCTTCTACCGTGATGATACGTTCATCGTTGGAAATATAGCCGGATATAGCGTTTAAGAAAGTGGTTTTACCGGTACCGGTACCACCGCATACAATAATGTTTTTGCGAATGCGGACGCACTTTTCAATAAAGGCCATACAAGCCGGGCTAATGGTACCAAAGCGATAATAATCTTCCGGGCCGAACGGTTTCTGCGAGAAGCGGCGGATTGTCAGCGTCGGGCCGGACACGGCCAACGGCGCGATAATGGCGTTTACACGGGAACCGTCTTTCAAACGGGCGTCCACCAACGGCACGGATTCGTCAATACGGCGGCCCAGCGGCGCTACGATACGTTTAATTACCTGCACCACCTGCTCGTTATTGCGGAATTTGTATTTGGTTAAGGTCAACTTACCTTTTTGTTCGATAAAAATCTTGTCAAAGGCGTTGACCATGATTTCGGTAACGGCCGGGTCGCGCATTAAGACTTCCAGCGGCCCCAACCCTAAAATTTCGTCCAACAGTTCCGACGAAAAGCGCGTGCGCTGATCGCGGGAGAACTGCAAGTTGGGCTGTTTTTGCAAAATATCGTCCACAATAGCGGCCACGCGTTTGCGCGTTTGTTCGCTGGCGGAGCTTTCATCGCTCACCACAATGTGTTCAATTTCCAGCGTATGGACCACTTCTTTGTGGATTTTCTGTTTCAAATCGTCCCAGAAAGACAGCTTCGTCTTTCCGCTTTCTTCTTCCGCGCTGGCCACGTGGCTTTCCACGCTGGTCGTTTTACCGTCGTCAAACAACACCGGGCTCCAAATTTCCTTGGCAGCCTGGGTAAATTCTTCATCGGAAACGGAAGCCACCCAATCTTTGGGGGCCGTTTTCAAATCGCGGATTTTGGCCAACACCAAGCGCAGCCCTTTCACCCATTCGGACTGGGGGTTTGTGATAATTTCCACTTCTTTGCGGTTGGACGTAGCCATCACGTCTTCGTCCCACGGGAGGAAAACGTCAATTTCGCGCCCCAAGGAGGAATAGAACCGTTCCACTTCTTCGTAGGGAATGGAACCGGGCGTATCGTAAGCGTTGCAAATCACGCTCACGCGGTCCATGGGATAGCGCTGTTCTTTGTAATCGTTAAAAAGCTGTACGGTAGAGTTCAGGTGCGTGCGGGTGGCTTGGGAAACCCAAAACACTTTGTCTGCAATATCAAACGCAAACGCCTGCATAGGAAAGCTGGAATCCACATCCAAAAAGATATCAAACGTCTGGGAAAGGCGGGAAAGAATGGGAATCAGAATTTTAGGACTGATGGAAGCCACCTGCGCACGGGTATTACCCAGCGGCAGCACGCCTACGCCCCATTGAGACATGGAAATCTTTCCGCGCAAAAGCCCCCCCACCACCGCAATAGAGGTGTTGCCCAGCGTTCTTAAAATGTCCGACACGCTGACAGGCTTTTTGATATCCAAGTAAAAACTATGCTCCTGGCGGGCCAACGGATCCAGCGGCACAATCAGCACAGGACGTTTCTGAATGCCCGCCCAACCCAATGCCAGGTTCAGCACAAGCGTCGTTTTACCGGCGCCTTCTTTCGGCCCGGAAAACGCGATAATTTTTGCTTCGGATTTTTTGGATTCGTTTTCTTCAGCCATACCGATTATTCCACAATTTCAACCGTGATGAACAGGAACAAAGAGCGCTGTTCTTCCGTAACGTCTTTGTTTTTGAACAAAAGGCCAATAAGCGGAAGGCGTCCCAAGAAAGGCACGCGGTCCTCAGATACGTTGCGGGAACTGCTCTTTAAGCCGCCGATAACCAACGTTTCGCCGCTGTTGATTTCCACGTGGGTTTCCACATCGCGGTTGGTAAACGAAGGCGCGGTGGCCGTACCGATAACCACAGTTCTGGAATAGTCCACCGTGGAGACGGACAACTGCACCTGCAAATCAATAATGTTGTTGCGTTCCGGAATAATCGTAGGAAGCACGTTAAGCAAAATACCGTATTCTTCCAGCTGGGAACCGACACCCTGGTTGTTCACGATCGGTATCGGCACTTTGCCGCCAACGGTAATTTTGGCGCTGTTGCCGGAAGACGTAACAATTTTCGGGTTGGAAAGCACCTGGGCGCGTCCTTCCGTTTCCATCAAGCGCAAGCGGGTGGTAACGGCGGTTTTGCGTTCAAACTCGCCCAAGGACAAAATGCCGGGGATGGAAGCTTCTTCAAAGTCAAACAGCTGGTTCCACGAAAACCCTTTTACGCTTTGCATGGTACCGCTGATTTCCACCACGTCGGCGCTGACAGCTACCAAACGCGTTTTTTTGGCAAACGCGCAAGACGGCATCAGCACGCTGAAAAGTAATACCGCAAGAGATATTTTGGCTATAAACGTTTTATTCGTCATATTTGTCCTGTTCGTTATTGAAATAATTTTTCAAAAGTCGCAATTTCCATCAAGTAGTTGGTCACGTCGCCGTGAGAGCGCAAGATGACGGAAACATCGCCTTCCGATTGAGCCAACGCCAAATACTGCGCGTCACGCGGGGAGAGCGCCAAGGACAGCGCCGAGCTGTCCGAATACGCAGCGGCATCTTCTTCTTTATTCTTCATGGCATTGGCGGCCTTGGCGTCCAAGCCTTGGCCCAAATCGGAACCAACGCCCAACACTTTCACGTTCTGCAACAGCGTCACCGTCACTTTCTGGCGGGTGCCGCTTTTCATTACGGCTTCAAACGTCAAAAGAACGTCGATGTTGTCGTCCGGTTTAATCATGCTGGCGGTGGCTATCGGTACGTTGATGATGAAACCTCTCATTTGCACCGGGATTTTGCTGGATAAGCCCGCCTCGGGAGACAACGAGGTAATGGCATACTTAGAGATCTGGTTGCCTTTGGGAATCTGAATACGCGCAACGGCATTTTCAATGGCCTTAAAGTCGGCGTCCGTGGTGTAGGTGAAAGCGTCTTTTTGCAGATAGGCAGCCGGCACCGGCACGGGTTTAATAAAGTCGCGTTTAATTACTTCGCGTTCTTTAATATCGCGCACCGGAACAAAAACTTGTTTGATGTTTTTGGAAGCATTCAGCTTCTTTTCCGCGCTGCTTACAATCATCGCGTATACAATGGCCGCCAAAATGGCTACCACCAACGGAAGAAAGATTCCTTTTTTCATTTAGTCTCCTTAAACGACAGCTGTTAAATTTAATAACTCAAATCTATTTGGTATCGGAACTCAGATACGCTTTTTCCACCGGCATACGGGCCGTAGCCTTGATGCGGCGGATCCCCTCTCTGCGGGGCTCGCTGGCCAGCACATAGCTGGTCCCCGGGAACATCAACCGTACGGGATACGTAACGGTTACAACCACGTCTTCGTGGCGGTGTCTTTTATACATCGGGTCGGTACCGGTGGTTTCCACTTTCACGTTCACGCCGATTCCGGCCGCCTTGGTGCCAAAAACTTTTTGTTTGGCTTGGTTAATCTTCTGTGTAATAACGGTTCTGTCCGGCCGGCCGCTGGGCTTTTTGACCGCCACCAGCGAACCGATACGGGCAAACTCATAGGAAGCGTGGTTAGCAATAATCGTGTGGTAGGCGATGTTGCCGTATTCAAGGACGAAAAACACCATCAACATAAATACCGGCAAAATCAACATCAACTCCGCAGTTACCTGCCCGCCACACTTCCTACGAAATTTGTTCATACGGCCTCAAATTACATTTCGTTCATGCTGCCGGTGATTTTGCCTTTCACTTGTTCAAACAAATCAGGCATAAATTTCTTGATCAGCACACCGGCCAAACCGGCCACGCCCACGACCACTACGAGCATCAACACGTATTCGATCGTGTTCTGGCCTTCTTTTTTCTTCAGGCAGCCCAAAGCTTGCGCTTTCAAGGCGTCCATTTTGTTCTGCAAAGCTACGATAAACTTCATGTGAAAGTCCTCCTAATTTTTATTAAAACTATCTGCTTGCGTCATAGTCCGACAAAATAACTTTAGCCCCTTCTTCAAATTGCTGCGGCACCAAATACGAATAGAGTACGTAGAAAGAAATAATCGCCGTAAAAAGTCCGGCCGCCGTTATAATATATTCTACCGCGGTTTGACCTTTTTTATTCCCAAAGATTTTCTTTCCCGCTCCTTTCGTCATACCTTAAAATTCAATACCCAACGCAATCTGTTGCGAGGTTCCCAGCGCCCCAAACGGAGTGACCGCGTAATCAATGGACGCGCCATAACCAAACAGTTCAGAGCTGTAAATACCAAACCCGAACGATACTTTAGACGTTTCCGCCAGGCCCAAATCGCCTACCCACGAGTCTTTGTCATTGATACCCGTGTTTTCGCGGGAATAGTAACCCACGCGCAGATCAAAGCGAGCCACCTGCAGCATATCTTCCGGAATATGAATTTCCAAGCCTACGCCGTAGCGGCCTTTATCGTCGCGGTATTTCATGTATTCACCGGAAATGGTGAAGTAGCGCGTATTCAAGTCCGCGCCCAAGCGCCAGCCACGGGGCATTTCGTCTTTATCGCCCAAGTTCACAATCGCGCCGCCCAAACCGAGCCAATTTACCAAGCGTAATTTGGCGCCTACGTCAAAACCTACGTTGTTATAATGATCCGAATCCAATTTTTCGGAAATATATTTGGCCGTACCGCCCAGCTGCAACTTCTGGTCAAAGAAACCGCGCGCAATGGACAGCCCGCCCACAAAGTTCTGCACCGGCGTACCTACTTCCGGGTTTTGTTCTCCATGCTCTCCGCGGAAGTCAAACCCGTCCATATCCATATAGTTGACGGTCACACCGATAATGGTTTTACCAATCGGCTGCAAATACGCCAACGTGCGGGCTTTATAGCCTTGCAAATAGTCCAAATACGAGAACTGCAGTTCCCGCGTCGTGGCAGAAGCCGCACCCGCCGGGTTCCAGAATAAGGCTTCCGGACCGTCAGCAATGGACACATAGGCATTACCTAAGGCCTGGGCTCTGGGGGAGCCGGCGTCAATCTTCAAAAACGCACTCGCGCTGGTACCGGCATCGGAATAAATGGAAGAAGCCGACGCGCTTGCGCTTACAAGACCGACCGTTAAACAAGCAATTAAAACTTTTAATCTTATATTCATAAATTAGTTTCTTCTGCCGGACCTATCCGGACTTTTAGTTAAGTTCCGGCCCCACGGGCCACATCAGTACTGCAACAACACCCTTGGGGGGCTTTCGCCCCCCTCAGGTTTACGGCACCAAAATCTTGACTACTTTCTGGCAGTGTTCGCGGCCGTTTTGGGCTTTGAAATCTACCAACCCGAAGTATACACCGCGGGCTACCTTTTTACCATGCTGGTTGGTGCGGTCCCAGCGGCAGCGCAAGGCTGCGTTGCGGATGTTGGGGAATGCCGCCAAATCATCTTCGTCCATCTGGGTAGAGCCGTTCGGCGTGTTATCCGGGTTGAACTGCAGGCTGCTGCCCATGGTAATCTGGTAGTTGTTCGCGTCCACACAGGTATAGTTGCTGTCGCGTACCAAGTCGCCCGCCAAGTTGAAGAACTTGATAGATACCGTTCCGGGCACGGGCATCTTGGTAATTTCCAGCGTACCTTTGGAAGCGTCGCGCAGCGGGTTCGGATAGAAGAATACCGTTTTCTCCCAGTCTTCGCAGACGAAGCGCCCGTCACCGATAGCCACCGTCGCCTTATGCAGGTTCTGGTATTCATAGGTATCGGCTACTTTATCAATGCTCCACAGCTGGCTGTTGGTGCTGGCATCGTCTCCGCCCAAGATTTCACCGGTCACGCTGTCGATATCGGCGGAGTTGAGCGCCGTTACGAAGCGGAAGGGATAAGTCCCGTCCGGCACTTCTTGTTGGGCATAGTCGCGGCCGTCCCACAATTCTTCAATCAGCGTGGTAGCGGGGCGGATACCCACAATGGCTTTCACCAATACTTCGCGGATATCTTTCACTTCCGTACCCGTCGTGGGGTTACGCAAGGTACCTTTTTGGTAATCGTAAATCGTCGTACCGGGTTTGAAGATTTGGATAGCCACTTTCATCGGAACAGAAATCTGGTAGCCAATCTTCATGTCCGTATTGCGCTGGGACAGGGCATAACCGTCCGCTTCCAGCAAGTCGAACACTTTAAGCAAGTCCGCATTGACCGTGACGCTCTTGACCGTTTCCTGATACAGGCCCGGATCCGGATAGTTCTTCGCAATCAAGCGGATTTCATAAATGCCCGGTTTCACATAGATACCGTTGTTATCCGTACCGTCCCAGTAAATCTTGCGGGTAACGTTCGGATCAAAATCGCTGGTGTTGACAATCGTCATCGTGGAGAGGTATTTGCAGACCTCGCCCGCGGAGGTATTGCGCTGAGTCAGTTTGCCGCTCGTGCCATAGCACATATTGGGTTTCAGGGCCACCACAGCCACTTCCACGGTAGACGCACGGGACACCGCAAAGTTAATTTCATACGGCGGGATAAACACCGGGCCCGAAGACGCATTGAACAACTGCGGAGAGTTCGGGTACACCACCACGGAACCGTCCAAGAAGTACACGGGACCGCGAGTAACGTTGATTTTGCTGACCGGTTTTTCCGTCGCATACAAGAAATCTTGCCGCATTACCTCGGCCGCCGTTTTGAACGGAGCGCCAGGCAAGTAGTTCGCTTCCGGATTGCTGCCGGCAATTTTTTCGCCGCCGTTGGCATAGTAGCGGTTGAACGCTTCGTCCGAGCGAGCAGAGATAAAGAACGGATATTGTCCGTCCGGCACCATTTCGTAGGGGCACTGTTTGAGATCCGTCGCACCCGTGCACTTGGCAATTTCCTGCGCCGTGTGGCGTTCGGTAGACGGAGTCGGGTTATAGAAGTACAGCGCGTCCCATTCTTCGGTGATCTGCAACCCGTCACCCACTTTGGTAGCGGAGCGATCAAACGTTTTGACCGGCTGCAAGCGCACGTCCACCACACCGGAGGCCGCTTCGGCCGCCGTTTTGGGGTAGTTGGTAAACGTCGTATCGTTTACATAGATACAAGCATTTTTAGACGTTACTTTCGCAGGGTCCACATACCCGCCCGTAAAAATAGCAGCATCGGTCGTCGCGTCGCAAATGCGGGGCGGCCAAGCCGTGGCCGTATTGGTCGTCACGTTCACGGTTTCACGTTTCAACGTAACGACATACTGTTCTTCACCCGGCACCACAGAACCCGTCACAAAGTTCGGGTTTTCCGTCACCGTGATGGTATCGCGGGTATACGGGTTATTGGAACCCGTCAAAGTGGTTACCGTTCCCAAGGCCAAGTTGGTCAACGCAATGGGCGCGGTGCTTCCCTGTTCATACACATTGGCAGACGCGAGCGAATTGGTATAGCCCGTGGCCAACAGAGAAGAAACGACCGTGTAATCATTATAATCGCCGGTTGTAGAATTGTAAGCCGGGATCACCACATCCTTATTATAGATGTTGATCTGCACGTTCATCGCTTTAGACAACATATAGGATATGGTCGCTTTGGCCTCGCTGTCGCCATATACGTCCGTAGTGGCAACGTCCACCACACGGTACATATCCACCGGGAATACGGCAGAGGCTTTATTGGTTACCGCGGGGAACATGGCGTCTTTGGTCTCCACGGTAAACATATAGGTACCGGGGGTGACCATGCGGCCTTGATCGTCGCGGCCGTCCCAAGACAAGGTGTTAAGCTGTTGAGCTACCTGCGTGACGCCTTCTTCGGGCGTTAAGTGTTTCACCGGCACGCCGGCAGCGTTTTCCACGCGCGCCACAACCGTAGAATCGCGCACGATGGAATATTTGAAAATGAACGGATCCAAACCGTAAGCCGTCGGGCTGGAACCAACCGTGGAATAGCTGACGGGCTGAATGGTGATATCCACCAAACCGCGTTCAATCGCCACCTGACCAACGGAGTAGTTCTGCGTTTTCACACCCGTGAAGCACTGTCCGTTGATTTCTTTATCGGCAGAAAAGTTATTTTGACCGGTTGCGGCTGTTCCGCAAACAGCCTGGCTATAAAATACCGGTGTATTATCGTTGCCGCCTACGGCATTTAAGTATTTACCGTTGTAGGGGATTTCCGCCCACAGCACGTACACATAGTTACCGTCCGGCATGGGCGCACCATAAGCAAAGCTCTGCGTGCAGCCGGCTTGGGTGGTACAAGTGGTTCCGTCAGACATCTTTTCATTATAGGCATACGTGCGGACACAGCCATTCGGATGATACTTACAACCAGCATCCACATCACATGTACCGGCCAGAGGAGCCCCTCTGTCATCTACCGCATTAGCGGGATAGGTCGCTCCTTTGGGAAGCGTCAAAGTCATGCTTGTATTCAAGCCGCACAGACCGTCCCATCTAGAGGTAAAGTTCATGCGGGCGGTGCGGTCTTCTTCCGAGCGGTACACCAGCGTTCCGCCCACAGGGGTCGGGCCGGTACCCGTAGGTTTGGAAGAATCGGTCACCAAATCCGTAGCGGTAGAAGCCCCGTCAAAAGAAGTACCGGGAGTATAGATTTCCCAATACACTTTAGAAGCTTCCGTGGGAACATAGTTAATAGAGGCATAAGCCGTAGATTTTTTGTTCAAGCCGGTAGCCACGATATCCGTCAGTTTGAGCGGATCAAGCGATACCTGGCGCGTAACGGCGCGGGAGAAGTCCACCCCCGGCCATTCGTCTTGCGCTTTGGCCTGGATAGAGGCAATATAGTTACCCGCCGGCAACAGCAAACCGTTATCGTTGCGGCCGTCCCAAGAATCGAATTCCACAATTTGTTTATCGGCTTCGGTTCCTTTCATGCCTTCGCCAACGCGCGGCTGCCAATCAACCAACGTACGCACTTTCTGCGTCGCTTCCAATTCACCATCATTCGTATCGCCATACTTAATATCGTCTCCGTTGGACGCGTCAAAAATAGCGACGCGGACATCGGAATCTTTACTTAACCGATAGGCGAAAGTGTAGGGCTGGGCAGATACGGCCGTAATGTTACCCACCACGGTAGGCGTACTGCGTACGGAATGCACATTCGTCACGTCCACCTGTATCGGGATTTGGTTCATACCCGGGTAGGCAATCGTGGAGTTAAACTCAATTTTGTCCGTGATGATATTGTCACCAGGCGAATCGGTAGAAACGGTAGCGCGGTAGGCGAAGTTTCCGTTGGATTTACCAAATTCGCCACCGATTTCGTAAGAACCGTCCCACGCCGCACAGAACGTAATGGGCTGGTTAGAAGGCGTACCGTCATCGTTGAAAATCACATAGTTACAGCTCTTGTTAGGGCAGTTGGTATCATTTAATGTGGTGCTGCACTGCCCAGGAGCGGGAGTATTTGTTCCAAAATGATAACAGGTAGAACCGCGCAATTCATATTTCGGAGCCGGGCACACATAGCCGGCATTGGCATCGCCGGGGCAGTGGTAAGAACCGCAAATAGCAGCGTCATTTTCCGTATCCGGATACAAGTCAATCGTGCGCACGGCCGGAGTTTCTTCCGGGTTTTCTATATTTTTACCATTGTAATACTTAACAATATCAAACTTAATTTGCTGAAGAGGGAAAGCAATAGAGTAGGTACTCTGCGACATGGGCTTGTTGGTGCAATACACTTGCATACACAAAGACAAACAATGGTTCGGATAGTTGTTTGGCACCTTCGGAGAAGGATAGGGCTGATCATACTCAATCAGGGCAGAGCTCACCCACGGATCATTTTGATTAGCATTGCTGGACGGATTTACTTTCGTTGTAAAGCTAACGTTGTTATTATCCGACACAACAGTGTTTCCCCAATTGCAATAAACTTGGTCATCGCCCGAGGCATTATTTTGATAATACACACCGGCAGAACGTACCTCAGCCGTTTGGGCAAACAGCGGCGAAGACGCCGCGAAGAGCAACGCGGTTAAAACGGCGCAAAGCGCCGCTTTACCCAGGAAAACCCGAAGTAAACTTTTTACTTTATTCATTGTGCAAGTATCCATTTTGGGGACCAATTTCCCTTCTCAAAAATTAAGTTTTTACAAATCTTTTGCGCCCGTAAAAAAATGTGCGCAAGTAGGCGACTGGTTATATATATATAAACAGACGCCGACATAATACTCTTAAATTTTTGCAACTTTTGGGGCAATTGTCAACTGTTTTTTGCAATTCTTCCCGTCTTACCGTACGGTAATCAAAACAAAGCAAAAGAGAAACTCTCTTTTACGCGGCGGCCTGGTCGGCCACTTCGCGGTAAACGGCAAAGCTGCCGCGCCCGTTTTGTTTCACCACGTACAACGCCTTATCCGCTTTTTCCAAAAGCACGTCCGGCGTTTCTCCGTCAAAGGGGAAAGAAGAAATTCCCTGGCTGATGCTTAAATGCACTTCTTTGCCTTCGGTATAGCGGTCCGGCAAGGTAATGGCACGGATGCGCTCCTGCAAACGCTTGGCGATGATTTTGGCTTCCTCGCCGTTGGTGCGCGGGAGCATAATCACCATTTCGTCCCCCCCGAATCGGCAAGGGACGTCGGTCTGGCGCAGGCTGGTGCGAATCACGCGGCTGACTTCTTTAAGCGCCCAGTCGCCAATTTGGTGGCCATATCCGTCGTTAATTTGTTTGAACAAGTCAATATCCATAATAATCAGCGACAGGGTCAAATCAAAGCGTTTGGACCGGTAAATTTCTTCGGCGAATTTTTCGTTGAAGTAGCGGCGAACCGGCAGTTTGGTCAGTTCGTCATAGTTGGAAAGTTCCTGCACGCGTTCAAACAGGCGGGCATTGTCAATAGACAAGGCCATCTGCGACGCAAACTGTTGCAGGGAAATAAAGTCCATATATCCAATGCGGCGGCGGGAAAGAATATTGTCAAACGCCAAAAACCCCACCTTATTGCGCTGCACCTTAAGCGGAATATAGATAACACTGCGGGTAGAGCGGTAGGTGGCCGTGGAGTCAAACACTTCTTTTAGCAAATGACCTTCCCCTTCGGGCAAAGTTTTTCCGTCCTGCTGGGTGACTTTGCCGGAAATATCCACCCCCAACACGGATTTAATTTTGCTTCCTTCCGAGTCCGTCAAATACAGGCGCACCCGGTCAAAACGGAAGTAACGCTGCACTCCTTTCAAAATGAGCTCCAATCCGTCGTTTAAGCGCAGCGAAGAAGCAAAAATGGTGGACAAATCGTTTAACGCCGTGGAAATATTAAGCCGCTGGTTTTTGGCCTGGTCTATTTCCGTATTGCGCAAATTGTGGGAAATTTCCTGCCCCAGGGCTTTAATGAGTTCTTTTTCTTCGTTGGAAAAAACACGATTCTTGCGGAAGCGTTCCAAGCGCAGCACCCCTACTTTTTCCTGCATAAAGTTGTGCACTTCGCCTGCTTTTAATTCCACGCTGGGGCGTTCCCATTTCACCAGCACATAGATGGCGGGATAGCTTAAATCGGTAGATTCGGTAATGCCGGTTTGCAACAGCTGTTTTAAGAAAACGGGTTCATTAAGAACGGAAATATCTTCCTGCATATCCATGCAGTACTCTTTTTTGCACATCATTTTAAGCGACAATAGGGCCCGCTCCTGCTGCCAGTCAAAAAAATACACCCGGTCCAACTTAAACAGGTTACGCAAAGCCGGCAAGGCACATTCCAGCAGTTCGCGCTTGTCCTGGAAAGACTGGTTTAGCTGTTTATGAAATTTATAGAGCGTATAGGATTTTTTATCAAACATAGGGCTACCCCTGATAAATGGAAAGCAGATATTCTATTTCTTTGGCGGCCAGGTCCAATTCCCGGTCCAGCGAGGCCTGCGTAAAGCGGTTCTCCACAATCTGCGTGGCGCACACGGCCAAAATACGCTTTAAGATTTCCATAATCGTGCCCGTGACGGTGATATTGGGCAGTGTACGGGCCGAGGCCAAAATGTTGCTGTAAGTTTGCAGCCGCTGAGAAGAGGAAAAGATGAATTGTTCAAAAGCATCATCAAACGCAGGGAACGCGTCTATCATAGCCGCATAGCGGAGCTGATTATCCGGCCGGGCGCAGAATTTAATAAATTTAAGCGCGTTTTTCTTTTCCTGCGAGAGCTTATTGATAAACAAATTCATGCCCGACAAGTACGAATAATAGGTGGTACCCGTCGTCGGTACCGGCAGGGTGCGCACGCGTATGCCGCGCCGCGCGTTGAAGGTGCTTACGCCCTGTTTGCGGGAAATCATCATACTGGCTTTGCCGGAAACAATCGTCCCCAGAGAGCCGCGTTCGCGCAAAATGGGCATATAGTTTTTTAGGGCCAAATTTACGTAATCGCGAATGCCTTCCTTAAACGCCTTGGTGCCCACTAACGTAGTCCCCAAATCGGCCGACAGCAAATCCCCGCCGCGGCCCCAAATGCAAGGCAGCGCATTGCGCACGGAAAGCGAACCGCGCCAATCGCTGTTTTGCATGGGATAATAGCCGGGGGTATCTTTGAATTGTTCGCGCAGGGCCTGGCAGATGTTTAACAACCCGTCCCAAGTAGCCAAATCGTGTTCGGGCTTGGCGGTAACCAATTTCAAATGGTCCGCCCGGTAATGCAGGGCGCTTAAATCAAACCACCACGGATAGGAATAGATGTCTTTGGTTCCGGGCTGATAGCAGTGCGGCTTAAGAGGAACCAAACAATTGGATAGCGACAGGCCCGGATCCAACTGGGACAAATTTTCCGCCACGCCTTCGCGCACCAACAGCGCCGTCCAATAATGCGGGATCTGAATCAAATCCGGCACTTCTTCTTCGTAAGTCGGGTTTTTAATGGTGAACATCCGCCGCCACAGCACATTGCGCGTAAACACGCGCACGGTAACGTCCACGGACGGGTTTTCCTTCTTAAAAAGCTCAATCAGCGAAGCGTAAACCTCTTTGGTTTTATCGCCCGAATCGGGCATGGCCCACAAAAGCATCTAAACTCCTTCTTAATCCCAGCTGCGCACTTTCATGTTGGGATTAATGTCTATATTCTTTTTTATTGGTTTACCGGTTTTTTCGGCGTGTTCCAGCTGTTTATAAGCGGCCAAGGCAATCATGGCGGCATTGTCCGAAGACAATTTCCGTTCCACAAAATGCACTTCAATTCCTTCTTTGGCGGCGGTTTCTTGCATGCGTTCGCGCAAAAGCGTATTGGCCGCCACCCCGCCGCCTACGGCGATATGGCGCACTTTGTATTTTTTGGCCGCCAGCAGCGTTTTGGTCACCAAGGTTTCCACCATGGCTTCTTCAAAGCTGGCACACACGTCCGGAATGCTGAAATCTTTATGGTCGCGCAGGTAATAGCTTACGGCCGTTTTGATACCGCTAAACGAAAACTCCCACGTACCGGGCAACAAAGGACGCGGAAAAGCGATGGCGTCTCTGCGGCCCATAAGCGCCTGTTTGGACACCTGCGGCCCGCCCGGATAGGCCAGGCCCAGCAGTTTTGCCACTTTATCAAACGCTTCGCCCGCGGCGTCATCGCGCGTTTTCCCGAGGACTTTATAATCTCCATATCCTTTCACGTACCACAATTCGGTGTGTCCCCCCGAAACGACCAAAGCCACCAGAGGGAACTGCAAGCGGTTTTTCGCTTCCGTGCCTTCAAAATCGCACGCAAAAATGTGCCCCTCCAGGTGGTTTACTCCTAGTATAGGGACTTTTTTGAAATTTGCAAGGGTTTCCGCCGCCACGCGCCCCACCATCAGCCCGCCGGGCAGCCCGGGGCCGCTGGCAAACGCCACATAATCCAAGGGGTGATCGCCCAAGGCTTCGTTGATGACGGTGGCAATTTTGGCCGCATGGGCGCGGCTGGCCAGTTCCGGCACGACGCCGTGATATTTTTTGTGTTCGTCTATCTGGGAATAAATCACATTGGTAACGATTTCCTTGCCGCCTTTTAACAAAGCGGCGGAAGTTTCGTCGCAGGTGGATTCTATGCCCAAAATCATTAAATCTTTTTTCATAGGTTATTTCTCCGCTTTAGGTGCTTCTTTGGCGGCGGGTTTTTCGTCCTTTTTAACGTCCTTAGAGGAGGAAGCTGATTTATCGTCCGATTTAGCCTTCTTGGCGTCTTTTTTGGCTTTGCGTTCTTCGGCCTCTTTTTTAGACTGCGCCTTGGCGTCCTCCAGCGACACTTTCCCCGTCAAAATTTCCACGGCTTTATCCAACACGGGGTCTTTGGCGGTGAATTTCATCTCGGGCGTTTCCTTGCCCGGGGTATAGACAATGTCGTTATACTGCATGAAAATTTTCACTTCGTCCTCCGCCGGCACCGGTATTTCCACGTCCGGCAGGATTCCGCCCTCATCGGCTTTGGTTTTATCGCGGTAATCGCGCTGAATGAGGCGGCCGGAAGGAGTATAATATTTGGCAATGGTCAGCCTCAGCCCCGCTCCGCCGGACAACGGCAACACCTGCTGCACGCTGGCTTTGCCAAACGTACGCTGCCCCACCACAAAGGCCCGCTCGTTATCCTGCAGCGCGCCCGACACAATTTCGCTGGCGCTGGCGGAACCTTGGTTCACCAGTACCGCCATCGGCAAATCGGGGTAAGCCGGTTTGGAAGAAGTTTTGAATTCCTGATAGTATTCCGGCTTTCTGCCTTTGGTGTACACAATCATTTCGTCCGGCTGTAAAAACAGTTTGGCAATATCCACCGCACCGGTCAACAGGCCGCCGGGGTTAAAGCGCAAATCCAACACCAGGGATTTCATACCCTGCTTTTGCAAAGCGGCCAACGCTTTTTTGACTTCCTCGGTGCTGTGGCCTGAAAAATCCACCATATAGAGGTATCCTACCTGGTCGTTAAGCATGCGGTAGTACACCACTTCGGGCACGATTCTTTCGCGCTTGAGTACAAAATCTTTTTGCGTCTTATATTCGCCTTTATCGTTCTTGCGGCTGATGGTAATTTTCACTTTGCTTCCGGCTTCGCCGCGCATCAAGTCCACCGCTTCGTCAAGCGGCATGCCGTCAATGTCTTGATCGTCCACAAAAAGCACGCGGTCCCCCGGCATGACGCCGGCCTTAAACGCAGGCGTGCCCGGCATGGGGCTCATCACGGTTACAAACCCGTCCACCATTTGCAAGCGCATGCCTACGCCGCCAAAGTCCCCGCGGGTATCGTTTTTCAAATTTTTGTAATCTTTCGGGTCCAAATACTGGGAGAAATCGTCCAGCTCGCCCACCACGCCTTTGATGGCGCCCGTAATCAGTTTGTCGGTATCGGTATTTTCCACATAGTTTTCTTTCACAAACTCCAACACGTCCACAAACGTGCGCAGCTGTTTTAGGCTGTTGTCCGCCGCCGCATACGCATAGGGGAACAACGTCCCGATAAAAAACAATACCGCCGCCAAAACGGCATAACGATTAAGCTTTTTTGATTTCATACATAACCTCTTAAATTTTATTTCAGCCAAGTCTGCGGATCCACGGCGGTGGCACCCTGGCGGATTTCAAAATACACCGCAAAACGCCCCGTACCGGAGGACGCCTGCGTGTCTTTCCCTGCCGTGCCCAACACGCCTTGCTGCGGGAGTTTATCCCCCACCGCCACGCTGATTTGCTGTAAAAATCCGTAAATCGTAAAGAAGCCCTTTCCGTGGTCTACAATCACCACGTTTCCGTACGAACGGAAAGGCCCCGCATAAATCACGCTTCCTTCCTCCACCGTGCGCACCGGCGCACCGGCAGAAGCGGAAATTTTAATCCCGTCGCGGAAGATCCACGTGTTCAAATCCGAACGGTATTCTTTGCCGAATTTGCTGATAATTTTGCCCGTCACCGGCCAAGGCAAAGAATGTGCCGGCACGTCAATCTTCGGCCCGGCTGCCTTTTTGCCCGGCGTTTTGGAAGCGGCCGTTTTCTTGGCATCGGCCGCCTTGCGTTTGCGTTCAAATGAGGCCAGCAACCGGTTCAATTCTTCGGCCGATTTGTTTAATTCGTTAATTTCCTGGCGCACCGCCGCCACTTTGCGTTTGGTAACGTCCAAATCTTTCTGCTTTTTATTAAAGGACTGGGAAATAACCGCCTGTTCCTTTTTGATTTGACTGCTTTGCGCCAACAGCTTTTTATTGCGTTCTTCAAACGTTTGAATCCGTTTTTTAGCTTCGGCATTTTCCTTTTTAAGTTCAGCGGCAAAGGCGGCCTTATGCGTCAGCATACGCTCGGCAAAAATCTGTTGTTCCAGGCTATACCCCCCCGCGCAATAGGGGCAGGAAGGCGTGAAATAATAATTATTCAATTCTTCTTCCACCACGCCCTGCCACATAGGCATGCTGCGTTCCAGCGCGGCGCGTTTTTCTTCAATGGAAAGCAAATTTTGTTCTACGTACGTAATGTCCGACTCTACTTTGTTTTTCATCCGTTCGGCCCGTGCTTTTTTATCGGCCAAAGCGGAAATTTCTTTGGAAATTTTCTGTTCTTGTTCGCGGTATTTTTTCAGTTCTTTTTCTTTCTGGGCGGCTTCGTTTTTCAGTTTTTCTATTTCGCGTTTACGATCGGCAGCCTCGTCGCAAAAAAGCGGCGAAGCGCAAAACGTGAAAAGCAATAAAATACTTAAAATTTTTGCCATTTTGTTAACGTCCACCCAAACAGCCCGCAAAACGCCAGCATCAGCAGCTGGCGGCCGGGCGTGGTAAACTGACGCACCGCTTCGGCCAAAAAGCCGGTGGGATACACCAGTACCGCAAAAAACGCGCAGGAAGCCAGCCCCGCCAATATGCCGGACACCGCCCCCCCAAAATAATGCGCGCGAACCTGGTTGGAAGGATACGCTTCCACCAAAAACATAAAAGCCAAAAACAATAAAATGGAAAAGATAACCGCCAAATTAAGCAATTTGGAGCACAGGCCCGTATAGAAAAGCAACCGGGCATGCTGCAAATTATAATGCGCTTCCAGGGTGGGATATTCCGCGGCCAAATTGTCCACAAACGGGCGAATGTTATTGATGGCTTTATAATTTAATTTAAGCTCAAAATAAGCCGGCATTTTGTTTTTGCCCATTAGCAGCAAGGCTTCGGTAAGCTGCGGGTTTTGGCGGCGTACCACTTCCAGGGCATCTTCCGGCGAGAAAAGTCGCACGGACTGAATATCCTCTTTCTGATTTAACGACTCTCCAATCTGCTCCAGCGTTTCATTTTCGGCCTGGGAATTGACCGTCAGCAACACCTTAAACGTGCTGTCCAATTCCTTATAATAATTACCCAGGCGCATGTTTACAAACACCACGCTCTGCAATAGCACCGCCACGGCAAACACCAACAAAAACAGCCGTCTGTGCAGGCGGAACACTTGTTTGGGCGCGCCGGAGGCTTCCGCCTTGCCTTCAAACATTTCTTTTAATTCCGTATCCTTCATTTGTCGCTCCAGCCCAATACGTTTTTCATGCGGGGCAGAATGTCCGTATTATGATACACGCCGGTAAATTCGTCCGCTTCCGGCCCATAGGCCACGCTCAAAATAGGCAAGGAGGAGTGGTTAATCGTCGCCCACACCAACCCGCGCGATTCGTTTAACTGGGCAAACAAGCCGCTCACGTCGGACAGGTTTTCAAATTGAGAAATATCCACTTCATACCCCATCGCTTCGGACAGGCGCTGCTGCAAATACTCGGGCGTCAGTTTCGCGGCGGGCATTTTCTTCAACTCCATTTCCAAATTGTACAAGCTGCGTTTCTGCTTGGCAAACTGGCGGAACGTTTCAAACGAAGCATAGTCGGCATCCCCGCCGTAAAGCACTTCGCCCTGGGCGGTTTTGGCAGCCGCTTTTTCTTTGCCCACGTGGCGATAAGCAAAAGCGCCCAGCCCGGTATCGTGGTCGGCGTTTAGGTACACCAGCGTTTCGCCGTTTTTATCCGCATAGGCGGTCAAGTAGCCCAGCAGTTCGTCCAAGGCTTTCATTTCATGGAACCAGGCCCCCGCATCATGCGCATGACCGGCCCAGTCTATTTTGCCGGCTTCCACAATCAGTACAAAGCCTTTTTCGTTTTTGCTTAACAGCTCCACCGCTTTTTGGGTTTGTTCGGTAAGAGAAGGAATTTGCGGATACAGGTTCATTTCCAAGGACATCGGCAGCGACGTATCGGCAAACAGCCCCAATACCTTGCCGGATTTTACCCCCGCCAACTCTTTTTTGTTCAGCGCCACGCGGTAACCTTTTTTCTTGGCCTGGCGCAACAGTTTTTTGTTTTCACCCGTGCTGAAATATTTCAGTCCGCCGCCCAACACCACGTCGGGCGCGAAATCCACGATTTGCCGCGCAATGGCCATTTTTTCGTTGCGGTTTTGCACATGGGCGGTAAACCCGGCGGGAGTAGCGTCCGTCACGTAGGTATCGCTAATCACGCCCACCGCTTTGCCCTGTTTGCGGGCCAGCTCCAGCAAGTTTTCCACTTCCTGGCCGTTATGATCCACCCCCACCATTTCGGGGCGGGAAAGCTGCCCGGTGGCCATTTGCGTAGCCGAAGCGGCCGAATCGGTCACCACGGTATCATAGGTATTGTTAAAAAACAGCCCCCACTGCGCACGGTTCATCAGCTTTTCCAGGTTGGACACTTTCCCCGGGAATTCCTCCAGCCCGGCGTACCGAACGCCCTGCATAAAAAAGCCCATGGCTTCCGGACCCATGCCGTCCCCAATCACCCAAATGACGTTTTTCACATCGCCCGCGCACAACGTCGCGGACAGGAACACCCACGCAAACACGGCCAAAGCCGCACGGCGAATCTTATTCATATCAAATCTCCTAAACAATAGTTTTCCGGTAAAGGTCCAAATAAGCCTGGGCCGATTTATCCCACGACAAATCCTGCCGCATGGCATTGCGCACCAGGCGCGTCCACAATTGGCGGTTGTTAAACACTTTCAAAGCGTTTTCCACCGCCGCGCAAATTCCGTTTTCGGTAAATGTATCAATAAAAAATCCGGTAGCGGTTTCTTCATTTCCGGGGCGGTAGCCTTTCACCGTATCCACCAAGCCCCCTACCTTGGAAACCACCGGCAAAGCGCCGTATTTCATGGCGATTAACTGCGAGAGACCACACGGCTCAAAGCGAGACGGCATCAAAAATATATCCGCCCCCGCGTAAATGCGGTGGGCCAAATCTTCGTCCAAGCGGCCGTTGTAGCTGACGGACGTCGGATTATTACGCGCCAGGCTTTGGTAGGCTTTTTCCAGCATCGGGTCCCCCATGCCCAGCACCACAAATTGAACGCGGTCTTTCATTCTTTCAATCAAGCTGACCACCACGTCCAACCCTTTTTGATAATCCAACCGCGACACAATACCAATTAACGGTTTGTCGGGGTCCTGCGCCAGCTTGCATTGCTGCTGCAAAGCCAGCTTGGCGGCCAACTTGCCTTTGACCACTTCCGACGTATCATACCCAATCGGCAGCACAGGGTCTATTTCCGGATCCCACACTTCGGTATCAATCCCGTTTACGATACCGCAGAAATTTTTGCTGCGGTAGCGCAGGAGGCCTTCTAAGCCAAAACCCATGGCGGGGTCCGTCTGTACCTCGCGGGCATAGTTGGGACTGACGGTGTTGACGTTATCGGCAAACACGATGCCGCTCTTCAAAAAGCTGATACCGCCGTAATATTCAAATTTGTCGGGCGTATAATCCACGGGGTGGAAGCCCGCTTTCTTGAAAGAAGAATAAGGATAATGCCCCTGATAGGCGATATTGTGAATGGTGTAGAGGCTGCGGGTGCGGGTATAGAAAGCGTCCAGCTTATAAACGGTTTTCAAATAGGCGGGAATGAGCCCGGTCTGCCAATCGTGGCAGTGGATAATGTCGGGGCGGAAGCCGATAAATTTGCACCCTTCCAATACCGCCCGGCTAAAAAGGATAAAGCGTTCGTCGTTATCGGGGTATTCGCCCGTTTTGGTGCGGTATAGTTCGGGGCGGTCAAAATACTTGCGGTTCCCCACAAAAAACACCAGCACATTACCCCAGTTTATATAGGAAAGAGATACCTGTTCAATCCGATCCCCCAACGGAATCAAATACACCCCCGGCACCACCTTAAGCGAAGATACCCGCACAATATTGCGGTAATGCGGCAAGAACAGCAACACTTTGTTGCCTTTGCGCATGGCAAACTGCTGGCACAAAGCGCCCACCACATCGGCCAGACCTCCAGTCTTGCAGAAAGGGAACGCCTCGCTGGCGGCTAAAACGATATTCATGTTATTTATCCTCCTGGGGTTCGGAATGGTTCGTATTTTCGGTTACTTCGCCCTCGGGCTGCTGCGGTTCGGGTGCAGGCTCGGCCGGCTGAGGGTCCTGGTTCGGGATAGGCAAGGAATCATCTTGCGGCTGAGCAACCGCCTGTCCGTCAGCCTGGGCCGGCTGGTCCGAAGGCTCTTGGGCAGGTTGTTCGGCCGCAGCTTCCGCCTGGGCGGCTTGCGCCAGAGCATCGGGCTGGGCAGCTTCAGCAGGCTGGCCAAAGAAATCGCCTTTATTGTAGCTGTTACGCGTAAAGAACGGATCGGCCGACGAATCCAACGCTTCCAAGCGTTCTTCGCCTTCCAATTCTTCCAGCGGGATAATGGCCGGCTCCGCCAAGGGCGGCAACGGCTCGCCAAAGGGCAGGTCTTCTTGTTTTTCCCGCAGGGATTTGGCGGCAAACACCTGCAAGTCGGGCAAGTCGGAAATTTTGTTCAGCCCGAACATTCTTAAAAATTCGTCCGTCGTGCCGTACACCATCGGGCGGCCTACGGTGTCTTTTTTACCCACCACGCGCACCAGAGAGCGTTCCAACAATCTCTCCAGCGGGCCGGCCACATCCACCCCGCGGATAGCTTCCATTTCCGCACGGGTGATGGGCTGTTTGTAAGCCACGATGGCCAACGTTTCCAACGCGGCGTTGGAAAGCTTGGTGGTCATTTTTTCGTTATACAAGCGGCGCACCCAGCGGCCGTATTCGGGCTTGGTGGACATTTGAAACCCGCCCCCCAGCTCCACCACGCGAAGCGCGCTGTTTCGGCGGAGATAGTCGGCCTGGATTTCCAAAATCATTTCCCGCACGCGCCGTGCGTCCACCCCGTCAATAACGTCTGCAATGCGGGTGGGTTTAAGCGGGCGGTCGGTAATAAACAAAAGGGTTTCCACAATTTGCTTAAATTCGCTGGTAGGCACCAATTCAAAAGGTTCTTCGTCGCCGGAGGGCTTTTCGGCCGGGGAAGGCTGTTCGGCTGCCGGCTGGGCGGCCTCTTCTTGTTCCGAATGGGCCGCTTCCGCCTCGGCGGAGGCCTGCGGCTGGACGGCGGGTTCCTGCGCAGACGCCGCCTGCTCAGGCATCTGTTCGGCAACAGTGCCCGCCGGCTCAGAGGCCGTTTGTTCGGCAGGGATAGGGTTCATTTCTTCTTCGGTCTGCATATCAAATCCTCCGGGCGTTTATTTGGCTTCGCCGTGCATTAAGGTCTTAAAATCTTTATCTTTGTTTTCCGGATTAAGATAAATGCGAATCCGGCCCAACTGTTCGTCCTGTCGGGCGATCAGCTTTTTGATTTTCATCAGTTCCAGCACCGCCATAAAACACGTAATAATGCCGCGCTTTTTGGTTTCGCCCACAAAAATTTCGTCCAACAACACCCATTCGCGCCGCGCCAGCATATTGACGACTTTTTCCATCTTCATTTCAATGGGGAATTCTTCCACCTTCAGCAGTTCAATTCTCTTCCGCTCGTCTAACCGTTCAAAGGCGCGTTTCACGGCGGCCAAGAGGTCAAACATCTGCAGGTTGATTACTTTTTCCCCGTCGTCAAAAATAGGGGCGGAACGGTAAAAATTATCTTTATTCTCTTCAAATTTTTGTTCCAAGAATTTGCTGGCTTCTTTGTATTTTTGATATTCCACCAGCTTGGCCACCAGCTCTTTTACGGGGTTGGGGCCTTCGTCTTCCGACGTGGGAGTCTGAGAAGGAAGCAGCGTCTTGGCTTTAATCTGCATCAGCGTGCTGGCCATCACCAAAAACTCGCCCGCCACCTCCAGGTTCAGCTCCTTCATGACGTTTAGATAATCCAAATACTGCTTGGTAATTTCCGCAATGTTAATGTCGCAAATGTCCAAATTGTCTTTTTTAATCAAGTGCAAAAGCAGGTCCATCGGACCTTCAAACACGTTGATATGGACATTTATCGGCGCGGGAGCAAGCATATTACCGGGTCACCCTCATCGCTTTTTTGACGGCGGCCAACGTCTTGGCCGCATTGGCGCGGGCACGTTCCTTGCCCAGCGACACGATTTTTTCCAACATAGCATCGTCATTTTCAAACGTTTTGCGCCGTTCGGAAAAAGCTTTCAGTTCGGGTTCCATCAGTGCGAACAATTCTTTCTTGCACGCCACACAACCCAGCGCGCCGGCTTTGCATTCTTCGCAGCGTTTGGCCGCGCAGGGATTGTAAATCTGGTGGAACGCATACACCACACAGCCGTCGGGATTGGCGGGGTCGGTAGCTTTTTTCTTGTTGGGGTCGGTGAACATGGACATCACTTTTTTGCGTACGGAATCCAAGTCCTCGCCCAGGGTGATGGTATTGTTGTAAGATTTAGACATTTTCCGCCCGTCAATGCCCGGCACGCGGGCCACGCTGGTAAACAGCGGGGCGGGCTCGGTGAAAACTTCTACGCCGTAAATTTCGGCAAAGCGGCGGGCCAGGTCGCGCGCAATTTCCAGGTGGGCAGTTTGGTCCTTGCCCACGGGCACATAAGCGGCCTGCTGGATTAAAATATCCGTTGCCATCAGCACGGGATAGCCCAAAAAGCCAAAGGAAGAAATGTCTTCGTCCCCGGCGATAGAGTTTATTTTTTCGCCCAGCGATTTTTCGTCCAATTGCCCGGCGTATTTTTGTTTCAAAAGTTCTTGAATCTGTTCTTTGTAAGTCGGGTTTCTAAGCAACCAGCCCAAAGGCGTAATCATACCCAAAAGCGTGTTGAGTTCGCTTACTTCGGGCACATCGGACTGGATAAAAATGGTGCATTTTTCGGGGTTCAGCCCGGCCGTCAGCCAATCCACCAGCATGTTGCGGCTGTTTTCGGCCAGGTTTTCGGTGTGTTCATAGGCGGTAGTCAGCGAGTGTAAATCCGCCACGAAAAAATAGCAGTTGTACTTTTCCTGCAACGCCACCCAATTTTTGAGCGCTCCGTGAAAGTTGCCCAAATGCAGTTTGCCCGTAGGGCGCATACCGGAAAGTACGATTTTGTCAGTTTGCATAAATACCTCTTACATTAAAAACTTGGAAAAAATTCCCACCAGCAGCATGGTCGGCGGCAGGAGGATATATTTTACGCCTCCCGTTAAAATAAGCGCCAGCACCACATACATGCCGTAACGGCCGAAAAACGAGTCATACCCATACGCCGCACGCTGGGGCAAAAGAGCCGTCACAATACGGCCTCCGTCCAGGGGCGGAATGGGGATTAAATTAAATACGGCCAAAAAGATATTGATAAACATTCCGTATTGAAGAAATACGAAAATCTGTTCCAGCGCACGGGGAGAAAAGAAACTCTGCGCCAGCAGGAAAATTTTCATGGCCAGCACGCACAGCGTCGCCAACAGCAAATTGGCCGCCGGGCCCGCAAACGCCACTTTGCCCATATCGCGCCGAGGAGAAGCAAACCGCAGCGGATTAATCGGCACGGGTTTGGCCCAGCCAAACAGCGGCATGCCCGTCAGCCAGCACAAAGCCGGCACCGCGATAGAGCCGATGATATCCACATGCGAAATAGGGTTTAACGTCAAGCGTCCGCTCAGGTAGGCGGTATCGTCCCCCATGCGGAAAGCCACAAACCCATGCGCAAATTCGTGCAGGATAATGGAAAAAAATAAAATGGGCAAAAATACAATAACTTCCATACCCTTTCATTTTACTAATTTATCCCGCTTCCTGCACGCGTTCGGAAAGGGGATTTTCCCTATGAAAGCGGGGGGCAAAAACGGCTAGTTTAGTTTTGATTTGAAATTCTTGTAAGCAATCAGGCACAACCCGACGGATATAACCGCCAAACACAGGCAATTTTGCCAAAACAGCCCCCAGTCCCCCCCTTTCAAAATGACGGCCCGAAAGTTGAGTACGGAATACATCATGGGGTTCAAATAGCACAACCAGCGAAAAAGCAGCGGAATATTAGCCACCGGAAAGAATACGCCCGAAAGCAAAATGGACGGCATCAAATACAAGACGCTTCCCATCATAGCCTGCTGCTGGGTACGCGCCACCGTGCTGATAAGCAACGCACAGGCCAAGGCCGACACCGCAAACAACCCGGCATTTATCCCCACCTGCCACAAGCTGCCCCTAAAGGGAATGCCAAACCCTACCACTCCCACAAACAGTACTACCCCCACAATCCCCAGCCCTATCACGAAATAGGGCAAGGTTTTGCCCAGCATGATTTCTTCCACACTGCATGGGGAAGCAATTAATTTTTCCATAGTACCCGTTTCTTTTTCTTTAGCCAAGGCCATTCCCCCCACCACCAATAGCACAATAAAAGTTGCCATCACCATGAGGGCGGGAATCATAAAAGCGGTCGTGTCCATGTAGTGGTTAAACAACACGCGCATATCCAGCTCAATCAAGCCGCCGGAGAGATTGTACCCGTTGGCGCGGGCCGTTTCGGCCACGATTTGCTGCACATACCCGTTTACCTGTTGGGCACGTTGGGCATTGGTGGCGTTAAGCAAAAGCTGTATGGGAGAAGACCCCCGCTCCAGCGCTTTTTCAAACCCTTCCGGCGGGGCCACCAGCACGGCTTCTGCCCGGTGGGAAGCAATCAATTCTTCCGGGTCGGCCACTTGGGCTCCGTTTAAGCCGGGCACGGACACAAACCACCCCGAAGCCAACGCGCGGCTTTCCAACTGTTGGGCTATTTTCCCGGGTTTGGACACCACCGCAAAGCGAATATTTTTCACCTCGCTTGTCAGCGCCAGGCCAAACATAACCGTTTGCATGACGGGAATGAAAAAAATGGCAAACAGCATTTTGGGGTCCCGTATGATTTGAATAATTTCTTTTATAAAAAACCCTTTTAGGGCGCGAGCACGTATTTTCATGGTTCCACGTCCGTTTTGAATTTATGCACCGCCAGCAAAATCATCACCGCCGCAAACGCCACAATGGCCAACAGTGCGCCACCTAGCACGGCAGGTGCGGCATCGCTTAAAAATACCGTACGGCTGATTAACAAAAACCAACGCTGCGGAAACAGCGCAGTAAAGTATTGAAAAAAAAGCGGCATATTTTCTATCGGGAAAATAAAACCCGAGAAAATAAACGAAGGCAGCAACCCCGCCGCAAAAGCAAATTGAATGGCCGCCTGCTGTTGGCGCGTGACGACGGAAATCAGCAGCCCCAAAGCAAGCGCCCCCGTAATATACACACCGCAGGCCGTCATGTACAGGGCAAAACTGCCCAAAAACGGAATCCGAAACACATACAAGGCCAATACAAACACCACCAATACGTCAACAAACGTCAGCAAAAAATAGGGCATTAATTTGCCTAACACAATTTCTGCCGGACGCACAGGCGTGGAAAGGAGAAGCTCCATAGAGCCGTTTTCCCACTCTTTGGCAACGGTCAGCGCCGTCAGCACAATAGCCAAAAAACCGATAATAATGGTGCTTAGGGCGGGCACAATAAACCAACGGCTGTTAAGCTCCGGGTTAAACAAAAATCGGCTTCGTATCCGTTCCCCTGCCGGGGCACTTAACGATGAAATATCCGGATTCTCTTTTGCAAATATGGCGGCCGCCTGTTGCAAGGCTCCCTGAATATAGGTGCCCATAATGCCGGCCTGCACGTTATCGGTACCGTCTGCCAACAGCTGCACCTGCCCGGGTTGTGCGTTGCGGATATTTCGCCCAAATCCTTGGCGGATAATCATGAGGGCCGGGCTGTCGTTTCGCATAAGGGCACGCTCCAACTCCAGCTGGCCATGAACAGGCAGCAGCTTAAAATAGCCGGAAGAAGCTACCTCCTGCAAGAATCGGCGCGAAACGGACGTTTGGTCGTTATCCCGCACATATACGCGCAGATTTTTGTAATCCAAATCAATCACAAACCCAAACAGTCCCACAAACAGCAGCGGCAGTATGAGGGTGACGGCCAAGGTAAACGGATCCCGCCGAATATGTTTGTACTCCTTATACGCAATACTGCGGGCTCTTCGCCAAGAAAAGTTCATACGCCTCTGCCTCCGCTTACTGCTTCTAAAAACACATCCTCTAATGTGGGTTCCGTTTCATAAACGGAAAACCCTTTTTGATAGGGGCGCGTGGCCCGCTCAAAGGCCGCTCGGTCGGCAGTCCGCACCCGCAGGCAATCTCCAAATACGGAGGAAGCCACCCCCTCTTCCGCCAATGCCTGGCGCACCTGCTTGATAAGAGGCTGCGAAAAAGAAAGCTCCAGCGGCTTAACGGGAAAAAACTGTTTTTTAAGTTCTGCCGGCGTTCCCTGCGCCACCATTTTTCCCCGTTCCATTAAAGCAATCCGCCCGCAATATTCAGCTTCGTCCATATAGTGGGTCGTCACAAAAATGGTTTTCCCCTGTTCGGCCAAGCGGCGAATAAGCGCCCAAAAGGCTTCACGCGTTTGGGGGGAGGTACCGGCGGTGGGCTCGTCCAAAAACACAAAATCGGGGTCGTGCAGCAAAGCGGCCGCCAAGGCGGCCATCTGCTTTACCCCGCCAGACAACTGCCCCACAGGGCCGCTCAAATGTTCCGGCAACCCGATAAAAGATTTAATTTTACGGGCCCGAATATCAATTTGCGCTTCGTCCATACCATAGAGGCTGCCCGCAAAACGTAAATTTTCCTGTACGCTTAAATCGGGATAAAGCGTAAATTTTTGGGACATATACCCAATCCGCGGCTTTAACACAGCCGTAGAAGAAGAAACATCTTTTCCCCCCACTTCCACCTTGCCGCCCGAAGGGTTCAAAATGCCGCACAGGGTGCGCATGGTGGTGGTCTTGCCGGCGCCGTTGGCGCCCAAAAAGCCAAAAATCTCCCCGCGGTACACTTCAAAGCTCACGTTATCTACGGCCCGAAACGTGCCAAAAGTTACCGTTAAATTTTTCACGCGGATTACAATCTCATTTTCGTTCATGGTTCAAAAATATCTCCGCAAAGTCTCGCACGCCAAAGCGCTGCATCACGTCCCGCGGGGCCCCGCTGGCCAGCAAACTTCCTTCATCAAGCACATACACATAAGCACAGCGGGCCGCCTCGTCCATATACGACGTACTTAAAATCACCGTCATATCCGCTCCGGCAAACCCGTATACCAAGTTCCACAGTTCCTGACGGCTCACCGGGTCCACCCCAACGGTAGGCTCATCAAGCAGTAAAAGTTTGGGGCGGTTTAACAGCACGCACATAAGCCCCAGTTTTTTGTACATACCGCCGGACAATTTACCGGCCGGACGGTCCCTAAACGGGGCCATATCCGTGGCCTGGAGTAATTCTTCTGCCCGCGCCGCAAACGCCTCGCGCGGCAAGCCGTACAAGTCGCGAAAAAATTCCAAGTGTTCCCAGCAGGTTAAATCGGGGTACAGGCTGGGTTCCTGCGGGAAATATCCCGTCACGCGTTTGGCTTGCGAAGAAGAAACCACTTCCCCCTGTTCGGAATACGACACGGCGCCCTTGTCGGGGTGAAGTAATCCTGCCAGCAAACGCATCAGCGTTGTTTTCCCTGCCCCGTTGGGGCCGATAATGCCGTGCACGTGCCCCGCAGCAAACGCGGCGTCCACCCGCTTTAGCGCCTGCGTGCGTCCCATTTGTTTGCTTACTTGGCTCACCCCAACGCCTAAAGCCGGCATAGCTTACTGTGCCTCCTCAAACGATACTTCCAACGTCATACCCGATTTGAGGGAATGCGTGTTGTCGTTTTGAAAGCGTGTTTTCACGCCATATACCAACCGTTCCCGTTCGCGGCGGGTTTGCACGTTTTTGGGGGTAAATTCGGCCTCGTCATTAATGGCCAAAATAACGCCCTCAAACGTCTGCCCCGTTTCGGGCAGGAAACCCTTCACTTTTTGCCCCGCCTGAAGCCGAGCCAACAAATCGTGCTCCACATACACCCACACGTCCACTTCGCTTAGGTCGGCCACTGTCAAAATTTTGCGGCCCGCGGCCACAAATTCCCCCGGCTCATAATACCGGTACAGCACTTTCCCCGTAAGCGGGCTGGCAATATCGCACCAAGTGGCATACAAAGCGGCCTGGTCATTTTGATGTTTTTTCAAATCATAATTTTCACGCGAACCGGCCGTTGTTTTCAAAAGCGTTTCGGCGCGCTTAAACTCTTTGGCCGCAATTTCCGCTTTTAGGCGCGTATCGCGGCAATCCAACCGGGCCAGCACGTCCCCTTCTTTAACGGGGCTTCCTTCCTGCACGTTTATTTGGGCAATCGTGTCCGACAGGCGGCTCGGCACGTCCACTTCCACCGCTTCCACCACCCCGCTATAAGCAAACGGCGTATGGCGCAGAAACACTAGCCCGCCCGCTACGGCCAGCACCAACAAAATAATCGCAACAATCAATATCTTTTTCATATGGCTCCTATTTCCCTAAACTGTCCAAAACGGCTAATCCGTTTAAGCGACGAATATTCAATTCGCTCAGCATTAACTTACTTTGCAAAGCGGAAAGGTTTGCGTCATCTACTTCCAAAAACGTTACCGCCCCCGCATTATACGCCCGGTACGTCAGTTCCGCCGCCTGGGCCGCCTTGGCAGACAGTTCCGTTGCCAAGGCCGTTTCCACGTCCAGCGCGCTCAGTACGTCCTGCGCCGCGGCGAATAAAGATTCCAGCTCCTGCGCCACATCTTCCCGCTTAAAGGCAGCCGCCTGTGCCTGGCTTTGGTTTGAACGCGCCAGCGAACGGTTTGCCCCGCCTTCAAAAAGAGGCAGACGCAAAGATACCCCCGCACGGCCCAAAAAGACGTCTTCCTGAATGGGGCCGTTGGGATATTGCCAATAGGCCCCCGCATTAAGGGCAAGCCTGGGCCAAACGGCGGCCGTATAGGCACGCGCGGCCGCCTGGTACGAGGATACTAAACCGTCATACGCGGCCAGGCGGGGTGTGTCTTTGTCAAAATTTAGCGAAGAAAATGCCGCAAAGCGCTTAACGGTGTCCGCCGGGTTATCGGCCCGAATTACGGCTGTGGTTTTACCGGCCAGCTTCTCCTTCACGCGAAAGTCCAGCGCGTAATGCGGGTCTATGCCAAAATCCTGTCCCGTGAGGCTAAACAACTCCCGCAAGTGGCGGGCCAACTGGGCACGCGCCGAGCTTACGTCCACCGCGGTGCGAAGGGTTTGTTTTTCCGCCAGCAACACATCGCGGCGGCTTTTCGCCCCGGCTTTATAGGCACTATGCACATCGGCTTGTTGCTTACGGGCCACTTTAAGCTGTTCGGAAAGCAAATATACATTTTCCAAATCGCCCTGCACGGAGAAATAAGCCTGCCGCACCTGCAACAGCGTCTGCTTGCGGGCCAACGCATATTCCATCAATTTGCTTTCATAAACGCCCAACGCGCTACGCGCCGAAGCGGAACGTGCCCCGTTATCAAACAACACATATTCTAAGGTCGGGCCCACGGAATAGCCCCATTCGCTTCCGAACTCAAACAGCTGCGTCCCCACCTGCATCTGAGGCACTTCGGAAGTCCAACTGCCCGAAGCGTCCATATACAAGGCGGGGTACAGCCCGCCGCGGCGGCTTTCGTACGAACCGTAGGCCGCTTGGGCCTCGGCCTGAGCGGCCTTGACCGCAGGAGAAAATGCCAACGCGGCTTCCTCGCAGGCAAGTAAGGGCAACTCCTTAACTTCCGCCCCCGTTACTCCCACCGATACGAAAAGCAGCGCAACTGCCAGCCAATTTCGTTTCATTTCTCCCCCTTAAAAACAGCGTTTACAAGTAGGCGTATTCTTTCTTCGGCGCCTTTATCCGAGAATAATGCCGCCACGGACGGCCGCACTTTGCCTTTCCAGGGCAACGTCACCCGTTCGTCCAACCCCGCCACCAACTGCGGAAATACTAACGGCACCACCAGCACTAAGGCCGCATTGGCCGCATCATGCAAGGCCAAAGATCCTTCCTTTTCGGCACGTTCCAATTGCGTAAGAAGCAGCGTAATATGCTGCGTAAAATTCCGCCCGATAAAATCAATAATTTTAGTGTTTGCACTAAACACGTCCCCCGCCAAAGAAGACAGCATACGGCGGTTTTCCCGTGCAAAGCGTTGTATGGCCAGCAAAATATTCAACACATTTTCCCGTGCGGATTTCTCTTCCGATACTTCCACCCGTATATTTTTAAGCAGGCTTTCATAAAGCGTACTTAATAAAGCACGGTCAAAATTATCTTTGTTTGTAAAATAATAATGGAACATGCCCAAATTTACTTGGCTCTCCGCGCATACTTCCCGCACGGTAAAACCGCCCAGGCCTTTGGCACGCGCAAGGCGAATGCCCGTTTGAATTAATTTCACATCATTGCCGGAGGAAGTTCTTCCCATAATTCTCTCCTAAAAGTCAGAATGTATAATTATTATACGAGCGTATAATAATTTTGTCAATGTCTTATTTTAAGGAAATATATTGCCAACAACATTGAGGCCCGAACCTAGGCAGATAAACAAAAAACCCCGCCGAAGCGGGGTTTTATCAAAATAGGCGACATTTTATTGCCGCTTAAACTGCATGGCGTACAAATTGGCATACGCCCCTTGCTGTTTTAAGAGCTCCTCGTGGGTGCCTTCCTCCACGATTTTCCCGTCATTAATTACCACAATCTTATCCGCATTTTGAATGGTGGACAAGCGGTGCGCAATCACAATCACGGTACGGTTTTTCATCAAGTTATCCAACGCTTCCTGTACCACACGTTCGGACTTATTGTCTAACGCGCTGGTGGCTTCGTCCAAAATGACGATAGGCGCATCTTTCACAAACGCGCGCGCAATAGCCAAGCGCTGTTTCTGCCCGCCGGAAAGCAAAATGCCACGCTCGCCGATTTCTGTATCCAGCTTGGCCGGCAGTTCCCGCACAAAATCGTCCAAACAGGCATTTTTCAAAGCACGCCAAATAGTTTCTTCATCGGCCTGCACATTGCCCAAAAGCACATTTTCACGAATGGTACCGGAGAAAAGGAAGTTATCCTGAAATACCATGGCGATTTTTTCACGCAGGGAATTTTGACTAATGTCCTTAATATCGGCGCCGTCAATTTTCACCGCGCCGCGCTGCACATCATATAGCCGCGGAATAAGAGCGGAAATGGTAGTTTTCCCACCGCCGGAGTTACCTACCAAAGCCACAGTATGCCCAACGGGAATTTCCAAGTTGATGTCGTGCAATACCTCCCGCCCGGGCACATATTCAAAGTGTACGTGCTCAAAGGTAATTCCTTTTTTGATTTCTTTTAATTCTTTGGCGGTGCTTAAATCTTTGATATTGGGCTGCAAGTCCAAGATTTCAAAAATACGGTCTATCGCCAAGAAAGAATTTTGAATGGAAATATAGTTATTCCCCACGGATTTTAACGGGGTGTAAAGCATCATCAAGGCGGCAATAAACGCCACAAAGTTACCGCTGGTAATTTTACCGCTTACAATTAAATAGCTTCCGCACCCAATTACTAAGGCTATCCCGATAGACATAATAATATGCATTAACGGCGAGAGCCAGTTGGTCCCCTTTACCATTTTCATCGCAAGGGAAAAGGTCATATCCGTTACATTGTGGAAGCGTTTTTTAAATTCGTCTTCCAGCACAAACGAGCGGATGGTTTTGTTGCCGGCAAAGGTTTCATTGTAAATAGTCATCACATAAGACAAGTTCCCCACCGTTTTTTCCAAAATCTCTTTCATTTTCTTGCGCACTTTTGCCATCGGATAAATAAAAAACACCAATACCGCAATAGCAATCAAGGCCAGCTGCCACGAGTTGTAAATAAGCACAAAAATAAGCGAGATAGAAGAAAAAGTTTTAGACAAAAACTGCTTTAAGTTATCAATCAGCCCGGTAGAAGCCAATTCCGCATCGGTAGAATAGCGAAACAAAATAGTCCCGGAATTGTTTTGGTCAAAATAGGAGGTATCCATAGAAAGGAGTTTGGCATACAATTTGCGTTTAACGCCAATCGTAATTTTCTGCGCCACCCAGGTGTTTAAGTAGTTAGAGGCATAAATCAACACGCCCTGGACAATGGTAAACCCCACAATCAAGAAAGGTATCATCGCCGAGAAATGTGGTTGTTTGTCTACCATCACCTTATCCATAAATGGTTTTAAAAACATTGCCACCACGCCATCCAGAGCGCCCACTGGCACCGTAAGCGCCACACCCAGGCACGCACGGAACCAATACGGCTTCACATACGGCCACATTCGCCTAAAGTTAATCACCAAAAGATTACGACTGATTGCTTGTTTAATAAAATGTCCCATAAATTTATTTTCTCTGGGGATACCCTAAAGAGAAATATTCCTTTCAAAATTATTTAATATTTTCCCGGCACAAATTCATTTTCCGTAAATGTCTTTGTTTCATCTTTCCAAAACATAGTTTGGAAGTGATTTTGTATTTCCAATAATGAAAATACGAAGAAACAAACTGTTTATGCGAAAAGCGAATATAGGCGCTTAAAATTTCCTCGTAATACGAAGTACGGCGGGCAGTATTCCACCATAAATAGCCTTTAGGCAAACCCGGGAAAAACCATACCTTATCCCCCGCCAAAAAATGATAAACTTTGGCCTTGTCCACTGAAGCGGCGTATCGGGCCAGGTCTTCCGTTTCCCCGCTAAAAACCTTATCAATAATTTCAAAATTAAATATATTAGGCAACGTGTAAAAATGTCCGTTAAATACGAGGTTTAGCACGTCCTGTTCCAAGTTAATAAATTGTTTGCTTTGTGCAGTTTCTAACAGATAAGAGAACTCCGCTATAGCATTAAACCTCGGTATATCAACCAACATCACGCCGGTATTATAATACGGTCCGCTAAGTTTCAGAACCTCCGGTATATAGTCCTCTATCTTATAATTTAGCTGTTTGAGGCCTTTTCTGTTAGTGGGCGTCCACAAAATTTCTTCACACGCGCCAATGGCGCTGCCTTGCATGTCAATCTGAAAAAGTTCAAAAATATCCGATACGGCCAATATATCTATATCGGTAAAAATAACCTTTTGGTATTTTTCGAAAGCTTTGCCCAAAGCCAGGCGATAATAACATTGCTTGGCAAAATGAGGTTGTGAAATATACAAATTCCGGTCAAACACCTGGTGCAAATTAAAAAACCGAATAGACAAATTCGGGCGTACGGCTAACGATTGAATCCGCTGTTTATTTTCTTCGGAAATATCCGTTTCAAACACCACGATATCGTAATGGTTATTGGGTTGGGCATGGTCTATAATGGACTGAAGGTATACCGCCAAATAAGGCACATATTGGTTGCTGCTGGCCATACCAATAGCATAAGGGCAATCCTTAAAAAAAGGGTTTATAGGTTCTATTTTTCTCATGATACATCCTTGATTTTAACAGTTGTATTTTAGGGTAAAAATCTGCGCGCCTCATGTAATAAAATTCCCTGTAACAGCTATATATTCCACCGTTTTTTTCACACCCGGCAACATTCTCCGTTCTAAAATGTTTTAGAGGGTTTTTCTCCCCCAATTAAAAATTTCCAGCTTTTGCTTTAATGCGCGGTATTTCTCGCGATAGGCAGCAGAGAAAATACCTTGTATTGCATAGCGGATTAACTTAATCCAATCATTAGAATCCTTTTCCATTAAAAAGGACGCCTTCATATGCAGCATGTGAATGGTGGTATCTTTTCTAATCTTAAAAAAGAAAAGCGTAGTTAAGTATTCTCCTAAATAACCCAAATACCGCAATTTAGCGGAGGAAAAGCCAGTAGAATCAATTTGTTTATCAATTTTATCCATTAGGGGAAACCAAAAAGAGCAATATCTTTCAAACAAATCCTTGCGCATCACAAATACATCGCATACATACATGATGTTTCCACTTAAAAACTCGTCCAGTTCTTCCCGATAATCCGGCGCATATTGCCGTACTGTCTTTTCAAAAATATCAAAAAAGCGTTCTTCCGTCCCCGCCGTATTTAAGTAGCGGGTTTTCATAATCGGACCCGGATAAATAGTATCGTGTTTAGTAGGAATAAATTCCTGCGGCCCGATAGCCAGTACGTCCCATTTCGGGAAATACGACAGTATTGCTTCATCTGCTATATAAGGCATATACTTCGGACAAATAGGCGGAAATAAATATACGGAACTATTAGGTTTCAACCAGGTCATCTGGCTATCAGGCACAGGCAAGGACTGATTAAACAATAAATGCCTTCGATTGTGCATTAAGCCAATATAGTCCGGGTTTCCCAGTTTATCGTAATTTTTCCACGCCCAATACAGCGCGGTAGCTTCACAATATTTCGGATTTTTTAGAGATATATTTTCCCCATCATCATCCTGTAACATTCCCTCAAAACGTTCCGAAGCCAAAGCACATCCCGTTTGAATGGGGGTGAGGATGGGGCTGTTTACAACGCTTCTTTTTTCATGATGAGAAATTAATATTTTAACCTTCGGCATAATTGATACCTCTAGTATATTCTCCCCGATAGAAACAGCCAACAACGCTCAAGCAATTTGGGAGGCTTTGTATTACAGCAAAAAGTGGTTTTTACTTCTTTTATTTTCCATTTATTTTCCGATTTAAGCTTATTAACAAACAAACTTAAACAAAACTCCCCCAAGTAGCCCAACACTCTTTTATAATTGGGAATATAGTGGGTAGTGTCTATTTTATCGTCCAATTTTGCCAAAACCGAAAAAAGAAACCGATTGTAGCGTTCAAACAAATCCCGCCGCATAATAAACATATTGTAAAGGTATTTGTGCGGGGTGGTTTGTAAACGCTTTACAAACGGCATATATTCGGGATAATCGTGTTCTATTAATTCAAAAAACAGGGTTAAATCCTTTAGTTGAGAACCGAAAATTCTCTTTTCGTAATCCTCCACTGAATTTGCAATTCCTATTTGGCTAAAATCACATTCTTTCACACAAATGCAGTCATATTGGGGAACTTCTCTTTCTATATTTTCATCCGTCAAACCAATATCCTGTAAATAAGTTCTCCCCATTTTTTTTACATAGACAATTTGATAGCAGTTTTCAATAGGGGCGTCCAATACAGGAGGATTGAAATTATTCGCCAAAATAAAATGTCTGCGGTAATGCATGAACCCAATATAATCCGGATCACCCAACTTATCATAATTTTTCCACGCCCAATATTGCGCACTTAACTCGGCATATTTGGGGTTTTTAAGCGATATATTTTCCCCATCATCATCTTGCAGCATGCCAGTAAAACGTTTTTTTGCCACAGCAGAGCCTGTCTGAATGGGAGTTAAAATATCAGACTTCAGCAAACGGTGTTTATCATGATAAGAAACCAAAATTTTAACCTTCGGCATATTAAAACAATCTACTTATTAATAAGTTTATTGTCTAAATTGGCGCATAAATTGCACTTTGTTTTTAGCTTTTAAGCATTCCTCTCTATAATGGGCCCGTTTTTTACCAAATGTAATATGAGCCATTAATTTACAACGTAAATAACGGAAATAAATCAAATAATAGTTTCCACGACGTTTTTCAAATTCACCAGTTAACACATCCGTTATCATTTTATGATTTAATCTCAGACAAATTTCTTCATAATATGGGGTTTTTCGGGCGTAACTCCACCACACATCAGCAAAATCTATCTCTACAAACCACCAAGGCTTGATGCCTCCCGCGAAATGAATCACTTTGCCCCCTTTCCGCGCATCTAGATATTGAATTAAGTATTTATTAGAGATATATGGCATTGCCCACTCGAAGTTAGCTCTCGCCAGGACATTCCATTCTAAAGGGAGAATATGAAATTGATTTTGAAATATTTTATTGAGAAGATCCTGCTCTAAGAAGCGGAACCGGCCCTCTTGAGCTAATTGTAACAATTCTGTTAAAGAACAAGTTTTATTAAATTTTTGGACATCTACCAACAGAACTCCCGTATTAAAATACTGATAAACATTTTTTAATGATAAAGAATTTCGAGAATAGTTTTCGATATCTTCTTTTGTTGCTGGATTATTAAGAAAAGCGCTCCACATAACTTCTAAAGCTGCGCCTAGAACCTTTCCTTGCAAGTTACTCTTAAACAAATAGGCAGGATCACTCATAAAGACTAAATCCAAATCCGTAAACAAAATTTTATTATACTTGGACAGTAGTCGAGGTGCAGTAATCCTAAAATAACATTCCAAGCTAAAATGTTCATGCACATACAGGTTATATTTTTGTAATAATCCCATAGGATTTACAAAGCGTACGCTTACATTTTCTCTCTTAGCAAAACGCAATAATTTCTCTTTTGCCATCGCGGTAATAGTATGCTCAAAAATCAAGATATCGTATTTTTCACTCTCTGATATATGCTCCAGGACAGAGGCCAACCAAACCGACAAATACGGCACATATTCATTACTACAACTCACGGCCAAAGTGACGCTATCCTGTCCAAATGCAGGTTTGATTTCACCGTTGACACTTGTGTCTAATATAAAACTTGTCCGGGTTTCTTTTATTTTCCATTTTTGCTCTGATTTGAGCTTATTAATAAATAAGCTTAAGCAAAATTCCCCCAAATAGGCAAGAACACGTGTATAATTCGCCGGATAATAAGTAATATCTATTTCTTCTTCTAGTTTTTCTAAAACCGAAAAAAGAAACTGATTGTAGCGTTCAAACAAATCTCGCCGCATAATAAACATATTATAAAGGTATTTATAGGGGGTTTCTTGTAAACGCTTTACAAACGGTATATATTCCGGATAATCTCTCTCGATTAATTCAAAAAACAGTTCTAAATCCTTTAGCTGAGAACCGAGGATTCGCTTTTCGTAATCCTCCACTGAATTAGCAATTCCTATTTGGCTAAAATCACCTTCTCTCACACAAATACAGTCATATTGAGGGACTTCTTTTTCTATATCGGCATCTGTTAAGCCAATGTCTTGCAAATATGTCTCTTCAATTCTATCTATATAAACCAGCTGATAGCATTTTTCTAACGCTGGATTTTTTACAGGGAATTTAGGAGTATCCGCAAAAACAAAATTCCGACGATAATGCATAAACCCAATATAATCCGGGTTACCCAACTTATCATAATTTTTCCATGCCCAATACTGAGCAGTCAACTCGGCATATTTTGGATTTTTGGCCGAAATATTCTCTCCGTCATCATCTTGCAGCATCCCTTCAAAACGTTCTTCCGCCAAAGCACAGCCCGTTTGAATCGGCAATAAAATATCTGATTTAATTAACGGGTGTTTATCGTGATAGCTGATTAAAATTTTAATTTTAGGATTTTGAGTGTTCATAAATTATTTTCCCCTTTACAAGCAAAGCTATGTTTCCATTTGTCTCATATATAAGGCCGAGACTATTTCTCCCAAATTTTTCCGTCATACAACCAAGCGTTAGTTCTATTTACAATCTTTTATTTTATCGCGGTATTTTTCTATTTGGTGCCACATTTTCAGTTTTCTTTTTCCTTTTGCTATCTGATATAGTCCCTGATAGCAATGCACTTTCATCACGTATTCTGCGCGCCTTAAGGCACAGCGGGCATGTTCCCACACAGTTTTCTTGTGTGAACGCCCCGCACGGGCTAAAGCCAACATACTGCGCAACACCAACCACGAGTCCTGCCTATATTTTTCCAACAATTCATTCACCCGTCTATAGTCAATTGGCTCTTGCGGATGCAACAAATCTTCCTCGGACGATAAAATGCGCGAAGAAAGCCCCAACATCTTTAGCAAATTGATAAACCGGGTATGTCCTCTCATTTGGTTAAGAATTACGAAAAATTGCTTTTGAAAAATGATAGACAAACACATTCCGTGAAAGGAATCCGTAATTACAAAATCAGCCTGCCAAATGGCCTTAAGCCAATCTTCCACGCATACGCGGGTTTCCGAGGTTTCCCATGCCGCGTCCGACAGCACATGCACACTTAGTTGCCGCGCTTTGGCAAATTGTTTTATAATGGAGTCCTTCTTCTCCTCTTTATCCAAGATATAGCAAAACAAACTTTTAGGTTGGAAACGGAGTTTACTCTTCTTAATCAAAGGCTGGAAATCCGTTTGATTCATTAAAAACACCGGGTCCAATACCACCGGTCCCGTCAGACCGCCAAACTTTGTTTGCATTAACTGTTGGCCGCTTTTTTCTCTAAAAGAGAGCATGTCAAAATGTTTTAAGTCCCGGGTCATTTTCCATTTTGTAAATGGCTTGTTCGGGAAAGTATCTATGCCAAAAGACAGGCCATACACACTTTTAGGGATATCATCTTCTACCCAATCCAGCGTAACGTATTTCCCAAATTCTTTATATAAATGGTAACGGAAAATTTGGTCTGACCCTACCAAAAAGCTTTTCACATTCTTATTCAGTTGACGCATTGCCCGCTTAGATGGGAAAATCGGCGCTAAATCCTTCGGGTCATACGGGTTTTCAGAAAACAACACCGGCCGTTCATTCGGCTTCCAGATAGCATTTTTCGGCCGTTCTATCATTAGGGCGGAATACCCTTCTTTCAACACGGCGCGGTAGAGGCTGTAATATTGGATATTATTCCCGTAGTTTTCCACGGTATAGGGCCCCACAATGCCCACATCAAATTTTTTGTATAGCAACTTATCCACCAAGGTGTTAAAGGGGACCGAACGAAATTCTTTGAAAAAAGCGGCCCTTTCCGGGTGAAATTTGGAACTGCGCCAGAGGGGATAATTAGGGGAATGGTCCAGCACGGAAACGGGATATTCTTTAATCCATTTTGCTTGAGGACGCAGTTGTTCCACAAGCCGGCTGGCTTTTTGCGTATGCACTAATAGCAAAGAAGTGCCTTTTCTGTCATTTGCTTCCAGGTCCACATCATCAATTCCCCAGAAATCAGCCAGCGTAAAATCTGCCTGCCGATGAATATGGGTATACAAACAATTTTCGCAAGAAGGGCGCAAATATAGATTTTGGTTAAATCCGTCAAAATAGCTGGACTGCAGTTTATGAGAGGCGTCCTTAAAATACACGGAAAGAGTGGCACAATTCCACCCCAGCTTTTTTTTATCCCGGAAAGAAAGGGCCGACAGAGCCTTTAGGTCAAAATTATCTGCCAAATACTTCTGCCACACTTCGTTATTGGGAACCCCGTGGCATACGCAATCAGCCGTCATTAACTGGGGATAATCTTTCCCCAGAAACGCATATAGTCCCGCCACCTGGCAAGGAGTTCCGGTAAACAAAACCGCACGTCCCTGTTCCAACTTTTTTTGAACGTCCGCAAAACAAGCTGCCGCATTACTTTGCACGTATTTGCTCGTACATAACGGGTACAGGTCTTCTTCCGTTTCGGCCGCGCGGTGTTTCACGCTCCAATCTTTTTCAAAAGCCGCTCCATACACCACCCCTTTTTGGGCCAATACTTGCCTTGCCAACAACGTAAAGGCTCCCCCGGAAGAACTGTGCAGTCGCACAGCATCTTCAGCAAGTACTGCATAACACTGCGTGTGAGAAGAATCTGCTTTAGGAGCCTTTAATGAAGGGCATTGTTTGGCGCACAGGCCGCAATCTCGGCATAAAGAAGGGTCTATTTGAGGATAGAGGAACCCTTCCGCGTCCGCACGCATGGAAATTGCCCCAAAAGGGCATATTTTTTCGCACGCGGCGCACCCGGTACATTGTTGCCGGGCTGGAAGAGAACGCGTAGGCTTTTCCACAGAAGGGGCAGCGGGATTGGTATTATTTATCATCAATCACTTGCTCCGCCGTTTTTTTGCCGTCCTCAAACGCTTGGTGTGTCCAGTAATAGGCCCATTTTCCAAAACGGCCCGTACTGTAAATATGCAAGGAATTCAAATAATCCAGCACCGTTTGGCGGTTTTGATAAATATTTTTATCAAACGTAATGTTGGCATACGGCTCAAAACGAATATCCTTCACTACAATATCTTCCGGCTTAAACAGGCCCATTTCCTGCAATTTGTCCACAGTCTTTTGCAACACTTCCGAGGCCGGCGGAATTTTGTCCGTATTTCCATAAAATACTTCCGCCTGCAGGGAAGAGCACCCCTGCGGTGCATTGTCGGGCGACTTCAAATTGGGAGAATACACCCGGGCCGGAGGGATATCTTCATCATAAATATAGAACCACAGATATTTCGCCACATCAGGCCGATTAAATCCAAGCGAAACCTGATAGCCGCAGGTATTGCGCAAATTCTTAGCCGCCGTCAACACGGCAGACGGGACGTCCGGCAAGATTTTAACAATTTCCGGAAGCGGTAACGAAGAAATCAATTTCTCATATGCTGCCGAAGTTCCATCTTCAAACTTTACTTGCTTAGCTTTTGGATCAATAAAAACAGCTTTTTTATTTAGCGCAATATCCGCTTTTTCGTGCAACGCGTTCAAAATGCTTCTAAATCCGCCTTTTTGCGGATAGCGCATCACCGAGGTATAGTAAAAGATTTCGGAAGGCTTTTCAAACGCGCCTTTTAGCACTTCTTCCAAAGTAGGCGAGTGCATGCGGTTGCCCACCCATTTAGTTTCCAATTCGTCAGGTTCTGCCCCCCAGTATTTACGCGTATAAGCAAAGGGAAAATGTTCGGCAAAATAATCCCCGTATTGTACGCGCAGCCAAGTGGCGTAATCCGTAATTTGCTCTACCGGGATTTGGCGGCGATTTACAAATCCGGAAATAATTTTCACCTTTTCTTCCGTCGGCAAAGGATACAAATTATTTTGAGCGGGGTGATACAGCCAATACCCGTGGTAATAGTTGCAAGAAACGGGAGGGTGATTAAAAAGAGGCCCGGAGGCAGCAAATAATTTTTGGACTTCCGGGTCTGGAGCAAAAGTGAAGTGGACAAAACGGTCAAACCGAAAACCATCAAGCGTAAAATTCCCGCATAAACCGCCCCAATCCGCATCTTTTTCAAAGATGCGGACGGGTAGTTTATTTTGCTGCAATCTAAAAGCGGCCGATAATCCGGCAATGCCGCTGCCTAATACTATAATATCTTTCATAATTATTGTTTGGCACTATGGGCTTGGATTTGTTTGACGCAATAGTCCCACATGTTTTTTCCATCTATAGCTTCTTTATACCAATCCACGGTAAACTCTATGGCTTCGTCAAAGGAAAGTTTAGAATGCCAACGATCCAACATATAATATACTTTGGTCACGTCCAAACTCAACAAAGTATTTTCGTGCACATCTTCTTCTTTAGACTTATTGATTACTCGTCCTTTCCCATAATATTCCACACATTTTTGTGCCACTTCCCAAACAGTGCGGTTAGCTTCGATTTTGGGCCCAAAGTTAAAACTGGTGCTGTAGGTCACAGGGTCTTGAATCAGTTTTTCACCAACTTTCAAATACCCGGAAAGGGGTTCCAGCACATGTTCCCACGGGCGGGTGGCCTGCGGGCTGCGGATTTCAATGTCTTTGCCCGCTTCAATGGCACGAATGCAATCGGGGATTAAACGGTTATCGCTCCAGTCCCCGCCGCCAATCACGTTCCCGGCACGCACGCTGGCAATGGCTTTGCCGTGTTTGGCATAATCTTTCGGGTTAAAGAAAGAATTTCTCCAGGAAGAAATCAGCAATTCCGCACAGCCCTTGGAAGAAGAATACGGGTCATACCCGCCCATGCGGTCCGTTTCGCGGTACCCCCAAATCTGTTCTACGTTTTCGTAGCATTTATCGGAGGTAATCATAATAACCTGTTTAATAAAATCAAACTTCCGCACGGCTTCCAATATGTTCAAAGAGCCCATCACGTTGGTTTCGTAGGTCATTTTGGGGTGCTCGTAAGAAGTTCGCACCAACGCCTGAGCCGCCAAGTGGAAAATCATGGACGGTCTATATTTAGAGATCACTTCCTCCAAGCGGGACGCATCTCTCACGTCGCCGCGTTCATCGGCAAACAAACGTTCTTTTAAGTGCGAAGCACAATAATTGCTCCGATCGGAATACGGATCTAGCGCATAGCCCACCACTTTAGCGCCCAACGAGGTAAGCCAAATAGCCAGCCACGAGCCCTTAAATCCGGTATGCCCGGTTACTAAGACGGTTTTACCTTCATAAATGCCGTTAAAGTTATTCATTTCAAATGCTCCTTCCACCAATTAATAGTTTGTTCCAATCCGGACGTAAGAGTATATTTCGGGCTCCAGCCCACTTCCTTCGTCAGCCGTTCGTTGGCTCCCACCAGAACGGGATCGGCAAAATTCTCTTCCAACGCGCCCCAAAGGATTTTCCCTTTGAAGTTCGTCAAGCGGGCAATTTCTTCCACAATTGTGCGCAGCTGCACGGGCTTGCCGGAAGAAATGTTAACCGCACCGCAAACAGAAGAATCAAACAACGCCGCAATGCCGGCAGCGGTGTCTTCCACATGCAAATAATCCAAGAATTTTGTACACGGGCTTACTTTCACGTCTTCGCCTTTAAGCATGGAGCAAATAACAGACGGCATCAGACGTGCCGCTCTTTCATACGGACCATACAGATTAAAAATGCGCGCCCACTTAAAATCCACCCCTGCTTGCCGGCACATACCACCGCCTACCTTAAATAAGGCAGCTTTGGCTTGCCCATAAAGAGAATGGTTATCTAAAGGAGTTTCTTTTTCGCGCAATAACCCATAAGAAAAATCGTACTCAGATACACTGCCCGCACCCAAAAATTTCTTGCCGCCATTGGCGATAAATTCTTTTATCATATCCAGCGACAAACTCAACCAATCGGCATTTCCAAAATTCATGTGACACTTGGGGCCCACATACCACGCCAGGTGAATCAAATTTTCAAATTTGTGCTCTCTCAAATAAGAAATTAATTTTTCCCGATCAAAGAGATCCATTTCACAGGTTACAACCCCTTTTTGTTCCTCCAGGGCCGAACTATTAGACGGGGCGTACACGGTATACCCGCGTTCCAACATTTGCTTGGTTACTTGACGGCCGATAAATCCGCTGGCCCCGGTGATGAGTACTTTTTTCATTCGGACTAATCCTCCCACACTTTCCACGGGGCTTTTCCTTCCGCCCACATTTCGTTCAGTTCCACTTTATCTTTCAGCGTATCCATCGGGTGCCAAAAGCCACTGTGTTTGTAAGCGTTTAATTGCCCCGCTTTAGCAAGGCCCATCAACGGTTCTCTTTCCCAAACCACTTTTTCTCCGTCGGGGATATAGTCAAACACTTCGGGCTGGCACACAAAAAATCCGCCGTTTACCCAAGCTCCGTCCCCTACCGGTTTTTCCTGAAAGTGGGAAATGGAGTTATCAGGCTGAATGTTGAGCGCGCCAAAACGGCCGGAGGGCTGCACAGCCGTAAGCGTGGCCAGCTTGCCGGATTTTTGGTGCGATTCCAACAGTTTTTTAATATTTACATCGGCCACGCCGTCGCCATAAGTCAGCATGAAAGGATTTTTTCCCACATAGTGGCGGGCTTGTTTAATGCGGGAACCGGTCATGGCGTTGCGGCCGGTGTAGATCATGGTCACTTTCCAAGGCTCGCAGCGGTTGCGGTGAATATCGATTTCGTTGTTGGAAAAATTGATGGTAACATCGGAATTGTTGGTGTAATAGTTGAGGAAATACTCTTTAATCACTTCGCTTTTGTACCCGCACAAGATAACAAAATCCGTCAGTCCGTAGTGGGTATACAGTTTCATGATATGCCACAAAATAGGATATCCACCAATTTCCACCATCGGTTTAGGACGAATAGAAGTTTCCTCCCCTAAACGAGTTCCCAATCCGCCGGCCAGCAACAAAACTTTCATACTCATTCTCCTTTTCCCTAATAAAAAATAAAGTTATGCAGGAATTTAGACGCAATACAGCCCAAGCGCTCCTACATAACTTATTCCGGGTGAGCCGAAAAAATATTACTTTTCTTAATTCTAGCAAACCACAAAAAATAATGCAAACAAACTATTTTAAGCTCGCTTTTCAAACAAATATCGTTACATTCAGTTTACCAAATACATACAGGGGCGTCAATACACTAAAAAGGTGCCTTTTCCCCTATACAAGCAAGATATTCCAAAGCTGCCCAAAAAGCTACTTCTCAGCCTTTTCCATTTCGCTTAAAAGCAACTGCAGCGCTTTTACCGACCCACGGCCGATATTTCGCTCCCGCGTGTGAGAAAAAACGAACTTTTGAGCCTTAGCTCCGTTAGGTCCCGCCACGGCAATCCATATGGTTCCCACAGGCTTTTGTTCGGAACCGCCGTCCGGCCCCGCTACTCCGGTGGTAGCTACGGCCCAATCGGCCCCCGTCACGCGCCGCGCGCCTTCGGCCATTTGCAAGGCCACCAGTTCACTGACAGCGCCAAACTTATCCAAATCCTCCGCTTTTACCCCCAGGACGGATTTCTTTACTTCATTGGAATAAGCCACCACCCCGCCCATAAAATAGGCCGACGCACCGGGTACCGCCGTAATTAAATGGGCGATATTTCCCCCCGTACAGCTTTCCGCACAGGCCACTTTTTGGCCGCTTTCACGCAGGCGGCGGGCCACTTCTTCTTCGGTAGTTTCGCCGCGGTCAGCCGCAAATACCAGTCCGTCCAGGTTATTTAAGAGCGAGGCAAAAAATCCGTCCAGTTTTTCCGCCGCCGTTCCTTTGCCCGTAAGGCGCAGGCGCACAAACCCCGCCGAAGGCAAATACGCCAGGGAAATCCCTTGCGGAAGCGTTTTCTCAAATTCGGCCAGCCTCATGGCCAGCTCTGCTTCGGGGATATCGTACACCGTCACCATGCGGTAACGAAGAAGCATATCGTGAAATTTAACTTTTAACCGCGGCAGCACTTCCGCCGGGAACAAATATTCCGTTTCAAACGGCACTCCCGGCAAAGACACTAATACTTTTCCGTCTTTTTCAAACCACATACCGCTGGCGGTACCTTTCAAATTCCGCAGCGCCACGCACGCCTTGGGCAGCATGGCCTGGGATTTATTATAAGCATTTAAGCGTTGGGGATTGGCCCGAAACATTTCTTCCAGCCACGCGTAAGCGGTAGGATTAAAAACCAGTTCGGTGCCAAAGTATTGCGCCAACACATTTTTGGTTAAATCGTCCTTGGTGGGGCCCAAGCCGCCGGTTACAAATACGGCGTCCGCCGCGGCGAAAGCATCGTCCAACGCCTGCCAAATGGCTTCTTTTTGATCGGCCACAGAACGCATCTGCACCGTTTCCGCTCCCAGCAAAGCCAGCTCCCGCGCAATAAAGCGGGAGTTGGTGTCCAAAATCTGGCCCAACAAAATTTCGTCTCCAATAGTAATGATAACGGCTTTCATATCTGCTCCGTTCCGTCCGCCTGGCACAAAGCATGTTAGACGGTTGGTGTTTAAGTTACCGATATTCTATCACTTTTGCCGCGCCGCGCGAAGGCAAAGTGTTATAATGAAGTGTTACCTTTGACAAGGAGCCACAACATGAGAGATTTTACTTTTTATTCCCCTACAGAAATTGTTTTTGGAAAAAACGCCGAAACCCGTGCCGGAGAGCTGGCCAAGAAACACGGTGCTTCGCGGGTGCTAGTCGTGTACGGCGGGCAAAGCGCGGTAAAAAGCGGCTTACTGGACCGAGTAGTAAACGCGCTTAAAAATGCCGGATTACAGGTCAACACCCTAGGCGGCGTGCAACCCAACCCCACCCTTTCTTTTGCGCGCAAAGGCGCTTTAACGGCCATTGCCTTTCAGGCCGATTTAATTTTGGCGGTAGGCGGCGGCAGCGTGATGGACACAGCCAAAGCCATTGCCATTGGCGCGGCCACGCCCGGCACTGATCTGTGGACGTACTGGCTGGGGCAGGCCCCTGTGCAAAAAGCGCTGGCGGTGGGCTGTATACCCACTTTTTCGGCCTCGGGCAGCGAATGCAGCGATTCGGCCGTCATCACAGATGACGCCCACAAAAACAAACGCGGCCTCAACACCAATTTCAACCGTCCGCGTTTTGCCTTGATGAACCCGGAACTTACTTTCACCCTTTCACCCAGGCAAATTGCCTGCGGCGTGACCGATATTTTAATGCACACGCTGGACCGCTACTTTACCCCCATGCAAGGCAACGAACTGACCGACGCCCTGGCCGAAGCCTTGATGCGCACCGTCATATATTACGGGCCTCAGGCCGTACAAAAGCCCACCCACTACCAAGCCCAAAGCGAACTCATGTGGGCCGGCACCTTGTCGCACAACAATTTGACGGGACTGGGAGCCGAAAAAGAATTTGCCGTACACCAGCTGGGGCACGAACTGAGCGGACTATTTAACGTGGCACACGGGGAAAGCCTGTCGGCGGTATGGAAAGCGTGGGCCATGTATGTTTATCAGCAGGATCCGGCGCGTTTTGCACGGTATGCGTGCAATGTGTGGCGGATTGACTCCGTCACCGATGCCGATTCCGCCGCCCGCGCTGGGATAGACGCCACCGTACGCTTTTTTGCTTCGTTGGGCATGCCTACCGATATCAAAAGTCTGCTGGGCCGCCCGTTGGAAGCAAGCGAACTCTGCGAGCTGGCCGATAAATGCAGCCGCGGCGGCACGCGCCAGGTAAGCAAATTAAAGCCCCTGGGGCGCGAAGACTTGCTGCGCATTTACACCGCCGCCAACCAATAGCGGCCTTGCTGGCAAAAATTATATAATAAGAGTGTATTATTTATTTTCCGCCGTCCGCCGGACGTGTTTTTCCTCCGGCGGTTTCTTTTTGCCCGGCGCAGGAGTATTATGAAAACCGAACCCATCACCCCCAACCCTCTGGCTCTTATTCCGCTGGCGGTATTTTTAGTGTCCTACTTGGCCGTTTCGCTGGCGGCGGGAGACTTTTACAAAATGCCCATCACGGTAGCATTTGTACTCTCGTCCGTAGTATCCGTATGGATGAGCAAAGGCTCCACCCTGCACAACCGCATTGAACTGTTCTGCAAAGGTGCGGCCAATTCCAATATTATGCTCATGGTCATGATTTTTATTCTGGCCGGCGCTTTTGCCCAAACCGCCAAAGCCATGGGCGCGGTGGACGCAACGGTTAACCTGACGCTTTCCCTCTTGCCCGGCAACGTGCTGGCCGCAGGGGTATTTTTGGCGGCGTGCGTAATTTCCGTTTCCGTAGGCACATCGGTAGGCACCATCGTGGCGCTCACACCGGTGGCCGCGGGCTTATCGGCCCAGACGGGCATTTCTCCCGCTCTTATGAGCGCGGTGGTCGTCAGCGGGGCCATGTTTGGCGATAACCTTTCGTTTATTTCGGACACCACCATCGTGGCCACCCGTTCGCAAGGCTGCAAAATGGCGGATAAATTCAAAACCAATTTTCATATCGTCATGCCCTTTGCCATTTTAACCACCATTTTGTATATCCTGCTGGGAAGCGGAGCCAAAACCTCTTTCGCCGCGGGAGACATTTCCTGGATAAAAGTGCTGCCGTACTTTATCGTACTGGCCGCGGCGGTCATGGGCGTAAACGTTATGCTGGTACTGCTGGGCGGTACGGTACTGTGCGGACTGATTGGATTATTGACGGGAGCCTTTGACGTGTGGGGCTGGACCACCTCCATGGGGGCCGGTATCAACGGCATGGGCGAACTCATCATCGTGACGATTTTGGCCGGAGGCATGCTGGAAATGATCCGCTACAACGGCGGCCTGGCTTGGATTATCCAAAAAATGACGGCCAAAATTAACTCTCGCCGCGGGGCGGAAATGAGCATCGCCGGGGTCGTCAGCTTTGCCAATTTGTGCACGGCCAACAACACCATCGCCCTTATCATGGCCGGCCCCATTGCCAAAGAAATTGCCCAGCGTTTTGGCATTGCGCCCAGCCGCTCGGCCAGCTTGTTGGACATTTTTTCATGCTTCGTACAAGGGATTATTCCCTACGGGGCGCAGCTTCTGATGGCGGCCAGTCTTTCGGGCGTATCGCCGGTAAACATCATGCAGTACCTGTATTACCCGTACTTGCTGGGAATTGGAGCCCTGCTTGCGATTTGGCTGGGTTTCCCGCGCAAACACGCCGGGCAAACGGGCGAGGGCGCTGCCCAGGCCTAGTTCCGCACGACGCATAATTTTGATAAAATAGAAACAGACCTTTTGCGCGCTCGTAGTTCAATGGATAGAGCGTCAGCCTCCGAAGCTGGAAATGTGGGTTCGACTCCCGCCGAGCGCACCATTTATAAACGCCCGCACCGCCGTGCGGGCGTTTGTTATAAGGCAATAAAAAATCCCCGGTTTAACCGGGGATTTTTACTCTACAAATACAACAACTTAAACCCTACGCCAAAACTCCAATCCTTGGACTTCCAGTTCCCCGCCGCATGTGTGCTGGCATTTGCATAAAAAGCGGTTCCGTCATTCACCAAAGTTCCCACTTCCAGTTCGGGGATAAACTCGGCCATGCCGCTGTTTTCGTAGTCCATATAGTAATACAGGTTTGTCAGCACCCACCATTCGTTGGGAGACGTGTAACCGATATTGGCGCGAAGGCGGCCCATATTAATATCGGCCCGGGCGTGATCGCCCACAATGGAAGCATAATGCTTATACCCTACTGCTCCGTAAAATCCGCCCGGAAAAGCTAACAGTACGAAGGCTGAAGGGCTTGCCTGCAGCTGCCCCGAGCCCAACAGTTTATCGGTAGCGGTGGGCACAAAGATTTCCATTTTGGCCCCAAAGCCAAACAGCTTTTCGGCGGGGAGCGACCAGGACAAGCTCACCAACGTATCCCCCAAGCCGTTAATGGATTTCTCGGGCGATTCATATCTGGACAAGGGCACTTCCACCCCCCAGTTAAACCGCTCGTTAATCACGCGGTAAGTTTTGAACGTAAGCTGCGTGCTGGAAATGCCGGCGCTGTCGTCTAACACGGTGGTAGACGGGTTCACCTCAAACGTGGTGATATTTTCCGTAGGTACAACGCCGTAATGATAGGTCCGCTGGATTTGCGCGCATAGCGGCGACACAGCCAACAAAGAAACCAACAGCACAGTCCATTTTCGCATATGTTCTCCTATTCGCAAGCAGTATACTTTTAATCTACCTGTCTTTCTTTCAAAAATCAAGTCGTCCGCGCGGTTATTTTTTAATCCGGCAGACGCTGTCGTTTGCGGGGCAAACAAGCGGTTTAACATGCGCCACCGGCCGCGCGGAAAACAGCAAAAAACGCCCGCCCGTTTCAAACGAAGCCGTCAGCAATTTGCCGCCGCACACCCGCAGGAAAGAGTCCTTCCCGTAACATTCTTTGGCGTCTTTTCCAAAGAACACTTTACCGCCAAAAACATACAAAAGGCATGTGTTTTCTTCGGAAATCAAATAATCAAACGAGCCCCCCGGGCACAGCGTTACGTCTAAAATCGTCGTGCCCAACGGGTGGGAAGAAATAGCCCCTTCCCGCGTGCCGTATTTCCCGCACAGCACCCGCACCTGCGCCCCGGACGTACGCACCAGCGGCACCTGTTCGCTTTCAAACTCCCAGCGTTTACCGCCGCCCTCCGCCCCCGGCAGGGTGGCCATCCACAGTTCCATATTAAGCACATACACGCTTTGGCTGGGCACGCTTTGCACCAGTCCCCCCACCATGCCAACCCAGCGTCCTTTTTGGCCGCGTTCGTCTTCCAGGTCTGGCGGGTCCACCAGCCCCGTCACCAAATAATTCAGCGTTTCACGGTTTTCCTGTTCGGGGGGCGGGATAATGTCGCCCCGGTCAAATTCCGGGCTGCAGTAACACACCGCCAACCACGAAAACGGATCAAACGACCGCTGATTATGGCGGTCAATTAACCGTCGGGACACCATACACGGCCCCGCGGCAGGCACTTCCCACCAACCGGAACGCATTTGACACTTTACTCCCATAGGCACCCCCTTCTGCAAAATACACCTGCAGGTTCGCTGCCCATACGGGCGCTTGTGCCTTTATTGTACACCAACTGAAGCCCACCGTCACGTGCGGAAATTGATTAGTCCGTTGGAGGCGCGGGTTTTTGCGTGTCAGATAATAACAAAAAACCGCGCTTTTATGCGCGGTCCGCTTGAATGTTCAAAGGATTTTCTTTATAAATTTTGTTTTCCCAATTTTATGCGTAAGGCCTGAATACGTCCTTGCACGTAATTGGCCGCGTCCAATGACAACGGCGAATTGTGCCCCTGCATAATATGCAAGCTAAGCGTGCGTTCGTACCACAAGAGTGCTTTTTCTTCGTTTTTAGGGGCTCCGTGGCCCGCCTCATACATTTCGGCCGCCTGCAACGTTACGCCGCAGTCTTCCCCCACGTTTGCCACGGCCACCGTCCACTTAAACGCCAACGGATAAAACTCTTCGCTTTCTTCGCGGTAAAGCATTAGCAGCCTATAGCGTGCTTCTTCATCGCCGTTTTCCGCCAGGCGGTCCCACTCTTGGTATTTTTCGCGGCGGCGGGCTTCAAAATCAAAAAAATGCTTCACGCGGTCCAGCAGGCCAACCCCTTGCGACGACATGTTCACCCTCTCCTTTTTAGATATTGTACACTATATGAGTAGATTTCGCCAGATAGACACCGCCTATGATTTCCATCGCTACCATACCCGTTAAAACATATCTTTCCAAATCCAAAATTCCGGGCTTTGATTACGTGATTAACCCTTATGTCGGCTGTCCGCACAAGTGCGTTTACTGCTATGCCGAATACATGCGCAAATTCAGCGGCCACGCGGAAGCATGGGGCGATTTCTTAGACGTAAAAACTTGCCCAGTACCCCTCCGCCCGGCCAAACTGTTTCGCACCCGCGTCATGCTTAGCTCCGTTACCGACCCGTATAACCCGTACGAAAAACAATACGAACTCACCCGCAACCTGCTTAAACAATTAATTTTTTGCCAAGCGCGCGTCTATATTTTAACCAAGTCTGCCCTGGTACTGCGGGATTTGGATTTATTTACACAAATGCAACACTGCGAAGTGGCGTTTTCTTTTTCCTCGGCAGACGACGCTTTCCGCCGCCTGGCAGAATCGGGTGCTTCTTCGGTGGAAGAAAAAGTCCACGCCCTAAAAACCCTGCACGAAGCGGGTATTCAAACGGCCGTTATGGTGGCTCCCTTATTTCCCGAAATAAGCGACTGGCGCGCAATCCTTGATTTAACGCACCCCTACGTCACCCGCTACGGTTTTGACAGCCTGAATATGCGCCCCGCCTATCAACGCAAGGTGATGGCTTTTATCGGGCAGCATTTCCCGCAATTTCTGCCCCTCTACAGCGATATTTATTTGAAAGAAAAGACCGACTATTGGCAGGCTCTCTCTGCGCAAATTACCGACTATTGCACCCAGGCAAATATCCCGGCGGAAATTTATTTTGGTTCTTCCCGCTCTTACTCGGGCGATTAAATATAAAAAACAAAAACCCCCGCTCCAAAGAGCGGGGGTTTTGCAATACAAAAACGTTACTCGTTTTCCGCCGGGTCGTCAAACCCCATTTTCCACGTAAACGCAAATCCGCAAATGACGGACGTCACAAACCCCAGCGCATAAAACAGCACGCTGTGCAAGTTAGACAACGCCAAAAACAATACCACGCCCGACACGCCAAACGGTATGGCAGACGTCACGTGAAAAGCCGCCACCACCGCTCCGCCTACCGCCGCACCCAAACACGCCCCGATAAACGGCTTAAACAGCGGCAGCGTTACGCCGTAAATAAGCGGCTCGCCAATTCCCAACAGGCCAACGGGCAGCGCATTTTTGACAATGGTTTTCAGCTTGGCGTTGCGCGTTTTGAACAGCACCGCCAAACTGGCCCCCACTTGGCCCGCACCCGCCATGCACAAAATAGGGAACAGCGGGTTCGCACCCAACGCATTTACCAATTGCTGATGTATCGGCACTAAACTTTGGTGAATACCCATCATCACCAGGGGCAGGAACGTGCCTCCCAATACGGCCCCGGCCAAAAGACCGCCGTGTTTAAGGGCGTTTTGGGTCTGCAGGGCTAGCTGGTCAGACAGCCAACCGGCCAGTGGCTGAATCAGCACCAGCGAAGCAAGCCCCACCAATAAAATCGTCAGCGTCGGCGTTACAAACATTTCCGCACTGCCTTTTATCCAAGCGCGCAGGCGTTTTTCCAGCCAGCTGCCCGCCCAGCACACCAGCAGCACGGCAATCACGCCGCCTTTTCCCGGCATCAGGGCCGCGCCAAACAGCGTTACGTTGGCCAGCGCCGGCATATTCAAAATACCGGCAAACGCCACGCCCAAAGCAGGCGTGCCGCCAAATTCTTTATTGGCGTTATAGCCCACAATAGCATTGAGGTAAAAGAAAATACCGTTTCCAAAAACGCTCAGCAGGGCCACGGTGTTCGGGTCCGAAGCCAACAACGTTTTGGACAAAATATTCGTAATCCCCAGCAGCAGCCCACAGCCAATATACGCCGGAATAAGCGGCAGGAAGATATTGCCAATCACCGCACAGGCGCGGCTTACGCGGCTGGAGTATTTCTGGCGAACGGCCGTTTTGGTGGCTTTCACCTCTCCCACGGCAGGCGCACTTTCCTGCGAAACAGGCACCGCCGCAGGGGCAAACACCTCTTCCGTACCGGCTGCACTTAAAGGCAAAAAATGATGATGTTCATGAAAATAAGCCGCCAGTTTCCCCGCCGTAGAGGGGCCTACAATCAGCTGGTGCTGCGAGCCGGAATAAAAATATCCGGCCACATCTCTAACCTTACGCAAAGCGTCCGGTGATACCAGCGCTTCGTCCTTTACGGTAAAGCGCAAACGCGTCATGCAGCAACCCAGGGTAACAATGTTATCCGCCCCACCGCATGAAGCCAAAATTCCTTCATACATCGCTTTTAAGTCAGCCGGCATTACTCCTCCGTTTCCACTAAAGTCCAGCGCTGCCCGTTTGCGTCAAAGCGTTCCAGGCGGCCGCTGTCAATATAGAAAAGCATTCCTTCCAAATTCAAATTTTCTTCCTGCATTGCGCGGCGGATAAAATCTATCTGCCGCAGGCGTTCCAATTGATCCAGCACATTATTTTTGATGGCCAATTCATACGTGTCCCCACGGTATTGCGCCCCGGCCCCGCCCAGCCAAGAGGCAATTTGCGAGGGGAGCTCTTCCAAGTGTTTCAGCTTGGCCACGGCGTTGCAGTTGCTGTGCCCCAGCACCACAATATTTTGCACTTTCAGGCTTTCCACCGCAAAGCGCAGGGAAGCCATCATGGACGTATCTTTCGTATCCACTTGGTTTAGCATATTGCGGTGTACGCAGATATGGCCGTCGTTGGTGGCAAAAATAGCTTCGGGGCAGACGCGGCTGTCAAAACAGCTTATCACCATAGAGTGAGGATTTTGCGTGTGGGCAATCTGTTCCGCATGCAAAGCGCAAAAACCTTTGCGGGGCGGATTTCCCTTAAAAAAATGGCGGTAGCCTTCTATCAGTTGGCGCATGCCGTCATTGGGATAGGAACTCTTGTTCATAAGATTATTTTAGCAGTTTAGAGCCTCTTCGGCCACCCGTTTACCCTCTCCCGTCCGGGCCCTGCTTGGGGCGTTTGCCCGCACTCTGCGCCTTAAAACGCATAAAAAAGCCCCGCTTTAAGGCGGGGCTTAAAATTCTTTCGGCACGCTTATTTGGAAAGGTGTTTGGAAAGATATTTGCTCATATCAAACATGCTGATCTGTTTTTTGCCTTCAAAAATGGCAGCCAATTTTTCATCGGCGTTGATCATGCGTTTGTTTTTGGCGTCCTGCAAGCCGTTTTTCTTGATGTAGTCCCACATCTTTTTAACGACTTCGGTGCGCGGAAGGGCCGCAGAACCTACTACCGCGGCGAGTTCGGCGCTGGGGGTCAAAGGGGCCATAAATTTTGCATTTGCTTTTGCCATATTGCTAATTCTCCTGTTACTATACGAAAATATCGTGTACTAAATTTTATTATATTTGGAGCCCCATTGTAAGGGTTATCCCGCACAGCGGGGCTCCGTAAATTTTGCTCCGGCAGGGCTTATTTCACTTTGGGCGCCGCCGCCAGTACTTCCTTAGAGCAGCCGTCTTCGTATTTTTTGAAGTTTTCGATAAACGACTTGGCCAAGGACTCATATTTTACCATATATTCTTCCTTGTTGGCCCAGGAGTTCATCGGGTTCAAAATTTCGGACGGTACACCTTCGCAGGACTGCGGAATCTGGAAGCCGAAAACGGGGTCGGTGATGAAGTCCACCTTGGCCAGTTTTCCGTCCAGGGCCGCATTCAAGAGTGCGCGGGTGTATTTGATGCTGATGCGGTGACCCACTCCGTAGGGGCCGCCGATCCAGCCGGTGTTGACCAACCAGCAGTCCACATTGTGTTCTTTAATTTTCTTTTTCAAGAGTTCGGCATACACAGAGGGGTGCAGCGGCATGAACGGCCCGCCAAAGCAGGTAGAGAACGTGCTGGTGGGTTCTTTTACGCCTTTTTCCGTGCCGGCCACTTTGGCGGTGTAACCGCTGATGAAGTGGTACAGGGCCTGGTCGGGCGTCAGTTTGGAAATGGGCGGCATCACGCCGAAAGCATCACAGGTAAGGAAAATGATGTTTTTCGGGTGCGTGGCGCGTTTGGATTCCACGGCGTTTTCAATGAAATTAAGCGGATAGCACGCGCGGGTGTTTTCGGTCAAGGTGTCGTCGTCCAGGTTGAGCTTGCCGGTTTCCGGGTCAAACACCACGTTTTCCAACACGGTGCCGAAGCGGTGCGTGGTGGAATAGATTTGAGGTTCGGCTTCTTGGCTGAGTTTAATTACTTTAGCATAGCAGCCGCCTTCAAAGTTGAACACGCCCTGGTCGTCCCAGCCGTGTTCATCGTCACCGATGAGGCCGCGGGTAATGTCGGCAGACAGGGTGGTTTTGCCGGTGCCGGACAAACCGAAGAAAATGGCGCTGTCCTGCTTATCGCCCACGTTGGCGGAGCAGTGCATGGTCATAATGCCTTTCTGCGGCAAGAGGAAGTTCATTACCGTAAACAAGGCTTTCTTGTTTTCGCCGCCGTATTCGGAACCGATGACCAAGATCATCTTTTTCTCAAAGTTAATCAAGATGGCGGTTTCGCTTACCGTACCGTCAGTAGCGGGGTCCACTTTCATTTTGGGCAGGCAGATGAGCGTAAATTCGGGCACAAACGCTTTGAGTTCTTCCTGTTTGGGTTCAATGAACATGTTTTTAACAAACAAGTTCGTCCAGGCACATTCGGTAATGGCGCGCACTTTCAAGCGGGAAGCTTCGCTGGAGCCCACATAAGCGTCACGCACAAAGAGGTCTTTGTCTTTGACGTATTCTTTTACTTTGGCAAAAATTTTGTCAAAGTATTCGGGCTTAATGCCTTTGTTGCTTTTGTTGTAGAAAAGCTTTCCTTCAATATCTTTGGTTTCCACGAAGTAGCGGTCATTGGGGCTGCGGCCGGTGTGTTTGCCGGTGCTTACGCACAAAGGCCCGCCGTAAACGACGTTGGATTCCCCGCGGGAAAGCGATTCCTGATACAAGGCCGGAGTGGAATAGTTCCAATAAACGGTCTTGCCGGTGCTGATTCCGGCATTTTCAAGTCCGTAATCCGGCTTAAAAAAATCCGGTTTTGCGTTGAGTGTTTTCATGTCAATCCCTCGTAAGTAATTTATCCCCGATTTTCATCTCTTTCGGAGCGTTTTTATCAAGCGCCCAGCGAATGCGGCGCATACCTTCTATAATAGAAGCCTGATCCGCACAATAGCTGATACGCAAGTACCCTTCCGCCCCAAAGGACACACCGGGCACCACGGCCACTAACGCTTTTTCCAGCAAGTACTGCGCCAGCGCGCTGGAGTCGGCGTTATAATGGCTAAAATCCATAAACGAATAGAACGTCCCCGCGGGTTTTTCCACCCGCACATGGGGGATTTGCGCGGCTTCTTTTAACAGCACGTCGCGGTTTTCCTGCAAGATGCGGCACAGGTCTTGCACGACGCTCTGGTCGCCGTTTAACGCGGCGGCCGCGGCCGTTTCGGACAAATCGCTGTTGCAAGAAGTGCTCTGCGCCTGCATGCGGCCCATGGCGGCAAGCAATTCTTTGTTGGCGCACACGGCCCAGCCAATGCGCAGCCCCGTCAGCCCGTAAAGCTTGGACACGCCGTTGACGATCACCAAGTTTTGGCCTTCTTTGGCATAAGCACACGGATTGGGAGTTTTTTTGCCGTCAAACACCAGCTGGTGGTAAATGTCGTCCATCACCAAGAAGATATTTTTTTCTTCGGCAAATTCCACTATTCGTTTAATAAAATCTTCCCCGTAAATTTGGCCTGAGGGGTTGCAGGGGCTGTTAAGCAAAATAGCTTTCGTTTTGGCGGTAACGGCTTGCAAAATGTCTTCCGCCGCTACTCCCAGCCCGGGCCCTTTGCCGCGCACAATGACGGGCGTTCCCCCCGCCATGCGCACCATTTCGGGATAGCTCACCCAGTACGGGGCCGGGAAAATAACTTCGTCGCCCGGGTCCACCGCGGCCAGCAAAAAATTAAACAAGGCCTGTTTGGCGCCGGCGGACACCAACACTTGGGTCCGTTCGTAGCGGCGGCCGTAATGCTCCTGGGTATAATTCAAAACGGCGTCTTTCAATTCCGGCGTACCGGAAGAAGGCGTATATTTGATTTTGCGGCTTTGCGCTTTTTTGATAATCGCATCTACCGCCGCCTGCGGCGCGGGATAAGTGGGTTCACCCCCGCCCAAGTGAATGACGGGTTCCCCCGCAGCTTTGAGCGCACGCGCTTTGGCGTTTATTTTTAAGGTCGGCGAATCGCCGATTGTCTTGGCTAGCTTACTTAATGAAATGGACATATTTTTCCCTCTACCGACATTCTAACATTTAATTTGCCCAAAAGGAGCAAATAAAATTTCCGCGTCCGAAAGGGACGCGGAAATACAAAAGCCCAAAACAATTTTATTTTTCTGCCGGGGCGGGGTCTTCCTTCACCACTCGGTCCTGCACTTGCTGGCTGAAGGTGAGCCTATCCCTATGTATTAGGCCCGCCATGGCCGGCACTTCCTTGCGCACAAAATAGACCGGTTCAAAGTACGGCTTCCACCCCTTAAAACGCAGGCGGTAGAGTTTCTTGAGGGGATAGAAATCCGGCGTAAACAAGGTTAAATATCCCGCCAGACCGCCGCCGTCCAAATATTCGGGTTTTTCCACCTCATAGCCTTTCAGCCTCGCACGCGGGTAAAGGGTAGCTTTAATGTGAGGCAACTTCACCAGGGCCGCTTCCGCTTGGCTGACGCTAAGCAAATCGCGGGTGGGGTCCAGCCCGTCGCTCACCATGGTCCCGGCGCGGACTTGGTCCAAATCCGGTTCTTTCAAATCCTTCAAATAAGGTACGGATTTAAGCTTGAGTACCTGCGGTTTTAAGGTATTCCAATCAAACGTAATAACGGGCACGTCGTAAAAACGCTTCAAGTCAAAGCGGGCCACGGTGGAAGTACCGTCGTAACCTTCTTTTACGCGACCCATATAGCCGCCGTCGGAAAAGGACATTTGGCACACGCCGCCCACTTTGTCAAAATTATTTATTTTCACCGTCATGGAAGACGGCGTCGCATCTTCCAGCAAAGACGGCGCCACTCCGTTTGTGTATTCCTGTTCGCTCGTGCGCACCGCCGCGCCGAAAGATTTCTGGTATTGCGACACCATTACATCGCCAAATTGTTCCACCGTCAAATAATTGGAAGGCTTGCCCAATACCAGCCATTTTTGGAGTTTCGTCAGCCACGAGACACGCGGCTGGGCATTTTGCCGCACATATTCTTCCGCGGCCAAGTTGCGGCGTTCGTTTTCCCAAGCCACCCATTTTTGGCTGTTCAAAAAGAATTCCGGCATGCGCCCTTCTTTGAAAAACGCCGTGGAGCGCGTTTGGGTGAAGTAGTCCTTTAAGCTGACGCTTTTCCCACCGTCCAAAAGGACGGGCCTTCTCCACAATTCGTTAATAAGTGCGCGGTCCGCCCGCAGGCCTTTTTTCAAAATTTCTCCCGTTAATTCCCGCCAATTATGGCGCAGGCCGGCCGTCATTTTGGGGTCATTTTTATAGCTAAAGCCTTGCTTGAAATCGTAATCCGCCATGGAGGCGGCCAAATCTTTCAGCTCCACGTTGTGGGTGTAGATAGAGCCGTCCTCTTCGGCCAGCTGCACAAAGCGTTTTACGTTTTCGTTAAATTTATTTTTGTAATATCCGGCAGGCAGCCGTTTGGTGCCGGAAATCAGTCTGGCATCATACATAAAATCCGGCAGGCGGCCCGTTTGGCGAATGGGGTTCAAAATCACTTTTTCCGCTTCTTCCAAGGTCATATAATACAGGTACTCCATTACGTTGTTGGCCTTGGCGGGAGACATGCCGTCTATCGCTTCCACTTGGTTACGCGGGAAAAAGTACCCGTTTTTGAAATATTCCAGCCAATCGCGGATAATGCTTTGCTCGTCTTTAAGGCCGGAAGGATACTGTTTGCTGACCAGCCCCGTGCGCGGCATATGCGAAAGCACGGGCACTACAGGGTGGTAAGCTTCCGGACTAGGTTTAGGCAGCAATTCTTTGGCCAATTTGGAAGCAGGAGAGTGCAAAATTTTATCGGCCGCGGGGATTTTTACCGGCTGAAACACCACCCCAGGCTGTTGCGGGGAGCTAGACGCCGCGCCCTCCGATTTTTCCGTTCCGGCAGCGGAAGCGGCGGCTTCAGCCGGGGCCAGAAAAACAGGTTTCATGGCAAGCCACGTTTCGGTGGTTTTAGCCGTAGCCGACAGCGCCTGCGCACTAAACCAACTGATGCGTTCCAGCGGCTTTTGAAGCAGGGACCAGTCGGCCGCGGGGGCCGTCTTATCCCACACCGGCACGGAAACGGGCACATCGTGCTGGCGGATAAAATCCGTTATCTGTTCCAACGCTTCGGAAGGTTTTGCTTCCGCAAGCAGTTTCTCCAGCGGGGTATATGCTTTTAACTGAATCAAGGCCCGCGCCGCAGCCGTTAAAGCCACCGGCTCCAACACGCTAGACGAAAGAGTCTGATAAAAATCCATCACCACATCGGCGTCTTCGGCCGAACCGTAAAACCCAATCCCCGCCACATCGGCCAAAGCCTGGGCAATACGCGTGAGCATAAGCGGGTTGGAGGCGGTCAACGCTTTTACAGTGGGGAATGTTTGAACTTGTTTCAAATCTGTTTGCCGCTGGCTTAAATCCCGGCGGAACACAATTAAGGCTTCTTGGGCCTGTTGGCGGCGGACGGGCACGCCGCGGCGCAAGCTAAGCGTTAAAAATTCGTTTTGCAGCAAATGCACTCGCCCTTGAGAAACAGGAACGGAGAAGAGGGTCTGCAAAAGTGACGGGGTGGCTTCGCCTTTCGCCACCCGCGAAGACACTGCCCGAAACGAGGCAAAATTTTTGGGAGAAGCAAGCGTCTGCTGTGCGATAATACGTTCCAGGTGGGCGGCATTTACGGAGGAAGGATACGCCCGCGGGGGCCTAAACGCCGCGGCGGAAACGGATACGCCGGGAGCATATTTCAAGCTCGCGGCCGAAAAGGAACGCCCGGCCGCGGCGGGCAAATTTTTAGCGCCGTTTTGCCAGGCTTTTGCCGCAGAAACGGCCGTTTTTCCCGGCCCTTGCGCCCAGCCAGTACAACAATACAACAGACCCGTACATACGCATACAATTTTTTTCATGGTTCACCCCAAAGGCATAAAATTCTTATTTTTATTATCTAAATTTCCCCCTATACAAACAAGGGCCATTAGCCCTAACGAAAAAGGGCTAATGGTCCCAATCAGAAAGTAGGCCTTTTACAGAGAGGCCAGTTTGTCTGCCAGCGGGCTGACGGCGTCTTCGCGCACAAACTCCATGCGGCCTTCGTCCGCGGCTTTGGCCACGGCCGGGTTCAAGGGCACGCGCATAACGGAAGCAATGTTAAATTCTTTTCCCATTTCCTGTGCATGGCTTTGGCCGAAAAGTTCAATTTCTTTGCCGCAGTCGGGGCATTTTAGATAGCTCATATTTTCCACCAGCCCCAACACGGGCACGTGCATCATCTGAGCCATTTTAACGGCTTTGCCCACAATCATCTGCACCAGTTCCTGCGGGGAAGACACGATAACAATCCCGTCTACCGGCAAAGACTGGAACACCGTCAGCGTCACGTCCCCCGTGCCGGGCGGCATATCAATAAACAAATAATCTACATCTTCCCAAATCACGTCCGTCCAAAACTGGCGCACCGTTCCTGTAATCAAGGCGCCGCGCCAAATGACGGGGTCGGTTTCTTTTTCCAACAGCAAGTTGAGCGACATTACCTGCACGCCGCCCTGGCTTTTGACGGGATAAATACCGTCCTGGTCCCCGGTGGCACGCTCGTGAATGCCAAACATTTTGGGAATGGAGGGGCCGGTAATGTCGGCATCTAAAATACCGCAGGAATATCCGCGGCGGGTCATTTTCGCCGCCAACAGGCCCGTAACAAAGGATTTTCCCACCCCGCCTTTTCCGCTCACCACGCCAATAACGTGTTTGATGCGACTTCTCAAATGGGGTTTGTCTTTGGGCATTTCGCCCGGTTTGCGGCTGGAGCAGTTAGCACTGCAGGAGCTGCAATCGTGACTGCAATTTTCGCTCATAGTAGAACCTCTATTTAATTTCGTTAAATTTTTCGTCCGTCAATGCATCTATCAAAAATCGTCCATCGGGCAAACGGCGCATCTTGGCATAGGCCGCTCCCTCATACTTGGCACCCGTGCCTTCTTCAAAATAAAATTGGTGCGGCAGTTTGAACCGTCCGCTGTGAAGTTGCACGGCCACCGGGCGATCCGTTTTTTCCAGGCTTATTGCTCCGTTGGGGTCGGCATACAAAAGCACCGTCCGTTGAAGGGACTTATCGTAACGGAATTCCCGTTCTTCCCGAAAGCTAAGCGCCATATAATCCCCGCTTAATAAGGCCCGCGGGTCCACCGGTACAATTTTGAAATAGTACACCGGCGCGTTCTGCCGCGCGGCCTGCGTATAACAGGCAAATCCGCCCAGGATTACCGCCAGCGCTAACACATACCCCAAAAGCAACTTATTTCGCATATTTTTTCCTCACCCACAGCAGTATTAGGCCGGGCAATACCAATAACCCCGCTTTGGCGGCAAGCGTCATTTCAAGCGAATAATAAAACATCACTACTCCAGCCGTCAGCCAGAGGCCCCCTGCGTATTGCAATATCCGCTCGCGCAGTAAAAAGCCCACATACAAAAGCGTCATGCCCAATACGCACGGCAAAGACAAGGCCGCCCCCGCCGCTGTAATCAATGCGGCTAACGAGGCTCTTTTCCAAGAAAATTGTTCTCTCAGGCAAAACACATACGCCGCCGTGGCAGCCGCCAAGGCAGAAAACCCATGCTCCCAGCCGCTCCCCCACCCGCAGCAGCCCGCGCTGGCCCCCGCCAAGGCCGCCGCCAGCGGGTAAAAAGGTTTCTTCCTCGTTAAAAAGATTCCACAAGCTAGGGCAAACAAAATAATGCTTGCCGTCATTACCAATTCCGCCCCCCAGTGCCACCTGGTGACTTGATAACAAAAAGCTCCCGCCGCCACCATACAGCATAATAAGCGGTTAAAAAAAGAACGAAACAGCGGATAAGATACTGCCGCCAACAACAAAGCCGCCCACAAGAGGGCACACCCTCTATGGAGTAATTCCGTTAGCAAAAGGCCCTGGCCCATCAGGACTAGCACCGCCCCAAACTGGCGTGCCCAAATATTAGGGCGGGCATGATCCCGCCGGCATAACGCCCAGCCGGCCGCGGCACACACAAACCCCGTCAGCCAAAAGGGAAGTTTCGCCCATAACTCACTTAACGCACCGGCGAAAAATACCGCCGCCAATACAGCCCCCAAAAACACCAGGGCTCGCATAAAAAACGGAAAAGCAGGTTGCTGCAGGCGGGCTATTTCCTGGCGGGCAAGGTCTTTTTTATCCGACGGGACAAAACGTAAAATTTCTTCCGTATTCATTTATTTCACCCCCCGCACACGACGCCAAAACCAATAGGTCCCCACACCGGCCAACACAAAAAGCACCCCGCTTATGAGCAACCATAGCACTATTCTATTTTCCAAATCGTCAAAAATAAGCAGGGAAAGCCACCCGGCCAGGCCCAACAGGCACCACCCCAGCAAAACCGTTTCTTTGCGTATGAGTGAGGCAAGCGTCTGCCCCAGCCAAAACGCCCACGCTACTGTCAGATAAAAAGGAATATTCCCCCTGCTTAATCCGTCCGCCATAATGAGCCCGCCTTCTACCCATACGCCAATTCCCAGCGGTACCCAAATAAACCGCTCAAACCCTATTCCGGCTTTCTCCCAGCAAGCCACGGCCCACACGGCACTTCCACCCAACACCAGCACCAGCCAGGCCCAACCATGTTGCAAGTCCCACAAGAAAGAATCGTTTCGGTTCAGCCAATAAATCACAGCCAAGTAAAACGTCACCAACCACAGCCACTTATTACGGGCCAATAAACACAGCGGCAATAAACACAACACCCAAACGGCAAAAAATTCATATACAAACGCCCCCGTTTGATACACCTGCCCAAACACCGCCCAAAATACGCCCAAAAGCACCGCCGCACCAAATACGAAAGCCTGGGCGGAAGTTTTCTCCAACCCTTTCCAAAACGCACCCAATCCACACCCCACCAACCCCGCAAGAGGCAAACCCAGTTTAAGCACATCACCCAAGCGGCTCCAGTTGGCGGCAAAAAAGCACACTATCCCCGCCAGCACCAGCCCGCTCCCCACCGCCAATAAGCACCGGGACCAAAAATCTCGTTCATTTCGCGGGCAGTACTTGTCCAACAAGCAAATATAATCGCTTTTGGATAAACATTTTTTTTGGAACAATGCGTCCAGTATGCGTTTGTCGCTCATACGTTCATTATACAAAATGACTTACTTCGGAAGGTCTGCCATAAAAAGCTATAATATAAGTATGAATTATCTGTTTATGGCGGCCGTATTGGCCTGTGTATGGTATGGGCTGGCCCGGTTAGGGGCGCATATTGTTTTCCGCCCGCAAAAAAAACGCTGGCCGCTTAAACTGCCTTTTGAAAACGCCGCGTTTGACGCTCCCAACGGCAAAAAAATTACGGGGGTTTACCTCCCTGCCAAGCAACACCGGCCCACCTTGCTGTTTTTTCACGGGCGCGGCGGGAACGTTTCTCATTTTGAACAATTTGCCCAAGCATATGCCCCGCTGGGGTATGGTATCTTTATGTTTGATTACCGCGGCTTTGGGCTGTCCCGCGGGACGCCGTCCCAAAAAACCGTTTTTGAAGATGCCCTGGCCGCCGCGCGTTATTTAATGAGCAACAAACAGCTGCGCCCGCAGGAAATTGTACTTTACGGACATTCGCTGGGTAATGCTCCTGCCCTGCATACGGCCTGCGCCCTGGAAAAACTCCCGCTTAAAGCCTTAATTCTGCAAAGCCCCTTTTTAAGTACGCCCGACATGGCGGTGTGCCTGCGCACCCACCGCTACGACCCGTCCTCTTTCTTCTACCGGCTTACGGCCGCGGCGGTAACGCCGTTTCTTTGCTTTAACCGCTTTGAAAACACCCGTCCTGCCTCCCAGTTAAAACTCCCTGTATTGGTCTGCATGAGCCGCCAAGACGCCACCATTCCCTGGCGCATGAGCGCGCGCCTGGCGGACTATATTCCCCACGCCAAACGTTTCCTGTCCGAAGTGGGCGGGCACGACGAATTTGCCTGGTCCGTATCGGCGGCGGACGCATTCATCAAAAAGCTTCCTTAAAAATTGTTTTTTTGCTACCATGGGGTGTGGAGAGCGCATGAATAAATATATTCCGGTTGTTCTATTGATATTATTAATTGCCGCTTGGGCGGTCTTTTTTGACCGCACCACCACTTACTTTGTATTTGGCCCTTCCCGGCAAGTTTATTCCCTGCAGGCGCCCTTTGAGGAAGTCACTTTCCCCACGGCAGACAAATCTCCCCTGTACGCCCTCTATATCCCCGCCCAGCCGGGCAAACCCACCCTGCTTTTTTTCCATGGGAACAAACATAATATATATAGCTTTCAGGATTTTGTGCTCCCGTTCGCGGCGGACGGGTACGGCGTATTTTTGTTTGACTATCGCGGCTTTGGCAAAAGCCCCGGCAAACCTTCCCAGCCGCATATGGCCGAAGACGCCCGCGCCGCCTTGTTTGACTTAATGCTTAAGCGCAAAGTGCTCCCGAAAGATATGGTGCTGTGGGGCTTTGGCCTGGGCAGTTATCCGGCCTTGTACGTGGCCGCCGAATACAACAAACTGCCTTTTAAGGCTGTCATTTTGCAAAGTCCTTTTACGACTTCAGTCGATATGGGCTTCTACATATTGGCACAAAAATACGACGGCGCTTCCGCCGCCAGCCTGTTTACTTTGTTATTAAAACCCATTTTGTGGAACAAAAATTTTGACAATCTTAGCCTCATCAGCCAGGTAAAAGCGCCGTTGTTTATCGGCTTTTCCCGTGCGGATAAAACCGTCCCCTGGACGATGAGCCGCGCCCTGGCCGCCAAGGCCCCGGACGGAACACAGCAATTTTTCTCGGAAGGCGGCGCCCACGAAAGCTCCAAATGGATAAAAAAGCCGGCTCTTCAATTTTTAGAAAATCTTTCTCAACCCGCACATGCCCCCATGGAACAGCCCTAACCCCCTTCTCCCGGGCACGCTTGCGCGAAGTTTGCTATAATAAATAAGGACGTCCATAGCCCGCCACTCGGCTTCGGCGTAATTGGAGAGGTGTGTGAGTGGTTGAAACAGCAGGTCTCGAAAACCTGTAAACCGCAAGGTTTCGAGGGTTCAAATCCCTCCCTCTCCGTAGATTTTACCCCGCACCAAGCGGGGTTTTTTATTGGCATGGAGCGGCATAAACTGCTTTATGCCGCGTAGGGATTTGAAAGACGCAGCGATGTTTGGGTTTGCTCCTGCAAAGTGCGCAAGGCCCAAACCGCGAGTCCGGCCTGCAGGAATTTTCCGTCAGGTAAATTACCGGAAGGCAATCCCTCCCTCTCCGTAGATTTTACCCCGCGCCAAGCGGGGTTTTTTTATTGGGGTAAAAGTTTCTTAAGAGGCTCTCTCACATACCCATGCCCCGCACTTTTCTTCGCTGTTATCCAAAAATCTTTTTCCTCATTATTTGTACTGGTTGGACAAAGCTATGCTTTCTCTTTCCGCCTAAAAATATCGGATAACCAACAACTAAGCCTTTCCCGATTTCGGCGCTCTTCTGTAGGCAAATCAAATTTGTTAATATTAATAGTATATGAGTTTACTGAAAACCGTTTTCTTTGGAACGCCTGCCCTTTCGGTTCCGTATTTAGATTTATTTCATCAGCTGACGGATGTTCAGCTCGTTGTCACCCAGGCCGACAAACCCCGCGGCCGCGGCATGGAAGTATCCGCCTGCCCCGTCAAACAACGCGCCCAAGAATTGGGACTATCCGTTTTATCTCCCGAAAAACTGAAAGACGATTTTGACAAAATCGCCGCCGTCCCTTTTGATTTGGGGTTGGCCGTAGCCTACGGCAAAATTTTCCGCCCCAACTTTTTGGCGCTGCCCAAATTGGGCATCTTAAACGTGCATTTTTCGCTCTTGCCGCACCTGCGCGGCGCGGCACCCGTCCAACAAGCCCTCATTCAAGGCTATACCAAAACGGGCATTTCCATCTTCTGGATTCGCCCCGGTATGGACGACGGCCCCCTCTTCCTGCAAAAAGAAATCGCCATTGAGCCGCAGGATAATGCGCAAACGCTTTTTGAAAAATTAATCCCGCTCGGTTTAGAAGGGCTCAAAGAAGTATTGGCCCAACTGCAAGCCGGGCATATGGTTCAAACCCCGCAGCAAGGCGAGCCTACCTTGGCCCCCATGCTGCAGAAAGAGGACGCCCAACTTCGCCCGGCAGAGCTTACCGCCCAAGCCCTGCATAACCGCGTGCGCGGGCTGGCCTGCGGCCCCAAGCCCAAAGTTCCCTTTGTGCACAACGGCCAAACGGAGTGGCTCCAAATCACCCTCACGGAAGTGGCCGAAACCGAAGAAAACGCCGCGGCGGGGACGGTGCTCTGCATTGAAAGAAACCGCGGAATTTTAGTAAAATGTAAAGAAGGAAGTATATGGTTTAACGAGGTACACCCCGCCGGCAAAAAAGCCATGCCTGCCGAAGCGTTTGCCAACGGCCGCGGCTTAAAACCGGGCGACGGGGCGTTTAGAGAATAATGGCTGCCAATAACGACCAAAATTTTGAAGATTTCTTAAAGAAAGCCAAATCCTCCGCCAATTCCAAATGGGCGGTAATTGGTTTAATTGTTTTATTTTTCGCCGCGCTCATTTTTGTTTCCATAGACTGGGTATTCGGCGCCTTGGTACACACCCGCAAAGAAGTAACCGTGCCGGACATCACCAAAAAATCCATCACGCAAGCGCTGGATATGTTGGCTGCCAACAATCTGGCCATCAAACAAGCGGGGGTGGAATTTGCACAAAATGTTCCCCCCGGCTCCGTACTGCGCCAAATTCCTTCCGCCGGTTCCACCGTGCGGGAAGGGCGCGTGATCCGCGTATGGATTAGCCAGGGCGACGAAATGGTGTTCGTACCCAATACGGTCGGTTCCGATTTAAGAAGCGCCCAACTGGCCGTCCGCCAGGCCGGCCTGCTGGTGGATAAGGTGGACAACGCCTACTCTTTAACCTACGAAAAAGGCCTCATTGTGGCACAAAACCCCAAGGCGGACAGCATGGTTCAAAAAGGCGAAAAAGTATCGCTCGTCCTTTCCAACGGTGCACCGCCCGCCAGCGTGGTGTTGGTGCCCAACTTCAAGAGCAAAAAATTGGCCGAAGCTACGCTGTGGGCCAGCTCGCAGAACATCAATTTAATCATTAAAGAAGATTCCGGTTCCATCTTCCCCAACGGTACCATTGCCGAACAGCGCCCGGAGGCGGACAGCCAAATTGCCCCCGGCACGAACCTGGAAGTTATCGTCAGCCGCCGCGAAGCGGGCGAAGACGAAAAGACCTATCACCTGCATTACGAAATGCCGCAAGGCAAAAATGCCAGCCGCGTGCGCGTAGTGGTGGAAGATGCCACGGGTGAAAACGAATTTATGAACGAAACCAAGCAGCCCGGGTCCAAGATTGACTTGGAAATTCCGTACATGGGCCGCGCCGCTGTGCGCGTGTTTGTAGACGGTATCCTGGTGCGCGAAAGAGAGATTGACTGATGACCTCTTCCAAAATGCCCTGCGCAAATGGTAAAATATCTGTTGCGCCTTCCATTCTGTCTGCCGATTTGTGGCGGTTAGGGGAAGAAGTACAAACCGTGCAACAGGCGGGGGCAGATTGGCTGCATGTAGATATTATGGACGGGCATTTTGTGCCCAACTTGAGTTTTGGGCCGTCCGTCGTCAGTTCTTTGAAGGGAAAAACCGATTTGCCGCTGGACGTACACCTGATGGTGGAAGAGCCGATGCTGTTTATTGAACCTTTTGCCCGCGCGGGGGCGGACTTGCTTACCGTGCACATTGAAGCGAAAGATGAAGTGGTAAACGCATTGCGCTTTATCAAGAAATGCGGCGTAAAAACTGGCGTTTCCATTAAGCCGGGCACCGATCCGGCCCTGTTGGAACCGCTGACAGATTTATTGGATTTAGTGTTGGTAATGAGCGTAAACCCGGGCTTTGGCGGGCAAGCTTTCTTGCCCGAAAGCGAAGAACAAATCAAGCGGGTACGCAGCATTATCGCGCGTTCCGGCCGCAACATTTGGCTGGAAGTAGATGGCGGCATCAACCCGCAGACGGCTCCGCTGGCAGTAAAAGCGGGGGCGGACGCGTTGGTGGCCGGCAGTGCAATTTTTAGAGCCGCGGACCCTGTATTGGCCCTCAAGCAAATCAGACAGGCGGCCCCGGACATTTAATTATCAGGCTTTTACACAAGGTAAAAGCATATAAGGAGAGTCATAATGGCAGTAGTTATCAGATTACAGAGAGTCGGCAAAAAATCCCAGCCCCAGTACAGAGTGGTTGCGATTGAAAAATCCGCCGCGGTGGGCAAGGAAGCCAAAGAAGTGTTGGGCCAGTATCACCCCTGCAACCCGAACGTGGCCGAACAAGTCAAGCTGGATATGCCCAGAGTGGAATATTGGATGAAAGTAGGCGCTAAACCGTCCGAAACCGTCGCCAGCCTGATCAAAAGAGCCAGCGCCAAATAATCAAGCGGGGCGTTTATGAAAGAACTAGCCACGTTGCTGCTCAAGTCGCTTTCTTCTGCGCCGGACAATGTGGTGGTGGAAGAAAAAGTAGAGCAGAACAAAGTATATCTGTCCACGAAAGTGGACCCCGCCGACAAAGGTAAAGTCATTGGGAAAGACGGTTGCATCATCAAAGCGGTACGTACCGTTTTGAATGCGGCGGCCGCCAAACAGGACAAAAAAGTTACCTTAAAGTTGGAAGATTAATGAAAATAGACGTTATCACCGCTTTTGAAGACATGATAGACCAAACGCTCTCCCACAGTATCGTGGGGCGGGCGCGCAAAGCGGGGATAATCAAACTGGGCACGCTAAGCCCCCGGCAATTTGCCGAGGACAAGCACAAAACCATTGACGACCGGCCCTACGGCGGCGGCCCGGGAATGCTGATGAAAGCGGAACCGCTTTATCAAGCCATTTCCAAGCTGCGCAAAAAGAGCTCATACGTCATTTTAACCAGCCCGCGCGGTCAAGTCTTTAGCCAAGAACTGGCGAAGAAACTGGCCAAGAAACGCCACCTGATTTTCGTGTGCGGGCATTACGAGGGGATAGACGCCAGGATTTACCCCGAGGTGGATTTGGAAGTATCGTTGGGCGATTTTATTCTTACCGGCGGCGAACTTGCAGCCTGCGTAATGATAGACGCCATCACCCGTTTGCGTCCGGGCACTTTCAAAAAAGAAGGCGTAACGTCTTCGGAGTCGTTTGAAGGCAACTTGCTGGAAGCCCCGCAATATACGCGCCCGGAAGTATGGCGCGGGCGGAAAGTGCCGGCGGTGCTTTTGAACGGAAACCATAAAGAAATAGAAGCGTGGAAACACGAACAAGCTTTAGCTTTAACAAAACAGTTAAGACCCGATTTGCTTGAAACCGCCTCTCTAAAGTCAAAAAAGGTCCAAAAGAAAAAGATTCGGAGGAAGTAAGTTTTATGAATATCAACGAAATTAAACACAATCTCAAAACCAATGTTCCGGTTTTCAAAGCCGGCGACACCGTCAGAGTGAAAGTGAAAGTTGTTGAAGGTGACAACGAAAGACTTCAGGCTTTTGACGGCGTGGTTATCGCCCGCAGAGGAAGCGGAATCAGCGAAACGTTCACCGTGCGCAAAATCTCTTTTGGCGTGGGTGTGGAACGCATTTTCCCGATTCACTCCCCCCGCGTGGACAGCATTGAAGTATTGAAAGTCGGCAAGGTCAGAAGAGCCAAGCTTAACTACTTGACCAAACTCTCCGGTAAAGCCGCCCGCTTGCAGGAACTCAAAAAAGTAGTCCCCGCTACGGGTGAAGCCGAAGCTCCGGCCGCCGAAGCCGCTCAAGAGGCGAAATAGTTATCCTAACGGAATAACAAACTCCGAACATACCCCCGCGGTTACTAGTCCCGCGGGGGTTTTCTTTTGTCCTTTTCTTTTGTCCTAAAGAAGAGAAGCAGAAATTATTTTCTGCGCATATACAAAAAATTGTTATATAATACTAAAATTAAAACCGTCAAAACGGGCCTATGGCGCCATAGGTCTTTTGACCCTGTTTTTCAAACGCCTTTCTTATTAGGATATGTATATGAAAAAACTCTTCTTGCTGAAACTTACTTTGTGCATATTGGCGTTTTCTTTGGCGGCGCTTCCGCCCGCTTACGCCCAAAAAGGTAAAATAAAAGCCCTGCAAGCAGCAAAATCCACCCCGGCAGGCATATCCAAAGCAGCGGCAGCCACTTCCCAGCAAATACAGCGCACCCTTGCGGCGGAAATCAACGCGGCAACCCAACTGCCCAAAGCGGCCAAAGCCGCTAAAGCCGCACAGGAAAACATTTCCCGCCGGCGCCCCGATACAGAAAGAAGAATTGAACAATCCGTTCGTTCCCAACACCCTTATTACTCGGCCGATCGTGCCAAACGCTACTATCCGCCAGCTCAACGGCTGCCTTTTGACCCGGTGGAACGCATAGAGCTTATTTTGAAGAACCACCCGAATCCCGTGCGTGCGTTGGCCGTCGTGTGGGACCTGGAAGACTCCTTCCAGGGGCGTCGTTTCTTTTCCCTCTTGGCTTCTACCTATTATAAGCAGAATTTCCCTGTTTTAACGCCGCACCTGCGCGAATTATTCAAAAAAGTGGAAAGCCTGCACAGCCGCGACCTGGAACGCCGCGTGATGAAGCGCATGGCATTCTTGGTGGAAAACAAAGATAATTTCCGTGCCAGCTTTGCACCCGACACTCCCAAACAAGGCCTGCGCATGCGCTATATCAAAAACATCGGCAAATTAACGCCGAACAATTTTAACCCGTACTGGCTGGCTTTTTCGTTTGAACGCAAGCTCAACCCCGGCCAACGCAATGCCGCCATTCGCCATGTAAACGCCAGAAGTGTTTTCCCGGTGGGCAAGAACAAAGAATATCCTATTTTCCGTTATAACGGGCCGTTTGAATATCTGCCCAATATGTACCGGTATTTGCTGAACGGGAACCACCCCAAAAACAAACTGACGGTACTGTTTGACAAAGATGCCCGCGCCATGGCCATTTACAATGAGGATAAAACCGTATGGTTGCGTATTACCATGCACGAGTATTCTTTCCCGGAGCGGCTGCATATACACTTAAACGAAACGATGACCGCCCACATCACCACGCAAGGCGGCAGACAAGTGGAAGAAACGGTACATTTTAATCTTTCCATACCGCTTTCCACGCCGGCCAACTTGCCCGCGCGTCACAGAGCGGAATTTCTGTACAACGAAATGGTGATAAAACCCTTGCAGCAGTTAAAAGGCAATGATCACATTGTAGTGAAAGAAACGTCTATTTTCTGACGGGGTTCAACCCAATTATTGATATAATAAATTTATGTCCAGCCCATTACAGGAATTTGACAAGCAACAAGCCATACGTCTGGAAGCCAATTGCATTATCGGCATAGACGAGGCCGGGCGCGGCCCGCTGGCGGGCCCGGTGGTGGCGTGCGCCTGTTTTATTCCGCCGGCCATGGTCAGCGATTTTGCCGACGTAAACGACAGCAAAAAACTTACCGAAAAGAAACGCGAAGAGCTTTACAACCGCCTCGTCCACGCCGAAGTGGCCTACGGCATTGGTTTTGCTTCCGCCCAGGAAATAGACCGCCTAAACATTTTGCAAGCCACCTTTTTGGCCATGCGCCGTGCGGCTTATAAATTTTTGAATTTGCCCCATGCCGTAGCCCTGATAGACGGGCCTTACCCGGCCGCCGGGCTTACCCTTCGCCAAGAACCGGTAATAGACGGGGACGCCAAATCCCTGGCTATTGCGGCGGCCAGCATTATCGCCAAAGTAACCAGAGATCGCTACCTCAACATTTTGGATAAACTGTACCCCGGTTACGGCTTTGCCGGCCACAAAGGTTACGGCACCGCCAAACACCTCCAAGCGCTGCGGGAATTGGGCCCCTGCCGCGAACACCGCCGTACTTTTGCCCCCGTCCGCAAATTATTAACGCCCACCATTCTGCCATGACGTCCGTATCCAGCGGCAAAGCTGGCGAAGAGCGTGCCGCCCGTTTTTTGCAAGCGGCCGGATACCGCATTTTGGAACGAAATTATTTTATGCGCGGCGGCGAGATAGACATTATTGCCAGCGACGGGAACACCTTGGTTTTTGCGGAAGTAAAAACCCGTTCCTATCAAGCGTTCGGTGGGCCGCTGATGGCGGTAACCCCCGCCAAACAAAAGCGCATTTCGCAAACGGCCCTGCGATATGTGCAAGAAAAGGGCTTAAAATTTGATAGTATAAGATTTGACGTGCTGTGCGTCCTGCCGGAAGGGATAGAACACATCAAAAATGCTTTCTTCCCCCCGCGTACGACGTTATAACATCTCCCATGGAGGAAACTATGACCCAACTGGCGCAAGTAAAAAAAGCAGCCGCTTTCTTGAACAAAAAGACCAAAAACTTCAAACCGGAAATCGCACTGATTACGGGTTCCGGCTTGGCGGGTTCCGTTCCGCCCCTGGAAAAGGAAATCAAAGTTCCCTACACTTCCATTCCCGGCTTTCTGCAAAGCACCGTGCCGGGGCATAGCGGCAATTTGATTTTTGGCGTATACAAAGGACGCAAAATTGTGGTCATGCAGGGCCGCTTTCACTATTATGAAGGTCACCCGATGAAAGACCTGGCCATTTCCATTCGCACCTTAAAATTGCTGGGCGTGGAAAAACTGTTGGTTTCCGCGGCCGTAGGCTCCATGGACTTGAAACTTAAACCCGGTTCTTTGTGCGTCTTAAAAGACCACATCAACTTTATGTGCAACAACCCCCTTATCGGCAATCACGACCCGGCCTTCGGCCCGATGTTCTTTGATTTGTCCGAAGCGTACGACAAAACCATGCGCAAAACCGCGCTGGCCGCCGCTAAAAAAGCCGGCGTAAACGCACGCGAAGGGGTGTATTTGGCCGCCACGGGCCCGAACTTTGAAACCCCGGCCGAAATCCAGATGTTCAAAAAATGGGGCGCCACGGTGGTGGGTATGTCCGTCGTGCCGGAAGTGTTGGTGGCGCGCCAATGCGGCATCAGCGTGCTGGGATTGGCGTGGGTAAGCAATATGGGCTGCGGTATTGAAAAGAAGCCGCTCTCTCATGCGCAAACCATCAGCGAAACCAAAAAGATTGAAGGTAAATTCAAAAAATTGTTGGAAATTCTGTTCGTTAAATTATAAGGAATGTTTCCCGCGCGGCTGGCCGTCAAACGCTTTGCCGCGCGGGATTTTTACGTATGGCTAACCTAAAACGTCTGGGCAAAGAAACGCTGATTTACGGTACTTCCACGGTACTGGCGCGGTTGTTGAACTTTTGTCTGGTTCCCTTTTACACCTATTATTTAATCCCGTCGGAATACGGCGTTATCGCCACCACATTTGCCGTAGTGGCGCTGTTAAACGTGATTTTCTTGTTCGGCATGGACCAAAGCTATCTGCGCTTTGCCAGCGAGCAGGAAAACCGCACGGAAGTCTTCCGGCATTGTTTTTACGGCGTACTGGCCAACGGGCTGGTGCTGTCGGTATTATTATGGCTGTTTGCCAAACCGTTTGCGGCGGCTATCGGCATTGGGGCACAGCATGTGCACATTGTTCACTTGGCCGTGTGGGTGCTGTTTTTGGACGTGCTGAACATGATTCCCTTTACCAAGCTGCGCCTGGAACGGAGGCCGTGGTATTTTGCGGGCGTACGGACGGTGTCCATTATCGTAAACGTGTTAGGAAACATCGTTTTCATCGCGTATTTGCATAAGGGGATTGCGTCTATTATGTGGGCCAACATTTTTGGTTCGTTGGCCTCGCTGGTGTTGTTGTCGCCGGTGGTATGGAAAGAACTTCGCGGCGGATTTGTAAAATTAAACCGCACGCTGCTGGCGGAAATGCTGCGCTTTGCCTGGCCGTTTGTACCGGCGGGGTTGGCCAGCCTGCTTATTAGCGTGATAGACAAACCCATTTTGGTGCACCTGGCCGGTTTGGAGCAGGTGGGCGTATATCAGGCCAACTTCAAAATAGGCGTTTTTATGATGTTGCTGGTGTCTATGTTTGACCAAGCCTGGAGGCCGTTCTTTTTGGCTCACGCCAAAGAAGCCGACGCCAAAGAAACCTTTGCCAAGGTACTGTCGTACTTCTTTGCGCTGGGCAGTTGGTTCCTCTTGGGGCTTTCCCTTTTAATGCCGCCTATTATTCAAAGCAATTTGTTCGGTAATTTCCACCTTATCAGCCCCTCCTATTGGGGCGGGCTTTCCGTCATTCCGCTGGTGCTGACGGGATACTTTTGCTACGGACTCTATATCAATTTTATGGTGGGCCCCGTGCTTACCAAAAAAACGCGCGTACTGATGTGGATTACGCTTTTGGGCGCGGCCGTCAGCATTACGACCAACCTCACCCTCGTACCGCATATAGGCATTACGGGCGCCGGCTGGGCGGTGGCCCTTAGTTACGCGGCCATGGCGGCGGCTTTGTTTACCTTTACGCAAAAGGTTTACCCGATTCGCTATGAATACAAAAAATTGGCTGCTATGGCGCTGGTGTGTGCGGCCACGGCGGCGCTGAGTAAATTTTCGGGCCAGTGGGGCGAAGTTACCGTATTATGCGTAAAAGTCGTCCTGCTGACGCTTTACCCGCTGTGGATGTGGCTAATCCTGCGGGAGAAACAGCCCGCCGCTTCCCCCGTTTTGCCATAAAAAAAAGGAGCCTTTCAAAGGCTCCTTTTTTTGAATGATTAAACTGCTTAGCGCAAGCTGATAAGCGTCATATCCAGCGTCACGCCGCCGTCTTTATAAATTAGCACATGCGGCACGGCCTCGGTGCCGTCTGCATCAAACGGGGCGTATTCTTCATAGGACAAATCCCCCGTATTTAGCAACGTAACCGATTGCGCCGCATACGGATAAAATTCCCCTTTGTGGTAGGAAAACTTGGTTTTGGCTTCCTTGCCCTGATAGGAAATAATCACCGATTCGTCCTTAAACCGACGGCTCTGGTAGAGGCCGGGTTCGGCCAGCAACAAATTCAGCAGCTGCGTAATCCGCGCACGTACGGGCGCAGTATCTGCATCTTTGAACAAATAGCGGTAGGCCACCCCTTCCGGGCTGACGGTGGCATGCAGCAGCCGGTAGGCGGCGCCCGTCATCAATACTACGTCAAAATCCTGTTCGCCTATTTTTTTAATACGCAGTACCCCGTCCATATAATCTTCGTTCATCTGGCCCGTCACCTTAAACGCGGCCTGCGTACGGCCCTGGGTAAAGAAATCCACCCGTTTATAATCGCGCACATCCGCGGGAATTTCCTTCACGCGTACCCCGGCGCAGGCCGCCAGCAGCACGGCCAATGAAAATGTTAAAATTCTTTTGAACATAGCGTATCTCCTTATTATGATATTATAGATATTATGAAAACGTTTGTCCTTTATCTGACGGCTTTGCTGACGGCGGGAATCCTAACGGGGGTTTCCCTGCCGCTCCTGCGGCGCCTTGCCGCAAAAAAATTTCTAGATGTGCCGGGCGGCCTTAAGCACCATGCAGGCGCCGTGCCGGTATTGGGCGGGTGCGGCATTTTCCTGGGCACCTTGGCCAGCTTAACGCTCATTCGCCTGATTACCGATTTTCCCAGCGGCACCCTGCACAACCTGCGAGGCATTTTTATTGGCGGTACCTTGATTTTTGCTCTGGGCCTGGCAGACGACTTAAATAAACCCAAAGGAGTTTCCGTCCCGGTTAAACTCATCGTACAGGCCTTAGCCGCCGCGGCGCTTATATATTATGGCGTCTGCATACATGCCTTCGGTTCCGCCTGGATTTCCTGGCCGCTTACGTTTTTGTGGGTGGTGGGGCTGACAAACGCATTTAACTTGTTGGACATTATGGACGGCTTATGCGTAAGCCAGGCCATTGTCTGCACCTTGGGGTTGGCGGTTATTGCGCTTCCTTCTGAATACATCTACGTCAATTTTGCCGCTCTGGCGCTGCTTGGCGCCTGCTTGGCTTTTTGGCCGTATAACCACGCCAAACGCAAAATCTTCCTGGGGGACAGCGGGGCCACTTTTTTAGGCTTTATGATTGCCGCTCTCTCTATTGGCACCGGTTACAGTGAACGCTCCAATTGGGGGTTTTTGGCACCGCTTTTTATTTTGGCGGTCCCGTTGTTTGATACGGCCTTTGTCAGCCTGGCCCGCATATTAAAGGGCAAAAACCCGCTTAAAGGCAGTAATGACCATATCGCCCTGCGCCTTAAAAAATGCCATTGGCCGCCGGTGATGATTTTGTCGGCCTTTGCCGCGGCGGGATTATTTTTTAACGTGCTGGCGTTTACGCTTACGCACTGCTGCGTACAGATTGCGCTGGCGTTGTTTATTTTCTCGGCGGCGGCCTTGGCGCTGGCCACCTTGTGGCTGCTGCACGTAAAGACGGAGTAACATGCACGTCAAAACCTTGATTTTAGGCGCGGGCCTTACGGGTTTAAGCGCCGCTTATCATTTGGAAAAGAAAGGCGACCGGGATTACCTGTTGGCCGAACGACAGGTACAGCCTGGCGGTTTGTGTGCCAGTTACACGGTGAACGGTTTTACGTTTGACCAAAGCGGCCACCTGCTCCACCTGCACACGGACTACGGCAAAAAACTGGTAAAAAAGCTGCTTAAAACCAATTTGCTCCGCTTAAAACGCCGCGCCTGGATTTACACCCACACTTCCCGCGTGCCTTTCCCGTTTCAGGCCAACTTGTTTGCGCTTCCCGCCAAGGAACGCCAAGCCTGCGTGGAAGGGCTCCTGCAAGCGGCGGCCCAAACGCCCAAAGCCCCCCGCCATTTTGAAGACTGGTGCCTGCAATCCTTTGGCAAACCCGTTTACGAGCTTTTTATGCGCCCCTACAACACCAAGCTGTGGGGCACTTCTCCCAAGAATTTAACGTGTGACTGGTGCGGCCCCTTTGTGCCGCGCCCCAGCACACAGGAAATTTTGCAAAGTGCTTCCCGCCCTCCCCAAAAATCCTACGGCTATAATGCCTGGTTCTACTATCCCAAACAAGGCGGCTGCGGCGCCCTGGTGCAAGCTTTGGCTCAAAATCTGCACGGGCTAAGGACCAAAACCGCCGTCACGCAAGTGGATTTGAAACGCAAAACCGCCCGCTTAAACGGCAAAACCATTTCGTTTGACCATCTTGTTAATACGCTGCCGCTGCCGGAATTTTTGCATATGCTGGAAGGGGAAGCCCGCCTTTCCGCCTTGGCGGAGCGGCTGACGCATACGTCCGTATTGGTGTACAACTTTGCCATCAACCGTGCCGTTAAACCCTTTAGCTGGATTTATTTTCCGGACGAGCAGGACCCCTTCTACCGCGTAGGCCTGCAAAGCGGGTTTTCCCCGTTTAACGCGCCGCAGGGCACCTCGTCTTTTTACGTGGAACTGCCCGGCACCACCCCCCGCGGCAAAGGAACGGAAAAGCGCATTTTGAGTGCACTTATCCAAAAAGGTATAATAGATATACACGACGAAGTTTTATTTTCCTTCTGGCAAACCTTGCCTTACGCCTACGCCGTTTACGATAAGCGCCGTTCACGCGCCGTGCGCCAAGCCTTGCAGGCTTTGGCCAAGCGCGGGTGTTTTTGCGCGGGCCGTTACGGAAAGTGGGAATATTCTTTTATGGAGGCGTCCCTCCTGGAAGGCTTGGATTTGGCGGAAAAACTTGTATAATGAGGTGTTATGAAAGTTCTCGTTTTTGGCGGCAGTTTTGATCCCGTTCATAAAGGGCATGTGTCTCTTTTCCGCCGCGCGATGAAAGTCATCGCGCCGGACGTTGCACACATTGTGCCCGCCTACCATTCCCCTTTCAAAGCCAAATCTCCCACCCCTTTCCGCCTGCGCATGAAAATGCTCAAACAGGCCTTTGCGGGATTTAAGGGAAATATCGTTTTTGACGATTACGAACTCAAACAAGGCGGCAAAACCTATACCTATCAATTGGTGCAGTATCTTAAAAAACGTTATAAAAACCCGGAAATTTACCTGTTGGTGGGTACGGACTGCCTAAACGACCTGCATAACTGGAAAAACCCGAAATATATTTTTGAAAATGCCATCGTGGTGGCGGGCAAGCGGCGCGGTTACGATGAAAAACCGGCCCAGTTTAAGCACCTGTTTCTGCCGGGATTTTTCCCGAAGCTTTCCTCCAGCCGCGTGCGGGCCCACATTTTGGCCTGCGGCGACGTGCCGGATACTATCCCCCCGCAAATTGCGCCCACTATCCGCAAACATAAACTCTACGGGCTGGAAGTGCACGATTGGCTGAAGTCCCATTTGAAAACCAACCGTTACCTGCACTCCAAAAACGTGGCCGAAATGGCCGCCGCGCTAAGCGATATTTACGACGTCAATGTAGAGGCCGCCGTGAAAGCCGGCATTCTGCACGACGCGGGAAAAGGCTTTTCCGGCCCGGAACTGATTCGTTTTTGCAAGGAACATAAAATCAAAGTGCCGTTTTTTGACGACATTTGCCGTTTGGAACCCAGCCTGCTGCACAGCTATGCCTCGGCCTGGATTGCACAGCACCTGTTTGGCGTGCGGGACAAAGACATCCTGCAAGCCATCTCCGAACACACCCTGGGAAGCCTGCACATGAGCACGCTGTCCAAAATTCTGTTCGTGGCGGATATTTCCTCCAAGGACCGTAAATATAAGGACGCGTTTGTCATTCGCAATTTGGCTTTGCAGGATTTGGATTCGGCCCTTCTCTATGCGGCAAACCGCAAACTATTGTTCACCATTGATTCGCAAAAGTGGCTTTGCCCGGCGGGGATTGATTTATGGAACCATCTTATAAAACAAGAAAAATAGTGGAACGCTTCTTGCTGTGGGTCTTGTTGCTGGTGTTGGCGGCGGCCGCGGCGGCGCAATTCACGTCGCCTTTGGCAAAGGCCCTGTCCAAACGGGCGGAAAAAGACGTGCGCGTCACCGTGCTCACGTCCCCTGCCATGCAATTTGCCTACAACCCTTCTTCCCGCAAGGCCGTAGTCACCATCAGCGCCGATAAACGCTCCGCGCAAAACAGCTCCAAACAAATTTCTTCCGCCAAAGGCCGCTTTTTTATTCCCAAAAACCCGGACAGAGAAGACTATTGGAACCATTTCAAACATGTGTTGGCTTCCTGGCGTTTCAACCCGCTTCTGGCGGGGCGCACGGTGTGGGAATACATTACCGCCTGGCACGACCGGCGCACAAACCTGACGCCCGCGGAGTTTTTACTGCTTTCCATGGAACTTACGAAGTTGGACGCGGCCGACTTTGCCGTCCGTTTTCCCCCTTCCTCCAAAGGACGCAAAACCCGCAAAGCGGCGGCCGCTGCTGAAGTGGAAGATATGGCCCCGCTGGCGGTAAAAGACCGCCCGATTGTGGTGGAAATTTTCAACGCCTCCGGCAAGCGCGGCTTGGCGCTGGCGCTTACGCAGTACCTGCGCGAGCAAAACGAAAAAGGCCAACTGCGTGTGGACGTGCTGCAGTATGATAACTATCCGTCCTATCAGGACCAATCGTTTATTGTGGATTACAGCGGGCGGCTGGTGCAGGTGAAACAGCTTAGCCTGGCTATCGGCATTAACAGCGAAGTCAAATCCGAAATCTCCCCCAATGCCATTTGCGATACGCGCATTGTGCTGGGTAAAGACTTTGAAATGCCGCTCTAAAATGCTAGACTAATTTTATTGTTATTTTACCGTTTTTTAAGAGGTGGTTTATGAATACGAAAGAACTCGTGTGCCTGGCGGCGCGCCTGGCCGATGACAAAAAAGCCGAAAACATCAAGGTGATAGATTTGTGCGGGCTTTCTTCGCTGTGCGATTATATTCTGATTGCCACCGCCACCTCCAAACCTCATTTAGACGCCGTAGAAGAAGAAATCAGCAAAAAGCTGAAAGAACAAGGCTACTATAAACTCAACCGCGACGGGGGCGACAGCAACCTGTGGCGCGTGAGCGATTACGGGGCGTTTTTGGCCCACGTGATGACGCAGGAAGCGCGCGATTTTTACGCGCTGGACAAAATTTTCAGCTTTGGCAAAGAAATAGATTTCAAAGAACCCGTCAAAAAGGCGGTTAAGAAAAAACCCGCGGCCGCCAAGAAAGTCGCGCCCAAGAAAACGGCTGCAAAAAAGACCCCCGTCAAAAAAGCGACGGCCAAGAAAGCCGCACCCAAAAAAGCGGCCGCTAAAAAAGCAACCGTAAAAAAGACCGCTGCCAAAAAAACTGCCGCAGCTAAAAAGACCGCCAAGAAAAAATAATCAACCATGCTAGAAAAACTCAAACAAGACATTACCTTAAAATTATCCAACGCGGACTATTTCAAAGGCTTTGAATTGCCGGAAGTGGATTTTTCCGCCGCGCCCGCCCATACCGGGGCGGATATTTCGCTGGTGTGGGCCATGGCCGCCGCCAAGAAAATGCACAAAAACCCGCTGGAAATTGCCAAAGAAGCTTGCGTGGTACTGCGTGAAATCACCGCCATTGCCGACGCTTCCGCCGTCCCGCCCGGGTTTATCAACCTGAAATTGGAAGACGATTTTATCATCAACACCGCCTCGGACCGCCGCATCAAAGACCGCGGGGCCGAAATTTCCAAACACAACATCTTAATTGAATTTGTTTCCGCCAACCCCACCGGGCCGCTGCATGTGGCCAGCGGGCGCGGCGCAAGCTTGGGTGACAGCTTGGTAAAAATTCACCGCGCGTTAGGCTATTCGTGCGACAGCGAATACTACGTCAACGACGCCGGCAACCAGGCCGAGCTGTTGGCGGTATCCGTCAAAGCCCGCAAAGAAGGCAAAGAACCGCCCGAAAACGGATATCACGGCTCTTACCTAATTGACCTGGCCAAACGCATGCCGGCCGACTTGAAGGAAGAAGAATACGGCCGCTGGGCTATGGAAGAGCTGATTAAAACCCAGCAGCAGGACATGAAAGATTTCCATGTGGACTTTACCCGCTGGTTCCGCGAGTCGGACCTGCATAAAGAACACGCCCCGCAAAAAGCGCTTGAAGCGCTTACGCAGCAAGGCTATACCTACGAAAAAGAAGGCGCCGTCTGGTTCGGCTCTACCAAGGACTCCGAAGCCCAGGACGACAAAGACCGCGTGCTGGTGCGCAAAGACGGACGCCCCACCTATTTCCTGGCCGACATTTCCTACCATAAAAATAAATACGACCGCGGTTACGACACCTTGATAGACATTCTGGGTGCGGATCACCACGGCTACGTACCGCGCATGAAAGCGGCGGTGCACGCGCTTGGAAAAGAAGAAAGTTCCTTCGTACCGATCATTCACCAGCTGGTGCATTTGACCGAACACGGGGAACAAGTAAAAATGTCCAAACGTGCGGGCCGTTTTATCACCCTGCGGGAACTGATGGACGAAGTGGGAACCGACGTTTGCCGTTTCTTCTTTGCCAGCCGCACGCCCAATGCGCACATGCTTTTTGACATGGATTTAGCAAAAAAACGCACGAACGAAAACCCTGTTTTCTACGTGCAGTATGTACACGCGCGCATTCATTCCATATTCAAAGCGGCGGCCGAAAAAGGCTTCACCGAATACAACGGCGTACTCACGCCGCTGGCGCCGCAGGAACGCGCGTTGCTGCTTAAACTGGTTTGGTTCAAACAAGTGCTGCGCAACTGCGTGGCCGACTTAAGCCCCCACCACCTGACGACGTACCTGGTGGAACTGGCGGGGCTTTTCCATGCGTTCTACGACACTTGCCGCGTACTGGACGAAAACAACCCGGAATTAACCAAATCCCGCTTGTTTATTTGCCAGCGCGTAGCGGAACGCATCAAAAAAGGGCTGGAATTTATCGGCGTAAGCGCGCCGGAAGTTATGTAGTCAAAGCCCTGGCAGTTTCACAACCGTCATACTAAAAATCTCTTTCCCCCTCGGCGGGCGGACAGAGATTTTTAGTCTAAGGGCGTTTTTTAATAAAAGGGGATTCGTATGAAAAAAACCATTCGTTTGATTGTGGCATTTTTATTTTTTCCTTTGGCCTTAAGCGCGCAAAGCCTGCCTAAGGCCGAAGAAGCGTTTGCACGGGGCGATTTTGCCCAAGCGCTCACGCAGTATGAGGCAATTCTCAAGACGGCCACCGGCCAAGACCGCCTGCAAGCGCAGCTGCGCAAAGCGGCGTGCCAGTACGGCCTGGGAGAATACATGAATGCCGCCAAAACCATGTTTTCCTATGATTTGCCCGCCGACGATTTATGGAAAGCCCGCTTTTTGATTTACCGCGCCAGAACGGCCGAACAAGTAGCCTCCGTCTATCCGATGCTGATGAACGAAAGCGAAATCGCGCAAGAAGGCACCTCCCCCGAACAATGGACCGCCGCCCAATGGAACGCCCAAATAGACCAGGACTATCAAACCCTCTGGTCCCTGCGCGCGGCCTTAATCAACGACCCGATAGAACGGGAAGATTTAATCATTAACGTAAGCGATACGGACACCCGCAGAATCCCCACGCTGTTTGACTTTGTGGTACAAAACTGGGTCTCCCGCTTAACGCGCGCCAATGTGCCCATGCCGCTGGCCCGCGAAAACGCCCCCGCGTATTTAGACGGGGAAGCGCAGCCCGTCCCCTCGCAAAAAGCCCAGGCCGATCAGCTGGCCTACCTGCTGGAAACGGCCTACCTGCTGGACGGGAAAAACCGCAAAGACGCCAAAATCTTCTGGCGGACGGATTATATTTTGCTCCCCTTTGACAATCCTTCCCTCTTCACCATGCCCCACCCGGAAAAAGCCCTGCAAAAAGCCGTGGAACAACTCCAGCTTATCAGCGGCTACACCCCGCAAAAAATGGGCTTTTGGAACAAATTAAAACATTACGTTTCGCCCGAAGGCACCGAATATGGCCGCTCCTATGCGCTGTGGCGCGCCGCCCAGCTGTTAAACGGGAACGACGACCCCGAAACCGCTTTGAAAATGTGCCAATATGCCGTCAATGAATTGGAACCTTCGTATTATGTGTCCAAATGCGAGCAAATGGCCAAACGCATTACGCAAAAAGAGCTTTCTTTCTCGCAGCTGCCGCAGGCGTTTAATCCGCAGCAGGTGCAGTTGCCTTTCTCGGTAAGAAACGCCGAAGGCATTTACGTGCGCGTGTATAAAACTTCGCAGGAAGAACTGCAAAATTTGTACCGCAAAAATTATTTAAGCCGCACCATTAACTCGTGGGATTTCCTGCACCAGCTCCACACCAATGATATTCCCCTTTTCTTGGAACGCACCCCCGTGCAAACGACCCAGACGGAAGTGACCTACGAAAAGCCGTACCGCGCCCGCCAGGCGTCCGTTTCGCTGCAGCCGCTGGACAAAGGCTTTTATGTGGTCTTGGCCGCGTGGGACCCTTCTTTTAACGCCAAAGAAACGGCCGTGCTGGGCACCGTCATCAACCTGACGGATCTGGCCTTGTTTGTTACGTCCGCCATTGAAGACAATCCGGACAAATACGCCGTTTCTCTTTCTTCCAAACCCCGCACGTACCGGCCGGACGTATTCCGTTTTTACACCGTCAACCTGCAAACGGGTCAGCCGGAAGGGAAGGCGGATTTGGACATTATTTCCGCCTGGAACGGTACCCGCCAGCGCGGGTTTACGCTGGAGGACGGCTCCTCCACCTTGGCGCGGGATATTGCCGTTTCCCCCGTGCGCAACGTCAACAATTCGCACTTTGTAAACGTGCTGGCCTCCAAAAACGGCAGCACCGCCTATACGGCAAACGCCGTGTATTCCCGTTTTTATAACCCGGACCCCGTCCGCTTGTACGTGCAGACGGACCGCGCCATCTATCGCCCGGGCCAGGAAGTACACCTTTCCGTCAATGCGTTTGAAACACTGCCCCGCGGCCTTAGAGTGCTGCCCTCCCGCCGGGTAGAAATAGAAGTCACCAATGCGTCTGGCGAAAAAGTGTTCTCTTCTGCCGCGGCATTAAATGAAATGGGCACGGCGGCGGCTCAGTTTGCTCTGCCGAAAGAAGCGATGCTGGGCTACTTCCAAATTCGTGCCACCGTGCAGGCGGGCGGACGCACTTTCCGCACGTACGGCAACTTCCAGGTGGAAGATTTCAAACGCCCCGATTACGAGCTGGAGCTTTCCTCTCCCGAAAAGCCCCTGGAATACGGCAAAGCGGCCCAAGTAACGGGCCACGCCCAGTACTATTTTGGCACGCCGTTGCAAAACGCCACGGTAAAATACACCGTATCTCGCCAGGAATATCTCCCGCCGTTCTATTGGTGGCGCTACATCATGCCCACGGCCCCCAAACAAATTGCCCAGGGTGAAACAAAAACGGACGAAAAAGGCGATTTCCGCATTTCCTTCACGCCTTCGGCTCAGGAAAAAGACGAAGCCTTTGCCCAATATGTGGTAAAAGCGGAAGTGTACGATGAAAGCGGCCGCGCCATCAATACCGAACGCGCTTACAAAATCAGCGCGCAGCCTAAACTTTTTAAGGTGGAATTTGCCCAAGGTTTTTACGACGCGGGCAAAGAAACGCCTTCTTTTGCCAAGTTGGACCTGACCGACGCGGACGGGAAATCCGTCTCCGGTAAAGTGACGGTGCAAATTGCCCGCCTGGAAAACAAACTGCCCGAACAGGATAAAGATTTCCCGGCCTACCGCACCCCCTCGTTGGACGAATGGTACAAAAACGCCAAGGCGGAAAAGACGGTCCACACCCAGGAATTAAATTTCAAAAATCCGGGCGAACAAACCCTGGCCCTGCCTGCCTTGGAAGAAGGCGTCTATCGTTTGACGCTTAAAGAAAGCAAAGCCACCACCCAGGAAATGGTGTTTGTAGTGGTGCAGGAACAATCGGCCCTTGCGCTGCCGTCGGTCACGCTGGTACAGCATGCCCAGTATTATCCCGGCGAAACGGCCCGCATTTTGTTGGGCGCGGGCGCCCTGAAAGGCTCCAAACGGGTGGAAGTGTATTGGGGCGACACGTTCCTCACGCGCAAAGACTTGCTGCCCGGTGCCGTGACGGTATACTCCTTCCCCGTAGAGCAAGAAGCCCGCGGCGGCCTGGCCGTAAGCTGGTTTGGCGCGAGCGATTATAAATTTTACGAAGGCTCTGCCACAGTGGTCATTCCGTTTGACAACAAAGAACTGGGCGTAAGCATAGAGGTGCCCGCCTCCGTGCGGCCCGGTGAAACGGCCGTTTGGAAACTGACGGCTAAAGACGTAACCGGAAACCCGGTGCAAGGCCAAGCCAGTGTGACGGTGTACGATAAATCCCTGGATTATTACGCCAAGAAAGATAATCCGTTTACGCTTGCCACCTTGTTCCCGCAAGGGGCGTCCCTGGCGGACAAATCCTCCAGCGCAGGCGGCAATTATTACACCCGCTACGCTTCGTTTGGGGAAGAAACATATCTGCTTCCCCCCGCCCTGCCGCAGTTGAACCTGCTGGATTTCCGCCGCAACTACTATGCGCGGCCGGTAGCGGGCGCGGCCATGCCGCAAATGACAAATGCCATGTTCAAATCGGCTTCCGTTGCGTTTGACACGGCGGCCAGAACCACCGTGGAAATGGCCACGGCCGATGACGCGGGCGAAATGGCCTTGCAAGAAGAATCCGCTTCCGCCGGCGGCGCGAGTGAAACCCAGCAAGCCCCGCGCACGGATTTTTCCGAAACGGCCTACTTCAACCCGATGCTGCCGCTTAACAACGGGCGCGCCACGGTACGCTTTATCATGCCGCAAAGTTTGACAGCCTGGAACGTATTGGGCTTTGTACTCACCAAAAACGCCGATTTTGGCACTTTTTCTGCGCAGACGATTACCCGCAAGGATTTCATGGTTCGCCTGCAAATGCCGCGGTTTTACCGCGAAGGGGACAAAGGGCTCCTGCAGGCCGCCGTTACGAACCTGACGGGCAAAAAGCTGTCGGTGGACGTATCTTTGGCCATTAACAAAGACGGCGTCCGCTCGGAAGAAGCCTTTAACTTGGGGAAAAACCAAAAAACGGTTTCCGTAGGCGCCAACGCCACCGAATTCGTTTCTTGGGAAATCACCGCCCCGGCCGATCCGGCGCTTTATTCCGTCACCGTAACGGGCCGCAGCGGCAAAAACAGCGACGGCGAACAGCAAACGCTCCCCGTTTATCCCGGCAAGTCCCGCTTGCTGGCCACGGTCAACGCCGCGCTTAAAAACGGCACGAATGAACTGGAACTGACGGAACTCAACGACGTGTCGGACGCGAAACCCCAAACCGCCGTGCTGACGCTTAACCCCAGCCTGGCGCTTTCGGTGCTCAACTCCATGCCCAATGTGCTTTCGTCTAAATATAACGACTTGGTGTCTTCGCTCAACCGGTATGTGCCCTTGGCGGTGGTCAACAAGTTCTACACGCAATACCCCCAGCTCAAGGAAGCTGTAGCCAAACTGCCCAAACGCACGGGCGTAAATGCTTCGTGGAACGAGTCCGACCCGCTCCGCTTGACCTTGCTGCAGCAAACGCCGTGGCTGCGCCAAGCCCAGGGCATGCAAACCCGCACGGCCGACATGATTGACCTGTTTAACCCGCAGGTGGTGGCGTCCGTCAAAAAGAAAGAATTGGCGAACATTTCCAAATTCCAAAACGCCAGCGGCGCGTTTACCTGGTTCCCCGGCGGGCAGGACGACGATTACCTCACCCTGTATGCGCTCAATGCCTTTGCCCAGGCGCTGGCTTACGAAGCGGATATCCCGCAAGCGGCCGCCAAAAAAGCGTTTTCCTACATCGTGCCCCGCATAGAAAAACGCCTGCAGAAAGACAAAACGGGCTCCGAATCCGCCGTGGCGTATGCGCTGTACGCGGCGTACACGCTCTCGGCCTTCCCGCAGAACTGGGCGCAAATGTCCCAGGCGAAGCCCTACATCAAACGCTGGGCCGATTATGCGGACCAACAGTCCCGCTATATGACGGCACTGGGGCAAATCTATGCCGCGGCGGTCTATCACCGGTTGGGAGACGACGTCAAAGCCAACCGCTACTTGGACTTGGTGCTTTCCCGCATGAAACAAAACGACTTGACCGGCGCCTACTTTGCTCCCGAACCGCAAAGCTGGGTCTGGTACCGCGACACGCTGTCCACGCAAACCGTCACACTGCGCACCTTAATGGAACTGCGCCCGCAGTCGGACAAAATTGACCCCATGACTCAATGGCTGCTTTTCAACCGCCAAGTAAACAGCTGGTCGGACCCGAAAGCCGCCTCGCAGGCTGTGTTTACCCTGTTGGACGTTATGAAACACAAAGGGGCCTTATCGTTGCCGGTGGAATATACGGTGGAATGGGCGGGAGACAAAAAATCCTTCTCGTTTGAACCTTTTGACTGGACGGAAGATTTGCAGTTGGTCCGCCAAGGCAAAGACATCACTTCCGCCGCGCTGCGCGCCAACATTGAGAAAAAAGGCGTACTGACGGATTTTGCTTCGCTCTCGGTGATATACGAAACGGCCGAGGCCAAAGCGTCCCCCAAAGGCGTTATCAACGTAACGCGCCAATACTTCACCCGCTTCACCCAGGACGGCGTGCAAAAAATACGCCCCGTACAGGACCTGGGCGAAGTGAAAGTGGGCGACGAAGTGGAAGTACACCTCACCGTTACGACGGACAGCGCGTTTGAATACGTCCTGCTTTCGGACCCGAAACCCGCCGCTTTTGAAAGCGAAGAATTGTTAAGCGGCTGGACGTACAACACCGTCCGCCTCTACCGCGAAAACCGCGACGCGGAGACCAACTTCTTTATCAATTGGCTCCCGGCCGGCACGGTTACCCTGCGCTATGTTCTGCGCCCCACGCTGGAAGGACGTTTCCACGCGCTGCCGGCGCAAGCGCAGTCCATGTATGCGCCCGAATTTGGCGCGCATACCGTGGCAGAAGCCATTAACGTCAGCAAATAATTTGCCACAAACCAAAAACCCCGGGCCTTACGGTCCGGGGTTTTTTATGAGACACACAACTTAAAATTCCGCTTTCAGCCAAGCCTTCAGCGCAAAACGCAGGGCTTTGGTGGGGTGGGCAAAGCAGTCTGGCATCAGCTGGAAAAACACTTTATCCTGCAAGCCGTGTTTGCGGCAGAAAGAAATGTAAGCGGGACTGTCTTTGCGGATAGACACCGGTTCCCCCCCTTTGGCAATCCACTCCGCATACAGCTGGTACCAGTCGCGGAAATAATAATAGCACCAAAATTTGCGCGGCCCGGTGCTGTGCACGATAAAAGCACGCTTCAAATCAGCCAGCGAAGAAGAAGCCGGGCGGTTGTAATCTTTGGAAAGGGTTGTCACCTGCCAGCCAAAATGCTCCACCGCCACATTAATAACCGCTTGGTCGGGCAGGAACACAAAATCCGCCCACTCGGCCATTTTTTCATACAGCCAATCGGTCAACTTGGCATACGAGCCCGGGCAAGGCAAATCCCGCGTGAGGGCAAAAACGCCCGCATTGTAACCCGTTGTTTTGGGGTTAACGCCTTCAGGCACCGAAAAGAAATTGCGTTCCACGGTCGTCATGACGGGGTCAAGCGTCATGGCAATACCGTGCTTTACTTGAGGGAAAATATCCAGTTCTTTGCGCACCAAAATATCCGCGTCCAAAAAGAGCACCCTTTCGTAGCGGTCCAACAGCCGGAAACACTCAAACCGCGCATACGATGCAGGCGTAAACATGGAAATGGCTTTGCGGTCCGGCACCGGATAGGGCATATCAAAATCCAGCACATGCACCTGTGGGGAAATGGAGGCAAAAATTTGTTTCATGCCGCTGGGCGCATTCCACAGGAACACAAACACATCGCTTTCCTGTGCCAGCTGTGGGGAATTTTTGAATAAAGACGCCACGGACACATACGTACAAAAGGCAAACGCGCGGCTGCACGTCAGCAAAATAGCCGTGCGACGCGGATTTTCCAGTTCCGTTTCCCGGTTCAGTCTTTTGCGCGTTTCGGCGCACTGAAGGGGCGTATAGCTCCAAACTTCTCCCATAGGCAGTTCTCCCTTCCGAAATATCGGCAACTATTTTGAAGAATATCATAATAAAACCCTCCCGTCAATTTAGTCTCCGTCGGAAGACCTGTCTTGTTGCGGGAGTTTTTCCGCTTTTTATTTTGCACCGTTCCATATTACCACGCTTAAAAAAACCGCCGATAATATACTATAATGAGAATAGCCTTTCAAGGAGTTCCTATGCCCGATACATTAACCGTTTTTTCTCCCGTGCAGGGAGCCGTCGTTCCGTTAGAGCAAGTACCCGATCCCGTATTTAGCGAACATATGCTGGGGGACGGCCTGGCCATAGACCCGGCCGGCGATACCATTTACGCCCCTTTTGACGGGAAAATTATAGACTTCAACAAAGCTTCCCACGCCCTGGTATTGGGCAGCGGCGGAGCGGAAGTGTTATTGCATGTCGGGTTAGAAACCGTTAACTTAAAAGGAGAAGGCTTCACCCCGCTGGCCAAAACGGGCGACTCCATCAAAAAAGGCCAGCCGTTGTTAAAATTTAACCCACATATTTTAGCGCAAAAAGTGCCGTGCCCGTTTGTGATTTTAGTCGTCACCACGCCTGCCGAAACGCAAGTACCGCACAAAGCGGAAGGGGTGGTTAAAACGGGTGATTTTCTATTTGACGTTTCCCTGGGGGCCACACAAAGCACGAGCCCCGCGGAAGAACATTTCACCCAATCGGCTCCCATTCGTGTAATCAACCCCAACGGCTTGCACGCGCGGCCGGCCGGCGTGCTAGCACAGTTGGCGCTTCAATATCCGCACTCGGTAGAACTGGTAAAAGGAACCGCTGTTGCCAACGCAAAAAGCGTGGTGGCCGTGATGGGGCTTGCTTTAGAATACGGAAACGAAGTAATCGTACGGGCAGGCGGCCCGGAAGCCGAGGCCAAAACATTTTTAGCCAAAATGGAAAAAGGCTTTGCTGAAGCCTTTGGCGAAAAAGGCGCCGCTATCACCCCCAAGAAGCCGACGGAAAAATCTTGCGCGCTGGCCGCTTGCAGCGGCCTTGCTTACGGGCAAGCTTTTGTGTACCGCTCGGCCGATATTACCTTTGAAGAAACCGCCTCAAATCCGTCCGCCGAAACCAAACGCCTGGAAGAAACATTACAAACGGTGCTGGCAGAAACCCAAGCCAAAATGGCGGCCGAAGCCAACGAAGAAAACAAAACGATTTTAAGCGCTCACGCCAGCATGCTGCAAGACCCGGACCTGGCCCAAACGGCCCGTGCCGCGGTGCAGCAAGGCAAATCTGCCGCGTACGGCTTAAACCAAGCCATGCGCAAAAGCATTGAAGTATTGCAAAAAACGGGAAATGCTTTCTTGATGGAACGCATCGCCGATTTGGAAGATTTGCGCCGCACTTTGCTGTTGCGTTTGGGCGGGAAACAAGCCAAGTCCATGGATTTGCCGAAAGGCTGCATCTGCATTGCGCAAGAGTTGCTTCCTTCCGAAGTAGGTGCTCTGGCAGGTAAAGCCGCCGGCGTATTACTAGCGCAAGGTTCCCCCACCGCGCATGCGGGCATTATGCTTCGCAACATGGGTATTCCCACGCTGGTTCGCGCGGGGCAAGAAGTGCTCAGTATTGCAAATGGAACGCCCATCTGCCTGGACGCGGACCGCGTACACTTTATCGTAAATCCGACCCCAAAACAACTGGCCGAATTTACCGCACGGGCAGAACAGCACCGTCAAGAAGAAAAATCTCAAACGCTCCAAGCCCTACAGCCCGCCGCTACCCAAGACGGCCTTCGCATTTTGGTAGAAGGCAACGTTTCCAACGAGCAGGAAGCGGCCCTGGCCATACACAACGGAGCAGACGGCCTGGGGCTGGTGCGTACGGAATTTTTGTTTCACGGGCGCACACAAGCACCTAGCCAGCAGGAACAGCAACAGGCTTATCAAGCGGTGCTTAATGCCGCCCAGGGCAAGCCCGTCACCCTGCGCACATTGGACGCCGGGGGCGACAAACCGCTCGCTTTCGTGCACATTCCCCCCGAGCAAAACCCCATCGTGGGCATACGGGGCATACGCGCTTTTGAACAAAACGAGTCTTTTTTCCGCACCCAACTGCGCGCGATGTTAAGCACGCGCCACACGGGCAACCTGCGCATTATGCTGCCTATGGTAGCTTTTGCCGATGAAATAGATTTTTTCAAAAATCTCATTGCACAAGAACAAGCTTCCCTGGGAACCTCTGTTCCGGTGCAAGTGGGCATTATGGTGGAAGTTCCTTCCGCCGCGCTTACCAGCGGACAAATGGCCGCACGGGCGGATTTCTTTTCCATAGGGACCAATGATTTAACCCAATATACCCTGGCCATTGACCGCGGCCATAAGGAACTGAGCGGACGGGCGGATCATTTGCACCCGGCCGTACTTAAACTGATAGACCTCACTTGCCGCGGAGCCCGCCAACACCACAAGCCCGTAGCCGTATGCGGGGCCATGGCGGGTGATTTGGCGGCGGTGCCGTTTTTAATTGGCTTGGGCGTTACCGAGCTGGCCGTAGGCGGCAAAGCGGTAGCCCAAGTGAAAGCGTTGGTGCGCAAACTGGACGCAAAGCAATGTGCCCAGGCCGCGCAAAAAGCCATTGAACTGGCCGACGCGCAGCAAGTGCGCGCCCTGGCGCGGGAAACATTTGGCGTATAATTATTTCTACATACCGGCAAGAAAGGAGAAACTATGCGTTTGGTTGTCACGAAAATGAATTTGGGGTTATGGGCGGCCGCATACGTAAAAGAGAAAATAAATCTTTTTGCTCCGTCGGAACAAAGACCGTTTGTCCTGGGGCTGCCAACGGGCGGAACGGTGGTGGATTTGTACGCCAATTTGCGGTTGTTCCATAAGGAAAAACTCCTCAGCTTCCGCCACGTTGTTACGTTTAATATGGACGAATACGTCGGCCTGCCGCAGGACCACCCGCAAAGCTACCACAGCTATATGCGCCAAAATTTGTTTGACGAAGTGGATATCTTGCCCCAAAATATCCATATTCTAAACGGCCAAGCCGCCGATTTGCCCGCCGAATGCGCCGCCTATGAAACGGCTATTTCGCAAGCGGGCGGGATAGAGCTTTTCCTGGGCGGGGTAGGGCGTAACGGCCATATCGCTTTTAACGAGCCCGGCTCCCCGTTAAACAGCCGCACCCGCCCCGTGGATTTAACGCCCGCCACCATTCAAGCAAATTCCCGTTTTTTTCTAAACGATATTCACCGCGTCCCCACTCGTGCCCTAACGGTGGGTATTGCCACCATTTTGCAAGCGCGGGAACTGCTGTTTTTGGCTTCCGGCCCCACCAAGGCACAAGCACTTGCGCGCTTGGCCGCGCCGGGCATCAGCCCACAATGTCCCCTCACGGCGCTCAAACGCCACCCGCATGCCACCCTGCTGGCAGACGAGGCGGCTTGCGCCAGCCTGCAAGGCCCCTTGGGCCAACAGCTTCGGCACCTCATGCAGGCCGAGCCTAACGCCCCCCACTGGGTAGTGGAACTGACGGAGGAAGTGCTATGAAAGAATTTTTAATCACCTCGCTTTGTGCCGTAACCCCGCATGAAGCCTTGCCCAATGCCGCCCTATGGATACGGGACGGTAAAATTCACCGCATTTTCTCGGACGGGGAACTCCCCTCCGAAACCCGGCAACTCCCCCGCACAGACGCCAAAGGCCATATAGCCGTTCCCGGATTTATTGATTTGCACATTCACGGTTACGCAGGCTTCGGCCCCGAATGTGCGGCCCCGCAGGCCCTTTTAAGAATGTCAAAAGAACTGGCCAAAACCGGCGTAACGGCATTTTGCCCTACGCTCTATTGCGCCAAACCGCACGATATGGAACTCTTACTCCAAAAGCTTCACCCGGCCCTCGGCCATGAAGCGGGTGCGCGCATTATCGGGTTTCATCTGGAAGGACCTTTTATTTCTCCCAAAAAGCCGGGCGTCATGAAACCGCAGGACATCGCCCCGGCGGATTTGGACGCTTTCAAACGCATTTATGACGCAGCCCAAGGCGCAATCTGTTCTCTTACCCTTGCCCCCGAACTGCCCGGCATAGAGCCCATTATTGAATTTGCCAAGGAAAAAGGAATCTTGCTTCAAGCCGGTCACACAAACGCCACCTATGATGAGTTTTTGCTGGGTGCGGCGCGCGGCGTAACGCATGTAACGCATTTATTTAATGCCATGAGCCCCTTCACCCACCGCGAACCGGGCACGGCAGGTGCCGCCTTAATGCACCCGGGCATTTCGTGTGAAATTATTGCAGACGGCGTGCACGTCCACCCGGACGTAGTATCCTTTTTGCGCACGGTAAAGCCGGTAGAAAATATTGTAGCGGTGACGGACGCCCTCCTGCCCACCGGGCAAAAAACGGGCCCTTTCTTGGCCAACGGAGAAGCGGTTGTTTTTGAAGGAGGCGTATGGAAACGCGAATCGGACCGCGTCATCGCCGGCTCTGCCTTGACCATGCCCCGGGCTTTCAAAAACCTGGTGGATTTTGGGTTCACCCTGCCGCAGGCTGTTTGCTGCACCAGTGCCAATGCTGCCCGCCTGCAAGGCCTGGCCAAACAAGGCCGCCTGGAAGAAGGAGCCGAGGCGGATTTAGTGCTGTTAAACGCGTCTTTTGAACCGCAGGCTGTTTTCCTGCGCGGTCAAAAAATATAAGTTTTAAGCCGACAAAAAAACCGCCGCTTCTAATTTGAAGCGGCGGTTTTTTATTCTTTCCTATTTATTTTTTAAGTTTGGCGCACAGCTCCGCCAAGCCGGAAGAAATGTCTTCCTTCTGCACGATCACCCCTGCCGGCACCGTCAAATTGACGGGGGCAAAGTTCCAAATGGCTTTAATACCGGCCGCCACCAAGGTATCGGTAATACCTTGCGCCGCTTGGGCAGGAACGGTCAAAATGGCAATTTTCAGGTTTTCTTTTTCTATCACGCCTGCCAGCTGCGCCGTATGATACACCTGTACCCCGTGGAAAGAACTGCCCACCTTTTCGGGGTGCGTATCAAAAGCCGCCACAATTTCCAGCCCGTGGTTCTTAAAACCGTCAAACCCTAATAGAGCCGCCCCCAAGTGGCCTACCCCCACCAAAAAAGCTTTGTTCAAATTGTTCCACCCCAAAAACTTTTCTATCACGGCAATAGTACCCGCCACCTTAAACCCGGCACGCAGTTTGCTGGGAGCGCCAACAGCTTGCAAGTCCTTTTTAATTACAATGGGCAGCAGTTGGGTTTCTTCCGCCAAGGCCGTGGAAGACACAAGTTCCCGCCCGTAGGCATGCAAATTGTAAAAGATACGCAGGTATTGCGGCAAACGGCGAATGGTTTGTACGCTAATCTCTTTTTTGTGATGAAATAGGCTCATATATCAAATGCTCCGTCGGGAAATACTGGATATCACGATATCCATAATACTTTTTTGAACCTCGTTTGTCAAGAACTCAAATCTTTCATTTCAGAGGGATTATTGACATTATTTATTGCAAAATATAAAATATGGATATCAAAATATCTATCAAGATTATTTTGCACACTGAAAGGAGATTATTTATGGCGGAAAAGAAAACTGCTGCGCCGGCCGTTGCCACCCCGGAAGAATTGGCCCACTTGGACCAAATCGTCTCTAAGGTAAAAGACGCCCAGCGCGTTTATGCGACCTATACGCAAGAACAAGTAGACAAAATTTTCCGCGCGGCCGCTATTGCTGCTGCGCAAAACCGCATTCCTCTGTCCAAAATGGCAGTGGAAGAAACCGGCATGGGGGTAATGGAAGACAAGGTGATCAAAAACCAGTTTGCTTCCGAATACATTTACAACCAATATAAAGACACCAAAACCTGCGGCGTCCTGTCCGACGACGACGCCTTCGGTTTCCGCCAAGTGGCCGAACCTATCGGCATTATCGCCGGTATTATCCCGACCACTAACCCGACCTCTACGGCCATTTTCAAAAGCTTGCTCGCTTTGAAAACCCGCAACGGGATTGTGTTTTCTCCGCACCCGCGTGCCAAAAAATGCACCATTGAAGCGGCAAAAATCGTACTCAACGCCGCGGTGGAAGCGGGCGCGCCTGCGGGCATTATCGGCTGGATTAACAACCCGACCATGCCCCTTTCCAATGCGCTCATGCATCACAAAGACATCAACCTCATTTTGGCTACCGGCGGCCCGGGCATGGTAAAAGCGGCCTACTCCTCCGGCAAGCCGGCCATCGGCGTAGGCGCGGGCAACACCCCCGTAGTGATTGACGCTACCGCCAACATCAAAATGGCCGTCAGCTCCGTCATCATGAGTAAAACCTTCGATAACGGCATGATTTGCGCCAGCGAACAGTCCGTCATCGTGGAAGACCCCGTGTATGAAAAAGTAAAAGAAGAATTCATCGCCCGCGGGTGCCATTTTGTCACCGGGAAAGACCGCAAAAAATTGGCCGAAACCATCGTCGTTAACGGCAAGCTCAACTCCGCTATCGTCGGCCAAAGCGCGGAAAAAATCGCCGAAATGGCCGGTATCAAAGTGCCCGCCGGCACCAAGATTTTGATTGCCGAAGCCAAAGAAGTGAGCGACGAAGAACCTTTTGCCCGCGAAAAACTCTCCCCCGTCTTGGGCTTCTACCGCGCCAAAGATTTCAAATCTGCCGCGCAGTTGGCCAAAGATTTGATCCTCTACGGCGGCGCCGGGCACACTTCCGTGCTCTATACGGACGAAGCCAACGAAGATCATATCGATTACTTCAAAGATATGCCCACCGCCCGCACGCTGATTAACATGCCCTCTTCCCAGGGTGCCATCGGCGACGTGTACAACTTCAAACTGGCGCCTTCTTTGACGCTGGGCTGCGGTTCCTGGGGCGGAAACTCCGTCAGCGAAAACATTGGGGTGAAACATCTTATGAACGTAAAATCCGTCGCGGAACGCCGCGAAAACATGTATTGGTACAAAGTACCTTCCAAAATCTACTTCAAACGCGGCGCGCTCTCGCAGGCTTTGGCGGAACTTTCCGACAAACACCGCGCCTACATCATCACGGATAAAACCATGGAACAGCTGGGCCACGTGCGCGCCGTTGCCGACGTGCTGGAAAGCCTCAACATCAAGTTCCGCGTGTTTTCCAACGTCTTGCCCGACCCGAACATTTCCAACGTGCAGGAAGCGCTGAACATTGCCAATTCCTGGCAGCCGGATATGATCATCGCGCTGGGCGGCGGTTCCGCCATTGACGAAGGGAAAATGGTGTGGCTGATGTATGAAAACCCGGAAACCAGCTTTGAAGATATCGCCATGCGCTTTATGGATATCCGCAAACGCATTTACGCGGCGCCGCCTTTGGGCAAAAAAGCTGTGATGGTGGCCATTCCCACCACGTCCGGTACCGGCTCTGAAGTAACGCCGTTCACCATTATCACCGACGAAAAAACCGGCACCAAATACGCCATTACGGACTACGCCTTAACGCCCGATATGGCCATCATTGACCCGGAATTCGTGCTCGGTATGCCCAAATCCTTGACGGCTTTCTCCGGCTTGGACGTATTGACCCACGCCATTGAAGCCTACACCTCCGTGTACGCCACCAACTTCACGGACGGGCAAGCCCTGGAAGCCATTCGCTTGGTGTTTAAGTATCTGGAAAAATCCTACACCAACGGAGCCAAGGACATTAACGCCCGCGAAAAAATGCACTACGCGGCTACTATCGCCGGTATGGCTTTTGCCAACGCATTTTTGGGTCTGTCCCACTCCATGGCGCACAAACTGGGGGCCATGTATCACGTACCGCACGGCTTGGCCAACGCGCTCTTGCTCTCTTACGTAATTGAGTTCAACGCTACGGATAAACCTACTAAACAGGGCTTGTTCCCGCAGTATAAATATCCGTTCGTAAAAGGCCGCTACGGTAAAATTGTGGACTTCCTGTTGCCCCACAACAACTTGGGCGACGACAAGGACGCCAAAGTGCAAAAGCTGATTGATATGGTGGAAGATTTGAAACACAAACTCAATATTCCCCGCTCCATCAAAGAATACGGCATTCCGGAAAAAGAATTCCTGGACAACCTGGACAAACTTTCCGAGCTGGCCTTTGACGATCAGTGCACCGGCGGCAACGCCCGCTATCCGTTAATCAGCGAAATCAAGGAACTGTACTTGAAAGCGTATTACGGAGAACCGGTTAAACACGTAAAAGGCAAATAAGCTGTTTTAAGACGGAAAAATCCCCAGAGCAAAAACTCTGGGGATTTTTTAATCTAAAGTCCATTTCAAAATTTCCCACCTCGGTGAAGCCAACTGCTTACACAAGTCATACCCAACCGTATCAAGGTAATAACACTGATATGCCCAGTCTTTAGAAATGGTTTTAGTAGCTTTTAACCAATAGTGCTTTTTTTTATCTCCATTCATTCGATATATTGAAACAGATGCGCTCCCTGCAAAAACCATAGAGGAATAACGAAAATTTTTAGTATTGCAATAATTAATCCAACCAATCTTTTTACAACTTATGAACATATTTTTGGTATCAATATCCAACTCAGCCTCTGGAGGATTCCCAACGAATTGGGCTTCTTCCCAACCATTAGCCAACAGATATAACTCTATTGCTTTTTTAAAACTACTCATATTAGCCATCGCTTCCGTCATATAACTTTTTTCCACCGCTTTTGTATACTGCGGCAATGCCACAGACGACAGAATACCGATAATAAGAACTACGACTAATAACTCTATTAACGTAAAACCTTTCATTTTAAAATCTCCAATAAAAAATCATTCCATAGGGCTTGACGCCTTGCCCCACATACGTCATTCCCGAATGTTTTTATCGGGAATCTGTCGTTTCGCAACAACGAGATTCCGTACTAAAAGAAATGACGCAATGCAAAAATAAACCCGCCAAACCTTGGAATTTATCTCTATCGTATCAAAAAAAAAAAAACAAAACAACCCCTTTCGCAACGAAGATAATTTGTTGCGACGCACCCAAAAACCAAAATGCTATAATACTGTTATGGGACTGGAAGAAATTGAACAACAGGAGTATTTTTCTATCGGCGACGTCAAACGCATCACCGGGGTGCCGGAATATTCCGTGCGCTACTGGGAAGCGGAATTTGGCCTCATCCGCCCCATTCGCCTGGAAAGCGGTCATCGCCGCTACACCAAGGCGGACGTGTACACCATTCTCAAAATTAAAGATTTAATTTACAAGCATAAACTAACCCTGGAAGGCGCCAAAAAACAGCTTTCCAAATATCAATTCCCCGTTGCGGGCACCCCGCAAAAGCCCCGCACGGACATCAAACTTCTGACGGAAATTAAAGAAACGCTGGAAGATTTGTTAAAAGAATGATAAAATATATGTGTAGCCAGTAAAGCGGTTACAAATTCGGGGAGTGGCTCAGAGGTAGAGCGCTCGCTTGGGGTGCGAGAGATCGCGGGTTCGATTCCCGCCTTCCCGACCATTTTAACTTATTCAACGGGGCGTAGCGCAGATGGTAGCGCGCACGGTTCGGGACCGTGAGGTCGTGGGTTCGAATCCCGCCGCCCCGACCA
>CALUXC010000005.1 GCA_944324635.1 Candidatus Avelusimicrobium intestinipullorum
CACCACAGGTTTATTGTGGGGATTCTTAATTCGCTGGGCTTTCAAGGACTCTATCGCCCCAGGCCACAATTCTTTTACATTTTCTGGTTCAATACCACCTTTTATTCGATCTATCATATTTGTCGAATCTCCTCAGTTTAAATCCAAGATTTTTCAATCTGGGAACTCTTTCGGGTTCAACAAATGTATAAGTGTATACCTTTTTTAATCTCTCTTAATAAAAGTTATGGGCTTTCTGGGTGGCTTTATAAACTGCCATTAAAGCTCATCAATCCCGTTATAATTTCTTATCCTCCCTTGCTACTTAATGTATAAGTGTATACCATTTACAATTCCTATTTACGGTATGGCGCTTTCAACCTGTATATCCGGGGTCTTTTAGACAAAAAAACTTCCTCCTTTCTATATAATGGGTAAGTGTATACCATTTTTAATTTTTGCTTAGAAATATTGCATTAGGTAAACAGCCTAGGAGTGCTACGTGTGCTTTGCATAGGGCTGTACGAGTCTTCTTATTTCCAGCATTCACACTAAAATGGTTGTAATAGACAATAATTTAATTACTATCGTTGAGAATTATCTGCTGAATATTGTGTCCCTAGAATAAGGCTCTTGAGAACGGGGATTCGCTCTGAAATAACAAAAATATCCACAATAGGAACAAAGAAGGATTTCTTTTTGCATGCTAAGAAAAGGTCTGGATGCTGACAAGGTATTACTGCTTTCCAGAACGTCTCCGCTCATATAGAATGAATTTTCAAATTAGGCGCGCAGGTCTGCCTACGAATAATGTTGGGATATCCCTTCTTCTCGTTGATTATCATTATAGTTGGCTGGCTGAATCTATGGCAAGCTTAATCGGAATATTTAAGAGTATGATAATTATAGTAGCATTGCAAGAAAAACTTATATAACCGCTTAGGCGATGAGTTGTATTTTTACTAAGACATCAAGTAAATAGGAGCACCTTTCGTTATTGATAAAGGCTATTATTTTGATTTGTATAAAATTAAGGCGATGCACAGCTTACAAAACACATTTGCTAACAACTTGAAATTGATACATATTAAACCGATTGTTAAAAACACTGACCTTAAACGAACAAATACTGCCTTAAAAATAGGAGATTACAGCAAAGTCTTGGTAAAAATTGTCCACGAGAAGAAAATAACCCCAGTTAGAGAAGAGGGGCAAGATTAAAACCGCCTAAATGCTAGGAACTTGGTATATTGGGTATATATGCTACTTGAAGTATCACATCTCGAGGATCTCTATCATTCTCATAACAAATTCAATAAAAATCTATAATTATAATGATATATAGAATATATTATAATAGAACTATGAAAATAGTAGATTGCAGCAAAATAGATACCACGGTCTATGGTCTGACAACAGAGTGTGATATTTATTATATTCACATAAAAGTTGAAGAACACGCCCAAATCATTCAAGATTTAATCTCTCACATTTCTAATTCTTCTTGGCTTAAAAATTTGGATTCTACTATTGGATACGCATATCAAGCTCGAGCGAAGAGGACAATCCCTAAAATGGTCGAAAAAATTAAAAAGGGAGATACAGACAAAATTACTTCTGACAGTGGTGAATATATTATATCCTATGCGGCACATCAAGGCTTAGCTAAACAGTATTACCATAAAATGATCCCCTTGGCAGAAATATGGAAAGAAAAAGCTTTGGGGAATCCAGGATTTGACTTTCATACAGAAACCCCTAGAAATATCCTTATTTTTGGAGAAAGCAAATACACGGCCCGAGGGACCCCGCATAACACTGCATTAAACCAAATTATAAAATTTATTAAAGAGGAAAAAGATCGTAGTGAATTGTCTGATTTAAAGAATTTCATTTGCGAACAAACTGTCCAAAACTGCATAAATGGAAATAAAGGATATGCAGCTGCTTTCAGCTTACGAACGACAACTCCCCGAAATACCATTTTATTCCCGCTCAAAAATAATTTACAAATAAAAGAATTACTTCAACATCAAGAACTTTATTTAATTGGAGTCGAAATATAAAATGATATTATTACAAGATTTACATGCTGAAGAAACTCTCCAATCTATTATAAATGATATACATAAGAAAGGCCCTATTGATGCCTCCTCATTAGAAACCTTAGCATATATCAAAAAATTTAATCCCGAAACCTTTGCAAAACATGAACAAACCTTGCTATATTTGTTAGGACTTTTTTATAAAGTGCAAGATCCAAATACTCTTCTCGAATATGTATATTCTTTATATGCAGGAGCTATCGAAGACGAAACTAAGCATCGGTTTACACCCGTGCAAGCCTCAGCTTACCATAATATTATGCAGAACAAAGTTTTCTCTTTTTCTGCACCTACTAGTGTAGGGAAATCCCATTTATTCCGCGAATTAATCAAAGAAGAAGAAAAAGACATTGTCATTGTTGTTCCTTCTAGAGCCCTTATTGCAGAATATATATATAGCATCAAACAAGAATTCAATAATGACAAATCGATTCTGATTCTACAATTCATTGAAAATATCAATATTTCAAAAACAAAACGACGAATTTATATTATTACCCCCGAACGAGGAAGCGAAGTCTTTAAGCTAAAAAACCAACTACAAATTGGACTTTTCTTATTTGACGAAGCTCAAGATCTAGGAGATGAAATTAGGCAAATTCGTTTTGATGCTTTAGTACGTAGAGTGCATATAGAATTTCCTCAAGCAAAAATTGTTTTCACACAACCCTTTACCTCCAATCCAGAAGCTCAGCTAGAGAAACACCATCTTACTGATGAGGGGAAATCATATAATTATAACCAATTATCTGTAGGAAAAATTTGTCTTGAAGAAAATGCAAGAACATTTAGATATTTTTCCCCTTACACAGACAACACACAAACACCACCTTCCGTCCCTGCCCCCAATATCCCAGCAGAATTATTAAAACAAGGAAAGACTATTCTTATTTATATATCAAAAAGCAAAATATACAAAGGAGAACATTTGGAAAATTTTCAAGATTTGATTTCTCTCTGCCCCTTATTGGAGGAACCAAAAGCCTTAGCCTATATTCAAGAATTACAAGATTATATAGGCGCGGAAGAACAAGGCATAGAGAAACATTCTATGATGATACAAATGATGAAAAGGGGAATCGTCATTCACCACGGTTCTATTCCGTTAAAAGCTCGCCTTCTGATCGAGCGTTTCATTAATTGTAAATTCGCAAAAATTTGTTTTGCTACATCTACACTTTTACAAGGCATTAATATGCCTTTTGACGTAGTTTGGATTGATAATTTTTATTCTTTACAGCCTTTGGCCCTTAAAAATTTAATAGGCAGAGCAGGGAGAACAACACTTTCTCACGAGTTTAATTTTGGTTACATCGTAGTTAAAAAAAAGAACATCAATACTTTTAGAAAAAGAATTAATGAAAGCTATACTATCGCTTCGACATCCAAACTAGAAGCCACGATCTCACAATTAAATGAGGATTCAAAAGACACGGTAGAGGCGATGAGAAATAATAATTTTAATGATGAATTTCAGTTGACAAATGAACAAGTTTCTCGTCTGACTGCATCAAGCAACGACATCCACATTCGTAATATTTTGAATATTTTATTTTCTAACGATCAATTGATCTCAGCCGCAGAGTATCATCAATTATCCCGAGGCAAGAAAGAACTTCTTCAAAAATCACTAAAACAGTTATATGCCTCACATTTGCGCAGAAAAGAACTTGTCCAGGCAGAACAAATGGTTCTGGATACTGCTATCCCAATTTTACTATGGAGAGTACGAGGGAAATCTTTTAAAGAAGTTGTCGCATTAAGATATGCCTATATTGCACGCAAAGAGGAACAAGAAAAAATACAGAAACAACAAAAAAATGGAGAAATCACAGAAATAGAAGCTAACATGCGATTAAACAACTTATCCACGAGATTCTCGGTAGTCGCCCAGTCATTACCCAATCAACATGCCAAACGCGCCCCCTTGTTTCCTCAAGGAACAGTTCGACATATTAACTATGATTTACTCGTATATGACACTTATGATTATTTAGATAAGGTTATATCACTATCTCTAGCAAATGCATTTGTGGCTGCGTTCTCTCTCTACTATAATCAGTCCAGAGATTCGAGAGCTCAAGCTTTGGCAAATTACATCAAATATGGGACCAATAATTCAAACGAAATATGGTTATTACGTTATGGATTCTCATTTGATGATATTGAGTGGATAAAACCGCACCTTGAACGCATCAATGAAAATGAAATAATTTTTAAAAATAGCATTGCGACATTAAATGCTTCCCAACTAGATATCATTGCTCGATTTCTTTAATCTGAAAATTATTTCAAAGAGTTTATAATAAAATTATCCCAATGCTGAAATTTTATACCAAGTCCAATCATGTTGTTATCTTAGCATGCTCTTTCGCACAATCTGGCTAAAGGGTTATGTTTTCCCTATATACAATATTTTGTCTTTCAGTAAATACGTTGAATCCTTTTTCTTTAAAGACAGGCTGGCAGATATTATATCCAAAATCTTATGTTTTTAATTGAGTTGCCAATATATTTATAAATAACATAAATTAATTGCTTTATATAAAGAGAAATATTTTTACTATATTCTCAAACTATTACTAGAAAAAATAGAGCTAGCCAACAAAAAGAAAAGTTTTTATAATAGATGATATTGGAAAAGGAGTATTTTTGTGTTCCATAAGCCTTAAACGTGGCTTATATACAATTTTGAATCTGTTTTTGGAACCGTATGCAGAATACGGTGCGCTGTTGGGAATACCAACGGCACATTCTGAGTCCAAAAACAACCGTTTTTAGGCACAGTATGCTCGAGCTGATCCCTTGAGTGTACCGTGCCGAGTGTTTCCTGCCCAGTTGGGCAGGAAACCACGGCTGTTTATATTTGGGTTACTCAGAATGGCTCAAATGTAACAGCCGTTTTTGTTTCTCCATTTTTGCTTCTTGTTATTCTTGAGCCCGAGGAAGTCAAGTCTAGTAAGGAGAAAAAATGAGTCCACTTAGAGTTATACTCTCTGCAATGCTAATCGCAAGCCTTACAGGTTGCGCCAGTTATCAGGTAACTACAAAAAATTCACGAAGTGTCCCCCTGGATTCGAATCGGCCCGTATATATTGCCTTAACACAGGGAGAATATCCTCAAGAGAATCAAGAAACACAAAATACTTTTGTTCAAGAATGGAGGTCCTACTCCAAACAAGTAATCCCCCTGAAAACTCCTTCTTCATTACGAGAAGCCATCAAAAAAGCTCAATTACTAGGAGAGGGTTATTTGGTTTATCCGTTAGTAAAACAATGGGAAGACCACAACACGCCTTGGTCTACCATTAGAGATAAAGTTCAAATATCAGTTGTATTAATAGACATAAAAAGCGGTCGAATATTAGATAAAAGTGTACTAAATGGCAAGAGTACCACCTGGACCATGAAAAACACGACCCCTTCGATTATTCTGCCTAACTTAGTTAATCGCTATATAGAACCTTTGTATAAATAGGAGACATTAATATGACCACAATATTACTTATCTTACTAGCTGCCGTTGGAATCGGTGGCGGATTAGCAGCTTCTGGCGGAAGCAGCGGCGGAAGTGATGGCGGCTATGAAAATCCAGTTCAGCCTGGCGAAAAGCCAGAAATTATCAGCTTATTAACATCGATAGATCGCTATCAACAAACCCAACAAGTCGGTGAAATTTCTGTAGCAGAATCCTCTTTAATTGTAAGAGGAGAACGGCCCGTTGTAGAAAATGGCAGATTTAAATACAACATTGATCCCGACAGAGGAGAATTAGAAGATGTTTACGAACCCTACACGGTTTCTATCGGAGTCAATGATTATAGCCACTCAGATGATTATGCAGACTATTACGAACACCAAGGAGATACTATTAAAGGCTTGTACAACTACAAAGAACACTCTTATGAACCTGACAATTGGATCGATATGGAAGTAGTGTCCCGTGATATTTTAGCTTTGGGTGGGCAAAAGTTAGGATTAAAAAGCAGCGATTTTGGGTATCATAATAATTCCATTAGTTTTTCTTCTTTCGGAGAATTACCCTGGTATGAACCTTTCTATTTGTATGATACTACCAAGATTGCATCAACCGACCGAACCGATACCGCCACTTATCAAGGGCACCTATTGGGCGGGGTAGAATTGGTAGAAACCGAAAGTGGTTATGCAGCAGGGAAAGATTATCTTCCTTTTACTGGGAATATTAACTTAAATATAGATTTTGCAAATAGAACTTTAAATGGAGATATGGCCACTGCTCTTGCCAGTTTAAGTTGGTATAAGTTTAACTTATCTGGGAATCTATCTTCTTCCAGTGATTTTAATGTTAATTCAGTTTCCATTGATCACAATAGCCAGCCGGATTCTGCTCTCTCTAAATATAAACTCAATAGTGTGAATTATGCAACCGGCTCAGGAAAGTTATTAGAAGGCGAGACACAAGATGAAATAGTGGGAAAGCTTTCTTTTTGGGGAGAAAATTCTCAGTATAGCGTCTTTGTTAATACTTCTTTTGGTGCCATTTCACCCAAGCCTGAAGCGCCTGTTATTAAACCCAACTATAATTTAATTAGTGCTTTAACAGATAAACAACAATATCCAGATGTCACTTGGGAGGTACCCACCGATGAACTTGCGGCGCCAGCTTTTTATACTCAAAGTGGATTTATGAAACCTTCTGCTCAGTTAGCAGAAAATAGCATAATGCTAACTACAGCGGCTCCTATATTAAATAATGGGGTATTTTCTAATCATACCTTCAATGGGATGTTATCTAGTGAAATTAATTTTCAACCTGAAACCATCTATTTAACAGAAGCCAATTTAACCCAAAGTACAGCTTATGAAAAAATATACACAGAATCCCGTTCTTGGACTGGACAATATAAAACTGGTTCAACCTCATCCCCAGCATGGTCTACCAAACAAATCAATCGTCTCAACGTAGTAGGGCTAGGGGGAAGCAAATTGGGATTAACAGCAAGTGATTTTGGATATTGGAAAGTAAGTGAAGAAGGAAGTTTCTGGCACCTTAATGTCCCTTATTATTATCTATATATGTACGATAATACGAAACTTGCTAAAAACATACAACAAGATTCAGCCCAGCTCAAAGGGTATTTGTTACCCAATCACTATGAAATGAATATGAACTTTAACTTTGCCACAAACAAACTAACTGGTAATGTATTTGATTCTTCGGCTGGTTCTAACCTGTTTGATTATACGGGAGACGTTTATAATGCTGGATTCCGCTTGCAAAGTATTGCGCCAGATTCTCACACTGGATCATATTGGTGGGGAAATGGAACGTTACTGACAGGAAATGAGGGATTGGAAGCAGTTGGTTATATTGCCAACTCCAATCAACGCTATTCTTTTGGTGCTAAAGAAATAAAATAATTAATTTAGGGCCTTAACAGAATATGTTAGGGCCCTTTCTCATATGAAAAAAATATTATCTTGTTTATATTGCTTACTTTTCCCCTTCTATGCTTGGGCATTCGATACACAGCGGGCAGAAATATTGCTGGCTGGTAATAATATTGAAGGAGCCCAACAGGCTTTAATTGAAGAATACCAAAAAACCCACAACAATCAGGAAAAAGAACAAATTCAATTTCTGATTGCCCAACTCTCTTTACAAAAGAAAGATTATGAAGAAGCTGCCTCTATATACCGAAAAATACTTTCAGATAATCCTTCTCTCACTCAAGTGCGATTAGAATTAGGTTTTGTATATTTTTTACAACACAAAGACGATGCCGCCCGCTACCATTTACGACTGGTGCTATCTGAAAAAGATTTATCCCCTATCATAAAACAAAATATACACAATCTGTTAGAAGTTATGAGACGTCGGAGATCCTGGCAACTATACATTAGTGTAGGAATGGCCCCGGATTCTAACATTAATACAATGTCTGGAAGGAGACTGGAATGCTTTAATTTTATGGGACTTCCTTTTTGTAGAGAATTAGATAACATAGAATCGGATGTTGGATTTCAAGGATTTGGTTCTCTATCCTATATTTATAAATTAAGCGATAATTGGGGATTAAAAGGACGCTTGATATTAGATAGCATTGATTATAGTGATGATCGATATTCTTTTTGGGGAATAGGTGGAGAATTTGGTCCACATTATATAGTAGGGCGCTCTGAGTATGGCCTAGGAGTTTCTTATCGCCAACAATGGAATGATGAAAGTCGCTATAATACAACGAAAGGGCTCTTCGGAGATTTTTCAGCCGATATTTCTAATAGATTGTCTTTATATGGGCGCTTCAATCTAGACCAAGCAAATTATAATGATTATGAATATCAGGGATACAATTCTCATAACTATGCATCATTCTTTCGTTTAATGTATGGCATAAATAACAGGAGTTATGCGTCTTTATCTGCTTCTTTAATTTATGAACGTAGCCAAAGTGATTGGAATAATAATATTCGTCAAAGATATGCTTTGGGATATGGGAGAGAGCTGCCGTGGGGATTTAACATATATGCAGAACCAAATATTACTTTTGCTAACTACCAGGGGAAACGTCTTTTTATTGGAAGAAATAATAATTTAGAAGAAGTGAAAAGACAAGACATCACGTACGGAGTTTATCTATCTCTAAGTAACAAATATCTGCGATTTTGGGATATTACTCCAACTGTAAATTTTATTTATAACCAACGGACTTCTAATGTATATAATTATGATTATGAACGTACCCGTTGGGAAATAGGACTTAGCAAGAGTTTCTAAGAATTGATTTTAATCCTATTTACAATATATTTCCTTACTTGTTGTTACATAACATAGGGTGCTTGGGATTAGACTCCTCAAGTGCCCTAAATATTCATCAATAGCCACAAACCCTAAAGTTGTAGCGGACGGGTCCAAAATGTCATTTTTAGGCCGAATTTAATGTCTCAAGACACCTTGCAAAAAGTTATAAGAAGGGCCTTTTTGACCATTTTTAAGGGTTCTTTCTCGTCGGAAAAGCAAAATATGCCAATAAATGACATTGGTGGAGAAAAAGTTGTAAAAGTATTCTAAAAGCGAACCCCATATTTACTCCCATCGAACTTTGGATGGGATTTTTTAATGCCTTTTTAGCTTGTTTATCCCCGGCTATCGTCGGGGATTTTTTGTTTTGGGCCGCACAGGCCCCAACAGATACTTTTGTCTATGGCGCATTTGGGACCCAAGAGCAAGGGCAAAAGGTATCTTTGTATCCTTTTGCCCTTACTTACAAACAAGCTGCATTCCTTAAAAACGTCAGAAAATACTATCTCAGCCTTACGGCAACTCACAGCTTTTAACTCTTGCAAACTATCGGAAATGCATTATCTTCCGTCTCAGATTCTCGCTTCCGCCCGAAAGGTGCTGCCTATTTATCTGCCAAACACAAGTCTGCATGAACTTTAGCTTCTTGTGTGCTTGGCTCCTGAATGACTTTTAGCACTTTAGCAGGCACTCCGCCCACTACCGTTCGAGGAGGGACATCTCGGGTTACCACCGCCCCCGCGGCAATCACGGCACCGTCCCCGACTCTCACCCCGGGCACAACGGTGGCATTGGCGCCCACCCATACGTTTTTCCCGATAAAAATAGGTTCCGGAATGGTGGTCCCGCGGTCCTGCGGTTCCAAAGCATGGTTCAAGGTGGCCAGCACTACATTATGCCCAATTAAGGCGCCATCATCAATATATATTCCGCCTTGATCCTGGAAACGACAGCCGGAGTTAATAAACACGTTTTTGCCAACCGTAATATTTTTACCACAATCGGTATAGAACGGCGGGAACATACGAAAGGAAGGGTCCACCGGTTTGCCGATTAATTCGGAGAATAACGCCCGTATTTCTTCCGGCTCATGATAACTGCCATTTAACCGGGCTGTAATACGCATAGCGTCTTGCGCCAGCTTTGTCATATATTGATGCACCAGGGATCCGCCTTGCACAGGACGGCCTTGATTAACGTGATCTAAAAATTTTTTCAATTCCATTTTCCTCTCCTATGCTTCCACTGGGCATTGCTGTATGATCTGGCAATTGGCCCCCGGGAGACGATTCTCATCTAAAATAATCTCTCCAATATGCGCCGCGCGGATATATCCTTTTTGAGGATTTTTTACGCTAATAATATCCGTAGTAATATCCGCTTGCACTTCGCTATACTCAAAGGCTAAATCGGCGTCTATCATTTCACAGTTTTTAAGCACCAGGTTTTTGGCATAACACAGAGGTTGTGTCCCCATTATTTTGCAGTTAATAAAGGTTAAATTTTTGGAGTACCAGCCCAAATACTCGCCCTTCACCAAACTATCTTCCACAGTCACATTTTCACTATGCCAGAAAGCGTCTTTCGTGTCTAACACACTGTGGCGAATAGACAAGTTTTTAACATACTGAAAAGAATATTTGGCTTTCATGTCCAAACGGTTAATTTTTACATCTTGGCAATCCAAAAAAGGATATTCAGACACCAAACTACAGCGACTAAGAGACAAATCCCTGCATTTCCAACCAAATTCCGAAGAGTTAATTTGGCAATCTTCCAAAGAAATTCCGCGTCCTTCCCGCACGGCCTTTATGCCGCCTACAGAACATTTCTGCAAGCGAACGTCTTTGTTGTACCACAAGGCCGCCCGGCAATCTGCATTCATTCGGCATTCCTCCAGGGTGCTATGATCCACATGCCACAAGGGGTAACGCAAGCGAAAGTCACAATCCGCTATATGCAAAGAACCCGCCTCTTTTAAGGCAGATTCCCCATCAGCTGGCCCATCAAAAACACAATGCCGAACTTCCGCATTTTTGATACCATACAAAGCCCGTTCCTGATCTAACACTAAATCCGTATATTGTTTCATATAGATTCTCCTCTGTTAGAACAGTCTAAAAAAAACAAAATGATATATCAAATACTTATTTTTTATGATATTATATGCATATAATAAATATAATTTTGGGGGATATATGGATTTGCGTGTATTGCGGTTTTTTCTGGCGGTAGCACAAGAGGGTAATGTTTCGCGTGCGGCGCAAGCGGTGCATATATCCCAGCCGAATCTTTCGCGGCAAATAATGGCTCTTGAAAGGGAATTAAAGACTCTGTTATTTGAGCGCGGTACCAAAAAGAGGCATTTAGTATTAACCAAAGAAGGAGAACTGCTGCGCAAACGCGCGGAAGAACTGATAACGCTGGCCGATAAAACCCGGGCGGAATTTTCCTCCCCCGTTGGGCAAATCACGGGAGATTTGTATATTGGCGGAGGAGAAACCGACGGAATGCGTTTAATTGCCAAAGCCCTACGCCACATGCAAAGGCAACACCCGCTGGTGCGTTATCATCTGTTCAGCGGCAATGCCACCGATGTGACGGAACGGCTGGACAAAGGTTTATTAGATTTTGCACTGCTTATCGGAGCGGCCAAGCTGGAGCAATATGATTACATTACCTTGCCACAACAGGACCGCTGGGGCCTGCTGCTCCCGGTCCAACATCCGTTGGCCAAGCGTTCGGCTATCCGTGCAGAAGATTTGGAAGGGGTTCCGCTGTTGGTTTCCCAGCAGGCAGAGCGTTACAATGAATTATCCGGCTGGTTTGGCCAAACTTCTCACAAGCCGGATATTGTGGCCACTTATAACCTGATTTATAATGCAGCCATACTGGTAGAAGAAAAAATCGGCTGCGCCTTAACGCTGGAAAGGCTGGTAAACACTTCGGGAGAGTCCCCTCTTTGCTTCCGCCCGCTAGAACCGGCCGTCTATTCTCCGTTGTATTTAATATGGAAAAAACACGCTATTTTCTCAAAAGCGGCAGAACAGTTTTTGAAAGATATTCGCAACTTATGCCATATATAGCACGGTGTCCCCAATAGAAAATACCTAGCCCTGGCTGAAAGAAAGAATCCCAGGCATAACAGAAAATTAGTGCCGCCTCACAGCCCGTCCGCCTTCCAGCGCAGTTTGCGGCCGGCTAAAACAAAAGCATAATCAAACCCGGTTTTTTGAGCCAATAGGCGGGCGTCCGAACCCGTCCAATAATGCAAGGACGTTTCCTTGCGTACTGTAAAAAACGGGTCATTATCCCCCCACACTACGGACAGAGTATTCATGCGCGCCGGCACCAAAGGCGACAGCTCCACCACTACCGGCTGTTCGCTGGCAAAAAATTTAGGAATAGAATAAGGCACCACCCAAGAGGTATGCCCCATTCCGGCATACACAATAAATAAAGCGTCCGGATCCGTTCGGCGGATATCCGCCATTTTTCGTTCCATCACACGGGCCCAGGTTTGATTGCGAAGCATAATTGCCCGCGGAGAATTTTTTTCAGCCGCCAGGGGGCTTTCTTCCCGTTCAATCATATGGCATAAGGTGCGGTCCTCCAAGGGATACACATCCACCCCGTTGCGCACCAAAGTAGCAAATAGCGACTTAGCATACCCCACACGCAAGTACAAATCTTCATCGCCCAGTTTCTCAAGCGGCTCTTGGGTTACTTGGCGATAATACGTCTCGGTGGTGGCATGGCCGGGGGCCATATGCTCGGGCAAATCCACAAACTCCGTAAACAACACAATCCGCCTTCCGGGCTGCAAGCGCTGTATTTCCAGCACCAATTCTTCCACCGCGTTTTGAATACCGGGGATATAGTGCATTTCTCCCAGCATAACCATTTTTTCATGGGACAATTTTTCCGCCAGCAGGAAAAGAGCTTCCGCCCCGCTCTGGCTTTCCATTTCCGCTTTGCCGCGTTGAGGGCGGTCTTCCAGCCAATGCAATTTTTGAATTAAATGTTTTAAGCCCACTAAAACCAGTCGGTTATTTTTAACGGAAAAGGAGGAAGGCACCGTCGCAGGCAAGTAATACCCCAAAAACACCGGGTGCGAAGACAAACGGGGATATGTATTTAACAAAAGTTGAATTTCCGCCAGCAAATCATCATGCATATCCGGCAGGGAAAGTTCCGGCAGCAAAAGTTTTTTGTGAAGATGTATATTTTGTTTAAGCAAAACATCCTGCTGCACCAGTTCTTGGGCGGGAAGGGGCTGCATGGCAGCGAGCTCTCGTTTTTTACGAAGAGCTTCCTGCATTTTACGCTGAAGCTGGGCGGAAAAACCGGGCGGAATACGCCGCTGAATGGCAGGCGGGAAGAACTGCGGGGACGCAAGCATTAAGCGGGCCGCCTGCACGCTATTTCGTTGTGCATATACCGTTGTAGCCAGCAAAAGACACCATGTAAGCACCCCTATTTTTTTCATTTTCAACCAGCCTTCCCTTCAAGCGAGTATAAAAAGCATATTTTATTAATATAGTATTTTTGCCCCCTTCACACTAGAAATATTTTGAAATGGCAGATCTTAAAGTTATATTTCGGTTTCTTTTTTATTAGTTTCCAACCCTTTTCCACGCACTCGTTTTGAGGGTTCAAAACCCGCTATTTTGCGGTCTTATTTCACGGCAATACTGCCTCCTAAAAAAGGGGAATTTTCCCTATACAATACCTATTTTTCACACCTTGTCTTTATAAGAAAATTTCTTGTAATATATATAAGGACGTAATGTTTATTAATTTATGAAAAAGAATACTGGGTTTACATTAATAGAGGTCTTAGTCGTGGTGTTAATTGTAGGCACACTGGCAACGGTCGCTCTCCCGCAATACGAACGTGCCGTGATGCGCAGCCGCGCGTCTGAAATTTGGGCCATCTTGCCGACGGTACGCTCCGCCGCGCAGGAGTATTGTTTGGCCAATGGAGGGACTTATGGCAACATACCGGTGGAAGACCTGTCCGTTTCCTTCCCTTCCCATATGAAAACAACGGCATTTTCCTGCTCCAGCTGTTGGTCTTTTGCTTCTGGCTACGGGCAAGTGTCCGGGGCGCTGCTTCTGAACGGGAAAAAGGTGGACGATAATATTACCTCGGAAGACTTTGTACAGCTAACGCTGGGACAAAATGGTTCTCGTTCGTGTGAAGGGACAAAGAGCAATTGTAAGAAATTGGGATTTTCAAAAGGGGATGTCTATTGCAGCTCCGGTGGGTGCTCCAGCACGGGTTCTTTTACCGAATAGAGCAGAAATTTATAATAGGGGAAGGAAGTTTCCTTCTCCTATTAAATTTAAGGCCCCCATCGGGGCCGTATTAATGTGCATGTGCTTTCTTAGCCGAGCGTTTACACGCTTTCCTAAGGCATTTTTCTCACCAAAGGATACCTTTATTGGAAACTGCCGTACACTTTATAACCATGAAATTTTTGTTATCTTTTAAGCGCCGTTTGCAGGACTCATCTGTATTATCCAACAGTTTATTGCTGCTGGCGTGTTTGCTCGCGAGCGGCGGGCTTAGCATGCTGATGGGGCAGGACGCGTCCATTGATTTATTAAATTACCATCTTTATAATCCATTTTCCTTGTTAAACGGCCGCTGGGGAACGGATTTGATACCGGCCGGCATGCATTCGTTTTTTAATCCGATTTTAGATGTTCCCTATTATGTACTGCTGCATGGCCTAAATGATTTCCCCCGTCTGACGGCTTTTATACAAGGTTGGGGATACGGCCTGTTTTTATTTTTTGCCTGGAAAATATGCGCTTTATTGTGGCCCGGCTTTTCCAGCGCACAGGAAAAACTTATTCGCTTGAGCGCTTTTATTTTATCGGTCACCGGCACGGCGGCCCTTTCTCAAGTGGGGTTATCGTCAAACGAAACGCCTTTGGCCGCCGGAGCGGCCTGTGTGTTGTGGCTGCTGCTCAAGCAATATATGTCCGCCGGCTCTTCTATGGGCTGGCTGTGTGCCTCGTTTTTAACGGGGGCTCTCTTTGGGCTTAAATACACCTTTGGCCCGACGGCTGTGGGATTGGGGGCCGTGGGGCTGTATATCTGGTTCCGCACGGGACGCAAAGCAAAATTGTTTTGGGGTGCTCTGGCGGGCGGTATAGCCGGTTTTATGCTAAGCAATGGCTGGTTTTTCTTCCGTGCCTGGCACGAAACGGGAAACCCCTTATTTCCGTATTTCAACGCCATTTTTGGCTCGGCTTTATTTGATTCTATCAACTTGGCAAACGGCATAGGCACGCCCGAAAATTGGAGAGAATGGCTTTTCCTTCCTTTCATGCGGCTGGACTGGGGGGTCATAGAACTCCAAACGGATTGGCGCTTAGCACTGGGCTTAGCGGCTTGTGTGGTGTGGCTGTGCTGGGCCTTGTTTACTCGCCAAAAAGCAGAGCTTTCCATTCCTAACGGGTTTAAGCCGGTGCTTATCTTTTTCCCTATCGCGTATATTTTATGGCTGGCTTTCTTTAGTGTGATGCGCTACGAAATAATGCTGGATTTTGCGGGCGCCCTGCTCCTGGCCGCCGCTTTGCAGCATTTCCTGGGCAAAACAACCGGCTCCGCCGTGTGCGCCATAACGGTGCTGGCCCTGCTGGCTACTCCGCCGGTGGATTGGGGCCGCACGGCTTATCAGCCAAAAGCGTTGATGCCGTCTGTCCCGCCCCTGCAGGAAAATTCTTTGGTTTTGTTAGCGGGGCATGTGTCTTTTTTGGCATTATCCAATCCGCAAGCAACTTATGTAGGCGGCATTTGGTTCCGCCCGAGCGATTATGAAAACGAACAAAAGTACGCCGCGCGCCAATTAAATATTTTGCAGTCTAACGATTATCGTTTCCATTTTGAAAATCAAATTCGTCAAAAAGTAAACTCACACAGAGGGCCTCTATACGTAATGGGCCCCAACAGCCCGCTGACGAAACATCCCACCACCTGGGAACGCTACGGTCTGAAACTGGTAAACAACGGGAAAGAATGCACCTTTTTTACCAGCAATATAGATTCTTTTTACGGCGGATTTTTGTTGTGCCCCGCGCAAAAGCGCCACCAAAACTAAGCCTAATCTCCCCCTGCCCAAATTGTTAAAAAGAAGGTGCCGCTCCTGCGGCGCCGTAAAGGCGGGCCCCTGCGTATTAAAACTATTTTATTTCTCCGCTGGCAAAGCCTTCACCCCTGCTTTCAAAGGCGGCTGTTGAGCCAATTTGCGCTGAAAGCGCCGTATATGGCGCGAATCAATCCGCTTTAGCTGCTCCAGCATCCAGCCCGGGTCGGCATCTAAATTAAACAGCGGAATCACAATATCCGCCCCCGCCGCAAACGCACGGTTCATTTGTTCGGCCGGTTCCAAAAATCCGGTCTGCTCCGAAGCGTACATATTTAGCGCGTCGGGGATAATAAATCCGTCAAAGTTTAATTCTTGGCGCACGAAGCGATAAAATGCAGGCGAATAGGTGGAAACTGTTTTTGGATCTATGGCAGTATAATGCGCGTGAGCCGTCATCAAAAAAGGCCAGTCAGACGCGGAGGAAAAGGGCACCAAAAGCCGGGAGATGATTTCTTGCTGTGGCAGGGTAACGGTTTGCTGTTCGTAGTGCGGGTCCGACGATACGGCAGAATCTCCCACGGCATGTTTGTAACAGGGGATTACCCCTCCGTCCGCAAGCCCGCGTGCATATGCGTCGGCCAGCGTTTTCACCACCTGAATATCCGAAGAAAAATAGCGGCTTTTTAGCGGTGCGTTTTCCCCTTGCGGCATTTGCTCCGCCAGCGGAGCAAATACCACGTCTATCGTGCGCGATTTCAAAAATTGCCCCGTTCTTAACCCATATTCATACACGGCTTTTTCGGCTTTGGCCAAATCTTTCTCGGCTTGTTTTCCAAAGGTAGCAGGAGCCGGAGCCCGAAAAGAAGGATCATATTGTTTAATGCGGTTCACCTTGCCGCCTTCTTGGTCTATAAAAAACAAGAAATCCTTCCGCCCCAACGCTTGTTCCAATTCTTTGCGCAGGGTGCGCGGATCCAAATCCGTGCGGGAAGGGAGCCCCAACAAAAATCCATAGGGATTTGCCTGGCGGAAGAAATCTTTATCCAGACTCGTCAGCGGGTAGCGATTAATTAACAAAAGAACCGGGCGCAGCGGCGGCGCAGGTTCCGGCCAGCATTTTACAATCCCCCACACGGCGCCCGCCACCGCCAAAAGCACCACCCAAAAAAGCATGGAGCGCTTTTTCGTTAAATAGTTTTCCAAAAAATCTTTTCCCATGTTGTTTGTCCCATCTAAAAAATCTCGCTTCTAAACTATACACAATTTTTAGAACACGCAACAGTTGCCCCGACTAGGAACGCTATCTAATGCAAATTTATCCGCCTTACATTTACTTTTCTTTTTTATAATGGACATAGGGAGGATGTATGAAAAAATTATTGTCTTTAACGCTTACTTGCGCGCTTTTATTAGCCTACGGCGCGCCGGCCCAGGCCTGCACGGGCATTTTGTTTGCCACGCAGGACGGTGCCAAACTGCAAGCCCGCACCATTGAGTGGGGTGGATTCTCGCTGGAGAGCAAACTGGTGATTATGCCCCGTGGGGGACAAAACACCTCGCTGACGCCGCAAGGTAAAAACGGCCTGTCTTGGAAAAACAAATACGGCGCGGTGGGCATTAGCGTGGTGCAGGACCCGTTTATCGGAGAAGGCGTAAACGAAAAAGGACTGGCCGCCGGGATTTTTTATTTTTCCGGTTACGGCAGCTTAGCGTCTTACAATCCGAAGCGGGCCAAAAAATCCGTGGCGGACGTGGAACTGGTCCGCTGGCTGTTAACTAATTTTTCCACGGTGGAAGAAGCTATCAAAGGGCTTAAAAAAATAGACATTATCAGCATTTATCCTCCGCAGGAAGGGCAGCAGGACTCTTCTACCGGGCATTGGCGCATTTCCGACGCCACGGGCCGCAGCATTGTGCTGGAAATTGAAAACAACGGCCAACGCCATATTTACGAAAATACCGTTGGCGTGCTGACAAACTCTCCTTCTTTCCCGTGGCAGGTCACTCACCTTAACAACTACGTCCACCTGCAGGCGGGCGGCGTGACGCCCCAAACCTACGGCAAAACCAAACTCTCCGCTTTTGGGGCCGGTGCCGGCATGTGGGGCCTGCCGGGGGATATTACGCCTCCGTCCCGTTTTGTGCGGGCATTTTTCTACCTGCACACCGCGCCTACCGCTCCTACCGCACAGACGGGCGTATTGCAGGCCTTTCATATTTTGAACAACTTTGATATCCCCATTGGGGTGGAATTTGCCGCAGGCGAAAAAATACCGGATTTGCCCAGCGCCACCCAATGGACCAGCGTCACCGACATGACACACCCCGCGTTTTATTACCGCACGATGAACAATAGCCAAATCCGAAAAGTGGATTTGAAAAAAATTGATTTTTCGTCGGTAAAAGCGCAGGCACTGCCGCTGGATAAAGAGCCGGAACAAATAGAAGAACTGACGTTTTAACGGCACTTAAAACAAAAAATCCTCCGCCTAACAAGCGGAGGATTTTTTATACCGTTTTATTTTTCTTACAAATGCGCAATAACGGCTTGAGCAAACTCTTCGGTAGAAGCGTTTCCGCCCAAATCAAACGTCAGCGTTTTTCCTTCCTGCAACACGGCCGTCAGGGCCGCCTCTATCTGCTGGGCACGAGGCGTTTCCCCCAAGTGGCGAAGCATCAGGCACGCGCTAAGAAGAAGCGCCGTAGGGTTGGCTTTGTGCTGCCCTGCCAGCGTGGGACTGCTTCCGTGAACGGCTTCAAATACGGCCGCTTTTTGCCCGATATTAGCTCCCGGTGCAACACCCAATCCGCCCGTCAGTCCGGCCGCTAGGTCGGATACGATGTCCCCATACAAGTTAGGCAACACCAGCACGTCATAAATTTCGGGATTAATCACCAGCTGCATGCACAAGTTATCCACCAACACTTCCTCATAGGCAACCTGCGGATAATCCTGCGCCACCCGGCGTACCGCTTCCAGAAAAAGACCGTCGGAAAATTTGCAAATATTGGCTTTGCTGACGGCCGTTACTTTGCGGCGGTTATTTTTAACGGCATATTCAAACGCGTAGCGCGCAATTCTTTCGGACGCACCGCGCGTAATGCGTTTAATGGATTCGGCGGTATCGTCATCAATTTTGCGTTCAATGCCGGCGTACAGATCTTCGGTATTTTCGCGCACGATCACCAAATCCACCTGCGAGTAGCGGCTTTTTACGCCCGGCAATGTTTTGGCGGGGCGCACACAGGCGTACAGGTCCAGCTCTTTGCGAAGGGCCACATTTACACTGCGAAAACCTTTCCCTATCGGCGTGGTGATAGGACCTTTTAAGGCCACTTTATTTTTGGCGATGCTGTCCAACACCCGCTGCGGCAGAACAGAGCCTTCCGCTTCCAACACGGCCGCACCGGCGGCTTGTTCTTCCCAGCGAATGGGCGCGCCCGCCGCTTCCAACACGGAAACCACCGCACGGGTAATTTCGGGGCCGATCCCGTCGCCGGGAATTAACGTAACCATATATTCTTTCGTCATACCAAATCAAACCCGCCGTGTTTTTTGATGTGCGCCATCAGGCCGCCTTCGTTTAAGATTTTAATCATCACGTCCGGCAGGGGCGTAACGGGGATATCAATTTTTTGCGTCAGGTTGTGCACCACACCGGCTTTCACGTCCACGGCCAGTTCGTCCCCCGCGTTGATTTTATCGGTATCACATTCCACCAGCAACAGCCCGATATTGATGGCGTTGCGGAAGAAAATGCGCGCAAAACTTTTAGCCAGCACCGCATTCACGCCCGCCAGCTTAATGATGGTGGGAGCGTGTTCACGCGAAGAACCCAAACCAAAATTTTTCCCCGCTACCACAAAATCGCCTTTTTGCATGGAAGAAGCAAACGCCGGGTCGGCATCTTCCAGCACGTGTTTGGCCATTTCGGGCAAGTTGCTGCGCAAGTGGAACAAACGGCCGGGAGCGATATGGTCCGTACTGATATCGTCTCCAAATTTCCAAGCTTTTCCTTTCAATTCCATATTAAATAATCCCCCTGGGGTCGGTAATGTGTCCGCTCAGCGCGCTGGCAGCGGCCACGGCGGGACTGCACAAATAAATAAAACCTTTGGTGTTGCCCATGCGGCCTTGGAAATTGCGGTTCTGGGTGGAAAGGCACACTTCGCCGTCCCCCAAAATGCCGCCATGCACCCCTACGCAGGGGCCGCAGCCCGGCGTTTGGACAGAGGCGCCGCTCTGCACAAAAATTTCAATCAGGCCTTCTTTAAGCGCCTGCAACATCACATCGCGCGAGGCGGGCGTGATAAACAAACGCACGCCGGGGGCCACCTTTTTGTCTTTCAAAATGGCCGCCGCAATGCGCAAATCTTCAATGCGCCCGTTGGTACAGGTGCCGATGTAAATTTGATTTACTTTTACGTCCGCCAGTTCTTTGGCCTTTTGGACATTGTCCACTTTATGCGGGCAGGAAACCGTCGGCTCCAGGGAAGCGGCGTCTATTTCAATTACGCGCTCGTAAACGGCGCCTTCGTCCGCCTTTACTTCTTTGAATTTGTCGCCGCGGCCGTGTTCCTGCAGGTATTTTTTGGTCTTTTCGTCGGTAGCAATCAATCCCGCCTTGGCGCCGGCTTCCACCGCCATGTTAGACAGGGTAAACCGATCCGCCATTTCCATATTTTCAATCGTATCGCCGCAAAATTCCAACGCTTTGTACGTAGCGCCGTCCGCCCCGATTAATCCAATCAGGTGCAAGATTAAGTCCTTGGCGCCCACGCCCGGCTGGAATTTGCCCGTAACTTTAATTTGGAACGTAGCCGGCACTTTCAGCCAGGTTTTCCCTATCGCCATGCCGACGGCCACGTCCGTAGAGCCCATGCCGGTGGCAAACGCGCCCAACGCACCGGAAGTGCAGGTGTGCGAATCCGCCCCGATTAAAATTTCACCCGGGTTTACGTATTTTTCCACCAACAATTGGTGGCATACGCCTTCGCCAATTTCGGACAACACCGCCCCCGTGCGTTTGGCAAACTCACGCAGGACTACATGCGTGTTGGAAAGTTCCTTGCGCGGGCTGGGGGCAGCGTGATCAATAAATAAAATGGTGCGGGCCGGGTTCTTGACGGTTGTAAATCCGGCTTTTTCCAATTCGGCCACGGTCAAAGGGCCGGTTCCGTCCTGCACGGCGGTAACGTCCACGTCGGCCACGACGAAATCTCCCGCGCGTACGGGCGCGGCGGTGTGCGCGGAAATAATTTTTTCCGCTAAGGTTTGTTTAAGCATTTTTTTGTTCTCCCAAATAATGCGGGGTAATGGTCATCACCTTGGCGGCAATGTCCGGATGATAATAAATAAAGCGCAGTTCGCTTTCTACCAGCGGCAGCTGGTTGTGCACGTTGGCATAGCGGACCAATTCCAAAATATCGCGCGCGTGCGCATCATTTTTGAATTCCAATTCCAGCTTTTCATATACGTTGCGGAAACCTTTAATCCCGCCGTATTCGCCGGTGGTAATGACGCGGCCGGTTTCAATCACTTCCGGCTCGCCGCGGCCCAATTCTTCAAAATCGTACAGTTCATAATTGCGGCGGTCTTTCAAAGCGCCGTCGGCATGAATGCCCGATTCGTGGGCAAAAGCGTTGCCCCCCACGGCAGGCTGGTTAATCGGTATCGGCACGCCAAACGCATACGAAGCATACTTGGCCAGCTGCCAGGCTTTATTTAAGCGGATATTGGGGTTAAGTTTATAGTCTTGCATGCCGCTTCCGTGTACAATGGCCAGCAGGCAGGAAACCAAATCCGCATTGCCGGCGCGTTCGCCCAAGCCGTTTACCGTGGTGTTGATAAACGCTTCCGAACCGCCGTCCACCGCGCCGCGGGCCCCCATAACGGAGTTGGCCACCGCCATACCCAAATCGTTATGGCAATGCAGTTCAATGGCAATATGGGTGGCTTCGGCAATTTTGCGGATTCTGTCATAAATCACGTCGGGGGTATCGTACCCCAGCGTGTCGCAATAGCGAAAGCGCACCGCGCCCGCTTCTTTGGCGGCGGAGGCAAACTCTATTAAGAAATCCAAATCCGTGCGGGAAGCGTCTTCCGCGTTTACGCCCACGCCCGACGCGCCTTTTTCTTTGGCCAGGCGCACGGCGCGCACGGCTTTATTCAAAATGTCTTTGCGGTTAAACTTACCGCCAAACTTGCCTGCCAGCATCTGGTCCGAGGTGGACATAGACAAGTTGCAATACTGTAATCCGGGAACATTTTTATATGCCAGTTCCACGTCTTCTTCCACCGCGCGCAGCCAGCCGCTTAAATGCGTTTTGTCTATCACGCCCTGCTGCACCAATTCCAAATTGGCATTCAAATAGTTGGTTTCGTGGTTCGTGGTCGGGAACCCAAATTCAGAAAAAGCCACCCCCAATTCGTTCAAATAATAGTTCAACATGGTTTTCTGCAATTTGGACAAACCCAAGCGGGAAGTTTGCACTCCGTCCCGGTTGGTTACGTCCACAATCCAAATGGTATGCTTCATACGGCGGGTCCTCCAAAAACAGTTTTATATTCGTAGATTTTAGCATATTTGAACCGCCGTGCCGTCATACTTTTTTGACTGTTTCCCGACTGAGTTTTTCTCGCCGCCCACAAAAAAGCACCCCGCTTTTGGCGGGGTGCCTAAAACGCTGACTCGTTTATTTTCCGCAGGCGCGTTTCTTATCCATATATTGCTGTAGCTTGGGTTTAATCACACTCACGACCGGGCCATACACTACCTGCACGGCATTCCCGTTCACAATTACGCCCAAGGCACCTGCTTTTTTAAGCAAAGCTTTGTCTATTTTGGAACTGTCCTGCACGTTTAAGCGCAGGCGGGTGGCGCAACATTCCGGGTTTTCCATGTTGTCTAAACCGCCCAATCCGGCAATGATGTTTTCCATTTGTTCGTCCCGCTCAAAGTGTTGCACGGGCTCGGCCGCATCACCGGTCTGCAGCGGTTGCTGGGCCGGGGTTTGCTCGGCAGACGGTGCCGTTTCCGCACGAGCGGCCTGCTTGGCTTGGAAGTCTTCTTTTGTATAGAGTTTGGTTTCCTGATCGTCGGCTTCGCGGCCGGGAGTAGGCAGGTTCCACTTCAAAATAACCCAGCGGAAAAAATAATAATACACCACAAAGTACACCGCAAAAATGGGCAGCAGGCGCACCCAATTGGTTTTATCGTTCCCCTGCATTACGCCATACAGCACATAATCAATCAGCCCGCAGGAGAAAGTGGTGCCGATAGTAATTTGGAACACATGCATAAGCACAAACGAAATGCCCGCAAATACACAATGCACCACATACAAAAGCGGCGCCACAAACAAAAACGTAAATTCAATCGGCTCCGTGATACCGGTTAAGAACGAGGTCAGCGCGGCCGAGAACAAAAGCCCGCCTACCAATTTGCGTTTGTTGGTTTTGGCCGTGTTGTACATCGCCAAAGCAGCCCCCATCAAGCCCCCCATCATAATGGCGTATTTACCCGTCATAAACCGGGCGGCCTCTATGGCAAAATGCTGCGTATTGTGAGAAGCCAATTGAGCAAAGAAAATATTTTGCGCGCCATAGTACATGGTGCCGTCTATATTCATGGCACCGCCCAGGCCGGACTGCCAAAACGGCATATAGAACACGTGATGCAACCCAAACGGAATGAGCGCGCGTTCCATAAAGCCAAAAATAAAGGTGCCGTAATAACCCGTCTTAACCACCAGCGCACCGCTGGCCAAAATAAGCTTTTGAACAGGCGGCCACACATAAAAGCAAATCACGCCCAACACGATAGAGGCCAAGGTGCATATAATGGGCACAAAGCGAACCCCGCCAAAGAACGAAAAGACAACAGGCAATTCTATCCGATAAAAGCGGTTATGCAGGCAGGCCACTGCCAGCCCCACCAAAATACCGCCAAAGATACCCATCTCCAAAGTTTGAATACCAAGCGTAGTGCCGATGGTGCCGGAAATAACGTCCGCCGCCAATTTCCCGTCCGGCAGGACTTGCCCCGAAAACACCAGCAGTTCATGAATGGTCATATGCATGATGATAAAAGACAGCGCGGCCGACAACACCGCGACAGCCTTTTCCTCTTTGGCCATGCCCATGGCCACCGCCAAGGCAAACAGGAGCGGCAAATTGGCAAACACCGCATTGCCCACGGAACTCATCAGCAAAAACACATGATTAAGCACCGTCCCCGCACCCATGATAGACTCCAACCCATACTGCTCAACCGTAGAGAGGTTGGAAAAAGAAGCGCCGATACCTAACAGCAACCCGGCAACGGGGAGAATAGATATCGGCAGAAAGAACGAACGTCCTATGGTTTGTATGACAGTAAGAATTTTATGATTATTAGATGAAGCCATACGACTCTCCTATATAAAAAGTCACAGCAAGGGGAGTTTGCACCCCCCTCTTGGGATATTATCTTTTTTAGGGAATTCTCTTCAAGCAGAATCCGCGGCCGAGCGCCACGGTTAAGAAAGCGGTTTTGAGTCGGAGCCTTCTTCCTTAAGCAATTCTTCAAACTGGGCAGCAGGAACCGGGCGGGAGAAGAAGTACCCCTGTGCCAAATCGCACCCGGTATGGCGCAGGAAATCGGCCTGTTCGCGGGTTTCCACCCCTTCCGCCACGACTTGAATACCCAGCGACTTAATCATGGACACGGCCCCTTCTATCACCTTGTGGGCATGCGGATTATTTTCAAACCCGCTTAAGAATTCTTTGTCCAATTTAATGCTGTCAAACTGCAAGTTTTTCAGTACGTTTAACGAAGAATAACCGGAACCAAAATCGTCCATCGCCACCGAGAAACCCATCTTGTGCAGACGGCTGATGACGTTCTGCGCGCGGTCCAAGTTATTAAAAATCACGCTTTCGGTCAGTTCCACTTCTATCATGTTATGCGGGACATCGTACTTGTCCACCACGCGCAGCATTTGCGGAATATAGCGCGTATCGTTTAAGTGCAAGCGGGAAAAATTGACCGCAATGGGCACTTGTTTCAGCCCTTTTACTTTCCACGCCGCAAGCAGGCGCACGGCCTCTTCCAAAATAAACATATCCAAGCGCAAGATAAACCCGTTTTTCTCAAAAATAGGAATAAAATCATCGGGCTTTACAATGCCTTCTTCCAGTCTGTTCCAGCGCACCAGCGCTTCGGCCCCGCGCATTTGCCCGGTGGCAAAATCACACTTAGGCTGCAAAAAGACGGCAAAATCCCCATGCTCCAACGCCGTTTCCATTGTGTTTTCAATTTGCTTTTCGGCCACGATGCGTTTGCGGTCCGCTTCATCGTAAAAATCGCATTTGTCAAAGGCCATTTTTTTGGCGTTTTCCAGGGCCAGGTGAGCGCGGTCCAGCATAATATAGAAAGGAATATCCTCTTTAATTTCATACACGCCAAAAGCCACGTCAATCATCAGGCAGGAATCTTCCACCGTGCAGTCGCGGCGGAGCTGGGTGGTAAGGTTTTTTAAGCGGGCGCGGAAAGATTTCCGGTCGGTATATTTCCACAGCATGATGAAATTATCCGCCGTAGAGCGGCAGAAAGCTTCTTCGGGAGAAATGTTCTCGCGCAGGACGCGCGCCACGCGCTGCAGCACTTGGTTTCCGCGTTCATATCCGTGCAAGTCGTTAATTACTTTGAACTTATTGATATCAAAAATAATCAAAGCCGCCTGACCGTGCAAGCCGGCCAATTTTTCGGGGAATTGTTCGCACATGCGGTTAAAGTTATCCGCGCCCGTCAGCTGGTCCACAAACGCCGTGGCAAAAAGCTGGCGGTTGCTGTACGCGCGCATATGCAAAATATAGAAAATAAGCGCACTAAAAATAATAAATACCGACACAAACAGCAAAAAAGACAGCCACGTCAGGTGCTGGGCCTGGTGCGCCACATACGACGTGGGCAACGTGGAAATCATGTACCAGTCGTTAATCTGAAGCGGAATAAAATGCAAGAAAAGATGCCCCGCAGGGCCACGATAGCCAACCAAGGCGTGCTTGCCTGCCGCCACGGCCGCGCGCAAATCGGCCAACGTCATGGACCCGTCAAACGAAGCGTTGGCCAAAGCGTCAAAAATATTATCCGCCCGCATGGAACGGTAGCCCAACATCGGTACGCCGTCACGCCGAACGATTAACGAATACCCTTTATTTCCCATGGCAGAAAGAGCCAACAGCGGGCGATAGCGCTGAGGCTGCTGCAAGGCAAAGAGCGCCCCGATCGGGCGGCCGCGGCGCGTGAGCACGGTGGATTGAACAAGCACGTCCTCCCCGTCGGCCGGGTCGGCCTGGCGGACGGAAAGGTAGCGGCCTTCTTCCAAGGTGCGGGTCAATACGTCCGTTACGAATATGGGGTTGAAATCGCGCGGCGAAGACAGAAACACCGTTCCGTCCGTCGTAATGACGCCTAACGATTTGAAATAGTTGTGTTGCGTTTGGCGGCGCAAGAATTCGGTAAGCTGGGCGGAATCCGTCCACGGATAGGTATCTTCCACCGTAATGGCGATGGATTCCAGAACTTGTTGGTCGGTTAAGATTAAGCGGTTAAAGTCGGCAGCGGCTTCTTCGCCGGCGGCAGCCACATGGGTTTTTACGTCCCGTTCCAAGATGCCTCTTACTTGTTGCCAATACAGCACCACGCCCGTGGCGATAACGGCCGCCGCGACCATAAAAAATACTATAAACGAGCGGAACGAAATACGCTGCACCAATCACCTCTCGGGCGAGCGTTGCTGTATCCGCCCGCCGCGTAATTATTATAGCATTTATCCGCCGCGCGCCAAGCAAAAAAACACCCCTCTTTTTTCCCCGCTCTTTTTGATATTTTTAGTGCATTTATAAAAACGTTTTCTTCCTTCCCAAACAAAAATACTATAATGCCCATAAGGAACTTTTTTATGAAAATAGCCCTTCTAATTCCCGTATATAATGAACAGGAAGTGTTGCCCTTTTTTAAGGAAGAAACGCAAGCCGTCTTGCGCACTTTGCCACAGGACACTTTTGAATATGTATTTGTAAATGACGGCAGTTCGGACGGCACCTTAAATTGGCTCAAAAATTGGGCCGAACAGGACAAATCCGTCAAAATCATTTCGCTTTCCAGAAACTTTGGCAAAGAAGCAGCCTTAACGGCCGGGCTTAGCTTTGCCGCCGGGGCAGACGCCGTCATTATCCTAGATGCGGACTTGCAAGACCCCCCTTCCCTAATTGTTCCTTTTGTACAGAAATTCAAAGAAGGCTACGACGTGGTATACGGCCAGCGGACGGACCGCCAACAAGATTCTTTCTTAAAATGTTTCTCCGCGCGTTGTTTCTACACATGTTACAACGCCATCGCCTCGCGCCCCATGCCGCCAAACGCCGGGGACTGCCGCCTGCTAAGCAAGCGCGCCGCCCAAGCCGTGCTGCGCCTGCCGGAGCGGGAACGCTTTATGAAAGGACTTTTTAACTGGATAGGTTTCCGCACGGTGTCCGTTCCGTTTGCCCGCCAGGCGCGCAAAGCGGGGCAAACCAAATGGAATTACTGGCGGTTGTGGAACTTTGCCTTGGAAGGGCTGACGGCTTCCAGCACGGTGCCGCTTCGGCTGTGGACGTATTTCGGTTTTGCGGTTTCCGCTTTTGCTTTCCTATATGCTTTATGGGTGGCCGCGCAAAAAATCATTTACGGAAACCCCGTCAGCGGGTATGCTTCGTTGATGGTGGCTATTTTGTTTTTCAGCGGGGTACAGCTTATTTCGCTGGGAGTTATCGGCGAGTATTTGGGCCGTATTTTTACCGAAGTGAAACAACGCCCGCTTTATTTAACGGACGAAACCGTCAATTGCGACGAGCCATAACCACCCCTCATTCTTTCCAAATAAAAAAGCCGCCCCGCCGGGTGGCTTTTAGATTATATTTCAAGCGTATTACGAATGAGCCTTCGGCTCGGAAGCGGCCGCTTCCTGCTGGCGGAAGAATCCCAGCGTTTGCTGTGAGTAGGCAAAAAACGGATAAAAAGCATTTTCCGTTTTGCGCAGTTCTTCTTCGGCTACTTCGGTATAGAATAATTTTTCTTTGGACACGGCAAACAACCGCACCATGGCAGGGGAAGAAGGCGCCGGCAAAGCAGAACCCGCCGCTACGCCCGTCATCTGAGAAGTCAGCTTGCTGGCATGCGCCAGCATATGCGCAGCCGCATTCTGCAAGGCTTCGTGCCCGTGCCCGCCAATCATGCCGCCTAAGCCGCTTTTGCTGTTGTTTTCAAAATACACGCTGCTGTCCCCCAGCGAATTGGTAGCCAGAAACAGATGTTTGACGGTTTGCCCGTCCTGCATGGCCATTTCTATTCCGGCTACGGAAATTTTATCCGGCCCGATTTCAATAACGCCTTTGCGGTTTTCCAAATTCTTTACGTCCAGCCAAAAATTACGCATGTTAATATATGCTTGTTTCATAAAAGCCCCCTTGATGTATAAAATATAGCATTTTAGCCGGCCTTTTTATCTTCCAAAACAGATTAGACGCGGCAAGCAAATTGGGGTATAATAAAAAGAAAAGAAGGGAGGACTCTTATGACCAAGAAAGGACGCGCCGTGATTTTGATGATGGATTCCTTTGGCCTTGGCGGAGCTGAAGACGCCGCCAAATTTTCCGATGCCGGGGCCGATACCCTGGGCCATATTGCCGCCGCACGCGGCGGGCTGAAAGTGCCCAACCTGGCCGCGCTTGGCCTCTTAAAAGCGGCCGAAGCTTCCACAGGCAAAGCCCCCGCCGCGGGGCCGCAGGAAGGCGCCAAGATAGCGCTCCCTTCCAAATACGGTTTTATGCGGGAAATCAGCCGCGGGAAAGACACTTCTTCCGGCCATTGGGAAATGGCTGGCGCCCCCGTGGAATTTGAATGGGGTTATTTTAAGCCGGACTATCCCTCTTTCCCGCCGGAACTGATTGAAAAAATCTGCGCCGAAACCGGCCTGCCCGGCATCTTGGGCGACAAAGCCGCTTCCGGCACCGCCATTATTGAAGAACTGGGCGAAGAACACATCAAAACGGGCAAACCCATTTGCTACACGTCGGCCGACAGCGTTTTCCAAATTGCCGCCCACGAAAAGCACTTTGGGTTGGACCGCCTGTACAAAGTGTGCGAAATTGCTTTCAAACATGTGGCCCCCTACAACATTGCCCGCGTGATTGCCCGCCCCTTTGAAGGAGAACGGAAAGGCGAATTCAAACGCACCAAAAACCGCCACGACTATTCCGTCAAACCGCCCATGATTACCGTGCTAGACGAAATTAAAAATGCGGGCGGAGAGGTGATTTCCGTCGGAAAAATTTCGGACATTTTTGCCAAGCAAGGCATTACCAAAGCTTCCAAAGCTTCCGGCTTGGAAGAACTGTGGGACGTAACCCTGGCCGAAGCGGCCGCCGCGCCGGATTTTAGCCTTGTGTTTACGAACTTTGTGGATTTTGATATGGCCTGGGGCCACCGCCGCGATGTGGAAGGCTACGCCAAAGGTTTGGAATACTTTGACTCCCGCCTGCCCGAATTGGCCGCCCAAATGAAAGAAGGGGACATCGCGTTTATCACTGCCGACCATGGCTGCGACCCTACCTACAAAGGCACCGACCACACCCGCGAACATGTACCGGTAATTATGTTCGGCCCCGGCGTTAAGCCGCAGTTTATCGGCGGGCGGGACACCTACGCCGACCTGGGGCAAACCATTGCCGACTACTTTGGTTTGGAAAAACTAAAGTTTGGAAAAAGCTTCTTAAACGACTAAACAAAAACCCCGGCTCAGCCGGGGTTTTTTTATGTGTAAAATCTTCGCTTTCTTAGCGAATGATACCAATACTGTTGATACCGCTTTTCATCACCCATTTGCGCAGGAAAGGCATATATAGAAACGGGCACTTAAATAGTTTAAGCCACAACTTCAGGCGAAGCCCCAAACAATCCCGTGCATAACGGCAATGCTCCCGCGGGGAAGGCTCTTCCTCCAGCGAAGCGGCCAATCGCCGCGCACTGATAAAAGCGCTGGAAATGCCTTCCAAACTGCTGGGGCTAATAAACCCCGCCGCTTCCCCAATTAGAAACACGCCCTTTTCGCCCAAGCAAAAATCTTTCCAACCGGCCGGCCTCAGCACGCGGCAAGCTTCCGTTTTAACTGCTTTTCCAAAGCGAAACCCCTCTTTTGAAAGGGCTTCTTTCTGCCGTTCAAAACGCGCCCGGCAGCCGTCGGGCGGATAAGCCCCGCCAAAAATAAAGTATCCGTCTTTGGAAACGGACCAGGAATAGCAGTCCGTTTGGGAGGGGTCAAAAATGCAAGAATAGAAAGGACTTTCGTGCGCTTCCTTAAACCATTGCTGCACCGCCACATACCAACGAACTTGGTGTTTGGGGAAAAACGTACGCCGCACCAACGAGTCTGCCCCGTCTGCCCCCACCAGACGCTTAGCATACTCGGTGCGTTCGCGGCCGTCTTGGCAGATGGTCACGGCAAAGGTACCGTCCGCCTGGCGGGCAAGTTTCGTCACGCGGGCGCCTTCCAGCCGCTCTACTTGCGGGGGAATCAGCGATATCAGCCAGCGGTCAAATTTATTCCGATCCATATTTACGTAAAACCGCTGGTAATGGCGGGTCAGCCCGCTGGCCAAATCCAGCGTGCGCACGGAAAAGAGCTGCGGGTCCACCAATACGGATTTGGGAAGCGTCAGCTCAAAACGGGCCAAGGCTTTTTGTGCGTCCGGCGCCAACAGCCCGCCGCACGGTTTTTCAAAACCGCCGGGGACGGACGTCTTTTTATCCACACACAATACTTTCTTGTCGCTTAACAGCCGCGCCAGGGTGCTCCCGGCCGGACCAAGCCCTATAATAATAACGTCAAACATGGTGTCCTTTTCAAAAAACCGCCGCGTCCCTGCGCGGCGGCATAAATTAACGCAAGTTTTCGGCTTCCGTCAGCCAAATCTGGGCGCTGGCGTCGCTGGGCATGCGCCAATCGCCCCGGGGAGAAAGGCCCACGGAACCCACTTTCGGCCCGTCCGGCAGGCAGGAGCGTTTGAATTGCTGGGCAAAGAAGCGTCTAAAAAATACTTGCAGCCATTTTTTGATAACGGCCGAGGTAAATTTTTTATCAAACGCATGCTTGGCCAAGAAATAAATTTTGGCCGGGCCAAACCCGTAACGCAGGAAATAAAACAAAAAGAAGTCATGCAATTCGTACGGGCCCACCAAATCTTCCGTCTTTTGGGCAATATGCCCTTGGGCGGTGGCGGGGAGGAGTTCGGGGCTGATGGGCGTGTCCACAATATCAGCCAGCACGGCTTGCGTCTTTTTGCCGGTTTCATGCTGGGCCGCCCAGGCCACCAGCGAACGGACCAACGTTTTGGGAATACCCGCATTTACCCCGTACATGGACATATGGTCCCCATTATAAGTGGCCCAGCCCAAGGCCAGTTCGGACAAATCCCCCGTCCCAATCACTAATCCGTCCGTTTGGTTGGCAATATCCATCAAAATTTGAGTGCGCTCGCGGGCTTGGGTGTTTTCGTACGTAACGTCTTTTTTCTTTTCGTCGTGTCCGATATCGCTAAAATGTTGCAGGCAGGCTTTTTTGATATCCACTTCCCGCATGGTTACGCCCAAGTTTTTCATCAGCGTTAAAGCATTTTGATAGGTGCGGTCCGTCGTGCCGAAGCCGGGCATGGTAACGCCCACAATGTTCTTGCGGGAAAGGCCCAGCTTATCAAATGTTTTGGCACATACCAACAGGGCCAAGGTGGAGTCCAGCCCGCCGGAAATGCCCAAAACGGCCGTTTTGGCATGGGCCGCCGTCAGGCGCGTGGCTAACCCCATCACTTGAATGTTGAAAATTTCCTGGCAGTTTTCGTTTAAGATGCTCCCTTTCGGCACAAACGGAAGCGGCGAAACAAAACGGGAAAGGCTCATCACCGCCGCAGGCTGCATGCCGCTTTCTATCAGCTCATACGGTTCGCCCGCTTCGTAGGCAGCGTCCGAACGGAACGTACTGTTAACCATGCGTTCCGCCCGCAGGCGTTCCACGTCAATTTCCGCACACACCAGCTGTTCTTCCAACGAGAAACGTTCCGAAAAAGCCAGCGGGGTGCCGTTTTCGTAAATAAGCGCATTTCCGCCAAAAACTACGTCCGTAGTAGATTCCCCAAACCCGCACGAGGCATACACATAGCCGCACAAACAACGGGCCGATTGCTGGCCCACCAATTCGCGCACGTAGGCGTGTTTGCCGGCAAGGGCATTACTGGCAGAAAGGTTGAAAACAACGTCCGCCCCCTGCAAAGCAAGACGCGAAGAAGGCGGCACAACCGACCACAAATCTTCGCAAATTTCTACGCCAAACTTCATGCCGCCCGCTTCAAACAGCAAGTCCGTTCCGGCCGGCACGTTTTGGCCGCACAGCTCCACTTCGCCGCCGCCCCATTCCAAGGCGGACGTGAACCAGCGCTGTTCATAAAATTCCTTATAATTGGGCAAATGCGTTTTGGGCACCACACCCAAAATTTCACCCCGGTAGCAAACGGCCGCCGCATTTAACAGCACATTTCCCGCCGCCACCGGCAGCCCTACCATAAAAACGATATCCGTATGTTCCGTCCGGCGAAGCAACGCCCCCAACACCCGTTGGGCGCCCTCAATCAGCAAAGGTTTTGAAAACAAATCCCCGCACGTGTACCCGGTGAGGCTAAGCTCCGGGAACACCACCGCGCGCACGCCTTCCTGTGCGGCACGCAAAATACATTCTTCCAATTTGGCGGCATTATATGCGGGATCCGCCACTTTTACGGACGGCACACACGCCGCCACTTTTACAAAACCAAAATGATTCATATTTGCTCCTTGCCGATACGGACTACTTTTTATTGTATCAATTATGCCGCAAAAAGGGCCGAATGCGCGAGCGGCATTCGGCCCTTTTCGGCAAATCAAACGGTCAGTTTATCGCCACCACTTCATAACCGGCTTTTTGGACGGCTTGTCTTAACGTTTCGTCGTCTATGTCCGAAGCGGATTGCACGACGGCACATTTTTGCGCCAAGTCCACCTTGGCGTGCACCCCCGGCAACGCGTTAAGCGCGCGTTCCACGCGCCCCGCGCAGTGGGAGCAAACCATTCCTTCTATAATAACCGTTTTTCTCATAATTTTCTCCCCGTGTTTCGTTTTCTGGGACGTTTTAGCCGGCGTAAAAAAACGCAGGCGCAGGGCATTGGTCACCACACAAACGGAGCTTAAGCTCATCGCCGCGGCCGCCACCATGGGGCTCAGCTTCCACCCCAAGGACAAATACAGCGCCCCAGCCGCCAACGGAATGCCCAGCACGTTATAGAAAAACGCCCAAAACAGATTTTGCTTGATGTTGCGCAGCACCGCACGCCCCAACTGCAAGGCGGTGGCTACGCCCGTCAAATCGTCCTGCATCAGCACAATATCGGCCGATTCCACGGCTACGTCCGTTCCCGCGCCCAAGGCGAGGCCCACGTCCGCACGCACCAGCGCCGGTGCATCATTCACGCCGTCACCCGCCATGGCCACCACTTCGCCTTCGTTTTGCAGGCGGCGCACCACGGCTTCTTTTTCCTGAGGCAACACCCCGGCTATCACGCGATCTATCCCCACCGCGTCCGCCACACGGCGGGCCGTTTGTTCATTGTCACCCGTTAAAAGCACCACTTTTAAGCGCATTTTTTTCAGCATGCCTACTGCCAAAGCGGCAGAGGGTTTTACCGTATCGGCAAAAGAGACGACGCCCAAAAAGCGTTGGCCGCGCGCAAAAAACAGCGGGGTCCGCCCGGCGGCCGCTTCCTCTTTTAGCAGATCTTCGCCCTGTTCCACCGGGATATGGAGTTCTTGCATCCAGGTCAAATTCCCGCCGAATAAACCCTCGCCCCCTTCTTCGGCGCGCACACCGCGGCCGGGCACCAGCTCAAAATTAGACGCTTGGAAAAGAGGCGTGTTCTTCTCGTCTGCATACGCCAGTAGCGCCTTGGCAAACGGATGTTGGGAAAAATGTTCCAGCGAGGCGGCCTGCGTCAGCAGTTCTTGCTCGTCAGTACCACTGGCAGGCACTACCCGCGCCACACGCATTTGACCGGTGGTAACGGTGCCCGTTTTATCCAAAATAACGGTTGTTACTTTATGGGAGCGTTCCAACGCCGCGGCCGATTTCACCAAAATGCCATGCCGCGCCGCACTGCCGGTGCCCACCATAATGGCCGTGGGCGTAGCTAAACCCAACGCACACGGGCAGGAAATCACCAACACCGCAATAGCCGAAGAAAGCGCAAAGCCAAACCCGGCCCCTTGCGCCAACCACAGCACAAACGTCAACAAAGCCACCGAAATAACCGCCGGCACAAACACCGCACTCACGCGGTCGGCCAAGCGGGCTATCGGCGCTTTACTGCCGGCCGCTTCCTCTACCAAAGTCACAATTTGTGCCAGTACCGTGTCTTTCCCGGTGCGTTCTACGCGCATTTCCACATAGCCGCTGGCCAGCAAAGTGCCCGCGGCCAACTCGGCCCCGATAGGCTTTTCCTGCGGGACGCTTTCCCCCGTCAGGGCAGACTCATCCGCCGCGCCGCCGCCGTCTATAATCACGCCGTCGGCCGCAATCCGTTCCCCTGCGCGAACGACCACTACATCGCCCGCCACCAACCCCTGCACGGGAACCACCACTTCTTTCCCGCCGCGAAGAACCGAAGCTTCCTGCGGGATAAGACGCACCAGGGCGGAAATAGCGTCGGACGTTTTTACCTTGGCCCGGGCTTCCAGCCATTTGCCCAAAGTAACCAGCGTCAAAATCATAGCGGCCGATTCAAAATAAAGCTCCCGCTGTGCTTCAAACGCGGCCGTCCAATCCGGCTGTTCCATCAAGAGCAAAATGCGAAACAACGCCCATATGCCGGCCGCTATCGCCGCGCCGGAGCCCAAGGCAATTAAGCTGTCCATATTCGGGGCGCCATGCACCAAGCGCTTAAACCCGTTAGTAAAGAAACGGCGGTTTACCGATAATACGGGAAGCGCCAGCAAAAACTGCACCAAGGCAAAAAGCCCCGGGTTTTTCCCTAAACAAGCAGGCAACGGGAAAGAAAACATCGTTCCCATAGCTACATATAAAAGCGGAATCAAAAACACCACGGACGCCACAAAGCGGCGTTTAAGGCGCAGGGCCTCTTCCTTGGCGGCGCGCTGAGGCGACAAAAGGCCGGCCTCTTCGCCGGGGGCAAACGCGTCGTACCCCGCGGCGCGTACGGCGGCGATAATATCCCGCGCGTCTAACCGTTCTTCGTCATATTCGGCCGTCAACGTATTTTGCAGCAAATTTACGGCGGCACAGCGCACGCCGGGCAACTGGGCAACGGCCTTTTCCACATGCGCCTGGCAGGCGGAGCAGGTCATGCCGGTAACATTAAATTTTTTCTTCATAAGCTAAAAATCCCCTTCTAATAAAGAATAAGCTTATCGACGGGCATTGTCAAGCAAAGCCTTGTGCGGGAACATATAAAACACGCCCCCAAAAGAGGAATTTTGCTAAAAGAAAAAGCGGGCTCTTCGTCGGGGCGTCCCTTTTGTTTTACGTGGTTTTTTGCTACACTATATCCCATGACGATACTTATCATCATACTCATGTTAGCCTTAAACGCGTTGCTGGCGGCCTATGAAATGGCCCTGGCATCCGTTTCCCGCACCAAACTCTCCATTCTGGCTCAGGAAAAACGCATGGGCGCCGAGCAGGCCCTTTTTATGAAAGACCATATGGAAGGCAGCTTGGCTGTGGTGCAAATTGGTATTACCTTGGTGGGAGCCATTGCCGCGGCCGCAGGGGGTGCGGGCGCAGATGAAATGTTTTCGCCTATCTTGCAGGAATGGCTTTCTATCCCCAAGCGGCTGGCGGACGCGCTGTCCGTAGCCGTGGTGGTGTTGCCTTTAAGCTTTATTACCATTGTGTTTGCCGAACTCACGCCCAAAACGTTTGCCATTAAAAACAAAGAATTTGTGGTGCTCAAGTTCTCCCCCGTGATGAGAGTGCTCTACACCATTCTCTCCCCCATTGTGCATATTATGGAGAACCTGGTTCGCTTCTGCACGAAAAAGACCTTCACCAAAACGCCCGACCCGAAAGAAGCCCAAAAAGCGGCCATGGCCGATTTGCGCACTGCCGCGGCCATCGCGTCTTCTTCTCGTCTGTTTGGGAAAACCGAAGAAAAAATTGTGCTTTCCAGCGCCATGTTCTGCATTCGAAAAATACGCGAAATACAAGTACCTCTGGACCAGGTGTACATGCTGGACGCGGGTGACTCTATCGCCGATACATTTGTAAAAGCGCACCTGGACATGCACACCCGCTTCCCCGTGCGGGAAAATCCGTCCGACCCGCAAAGCATTATCGGGTACCTTAACTTTAAGGATATTTTCCTGTCCACCAAAATGGCGGCCGGTTCCCCCACCTCGGCGCGCACCATTGTGCGCCCGATGCTTCGCCTGGAAGCCGATACGCTGATTTCCGCTGCACTAGAAAAACTGATGAAAGACAAACAGCACATCTGCCTGGTAACCGAAGGGGGCAAAATTACCGGTATCCTGACGCTGGAAGACATCTTTGAAGAAATGGTGGGCGAAATTGAAGACGAGTACGACTTTTTCCCCGCCTATATCCGCCCGTTTGGCACCTCGCTGATAGCCAGCGCCACGGCCAAAATGACCGACGTATTTGAACGCTTGGGCGTGCCCGCACCCCAAGACCTGGCCCCCACCGCCACCGTACTGCAGTGGACCACTCAAAAACTGGGCCGCGCCTTGGATAAAAACGACAAGCTAAAAGCCGACGGTCTGCTGGTGGACCCGCGCAAGTTCCGCCGACATAAATTAATGGAAGTTTTAATCACAAAAGCCGAATAAACAAAAACCCCGGGTTTCCCCGGGGTTTTTTATGATATGAATTCGCTTTATAACAGCCCGCGGCGTAGCAGTTCCGCGCGAAGTGCGTCCGGACTTTGAAATAAAATAGCGTCAAAGCCCAGGTTTTCCGCTACGGAAACGTTGGCGGCGTTGTCGTCTATAAACACACAATTGGTGGATTTAAGGTCAAAGCGTTTTAACAGGCGGGCATAAATGGCGGGGTCGGGCTTTACCAAGCGTTCCTCACCGGATACCACAATCCCGTTCATCTGCTGCAGGAAATCGTATTTTTCACGCGCAATGGGAAACGTTTCGGCCGACCAGTTGGTCAGCGCAAAAAGGCGGTACCCTTTTTCTTTAAGTTCCCGCCAGATGGCCACCGTGCCTTTAATGGGGCCGCCCAACATTTCGTCCCAGCGGTTAAAATAATCATCTATCTGGGCCGAGTATTTAGGATATTTTTCCTTTACCAAAGCCAACCCTTTTTCAAACGGGCGACCCGCATCTTGCTGGGTGTTCCACTGCGGGGTGCAGACATTGGAAAGGAACCATTCCATTTCTTCTTCCGAAGCAAAAATTTTTTTATATAAGTGGCGCGGGTTCCAATCAATCATCACCCCGCCCAAATCAAACACGATGTCTTTCATACAAAAATCCCCCTGTTGTTATTATATCTTCTAGACGGTAAAAAACGCAACACGCACAAAAAAACCGCACCCAAAGGTGCGGTTTGAAACTTATAAGACCAAGGTATCTTCCATATCCGGGCCGGTGGAAATGAGTGAAATTTCCGGGTGCGGATAGGTGCGTGCGCACAAGGCTTTCAGCTGTTCCAAAAAGGCTTTGGCTTCGGGCGTGAAGTCTTCGTATTTTTTCACGCGGTCGTTGCCGGGGAACATGTCTATGTGCGTAATGGCAATTTTGGTGCAGTTGTTAATCATAATGGCACGCGAGGCAGAACGCGTTTCAAACGCGCCGATGCGGCGCAGCCGTTTGCTGACGCTGCCAATTTCGTGGCCTTTGGTGTGGTACACTTCCAGCTCTTTTTCGTCCGTCATTTCCTGCTCCAGCGGGCCGGGGCCTACGCGCGTGATGTAGGGTTTGAACACCACATACACGTCCCGCACGGACTTGGGTCCCAAACCGGCTTCGCCCAAAAAGGTGCTGGCCGTAGTGTCGCGCGAGGTAACAAACGGATATTCCCCGTGCAGCAAAGAGAGTTTAATCCCCTGCGTACCTTCCAGCAGGACTTGGCCGCCCTTATCCAAGCAATCGTTTAAGAGTTCGGGCACGTCCTGGATAAATTCTTTCAAGAGAGGCTCGTCTTTGGCAAATTTAATGTCGCGCCGTTCAATGCGGTCCCGCACGGCTTGCCCAAGCCCGGTTCCCACGCTGCCAATGTGCTGCATAAAGTGAGAAGCACTTTTCTCCGCGGCAGTCTGCTCGTCGGAAATTAGCACGGCATACGGGTCAATAATCAGCCGTTCGCGCGTACCGGTAAATTTTACTTCGTCCAACAACCATTCAGTTTTGGTATAAGCGCCCGCACCCAGTACCAATTTGGTTTTGGGGTTCAAAAATCCGGACGGGATATTTTTAAGCGTGTAAGATTTGCCGTCTTTCACTACCGTGTGACCGGCGTTCGGGCCGCCCACACGCACACAATAGTCGTAGTTGCCTTTATAAGAAAGATAAGCGGAAATTTTTCCTTTTCCTTCGTCGCCGGCCTGACCGCCGCAGACAATATCAATCATATTTTTCCTCCGCAAGTTCGCACGCGCGCCCCAGGTATTTTTCCGGCGTCAGCGCACGCAGTTTGGAACGGGTTTGGCCGTCCACGGCCAGCCCTTCCGTAAATTCGCGCAGCAGTTCGGCCGTCATATGGCGGCCGCGCGTAAAATCGCGCAAGGTTTCGTAGGCGTGCGGATACCCCGCCGCACGCAAAATAGTCTGCACCGCTTCGGCCAACACCTCGGGGTGGGCATTTAATTCCTCACGGGCGGCGGCACGGTCAAATGAAATTTTACCCAGCCCTTTTAACACCGAGCCATAAGCCACCGCCGCATAACCAAACGCTACCGACATGTTGCGCAGTACCGTAGAGTCGGACAAGTCGCGCTGCAAGCGCGACACGGGCAGTTTGCGCGAAAAAAGTTCAAACAACGCATCGGCCAACTGCAAATTGCCTTCTGCGTTTTCAAAATCTATCGGGTTTACTTTCTGCGGCATGGTGGAAGAACCCACTTCCCCCGCCGCCGTTTTTTGCCGTACCAAACCGGCCGAAATATATTGCCACATATCGCGGCATAAATCCAACAAAATCACATCGGCACGGCGCAAATTATCAAATAATTCCGCATACGTATCACGCGGGTCCACCTGGGTGGACACGGGCGACAGGACCAGCTTAATTTTGCGCCCCCGATTAAGAAGTGCGGCCATTTTGTGCACGGCACGCGGCCACTTTACTTGCGCAAACGCCGCATAATGCGCATTAAAATTGCCCACCGCACCGCCGAACTTAAAAGACAAATTCCTCGTTTGCAGTTCTTCTATTTGCCGTTTAAGCCGCTGTGCATAAACGCGTATTTCTTTCCCAAACGTCGTGGGAACCGCCGGCTGGCCATGCGTGCGGGCCAACAGCACCGAGCGCGCTTCGCGGCGGGCCAGCTGAGAAAGAGCCCGCTCCAGCTGCTGCAAAGCAGGCAGCAACACTTGTTCCAATCCGTCCGAAAGGAGCATGGCATAAGAAGCGCTGTTGACGTCTTCGCTAGTCAACGCAAAATGGAACCACTGCAAACGGTCTTTAAGGGAAGTTTTCTTCAGCTTCAGGTGCAGGAAATACTCCACGGCTTTTACATCGTGCTTGGTGGGCGGCAACCCGTCCACGCCGTCAAATTCCAGCGCGCGGATTGTTTCCAAGTCGGCGTCAGACAAATTTTTTATTTCTTCCAGCAAGCGGCGTTCCGCCAAAGACAGCGGACTAAAACGAGGCAGTTTTAATTGAGAAAGGATTTCAAACCAGGCACATTCCACGCGTACGCGTGATGCAGTAAAGGCGGCTTCGCTCATGACACTTCTGAGCGCGCCCAATCTGCCGCTATAACGGCCATCCAGAGGGCACAGCGCCGATATTTTCATATATATATTTTACTAAATTAGCAGGGGCGCGTCTTGCCCGATTGAACAAAAAAACCCCGTCCGCAAAGGGACGGGGTTTTGGTTGAACTAAAAGTTATTTTTGAATCGGTTCGGCGGAGGGTTCCGCTTGTGCGGGGGTTCCGTCCGGCGCAAAGCCTTCCTCCACGTTCCAGCCGCCGCCCAACGCTTTGGACAAATTGACCACGGCGGCCAATTCATCGTTGCGGGCGGAAGCCAGGTTCATTTCGGCCGAGAGCAGATTTTCTTCTACGTCCAGCAAATCCGTCACGCCGATAAGCCCCGCATCTTCCTGCTTTTTGGTCAGCTCGTAACTGCGTTTCATGGCCGCGGTTTGCTGTTTGTAAGAATCAAAAATTTCGCGGTTGATACGATTGGCGGCGATGGCATCTAAAGCTTCCTTAAAAGCGCCTTGGACCGTTTTTTCATACGAAGCCAACATTTCGCGGTAGGCCGCTTCGGCTTTTTTATTTTCGGCACGGATTTTGCCGCCTTCAAAAATAGGCGCAAGCACCTGCCCGCCCAGCGTCCATACGCCGGAAGAACCCGTAAACAAATTGTTAAGAGCACCGCTGGCATAACCGGCGGAAGCCGTCAGCGGAATGCTGGGGAAATAGGCCGCGCGCGCCGCGCCGATATTGGCATTGGCGGCCATCAGCTGGCCTTCGGCGGAGCGGACATCCGGGCGGCGGGTCAGCAAGTCGGAAGGAAGCCCTTCGGGCACGTTGGGAATAAGCGTAATTTCCGCCAGCGTTTTGCCGCGGGGCGTTTTTTCCTGTGCAATAGCCCGGGGCGATTTTCCCACCAGCACGGAAAGAGCCGTCTCCGTCTGCGCAATTTTCAGGCGGAGCTGTTGCTCCTGGGCCTGCACGCTGGCCATGTTGGCTTCTACGCGTTTCAAATCCACTTCCGTGCAGTAACCGTTTTTATAGCGGCTGGTGTAGATGCGCACGTTTTCCTGGCGGGCTTTGAGCGTGCGCTGGGCAATGGCCAGCTGCGCGTCCAACATGCTAAGCGTGAAATAGTTTTTGGCCACGTCCGCCGTTAAGGTCAAGCGGACCGTATCGCGGGCGGCTTCCGTAGAAAGAAGCTGTGCGCGGGCGGCTTCGCTTAAGCGGCGGTATTTGCCCCACAAATCCAACTCGTACGAAACGGACACGTTGGCCGTGCTTTTGCTTTGGCCGGAAGCCGTCGCGTCCCCCGCGCGGCCCGACTGCGCCGCCGCGGAAAGGCTGGGCAGCTGGTCTGCCGTAGCTATCCCCACGGACGCACGCGCCTGGTCCACCCGTGCAATGGCGGCTTGCAAATCTTTATTATGTTCCAAGGCTTCCGCTTCCAGTTGGTTTAGCACCGGGTCCTGGAACACTTCCCACCATTTGGCACTGGTGAAAATGCTGAAATCTTCACTTTGCTGCCCTTGAGGCAAATCCTGCTCGGGCTGTTTGTAGTTGGGCCCCAGCATACACCCGCCCAACCACACCGCGGCGGCCAATACGGCCCCCAAACGTTTTATCTTCATAAAGTTTCCTCTTTCTTTTCAATTTTTTCCGCTTCCGCAGGCTGTTTCTTTTTCCACCCGCTTAACAGGCAGAAGAACAGCGGAATAAACAACGGCGCAATCAGCGTGGCGGCCAACATCCCAAACACCACCGCCGTACCAATGGCATGGCGGCTGGCCGCACCCGCGCCGGAGCTAATGGCCAGCGGCACGCAGCCCAAAATAAACGCCAAAGACGTCATGACAATCGGGCGGAAACGCAGCTTGGCCGCTTGAACGGCGGCTTGCACGTTATCCAACCCTTGTTCTTTTAACATGACGGCAAATTCCACAATCAAAATGGCGTTCTTGGCGGCCAAACCAACCAGCGCCACCAACGCGATTTGGAAATAAATATCGTTGGAAAGGCCTCTGGCCCAGGTTCCCGCCAAGGCACCGAAAATAGCAAACGGAACCGCCAGCAACACGGCAATGGGCAGGCTCCATTTTTCATACTGCGCGGCCAAAATCAGGAACACCACCAGCATACCCAACAACAACGCCATGGCAGAAGAGTTGCCGGAGAGTTTTTCCTGATAGGTGGTACCCGTCCAGGCGAGGGTAAAGCCGGAGTCCAAGACTTCTTTGGCGGTTTCTTCCACGGCGCGGATAGCGTCGCCGGAGCTGTAGCCTTCCGCGGGGTTGGCAATAATTTTTGCCGCCGGGAACACGTTAAACCGCTCCACCACGTCCGGCCCCAGCACCGGGGTCAGCGTCACCAAAGCCGAAAGCGGCACCATAGCACCCGTGTTGGAGCGGACATATACGTCCGCAATTTGTTCCGGGCGGGCGCGATACTGTCCGTCCGCCTGCATCATCACCTTAAAGCTGCGGCCGGAATACGTAAAATCGTTTACGTACAACGTACCAAAAGTGCCTTGCAAGGTGGTGTAAAGCTCCGAAAGCGAAACACCCATGGCTTGCGCTTTCACTTCGTCCACCGCCATTTTGTACTGCGGCACCGCGGCGGAGAAGGTGGTGCTCACATCGGACAATTCCGGCCGTTTTTTGGCCGCTTCAATAAATTTTTGCGTTTGCGCTTCCAGCGCTTCGCTTCCGCCGGAACTGCGGTTTTGGATATAGCCTTCCAAACCGCCCGTCGTGCTCATACCCATAATGGGCGGCGGGTTAAACGGCATTACCAGCGCGGCGGGAATTTTGCTCTGCGCCTGCATATACAAGCTGGCTACTAACGCGGAGGAGGACAAACCTTTCCCTTTGCGCTCTTCCCAAGGCTTCAACATTACAAACGCGGAAACAGAGTTTCCTTTCTGCGTGCTGCTTAACAGGTCAAAGCCGGAGAACGTCAGCACTTGCGCAACGGCCGGCTGGGCCAAAATCAAATCTTCCAGCTGCCTGGCTACGGCATCGCTGTTAGCCAGCGAAGCGGAAGGATCCAGCCGCGCGGCCACCATGATGACGCCCTGGTCTTCATCGGGCAGCAAGCTGCCGGGCACTATTTTGAACAAGCCCAGCGCCGCCAGGAACAACACCGCAATCAGCCCCAGCGAAACGGACAAACGGCGGATAAAGAACGATACCCAGGAACCGTATTTTTCGGTCAATTTTTCAAAGAAACGGTCAAACTGAAAGAAAAATCCTTTGGTGGAGTGTTCCTGCTTTTTAAGCAACAGCGCGCACAGCGCAGGCGTGAGCGTAAGCGCTACGATACCGGAAATAATAACGGACACGGCAATCGTAATGGCAAACTGCTGATACATCACCCCCGTTAGCCCGCCCATAAACGCCACGGGCACAAACACCGAACACAAGACCAGCACAATGGCCACCACCGGGCCGGACACTTCGTCCATGGCTTTAATGGTGGCTTCTTTGACGGGAAGGTTCTCCTCGTGCATGATACGTTCTACGTTTTCTATCACAACGATAGCATCGTCCACCACGATCCCGATGGCCAACACCAGCCCAAACAGCGTAAGCGTGTTGATGGAAAAGCCCAACATCAACATACCCGCAAACGCACCCACGATAGACACCGGCACCGCCAAACAAGGAATCAGCGTGGCGCGCCAGTCTTTCAAGAACAAATACACCACCAAGAACACCAAAATCATGGCTTCAATTAAGGTGTGAATTACTTCCTTAATAGAAGCGGTTACGAACAAGGTGGTATCGTAGGCTACTTTATAATCAATATCCAAATCGGGCGGGAAGTTTTGGGCAATTTCCGCCATGTGCGCGTTCACCGCTTTGGCGGTGGCCACGGCGTTGGCACCCGGGGAAAGGTACACGCCAATCGGCACCGCCGGCTTGCCGTTAAAACTGCCGTTAAATTCATAAGTTTGGCTGCCCAGTTCCACACGGGCCACGTCCTTAAGGAGCAGGGTGGTGCCGTCCGGATTAGCGCGCAAAATAATGTTTTCAAATTCTTTGGGGTCGGTCAAACGGCCGGGCGCAATAATGGAATACATGCGGTCCACTTTTACGGGCAACGGCGGCTGACCGATTTTACCCGCCGAGCGCTGAGCGTTTTGCGCCTGCACGGCGGCCACAATATCGCTTACGGACAGCCCGCGCTGAGAAAGCACATCGGGCTTAATCCAAATGCGGATAGAGTAGTCGTTGGCGGACATTACCTGCGCGTCGCCCACGCCGTCAATGCGTTTCAAATCGTCCACGATATTGAGCAGGGCGTAGTTGCCGATAGTGGTCGTGTCCGAGTGTCCGTTAGGCGAATACAACGCGATTAACTGCAAAATGGCCGATGATTTTTTGTTTACTTCCACCCCGTAGCGGCGCACGTCTTCCGGCAGGGTAGCGGTGGCACCCTGGACGCGGTTGTTCACGTTAATCATGGCCTGGTCCGGGTCCGTACCTACCTTAAACGAAATGGTGAGGGACATGTCCCCGTTGGAAGAAGACGTGGAGTTCATGTACAGCATGTCTTCCACGCCGTTCACCTGTTGTTCTATCGGGGCGGCCACGGTGTTGGCAATTACTTCCGGGCTGGCGCCTGGATACGTGGCGGAAACTTCCACCGTGGGCGGCGTTAAATCGGGGTACTGCTCAATGGGGAGCATGGTGATAGACACGATGCCCGCCAGCGAAATAAGCAGCGAAATAACGGTGGAAAAAATCGGGCGGTTAATAAAAAACTTGGAAAACATACGCGCTCCTTATTTCCCCGTCTGTTCGGAAGCGGAAGCCGGAGCCTCTTGAGCGGCTTCTGCCGGCAAATCGGATTTTTCAGCAGAAGAGACGTTCTGTTTTTGAGCCGTCTGTTCCTGCTGGGCTTCCGGCAAGGCTTGCGCATCTCCCTTTTTAGAAGCTTCCACCGCTTCTTCCAAAGCGGACGTTCCGTCTTCTTCCGCCGCGGGTTCAGCTTCGGGCTGTTCTTTTTCGGCCGCGCGGAACGCTTTCAAATGCACCTGCACCTGCTGGCCGGGGCGCACTTTAATCATGCCTTCGCTCACAATCCGTTCGCCGGCTTTTAAGCCGTCGGTAACGATATACATATCATCCTGCAGTTGGGCCTGCACGGGGCGGGCGACAATGGTGTCATTTGCGTCTACCACATAGGCCACCATACCTTGGGCAGTGTTCAGCACGGCAGAAGAAGGAATCAAAATGGCATTTTTGTACACGGCACCCACCAGGCGCACGCGCACAAACTGGCCCGGCATTAACGCGCGGGAATTTTTGGGGTTGGCAAATTCGGCTTTCATGGCCAAGCTGGAAGTTTGCGTATTTTCCGAGCTGTCAAAGAAAATAATTTTCCCTTTTTCGGGGTACATTTTGCCGTTGTTAAGCAGCACTTCCACATACATGGGCGCGTCCGCCGCGGCCGTTTTGCGGTACTGATCCGCGGCCAGTTTTTCTTTCTGTTCTTCGGTGCCGATGGCAATCTGGCCCGACACAAAACCGGCGGAAAGCTTTTCAAACTGACGGCTGGGCATGGAGAAGTTAACGTAAAGCGGATTAATCTGCACCATAGAAGTCAGCAGGCCGGATTCCCCCGTAGGCGAAATCAAGCTGCCCACGGACTGGGCTTCTTTCCCCGCAATGCCGGAAATGGGGGCGGTAACTTTGGTATATCCCAGGTTAATTTCCGCTTCGCTCACGCCGGCTTGAGCCACTTTCACGTTGGCTTGGGCCGTTTCATAGGCGGAAAGGGCGTTATCGTAATCTTGCTGGCTGACGGCATTGTCCGCGCGAAGGCGTTTCATGCGGGAATAGGTACGCTTGGTGCGGCGTTCTTCGGCCTGAGCCTGAGCCAAAGCGCCCTGCGCTTTTTCCAACGCTACCTTATATTCTTTATCATCAATCTGGAACAGCTGCGTTCCGGCGGCGACATATTCCCCTTCATTATACAGACGGGCTTCCAAAATACCTCCCACCTGTGCGCGAATTTGAATTTCCAACGAACCCGCCACTTGGGCCGGGTATTCAATGTTCCACGGCAAATCTTCCTGTACAACCGTTATCGCATTAACGGCCGTGACCGGAGCGGCACCGGGCTCGCTGGATTTACTGCAGCCGCAAAGCCACGCGGCAGAAAAGACCAAAGCGGTTAAAACCGCCGGAAATAAATGTTTTTTATTCATTGATGACAATCCCCTCTTTATAATATGCCTTTTAGGCGTGCCCTTTCATTGTATAAATTTTCCTGCGCATGCGCCCGCTTTTTACGGGACTATGTTCCAAAGTCTGACAAACCGCTCCCAAAGGCATATAATAAAGGAAAACTGTTTTGGACGGAGCCATTATGAAAATTTCTCTTTTTGAACAAGCCATCGGCAATACTCCGCTGGCAGAAATCACCCGCTTAAACCCCGGGCCCGGGCATGTGTGGGCCAAACTGGAAATGTTCAACCCCTTTAGCGTAAAAGACCGCGCCGCCAGGGAAATGCTAAACGCTGCCGAAAAAGAAGGCAAGCTCGCTCCCGGCGGCACGTTGGTGGAGCCTACCAGCGGGAACACCGGGATTGCCCTTGCTTTTTTGGCCGCCGCCCGCGGTTACAAAATAGTGCTTACCATGCCCGAAAACATGAGTGCAGAACGCATCAAATTATTAAAAGCGCTGGGCGCGCAAATCGTACTGACGCCTAAGGCCGAAGGCATGAAGGGGGCCATTGCCGCCGCCTCGCGCATTTTGAATGAAACGCCCGGCTCTTTTATGCCCGCACAGTTTGACAATCCCAACAACGCCCTTGCACACGAAAAAACAACCGGCCCCGAAATTTGGAAAGACTTAAACGGACGGGTGGACTTTTTTGTGGCCGGCGTAGGCACCGGCGGCACGCTGACGGGAACGGGACGCTTTTTGAAAAGCAAAAACCCAAACCTTAAAATTATCGCCGTAGAACCGGCCGACTCTCCGCTCCTTTCCGGCGGAAAAGCCGGGCCGCATGGCTTGCAAGGTATTGGGGCCAACTTTATCCCCGCCGTTTTGGACCGCAGTTTGATAGACGAAATCATTCCCGTAACCACGCAGGACGCCTGCCAAACCGCACGCCGCTTGGCCAAATTACAAGGCATTTTGCCCGGCATATCGGGAGGGGCCGCCCTGTGGGCCGCTTTAGAAGTGGCGAAACGGCCGCAAAACGCCGGGAAGAATATCGTCACCTTATTGCCGGACGGCGGAGAAAGATATTTAAGCACGGAATTATTTGAATAAGAGCTCTTCTCTTGTTACAATACAAGTATGGACAGACGCATTATTGCAGGATTAGCCTTTGTGCTGTTGCCGTGGCTCCCCGTTTGGGGGCAAGCGGCCGAAGAACCCGAAATTGTGATAGAAATGCACGGCCAGGCCAGTGCGCCGCGGCCGTCTGTATCCATTTGGGATAAAAATGCCCGCCAGCTGACGCGCCTTTTCCGCGGGAAGGACCGCACTTATGTGCTCTACCATGTGGAAAACGTCTCTTCCAAAGATGATACCCTGTACGCCGAAGACGGGAAAGAATATGCTTTCGTCCGCTATGGAAGTGACGACGGCGATTACCGCAAATTTTTATTCAAAGCCGAAGACCCGCAAACCTTTGTTGCCTGTGCGGCCAATTTGGACGATGTACTGGCCGTCAACAAAAAGTACAAGGTAAATTTGGGCGTAAGCCTGCGGGACTTTTTGCGCCGCTATGAATCGCGCGCCACGTTAACCAACCTGGCCGACAGCGCCTCCGGCAAAACGTATCAGGCCTACAAAATAAACTATTCCGATATTAACAACAAAAAACCCTCCCCGCATTATTTTGTATTTGAAGACGACGACTTGATTGCCACCTACGCCGGGGACGACGCTTTTTACGACTTTGTGGGCAAGCTCTCTCAATCTAACAAAGACCTCTCCGCCCGCCAAAAAGCAGCTGAACAACAGCGCCAGGCAAAACTGCAAAAAGAACGCCAGCAAGCGCTGGAACGCGCCAACAGACCCGTGCGCAAAGCCTTGGTGTCGGGCGGCACCACGCAGGACCAAATGTATATGCCCCGCGCGGTAAACGCCACCCCTTTGCCGGCATTAACGCCCAGCAAAACCCCGGCAGGCACGCCGCTTTCTCTTTAAGAGCGTTTTCCAAACGGCGGACTAATCCTTTTTATCCCTTACCAAATAAGGGATATTTTTTATAATAAAGGTATGCATATGGACCCCGTATCGGCTTCCTCATTCGGAATAGCCGGTTTATTATTTATCGTTTTACAAGGCTTGGTAACGGCTCACATCATTTGCCGCAAGGACGACGTAAAAAGTTCCATCGGCTGGATTGGGCTCGTGTGGCTCACGCCTATTTTGGGCAGTGTGGTTTACATTATTTTTGGTATCAACCGCATTCGCCGCAAAGCACTTTCCTTGCGCAACAAAGGCCCGGATATTTTTACCGTTACGGGCAAAAGCGCCGAAGAAATAGAAAAAGAAATTCCCCGTCCTTTCTTGCAGTTAATGCGCCTGGGTTATAAAGTGCACCCCCAGCATTTTGCCCTGGGCAACCGTGCACAAGCCTTCGTAAACGGGGACGAAGCCTACCCCGAAATGTGCCGCCTGATTGCTTCGGCCAAGAAAGAAGTCCTCATGCAAAGCTATATTTTTGATAACGACCGGGCCGGGCAAATGTTCGTCAAAGCGCTTAAACAAGCCGCCAAAAATGGCGCCAAGGTAAAAGTGCTGGTGGACGGGGTTGGACTGAATTACTCCAAGCCCACCATCGCCGCGGCGCTTCGCCGCACCCCGGGGATAGAGTTTTCGGTGTTCCTTCCGTCCAAAAGCCCCATCAATTTGCCCTTTGTCAATTTACGCAACCACCGCAAAATCCTGATTGTGGACGGCCTGGCCGCCTTTTTTGGCGGCATGAACGTGGCCGAAGGCAACTTGGTGCAAACCCAACCCAAAGAACCTATCATAGACATTACCTTTAAGGTGGAAGGGCCGGTGGTGGACCAAATGTCCCGCGTATTTGAAGAGGATTGGATTTTTTCAGGCAAGAAACATTTTATTCCCGCATCCTTCCGCGCGGGAGGCCCCTTGCCGGGCACTATGCCCGCACGCATTATCCCGGACGGGCCCGACGGCGACTACGGCAAGATAGAGCTGATGGCCCTGGGTGCCCTGTCCTGCGCGCAAAAAACGGTGCAAATCGTTACGCCGTATTTCCTGCCGGAAAACAACATTTTAATCGCCCTGGAAGTGGCCGCCATGCGCGGCGTAAATGTGGAAATTATCTTGCCGTCCAAAAGCAATATCTTGGGCATGGACGGAGCCATGCGCGCCAACTTTGCACGCCTGCTGGAAAAGGGCGTAAAAATTTACCGCACCCGCCCGCCCTTTGACCATAGCAAAATCATGCTGGTGGACGACGCCTGGCTGTTTGTCGGTTCAGCCAACTGGGACGTGCGCAGCTTTAAGTTAAATTTTGAATGTAATATGGAATGTTTGGATAAACAACTGGCCCGCGAAGTGGGCAAAATTATTGCCCGCAAAAAGGCAAACGCCACCGCGGAAAAATGGGATAAAAATATCCGCCCGCCGCTTTGGCGCACATTGGCGGACAATGCCCTGCGCCTCTTAACCCCGTATTATTGATATGCTATACAAACAACCCGAAAACGCTGATATTTTAGTGGCTCATGGCCGCCCCTCGCAAGAGGCGCTGCCCCGGCGTTTTACGGTGTGCGTGTGGAACTGGCAAAAATGCAAGCATAAAAAATGGGCGGGCGAATTTACCAAGATTGCCCAAGCGGCCGATTTATTCCTGGCACAGGAAGTACACCGTTCCTGCTCCGTCAAAAACATTATGGACCAGGCCCCTTATTATTGGAACGGTGCCATCAGCTTTTTTTCACTCAAGGACAAAAATCCAATAGGCGTGGCTACCGGCTGCCGGGCCCAGCCCCTGCAAGTGGCTTACGCCGCCGCCGCGCGGGAACCGGTGCTGCGCGTGCCCAAAATGACGCTTTCCGCCTTATACCCGGTGCAAAACACACGCCACCGCCTGCTGGTCATCAATATCCACGCCATCAACTTCACCGGCTTAAAGCCTTTTGAAAACAATATGCAATGCACGGCCGAAATGTTGGCCAGTTACAACGGGCCCGTACTGCTAGGCGGAGATTTTAATTCCTGGAACACAAACCGCCGCCGCATGCTGCAAAGCATGGCCAAAGCGGCCGGATTAAGCGAAGTAACTTTTGAGCCGGACGACCGAACCCGCTGTTTGGGGCGCCCGGTGGACTATTTGTTTGTACGCGGGTTGACCGTACTGGCCAGCGGCGTGCGCGTGACGGACGCCTCGGACCATAACCCCCTCCTGGCCCGCCTGGAAGCGGCCTAGCGCCCTATCCAAATATGGTAAAATATAAGTAATTATGAACACATCAGACAATAAAGCCGTGTATTTCAAACGCGAGGCCCTCAAAAGAGTTGTAGAAGCTTTTGACAAAGGCACGCTGGAAAAAAACGCGTACCGTATCCCTTTTGACGTTATTCCTCCGGATTCCAAATCCGCGGTGCGCTGCTGTATTTATAAAGAACGGGCCGTTTTCCGCGCCCGCACGCTGGCCGCCATGGGCTGCAGCGTAGAAAAAGACGACGAAGCCACTTCGCTTAACGACTATGCCAAGCAGGCGCTCCTGCGCAAAGCCGTGCCCGAAGTGCCGCTGACCGTTATGGACATCGCCTGCAAAGGCTGCGTGAAAGCGCGCCATATCGTCACCGAAGCGTGCCAAGGCTGTTTGGCCCGCCCGTGCCAGCAGGCGTGCAAATTCGGCGCCATTTCGTTCTCTAACGGCCGCTCCCATATTGATGCCGACAAGTGCAAAAACTGCGGCCAGTGCAAAGCCGTCTGTCCGTACAACGCCATTACGTACGTCCCCGTACCGTGCGAACAATCCTGCCCGGTGGACGCTATTCATAAAGGCGAAAACGGTTTTGCCGAAATTGATTTTGACAAATGCATCTCCTGCGGGCACTGCATGGACGCTTGTCCGTTCGGCGCCATCATGGAACGCAGCCAACTGATTGACATCTTGAGCCAAATCCAGAGCAACAATAAAGTTTGCGCCATGATTGCCCCCTCTATTGTGGGCCAGTTTGACTGCACCTTGCCGCAGCTGATGACCGCCATTAAAAAGGCCGGTTTTGACAAAGTGACCGAAGTGGCCGAAGGGGCCGACATTACCACCGCCAACGAAGCGCGTGAACTGGTGGAACGCCTGGAAAACGGCGCCCGCTTTATGACCACGTCTTGCTGTGCGGCTTGGATTCAGGCCGTCAAAAAGCACTTGCCGGCGCTTAAAGAATTTGTCTCGCACACCAAAACCCCTGCCGCTTACACGGCCGAAATTGAAAAGAAAAACGGCTTTGTAACGGTATTTGTGGGGCCGTGCGTGTCTAAACGCGTAGAAGGCATGGAAGACCCGAATATTGACTTTGTAATGACCTACGAAGAACTGGGCGCCATGTTGGATGCCAAAGGCATTAACCCTGCCCAATGCGAAGAAACCCCGCTGGATCCCAAAATCTCCGGCGAAGCGCGCTACTATGGCGTGACGGGCGGCGTAGCTCAAGCGGTGGAAAATGCCATCGCCGGAAAACGTCCGTTCAAAAAAATGGCCATCAACGGATTGGACAAGAAAACGATGATGATCCTCAATGCCTATGCCAAAGGCGCGGGCGACTTCCAGCTCTTAGAAGTAATGAGCTGCAAAGGCGGCTGCATTGGCGGGCCGTGCACGCTTAAAAAACAAGCGGCCGTTATCAAGCCGATTAAAGACTTGGTAGCGCAGAGCCCCAAAGTGCCGTGCGCATTGGACGAAAAGAAAGAAGCTAAATAAAAAGCTTTTTAAGAAAAACCCCGCTCCAAAGAGCGGGGTTTTTTTATAAGAACGAAGAATCAATTAAATACCGTTATAGTCAAAACCGGTTGTTTTGCATATTTCTTCACAAAAAGGGTCTTGCGCGTTCCAGTTGCCAAACACACAATCAATCTTGCCCGGTTTATTGGAATGGTCCAACCACAAGTAGAATACGGCTTACTCATCGGCATCACACACCACACCCAGCCAAAAGACGAATGGTGCAGAATGCATTGATTTTTATCCCAGGATAAATAGGACGGATTTCCTGTAGAAATAGTTCCAAAAGGTGTTATTTCCAAATCATTGAAATTTTCGGTATACTTGCCGTTTGACATGTAATACAGCTCTTCTGCATTTTTGATGTTTTTGGTAATAGGCAACAGCTTCATCATGCGGCTCTTAGCAACGGCTTTTTGATATTGCGGCAGAGCTACCGCGGCCAAAATACCGATAATCAGTACCACTACAAGCAATTCTATTAGCGTAAACCCTTTCCCCATTATTATCCCCCTAATAAAAAGCTGCTATAATATAGCAATTCTATGCATAACTCGGAACTTGTCCATAAAAAACCCCGCTCGTAAAAGCGGGGTTTGTAAAACATATCCTGCAAGTTTCCAGCCAACGATTAACGTTTGGAGAACTGGAAGCGTTTGCGGGCGCCGGGCTGACCGGGTTTCTTTCTTTCCACCATACGAGGATCGCGGGTAAGATAACCGGCTTTTTTCACGGCTTTTTTCAGATCTTCGCTGATCGCGGCCAAAGAGCGCGCAATCGCATGGCGCAGGGCGCCGGCTTGGGAGGACACGCCGCCGCCGATTACTTTGGCGTTCACGTCGTATTCTTTTTCCAAGTTGGTCACCACGAGCGGCGCCTTAACGGCGGCTTTGCAGCGGGCGTGGTTGCCGAAATATTCGTCCAAGGATTTGGCGTTCACGGTGATGACGCCTTTACCTTTCAAAAGTTCTACCTGGGCGACGGAGGTTTTTCTTCTTCCGGTTTTGAGTTCTTTCGTATTGTTCATAAATTTCTATCCCTCTTATTTACCAAAGCGTTCGGTGAAGGCGTGTTCTTCGCCGGCGAACAGTCTCAAGCGTTTCATTCTGGGCGCGCGGAGTTTGTTTTCGTCCAACATTCTCTTCACGGCCAATTCCAATACTCTGGTGGGGTTCTTTTCCAACATTCTTTTCACGGGCGTTTCTTTGGCGCCTTTGGCGTAACCGGAGTGAGAGAAGTACACCTTCTGTTCCATTTTGTTACCGGTCAATTTGATTTTGCCGGCATTGGTGACGACGACGAAGTCGCCGCAGTCCATATGAGGCGTATAGGTTCTTTTGTGTTTGCCCATAAGCAAGACGGCAATCTGAGAAGCCAATCTGCCCAAGGTCTGGCCCGTGGCGTCAATGTGATGCCATTTGCGGGTGGTTTCAACTTCCTTGACGGAAGGCAAAAAAGTTTTTGTCATAATTTTTGTTTCTACCTTTGTAATTAATGCGCAGCGGAGTGGTGGCCGCTGTCTTAATGACTCGTGGTTTCCTATATATTATATCAAAATTTACGTTTTTTTATATGCTTTTATTGCAGGCGGGCTAACGTTTGAGCAAACAGGCTTTCTATATCGGCCAAAGCGTCCAGCCGAACAAACGTCCCTCGTACGTCGGCCGCGTTGGGGAAATCCTTAATCCAATACCCGGCCGTTTTACGGCTGCGGTTTACGCCAATACGTTCCCCATAATAGGCCACATTCTCGCGGATTAAATCCAAATAAATGCCCAGGCGAAACGCCGGGGAATGGGTGGAGGGCGTTTTGCCCGCAAAGGCGTCTATAATGTCTTGAAAAATAAACGGGTTTCCCACCGCGCCGCGCCCAATCATCACGCCGGCGCAACCGGCCTCAAAAAATTTTTCGGCAAGGGCCGCGTCCATTACTCCCCCGTTCCCTATAACGGGGATTTTCACCGCCGCGCACGCTTCGGCCAAGGCCGGGATATTGGGCGGGCCGCTGTGCACGTCCACCGCGGCGCGGGCATGCAGCACCACGGCCGAGGCGCCGGCGTTTTCCGCCAGTTTAGCAAGTCTTGCCCCCAGCAGTTCTTTATGCGTAAGCGCTACGCGCGTTTTGAGCGTAACGGGGATTTTGACGCTTTTTACTGCGGCTTCCACCAAACGGCCCAGTTTGGCTTCGTCTTTCATCAGCACGCAGCCGGCTCCCGCTTTATTAATTTTTTTAACGGGGCACCCCGCATTCAAATCCACGATATCGGCCCCTTGGGCTTCGGCATTGCGGGCGGCCTCGGCAATAGTGGCTTCGTCCGAACCAAAAATTTGCATGGAAACGGGGTGCTCTTTGGGGTTCACCTGCAGCATACGGCCGCTTTTTTCGTTGCCGTAATGCAGCGCGTGGGCGGACACCATTTCCGCGCACACAATTCCCGCCCCGCCTTTCAAGCACAATACACGAAAGGGCGAATCCGTGATGCCCGCCATGGGCGCGAGCAACAAATTATTGGCAGCCGTAAAAGAGCCTATCGTAAGGGGGCGAATGGGGTTCATGGTACTTTCTTCCAGCGGCCCAACTCGGGCGCCAGCACCGTTTTTTGGCGGGCCAGGCAGGAGCGCATAATTTGGCGGGCTTCCACAAAAGTGTTTTTGAATTCCAGCGAATCAATAAATTCGTCGTGCCCGAATCCGCCGGCCAGTACATGGTCCGTTACGGCAAAGCGGTATGTTTCCTGCGGGCGAATGACGCGGCCGTTATCCAGCGTGATGCGGCGGATTTTTTTGCCATTTGGCGTAACGGCATACGCTACGGAAAAGCCGGCAATCTGCGGAAAATTGTCTTTGGCATTGAGGGAAGCTTCCATCGCTCTTAAAAAGGCTTCGCCTTTAATGGTGATGAAAGTGATATTGTCCCCATACGGGTACGCTTTATACAAATCATATTCCGACAATCTGCCCTCCGGCAAGGCACTGCGGATAGAGTCCGAATTGAGAATGGCGCCGTCCAGCCTGGACCATTTATACAAGCACTGCGCCAACAAATCCCCCAACGCCGATTCCTGCGACAGGGAGGTGCCGATGGCACGGGGCAACTCGGCCACGCGCGCGTTCATTTTTTTGCGCGTAGCGGCTCGCAGTTCCGCCGCGTGCGAAGCGATTTCGGCGTCCGCGCCAAAAGAATCTTTCAGCAGGGCCACGTCTTCAAACAACACGTCGCGAAGCTGTTTGTTTTTATCAAAAGACAGGCGGATATGGCCCACGCTGTCCAACTTAGAGCCGGGATATACGATAAACGTTTTGTTGAGGCGGTCGGTCTCGGCGTTTTCGCGGTCTTTGTTGGAGCTTAAAATAAGGTCTATACCGGGGATTTCTTCGGCCAGGGTGGTTTCGCTGACGCTGTTTTTCTGCGCGGCGCCCAGCGAGCTAAGCACGATAATATAGTCCACCCCTTTTTCTTTCAGAAGGGCCGTCATTTCCCGCGCCGTTTCCAGCGGGTCCAGGGCCTGCAGGCCCAGCAAGCGGGATTTGTTTTTATTGATGGTTTGCTGGTCAATAATGCCAAACAACCCGATTTTAATGCCCTTTACGTTGCGGATTTGATAATCGTGCATGGGCCAGGGAATTTGGTTTTCAAGCCGCAGGTTGGAAGCTACAAACGGATACGGAAGCTCCCGCACGATTTCGCGCAAAGACGGCCAGCCGTAGGCCAAATCTTTATCGCTGATGGTACCCGCCGTATAAGGAAGGGTGCGCGCCAGCTCGGCCACGTAGGCGCCTTTGGTCATGGTGCCTTCCGGCGCGGAACCGAACCAGTTGCCGCCGTCAAAAAGGAGGAACTCCCCTTCGCGGCTATGTAAAAAATTCTTTAATATGGCGTATCCGCCGGCCTCGCGGTTATCCCAGCGAGGTTCCGGGCGGGACCAGTAAAAGCCCTGTACGTCTGCCGTATAATAAACGTCAATGTTGGTTAAATTTTCCCGTCCGCAGCCGCCCGCCAACACCAAAGCGGCCATCAGCCAAAATATCTTTTTCACACGCATATTACCGCCGAATAATTCTCCCCGTATCGGGCGGAACCGCCGGCCCTTTGCGAAGCGCTTCTTCCATCAGGTCGCGAATGGTTTTCGTCCCGGCCAGTTTCTTATCCTTGGCAGGCACGCGCTTAAACATCCACCCTTCGCTGCCGCCGCCTGCAATATAGGAGTTGGTGGCCAGAGTGTATTTTTTGCGATTTTCCACCGGTTTTCCGTCCACGAAAATTTCCAGCCCTTTAATTTTGCCTTTTTTGGTTTGCTTATAAGTAATCGTCAAACCGGAATAGCTGTAGAGGCTGTTGGGAGCAAAACTTTTTTTGATGAATTTTTTAAGAAATTTACCGTCCACCGTCACCAACGTGATGGTGTTGTCAAAGGGGTGAATGTCAATCAAATCCCGTTTGGTAACGGGGCCTTTTTGCATATCCACACGGGTACCGCCGTTATTGTGCACGGCAATCTGCGCACCGGAATACGCACGGACCAAATCGGCAATCCAGTTATTAAGTGCGGCGTCCTGCCGGTCTTCTGCTTGGGGCAGGCGGCTGAGCAAAGCGGTGGCGTTCCCCAGCACTTCGTCCACTCCCGGTTCCCGCAAGGAATCGGCATACGCTTTTACTTCTTCGTCCTCGCCGGTTTTGGCAAGCACCAGCGGAATCAGTTCCGACTTGGCAGACACAAACTTGCCGGTTTTATCGTCCGTTTCCACGCTCACGCGGCTGACGTTTTTCAAATAACAGCCGCTTTCCACAAACAAGGTGCCGTTTCTGTATTCGTTTTGAAAAATATTATGCGCATGTCCGCCCAGCACCACATGCACCCGCCCGCCAAATTTGCGGCCGATATCTTCTACATAAGACTGCGTGCCGTGCTTTTCGTCCTGCAAAGAGTCATGCACCAGCACCACCACCACATTGGGTTCTTTGGCTTCCACTTCTTTGAGGGCTTTTTCCAGCGCGTCCAGCGGTTTGCCGTACGTGTAGAGTTTGGACGGATTCGTCGGTTCCCGATTGGCTAACCCAATTACCGCCACTTTCACGCCGTTTTCGTCAAACACTTTATAAGGAAGCACGGAAGGCGGATATTTGCCGGTGGCCGTTTCAAAAAAGTTGGCAGCCAAAACGGCAAACTGTGCATTGGTTAAAAGCGGGGCCAGGCCTTCGCCCTTAAAATCAAATTCATGGTTGCCGATGGTGGCCGCGTCGTAGCTCAGGCGGTTCATCATCTGCACGCCTTTGAGGCCTTTGGAGTTGCGGGTTTCCACCGTGCCGTTGGCAAAGTCGCCGCTGTCCAAGAGCAAGTAGCTTTCGGGGCCGCTTTTTAGCACCGCCGCTAAAGCGGCAAACCCGCCCTGACCGTCTTTGGGATAGAAAAATCCGTGCACATCACTGGTGTGATAGATGGTAGTTGTTTTAGCCAGCAAAAGAACCGGCAGCAACAGTAACGCCAAAAACAGCCAGGTTTTTTTCATAGTTTTTCTCCTCTAGGCATAGGAATAATTTTATGGTAACAAAAACATCTTCCCCGTTCAAGCCGCGCGCCGTCTATTTTTCGCGGATACGGCCCGTTTCGGGCGGGGTTAAAAGACCGCGTTTCAAATCGTCTTCCAAAATTTGGCGCATAGTTTTCGTTCCGGCCGGCTGTACCGCGGCGGAAGGAAGCGTCTTAAACAGTTTGCCTTCGCTCCCCCCTCCAGCAATATAAGAATTAAGAGCAAGCGTATATTCTTTATCCGCCTGCAGGCGTTCTGTGCCGACCCAAATCTTTACGTTTTTAATTTTGCCTTTTTTGGTTTTTACGTACGACACGCTCAACCCCGAAAAAGCAAGCCGCGTCCACGGCACGAGTCCGCCTTTTACCAGTTTTTCCAAAAAATCCCCGCTTACGCGCGCTGTTACGACGGTATTGTCAAACGGATACAAATCAATAATATCTCGGCGGGAAATGTCCCCTTTGGGCAAGCCCACACGCGCCCCGCCCGTGTTGTGAATGCACACATCGGCTTTAGCATAGCGGCAGGTGGCATCGGCCACCCAGTTGTCCACGGCGGAGTCCATATGCCCGGGAATAAACGATTTCTTGCCCAAAGCCGCGGCCGTTTGCCCGATTTTTTCATCTACATCTTTTTCGCGGATAGATTCGGCATATTTTTTGATTTTTTTATCTTCGCCCGTTTGCTTTATGTCCAGCGCTATCAGCTCCGACTTTGCCGAAAGGAATTTACCCGTTTTGTCATCAAACTGAAGCGTCACCCGCGTTACGTTTTGAAAATTGCTCCCGCTCTCGGCAAATAGAATGCCGCCGCGGTATTCGTTTTGAAAAATTTTGTGCGCGTGCCCGCCCAGCACCAAGTGCACCCGCCCGCCAAATTGGCGGCCAATGTCCCCTATATAGTTAGGGGAACCGGGGCGGTCGTCCGCCAGGGAATCATGTACCAACACCACTACTGCGGCAGGGCGGGACGGAGCCAGCTCCTGCAGGGCTTTCTCCAGCGCGGGAAGGGGTTTAGTAAACTGGTATTTTTCGCTTTTTTTGGTGGGGTTGCGGTTTGCAAGCCCAATCACCGCCACTTTCACCCCGTTTACTTTATAGATTTTATACGCTTTAACCCCTTTAGGAAGGGTGCCGTTTTTATCGGTCAAGTTGGCGGCCAGCACATCAAATTTAGCCACCCCCATGATATGGTCAAACCCTTCATCGCGAAAAGCAAATTCATGGTTGCCCACAGTTGCCGCATCATAACCCAGGCGGTTCATCAAATGCACGGCTTTTAAGCCGTTGGAACGCTGTGTTTCCACCGTGCCTTCGGCAAAGTCCCCACCGTCTAGCAAAAGGTATTTCTTGGGGCCGTTTTTTAGTACGGCCTCCAGGGCGGCCGCACCGCCGAGGTTATTTTTGGGATAGAAAAATCCGTGCGTGTCACTGGTGTGATAAAGGGTAACTTCCGTTGCCCCGGTAAAAATGGCACAGCAAAAAATTCCGATAAGCAATAAAACTTTTTTCATCAATACCCCGTGTATATAAAGAACCGCGCCCTGTATCGAGCGCGGTAAAATTAGGCGGCTAAACGCGAAAACGGCGAAATTTTGCGCAGCCGTTCAATAATGGGAGGCAGCTCTTTAAGCACCAGGTCAATGTCCGCCTCGGTCGTTTGGTCCGAAAGCGAAAAACGAATAGACCCGTGTGCAAATTGGAACGGCACCCCCATCGCGCGCAACACATGCGAAGGCTCCAGCGAGCCGGATGTGCAGGCCGACCCGGAAGAAGCGCAAACGCCCAAATCGTTCAGATACATCAAAATAGATTCCCCTTCAATGTAGCCAAAACTGATATTGGTGGTGTTGGGCACGCGGTGCTGCGGATCCCCGTTTACTTTTACGTCGGGGATAGTGGCTAAAATACCTTGTTCCAGCTTGTCGCGTAAGGCGGCAATTTGAGCGGAAGTTCCGTCCGCCAGTCTTTTGGCGGCCAGTTCCGCCGCTTTGCCCAGCCCCACAATGTACGGCACGTTTTCCGTGCCGGCGCGGCGGTGTCTTTCCTGATGGCCGCCCATTAAATAAGGCATAAACGGCGTGGCACGCCGCACATACAGCGCACCCACACCCTTTGGCCCGTGAAATTTGTGCCCGGACAAAGAAAGCATATCAATGTCCGCTTCCTGCACATTCACCGGGATTTTGCCCACGGCCTGTACGGCGTCGGTATGGAAAAGAGCCCCTTTTTCGTGCGTCAGGCGGGCAATTTCGGCAATAGGGAAAATCGTCCCCGTTTCGCTGTTGGCCCACATGACCGACACGAGTGCGGTGTCTTCGTCCAGCACGCGCTGAAAGCGCGCCATATCAAAACGGCCCAGTTCGTCCACCCCGATAAAATCCACGCGGTACCCTTGGGCTTCCAAGTATTTGTACGGCTCCATAATGGCCGGATGTTCCACCGCGGAGGTGATGATATGTTTCTTTTTGGGCTGCGTGCGCACGGCGGAAAAGATGGCAGAGTTGTCACTTTCCGTAGCGCAGGAAGTAAAAATAATTTCGTCCGCATGGGCGGCACCGATTAAATCCGCCACTTGCTGGCGGGCACGGTCTATGACGTGCCGGTTTTCCCCGCCAAACGTATGCATGCTGGAAGCGTTGCCGTATTTCTCAGAAAAGAAAGGCAACATGGCTTCCACCACGGCGGGAGCACACTGGGTTGTGGCGTTATTGTCCAGATAAATCACTTTCATATTACGCCTGTTCTACGGTGAGGGAAGAATCTACTTTTTCCTTCAGCGTTTTTTCAATAAAATTTTTAAGCGTGCCGGCCGCGCCCGCACATCCGCTGCACATGCCGGTCAGGCGGATTTTCACCACCGAGCCTTCCAAATCCACCAGCTCGGCAGAACCGCCGTCCATATTCAGCTTGGGGCACACTTCTTCTTCCAGCACCCGTTCAATGGTTTTAATTTTTTCCACCATCGTCATCTGAGCAAACGTTTTAGGCTGGGCGGCAGGCGCCTGGTTGGCCCCGTTTACTTTGTCCAAAATCTTTTGGATTTCCCCTTTGCAGCGGCCGCATGCGCCGCCGGCTTTGGTGAAATGCGTTACGTCTTCCACCGTTTTTAAGTGGTTGGAGCGAATCGCTTTGATAATCGTTTCTTCCGAAACGTTAAAACAATGGCAAACGATTTTTTCTTCCTGCTGTTCAAACACCACGGGCGCGCCGCCTTGGCGATAGCTTTTTACGGCCGCTTCCAGCGCTTCCATCCCCATGACGGAACAATGCATTTTTTCGGCGGGAAGCGTGCCCAGCGCGTCGGCAATATCCTGGTTGGTAATTTTGGAGGCCTCGGCGATGGTTTTGCCTTTAATCATTTCCGTCAAAATAGACGAAGAGGCAATGGCGCTTGCGCAGCCGAAAGTTTCAAATTTGGCATCTTCAATAACGTCGGTTTCTTTGTTTACCTTAATGGTAAGTTTCAGGGCGTCTCCGCACACCAGGCTGCCTACTTGGCCCGTACCGTCGGCATTGGGAATGGCTCCCACGTTGCGCGGATTTCTAAAATGATCCATTACTTTGTCCGTATAGTCCCACATAGCAAGACCCCCTTTCCTATATGTATTATTATATCATTTTGAACCGCTGTGGCAGGCCCCGGCAAAGCCCGCGCACGGGCGCCCCGCCCGCGGCGCTTTTTGGTAAAATAGAAGTACGATGATTTTCAAAAATGCCGCCGTTTTTTATAACCCGCACAAAACACACACCACCGCTTTAGCCGAAGAGGTGTGCGCGTTCTTGCGCCAGCACGGCCTGCAAGCGCAGCTGATTACGGATTTGAGCACCCTCACCGCCGAAACGGAACTCCTTATCAGTATGGGCGGGGACGGCACCATGCTCTCTTGTGCGCGCGCGGCAGCGCCGCTGGGGATTTCGCTCTTCGGCATTAACTGCGGCACGCTGGGTTTTTTGGCGGCCTGCGAGCGGGAAGACGCCTTGTCCTCCCTGCAGGCGTTGCTAAACGGCAAGTGCGCCCTCAACGAAAGATTTATGCTGCACACGCGCATTTGGGCCAAGGGGGCCAAGCCGCGCGAATTTTTGGCATTTAACGATTGTGTCCTGCGGGCGGCCGCACCGCGTGCTTTCCTGGTGGAAGCCAAATGGAACGGCAAAGATATTCCTTCGTACTTTGGGGACGGGGTCATCGTCGCCACACCGACGGGTTCCACCGCCTATTCGCTGGCGTCTGGCGGCCCGATTGTGGAGCCGGGAGTGGACGTGCTGGTGGTAACACCCATTTGTCCGCACACCTTAAATCAAAGACCGCTGATTTTGTCCGCCCAAGGAGAGCTGACGCTTACACCGTCTTTCAAAACCGCCTCCGACCGTGCCGCCTGCAGCATTGACGGCCAAATCAATTTAACCCTCCCGCCGGGAGCCTGCGTGCAAATTTCCCGCAGTGCGCTGAAAGCCAAACTGCTCTGCCCGCCGGAAAGAGGGTTCTTTCAAATTCTTAACCGCAAGCTCAAATGGGGGAACCGCTGATATGTTGCTGCGAATGCGCGTGCAAAATTTTGCTATTATTTCCGATTTATCGCTGGATTTCGCCCAGGGGTTAAACGTTTTTTCGGGCGAAACGGGCGCCGGCAAGTCTATCGTTATAGAAGCGTTGGGCTTTGTGCTGGGGGCCAGAGGGGACGTGTCCGTCATTAAAGACGGGGCGGACAAAATGTCCGTCACGGCTTCTTTTTCCTCCCAAGATTTACCCGCCGAACTGCGAAAAGAATTTCAAATCGCGGCCGATGTATTTACCTTAAAAAGAGAATTGGACCGCAAAGGCAAAAGCAAAGCCGCCGTGGACGGCCGCACCGTAACGGTAACCGCACTGGCACGCTTGGGAAGAGCCCTGGTGGATTTTCACGGCCAGCATGAACATCAAAGTCTGCTTCATTCTTCCGTGCATTTGGCCTTGCTGGATAAATTTGCCAAACACGACGCGCTGGTGAACAAAACGCAAGAAGCTTACCGCCAATGGCAAGCCGCCCAAGCCCAGCTAAATGCCGCCCGCATGAGCGAGCAGGAACGCGAACAACTGCTGGACATGAGCCGCTACCAGCTAAAAGAGATTGAAGACGTTCACCCCACGGCGGACGAAGACTTTCAATTAGAGCAAACCCTCCCCAAAATGAAACACGCGGGCCGCTTGCTGGAAATGGCGCAGGAAGCCTATTACGAGTTGTACGCCGCGGAAGATTCCGCCACTTCCCGCGCAGGCAAAGCCCTTAAAGATTTGCAAAGCATGGCCGAACTGGACGAAAATCTTTCCGCCCTGGCGCAGGACTTAAATTCCGCCCTGCTCACGCTGGAAGACGCCGCCTCCACCCTCGGCTCCTATAAAGACGACATCAACCTGGAGCCCGACGCCCTGGACCGCATGCTGGAACGGCACGAAAAAATCAAACGCTTAAAAGCCAAATACGGCCCCGAAATTGCAGATGTATTGGAAAAAGCCGACCATCTGCGCGAACAAATAGACCAGCTGGAACACGGGGAAGAACGCGAACAAGATTTGGAAGCGGAAGTGGAACGGGCCAAAGGCCGCCTGCTCACACTGGCGCAGGAGCTGCACGAAAAACGCATGCAGGCCGCGCAAAAACTTTCCGCCCGCATTACCGAAGAAATCCGTCCGCTTGGATTTAATGCGATACATTTCTCGGTTGCCGTGGAAATGGACGAAGAAAATTTGGGCCCGTCCGGTGCGGACAAAGTGGAATTTTTATTCTCCCCCAACCCGGGCCAAGCCTTGCGCCCGCTTAAAAACATCGCTTCCGGCGGCGAAATTTCGCGCGTGATGCTGGGGTTAAAAACCGTGCTGGCGCCCACGGTGCCGGTGATGGTGTTTGACGAAGTGGACGCCGGGATCGGCGGCGAGACGGGCAACTTGGTCGGCCAAAAACTGCACGACGCCGCACAAGGCCGCCAGGTATTGTGCGTAACGCACTTGGCGCAAGTGGCCGCACGGGCAGACCAAAATTTCCATGTTTCCAAAAAAGCTTCCAAAACGGCAACGGACGTTTCCATTTCGCCGCTTTCCGGTGACGCGCTGACGGCCGAAATCGCCCGCATGCTGGGCGGCCAGGCGGACAAACATTCCGCCGCATTCTCTCACGCAGAGGAGCTGCTGAAAAATGCAAAACGTTTATCATAAATTTGCTTCCTTTTTACCTCACCGCCTCTTGGGCTTAAAAGGTCTGAGCCGGCTCTACATCGTGCTCTTTTATGCCACGCTTGCCGTAGGATTATATGCGGCCGTATGCTGGGTGGGCACATTCATGCAAGATCCGGCCGAACTGGGGACCTATTCCGCCCCGGTGCGCAAAATTTATTTGCTGGCTTTCGCCCAAGCCCTGCTGGCTTGCGTGGGGTGGAGCGTGCTGATACGCGTTTGCCAAGCGCTGCACGAGGCCTGCCAAGCGTTATCCAACAACAAATAACCGCCGCGGAATTATCGCTACAAACTACATTCTTTTGATACAATATGAACATGGGGGGTATGACGTTCGTCCCCAATATAAGGAGTGAACTATGTCTAAATGCTGCAAAGGCGCCAAATGGTGGCCGCACAACTGGCTGTGCTTGAAAGGGTTGTCCGTCGTCTTCTTGGTGCTTTTTTATCTCGCGTTGGTTTATGCCGTTTTCCAGGCGTATGCCATTTTCACGCATCCGCAACTGTCCGGAAGCGAAATGTGGCTGGCTGCCGCTTTCTATGTAGCGAGCGACCTGGCCGCCGCCATCGGCTTCTTGACCGTGGCCAAAATTCTCAAAGCCATTCGCAAAATCAAAAAAGCGGTGGCTCCGTGTGCTTGCTCCGTAGTTGAAGCGGAAGAAAAACCCGCTGAATCCGAAACCGAAGCGGAACAAGAATCCAAATAATCTAAGCGGCGCGGAACGCTCCGCGCCGCTCTTTTTTCTTTTTTATTTTTAGCGAGGTTGTATGAGAAAAAGCGTTGTGGCCGTATGTCTGTTGCTGGCGCCCCTTATGTGCCAGGCGGAAACTATTAAAATGAAGACGGGGGAACTGATCAGCGGGTCTATTTTGTCTCAAACCGAATACACGCTGAACTTGGCCACGTCTTACGGCAACATCACCCTCAACCAACGCGAAATTGAACAAATCCTGCCCGATAAGCACCGCATCGTTCTAAAAGGCGGCACCCAGCTGGTGGGCGTTATTTTGGATTTGGACGAATTCAACCTCAAACTGCAAACGGACGACGGAAATATCGTAAACGTAGATATGCCGCAAATCGTTTCCATTGACGTTTACGATTACGACCAGGGCAAAAAAGCCCAACAGGAATTTGTCCAGCAGAACATTGAACAACAGCAAGCGGCCCAAGCCGCACGCGAAGCCGCCGCCCAAACGGGAACCGCTCCCGTGGTGGAAGCGGCCGGCGGGCTGACGTTTGATTCCGATATTAACCAAGTTTTTGATACGCAAAAAGCCACCGTGGTCAACGGTTCCGTAGTTACGCCGTCGGCCCGTGTGCAAACCCCGGCCCCCCGCCCGCTTACGGACGAAGAAGCTTTCTTAAAAGGCGTCAAAACAGGCGCTATCAGCCAGCAGGAATATGCGGCCGCGGCCAAAGAAGAATTGGCCTCTAAAAAGCCCGCCAAAAAGGAAAAAGCAAAAAAGCCTGCCTACAAAGAAAAAGATTTTGACAAATACTTCGCAGTAGAAGCCGGTGTGATGGATTTGGATTTGAAAGCGAGCGGCACCCTTAAACTGGGGGACGTGGCTTCCATTGATTTAGGGGACCAAACCGTGGACGCGGGCGGCATGAGTGCGGCGATTTCGTCTAAATTTCTCTGGCGTATTAAAGAATCCAATTTATGGCTGGGGCCGATGCTCACCTTCTCCAGCATTTCCAATAACGATTACACCGCCACCCTCCCCGGCGTAGGCAGTTTGGACGCCAGCAGCAGCGGCAACATCGTTACGCTGGGCGTAGGGGCCAACTATTACTTGAACCCCGCCAGCCGCTTTTCTTTTTACCTCACGGCTAATGCCTCTTACGAAATGCTCACGCTCAACTACCGCGGCAGCATTATCAATGCAGACGAAAACGAAATTCCTTTCCGGGATTCCATCACTTCCAACGGTTTTTCCGGCGCGGCCGGCGTGGGCGTGGAAACCTGGGTGGACGACGTGATGATTGGGCTGGAAGCCAGGCAAGTATTTGCCACTCGCAGCAACGAGCTGAAAGAATCCGCCGCTTCCAACACGGTACTGCAAGCCAAACTCAGCTGGAAATTCTAAATGAAAATTCTCATCTTGCCAAACGCGTTTAAGGGTTCTTTAAGCGCGGCTTACGCCGCACGCGTGATGAGCCGTTGTTTGGCAAAAAAACACACTGTGCGTGCTTTCCCTATTTCGGACGGGGGCGACGGGTTTATGGACTTCTTCTCCCCGCTGGACCCGCACGCCAAAAAAATCCGCCTGCGTGCAAAAAACGCTTTCTTAAAAGCCAAGAACACCTATTTTTTAATGCTTAGCGACGGGAAAACCGCCATCGTGGAAACGGCACGCATTTGCGGGTTGGGAAGCGCTAAAAAAGAAGAACTGGACCCGATGGGAGCTTCTTCGTGGGGTGTGGGAGAAGTAATTCTAAAGGCGGTACGCGCGGGCGCCAAAAACATTTATGTTGGCCTGGGCGGAGTAGCCTGCAACGACGGCGGCGCCGGCATGGCGGCTGCCTGCGGGGCCGTGCTGACGGACAAAATGGGCCGTACCCTGGCACCCGGAGCCGAGCCCTTACTAGGCATTAAAAAAGTAGATTTGGGACCCCTTCAAAAAAACTTAAAATCCGTTCGCATTTATGCCGTGGCGGACGTAACGAACCCGCTTTTAGGCCCCAAAAGCTCGGCCAAAGTGTTTGGCCCGCAAAAAGGCGCCACGCCCGAACAGGTGAAACGGTTAGACAAAGCCATGGCCCGCTGGGCGCAAGCCCTCAGCCGCGCTTGCGGCAAACCAATTGCCCACACGCCCGGTACGGCGGCCGCGGGCGCCATTGCCGCCGGGCTATACGGAGCATTTGGGGCGGAACTTTTGGTGGGAGCCGATTTCTTGTTTCACAAAGCGCGCCTGGAACGCTATTTCAACTGGGCCGACTTGGTGATTACCAGCGAAGGAAAACTGGACCGCCAAACCTTTTACGGAAAAGCACCCCTGGCCGTATTAAAACTGGCCAAAAAGCACCACAAACCCGTTTTGTTTATTTGTGCCCTGGCCGATGAACAAGCTCTTAAACATCAGCCGCTTGCGCCTGCGCGGCTGGCCGTCCTTTCGGACTTTGCCCCCACCCTGGCCGACTGTGCCGCCCATACCGCCCGCTACCTGCAGCGGGTGTGCAAAAGTATTTAACAGATACATGTACCGCGTGCGGATTACACCACCAGCAGGCTAATTTCTATGTTCTATTTTGCTTGTCCTAAATGCATAAAAAAGCGCGCCCTGTTTAGGCGCGCTTTTTGCTATATATGCAAATTAATACACCATGTCGGCAATTTCCCGGGGATCATCCGTGATAAAATCCGGCTGATACGAGGCCAGCAGTTCCCGGGTGCGAAAACCCCACGTAACCGCACAGACGCGAACTCCTGCATTTTTGGCGGTTTGCATATCTACGTCCGAATCGCCCACATACAACACCTTTTCCCGCGGCGTGCCGGTAAGTTCTACAATTTCGTCCACGATAGTCGGGTCCGGCTTTACAGGGATTCCCTCCCGCTGCCCGAGCACCGCCGCAAACGTGATGTTCGGAAAAAAATGTTTGACCAGCCTTTCCGTAGCGCTTTGGTATTTGTTAGAGGCCACGGCCAGCTTAATCCCGCGTTTTTGCAAGGACTCCAACAGCTGCGGCAGCCCAGCATAAGGACGGGTGAAATCCGTTAGGTGGTTATCGTAATACTCAAAAAAAGCGGGGCGGATTTTTTCCACGTCTTGCGCCGTTTTATGGCCTTCCGGCAAGGCCCGCTCCAACAGTTTATTCACGCCGTTTCCTACAAATTGTTGGCACTCTTCCTGCGTGCGGACGGGGAACCCCAACGCTTTTAACGCCGCATTGGCCGCGGCGGCCAAATCGGAAATAGTGTCTAGCAGGGTGCCGTCCAAATCAAAAATTACAAGTCCTTCTTCCATACAGTTTTACTCCTTTTAACAAATACAAAATCTTTCATAAAACACCCGCCTTTTCGGCGGGTATTTTTTATAAGTACTGGCGGAAAAAATCGGCCAGGCGCTGTTTGTATTCAAACCCGCCCACTTCGGCGCATTTATTGTGCCGGGCGCCGGGTACCAGCCAAATTTCTTTGGGTTCACCCGCTTTCTTAAAAAGCATTTTGGCCTGCGCGGCGGGGACTAAATTGTCGTAGCGTCCGTGAATAATCAGCACCGGGCGCGGGGCAATTTTGGGGATATTGTATTTGGGGCTGTAACGCTCCGGATTGACGCCCAAATACTTGCGGATATAATGCAAAATAATCGGAATCAGCGGGAAATAAGGCACTTTGTGGTGCACCCACGCCCAGCGAGAAACCACCCGTCTAAACGAATAGTAAGACGCTTCCGCCACCACGCAGGCAATTTCCGGATTGCGGGCCGCTTCGCAAATGGCCACCATGCCGCCCATGGACAAGCCGTAAAGGCCAATTTTTTCGCAAAATTGCGGGCGCGTTTCTTTCAAAAACCGCACCGCGGCCGATACGTCTTTGAGTTCCAAATAGCCGATAGAGCTGGTTTTGCCCCCGCTTTCCCCTAAGGCACGGAAATCAAAATACAGCAGGTTGAACCCCAAGTCATGCAGGAAATAGGTGTTCTTCAAAATATCGGCCCGGTTCATGCCCCAGCCGTGCATTAAAATAATGGTTTTATTGGAGTAGGCTTCGCTGGGAATAAACCACCCTTTGATTTGCACTTTGTCTTCGGTTTTGAAATAAACATTTTCATAGGGCAGGCCAAACTGGTCCGGCCAGGCGTCCAGCGGTTTGCGTTTGGAAGTAGGGTGAAGCACTTTTTTGGCCGCACGCATACAAAAATATACCGTGCCCAACGCTACCAAAAACGCCGCACCCAATACCGAAAATACAAGATACCAAAAGGGAGTCATAAGTTCTCCTTTTCCCCAAAATTTATTGTAAAACTTCCGCAAAAGCCTGCGCTATACTTTCCGCCGTGTGGCGTGCCAGTACGGAATAGTCCGTGCGTTTAAGCGCGGCCAAATCCCCCGCCAGCCCATGCAGGTATACCCCGCACAGGGCGGCTTTTTTGGCGGACTCCACATCCCAACCTTGCGCTTGCCCCAGCTGCGCCCACAGCCCGGCTATAAGGCCGCTTAATACGTCCCCCGAGCCAGCCTTTGCCAAGGCGGGGCCGCCTGTCGTGTTCTGCCACACTTCACAGCCCCCTTCCTGCGACACGGCCACCAACGTTCCGGCGCCTTTAAGCAAGCATACGCCGCGCGTTTGTGCACACAACGTTTGCACCTGGCCCAGGCGGGAAGGCTCGTCCGTCACCGTCTCTTCCCCCAGCAAGCGTGCCATTTCACCGGGATGCGGCGTGAAAATGCAACACCGCTTCTGCGGCCATTGGCTGCTCCAGCCCCGGCATTTAGACAACGCGTTTAATGCGTCCGCATCTATCACCAATGGCAACTGCGTCTTCCATAAAAGGGGTTCCAAGAGCGGGCTTTTGCCCATGCCGGGCCCTATCACCAAAACAGACGGGCGAACCTGCTCTATCTGTTTTTGCAGAAATTCAAATCCTTCTTCCGCCATTTCGCCCTGAGGCGTTTGCGGCATCGGCCAGGTGATGACTTCCGGCAAAGCGGCCGCAAAGGCAGGCTGCATGCTCTGCGGCAAGGCCCAATACACCAGCCCCGCCCCCGCCAACAGTGCACTTTTGGCGCATAAAAAGCCGGCACCGCACATCGTGCGGGAACCCGCCACCACCAACACGCGCCCAAAAGTACCTTTGTGCCCGTTGGCAGGACGTTGCGGCAAAAACGAACGAACGGCTTCACGCGTAATTTGTTTCATTTCTGCACCACCGCCACGGCTGTGGCATATTCCCGCGTATGCGAAAGCGACACCAGCACCGTAAGCCCTTTCATACGTTCGTCGTCCACGCACACCTGCGGGCGACCGCTTTCCAGGTTGCTTACGCGTATATGCTTAAACGCTACCCCCGCAAAGGGGAGCGCCTTATACACCGCCTCTTTGGCGGCGAACCGAACGGCTAAATGTTCAAACTGGTTTTTGCGCGCCTGGCAATAGGCGATTTCTTCCGCAGAAAAAATCCGCTCCAGCGCGCCCGGCTTTTGGGCGAATTGCGCGATGCGCTTCACTTCTACAATATCCGTCCCCAAGCCGATAGTTTCCATGTTATTCCACCGTCACGCTCTTGGCCAGGTTGCGCGGTTGGTCAATGTCGCACCCCAAACGCTTGGCAATCCAATAAGCCAAAAACTGCAAAGGCACCACGTTGAGCACCGGCTGGAGCAAATCGTCCGTTTGCGGCACAACAAGCACTTTGTCCGACACGTCTTTGGCTTGCTTTACGCCGTGCTTGGTGGTAATAGCCACCACAAACGCACCGCGGGCGCGGCATTCCTGACAGGCCGAAAGCATTTTTTCAAACAGGCCGTCATGCGGCATCAGCATAAAAACAGGCGTGCCTTTATCAATAATGGAAATAGGCCCGTGCTTAATTTCCCCCGCCGCAAAACCTTCCGCACTGCGGTAGGAAACTTCTTTGAGTTTAAGCGCCCCTTCCAAAGCAATCGGGAAGTTGACGTTGCGGCCCAAGAAGATAAAGCGGTCCGCCTTGTAGATTTTGCGCGTTAAATGCCGCACGTCATATTCCATCTTTACGGCTTCGCTCATGCCTTTGGAAAGCGCTAACAAGCCCTTGTAGGCTTTATCAAACACCGCCTGGCTGAGGTTCCCGTTGGCCTGGCCCAAGAAAAGCGCCAGCGCATACATAGAAGTGATTTGGCTGGTGAACGCTTTGGTGGAAGCCACGCTGATTTCCGGCCCGCAATGCGTAAAGAAAGTGCTGTCGCACACGCGGGTGAGCGTGGAGCCCAGCACGTTGCAAATAGCCAAGGTGCGGAAGCCCAATTCTTGGGCTTTTTTGATAGCGCCGATAGTATCGGCCGTTTCGCCAGACTGGCTGATGGCCACCGCCAGCGTGTGCGGCAGCTGCGGAACGGGGCGATATTTATATTCGCTGGCCAAATCCACGCTGACCGGTATGCCGGCTAATTGTTCAATATAATATTTGCCCACCAAACCCGCGTGATAAGCCGTACCGCAGGCAATGATGTGAATGTTGCGCAGTTGGCGGATACCGTCCGTATCCAGGCCTAAAATTTTGCCAAAATCCGTGCGCGCGGTGCGCAAGGTGTCTTCAATGGCTTGGGGCTGGTCGTAAATTTCCTTGAGCATAAAATGCGGGTAACCGCCTTTTTCGGCAGTTTGCTGATCCCAGGAAATTTTAACGGGTTTAACGGATTTTTCGTTCCCGTCTTTATCCAGCACGGTCACGCCGTCCACATGCAAAAGGGCCACTTCGCCGTCTTCCAAGAAAAGTACTTTGTTAGTGTATTTCAGAAAAGCGGGAACGTCGGAAGCCAAAAAGTTTTCGTCTTTACCCAGGCCCACCACCATGGGGCTTTGGTTTTTTACGCCGATAAGCAGCCCCGGGGTGCGCGCCCACAAAACACCGTAGGCATAAGCACCGGAAATTTCTTTGTTGGTTTTTTGAACGGCTTTAAGCAGGCGGTCCTGATCGTTGGCCGCGCGTACATGAAGCAAATTTTCTTCCACCAGGTGGGCAATCACTTCGGTATCCGTTTCGCTTTTGAAACGGTGCCCGCGGGATTCCAATTTGGCGCGGAGCGTCAAATAGTTTTCAATAATCCCGTTATGCACCACCACAATATCACCGGTGCAATCCGTATGCGGGTGGGAGTTTTCTTCGCTGGGTTTGCCATGGGTGGCCCAACGCGTGTGGCCAATGCCCGTGTTGCCTTTGGGGTTAGCCAAGAGGGCGGCTTTTTCCAGTTCAGCCACTTTGCCTACGGCACGAACAGTGACCAGTTCCCCCCCTTGCAAAATGGAAATACCCGCCGAATCATATCCGCGGTATTCCAGTTTTTTCAGTCCGTCAATAATATAAGGAACGCTGTTGTTGTTACCTACATATCCAATAATTCCGCACATACTTGCTCCTTATAACAGACCTTTCATTTCGCTTACCGCTACCGGCAGCCCCGCAAACATCGCGCGGGTGACAATGGAAAAACCAATATTCATACAAGCCATTCCGCCAATATCCGCTACCGCCAGCACGTTGTGATAATCCAACCCGTGCCCGGCGTGCACTTCAAGCCCCAGCTCTTTGGCCAATAGCGTGGACAGGGCCAAATCCTGCAGCAGTTTGCGGGATTGCTTAGCGCTTACGGCTTCGCTGTAATCGCGCGTGCACAGTTCCACAATATCCGCGCCCAATTTGGCGGCCGTCCGTACGGAGGCGGCGTCCGGGCTGATAAACAGGCTGACCAAAATGCCTTTTTTATGCAATTTTTCAATCATTTCCATCAAGCGTTTGGTCACTTTCGGCGTGAATTTTAGTCCGCCGGTGGTGGTTACTTCGCCGGGTTCTTCCGGCACGATGCACACGGAAAAGGGTCTATATTTAAGCGCGGCTTTTTCCAGCTCGGACGTATAAGAACATTCCAAATGGATTTTGCCCGGGAAAGTTTTGCACAGCAGGGCCACGTCTTTCTCGTTAATGTGGCGTTCATCTTTGCGAAGATGCACCACAATGTAGTCCGCCCCCGTGGCAAGGCACACGGCGGCAGCGTCCACCGGGTCCGGATACGGAGCGCGGCGCGCTTGGCGCAGCGTGGCGATATGGTCTATGTTTACACCTAATTTCAAACTCATTTGCACACCTCCGTTTTCTGACGGTACAACGCTTCCACTTCGTTCATTACGCGGTCCACCAGGGCTTCGTCTTCCCCTTCCACCAAAATGCGGAATTTGGGTTCCGTCCCGCTATAGCGCACCACCACACGGCCGCGGCCGTTCATGGTTTTTTCAATTTCGGCCACGCCCGGCAAAAAGCCCGGCAGGCTTTCCAGCGGCGGCTTGCGGTCCACTTGTATGGCTTTTAATTTGCTGGGATATTTTTTCCAGCGGTCGGCAAACCAGCTGACGGGATGCCCCGATTTTTTGACAAACTGTAAAAACTGCAGCGCGGAAAGGATTCCGTCCCCCGTGTTGGCAAAACGGCGGAAAATGATGTGGCCGGACGTTTCCCCCCCGATAGAGAGGTTGTCTTTTTCCAGCGCTTCGGAAACATATTTGTCCCCCACCGTGGTCAGTTCCACGTCCACGCCGTTTTCTTTCAAATAGTTAATACAGCCCAAGTTGGCCATGATGGTAAGCACGGCTTTGTTGGCGTTAAGCTGGCCGTCTTGCTTCATGCACAGGGCGGAGGAGGCGATGATATTGTCGCCGTCCAGCTGGCGGCCTTTTTCGTCGGACGCTATCACGCGGTCCGCATCGCCGTCAAAGCTAAAGCCCACAAAAGCGTTTTCTTTTTGGGTGAGCTGCTGCATAAATTCCGTATGCAAAGCGCCCACGTTTTTATTGATGTTGGTACCGTCCGGCTTGGCGGCCGTAACGGTCACGTCCATACCCAACCCGGCAAACACGTTCACCGCCACCTTGGAGCTGGCGCCGTTGGCGCAGTCCAGCACGACTTTGGTGCCTTTTAGGAGGGAAGCGTCCACCGTGGACATTAAGAACCGTTCGTATTCTTTTACCAGGCTTTCGTCCTGCTTGAAGGCGCCTTTGGGCGCGGGAACGGTTTGAAGCGATTCAATTTCGGCTTCAATAGAATTTTCCAGTTCTTCGGGAAGTTTGGTGCCGTGGTTGGTGAAGAATTTAATGCCGTTAAACTCGGCCGGGTTGTGGCTGGCGGAAATCACCACGCCGCACAGGCTGCCGGTATGTTTAACCAAATACGCCACGGCAGGGGTGGGCGCAATGCCCACGCTGATGACGTCTGCACCGCTGGCGCGGATACCCTTTTCCAGCGCGGCCAAAATGGCCGGGCCGGACGCGCGGGAATCCTGCGCAATAATCACTTGGGGTTTTAAGTGGTCGTTTTGGGCGTATTCCTGCAGCTCGCGCAACGCGGCATAGCCCAATTTTTGGATGAAATCATCCACCAACGGGAACTGGCCGGCTACGGCGCGGACCCCGTCGGTTCCAAAATATTTTGCCATATAACTTCCTTTTGCGCCGTGCGGAGCAAACCAACCGGGCGGCGCGGTAAATCCCTCTTCGGTGCAAAAATGCCTTAAAAGAGTTCCGCCTGTTGAGCCTCCGGCTTTTCGGCTTTCGGCGCCTTCGGTTCCTCTTTTGCGGGTTCCTGCACTGCGGGCTGCGGCGCAGCGTCCTCTTCGGCCGCGGGTTTCAAGCCCAGAATTTCGTCAATTTCGGCGGCGTCAACCACTTCTTTTTCAAGCAGCCGCTCCACCAATTTATCAAACGCGGCGCGATGAGAATTGATAATATCTTTCGCGCGCGCATAGGACGACTTAATCAAATTCATAATTTCTTCGTCAATGGCACGGGCCAAATCCTGCGAGTAGGTGTTGTGTCGGGAAAGATCTCTCCCCAAAAACACCTCGCCGTCGTCTCCGGCGGGCAGGGCTATCGGGCCCAGTTTTTCGCTCATGCCCAGTTCCATCACCATTTTGCGGGCATAGGCCATCGTTTTGTTCAAATCGTCGCTGGCGCCGGACGTAATCTCGCCGAACACAATTTCTTCGGCCGCGCGGCCCGCCAGCAAAATGCACAATTTGTCCAACAGTTCGGATTTGCTGGTCAAAAATTTATCTTCCAGCGGAAGCTGCAGCGTGTATCCCAACGCCTGACCGCGGGGGATAATGGTGACCTTGTGCACCGGGTCGGAATGGTTGGTCAAGCGCGCCACCACGGTGTGGCCCACTTCGTGCGCGGCAATAATGCGCTGTTCCTTTTTGGAAATAATGCGGCTCTTTTTCTGCGGGCCGGCAATCACGCGCTCTACGGCTTCGTCCATATCGCTTTTGGTGACGGCGTCTTTATCCGCACGGGCGGCCAAAATGGCGGCTTCATTCACGACGTTAGCCAAGTCCGCCCCTACAAAGCCGGGCGTGCCTTTGGCCACGGTTTTCAAATCCACGTCCGGGCCCAGTTTCACTTTTTTGGCGTGTACTTTCAAAATTTCTTCGCGCCCTTTCAAATCCGGAGCGGGCACGGAAATGTGACGGTCAAAACGGCCGGGGCGAATTAAGGCCGGGTCCAACACGTCGGGGCGGTTGGTAGAGGCCATCAAAATAATGCCCTGTTTGCTTTCAAATCCGTCCAGTTCAATAAGCAACTGGTTAAGGGTTTGTTCGCGTTCGTCATGCCCGCCGCCAATGCCGGCAAAGCGGCGGCGGCCTACAGCGTCTAATTCGTCAATAAAAATAATAGCGGGAGAATTCTTTTTGGCCTGGTCAAACAGGTCGCGCACGCGCGCCGCACCCACGCCCACAAACATCTCCACAAATTCAGAGGCGGAAGCCGAGAAGAACGCCACGCCCGCTTCGCCCGCTACGGCTTTGGCAAGCAGCGTTTTACCCGTGCCGGGTGCCCCGTACAACAGCACCCCTTTGGGCAGTTTGCCGCCCAACTTTTGGAATTTTTTGGGATTTTTAAGGAATTTGATAACATCCTGCAGTTCTTCTTTGGCTTCGTCACAGCCGGCCACGTCTTTGAAAGTGACCGTCTGCTGGGAAGGATCCTGCATTTTGGCTTTGGAGCGGGCAAAGTTCATCGCGCTGCGGCCGTCGCTTCTTTGCGGGCGCAGGAAAATGAACCACCAGGCCCCAATTAACAGCACAATCCACAGCACGTTGAACAAAATGTTGCTCACCCAGCTGTTATCCAGTTCCGCTTTGTATTTCACGTTAGCCGCGGAAAGCTGATTTACCAGTTCGGGGTCTTCCATGCGCACCGTTTTGAAAGGCGCGAATTCCCCTTTTTCATTCTTGTACATGCCGCTTATCAAGCCGGGAGCAATCGTTAAATCCGACACTTCGGCCGCGGCCACTTTTTGCTTAAACTCGGAATAATCCAGCTCCGCCTGTTTGGCGCCGGGTTTGTTGAAAATCAGCACGGCCAGCGCAAAAACGGCCAGCCAACCCACAATTTGTCCTACGGAAATAATTCTGCGGTTATTCTGGTTTTTGTTATTCTTCATTATTTTCTAAATACCCCTATATACGGAAGGTTACGGTACAGTTCGTTGTAGTCCAACCCGTAACCGATGACAAATTCGTCCCCCACGGTGAAACCCACGTATTTGGGGTGCACGTCCACTTTGCGGTTGCACGGTTTATCGAGCAAGCAGCAAATTTCGATGCTGGCGGCACCGCGGTTTCTCAAATTGCCGAGCAAATAATTCAGCGTCAGGCCCGTATCCACAATATCTTCCACTACCACCACATGGCGGCCTTTAATGCTTTCGCGCAAGTCCAGCATGGTGCGCACCTGGCCGGTGCTGGAAGTGCCCGAGTAAGAAGACAGGCACATAAAGTCCATGTTGCAGTCCACGCTGATTTGCTTCATCAAATCGGAATAAAACAAAATGCAACCGCGCAAAATACCGACGAAAAGCGGCTGTTTGCCGCGGTAATCGGCCGAGATTTGGCGGCCGAGTTCGGCCACACGTTCGGCCAGTTGTTGTTCAGAAAATAAAACACGTTCCAAAACGGGATTTTCAGGCATATGCCCTCCAATAGAGAATATACATAAAGGATACCTTTTTTTCGCCCGAAAATAAAGCAGGCAACAGGCTGTTTTGTAAGGCCTAAAAAATCCTGGGCCTTTCGTCCCTGGTTTTTTTACAATTCTTTATCTAAAATAGTAAAGATATGAAACACTTATTTTGGATTTTTTGCGTATGTTTGTTAAGCGGGTCCCTGCCCGCACAAATCACGGGGAACTTTCCTCCCGTGCCCCTGGGGAAAGGCGCCTCTTCCTCCGTGCTGCGCCAAATAGAAGCCCGCGCTTCGGACGCGCTGCAAGCAAAAACCGCTTCCGGCGATTATTTTGCCCAAGCCCAACGCCAGCTTGACCAACTGAAGGCAACCGCCCCGACTAAGTTTATCTCCTGGAAAGAATACCTGAAGCTGAACGAGCGTGCCAAAGAACGCACGATTGTATCGTACAACCTGGATTTGGAAGGAATTAAACGATTAATGCCCAAAAAAGATGATATTGCAGAACTTTCCTTTAATAATTCTTTTCCCGATTACAAACAACTCCTAAAGGGGTTCCAGTATATTTATGTGGGAGAAGAACACGATACCGTGGCCGCACCGGCAGAAATGATTCGTATTATGCAGGCCGTCCGCTCCTTATACCCAAACAAACGCATCTTGTTGGCTTCGGAGTTTTTGGAACGTATTGAAAAAGAAGCTTCGCCTCTTACAAAAAAGAGTTCTTCAAAGGACTTCTTTTCCCACTACCCGAATGTTTCCCGCGCGGCTGAAGATTTGAACATAGACCAGCTGGCGCTGGATGATTATATAGCCGACTACCGGGAGGAAAATTCCAACTATTTTTTAGCCAGCAAATGCGGGCAGTATTTTGTCATGCAAAAACATAAAATTCCCGAATCGGAAATAGGACGTGAAGAATTTTCCGATACCTTTTGGGAGGATTGGCAGAACTTTGCCTTTCTTGTAGCCTACAGCCCTTTCGGCGTACTGGAGCGCAACCGCCAATGGGCCCGCTATATAAATGCGGTTAAACCTTTTTACGATGTGGTTTTGGTTTACGCCGGCTACGGGCATACCAACGGAACAAAAATAAATGACCTGCAAGCCTTTATTGGAACGCACGATTTTGCATCTATTTTGCTTTCTCCTACCGAAGAAATCAAAGAACCCCTCAGCGACAATATGAAACAAGAATTAAACGAAGCCGAATCTTCGGGGATTTTATGCGATGAAAAAGAAGCTGAATTAACTATGAAGCAAACGGACACGATCGAGGACCAAGTAAACATAAAAGGGGAATGGACCGATAAAAACAAACCTTTTTGGGGAATTGAAACCGTAGAAGAACCCCCTTTAACGGACCTGAAATCCGACAAACTGTTTACTCATCGCTATATCAGCATTATCCTGCCGGAAAAAACGATACAGCCGGTGGTAACCCCCGTTAAAAAGCCTCAGCCCAAAAGGCCCGAACCCCAACCGGAGCCGGTGGCACGAAAGGGGAACCTATATATCTAACAAAAAACTCCGGGCATAACCCGGAGTTTTTTATAAGTTATTTTGCAATAAAGAATTCAGGTTCTTTACGCTTGCCGCATTTAAGCCAAAACACTTTTTCGGCTGCCGCCAGCAAAAGTTTGTTTAGGCCTCTGGCTCCGTGCGGGCACACCGTCACACAGCGCATGCAGGAAATGCAGCGGGAAGCGTCCGTTTTTGTAGGGTCATCGGGCGGAATAGCCCCGACGGGGCAGGCTTTGACGCACTGCCCGCAGCGCACGCAGTCGGCCGATGCGGCAGGCTTAAACGGAATAGACGGATAATCCATATACGGGCGATGACCTTTTACGGGCGGAACGGCAAGTTCCGCTACACCGGATACGTCCGCCAATTTTTGCTGGGCCTCTTTGGCAAAGGCTTTCAACAAGACCGCGTCCGCGTCGTCCGGGCGGCCTTTGGCCACGCTGTGCATCAGCGAATGTTCCGCCACCGGTGCGGCGCAGGCAAACGGCACAAACCCGCCAGCCAGCGCAATATCCTGCATTTCCAACAGGGCGTCATCATAATCCCGATTGCCAAACACCGCCAGCAACGTAGCCGGGGTATGGCTGCCTTTCATGCGGGCAAAACGGCGTGCCGCCGCGGCGGGAATGCGCCCGCCATATACGGGAGCGGCAAAAATCACCCACTCCTGCGGGCCAAAAGAGCACGCAAGCCGGTCGGCGGACTGTTCCGTCACGTCCAACACCTGGACCGGCAGCGACAGCGCCTGCGTAAAAACGGAAAGTGTTTTTTTCGTCAGCCCCGTGGCACTAAACACCACGGCTGTTATTTTCTCTATCTGCACGGGTTACCTCCCAAACAGTTTATCCACTTGTTTAATGTTCAGCTGTGCCACGCACGGGCGGCCGTGAGGGCAGTGCATGCCGTCTTGGCATTTTTTCATGTTTTCCAACAGAGCTTCGGCCTCCGCCGGGGAAATGGCGTCATGCGCTTTGATGGCTTTTTTACAAGCTAGCATGGCCACCATTTTGCGTTTGAGGCTTTCGGTAGATTTGGTGGGATCTCCCACCACCTGGGACAAGGAAACGATAAACTCTTTCATATCGTCTTCCTTAAAACGAATCATGTGCGGCATGGTGCGCACCAACACCGTATGTGCGGAAAAAGCTTCCAGCTCAAAGCCGGCCGTTTTTAGCCAATCCGCCCAAGAAAGCAATGTCTGCGCGTTGGAAGGGGGCAAATCCACATGTACGGGGAAAAGCAGTTTTTGCACTTTCACGTCCCGCCGTTCAAACGCGTCCATATAATGTTCAAAAAGCACCCGTTCCTGCGCGGCGTGTTGGTCTATGAGCACCAAACCTTCGGGGTTTTCAAAAAGCAAGTAGCTCCGCTGCAACTGGCCCAAATAGTGATAGGGGCCATGGTACCAGTCCGGGTCCGCCTGGCTGTGCAAATCCGGCTGCACGGCACCGGCAGGCACTTCCGCCGTTTCCGCAGGTTCCGCCGCCGGCCGGGCCACATACTCGGCAGACTCTTCCGTTTCTTTTACCAAGAAATGCGGCTTTGGGGCGGGTTCTTTTAGGTCAGCGGTATGCAGAGAAGCAGGCGGCACACAGGACGCGGCAAAAGTTTCCATCGGCGTAGGCGTAAATAATTTTTCGGCCGCGGCCTGCGCTTGAGGCGGCAAAGAAATGGACGGCGCCGCCAGTTGCACGTCCACGGGACGCGCATTGGAAAAAATCGTATCGCCTGCCGCGTTCATGAGCAGGCCAAATACTTTGTTCTCGTTTACAAAGCGAATATCGCGTTTTTGCGGGTGAATGTTTACGTCAAAATCGGCAGGGTCCAGCGTCATATACACCAAAAACGCGGGGTGTCGGTCTTTCGAGCGGACATTTTGATAGGCTTTATAAATAGCCTGTTGAACGGTTTTGGAATCAATAGGGCGGCGATTTACAAATACATATTGCATATCCCGCACCGTCACCAGCTTGTCCGCCGGGGACAAAAAGAGCTTAAGCCCCATGTCGTCCTTTTGCGCGGCCAATAAAGAAGAGGCCACCTCTTCGCCGATAATCTGTTTAGCCCGCGCGCGGACGGCTTCTTCAAACGGAACTTGCTGGGCCGGCAAATCATACACACTGCGCCCGTTAATGCGCACCCGATACCCCACGTTCAAATTGGCTAGAGCACTTTCTTCTATCACCTTAAGCAGGCAGGCCCGTTCATACGAATCGCTCTTCAAAAATTTAAGCCTTGCAGGCACATTGTAAAACAAATCCCGTATTTCCACGGTGGTGCCTTTAATGGCGGGTGCCGGGCTTTTAGACACCACTTTCCCCGCGTGCAGTTCCAACCGGTGGCCGCTTCCTTCCCCCGTGCAGCTGGTAAGCGTCATGCGCGAAACGGCCGCCACGGAATACAACGCCTCCCCGCGAAAACCGAAAGTGTGCAGGGTGGCCAAATCGTCAAACGCGCGGATTTTGCTGGTGGCATGGCGCAAAACGCTGGTTTGCAGGTCTTCTTCGTTCATGCCGCAGCCGTTATCATTAATGCGTATCAAATCCCGCCCGGAGCCTTCAATATCAATGCTCACGCTGGTGGCGCCTGCGTCCACCGCGTTTTCCAGCAGTTCTTTGAGCACGCCCGCCGGGCGTTCTATCACTTCGCCCGCGGCGATTTTTCCGGCGGTTTTTTCGTCCAATACGCGTATGTTACTCATTGATTCGTTTCTTCCATTCGCAAATTAACTGCAGTGCCGCCAGCGGGGTCAGCTGGTCCGTATCGGCCAGTTTGATTTCTTCCACAATGGGCGACGAGAACAAATCTTTCACCATGTCCTGCTCTTTGACGGAAATTTTGGTTCCTTTTTTGGCTTCCAAATCTTTAAGCACTTTTTTGGCACGCAAGGTGCAGGCGGCAGGCAGGCCCGCAATTTCGGCCACGTGGATACCATAGGAGCGATCGGCCGCACCGGGTAAAATTTGATACAAGAAAGCCAAACGGCTTTCGCCCGAAGCGTCCTTATATTCTTTGGCTTCCACATGAAAGTTGCGCACGCTTTCATATTTATTTTCCAAATCCACCAGTTCAAAATAGTGCGTGGCAAAAAGCACCTTGGGCCCGCCGTGCGGCTTGTACAGATATTCCACAATGGCCCAGGCGATGGAAATCCCGTCAAAAGTAGAGGTGCCGCGGCCGACTTCGTCCAACAAAATCAAACTGCGCGGCGTCATGGAGGCCAAAATATGCGCCGTTTCGTTCATTTCCACCATAAAAGTGGAATTACCCCGGCTAAGGGCATCGTGCGCGCCGATGCGCGTCATGATTTTATCCACAATACCCATTTGGGCCGAAGAAGCCGGCACAAAGCTGCCCATCTGCGCCAAAATAACCAGAATGGCCGTCTGCTTTAAGAACACGCTTTTACCGCCCATATTGGGGCCCGTAATCAGCATAATCTGGGTTTGGGGGGTGCCGATTTCCAAATTGTTCGGCACAAAACTGCCGGACGGCAAGGACGCTTCCACCAGCGGGTGGCGGCCGTTTTGGTAGCGGATTTCGGTGCCGTTGTCCACAACCGGCTTAATCCAGCCGCCCTGCATGGCGCACAACGCCAGCGAAACGTACACGTCCAGCTCGGAAACGATATGGGCAAATTCTTTGAGGTTGTTTATCTGCGTGGCCAGGGTTTTGCGCACCTCGTCAAACAAGGCGCTTTCCAAACGCAAAATGCGCTGTTCGGCATTGAGGATTTTGTCCTCCAATGCTTTCAGTTCTTCGGTAATAAAGCGCTCCGCATTGACCAGCGTCTGCTTGCGCACGTATGAAAAGGGTACTTTGTCTATATGGGTTTTGGTGACTTCAAAATAATAGCCAAAAACGGAATTAAAACCTACTTTCATGGAAGAAATACCCGTTTTTTCGCGTTCGCGCGCGCAGATTTCTTCCATGCTTTTGCTGCCGTTGGCCTTGAGGGAACGCAATTCGTCCAACTCGGCATTGTAGCCGGTGCGAATGACGTGCCCGTCCGAAAGGCGAAGGGGCGGGTTTTCGTCCACCGCGTCGTAAAGCAGGCGGGCCATATCCTGCAGCACGGGCAGAATGTGTACAAATTTGGCCTGCAAGTGGGGCGTAATGGCCGCGCCGTACGTTTCAAACCAGCGGGCAATCGGGTCCACATTCAGCAAGGACTGCCTCAACCCCGACAAATCCCGCGGCGAAGCCGTACCCGTGGCGGTGCGCGTCATAATACGTTCAATATCGGAAATGTTTTCAAGAAGCGCCGTTAAATCGGCCACGGCGGACTGATTTTTTACAAACCCTTCCACACAGTCCTGCCGCTGGGCAATTTCGCCGGGGTCCATAAGCGGGTGCAAAATCCATTCTTTCAGCTTGCGGCTGCCCACGGCGGTTTGGGTTTTGTCCAGCAAGGCCCACAAACTGCCTTTGCGTCCGCCTTCCTGACTTTTAACTAATTCCAAGGCGGCCACGGCGTTTTCGTCAATTTGCAAACATTCTTTCAGCTCCCGGTAAGAAGGAATCAAGACCGCTTTGAAACTGGGTTCGGTCACGCTTAAATACTTCATGGTTTGCAGGGCGCACGCCAGGGCTTTTTTCTTGTTGCCCCAGGCACCCAGCGCGGGCCAATTGGCGGGGAGCGTGTAATCCCCGTCAAAGGGGGGCTGCTCGGTAAGCGTTAAATTGCCGGGCAGGACCACTTTGTTTTTTAATTGGGAAAGGGAGTCTTTGTCGCCGATAATTTCGGACGGGTTGATAGCGGCCAGCGCCGCGGCCAAGTTGGCCAGGGTGGCGTCTTTATCGTTTTGGTTTACCCAAAACTCGCCGGTGGATACTTCCACGCAGGACAGCGCCCACCCGCCGCCGCCCACGCTAACGGCCACCAAATAGTTGGCCTGGTTAGCCTGCAAGAGGGTATCTTCCATCAAAGTGCCGGGGGTTATCACGCGAATGACTTTGCGTTCAAACAGCTTGGTGGTTTTATCCATTACCGAGCTGGTTTGCTCGCAAATGCCGATTTTTTTGCCCGCGTTCAAAAGCCGTACGATGTAGTTGTTGGCGGCATGATACGGAATGCCGCACATAGGAATGCCGTTGCGGGCGGTGAGCGTAAGGCCCAAAAGCGCGCTTACTTCGCGGGCCTGCTCGTCAAACATTTCGTAAAAATCGCCCAAACGGAAAAACAACACTATCCCGGGGTGTTTTTCCCGAATTTCGTAGTATTGCTTCATTAAAGGGGTGGAAGTACTCTTTTGCATAGTGATATTTTAGCAATTTTGGCCCGAGATTATCCGCCGCAAAGCATAAAAAAACCACCCTTTCGGGTGGTTAAATGGTGGTAGGAATAGGATTCGAACCTATGTAGGGCGTAGCCCGACGGTTTTACAGACCGTTGCTTTTGACCGCTCAGCCATCCTACCAAAATTACATTAAAATCCGGAAGCAATAATGCCCCCGGGTCCTAATTATTACTTAAACAACTAGGTACAAATATTATAACAAAAAATTTACCTACTGTCACCCCTTTCCAAAAACCATCTTGTTAGAAAAGAGTTTACATAGGATAGACTATTGCCCGGGTCCAGGCTCCATATCCGGTTAGTTCTTGCCCGTTTCTAAGGTGCCATATTTTGGTGCAATAGGTGTCATGCGTCCAATACTCATAGCAATACAGCCCTTTCACCGGATATCCGGGATCTTTTCCAATAAAATAATGGAATCCATGCTCACGGTACGGTCCTTTCAAACGCGTCATACGCAAGCTGGCCCCCATGAGATTGCTTTGTCCAAAGTAATCCAGCTTCCATTCTTCATTAGACACACTTGTATCGCTTTTCTTTTCATAAGGAATGGTTATATCCAAATCTTCCAAGCTTTTGGGATAGCTGCCATTACTTAAATAATACACATCTACGGCTTGCGCCAAGCTGCGCATCAAGCTCAACGCTTCCGTCGCGCGCGATTTTTCCACCGCATTTTGATACTGCGGCATGGCAATTGCCGCCAGTATACCAATGATTAAAACGACCACCAGCAGTTCTATCAATGTAAAACCTTTTAGCATTTAAGGCTCCTTGTTTGGCAAATTTGAGAATTTATCCGCGGGTTCATATCTAGCAGGCTGTTAATCTAACAGAAGTGTATCAAAAAAAAAACAAAACAACCCTTTTCAAAAAGGATTTATCCCTTTCGGCTGAATTTTATGGCACAAAAAACGCCCCGGTGTAACCGGGGCGTTTTTGTTAACACAATTATTACAAGGTTTCTTTCAGCTGGTTGACTAACTCTTGCCAGGGGCGTTTGGCTTCGCCGCCGCCTTGGGCAAAGTCGGGCCGGCCGCCGGCGCGGCCGTTTAAGTCCGCCGCCAGCTGCTTGGCCACGGTCACCGCGTCAATATTGGGCAGTTTGCCCGCCATTTTAACCACGAAAGAGCGTTTGCCTTCTTTATCGCAGGTAACGATAACGATAGCCTGTTGGTGTTTTTGGGCCACCGTATCGGCAATGGCGCGCAGTTCCTTGGGTTCAGCACCGTCCGCATTGCGAATCACCAAAGAAGAACCGTTCTTCATGGTAACGGCAATTTCGTTCATGCCGCCAGCCGCAAGGGCTTTTTCGCGGAATTGCGTGTAGCGCTTTTTCACTTCTTTAAGTTCGTCCATAATCGCGTTCACGCGGGTGAACACGTCTTTGGCAGGGACTTCCAACCGGCCGGCCAAATCATCGGCCTGGCGGTTGACTTCTTTCAAATAGTCCAGCGCGGCATAGCCCGCCACGCCTTCAATGCGGCGCACCCCCGCAGAAACGGAACCTTCCTTAAGCACCAAAACGGTCATCACTTCGGCCGTGTTTTTCACGTGCGTGCCAGCGCACAGCTCCAAGCTGTACTTGTTTTCCGGGTGATCAAAATCTCCGCCCATCAAAACAAAGCGGGCCGGATCCGCATACGTTTCACCCAGCAAGGTTACCGCGCCCAATTTTTCGGCGTCTTTAAGCGGGCGCACCTGGCACGTAACGGGCAGGGCGCTTTCGGCCGCGCGGTTGGCGATTTGCCACGCGCGGGCCAATTCTTCGGCCGACGGGGTTTTGGAAAGCGTATAGTCAAACCGGAAGCGTTCGGGCGATACATACGAACCGCTCTGGTGTACGGACGTGCCAAACACCTGGCGCAGGGCCGCGTTGACCAAGTGAATAGCGCTATGGTTGGCCATGCAGCGTTTGCGCAGGGCCGCATCCACACGCAGGGTTACGCGGTCTTCTTTTTTCAGCGTTCCTTCCACCTTGTGCAAATACACTTTGCCCAACGGTTTTTGTACGTCCAGCACGCGGGCGGTTTCCCGGCCGTTTAACAGCACCAGGCCCTTGTCCCCCACCTGTCCGCCGGATTCGGCATAAAAAGGCGTTTGGTTAAATACGGCGTATCCTTCGCCGGACAAGCTGTCGGTAAGTTCAAATTTATCATTAAGCAAAGCCAACACCTGCGCTTCATCTTCCAGCGTTTCGTACCCGGTAAACACGGTGGCGGGGTAGCCGTTTTCAATCTTTTGCATCATGACGGCTTTGCCTTTGGTGAATTCGTCCGCATACGAACGGCTCTTGGCTTGAGCGGCTTCTTTGGCTTTTTCATAACCGGCCTGGTCCACCGTTACGCCTTTGGCGGCGGCGATTTCTTTGGTCAGTTCTAGCGGAAAACCAAACGTTTCGTGCAGGTGGAAAGCTTCTTCGCCGGGAAGCGTTTTGCCGCAGGAAGCAAGCAGGGCGGAAAGTTTTTCTTCCCCGGTTACCAGCGTTTTTAAGAACGTAGTTTCTTCCTGTTTCAATACGTCTTGAATGTGGGAGAGGTTTTTGTCAATTTCCGGGTACAAACCCGCAAAAATGAATTGCACCACCGGCACCAGCGTGTAGAGGTAAGGCTTGTCGTTACCCATCAGCTTGGCATAGCGCGCGGCACGGCGAATGAGGCGGCGCAAAATGTAGCCGCGGCCTTCGTTGGAAGGCAAAATGCCTTCGGCAATCAAAAAGCTGGAGCTGCGCACATGGTCGGCAATGATGCGAAGGGCAGAAACTTCTTCCTTCGTTTCGCCTTTAATGCCCAAGTCTTTCTTGGCCTGGGAAATAAGCGGCGTAAACAAATCCGTTTCAAAAACGTTTTTAGCGCCTTGCATGGCCATGCACAAGCGTTCCAACCCCATGCCGGTATCAATGTTGTTGTGGGGCAGGGGCTTAAAGGTGCCGTCTTCTTGGCGGTTGTAGCTTTCAAAAACGATATTCCAAATTTCTACGAAGCGGCCGCAGTCGCAGGTAATGTCGCAATGCGGGTTTTTGCAGCCTTTGGGGCCAAAATCATAATAGATTTCCGTGCAGGGGCCGCAGGGACCCGTGGGGCCCATGGTCCAAAAGTTGTCGGCCTCGCCCAATTCAAAAATGCGTTCCGCCGGCACATATTTCAGCCACGCTTCATACGCTTCGGCGTCGCGCGGGGCGATGCCGCCTTTGTAGATGCTGACGTAGAGTTTATCCGCCGGGATTTGCAGCACTTGGGTGAGGTATTCCCAAGCCCAGTCAATCGCTTCTTTTTTGAAATAATCGCCGAACGAAAAGTTGCCCAACATTTCAAAAAAGGTCAGATGTCTTTCGGTAAAGCCCACGCTGTCAATATCCGTGGTGCGCACGCATTTTTGGCAGGTGGCGGCATTTTTGAGGGAATTGTCTATGCCCAAAAAGTTGGCCTTGAACTGCACCATGCCCGCAGAGGTAAACAAAAGGGTCGGGTCCGAATGGGGAATAAGGGAGCTGGAGGCAATAACCGGCAGCCCTTTGGAGTGGAAAAATTGCAAATATCCGTTTCTGATTTCTGTGCTTGTTTTCATAAAACCTTCTTGTAATAAAACATATATAATAAAGTATATCAAATACGGGGGGCGCTCCGCGCGTGCCGCCCGGGGGGTTATATGTCCTTTTCAGCCGCTAAGGTCCGCTTTGTGTGCTTTGATGCGGACGATACACTTTGGAAAAATGAAGAGTTTTACCGTCAGGCCGAAGCGCGCTTTGCCCGTTTGCTGGCAGGCGTCCTTCCGCCCGAACAAGCGGTGGAAGAGCTCTTCCAAACCGAAATGAACAATTTGGAAACCTTTGGCTACGGAGCCAAAAGTTTCACGCTTTCCATGATTCAAACGGCCTTGCACGTTTTGCCCGAACAAAAAGCCCACCAGGCCGTAACCGAAATTTTACAAATCGGCAAAGACCTTATCGCCCACCCGGTGGAACTGCTGCCCGGCGTGCGGGAAACGTTGGAAAAGCTATCGGGCAAGTATCATTTGTCCGTTATCACCAAGGGAGACTTATTGGACCAGGAACGCAAATTGCATAAATCGGGGCTGGTGCCGCTTTTTAACTGCGTAGAAATCGTCAGCGACAAAACCCCCTCCGCTTACCGCGAACTGTTTGTTAAACTGGGCGCCAAACCCGAAGAAGCCTTAATGGTGGGCAATTCACTCCGATCGGACGTATTCCCCGCCCTGGAAACGGGGGCGCAAGCGGCCTATCTCCCCTGCGCCTGCGGGTGGAAACATGAAGAAATGGAAGAGCCCGCACAGCCGCCGTATCTAAAGATTGCGGCCCTAAGCGATTTACTGCGCGTTTTGTTATAATTTTGAGAGGAATATATGAATAAAATTTTTGGTTATCTGCTCATCTGCGTTGGACTGTTGCTGATTTTCTTTTCGTTAATCGGCATGTATAAGGTGTTTGTAAACGCAAACGCCGTCACGCAGATTGTGCAGCTGGCGGACGTACAGCTAAACACCGCCTACGGCCCCGTATTGGTGCCGATGAAAGGGATTTCGTCCGTCGTCAACTTAGGGTTATTTGCCGTGTTTATGCTGTTTGTATTAACGGCCGGGTCCAAGTTGGCAGGCGTGGGCAACGGCCTCTTAAAAAACGAACGCATTTACGAGGCTGTGTTGCAAGCGTCCAACGACGAACAGCGCGCAGAGGCGCTTAAAAAATTATGAAAATTCTTTTTATCTTAAACCCCAAAAGCGGCAAATTAAACGGCGATAAAGAAAAAATTGAATCTATGGGTGCCGCTATTCAGCTCAATTTCCCCGGTGCGGATATGCGCCTCACCCAAGCCCCCGGGCACGCCACCCAGCTGGCGCGCGCTTCGGTGTTGGCCGGGTACGACGCGACCATCGCCATCGGCGGGGACGGCACCATCAACGAAACGGCCCGCGGGCTGGTGGGTTCCGAAACGGCCCTGGGCGTCATTCCAAACGGTTCCGGCAACGGATTTGCCCGAGAGCTGGGCATGCCCCTTTTGTTTGAAGAAGCCCTGGCCCGCCTGCAAAAGCCCATCGTATCCAAATGCGACGCGGGCCGCGCCAACGGCGAGCTCTTCCTCAATTTGGCAGGAGTAGGCATAGAAGCCGAAATTGCGTGGAAGTTCATGGAACAAGGCAAAAACGGCGCCCGCGGCATGTGGCCTTATTTCAAAATCGGCGCGCAAACCGCTTTTTCCTATAAACCCAAACCGCTGGAAGTGCAAACCGAACGCGGCAGCCAAATGCTGGCCCCGTTGACGCTGGTGTTTGCCAACGGCCGCCAATACGGAAGCAATTTCAAAATCGCTCCGGAAGCCAGCCTGACGGACGGTGAACTGGATATGGTGACGGTGCTGGACGCACCCAAGTGGAAATTGGCCCTGGCGGCGCCGTCTTTCTTTACGGACAAATGGCGGCCCTTCGGCATTACGCAAACCGCCCATGTGAAAAAAGCCCTCATCACCTTGCCGGGCGAGATTATTTATCACATAGACGGCGAACCGCGCAAAACCCAGGACAAACTGGAAATTTCCGTTGAACCCTCGGCCCTGACCGTGTGGCGCCCGTGCCGTTAATATGCCTAGAAGAAGAAAATCTTCCCTCCGCTTAAGCCGCAGCCTGCGTTTTTGGGGTTCTGTGGCGGTGGCGGCATTTCTGTTTGCGGCCCAACAGCAAGGTAAACCCCTCTCCCGAACGGGAAACGTAGAAGACGGGGAACTGTTGCGAAATGTTTCCGTTGCGTCCGTGTACGATGGGGACACCTTCAAAATTAACCTAAACTGCTCGCTTGCCGTATATTGCGAAAAAGTGCCCGTGCGCGTGCGCGGGGTGGACTGCCCGGAAGTAAAAGGCAAAACCAAAAAAGAAAAAGCCCTCGCCCAGAAGGCCAAGGCTTTTACCAAAGAATTCCTCTCGCAGTCCCCCATCACGCTGACGGACTGCGGCCGTGACAAATACTTCCGCCTGCTTTGCGGCGTGACTAATGCCGAGGGGAAAGATTTAGCCGAAGAGCTTATCGCCCACGGTCTTGGTTATGCCTATGAAGGCGGAACCAAAAAATCTTTCTCCAAATAACGAGAGGCTTGAAATTTGTAAGGCACAAGACTTTCCCCTCTGGTAAATTCCCGCTAGTTTTTCATAAAAACACCCCCGCGGTTTAATATCCGCGGGGGTGTTGCATATCATCTATTTTCACATATTACATAGGAGCACACTCATAATAAGTCATGCTCTGTTGCCGAACAGTTCTAGCTTTTTTACAACCACTTTGGAAAGACTGCCATAACCAGTAGTCCCCATCTTGAACACCGGGGCGATAGACGCTGCAGCAGACAGGAAAAGCCCCTGTGGAGGCCATTCCGGGATATTTGCCGTGGTATTTAGTCTCATTGTTTAATGCCCGATAATTCGCCATTAATTTTTCATAAGATTCATCATCACTACACACCAAGTCGCATCTTTCTTTTTTCGGATCGCAGGATTGGCACATTTTTTCCGGTGAACCGTAAGTCGCAGTACACGCTGTGCCAAACGCGACCTTCTTACCGCCTCTCCAAACCGGACATTTCTGATTGACAAACGAACCGCCGTCAAAGCATTGGAATTGGGCGTACACACTGCCAATATGTCCGCCATCTAACGAAAAGATTCCATTACATTGTTTAACTACCGGCTTAAATTTATGTTCTTTATAGCACACAGTTCCTTCCTTAATGTATCCTTCCGGGCACTCATCTTGAGTCCAACACTCCTGTACGTTTTTACCTTGCACCAATACATTCCCGTTTTCATCACGCAAGTCTGGATATGTCTTAAAAGAGCTCGGGTATTGCCGAATCGGGCACACTAAGCAGTTGCTTTCGTCTCCGTCATCATAAAACTCCTGGTCCCCCAAATTCCATAAATAGCGTTTGGTTGTACCTGCACCCAGTTGTTCATTATAAGCTGTACAACGCATTCCGACACGAGCATACTCCCCACAGAGGGATTTGCAAGAATTCCTACAGCACTCCCCCAACTCTTTATATTTCACACTAGTACGAACTTTTCCCCCATCACAGGTATCGGGACACGGGGTTCCACAGCACACATCTTCCGGAGTTCGTTTATAGTCGCGAATTTTTTCCGTCCCGGCAGGGCAGGTTTTGGGACATTCTTCCATTCTTACACAACACTCCAACTCGCTTTCATAATAAAGAGAACCATACCAATTGTCCTTCATTTTCCAGCCCTGACTTTCATCGCAATGCCAACTCCAACATTTTTTCCCGCCACATTCTTCAGGCGTTTTATTGCATTCGCCCCAGGAACCCGTTTTCCATGTTCCACTGGCGGCATCACAGGTGACCTCTCTGGTTTGAGTACCGCACCCATTGCAAGACTGACTGGCCTCCGGCTGAGGCCCAACACACTGGACACCGGCACATTCAGCCCCACTTTGATAATCGGCTCGCGCGATTAAATCGCTGCATAAGGGATAGGATTTATTTAATTTAGCGCATTGTTCTTCATTTTCACAACATAAACGGCCATCAGCATAGGAAGGCATTTTTAACGTATAATTGTATTTCCCTTTACTTTGCGCTTCTATACCCGTTCCTTGTTTATTAGAGCTGTAAACGAAATTTTTAGTATCAGCAGAAGGAAGAATATCTGAAAATTTAGACAAGTCTGCCAAATAGTTTTTGTCTAACGCACAACGCTTTTCCTGCTCGGTTCGTACGGCCGCCATCAATTCCTCGGCTTCCGTCGTTTTGCGCGTTTCCATGACTTTGCTGTATTTAGGCAACACTACCGCCGCCAGCACGCCAATTACAATGACTACCACCAACAACTCGGTCAGCGTGAATGCTTTTTTCTTGTTCATGGCCATTACAATTTCCTCTCACTTGATTCAGTATTTTATTTTAATCACATGAAGTCTAACGCGTCTGCCAATCTTTTCCCCAATAAAAAACCGAGGGGAAGCAACCATTTCAGCCACTATATAAAAAAAACCTACAAAGGTCAAGGTAAAAAACCCCCGCGGTTTAATATCCGCGGGAGTGTTGCATATCAAGAACCAATTAATTTATTTTCCGTGAATGCGGTACCACTGCAAGGTAATGATGGTTTTGGCGTCGGTAATTTCGCCTTTTTCAATCATTTTATAAGCTTTTTCCAGCGGGAATTTTTGCAGGTTTAAGAACTCGTCCTCATCGGGAGAATCTTCCCCCCGCGTAAGGCCCGTGGCCAAATACAGGTGTTGTTCTTCATTGGAAAAGGCATTGCAGGGGTGAAACACCATAATTTCTTTTAATTTTTTGGCGCTTAAACCCGTTTCCTGTTTGAGTTCCGCTTTGGCGCAAGCCAAAAAAGTTTGGCCTTTTTCGCGTTTGCCGGCCGGGATTTCCCAGGTGGCCTGGCGGATAGGATAGCGATATTGCTGGACCAGGTAAACATAACCGTCTTCCACCGGCAAAATACCGCTGGCGCCGTGGTGGTCAAAATACAGCCGCGTCGACGTGCGGCCGTTGAGCAATTTCACTTCGTCCAACTTCACTCCCAATACGCCACGGAACAACGTCTTGGAAGAAATTTTTGTTTCTTTTAATTTACTATAATGTTTCATATATACATCTTATAACATTTAAGCCCTCCCGGCTGCGCGCGGCGGGGCACCCCGCCCGCAAAAAGGATTTTTTCAGTTTATGGCCGAATTTGTACAACTGCACAACCACACGGAATATTCGCTCTTGGACGGAATGCTCCGCGTGTCCGAAAACCACAAGCCCTCCCGCTTCTTGCAGGGGCTTGCGGCGCAGGGTATTCCCGCCATGGCCATTACCGACCACGGAAACATGTACGGCGCGCTGGACTTTTACGATTCCGCCCGTGCCGCCGGCATTAAACCCATCGTCGGCTGCGAATTCTACATCACCGAAGGCAAATATACCGATAAAGACAAATCCCGCACCGGGCACCTGACCATTTTGGTACGCAACCACGAAGGCTATTTGAACCTGATGAAGCTAAACTCCTTGGCGTGGGTGGACGGGTTTTACTATCACCCCCGCATAGACAAGGAAATTTTGGCCAAACACAGCGGGGGGTTGCTGTGTCTGTCGGGTTGTTTGAAAGGATTTTTGTCCCAATACGTGCGGGAAGAAGGCGGTTTTGAAAAAGCCTGCCGCTTGGCCAAAGAATATGAAGATATTTTCGGCAAAGGGAATTATTATATTGAGCTCATGGACCACGGCATTCGCGAAGAGGTGGAATCGCTCCCCCTCTTAAAAGACGTGTCCAAAATGACGGGCATTCCCTTGGTAGCCACCAACGACTGCCACTACGAAAAGAAAGAAGACTGGGAAGCGCACGACGTGCACGTGTGTATTGCCACGGGCAAAACGTTAAACGACCCGCGCCGTATGCAAATGTCGCACGAGCTGTACTTCAAATCGCCCGATGAGATGTGCCAGCTGTTTTCCCACACGCCGGAAGCCTGTTCCAACACGTTAGCCATCGCCGAAAAGTGCAATTTGGAATTCCCCAAACACGGCTTTATCCTGCCCAAGTTTGACATTCCGCCGGAATTTGCCAACTCGGCGGAATACTTTAAGGATTTGTGCCGCAAGGGCCTTACCAAGAAAATGAACGGCCACGTGCCGGACAACTATTGGAAGCAGCTGGAATATGAATTTAACGTCATCATCACTATGGGGTTTGACTGCTACTTCCTCATCGTGCAGGACTTTATCAACTGGGCCCGCGCCAACGGTATCCCGATAGGGCCCGGCCGCGGCTCGGGCGCCGGTTCTCTGGTGGCCTATAGCTTGGACATCACCCGCGTGGACCCCATTCAAAACAAACTGCTGTTTGAACGCTTTTTGAACCCGGACCGCGTAAGCATGCCCGATTTGGATATTGATATGTCCGACGCGGGGCGCGAACGCGTGATTGACTACGTGCGCGGCAAATACGGGCATGATAAAGTGTCCCAAATCATCACTTTCGGTACGATGAAAGCCAAACTGGCCTTAAAAGACGTGGCCCGCGCCATGGAAATTCCCGTAGCGGAAGCGAACCGTATTGCCAAAATGATTCCCAACGACCCCAAAATGACTTTGGAAAAAGCGTTGGAAATTAACGAACTTAAAAACGAAGTAGAAAGAAACCCCCAAAGCAAACGCTTGTTTGAAATGGCCCGCAAAATTGAAGGCTTAAAGCGCCACACGGGTATCCACGCGGCGGGAGTGCTGATTACCAAAGACTCGGTTTCCGAATATGTTCCGCTGGCGCGCGGCGCGCGGGACGCCATCACCACCCAGTTTGAAGGGGAGCCCTGCTCCAACCTGGGGCTTTTGAAAATGGACTTTTTGGGCTTGCGCACGCTGACGGTTATTGATAACGCGGAAAAAATGATTCGCGCCCGCCACAACCCCGATTTTGATATTAATAAAATCCCGCTGGACGACAAAAAAACCTACGACCTGCTCTGCGCCTGCAAAACGCTGGGCATTTTCCAGCTGGAAAGCGGCGGCATGCGCGACCTGATTAAAAAACTGCAGCCTACGCAATTTAGCGACGTATCCGCCTTGGTGGCCTTGTACCGCCCCGGCCCGATGGAATCGGGCATGATGGATATGTTCGTGCGCCGCAAAAACGGACAGGAAAAAATCGTTTACGAAACGCCCCTTTTGGAAGAAGTTTTGAAAGACACTTACGGCTGTATGGTGTACCAGGAACAGATCATGGAAATTTCCAAACGTTTGGGCGGTTTTACCCCCGGCGAGGCAGATACGCTGCGCAAAGCCATGGGTAAAAAGAAGCTGGACGTAATGGAAAAATTCGGCAAAAAGTTCGTAGAAGGCTGCAAAGACCACCACATCTCCGAAAAAACGGCCTCCCATATTTACGAACAGATGAAGGCCTTCGCCGGATACGGCTTCAATAAATCTCACTCTTTTGCTTACGGGTTAGTATCGTACCAAACGGCCTACCTGAAGGCCAACTATCCGATTGAATTTATGTGCGCCGCGCTTACCAACGAAATCGGCCACAATGCCATCGGAGCGGACGATAAAGAAAACAAAATCGTCACCTATCTGGAAGAAGCCCGCAGCCTGGGGTTTGAAATTTTGCCGCCGGACGTAAACAAATCCCAACCGGAATTTTCGGTAGAAACTATCGGCGACAAAGAATATATCCGCTACGCGCTGGAAGCCATTAAAAACGCCGGGGCAGAAGGTTGTTTATCTATTGTCCAGGAACGCGAAAAAAACGGGCCGTACACCTCGCTGGAAGATTTGTGCAGCCGCATTGATTTGTTCCAAGCCAACAAAAAGACTATTGAAAGTTTGACCAAGGCCGGGGCGCTGGATTCCACCGCTCCGGATCAGGACCCCAAAATCACCCGTGCCCATATTTTGGCCAACATTGATAACGCCGTGGATATGGCGCATATGGTGGCTAAAGAAAAAGAGAAAAGCACCGGTAATTTGTTCGGGGACGATTTTTCCTCTGTGCTAAGCTTCAAACAAAAAGCGCCCGTGGCCGCCAAACCGCTGACGCAAAACGAACTGCTGGGTTACGAAAAAGAAGTGCTTGGGCTGTACTTCAGCGGGCACCCCATGTCCAAATATCAAAGCCACCTGGCTCAGCTGCATTGCACCCCCATTATTGATATTTTGGAAGGCCGCGCCAGCGGGCGGTTAAATGTGCTGGGTATTATTACCCTGTTCAAAAAACGCCAGAACAAACGCAAAGAAGAATGGGCCCAAATGGTGATAGAAGACTGCACCGGCTCCATCATGGTCAATGCGTTTGCGCGGGCGTATGCCAACATGTCACACAAGCTGGCGCCAAACGCCATTTTGAATTTTTTGGGAGATATTCGTGTGGATGACGAAAGCGCCCGCATTGAGCTGAACCTGCAAGACGTAAGCAGCGTAACGGATTTGATTTCCAACATTGCAAAAGAATTCACTATCCGCATTCCGGCCGATTACCCCAAAAATGCTTTGCAAAAACTCAAAACCTACCTGGATATGACCCGCGGCACCACCACGGTGGTGTTGGAAATTCCGTCCAAAGAAAACCCGGGCCAAATCCACCGTATCCGCACCAACAAGCGGATCCTGCTGCACAAAGGCTTGTTGGAATATATAGAAAACACCATGGGAAATGCCTGGAGTTTTAAGTAACCCGCAAGGCAACCAATCATAGCGTCATTTATTTTTTGCGTTTTTTAGATAGGGAATAGTCTTTCTTAGAAACGGAAAAACGCATATCAAACCCCGCCGCACGGCGAAGCTTTGCATCTTCCCAAGAAAGCGTTTTGACGGTATAAAAAGGATATGCTTCGTCCCCCAGCAAATCCACAAAATCGCACTCTTTGTCCAGTTTATTTACCGCTTTGAACACATGTGCGCTGAAGGTTTCTTGCTGCGGCAGCTGCGCCCCAACGGAAAACGGCGCGGAATAAGACAAATGCTCCGCTCCCGCATAAATAATAAACACCGCGTCCGGGTTTTGTTGGCGGAAGTATTTTATTTGTTCCAGCCAAAATTTATTACGCAAGCGAATAGCCTCGGGCAAAATAGCCAAATCAAAAGTTTCTTTGGTTTGGTTGGCTTGGGGCACTTCGGCTTGGCCGTCGTCATAATACATACAGCGGGGCTCCAATCCGTGCACCTGCATGCCGGATCCCAATGCCGTGGAGAAAACCTGGGCATAGGCGGGAGCAAACTCCTTCATATCCTGCAAAAACGAATTCTTTTTCTTGATGCCGGCCGGAAGGAATTCCGTCAGCAGTATAATCTTGCGGTCCGGATACGCGGCCCGATATTCGCGAAGAACGCGGGAAACAAAAACTTGCACGGGCTGTTGGTTATGTTCTTCTCCCAACAAAATATATTTGGCCTGTGCCGGGATAGAGGCCACCAGTTGTTTTTCGGCGGGTTGATTATCAAACGTTATTTTTTCATTCCACATCCGCGGCAACAAACTTTTGAGCTGTTCCATCGCCTGGGTGCGCTCCCGCATAAGGCGCTGAATGGCGCGGTTGTTGGCGGCTAAAAAATAACTGCGTTTGTCTTCGGCGGATAATTTATCCCAAAAGGCCACGTTGGGGTAGAGCGTAAATCCCAAATTTTTAGAAGGCCAACGCAAAATGCGGCTCGCGGGGAGTTCCTCATCAAACAAAACTTCTTTATGTTTGGGCAACAAGCGGGTTACGTCCACCCTGGTGCGCTGAACGCGCTGGGTTAAAATACGTGTAATCTGAGAGGAAGAAATCTGCCCGGCAGTAAGTGCCTTTCTGGCGGCAGGAAGCGCCCCCTTGGCAAGAGGCTGTGCTAGCAAATTGCCGCTAAACGCACAGCATGCCAGCAGCAGGAGTACGGTTTTTACCGTCAACAGATAAGCGGGACGAATCATTTTTTTCATAAGGAGCTCCACTAAAGCAAGTTTTCCCACCGCCGCGCAGTATGGCCTGCCATGGCCGACATACGGCTGTTGGCTTATTTATTATGCTAGCTAATCCTGCCTTTTTTTACCAGGGACATTGGACCCACTTCCCTCTGGGCCCTAAGTCTTACGCGCCAGCGGGCAAAGCATTTTGTTTCCGTCCCGCTTATTTGCTATAATAAATAAGTACTTAATCCGATTTAAGCCCAGTTGGCGCAGCGGTAGCGCGTTCCCTTGACATGGGAAAGGTCACAGGTTCAATCCCTGTACTGGGCACCATTTAAATCCTCGTCCCCCGACGAGGATTTTTTATTTTCTCCCTATTTTAAGACTGGGTAGCCTAAAGGCTCCAAATGAGTTTTTTGCTATTTTTTGCAGGTTTTTGTAGTTTTATTGGCAAGATTTTGGCAATATTCTTAGCTATACAACCAGGCCTTTTCTGGGCCTTATTTTGGCAATTTGCCAACCATTTTCCGACGGAAGGCGGATTACTACGCGGGAAGGGTGACAAGCAATCCTTATTTAACCTATATCATTCTAAAATTGACGGTTATCTCGCAAGGAACCAAAAGAAAAAATGAAGCATAGACCTTTAATCCGCTAAACATTCCAGCGTAGATAATATAAAATACCCCGGGCTTAAACCCGGGGTTGGATATTATTCTTTCGTTGCGGACGTGATCCGATAGGCATATACAAAGCGAGAGTTTTCATCTCCCCCGCCGGGCCCACCTTGAGTCCCTTTATAATCCAAGAAGAAAGATTCTACTTCCCTGGCAATGGTATCGGAATAGGCCTCACAATAAATCCACCAACCGCTATGTTCTGACACATTATGGTCATTGAATAGTCTATCGCGTGGATCTTTGGCTATTCCGACATACCAGTTTCTATATCCGGAATGTTCTTTTTGAATGTGAGAATCTATTTCTTGAATTATTTTTTCTTTTGTTTGTGCCATAAATACCTGCCTTTCCCCTCTTTTTGGGGGGTTGTCGGGCAGGCCAAAATCTGCTATAATAACTGTAAGGAATAGAGCTATTTGTAGATCTTGGCCCACCTAAAAGCCACTTTTGCAAGTAGCTTTTGTATTAATAAGGGGTACAACTACGCCAATAGTTGTGCCCTTCATTAATTAAAAGGGACATCATCTTTTTCTATCTCTTTTTCTTTTTCTCTCTCTTTGAGTATATACACTCCTTTCTGTCCCGCTTTCTTAAGTAAATATTGCTTTTTTACCAAAGCAAGTAAGCGGTTGTTTAATATAGACCGTTTCGTAATCGTGTTGGTTTGGCGGTAGTGTCTGATTGCGATTTCATCCAATGTTGCTATGCCACCAAAACTTTTGATAATATCCAATAGAGCCTTGTCCAGTGGATTGATTTTTGCTATGGACAGTGTATCCAGCAATTCTTGGGGAAGCCCTTCTAGACTTTCGCGATAACCAATTTTTTCTGTGTCAGTCATATGCCCATTGTATAAAATTTTTTTCCAATCTGCAACTTTTTTTCTAGCACCAGCGCCTGTTTTCTGCTATCTTTATTTTTTTATATATCTTATTATAAATACAAAAAATAAATTTTATAACATAAGGTGACCAAGTTTTGAATAGCGTTTTTTATTGGCCAACCTACTTTTATAGCGCTTATATATTAAAGCAAAAAACACAATAAAACGCAAGTTTTGAAAAATGAAAAAAATAAAATTTATACATGAAAACAGAAAATTGAAGCAAAATAGAAAAAAATTGGTTAGTTAATTTAGAGACAAAAACAAAGAAAAAAAGCAAAAAAATACAAAATTTGAAGACGAATAGAAAACATATTGACTACATTTCATACTCATTGTAGCATGCCCCGGATATTAAACCTATCAATAGACAGCTCGCTGTGTTTGGGTTCTCGCCTCTATCAACGCGTTTAGTTCGAGGCCTTCAATCAGATTCTATTCTTTTAAAAATGTGACAGATGACAAGAATATCGGCCATAGCCTTGCAACTGAACTCCAAGGATAAAAACGAAGAAGTATACATTAACACATTTAATGTCCGAATATCGAAATCAAGTCAGGAGACTTTTATCTATCTTTACCGCCTCGCCTACGAATTCAATTTGGCCTTCTGGCACTTTGGTTTTATGTAGAAAAGGCACGGAGTGCCATCTTTTACCTTCAAAATTTCATTTAGGATATATAATTCGCCTAGTCATGCAACAGGAGAGACTCCTTCCAACATAGAACAGGACAATAGTAATATTTTTGAAAGTTTGCCAACCCATTCTCGGGCGCGAGACAGATTATTATATGGAAATGGCGAAAAAGAGCCATATCTAGCCGTTATAAGTGGCCATTCCCCGCTTGCCAAAAACAAGAAAGGCTGGCAGAATCCGCCCCAAGCAGATGATAACATCACAAAAATAAAAACTTGAATTGTAGAAATAAAAGCCGGTGGCAAAAATTTTTAGAAAAATTTTTACAGCTTTGAGTTTATAAGCAACAGGTATATTTATAAGCCCTGCGGTCTGTTTTAGCCAATTTAGATGTGAATACTAGAATGGAAGCGGTTTACAAAGTTGTACAGCGGCTCTGTATTCGTAAAAATAGACGTATAATCTTGATAGGTAAAGGGTTCTTCCTGCAGGTCTTGGGGCTCAATATCACCATTTTCTAATACAAAATTAACAATTAGATGCAAAAACTCCTCTTGTGCGGAGTTAAAGTTGTACTGGTTCATATAGTCATTGAACAATTTACTCACCACTTCTTTATCAAGGCCTACAATTTGCCGAACAAAAGCCCCCAAATCTAACCCATGGGCAATCTTGTCATAATCTTCTTTCGTGCCCAGTTTTTGCCATAAAATAGTTTGCAGTTCTTCAATATCTTGTTGGGTTAATTGCTCTAAATTATGAATCTTAGCAATGGCACCTTTATCCACATTGTCTGTCAAATAGTCTTCCACACACCGTCTATAATCTTTAAATTGTGGCGTCGGGGATTGCCCTCCTTTTTTAGGCACAACAAAATCCGAGAAATTAGATGTAATCACTTCCCTCTTCTGCTTATCTAAAAACTGCAATAAGGTGCGTACTTCTGTGCGTAGTTGCTCTAACTTAGTTAGCGTTACCCCTTCCCAAAAACCGGTTTGCAACACGCTTTCCAGGAAATCTTTTTTAGCCGCAATGGCAGGCACGGTCAGCCGTTCCAGCAAATCCGAACAAATAGATGTTACCTTTTGGACGGCCTTAGAATAATCTTTATCCTCTGCTAATTGGGAAAGTTCCATATTAAATACCCACAAATCAAAGAGTTTTGCGCTCTCATCGGGGTCGTCCGGATCAATCAAAGGCGTAATCTGCTTCTTAATTTCCTTCGCTTCTAATGGGCTGATGTATTCCCAACTGCTTTCAATGGAATATTTATCCACGTATTTAAGAGCAAGTTTTACATTGATTAGGTTTTTGTTCAGGTGTTTAATTTTGTCAATCAGCTCTGCCTTATACATGGCGTAAAACGCTCTACGCTCTTCGTTTTCTTGATGTTGATGTTTCTGCAATTCGCATACCAAGTCCAACTTTAATTCAAATAGTTTTTGGCTTAGTGTTAATGCGGTTTTAGGTTGTTTTCCATCCGGGTTCATACGGAAAAAGTCAAACACATCACAAAAATCAAAAATATAGAACCCCTGCTTATCATCGTGGCGCATTAAAACAGGTTCGGCATTCTTTTCAAAGTATTCACGGGAAGGAGAGAACACATCCAAATCTTTACAAGTGCGCGTTCCGCGCCCTATCATCTGCCAAAACTTAATTTGAGAGAATACCCGCTTAAAAAATACCAAATTTAGCACTTCAGGCACGTCTATACCGGTGTCTAACATATCTACAGACACCGCAATTGTTAAATCACTTTCCGGATTGGTAAATTCGTCAATCAAAGTTTGGGCATAGTTGATATAGTTATCTATCAGTTTGCAGTAATCGTTTCCTTTTTCGGGGTACAGAATATGGAAACGTTTAACAATTTCTTCCGCATGCCGGTGATTATAGGCAAAAATAATTGTTTTCCCCAGTTTATCACCGCCCTGTGTTTTTAACCCTTCATTCATTAGGGTTTGCAAGACGCGGTCTATGGTGTCTTGGTTTAAAATGGTTTTTTGAAAAAGTTTGGCGTCTATTTCCTTTGGAAAGGAGCACTCTTCGGTAAATAAAGTTTCGTATTGGGCTTTTTCTTCGTCTGACAGGTCTTTGTATTTAAGCCCGTTCTTTAAGATATTGGTGGTGCGTTCAAAGGCGTGGAAATCTACCAAAAATCCTTCTTTTACGGCTGTTTTATAGTCATACGCAAAAGTAGGTTCACCTTTGGGCAAATCAAACACTTCATAGGTGGATTTTTCAATCTGTTCCCGCGGGGTCGCCGTTAAACCCAAAAGCAAAGAATCAAAATAGTGGAAAATGGCTTTATACTTGTTGTAAATAGATCGGTGCGCCTCATCCAAAATGATCAAATCAAAGTTTGCAATGCCATATTTTTTATCTTCTCTATCAATGATATTAAGCATTGTTTGATAGGTAGAGAGGGTGATTTTAGCGTTATAATCCCTATCGTCTTCTTTTTCTTCGGACAGAATACAAAGGGTGCTGTCCGGCAAGTATTTGGTAAAAGCATTGGCGGCCTGTTTAACAAGGGCCGTACGGTCTGCCAAAAACAGCACTTTATTGGCCCAGTTCGCCCGCTGTAATACATCCACAATAGAAATGGCGCATCTAGTCTTGCCGGTGCCTGTAGCCATCACCAGCAGGGCTTTACGGGCCTTGCGGTTAAATGTTTCACACACGGCCGTGGTGGCTTGTTGGATAAAAGGCCTGTCTGAAATATTTTTATCTACACGCGTATCGGTAATGTCCGACAAATTCCGTCTATGTAGCAGGGATTGCAGTTCTTCTTTGCTATAAAACCCATATACCTTGCGGGCAGGATAACCCGCACAGTCCACCACGTGGGTAGAATAGCCGTTTGTGTAAAAAATCACAGGTCTTCTGCCCCACATTTGCTCTATACAATCAGCATATAACCGGGCTTGTTGGGAACCGACGACCTCATCTACAGCCGTTTTTTTGGCTTCCACTACTGCCAAAGGCACGCCGTCATTATCAAACAGCACATAATCGGCAAAGCCATACCCTTCTTTATTGGGCATCCCCTGCAGTTTTACTTCAATGCACGCAAGCCCCGCCGTAGTGGCGCCTTCCGTGGGCGAAATCTGCCAACCGGCTTCTTTTAGGGCCTCGTCAATGTAGAGTTTGCGAGTTTCGTATTCGGTAAAATCTATGGAAGATTTTTGTTCAATACCCCGTACAATATTGTTTTTGTATTTGGTTAGGGTATGCGCGTCCGGCGCGGGCTCGTCTTTAGGTAACACGACGGTTTTTTCGGCTTGGGGTTTAGCGTTGTAAATAGAAGGGTCATAATCAGGCACATCCTTACACGCCCCCATTAAATAAAGCACCTGTTTGACGGTTTCGTGCAAGGCTTTTAAGCATCCGCGCGCCAATTTGGGCTGGACTTCTTCTTTATGGGCACCGTCGTTACCCACTTTGCGCACAAAATGCACGCACGAAATAAGAGGGTCACTAAAGTAGGACTTAAACTGTGCATCTTCAATAAGAGAAAACAAGTTGCTATCGGCAGGATAGCTGCCGTATTTGGCAGTATAGAAGGACTTTACAAGATTTTCCAACGCTTTACGGGCAAAAATGGCACTAATGGTGGGTTGGGAAACAACATACTCCTCCGCCCCTGCACACAAAGAGTGGAGCGTCTTGAAGTCTGGGAGTTGCTGTAAAAAGTCAAAATTCTTCATTTAAAATATTCGTCCATCTTAAGGGCTAGCAGTTCTTGCAAGTCCTTAATTTGTATTTTAACAATTTCTTTTGCTTTTTCTACTTGCTGAACAAATTGGGCAAATTGGGTTTCATCTGTATCACTTGTTTGTATTACAAGATAATCCCCTAACATTGTAGAGGTAATTTGTTTTACAGATGCCGTTGCTGTATTAACCAGTTGGGCCTTAAAAAACGAAGAAGTAAAAAAACTTTGCAGGAAATATGGATATCTGCTTCTGACTACCGTCATAAAAGCCCCAAAGGTCATTGGCTCCTTAAGATTTGATATTAAGCAAGATTTTCCGACCAATTTGGCGGAACCATTTCGTGCGCACATTAAAATATCGTTTTCTTTTATGAATTTATCATCGGGAATTTTGATATTAGAGACTCGCACAATATCATCTTCGAGTTCTATTCTATTATTTTGAATATTTCCTGAACGTAAGACTATAATTCCGTCCTTAGAAACATTTACAGGTTTGTAAGTAAGGCCTATAGTAAAAGTTGCTATATTTTTCAAAGGAATTCGTTCTGACAAGAATCTTTTCCCAAACATCTCCGTAAAGCGGGATTGAATAAGTTCGTCCAACGCTTTTAGTTGCGTTTCCTTGACACGAATACCTTCTTCTATACTGCTGAGCAATTCTCCTATGTGAGCTTGTTCGTTTTCATCAACACTAGGGATTGTAAACTTTGCCAAATCTTTGGGGCTTATATTGGGCTGAGCACTCCCATGAGCCCGATGCAAGATAAGGCGAGATATATATTGTAAATAATATTTAAAAAAAAGTTCTGTGCGAGGATTTTTATTAATTGGCCTAATAATTCCTACACGCTGGTTGACTAAATATTGTTTGTCCGCCAATGAATATATAGTAGATTTCCCTGTGGTTGCTCCTGAAAGAGCAATAAGGAAATCTCCCTTTTGAGCATAAAATTTTTCATTCGGCTTTTGTGTAGAATATTGGACATCATCTACATTTAACCTGCCATCAGCGGTGATATTTCCAATCTTTATTATTGGCACACCATGTTGACTGGTATTAAATTCCTTAAAGGCATAGCCTGAAAAAATTGAAAATTTATCACTTAAATTCATAGCCGATTTTTTTCATTACTTCGTTAAATTGCTTTTCCAGGGACGTAATGGAGTTCAAAATATCTTTAACGGGGCGGTACTCCTGCTGAATAATCTCCCGCTCGTGGTATTTATTAAAACTGAGCACATAGCCGTTTTGGGCAATTTCATCCCGGCTTACCAGGAAGGATTTATCTTTGCGGGTACGGGTGGCTTCTCCTTTTAAGTTATGGAAGCGGGCCACAATGTCGGGGATGTCGTTCTCTTTTATTTCATCCCGTTTTTTGTTAAGGGTAAAGCCGTCATTTTCCATATTGTAAAGCCATACTTTATCCGTCCCGCCCGAATTGGTTTTGGTAAAAATTAAAATACCTGTTTGTACACCTGAATAAGGCTCAAATACGCCTTGCGGCATAAAAATGACGGCTTCCAATTTTTGGTTATCCACTAATTCCTTGCGCAAGGTGGTGTATGCTTTTTCGTTCGTGTTATTAAGCACACCCACCGGCACAACGGAAGCGCACCGCCCGCCCACCTTAAGCAGGCGCAAAAACAGCGCCAAAAACAATAGTTCCGTGGCTTTGGTGCCGCCGCTAATGGCCGTTAAACTTTTGGACACGGTGGACGGCTCCAAACTGCCGGAAAAGGGCGGGTTGGCCAGAATCAGCGAGTATTGGGCCTTTTCGTCATAATCTTGAGACAGGGAGTTATTGTATTTAATGGTAGGATTATCTACATTGTGCAAGGTCATGTTCATACAGCCAATGCGGAGCATATCCGTATCGGTATCAAAACCCGTAAACATGTTATTGTGAAAATGAGCATTATTGGCTTTATTTAGCAAGTCCTTTGCGTAATGGGTTTGCACGTATCTGGCCGCGGCAGTTAAAAAGCCCGCCGTACCCATAGCGGGGTCTACAATAGTATCTTTAAGGGTAGGCTGTACTAAATCCACCATCATTTGGGTAATGTGCCTGGGCGTTCTAAATTGTCCATTATCTCCGCTTGTAGCCATTTTGGAAAGGAGGTATTCATAGCAATCTCCCATTAAGTCCTTATCACTAAGGCCGAGGCTTTCATCACTTAAAGAATCTACCATTTTGCTTAAAATATACGGCGTGGTAACTGCAAATTCTGCCTTCTCCATAAAATTGGCAAAGGCGGTGGCTTTGTTTGACTTTAACTGTTTAATGAAAGGAAAGACATTATTTTTAAGGTTCTCAAACATTCGTTTAGGTTCAAAATGTTTGAAAATAGACCAACGCAAATCTTGATAGGGTACAGAAATTTTATTGTCTTTATCCGTATAGGTGCCTGATTTAAAAATAGGATCTTTAAGTGTGGCTTTAATGCCGTGGGCAAGTTGGTCGTTTACAACACGCTCCTGCTTAATTTGGTTATCGTCCAAACTCTTAATAAAAATAAGATAGGTAATCTGCTGAATATCTATCCATGGGTTAGTCATTTGGTTGCTCCACATAGCATCCCAAAGTCTATCCAATTTATTTTTCACGGCTCCTGTAATCATACCTGCCCCTGTAAAGTATTGTTTAACATTTCTATTTACATTTAGCATATAAAATTAGACGGCAAAGTAGCAAAAAAGAACGGATTAAAATAGAACCATTGCCCCACTGACAAATAGGCCTTTTGGCCCTATCATCTATAAATTATATTTCCCATAATAAGATGCTGGAAATAAGAAGGCTTATGCAATCCTGTGCAAAGCGTCGGTAGCACTCCTAGGCTGTTTACCTAATGCAATATTTCTAAGCAAAAGTTGAAAATGGTTTACACTTACCCATTATATAGAACGGGAAAGAAGACTTTTGCCTAAAAGGCCCCGGATATATAGGTGGAAAGTTACGTACCTCAAATAGGAATTGTAAATGGTATACACTTATACATTAAGTAGCAAGGGAGGATAAGAAATTATAACGGGATTTATAAGTTCTAATGGCAGTTTATAAGGCCACACAAAAAGCCCATAACTTTTATTAAGAGGGATTAAAAAAGGTATACACTTATACATTTGTTGAACCCGAAAGAGTTCCCAGATTGAAAAATCTTGGATTTGAACTGAGGAGATTCGACAAATATGATAGATCGAATAAAAGGTGGTATTGAACCAGAAAATATAAAAGAATTGTGGCCTGGGGCGATAGAGTCCTTGAAAGCCCAGCGAATTAAGAATCCCCACAATAAACCTGTGGTG
>CALUXC010000006.1 GCA_944324635.1 Candidatus Avelusimicrobium intestinipullorum
TCTTACCGTGGTCCACGTGTCCAATCGTACCCACGTTCACGTGCGGTTTGCTGCGGGAAAATTTTTCCTTTGCCATTGTTTAGTTCTCCTGTTTTTAGTCTGGTACTGCTATTGTTTAGTTGTTTCAAAACAAGCTGGGAGTGGGAATCGAACCCACGACCTTCTCCTTACCATGGAGATGCTCTACCTACTGAGCTACCCCAGCATTAGCTGCCGTATCCAACCGGAATGCCGGCTGCCTCTTTTCAAATTCATAAGCTGGGAGTGGGAATCGAACCCACGACCTTCTCCTTACCATGGAGATGCTCTACCTACTGAGCTACCCCAGCATTTGTTTTGACGCTTTCGCGCACTAAATCTACCGAGCGGGCGATGGGAATCGAACCCACGTATCAAGCTTGGAAGGCTAGTGTTCTACCATTGAACTACGCCCGCGCCAGGCAATATACTTTATTATACAAAAAAACAGAGAAAGACGGAAGTCTTTCCGCTTCGTACATGCGGGTTCCCACCGCGAAAAACGGCCCCCGTACGGGAGCCTTTTAATTATTATAGCAAAAAACCGACTGCTGTGCACAACCTTGCCACAACAAAAAACCGGCCGCCTAAACAAGCGGCCGGAAAACCAAAAAAAGTGGGAGGCCGAGTCCCCTACAAGAGGCGTACCCTAAAACGGGTGATGGTGGCACTCCCATACTGGTAGTATAGGTAGCAGTTGTAAAATTTCAAGGCCTAAATTGTATTTTTTTACTTTTTGCGTAAAACCGCGCTTTTTTGCTATAATAATTTGGTCACAATAATTCAGACGTATACGGTGCGGTGGCCAAGTGGTAAGGCGTCAGTCTGCAAAACTGATATTCGTGGGTTCGATTCCCGCCCGCACCTTTTTCTTTTTATATTTTCTTTCACCGCGCTTTTGCGCGGTTTTTTATTTTCCCACTTTCCTCAATACTGCAAATAAAAACGCCGGGACTTATCGCCCCGGCGTTTGCTGTTTTTCCTTTAAGGATTAATCTTCTTCCGGCACTTCGGGCAAGATAACGTCATTGCTCTTATCTTCCGGATAAGGGATCCCCTTAAATTTGTAATTAAACCAATCGCCCAATTCGTCCATCAAAATATAGGTGACAGGCGTCATGAGCAGCGTAACGAGCAGCGACAAGGCCTGCCCGCCCACGATTACAATCGCCAAACTGCGGCGCTGTTCGGCACCCGCACCGTTGGAGAAGATCATCGGCGCCACACCCATAATCAAGGTCAGCGTGGTCATCAAGATCGGGCGCAAGCGTACGCGGTTAGCCTGCAGGATAGCGTCCGTGCGGCCGTAACCGCGGGCACGCAGCTGGTTGGTATAGTCCGTCTGCAAAATAGCGTTTTTACTCACTACACCAATCAACATGAAAATACCCAGCAAGCTGTACAAGTTTAGCGACTGCCCCGTCAAGAACAACGACAGCACCGCAAACGGCAGCGTCAGCGGCAGCGAAACAATAATCGCCACCGGGTGGGTATAGCTTTCAAACTGCGCGGCCAAAATCATGTATTTGAAGAAGAACGCCAAGATGAACGCGATGATAAAAGACATGAACATTTTGTTCATTTCTTCACTCATACCCGTCACCCCGCCGGTATATTCGGCACCGGCGTCCAACTGCTTAAACACATTGTTCATAATGGCTAACGCAGAACGCGTATCCAACCCGTTCAAGTTGCCCTGCACCGTCACTTGGCGCTGGCGGTTATAACGGTCAATCTGGCTGGGACCGGTACCTTCTTCAATGGCGGCCACGCTGTCCAAGCGCAGGATTTTGTCTTCCCCGTTAATTTTGCCGGGCACCATCAAAGCGGAAATGGCTTCTTTGGTGTCGCGGTATTCTTCGCCCACACGCACGCGGACGTCATAAAGTTCATCACCGTCTTTGAACTTGGTGATATCGTCTTCACCGCCTACCATGGTGCGCAAAGCGGAAGCGATGGACGAAATTTTAACACCCATGTTCTGGGCTTTTTCGCGGTTGATCAGTACGCGGTATTCCGGTTTGGACAAGTCCAATGACAAGTCCAAGTCAATAAACCGCGGGTCTTTGGAAAGCTGTTCAATCATGGCATCGCCATATTCGCTCAGCTTATTAATATCCGGACCGGAAATTACGAACTGCATGTCATACGAACCGGAAGACGGCGTATCACTTACTACATACGAGTTGGTCTTAAGCCCGGTGTATTTTTGCATGAGTCCGCGCACGGCGTCCAAATACTGCTGGGTGGTAACGCCTTCGCGCTGTTCGCGGTCTTCAAACTCAATACGCACATACCCTTTGTTGGACGGGTTGGAGGACTCAAAGCTGTTCGCCCCCACACCGGCCGCCACCAGGGTATCTTTCACGTGCGGCAAGCGGCGCACGTCTTTTTCAATTTGTTTCAAAATATCCAACGTATCGGTATAGCTGGTACCCACAGGCGCTTCCACAGACACCTGCACTTTTCCGCTGTCGTCAGTCGGGATAAATTCCCCGCCCACACGCGCCAACATCGGCACCAACAACGCCATACACAAGAAAGCCAGCCCCACCATCGTTTTGCGGTGGTGAATGGACCAGTCCAACAACGGAATATACCAATCCACCAATTTTTGGTTAATGGCGTCTACCGTGTGGTCCAGTTTGGTTTTCTGTTCGCCCTGTTTAAGCATTTTGGCGCAGAGCATAGGAGTCAGCGTCAACGCCACAATACCGGACAAGGCAATAGCGAATACTACCGTCATACCGTAGCTGTTTACGATACGGCCCACGATACCGCCCATATACGCAAGCGGCAGGAAGATGACCAGAATGGACAGCGTCGTAGCGATTACGGTAGACGTAATTTCGCGCGACCCGTCAACAGCCGCCACCTTGGGGCTCTTGCCGTACTTTTCCATGTGTCGGAAAATGTTTTCCAACATTACGATAGCGTCGTCGATTACGATACCGACCGCCACCGTCAACCCCAGCAGGGTCATGGTGTCTACGGTAAATCCGCTCATCTTCATAAATATGAACGAACCTATAATGGAGATGGGCATAGCCAAGAAGGCAATAAAGGTGGAGCGCAAAGACCCCATGAACAACAACACCATTATACCCGCCAGGAAGCCGCCCAGCACCAAGTGTTCCAACACACTGTTTACAGAAGCTTTAATGTTGCCGGACTGGTCCATCATTAACGAAATGGAAATATCCTGCGGCAAGGTGGGTTTGATTTTTTCCAGCTTGTCTTTCACGCCCTGCACTACGGCCAGGGTGTTGGTACCGGACTGCTTGGTTACTTCCAGCGTAACGGAACGGCGACCGTTCAAATAAGTGGATTCGCGTTCGTATTCGCCGGAGTCTTCGGCATAACCGATATCGGAAATTTTAATGGAAGTGCCGTTGCGGTTAGCAATAAACACATCGTTAAACGCCGACACCGTAGGAATACGCCCCAAAATACGCAGCGTATATTCCTGGTGCTGCTGTTCCACGCGGCCGCCGGGGATTTCTACGTTCTGGTCCGCCAATGCGCTGGACACGTCCCCAATCGGCAAATTCAGCGAGAACAATTTAAGCGGGTTGACCGTAATATGAATTTCGCGTTCGCGTCCGCCCACAATGGTTACGGCGCCCACGCCGCGAATGTTTTCAATGTTTTCTTTTACTTTCTTTTTGGCGATTTCGGTCAATTCCACGATATCGCGGTCGCCAGACACGATAACGTTCAAAACGGCAATGGAGTCCATATCAATTTTCTGCACCACGGGGGCTTCAGTCCCGTCGGGCAAATCGTTTTTAATCAGCTCCACTTTGTCGCGCACTTCCTGCGCGGCCACGTCGCCGTCTTTATCCATTACGAATTTGATACTTACCAAGGAAGCGCCTTCCATGCTCTGGGATTTAATTTCGTCAATCCCTTCCACCTGGTTGACGGATTCTTCAATCACCTTGGTAATAGAGGTTTCCACCTCTTCGGGGCTCGCGCCGGCCAGCGTGGTCTGCACGAGCACGTAGGGCACGTCAATGTTAGGGAACATGCCTACGCCCATGGAGGAGTAAGACATTAACCCCAACACCACGATAGCCAAACACAACATGATGGTGGCTACCGGGCGGCGGATAAACACGGCCGTAAAACCGCCGCGTTTCATCTTCTCCTTTTCCAGTTGCTTAGACTGGGATAAATTGGTGTTATTTTCTTCCATACTTATTTTTCCAGTACGATTTTGCTTCCGTCTTTAAGCCCATACACAAAACCCAGGATTACGTCCCCGTTGGAAAGGCCTTCGGTAATTTCCAAGAAATTGCTGTTGATAAATCCCGTTTTGACGTTTTTGCGAACGGCGGTTTTTCCGTCCGTGGACGGGATAAACACATACGTTTCGCCGGTAGCTTCATCGGTATAGACGCTCTGTTTGGAAATAGAGATGGCGTCTTTTTTCTCCGCCAGCGTGATGTCTACTTTGGCAAACATACCGGATTTAAGCAAACCTTTCGGGTTATCGGCATAAAATTCCACGGCTACGGCACGGCTCATGGAGTCCACCACCGGGCTGATGATGCTCAGTTTGGCTTCAAATTCTTTGCCGGGCAAAGCATCTACACGCAAGGTAGCGGGTTGACCTTTATAAATTTCGCCGATGTAGCGTTCCGGAATATCCACCGCAATGCGCACTTTTTCCTGGTTTACCACCAGGGCAATGGGGGTGGAAATCGTCACGTTGGCACCCGGATCCAAATACACGCGGCCGATTAAGCCGGTAATCGTAGACGGCACCACCACGGGTTCATACACGGCACCCACTTCGTCGCGTTCAATCAAGGACACGGTCTGATTTTTCTTTACGCTGTCCCCTTCGCGCAACAAGTTTTTAAGCAGTTTGCCTTCCACACGCGGGAAAAGCGTCGCTTCTTCCTGCGCTTTAATGCTGCCGGACATCAACAGTTCATGTTTGAGGTCACGTTTTTGGACGGTTTCCTGTCTCACCAGGAACACGTCGCGCGCCACGCCGTCTAACGGACCGGCCGGCTTCGGTTTGAAAATGACTGCCAACGCAATCACAAAAGCCAGGACAACAACCCCCCAGGCAATTCTTTTTTTAGTTCTTCTTTTCATACAAATCTACCTCCGCCCCTACGGCGAATTTCAAGTCGGACAGCGCAATCGCTCCGTCGTACACGGCCTGCACAAACTGCAAGTCGGAATCGTTCACGTTGGAAATGGCGTCGTTTACTTCCAACTGGCTCGTCAAACCCGCGCGGTAGCGTTTCATCTGCGCGTTCAAGTTTTCGCGGGCTTGGTCCACCACTCCTTTAGTCGCTTCAATGCGGGAGCGGGCTTCGTCCAGGTTCAGCCAGGCTTCTTTCACTTGGATACGCACATTTTTCATTTTGTTTTGATACGCAGCCACCGCCTGTTCGTAAGCCAGTTCTTTCTGGGCCACCTGCGAGCTGATTTTTCCGCCTTCAAACAAAGGAATGCTCAAGCTCACGCCGGCAGAAGAAGACCAGTAATAATCTTGCTTATGCTGCGGAAACCCGTGATCCGTCACGCCGTTATAGGTATAATCGGCGTTTAACGCCAACACCGGCATATGGCCCGCTTTGGCGATGTTGATGTTGTAGTGCGCCGCGTCCACTTCCAGTTTAGCCAGCATTAATTCGGGCCGTCTTTCCATGGCAATGCGGTACAGTTCGTCCAAAGAGGGCGTGGGCGGCAAGTGCAAATCCTTTTCGGACCAGGTCAGATAGATATTATCTTCCGGGTCGCGGTTTAAGATTTGTCTCAAATACAAATTGCCCAGTTCAAAATTTTTCTTGGCTTGCAGCACCAAAGGCTCAATGTTTTCCACTTTCACTTTTTGGGTCAACACGTCCAGGTTGCTGGCCAAACCTTGTTTATATTTGGCGCGGGCTTCGGCCAAGTGCTGTTTGGCGATATCCAGGTATTCCTCCTGCACGCGGATGAGTGCCGCGGCATAAATGATGTCGTAGCAAAACTTCACCACTTGCTGGGTAACCAGGTCCTGCACATGGAGCAGGTTATAATAGCCCGTTTCGGCGCCCACTTTGGCGGCACGGGCCGTATTGCGGATCTGTCCGCCGGACCACAACACATACGATCCGTTAATCCCTGCCGTATAGGTGTTGTTCTGTCCGATTTCAATGCTATTGGAGCCCATGATAATCTTTCCTTTTTTCAAGGCGCGGTTATAGGAACCGTCCACAGAAAGGGAAGGATAGAAATACGAATTGGCTTCCGCCAGTTTTTCTTCGTAAATTTCCTTCGTTTTTTGGGCGTCAATGATTTGGTAGCTGTCCGAGAGAGCCATGCGGATTGCATCCGCGATGGTGATCTTTTCACCCTCCACCTCTTCACGTTCGGCAAATAAGCTATTTGCCGATTGGTTTGGAGTCCCCCCCAAACATACGGGCGCATACACTGCCATCAGCGCGAGTATTATCCATTTCTTCATACGTTTATTTGTTTTCCTTATAGTATTGTTTAATTCCCAGTAAAATGATTTTCACCAAACGGGCCAGCATTTCTTTGTTATACAGGCCGCCTTTGGCTTCGCTCGGGCACACGTGTTGGTCCAGATAGGCGCTGAACATAATTTCCGTCGCCAAGCCGGACACCAACCGCACGATATCGTTTACCGCCGCGGCCGGGATTTTGCCTTCTTTCGCTTCGTTGCGCAGCAATTGTTCCAACAAACCGTGTATATAGCGGTTTTGTTTCTCGTGCGGGATATTCTGCGGATCCATATCCAAGGTATACGAAATCATCTGAATGACAAATTTGGAATGGATGGGATCTTTGGTAAAAAAATCCAAGTGCGATTTGAGGCCTTCATACAATACGGCCTGCGGCCCTTCGGCGCGTTGCTGTACGGCTTCCAGCTGGTTGCAAAAAGCTTGCTCATGGTCTTCAATAATGCTGGAGCACAAATCTTCCTTATTCTTAAAGTAATAGTACAGCACGGGCTTGGTCACGTGCACTTTCTCCGCGATTTCGCGCATGGACACTTTTTCCAACCCTTTTTCCGCCATCAGCATAAATGCGGCATTTTTAATGGCGTCGCGCATGCGGGTTTCGCGTTCGGATTTATCGGTCTTATCGGTTTTTTCCGTTTCGTTCTTTTTCATAATTTACCTACCGGTAGGTATATTTTACTAAATAAACCCTTTTTTATACAAGTCCGTACGGACAGAGCAAAGTCCCCGGCGACGGCCGGGGACTCCTTTCTTCAAATTACGCTATTTGCTGTAATGCAGGCAGCAGTTGCCTAACATGCAGTTGGCACACCCACATACGGGCTGGCGTTCCTTTAAGGAGGCCAGCAATTTGCGGGCGAAGTCGGTCAAGGTCGGGTCGCGCGCGCCCAATACCAGCAGAATATCCCCCGGTTTGGCGGCGCCGGCCATCTCGGCCAAGATGCGTTCGCGGCAATCGTCGTAGCTCACGCCCACGCCGCGCGCTTTCAAGCCTTCATATACGGTCCGACAGGAAACCCCTTGCGGAATGGTCCCGCCCGGGTAATACACTTCCGTCAGCCACAAATGATCTTGCGGCCCGATATGCTTGGCAAAGCTTTCCACAAATTCCGGAGCCAGCAGTTTAATGGACGTAAACGCATGCGGCTGGTAAAACGCCAACACCCGCTGGCCGCGCAAATGCGCGGCGGCAATGGTGGCGCCCAATTTGTGGGGGTTATGGGCAAAATCGTCAATCACTTCAATTTTGTCGTAGCTGCCCACGCTGGCAAAGCGGCGGGCAATACCCTGAAATTTATTTAAGGCTTTGGCGCAGGTTTCCAAATCTACGCCCATCTGCAGCGCGGCGGATACAGCCGCCACGGCATTGGCCACGTTATGCAGGCCCGGCACATGCAAACGGAACGGCTGGCCCTGGATAATAAAGTCCGACCCAAAACCGTCCACCTTAATTTCGGTGGGGTGTACGTCCCCCAAGGACAGGCCGAACGTTTTGGCCTGCGGCGCGATTTGGCGCAGGTTTTCTTCTTCGGCATTGATGATGGCGGTTTTGCAATGGGAAATAAATTCCTTAAAATAGCCTTGCAGGATGTTGATTTCTTTATGGTCTTTCTGCAAGTTGAGGCACAGCCCCAAGTGGGGGCGGTATTTAACGATAGAACCGTCGCTTTCGTCGGCTTCTATCACCAAAATATCGGAATCTCCTTTGTACACATTGCCAAAAACGCCCTGTTCTTTTTGCAAAGACAAAATAGCCGCACCCGTAATGACGGACGGGCTCATGCCGGCAAAGGCCAAAATATCGTACACCATAGCCGTCGTGGTGCTCTTGCCGCTGGTGCCGGAAACGGCAATCGTGCGGTGGGAGGCCACATGTTTGGCCAACAGTTCCGAGCGGTGCATGGTGGGAATACCCAGCGCCTTGGCTTTAAGGAGTTCGGGGTTATCTTCTTCTATGGCGGAGGACAAAATCACCAGTTCCGTCCGGTGGTCCAAGCCGCTTCCGTCCTGCGGGAACAATTTTACCCCCAATTTTTTGAGGTAGTCCCACAAGGCCATATCGGTATATCCTTTGCTGATTAAGCGGTCCGAACCGGTCACCTGGTCGCCGCCCATGGCGTGCAGCTGCGCCAGCGCGCTCATGCCCACGCCTCCAATTCCTACGAAGTGAATTTTCATTTTTTCTTTTCCTTCAACTTAAATTTTGCGTAGTCCGACATGGTGTAAAAACCGCTTTCGCATTTCATCAGCCACAAGGCAATTTGCACAGCCGAGTCGGCAAACAAATCGCGGTTTTTGGCCTCATGCGAAAGGGTGATTTCATCAAAGGGAGAAGCAAACGTCGCGGTGTGGGTGCCCACCACCTCGCCGGTGCGCTCATAGGTTACTTTATCGTAAGCCAAGTCCATCACGTCCGCCAATTTTTTGGCGGTGCCGCTGGGAGCGTCTTTTTTGTGCACATGGTGAATTTCGTGCAGCTTAAACTCGTACCCGGCGTACATTTTAGCCGCCTGGCGGACAAGTTCCGTAAAAAAATACACGCTCAAGCTGACGTTGGGCGCGTAAAAAACGGGGATTTTTTCCTCTTCCTGCATTTGGAACAGAAAGGTTTCGGGCAGGTTGGTGGTACCGGTCAAAAACGGGCGGCGGTGTTTGCGGGCCATGGCAAAAGCTTCCTGCGCCCCCTGCGGGGAGGAAAAATCAATCACCACGTCAAAATCCCCCAACACGGGCTGTCCGCTCTCGCGTTTAACGGCTACTTCCAACCCCAGCTCGGGGCGGGATTCAATAATGCGGGCAATGGCTTTGCCCATTTTACCTTCGGCCCCGTTGATAAACACTTTTTTCATACAAACCGCTCCAACAACAGTTCCACAATCTGCCGTCCGTTCATCGCGGCGCCTTTGAGCAGGTTGTCAAACGTTACGAAATAATGAATGATGTTCGGTTCTTCCACGTCTTTGCGCAGGCGGCAGATGAACGTGGTTTCCAAGCCGCTGGCTTCCTTGGGGGTTATCACTTTTTCGCTGTACACCAAGTTGGGAAACGCGTTCCACAACGCTTTGACTTGGTCCAAATCAAAATTTTCTTTGGCTTTAATCGTCACCCCCAGCGAGTGGGAATTTTCCACCGCTACGCGCACCGTATGGCAATAGACTTTAATGTCGGGCATTTCCATAATTTTGCGCGTTTCATACAAACCTTTGAGTTCTTCGCTGGTGTGCCCGTTAGGCTGAATGGAGCCAATTAACGGCACGCAGTTGTTTTCGTAATAAGAACCGGGGGTATGAAAATCGTCCAGCAGTTTTTTGCCCCCGCCGCTGATGGCCTGATAGGAGCAGAAGAAAGCTTCCGTTATGTGGTAGTGTTTCACCAGCGGGGCTAAGCTCATCACAAGCCCGGTGGTGGTGCAGTTGGGACTGGCGATAAGCGGAGTGTCTTTGGTGATGGCGTGCGGGTTAATCTCGGGGATTACCAGCGGCACGCCGGGCGTCATGCGAAACTCGGAAGACATATCCACCGTAAATTTGACGCGGTCCTTAATCTTAGGCGCCAATTCGGCACTGACGGGGTTATCCGTACACAGCACCGCAATATCCAGCGGCGTAATTTCGTCGTTTCTTCCAAAAGTTTTAATTTCAAACGGAAGGTTGATTTTTTTCAGTTCGGACAGCATATTCTGCCCCACCATTCCGTTAATTCCGATAATTCCTACGGTTTTCATGACAGCTCCTTAATGAATAAAAAGTGTTTTGTCGGCCGTTTGCAGCAAACGGTCAATTTTTTGTTTATTCTCGGCGGAAATTTCACCCAGCGGCAAGCGCACATGCTGCGAGCCAAAGCCGATTTTTTCCAACATGTACTTCGCGCAGGTAGGGTTCGTTTCCAAGTAGCACGCTTTAATAAGCGGGTACAGTTTGGCAAACAGTTCAAACGACTGTTTCGTCTGGCCCTGTATAAACAATTTATAAATTTGCACAAACGCAGGGGCAAACACGTTGGCCGCGGCGCTGATAATGCCCGATGCATTAATGGCCAAATACTGCGGGAACAAATCGTCGTTTCCGCAAATATAATCCAACCGATAAGCGTATTTGACGGCGGTATCCGTCACGTGGGCCATGTCGTAGTCGGATTCTTTTATCCCGGCAATTTGCGGCACTTCTTCCAGCAGGCGTTCCAACACCGAAGCCGGCACTTTTAAGCCCGTGCGGCCCGGAATGTGGTACATCACCACCGGTTTACCCAGTGCGGCCACGCGCTTGTAGTGTTCCACCAAGCCATTCGGGTTGGGTTTATTGTAATAAGGCGTTACCACCAGCACGCCGTCGGGATTAAAGGCCAGCGCGGCGCGGGTGTTTTCTACGGTAGAAGCGGTATCGTTGGTGCCGGTGCCGATAATCACTTTGGCCCGGTGCTGGATTTTGCCCATGCAAAACTGCAGCACTTCGCTTTTTTCCGCGGCGGACAAGGTGGCCGCCTCCGCGGTAGTTCCCAGCAGAACAAGTCCGTCCACCCCGGCATTTAGCTGAGCCTGCAGCAAGCGGCCCAGTGCATCGTAATCCACGCCGCCGTCTGCATGCATCGGCGTGGCCAAAGCGGTATATACTCCCTTAAACATATATATCCTCCCCCAAACATATTCTCGGCTATTCGCGCGGGGCGAGGCCGGGGCTTCCCGCCGCGTCGTACGCACCAGCGGGAACAGCTCTTATTTTAGCAATTTAATTTGTATAATTAAGTAACAATTTTGAACACGAGGAACCTTTCTATGCCAGAAAACGAAAAAGACGGCCTCCCGGCCGACACTAACACCAGCCTCCCCAAAGAACAATGGGAGCAAAAATTACTGGAAAATGAAAAAACCGCTTTGCTTACGGCAGAGGGCAAAAAAGACGAATCCAAAAAATCTTTCAAACGCCCTTCGGCCAATCATTTTTGGGCGTTTTTGCTGCTTCTTACGTTTGGCATTTCGGCCGTGTGCGGGGTATATTTAACGGTCAAACCGGTGGCCAAGTGCGAACCGTCCAAAACGGAAGGGAAAGACGACACCAAAGATATTGCCTCCTCCTTGCGGACCGATAAAAAAGGCGAAATCGCCTGGATTAAAATCCGCGGCGTCATCGCACAGGACAACAGCAACTCTCCTTTCGCGCGGCCTTCGGGCGCGTCCGCCATTGCCAAAAAAATCCGCGAAGCGGGCGAAGATAAAAAAGTAAAAGCCATCGTGCTGGACATCAACTCCCCCGGCGGCACCGTAGCTTCCGTGCAAAACATTTATAGCGAAATTCAGCGCGCCAAGAAAAACAAAAAAATAGTGGCACTCTTCCGCGACGTGGCGGCCAGCGGCGGTTTTTATGTAGCCATGGCGGCGGACAAAATCGTAGCCGAACCCGGCACCATCACCGGTTCGGTGGGCGTGATTATGCAAACGGGCAACGTGGAAGGCTTGTTTGAAAAACTCGGCGTCAAAGTAACGCCCATCACCTCGGGAAAATACAAAGACATGGGCTCCGCTTTCCGCCCCATGTCCGACGCGGAAAAAGCCATTCTGCAAGACATGGTGGACGATACCTACGGCCAATTCCTGGCTGCGGTAAAAGCCGGCCGTCCCAACGTAAAACCCGAAGACATGACCGAATATACCGACGGGCGCATTTTCACGGGCCAACGCGCCTACAACTTGGGCTTTATTGACAAATTGGGCGGTGAAGAAGAAGCCCTGCAGCTGGCTGGCGAACTGGCGGGCGTAAAAAATCCCAAAATTATTGAACAACGCTCGGACAGCCTGCGCGAATTAATTTTCTCGTTTGGCACGTCTATGGAAAACCAGACGTTGGCCAAACAGCTTCAGTCCATCGCCACTCCCAGCGTATCGTATCTGTGGGTGCATTAAGGAGCGTGTATGAATTGGCTCAAAGCTTATTTTAGCTACGTGGACGACCCGACCAAAACCCTGCAAACCGTTTTGGAACAGCGTTCCTTCCCGCGTGCCTGCGGCGGCTATTTGGCCGCGGCGCTGGGGTGGGTGTTGTTTTTCAACATTGGCGACGGACTGTCCGTCCCCGCTTTTTTGGGCAAACTGTTTTTGGTGTTTGCGGCGGAAGTAACGGCAGGCTATTTTATCGCCGCGGTGTGCGGGCTGTTTTTGGATTTTTCCAAAGTAAAATCTTCCCCCGCGGAATTGTTTAGCTTGGTCGGTTCGGCCGGTTTTATTAACGGCCTGCTCATTGCGTTTGCCCTGCTTTCGGCCGCGTGGCCTTCGGCCCGGCTGGGGCTGCTGGCACCGCTTGCCATACTCACGGTGCTGGGCCTCAAAACGGGCTATTTAACGCGCGGGTTAATGCGTGTGTATCAAATCCCTGCCGGCAAAGCACTGGGGGCCTGGCTGTTTGGCCTGGTGCCCGTGGCGGCAGCCGGATTATTGGGGTTCATCTTTTTAGTGTGGGGCACCATGCTGCTTTTTTAACCGATTGAACGCCGACAAAAAACCCCGCCATCAGGCGGGGTTTTTTATGGAATGGCAAAGGTTATTTGTCTCCGTCCATGCGCTCCTTAAAAATCCGCGCCGTAACCAGCCGCTTAAACACTTTGCCGCGGTGTTCAAAATCCTTAAACTGGTCAAAGCTGGAACACGCCGGGGAAAGAAGCACAATATCCCCTCTTTTGGCTCCGGCCATGGCGGTTTCCACGGCTTTTTCCAAGGTGCCGCAGCGCATAAGGGGCACGGCTCCGTGCAGCTCTCTTTCTATTTTATCCATGGACTCGCCAATCGTCAGCACATGTTTGCAGTAGTCTTTCAAATACGGGATTAGCACCTCGTAAGAAGCGCCTTTGTCTCTCCCGCCCAAAATCAACCACAGATTGCCGTTCTTTTCAAAGCTTTTTAAGGCCGTAATGGTGGAATCCAAATTGGTGGCTTTGGAATCGTTCACATACGTCACCCCATGGTGATAGGCAAACTGTTCAATGCGGTGTTCCATGGCTTCAAAGCGGTCAAATACGCATTGCACCGTTTGCGCCGGCACACCGGCGGCTAACGCCATAAGGGCGGCGGCCATGGCATTTTCCACGTTATGAATGCCTTTCAAGTGCGGCGGGCGGATTTGGTGCCCTTCGCTAAAAATCAGTTCGTCTCCGTCAAAGAAAACGTCCGTCTTAAGCAAATGCTTAGGCTGAGTGGAAAAAGCCAATACTTCGCTTTTGGCTTTTTCAACCAACTGGGCACACACGGTATCGGCTCCGTTTACCACCAGCACATCATTTTCGCGCTGATTGCGAAAGATTTTGGATTTGGCTTTGATATAGCCTTTCATGCCGCCGTGATGGTCCAGATGGTCCGGCGTCACGTTCAAAATACAGGCAAAATGCGGGCGGAAATAGGTGCTGTCTTCCAGTTGATAGCTGGACACTTCTATCACCAAATCGTCCCCCGCGCACACCTGCGAAGCGCACAGCGAAACGGGGCTTCCGATATTGCCGCAAATATGCACGCGGCGCCCTTTGTTTTCGCGGGCGGCGTGCTCTTTCAAAATTTCTCCCAATAAAGCCGTCGTGGTGGTTTTGCCGTTTGTTCCCGTCACGGCAAACACGCGCACCCCTTTGGGCATAAAAGCCAAGGCCGTTTCCAACTCGCTGTAAACGGGTATTTTTCTTTTTTTGGCTTCCAGCAACACGGGATTTTTGGGGAATATGCCGGGGCTTTTGATCCAAAACCCACAGTCAAACACGCGCGAAGAATGCCCGCCCGTTTCCACGGACACGTTCGCCGGCAGGCGGAAAGAATCCGCATGGGCGATATTGGCCTCTTCGCTAATTAATACTTCAAAACCGTTCTCGGCTAGCAGCGCCGCGGCCGCACGGCCGCTTTTGCCCAGGCCCAACACACAGGCTTTTTGCCCTTGTACTTTGTCTTTCTTAAACATTTTTATTCTCTTTGCGCAGAAAAGCGCGAATGGTTTGCGCATCCGAAAAATGACGTTTTTCCGCGCCGATTAGCTGATAGTCTTCGTGCCCCTTCCCGGCTATGAGCACAATGTCCCCCGGGCGCGCCTGCGCCAAGGCGCGGCAAATGGCTTCGCCCCGGTCCGGCACGATTTGATAATTGGTAAATCCTTTCATGCCTTGCAAAATATCGTTAAAAATTTGTTGCGGGTCTTCCCGGCGCGGGTTATCATTTGTCAAAAACACATAATCCGCATGCGAGCAAGCGGTCTTCCCCATCAGTGGGCGCTTGGTGCGGTCACGTTCGCCGCCGCAGCCAAACACTACAAACAAACGCCCTTTTTTGAAAGGAGCAAGCGTGTCAAACGCGCGCCGCAGGGATTCGTCCGTATACGCAAAATCCACAAATACGGAAAAATCTTGTCCCGCTTCTATGCGCTCCATACGTCCCGGCACGCCGGTCAGCGCGCTTAATCCCGCGGCGATATGTTTTTCGTCCACGCCGTTCACCCAGGCCGCCGCGCAGGCGCCCAACGCGTTATACACGTTATGGCGGCCCAACAAGCGTATATGCATGGGCGTACCGTTTACGCGGAAGTATGTGCCTTCCAGCGTTTCGCGGATATCGGAAGCGTAAAAATCGGCATTTTTGTTTTCCAGCCCAAACGTTACGGTTTTTACACGCCCCGCCAACAGATCCAGCAAGCGTTGGCCGTAGGGGTCGTCTAGATTAATTACCGCCACACGGTTAGGCTTGGGGTTTTGCGGGTCGGCCAGATTTTCAAACAATTTCTGCTTGGCCTTAAAATAGTTTTCAAACGTTACATGGAAATCCAAATGGTCCCGCTGCAAATTGGTAAACACCGCCGTATCGTACCAGATGTGCCGCACGCGCTGCAATTCCAACGCATGGGAAGATACTTCCATCACCACGCTGTCACAATGGCGCGCTTTCATCTGAGCCAGCAAATCAAACAACACCAAAGCGGCCGGCGTAGTGTTGGGGGCCTGGCAGACCACCTCTCCGTCAATGCGGTAGTTAATTGTGCCCAACGCGCCCACTTTATGCCCCGCCGCGGCCAATACCGACTCCAACAAATAGGCAATAGATGTTTTCCCTTTCGTGCCGGTAATGCCAATCATATTGAGGCTGTCGGACGGGCGGCCGTAAAATTCATACGCGGCATCTGCCATATCGCGGTCAATATCGTCCGATTGATAATACGGCACCGGGCAAGGTTTCGCCGGCGCAAAGGCCGACACCACCATCACCGCCCCGCGGGACACGGCATCATCTATAAACAAATTGCCGTCCACATTGGCGCCTTTAAGCGCAAAAAAAACGGTTCCGGGCCGCACATCTTGCGAGCGGAACGTAACAGCCTTTACGGTTAGCCCGTGCTGGCGGGCTTTTTCCAATACAATACTGGTGGGCATAGGAATATGGTATCAAATTGATAGAATGTAGGAAACGGGAAAAAGAATTTTTATGAAAAACCTTCGCTATTACGGCAAATCCCCCTATACGCTGGCCCTGGTGCACGGCGGGCCGGGCGCCAAAGGAAGCCTGGCCGGAGCCGCACGGGAACTGGGCCGTTTTCGTGGGGTGCTGGAACCCATTCAAACCCAAACGGATATCCCCTCCCTGGTGCAAGAACTGCATGAGCAGCTCTCCCTGGGGCAACCCCCGCTCACGCTGGCAGGCCATTCGTGGGGGGCCTGGCTGGCGCTTATTTACGCGGCCTATTTTGGGGACCGCGTACGCCACTTGGTATTAATTTCCTGCCCGCCTCTAACGGAAGAATTTACCTCGCTTATTTTGAAAAACCGTCTTGCCCGACTCTCTTCGCAAGAAGCGCAAGACTACCTCCAAGCCGAGCAAACCCTCGCCACGCGGCCCGATCCCGCCGCTTTTGAAACCCTGCAACGCTTAACCCAGCAAACGGATTTTGTAAAACCTTGCCCTTATGACGACTCCGCCCTGGACCCGGACCCCGCCCAATATCAAGCCGTCTGGCCACAAGCCGCGCAGCTGCGCGCAAGCGGTAAACTGTTGCAATTTCTCAAGCGGATTTCCTGCCCGGTAAGCGTTGTACACGGCAACCAAGACCCGCACCCGTTAAGCGGCGTATTGACACCTTTGGCTCAAGCGGGGATAACGCCGCAGGTACTGGAGCTGGCCCAATGCGGGCATTCCCCTTTTGCGGAGCAGTTTGCGCGGGACGAATTTTATCGTTTTTTACTTCAGGCGTGATTATTCCGTTTCAATGCCGTATTTTTCCAACAGGCCGGGCAAGCCGTAAACGGAAAAACGCGCTTTACGCAGGCGGTTGGCGTCGGGGTCAAGAGTAAAATTATATGCGGTGGTAAAATCGGTTTTTTCCAAGTTGGTATGCAAAAATACGGCACGGGCCAAGTCACACCGCACAAAAGAGGAGCCGGCCAAATCGGCTTTAGTAAACACGGTTTCGCGCAGGGAGCAATCTATAAATTCAGTCTTGCGAAGCGCTACCCCGGCAAAAGACGCACACCTTAAATCACACCCGGCAAAACGCATGGAAAGCACTGTACGGCAACAATCAAAAAAATTGATTCCTTCCAGTTTGCACCGCTCAAACCGTACCTGCTTAAACGCCGTACCGCGCACGTCCGCCAAAGACAAATCGCAATCTTCAAACAGACAATCTTCAAACGAAAAAGACTTCAGCACGGCCTCCTGTAAACGGCTTTGCCGAAAAACACACGAAGAAAAAACGGCCTGTTCCTGAGCGGGTGGGAACTGACGCAAAGAAGAAAAAGTTTGTCCTTCAAAATAATTGGGCAATGTCATTTATCGGAAACGGCACTTATCCATTTTTCCACATCTTGCGCCATGAGCGCCAAGTGCTGTTTAATTTGAGGCTGTTTGCTTTCCAACAGCGGCAGCAACGTGCCGCGCACCCAATTGCGGGTGAAAGCGTCGTCAAAATTGGTTTGGTCGGTGATATGAGAAAGTCCGTTTTGAACAAGGTAAGCTTCTGTTTCTTGCCGCGTAATGCACAACAGCGGGCGTACAATTTCCACCCCGCTGCAAAGCGGCCTGCGCACGGGAATGCCGGCCAAGCCTTTGGCTTTGGTGCCGCGCAATAAATTAAGCAAAACGGTTTCGGCCTGGTCGTCTAGCTGATGACCCAGGGCCAGTTTATTGGCGCCCCATTGTTTGGCCAGGTGCGAAAAAGCTTCATAACGCGCTTTGCGGGCACCATGTTCGGGGCTTAAGTTATATTTGGCGGCCACTTTTTTGGCGTCGGTTTTCACCGTCAAAAATTCCACGTCCAGTTCTTTGCACAAGTCGCGGCAAAAGCGCTGATCGGCCGCGGCGGCCTTTCCGCGCAAACCGTGATTAACGTGCGCCGCCGCCAGCGAGAAATGTTTTTCCCCCGCTAAGTACCGCAAAAAATGCAGCAAACACACCGAATCCGCCCCGCCGCTAAGACCCACCAAAACGGCGTCTCCCCGCCCGATTAAGCGCGAAGCAAATGCACGCATGCGGGGCAAAACGGAAGCGTTAAAGCTTTTTTTTGTCATATAAAAAAGTATAATAAAAAATACAGAGAGTGAAAACGCTTATGAAAAAAAGAGTTTTAATTGTAGAAGACGAAGCCAGCATCGTTGATTTGCTGACCCTGGTTTTGACGCGCGAAGGGTATGAAGTATATTCCTGCCAAACGGGACGCGACGCCATCGCCATGATGAAAAAAGTGCACCCCCATTTGGTTATTTTGGACGTAATGCTCCCCGGCTTGGACGGTGCGAGCATCGTTAAAATCATGAACGAAGACGAAACCCTCGCCTCCACTCCGGTTATTATTACGTCGGCCTTGGTGGAATCGGAAAAAATGTTCCTTACCTATCCGCAGGTAAAAGGGTTCTGCTCCAAACCGTTCGTGCTGACGGATTTCATCGCCAAAGCCAAACAGGCCCTGGGCGATTAGTTTCCTCCGATTCCATAAAAAACACCCGCCAAAAGCGGGTGTTTTTTTATCGCTTAAAAAGTTATTGCGCCGAATACGTCCAATGTGCGTAATGCTTCCAAAACGAAGTCAGGATTTCGTCCAGCGCCACTTCTTTGCTGGTTTCCATGCCGATTAACTGTTTTAAGGACACGCTTTTTGCTTTTGCGCTTCCCGTTAAGCGGTTGTTCACATTGATGCCAACGCCCAACAGGGCAAAACGGCTGTTTTCTTCAAAAAAAGTTTCCGTCAATACGGCGGCAATCTGTTTCCATTGGCGGGTTTTGCCGTCCCACGCGAGCACTTCGTTGGGCAATTTTACTTTGGTTTTTATGCCATAGGCCTGGGCCAACGCTTCGGCCACGGCCTGCGCCGCCTGGCGGCTAAGAGACAGGGCGCACAAGTCCGCTTTAGCCGGGCGCAAAATCAGCGTGAAATACACGCCCCCTTCGCCCGCTGCAAAGCGGGAACCGTCCTGCTTGCGGGCCGCCGTTTGCTGACAGGCCAGCACCATGGTTCCTTCTTCTTCGCCTCTTTGGGCCAGTTCCAGGGCCAAGTCCTGCGTGCTTTGCGCCAGTTCCAGGCCGATTACTCTTTTAACGCATTTCAAAGGGATTTTTGTTTCTTCCATAATTATATTTTACCAATTTATCCGCCCCGCTAAAGAATTGGGGCTTGTTTATTTTTTCTTTTTGCCCGTTGTCCGCACGCTCATTTGGCGCAGTTCAAACAACCGGTCGCGCAGTTCGGCCGCCAGTTCAAAGTTAAGCGCTTCGGCCGCCTGCAGCATTTGCTGTTCCAAATCTTTTTCCACCGATTGGATATTTTTAAGCGTCGGTTCCGGCAAGGTTTGGCTTAAAATACCAAATGCGCTGGTTTTGGTTTGCTGTTCCAGCTCCTTGAGTTCCACTTCTATTTTTTGAATGGTTTTAGGCGTAATGTGGTGCTCTTTGTTATAAGCTTCCTGCAGTTCGCGGCGGCGGCTCATTTCGTTAAGCGCGTATTTGATGGAATCGGTTTTGCGGTCCGCGTACAAAATCACTTCCCCGTCTGCGTTGCGGGCGGCGCGGCCGGAAATTTGGATAAGCGTGGTGGTATTGCGCAGGAACCCTTCGTTATCCGCTCCCAAAATAGCCACCAGCCCCACTTGCGGGATATCAATCCCTTCGCGAAGCAGGTTGATGCCCACCAGCACATCAAACTTTCCCTGCCGAAATTCTTTCAAAATTTCCACGCGGTCCAACGCTTCTATATCCGAATGCAGGTAACGGGTTTTGATATTTTTTTCGGTAAAAAACGCGCTCAAATCTTCCGCCGTTTTTTTCGTAAGAGCCAGCACCAAGGTGCGTTCCCCGCGGTTTTTGTGTTCGGTAATTTTCTGCACCAAATGGTCAATTTGTCCGGCCGTCGGGTGCATATACACTTTGGGGTCCACCAGACCCGTCGGGCGAATCACCTGCTCCACAATATGGTTGCCGCACACGGTCAGCTCGTAAGGGCCGGGCGTGGCCGATACAAACACCGTAGAAGGCAGGAGTTTTTCAAACTCGTCAAATTTTAGCGGGCGGTTATCCAACGCCGAAGGCAGGCGAAAGCCAAAATCCACCAGCATTTGTTTGCGGGCGCGGTCGCCGTTAAACATACCGCGTACCTGCGGCAAAGCCACGTGGGATTCGTCCACCATCATCAAAAAATTATCGTATCTTCTAAAATAATCCAACAAGCAAGCGGGCCGTTCGCCTGGTTTGCGCCCGTCCATATAACGGGAATAGTTTTCGATACCCGGGCAAAAGCCGGCCTGCTGCAGCATTTCCAAATCGTATTCGGTGCGTTGTTTCAAACGATAGGCTTCCAGTTCTTTGCCCATGCCGAGCAGTTCGGCATGGCGCACGTCTAAGTCGCGGCGGATTTGGTCTATGGCGTTTTGGGTGTCTTCGTCCGTGGCCACGAAATGTTTGGCGGGGTAAATCCAGGCTTCTTCCAGCTCGGCAAGCACATTGCCCGTGATGGGGTGAATTTCATAAATATGCGAAATCGTCTTGCCGGAAATTTCCACCCGAATGGCGTTTTGGCTGTAAGGAGTCATCACATCGGTATAGGGGCCGCGCATGCGGAACTTGCCGGAAGAAAATTCCATTTCGTCGCGGTGGTACTGGATTTTAATCAATTGCCCGGATAAAAAAGACCGCGTCATTTCCGCCCCTTTTTTTACGTAAATGCGCATTTCGCGAAAGCTATCCGGCGAACCAATGTTATAAATGCAGGAAACGGACGCCACCACAATCACGTCTTTTCGCGTTAAAAGAGAAGTGGTGGCTTTTAGACGAAGTTTATCAATATGTTCGTTTACGGCAGAATCTTTTTCAATGTAAGTATCCGTCTGCGGAATATAGGCTTCGGGCTGATAATAATCGTAATACGAAATAAAATACTCCACCGCATTTTCGGGGAAGAACTGCTTAAACTCGGCATACAGCTGTGCGGCCAGCACTTTGTTGGGGGACAAAATAAGCGTCGGCATGTTCAAACGTTCAATCACGTTTGCCATCGTAAAAGTTTTGCCCGATCCCGTGACGCCCAACAAGGTTTGGCGCGGGTAACCCGCCAACACGCCTTTTGTTAAAGCGTCAATGGCTTTGGGTTGGTCGCCCGCGGGCTTAAAGGGAGAAACCAGTTTGAAGCGGTCCATAAATTTATTCTACTTATATAATACCGACAAAAAAAGGGGCGGCCTCTGCCGCCCCTTTCTGTTACAAAAAATTATTTTCCGCCAGCATGCGTGAAGGTAGAGTCCAACACCCCCGGCAGCAGCTGGGCCACGCCGTCAATCATAAACTGCATGGCAATCGCGCACAAAATCATACCCATAAAGCGAATGACAATCTGCGTACCGTTCGGCCCGATTTTATTAAAAATATAACGGGATCCCACCAAACAAACACCCACGATAGCCGAGCTTAAAAAGAGCACGCCGATCATCATCATCGCCATCGAAAAATCGGTCGTTTTTTCGGCGTACAAAATAGCCGTGGTGATAGACCCGGGGCCAATAAAAAGCGGCATGGCTACCGGCACCAAAATATGGCTCAAGCGGTTGCGGGCCTGGTCAAAGGTGTTGCCTTGGGAAGCAGCCGTTTCAATACCGTGGCTTTCAAATTTGCTTTTACCTTGCAACATGCGAAGACCCACTATCAAAATGATAATGGACCCGGCCAGACGGAAGGCCGGAATGGTAATGCCGAACAGGGTCAAAATGCGGTTACCAAAAACAAAAAACGCCGTCAACAACAGGAAAATGGCAATGGCCATCATCATAGCCACCGCGCGCTGCACTTTCGGCGGTTCATTTTCCACATGTTCCAAGAATATCGGTACGTTGCCGATAGGGTTGAGAATGGACAGCATACCAATAAACGAGTTTACCAACAGGCCCCAATCCATAGTTTGAAATTTCTCCTTAAATGAAAATTGCCTGCTTAAAGCAGACAGTTTAACGCTATATAGATAGTATATAAAATAACGCGAATGAGCCCAATAGTTCCGCATTTGCCAAGCGGGACCCGCCCAGCCGGACAACTCGCACACCCCTGCGGCTTTCAAATCCTGCCGCGCGCAAAGCAGTTTGCGCGCTTCCTGCCTAATAAAAAACCCCCGCTTCATGCGAGGGTTATTAAATGGTGGGCAGTACAGACTTTGCCCACAAGTCCTTCCGCTGACGCTACAGGCTCGCGGGCCCGCCTCGCGGTGCTCGCCTTGCTTTGCAAACTCGCACACCCCTGCGGCTTTCAAATCCTGCCGCGCGCAAAGCAGTTTGCGCGCTTCCTGCCCAATAAAAACCCCCGCTTCATGCGAGGGTTAATAAATGGTGGGCAGTACAGGATTTGAACCTGTGACCTTCCGCGTGTGAGGCGGACGCGCTACCGCTGCGCCAACTGCCCTTAAATCGTGTGTAATTATTATATCAATTTCCGCTAGGGTTTGAAAAGTTTTTCTTTTTCTCTATTCTCAAAACCCGTGTCCCGCACCGGCCTTACGTATGCTATACTAAATACAAGAGAGGTCTTATGTTTCAAAAAAATTCATTGGAAAAATTAGCTCCCATTAATACCGTTTGTTTAATGATTTTGGCCGCCACCGCGGCTACTTGGGTACTCATCTACACCAAAACTATTCTGATGCCCTTTGTCATTGCGTTATTTATTTCCATGGTAGCCGGCACGCTGGCCGGATGGCTCAAACAAAAATGGAAAGTGCCCTACGGCTTAGGCCTGGTGCTTAGTTTTGTAGCTTTTTTGGCAGTGGTGGCGCTGTCGGTCCTGTTTATTTCGGGCTCCATTGAAAGCTTTGTGGCCGGGGCAGACATTTACAGCGAACGCCTAAACGATACGCTGGACTGGCTGCTTATGTATTCCCAAAAATTTGGCATCAATATCAATGCCCAATTCGTAGCGGATACCGTAGCTAAATTCCCCGTATTTAATATGCTCAAAAGCGTAGGGAGCACGCTCGTTTCCATTTTAACTAACCTGATGCTTATTACACTGTTTGTCATCTTTATCTTCATGGGTAAAGCCTCGGCGGATAAACCCTCTCTCGTCGGCAATATTCAAAAACAAATCTCGTTTTACCTGCTGATTAAACTGTTTGTTTCGCTGTTAGCCGCAGGCTGCACGTGGATTGTGTTGGCGTCTGTCAAAACGGAGTTGGCCTCCATGCTGGCGGTGCTGACGTTTGTGCTGAACTTTATCCCAAATATCGGGCCTTTTATTTCCACCGTGCTCCCCATGCCGGTGCTGTTTTTGCAGTACGGGCTGGACTGGCACATTTTGCTGGCGCTTATTTTGCTCACGGCTGTGCATTTCGTCATTGGCAACATCTTGGAAACCAAATGGCTGGGCAAAGGAATGGATTTGGATCCCATCGTCGTTATCGCCTGTTTAATTTTTTGGGCCTTGGTATGGGGCGTGATGGGCGCGCTGTTGGCCGTACCCGTTACGGCTATCATCAAAATTGCGCTGGAGCGCAACGAAACCACCAAACCGCTGGCTAATTTGCTGGGCGGGAAATACGCATTCAAATAAATGAAAAAGAATCCTTGGTTCTATATCCCCACGCTGTACTTGGCGGAAGGTTTTCCGTACATCGTCATCAACACGGTGTCCACCGTGCTGTATGCCGATTTGGGCTTCTCCAACGAAAAAATTGCGTTTTGGACCGGCTGGCTGTACCTGCCCTGGATTTTGAAAATGTTTTGGAGCCCGCTGGTGGACGCTCGCTCCACCAAACGCCGCTGGCTGTTGGGCGCGCAGACGGTGCTGGCGGGGATTTTCCTGCTGTTAGCCGGCTTAACCGCCTGGGAAGCATTCCGCTTTGCGGGCAATACGGGAAGTTTAACCTTTTTCTCTCTTTCGCTGTTTGGCTTTTTGGCGGGAGCGTTTGCTTCGGCCACGCTGGACATCGCTACCGACGGCTATTACCTGCTTGCTTTAACGCCGGTGGAACAATCTAAATTTGTAGGTATCCGCACCATTTTCTATCGTCTGGCCATGATTTTGGGCAGCGGTATTTTGGTAGCGGCCACGGGAGCGTTGGCCAGTTCCGATCCGTCCATGTCCGGCACGTTAGTCAAATGGCCGTACAACTGGGCGCTGATGTTTGCGGCATTGGCGGTATTCTTTGGGCTGTGCGTGCTGTGGCACCGCTTTTCTCTCCCCTGCCCGCAGGAGGACCGCCCCGTTCAAACCGGCAACAAAAACGCCTGGGGCGAATCTTTCCGGACGTATTTCTCGCAAAAAAATATTCTCTATATTTTGGCTTTCATTTTGCTCTACCGCTTGGGAGACGCTTTCCTGGAAAAAATCGTCCCGCTCTTTTTGCTTAAACCGCAGGCGGAAGGAGCGCTGGGGCTCAGCGTGCAAACCTATGGGCTGATTAAAGGCACCCTGGGTTTGGGAGCAGTAATCGTAGGGAACCTGGCAGGCGGGTGGCTGCTGAGCAAATACGGTTTCAAAAAATGCATTTGGCCGTTTGCCGTAATTTTGATTTTGCCCAATTTCTTTTATGCATACATGTCGTGGGTACATCCGTCCACGGCGGTAGCGGCCGTACTGATTACGCTGGAGCACTTGGGCAACGGGCTGGCGCTCATGGCATTTACGGTATTTATTATGTACATTTCGCAAGGGGCGTATAAAACGTCCCACTATGCTATTTCCACGGGGATTATGGCCCTGGGCATGATGGTGCCGTCCATGGCCTCTGGCTGGCTGCAGGCCAAACTGGGATATACGGCTTTCTTTGTCGTAGCCAGTATTATCAGCTTGATAACGGTAGCCGTGGTGCCGCTTTCTTTCAAGATTAAATCCATAGAAGAAACGGAAGCCTCTTTCCGCGCGCACAAACATTCGCTGGAGGACGCCCAATGAAATCGGTCAACCTCACGCAACTAGCCACCGAAGGGCGCAACCCGAACACATTGGATTTGGATAAATCTTCGCCGCGCCAAATTGCGCGCAAAATTAACCGCGAGGATTTCAACGCCGCCCGCGCCGTAAAAGCGGCCAACAAAGAAATCGCCGCCGTTATGTTGCTGGCGGCACAAGCCTACGCCCACAAGCATAAAATCATTTTTATCGGTGCCGGCACCAGCGGACGCCTGGGCATTTTGGAAGCGGTGGAATGTGTGCCCACCTTTGGCACTAAGCCTTCGCAAATTATCGGGCTGATTGCCGGGGGCAAAAAGGCTGTTTTTCGCTCGCAGGAAGGCGCCGAAGACGACGCCAAACAAGGCGCCAAGGAAATTGCCCGCGCCGCCAAAAAGGACGATTTGGTTATCGGCCTTACGGCCAGCGGCCGCACGCCTTATGTAATGGGTGCCCTGGAACAAGCCCAAAAACAAGGTTCCCGCACGGCGCTTATTTCGTGCAATCCGCTGGCGCAATGTCCCGCGGCCGAGGTGCATATATGCCTTCCTACCGGGCCGGAAGCGCTCAGCGGTTCTACCCGCATGAAAGCGGGCACCGCCACCAAAATGGCCTTAAACGCCATCACCACCGGGGCCATGACGCTGTGCGGCAAAACATACGGGAATTTGATGATTGACGTACAACCCACCAACCAAAAGTTAATCGCGCGCGCCATACGGCTGATTTGCACCGTGTCCGGCGCGGACGAAAAAACCGCCGCACGTTTGTTGCAAGCGTCGGGGAAAAACGTCAAAACAGCCGTTGTAATGCACAAGAAACAAGTTTCCAAACCAGAGGCGGAAAAATTATTAGCCCGCCAAAAAGGATTTTTGACGAAGGTGATTGATGACTAAATACGCGTTAGGGCTGATGAGCGGCACAAGTGCGGACGGATTAACCGTCTGCGCGGCCGGCGTGCGGCCTTTTCGCGTAATTGGTTTTAAGAATTATCCTTATCCGGCCCCCCTGCAGCAAAAATTGCTTACGGCATATTCGCTGCGCGCGGCAGAACTGTCGGCCCTGCATTTTGAGCTGGGGCGGCTGTATGCCAAAACAGTCCAAAAATTTTTGAAAGAGTTCCACCTCCCTTTACAGGATTTGGTGGTCATCGGTTCGCACGGGCAGACCATTTATCATGGCCCGCGCGATAAGGAACCCAACACCCTGCAAATAGGGGAGCCTTCTTTTATGGCGGCCCAGCTGGGGCGGCCGGTCGTGTCCGACTTTAGATCCATGGACATTGCCCTCGGCGGCGAAGGAGCCCCTTTAATCCCGTTTTTTGACGAATACATCTGGGGCCAAAAACAACCCAAAATTTTACTTAACGTAGGCGGCATTTCCAATTTTTCCGTAGTCGGCAAAAATGTGGAAACCTTCGGTTTTGACGTGGGCCCCGGCAATACGCTCATGGACTTGGCGGCACAACAATTTCTGCACCGCCCGTTTGATAAAAACGGTCAAACCGCCGCTAAAGGCCGGCCGGACAAACCCCTCGTTTCACGGCTGCTCAAGCAAAAGTATTTTTTGCAACAGCCGCCCAAAAGTTTGGATAAAAATGCCTTTGGACAAAGCTATCTGCAGAAACATTTTCCGCTCCAACGCTTTGCCCACAAGGCCGATTTGTTGGCCACGCTCACGTGGTTTACGGCCGCGGCCGTGGCACAGGCGGTGGAGCATTTTGTGCCCCGCTCGCTTCAAAAAGAATTGGTCGTTTCCGGCGGGGGCTGTTATAACCGCACGCTTCTTGCTTACTTGAAAGAATTGCTCCCCCATCTGAAAATCACCACCACCCTGGCCTACGGCATAGATCCGCAAGCCAAAGAAAGCGCCGCGTTTGCGCTGTTTGGGTGGCTGGCCTTACGCAAACAAATTAATCACTGCGCCCGCGCCACCGGCGCCGCGCGCAACGCAATATTGGGGAAAATTACCTTATGAACATTGCCCGATTGGTACACCCCGGCTTCTGGTTCGGGAAAACGGATAAAAAAGATGCTTTGAATTTGGCCCGTATGGGCGTGGGCGGATTTTGCCTATATGGCGGAACCCGCACGGAAGTGGCACAGCTGACGCAAGCCTTGCGCGCGGCTTCGCCGCATAAACGCATTTTAATCTCGGCCGATTATGAAGACGGCCTGGGCCGCTGGCTGCCCGACGCTCCGTTATTCCCCTCCAACCTGGCTTTGGGCGCAGCGGACGTTGCTTCCCTGGCGTTTGAAAAAGGCCTTTTAACGGCGCGCCAAGCCAAAAGCCTGGGGGTGGACTGGGTGTTTGCCCCCGTGGTGGACTTGGCCGATAATCCCCATAACCCTATTGTAAACACCCGTTCGTTTGGGGCCGACCCGGAACGCGTCACCCGTTTGGCCGAAGCGTTTATGGAAGGGCTCAGCAAAGGCGGCGCGTTAAACAGCCTGAAACATTTCCCCGGCCACGGGAACACGAATACCGATTCCCACCTGGCCTTGCCCGTAGTGATGGCCACCAAACAGCATTTGTGGGATTATGAACTCCTCCCGTTTAGGCGTCTGTTGGGTCTGGCCGACAGCGTGATGGTGGGGCATTTGCTGGTCCCCGCGTTAGACGACCAACGCCCGGCGTCCACCTCGCCTGCCGTCATACGGGAATTCCTGCAAAAAGGAATGGGCTACTGCGGGTGTATTTGTACGGACGCGCTGTGCATGAAAGCCCTGGGGGACGAAAAACAAGCCGCTCTGTCTGCTTTCTTGGCAGGCGCGCACATTTTGTTGGTACCGGAAAAACCGTTTGATTTAATCAACTTTTTGAACGCGCAAAACCTGCCTGCGGATTTACTAAAACGCGCCGAACAAATGCAAAACGTTCTTTGCGCGCGGGCGGACGAAGTGCCCTATCCCACGCAAGCATCCGCTTTTGGGCCGACTGATTTTTGCGAACGCACGGCGCAAAAAGCGCTCACCTTGCTGGGCATGCCGCTTCACCTGCAGGCGGGGGACACGCTGCAATATCTGTCTATCGGGAACGACGAGGATATCTCCGCCGAGCCTTTCTTTACTGCTCTTCGCGCCCAAGGGATACAAGTCCAGCCTTTTAGCGGCACGGCCGATAAACTGGCCGTTTTATGCTGGCGCCGCTACCAGGCGTTCAAAGGCAAAATTGGCCTGGACGAAAAAGAAAGCGCCCTCGTTAAAAAGGCGCTTTCACAAGCTCACAAAAGTATCGTCATCAGCTTTGCCAACCCGTGGGCCGCTTCGCAGTTAAACTGCAACGGAAAACTGTTCACCTTCAGCCCCGCGCCCGCTTTCCAGCAGGCCGCCGCTTGGGCTTTGACGGAGCGGTTAACCCCGCACGGGCAGCTGCCCATCACGCTGTAGTTAAGGCAAAATCACCTGCGCGTCAAACCCGCTCATACGGGCCCACTCTTTGTTGTTCCAAGCTAAGGTGCCGGGGCGGGCGTCTTTGAAATTGCGCCACCGGTGGAACAGGAAATCACGCGAGCCGCGCACGCTGGTAATGTTAATGGAAAATACTTCTTTTTCATTTAACATGTTAGCCAGGGCATACTTCCAGTCATACGCCGCGGCCAGCGGGGAAACGTACACAAAGAAAATAGCCCGCGGGAATTCTTCCCGCCACTGAGCCAAACTGCCCCGCATATGCCAAGCGCGTACGGCTTCGCCGGCGGCTGTTTTATCGGCGGGCAGAAGCAAGTTGGTGTTTTCCTGTGTGACATATCCTTCTTTTTGTATGGACGCGTCCTTCAGCCCGCCAATAGACAGGCCTTCATGCGCAAAAGAAAGAATAAAATTCTTGTCTGATTCGGCCGCCGTAAAGCCAGACGCAAACCGCACGCCCTTATCGGGCAATGTCTCACTCAGCACAATAATCTTCCTATTGGGAAACGCTTCCCGATATTCCATAATAATTTTTTTGAATGCGGAAAAAGATTGAAAATCGTGTTCTTTTCCACCCACCAATACATAGTTAACGTCCGCCCCAATGCGGGCAGGCAATTCCCCCTGGGAAAGCGTAGAAAGCAGGCCTGCCTCAAAGGGGTGCCGGACAAAAAACTGCAGTTGCTTTTGGCGAAGGGAAAAATCCTTGCGCATAAGGCGATTACTTAATGCGGCCCACGCGTCCAGGCGCTCGGTTAAAACAGGCGTTACGGCGCTGTGGCGGCCATTTAACCACAACTCTACGCTTTGGTTAGGCGCTTTTAACGATCGGCGGGATTGCTTAAGTGCCTGCTGGGTAACAGGCAGGGAAGTGGCGGGTTTGGCTAGGGCACGCTGGGCACCCTGCCAGGCTTTCTGCCAGGTTTGTGCGGAAAGCAGGGACGGCATGAGTAAAAAAATAAAAATCCATTTCTTCATATAATTTTATTCTAAAATTTCTATCCGCCCAAAACCAGGGTCCTTAGTCCTAAATTCAAATAGGCCTAAAAAACCCCCGCCGAAGCGGGGGCTTGAAAGTTAGTATTCAATTTTATCTGCCTTATCGTTCCATTTTTCAAACGGACGGTTTCTTTCTTCCAATTCCAGGCAATAGGTTTTCAGCGAGCGTTTGTCCACCGGGAGGGGAACCTCTTTGTAGATAAACTCATCGTCAAATCCGTATTTGGCCGCGGTAAACCGATCCGCTGCGAAGAACAGCGCTTTCGGCCGGGCCCAATAAATGGCGCCCAAGCACATCGGGCAGGGCTCGCAGGAAGAATAGATGATGCAGTCTTTCAATTCAAAAGTTCCCAATTTTTTGCAGGCCTTGCGAATAGCGTCCACTTCCGCATGACGGGTGGGATCGTTGGACGAAGTCACCTGGTTGCAGCCGCGGGCGATAATTTTGCCGTCTTTTACAATCACAGCCCCAAACGGGCCGCCTTTGCCGGCCGTCATTCCTTTCTCGGCCATTTTCACGGCTTCTTTCAAAAATTTTTGATGTTGTTTCAGTTCGGCTTGTTCCATAGCATGGTCCTCCAAAGGTGCCTCTCTATTATAGCTAAATTTTGGCGCGCACGGTTTGGTTTCTTTGTTGGGCAATAAGTTTGTTCCCCGCCTGGGCAAAGCGTCCGTCCGCCCCTACGCACAGGGAAGTGTCTTTTTCCTGTAAACAGTAAGACACATCGTCCTGCTCCGTGCCGCTGTATCCGGCGTTAGTCCACAGGCGCCCGCGGCGGGAAAGATGTTTCCCCCACTGCATGCGGATAAGCACTCCGTCTTGTGCCCATTCTTTGCCCGGCCAAAGGCCTTTTTCAAAAGGCCGCACGATTTGCCCGTCTTTAGCTAAGCGGGACAAATCTTTATGGCCTTTTCCCTCGTCAAAAGCCAACACGCCAGATGCCCGGCGTACCCCTATCTTATGCAAGGAGGCTTCTATCTTGTCCGCCTCCAGGGCGGTCCCCAACACAAACACCTTGCCGGAGGGCATTTTCACCAAAGCGGCACTCTTGTTCCATTCATTTAACAAGAACACCTCTCCGCGCGAAAAAAACATTTTTTGTCCCAGCGGCAGGGCGAGTATCATCATAACGCACGGCCATAAAATCCGCCGCGCAAACTTTTTCTGCGGCCAGTTAAATAACCAAAACAACCCCACATAAAATGCCGCCACACTCCCCGCGCTCCACGCCGCCACCGGCACCGCAGAAACGCGAAACGAAGCAAAAAATTCCACCACCGCCCGAAACCCTTCCAAGCACCATATGGCCGGCCAATACAATAACACGCCCGCATGCACCCATGTTAGTACGTAATAGCCAAACGTCAGCCCCATCAGTGCCGAGGCCCACGGCACCAAAATCATATTGGCCGCAAAACCCGTCAGAGATACTTTATAAAACACATTGGTAAATATGGGCAGCAGCACCAACTGGGTAGCCAATGTGGCCAGAAAAATTTGTGCAAAAAACCGCACCCACCCCGGCCATTTGGCGGGCAACTTATAATTGTTTAGACACAAAATAATGGCTACCGTAGCCAAAAAAGACATTTGAAATCCCGTTTCAAATACGGACGCAGGCTCTATGCACAAAATCACCAAGCAGGAAACCAATAACCCCTGAAACACCCCGCTGTTTCGCCCCAAGAAATACCCCGCACAAGCGCACACGGCCATAAAATACGCCCGCACAAGCGGAGCGTCCGCCCCCGCGGCCAAGGTGTACACCCCCGCCACAACAAGCGCCGCCCCCACCGCCTGTTTGTGCCGCACGCCCAGCCAGCCGCATAGCGCCATCGTCAGCAAGGTAACAAACCCCACATTCCCGCCGGAAGCCACCAGCAGGTGAATGGCCCCGCTGTCTTGAAAGGCGGTATATAGTTGCTCGGAAAGTTCCCCTCTTTCCCCCAGCAGTACTCCCCCCGCAATAGAAGCTAATTGTGGCGGGAAAGATTCTTCAAACACACGCAAAATATCGGCCCTTACAAAGCGAATAATCCGCCAGGGGAAAGCCGCTTTTTTAATTACGCGCGTTTGTTTGGCTTTTATTTCGGTAAAAATATGTTGGTTGGCCAGGTAGCGGCGCCAGTCAAAATTGCCCAGCAAATCTATGCCGTAGGGTTTTTGTAAGCGTCCGTTTATTTCCAGGGTGTCTTTCCACTGTGGGTTAAAATCCGCAAAGCGGGCATATACGTATCCTTCGGCCGGCTGGCCGTTTACGCTAAACACCTTCACTTTTACATTGTTGGATTTTGGTTTGTGGACGGCAAATCCTTCCACCCGTCCCGTTAGGGTAACGTCTTGTTTGGAAATGGCATGGAAAACGTCCCGCTGGGAAGGAGCGGGACGATAAAAACAAATCAGCACTGCAATCAAGGCCGCCAAGCACCACAACAGCGGCCGCTTATAAATATCGGGATGCATTACAGTTTGGTGCGTCCTTTTAAGGAATATCCCAGCGTCATTTCGTCAATATAATCAATATCGCCGCCCAAAGGAACCCCGTAACCGATACGCGTCACTTGCCCCACCAGGCCGCGCAATAAATCGGCCAGGTACAAAGCGGTGGTTTCGCCTTCGCTGTCCGGATCGGTGGCGATGATGACTTCCCGCACGGGCGTTTTGGCATGCTGTACTCTTTCCAGCAGTTCGCGCACTTTCACTTGTTCGGCCCCGCGTCCTTCCATGGGGGAAATGGCACCGTGCAACACGTGATAAAGCCCTTTATAAGCGCCGGTTTTTTCAATGGATTCAATATCCTGCGGGTCTTCCACCACGCAGATAAGCCCTTGGTCGCGGTCCGGGTCGCGGCAAATTTCGCACAATCCGTCTTCGCAATAGCTAAAGCATACCGGGCACAGCTTCACGTCTTGTTTGACCGATAAAAGTGCCTGCACAAATTCTTCCGTTTCCCCTTGGGAAGCACGCAAGAAATACGCCGCAAAACGCTCCGCCTGCCGCGGGCCTACGCCGGGCAGTCTACGCAAGGCACGTATTAATCGGTCTAAACTTTTCATAAGTTATGCCAGCAATTCTCCGGGGAAAATTTCCAAAATATCTTTCAATTCTTCGGGTGCATTTTGATTTTGCGCGCCCGCCGCATCGGCTTCAAAATTGCCTTTTACAAAAGGTTCCTCATCGGAAATGGCTGGCGCCGCATTGGCCGCAGGGGCCTGTTTGGCAGGCTCTTTAGAAGGCGCCGCGTCCGCTTGCGGGCGAGCGGCCTGGCGCGGAGCGGGAGCCGTTTTTTCCGTCGGTTCGGCCGTACCCAATTTGATGGTAATCACGCGACCGCTTATTTTTTTGGCCGCCGCTTCCAGTTCGGGCAATTTGTTTTGCGCGGGGATTTGATAAAACTCTTTGCCGGGCGGGAAAGAAAGCGTCCAGAGATTGTCCGAAAATTGCACGGAGCAATTCGTCATTACATCATACACAAACGGACTCTTTTCAAATTGCTTCAGCATTTTATCCCAAATCTGGCGGTTGCTCACGGCCGCACGCACGACAGGTTCCGCTTGCGGCAGGACTTCTTCTTCATCGTCCGCCACAATTTCTTCCACTGCCGGTTTTACGGCTGTCGGGCGCGCCACAGGCGCCGGCTTGGAAACGGCGGGCGCAGGCTGCTGATAAAAAGTTTGCGCTTGGGAAGAAGCCGCCCGCGGGGCAGGACGGGGAGCCGCCGCCGGCGTGGTCTGTTTGGGAGAAGATCCTTGCGAAGGAGGCAGCGTGCCGCCGCGCTCCAGCGCTTCCAAACGGCGGATAAAAGCGTCAATGTCCAGGCAGCTGTCCATCACGGTAAACATACCCACTTCGGCGCTGACCAGGGCATTATCCGAAAATTTTACTTCTTCTATAATTTTGTTAATTTTGCGGGAAATCTGCGCCAAAAAACCGGGAGAAACCCCTTTTACAATTTGGGCCGCCCCTTCAAAAGGCTCGCTTCCCTGCCCGAGCGAAAAATAAAACAAATCGCCCAAGGTGTTTTTCAAATCTTTCAAAAACGAATTGGCGTCAAACCCTTCTTCTTTCAGGGTTTCAAATACGCCATGAAGCTGGGGCCCGTTTTTCTGCACCAGGGCTTCTACCGCCTGCTTGAGCAGTTCGTCCGGCGTCAGGCCCAGCATTTCTCCCACCAGTTTTTCGTCAATGCGTTCGCCAGAATAGGCGATGGCGCGGTCCAACAGCGTCAGCGCATCGCGCATGGCGCCGCCGGCATTTTTGGCAATGATTTTAGCCGCACCGGGAGTCAGGTCTATATTTTCCGCACCGGCCAAATCCAACAAATGGCTGCTGATTTCTTCCACCGTAATCGGGCGGAAGCGGAACGTTTGGCACCGGCTGACAATCGTGGCCGGCACTTTGTGTTTTTCGGTAGTAGCCAAAATAAACACTACGTGGGCGGGCGGTTCTTCAATGGTTTTTAAGAGCGCGTTAAAAGAGCTGGTGGAAAGCATGTGCACTTCGTCCAAAATAAACACTTTGAAGCGGTCCCGAGACGAGGCCAACGCCACCGTATCAATGATGGCTTCGCGTACTTTTTCCACTTGCGTATTGCTGGCGGCGTCCAGCTCCAGCACGTCCATATCCGCACTTTGGGCAATTTCCAAACACTGCGGGCACTGGCCGCACGGTTCGGGAGTAGGTTTCCCGTTTCCGTTGCCCGTACAGTTAAGCGCTTTTGCCAAAATGCGCGCCGTCGTGGTTTTACCGCAGCCGCGCGGCCCGTAAAACAAATAGGCATGCGCAATGCGGCCCAGCTTTAACGCATTTTGCAACGTTTTGGAAATGCTTTCCTGGCCCACCATGTCTTCAAACTTTTGCGGGCGGTACTTGTTGGCCAAACTGACATATTGGTTTTTTTCGTCAAACATTTCCATACCATTAACCTCTGTACGAACGCTGCGCGCGGCGCACCGCGTGTTTATAATCCAAACTGATTTTTCCCGGCCCCAAAAGTGCCGCCGGCAAAATGGCCGCCAACAGCAATACCAGCAAGGCCACATACAGCTTGTTCAAATCCGACGCGAAGAAAATTACTCCCATCGCCGCCGTGCATAAGACAGACAGCCACGCCGCCGGCCGCGTAAACCACCCCAACACAAGTAGCAAAGCCAAAAACATTTCCACCACCAGCACCGTCAGCCCCACCGGCACAGGAAGCGGCAAACCGATAGCCGTGGCGTTATATAAAAATTCACGATAAAAAAGCAGGCACCCCACCGTTACATACAGCAACACCAGGCCCGTAAGCAGGCGGGTGAGAAAAATGGTAAAAGAAAACACGTCTTCGTCTATATTACAGCGCAAATTCATATTAGGCACGGGGTCCTCCGGTTAAAATTCCACTTCGGCAGACATGGAAAAATAGGTTTTGCGGTTTGCCTCTCGCCGGGGTTCAAATACCTCCACCCCGCCGGAGAGCGACATTTCGCCCAAATGCAGGTGCAACCCCGCACTTACGGCAGCCGCCGTATCGCTGAGTTCATTATAGCGATAACGCGCCAAAGCGGCATACGGCGTGATAAACTCCGTGCGGTAACTAAGACGCACGGCGGCGGCTTCTTTCAAAAAGCCCTGCACAACCGCCGTCATAAAAGGGATATTGGCCCAGCTAAACGTAACGTTTTGCGGCGGGTGGCTACTATATTCTATCACTTTATGCCAGGCGGCTTTCAAGTTCCAATTTCCCGCGTCGGCCGACGCTTCCGCATGCGCGCCCGTTTCCACCAGGCTAAAAGCGCCGCCCGTCAAACCGTTGCCTTGTTTATCCACATAGGTGCGGTAGCGGGTTTGCTCGGCATAGGCTTCCAAAGAAGGGTTGGAAAAAATCCACCAGCGGTGAAAAGGCGCCCAGCCGATACCGGCCGCATAGCCTACGGCCTGATAGCCCACGGCCTGCGGCTGCCACATGCCTTCAGCCAGCGCCTTCCAAGAATCGTTTATTTCGTAGGAAACGGCCAGCCCGTAGCGGGAGGTGGAGCCGGCCTCGTCAATTTCTTTGTCCGACATGCGGTAATACCCATACATGGGCATAAACACAAACCCGTTATCCAAATCCAACCGATATTGGGCCCGCATGGCGGCATAACCGCGTTCACCGTTTACGCCCGAAAAATTGAGCTGCCCGTAGCAAAACGCACACGGGCAGATCAACAAGCATAAACTGATAAACGCGGTTTTTAATCGCATTGCAATTTATTTTTTGGCTTTTTTGGCTTTCAAAGCCGCCACTTTAGCGTCTTCCTGCTGCAGGAATTTGACGTAGTTGGCCGCTTTGCGTTTTTTCCAAGCGCCTTTGTGGTAACCGTAACCGATGATGAGCGGGATCAAGGTCGTGCATTCGCCGTACACCATCTGTTCCAGCGCGGTGGAAACTTTACCCCAGGAAGAAGCCTCCTTGAGGGTGGAGCCGGAGAGCGCACCGTCGCGCACGTCGGCTACGGTGATCTGCACGGCGTATTTGTGCATGGGGGCATCGGCACCCAAAATTTCGGCCGCGACCACGGTGTCCTGGGCGAAGTTTTTCGGTACGCCGCCGGAGAACATCATAAGACCGGTTTCTTTGGCTTTGATTTTGATTTTGGTGAGTTCCAAGAAGTCTTTGGCGCTGTCGATAGACACGTGAGCTTCGGGGTGTTCGGTCTGGTGGGCTACAAAGCCAAAACCGGCCGAGCAGTCCGAGAACGCCGGCACAAACACGGGCACGCCGTATTTGTAAGCGTTATACACGATAGAATCTTTGCCTTTGCCTTTTTTCTCCAGCCATTTGCCCATTTCCCAAATGAATTCGCGGGAAGAGTAGGGGCGGGGTTCCAGGGAATTGCAGATTTTGTGGACGGTTTCGTCACATTCTTTCAGTTGGTCTTCGTCGATATAGGTGTCGTAGATACGGTCAATGTGCAAGTCGCGCAGCAAGTTGTCGTCGGCGTTGTAGGGAGTGCCGATATAGTGTTTGTAACCCAACGCTTCAAAGAAGTCCTGGTCCACAATGTTGGCGCCGTTGGAAACGATGGCGTCCACCATGTTGTTTTGAATCATGTCTACCACTACTTTTTTAAGTCCGGCGGATACGAGCGACCCCGCGATGCACAAAATGACGGAGCATTTTTTGTCGGAAAGCATCATATTGTAGATTTTGCTCGCTCTGGCCACTTCGCGGGACGCGTAGGCCATGCTCCCAAAGGCTTCCACCATGGGAACCACATTGTATTTTTTCAAATCAATGTGTTTGATGGTGTCTTTGAGAAAGTCTTTTTTGGTAAGTTTTGCCATTTCTTTACACCTCTGCTGGATTTATTTACTTCTATTTAGTAAATTATATTAAATAACGCGGTATTTTCATAGGAAAATATGCAAAAAAACGCGCTAGAAAAAACGGGCCGAAACAAAACGCTTTGTTTGTCCGCCCAAGGAGTGCAAAAAATGTATCCCGATTTGCAAAAAACCGATCCGTCCGTTTTCGCCGCGGTAGAGAAAGAATTGAACCGCCAGCGCGAAAAATTGGAGCTTATCGCTTCCGAAAATTTTACTTCCTTGGCCGTTATGCAGGCGCAGGGATCCATCTTAACCAACAAATATGCCGAAGGGTACCCCGCCAAACGTTATTACGGCGGCTGCGAATTTGTGGACCAGGTAGAACAACTGGCCATAGACCGGGCCAAACAACTTTTCGGCGCGGAACACGCCAATGTGCAGCCGCACTCGGGCGCGCAGGCCAATATGGCGGTATATTTTGCGCTCTTGCAGCCGGGCGACACCGTGCTGGGGCTCAACCTGTCCCACGGCGGGCACCTCACCCACGGACACCCTTTGAATTTTTCGGGCAAACTCTATAACGTCGTGGCCATGAACGTGCGCCCCGACACCGAAGAAATTGATTACGACGAAGCCGCCAAACTGGCCTTGGAACACAAACCCAAACTCATCATGGCGGGCGCGTCCAACTATTCGCGCGTGTTTGATTGGAAACGCCTGCGCGAAATTGCCGATTCCTGCGGCGCCTACCTGGCCTGCGACGTAGCACACTACGCCGGGCTCATTGCGGCGGGCGAATATCCCAACCCGTTCCCGTATGCGGACGTCGTCACCACCACCACGCACAAAACGCTCCGCGGGCCGCGCGGCGGGCTGATTTTGTGCAAAGAAAAATTGGCCAAAGCCATTAACTCGGCCGTTTTCCCCGGCGTACAAGGCGGGCCGCTGATGCACGTTATCGCCGGCAAAGCCGTGTGCTTTGGCGAAGCCTTAAAACCGGAATTCAAAGCTTATCAGCATCAGGTGAAACTCAACGCGGCGGAACTGGCCAAACAGCTTGTGGCCCGCGGTTACCGCTTGGTGGCGGGCGGGACGGACAGTCACGTCATGTGCATTGATCTTCGTTCCAAAGGGCTCACGGGCAGAGCGGCCGAAGCCGCCCTGGACAAAGCCGGCATCACCGCCAACAAAAACACCATTCCTTTTGACCCGGAAAAACCGTTTGTTACCAGCGGCCTTCGCTTGGGAACGCCGGCCATTACCACCCGCGGCATGAAGGAAACCGATATGGCCCAGGTGGCCGCCTTTATAGACGAGGCCATCTCCCACGCGCAAGACGAAGCCTACCTAACCGCAACCGCCGAAAGAGTAAAGAAATTTCTGGAGAAATTTCCGCTTTACCCGCAGTTGCAGTAATTCGTTTCATCTTTGTTCAACCCCGGGGAGCGCCAGACAGCCTCCCCGGTTTTTTATTAGCGGGCCTAATTTTTTATGGGTCCATTGAATAATTTTTATGGGTCAAAAGACCCTGGTTTTAACCGGTCAAAAGCTATAGAGTATTAGCATGAAGCGGTATCTTATTTTGCTTATCTTATATATGGCTGCGCTCCCGGCCCTGGTGCCGACGCAGGCGCACGCACAAAAAGCCGGCTTGCGCCAGGCGGCCAAAGCCTTGACGGGCTACAACGCCGCCGCGGCAACCAAACTGCCGGCCCTGCTGCCCCGTATAGAAACGGCCGCAGCGGTGGCCGCGCGTCAAGCGGCGATGCAAGCGGCGGCTCGCAAAGCGGCCGTCAAAGATATCCGCCTCTCCGTAGCCAAACTGCAATCCGCTTTGTTAAAAGACATGCCCGAAGCCAAACAACCTACGGCCACCGCTTTTATTTTCAAAACCACCTACAACGGCAAAGAAGAAGTTTGGGGTGCCACGGCCGGACATATTGCCAAAGGCATGGGTAACAATTTATTGCTGATTTTTTACGAAGGGGACCAAAAATTTGTCGTCCCCGCACAAGTCGTGCAGTACGGGCCCAACATGATTTCGGATATCGCCCTCTTAAAACTGCCCGACAATCTCCCCGCTCAGATTAACCCCCTCCCGCTGGCCGAGCCGCCTTTTGCCCTGGGGGAACCTTTTATCTCGACGGGATATTGCGCCCATGATTTAGTGTACACGGGCAAACAGGCCCTGCAAAAAGACAATCAGCGTTTCCTGCGCACCGATTATACGGTGCCGCTTAGCAAACGCGCCGGTCTTTGCGGAGCCCCGCTGATTAACAGCCAAGGGGCCGTCACCGGCATTCACTGCGGAAGCGTGTGGAACAATACCACCGGCTATGCTTCCAACGTAAAAGTGCTGTCCTATTTATTAAAGGCCCAACACGAAGGAACGGCCGAAATTCCGTTAGTGGCCGGCAAAGTGGTTTTCGGAAACATCAAAACGACCGAGCACATTCATTCCATTGAAGCGCTGGACGCCGAATTCCGCGACCTGGCCCGCTACGATACAGCAAACCGGCTGACTCAGTCCACCATGTTGTCTTTGCTCCAAGAACCCGGCACACGCTACCTGCGCTTTATGCTGGAAGACCGCAAAGCAAACCCGGTGGATTTTAATATGCGTAACGATTTTCGTTACCTGATTTACGACAAGGAAACTCAAACTTCGCGTTTTGAGCCGATACACTGGTGAGGTGTCTTATGAAACGAACTTGCTTATTTGTTGCCTTAACCGTTTGCATGCTTTCCCCGATGAATACTTTTGCTCAAAAGAACCTCATCAAAGCGGGCGAAAAATTGCTTCCCGCCAACCTGCGCAAAATGGTGGCCCCGCTGGTGCACAAACAAACGGCCCCGTTTGCGGTGCAAGGGCTGTCGGCCGCGGCGGCGCATAATTTATCGCTGCAAATTACGTCCCAAGTACAAATCAAAAAACCGCTGATGCACATGCCGGCGCTGTTGCCGTTTGAACAACATGTACGGCATTTTATTTTTACGGTATCCGCCAAAGGGGTGGAACGTCCGTTTAAGGGAAGCGGCTTTGTGTTTGCCGAACAGCACGAAGGCCAAACCGTGCTGTGGGGTTTTACGGCGGCCCATGTGGTGCGCGGTATGGGGACGGACGTGAACGTAACATTTTATAATGACGGAAAAGAATATGTTTATCCCGCCCGCGTGGTAATGACCGGCCGCAAATACGGCATTAACGCGGCGTTGATTCAATTGCCGCCGGAAGTAGCCGAAGTGGCGCGCCCGGTATTGGCTGCGGCGCGTTTTCCGAAAGACGGCAGCAAGCTGTTTACCTATGGCTTTAGCGGCGGCGAATACAAGAAAACCCTTCGCCGCGTGTTGGCCGCTCACTCCGACCGCGTAGTGGCCACGTTCCCCCAGCAAAATCAACCCCGCCCCGGCTTCTGCGGGAGCTTGGTGGTGAACGAAAAAGGGCATGCCGTCGGTATTGAAGTGGGTGGCTATTCCCCCAAAAAAGAATACCTCCAATGGTATCATGTAAAAGATAAACTGCAGTCTCTGCCGCGCGGCGATTTATCGCGCATCAGCGAAATCGTGCCGTTTAACCGGGCGTATGATTTAATCCGCGAATACCGCAACCCCGGTTCTGCTTTGCGGGTGATTTTGTTTGACGGTATGATTATCGGCAGAATTTCCAAAGACGAATTTGTGGAAAGAGTGACGGTGCATTACGAAGACGGTTCTTACACCACCGTGATGCGCAATCCCTTTTTCAACGTGGCAGGATTAGATGATTTGTTTAATTTAGAAAATGCCGTCCAGGCGGATATTGTCATTAACAAAAACCGCATTCACACGTACGGCTACAGAGTGAACTTGAAAGAACATAAAGCGGAGAAGATAGGAGATACAAGAGAATGAAAGTAAGAAGATGGGTTGTCGTTTTCAGTGCGGCGGCGCTGCTGTGCTGTTATGCACCGGCGCCGGCGTACGCGCAGAAAAGCATTAAAAAATTCATACAAAAAATTTTAGCCCCCTACAAAAAAACAGGGTCGCGCAATTTGCCTTCGGTACTCCCGCGGATTAATCCCAAATCGCTGGACGCTGTGGCTTTTTCCAAAATTTCCAACCGCGGCGCCCGCGTATCGGTAGCGCCGCTGTTTAATGCGGACGTCCCCTCCATCGCCCCGCGCCCGCTTATGCCGGCGCCCGCCGAAGTGCGCCGGGCGGTGTTCACCTTGCAGTACAACCCGCAAACACATGGGAAAGGGTCCGCCTTTGCCATAGATATTGACGGGGAAGTATGGGGCGTAACCGCACGCCACGTGTTAGACGACATCAGCCGCTCGCCGTACATGTCCGTACCGGACGAAAACGGCAACCCCCTTTATTTCCAAGTACACTCGGTGCGGGAAGGCAACGTGCACGGGGCGGATTTGGCTATTTTCCGCATTCCGCCGCAAGCCTTGGCGTATGTATCGCCCTTAAAGCCCGACTATGTTCTCCCCGAAGCTAATACCGATATTCAATCCGCCGGATTCTCGCACGGTAATTTCGGTTGGTTTAGCCGCATTGGCGTATTGTTTTCCAGCAGCCACCGCATTTTAACACGCTACGAAGATTTCCCTATTCGCAACGGATACTGCGGATCTCCTCTGTTAAAAGACGGCAAAGTCATCGGCGTTTTTGCCGGGATTATCACTGCCGATCTGGCCCAATCGGCCGAGTGGTTCCGCCTGCTGTCGGATTTCAAAACTTCCATCACCTCTTTTAGCCACGTAGTACCCGTAGCGTGGGTGCGCACCTTGGCGCAGCAGGGTAAAAATGCCAACGACCCCAATGGCGTTCCCTTAAAATTGCTGGGGCATACGCTGGGAATTTTGCACGCGGACGAAAACGTCCAAACCATTCAGCACTTACGTGACGGCAAGTTAATTAAAGCCCTGCACTCTTATCCGTTTATGGACTACAACCACTTGGAACGTTTTTTGGACATCGGTCCGAACGACGTTATTCGCGTATTTGTACAAAAAGGGGACCGCTCGTCTTCCAGACGTTATGTGTTTATCTATGAATGGGACGTGCAGGCCGCCACGCTAAAACGTATGGAGAGTAGATAACATGAACCGTCCCGCCGCCTGTTTTTTGCTTGCTCTGTCTATTACGCTTCCCAGGGCGGTGTATGCCCAAAAGCAACTGCTCCCGGCCGCACGGGCTTTGCGGCAAACGACCGCCATTTCAAAAGGGCCGGAAATCTCCTCGGTTTCTACACGTATGGGCCTAGCGCCAAAAGTATTTTTTGATCCGCTGATCCCTTATTCCAATGCCGAAAAATTGCTGGCCAAAAACCTGCGCTTAAACGCCAGAGCCCAAGTACAAAAACCTATTTCCGTTCCGCTTCCGCCGCGGCTTAGCGCCCAAAAACGCAAACAGCGCCAAATGGCTGTTTTTGATGCGCATGCGGCAGAAATGATGGTCAATTTGCAAAATCCGTTCTTATGGGATTTAATGCCCGTGGCCGCTTCGGCCTTTTTTGTGGAAGAAACCTATCAAGGGCAACGTTATTTGTGGGCCGTAACGGCACAGCACGTGGCGGACTTAATCGGCCCGGACATCTACGCCCACCGCACTTTTGAAGAAGGATCCACCTTACGTTTCCCCTTAAAAACAGCCGTAAAAGGAAACGCCGGCATGGCGGATATTGCCCTGTTGGAAGTGCCGCCGGAACTGGCCGAACTCGTGCGCCCGATTTCTTTGGCGCAGCAGGACGCACAGCCGGGTGACGTGCTTCGCTCGTATGGTTTTTTTGCAGATGATCTTCGTATCGTACACAATCGCCGCGTCCTGGCGGTAGCGCCCAACCGCGCTATCACTTCTTTTGAATTTGCCGACTACGACCGCTCCGGCGCCTGCGGCGGCCCCGTCTTAAATGAAAATAACGAGGTGGTAGGCGTTCATGTAGGCAGTTCCAGCAACAAAAAAGAAAGTTACGTGGTGCCGGTATCTTGGTTAAAAAATTTGCTCTATGCCGCGCACCATAACGGCATCTACGAACAAGACCTCGTGCTAAACGGCCGCACGATAGGAACGATTAACATTGACGAATATATTTATTCCTTAAATGTAAAAAGAAACGGCGCTACGGTGCGCAGTTTGGTTCCGTGGCGCATGGAATTTCAGGTAGATTACAACCAACTGGAAAAACTCCTTTCCCCCGCTCAAGGCGATGAAATGGAAATCATCATCATCAAAAACGGCACCGTCCAAACCGCCAGCGACGACCAAGCCACCCGCCGCATGCTGACGGTGGACCTGAAAACAGGCGAAGTGGAGCAAACGGATTTGTCCTCCAACCCATAAAAAAACCGGGGTGTTAGCGCCCCGGTTTTTTATGTCACTATAACGTTTATTTGGCTTCTAATAAAGCTTTGGCCGCTTCGTTGCCGGCGTCTGCCGCGCGGCGAAGCCATTGTTCCCCTTCTTTTTTATTTACCGGAACCCCCAGCCCTTTCCAATAAATTTGGCCCAACACATACTGCGCGGCCGTATGATTTTGCTCGGCGGCATTGCGGAAGAAATCTATCGCCATAGGCACCGATTTATTGGTCCCCTGGCCCTGCATCAGCATAAACCCCGTCATGTATTGGCCTTGTGCCTGGCCGCCTGCGGCGGCATTGGAAAACCACGCAAAAGCGTCTTCATATTTGGGCGGGTTGGCTCCATAGGCCATGGTGCCCAACAGATACTGAGCGTCCGGGTTTTTGGCTTGCGCCGCCGCCCCCAACAGTTCCATGGCTTTGGCTTCGTTCTTTTCCGTTCCTTCCCCTTTTTGATACATCTGCGAAAGTTCATATGCGGCTTGGGGCAATTTATCCCCCTCCTCCCAAGCCCGCGTAAACAAGCGGAAGGCTTCTTCGTCATTGCGCGCCAGCGGATAGCCCATGTGAAGCGCTTGCCCCGCTTCCAGCTGGGCTTGCGAATTGCCTTCTTCCGCCCGTTCCAATACACCCGCAAAACGGTTAATTTCTTCATAGAGCTGGGGATCTTCCATCTGGACGTCCTGCACGGCATTTTGCGCCGCTTCATCACCGCCGGAAGCAGCTTTTATGCGCCAAAACAAGGCCTCCCCGGCGTTTTTGGGAAGTCCCCCCAAACCTTCTGCATAAAAACGCCCCAACTCGCTCTGCGCGCGGGCATTGCCGCTGCGGGCGGCCAATTGCACGTACACGGCGGCTTCTTCCAAATCCTGCGGCAGCAGCGTGCCCTGGATATACAAATCGGCCAATTGCCAAGCCGCTTCCATATTCCCGTCTGCGGCGGCTTTGCGGTACCATTCGGCGGCTTGTTTGCCGTCCGGTGCGGCCAGCCCCGTGCCGCTGGCATATAGTCCGGCCAGCTCAAACGCGGCCTGCGCATTGCCGCTCCGTGCGGACGCAAGCGTTTTTTCAAAGGTGCGCTGTTGCGGGGTTTTATAGAATACGTAAAAATAAATTCCAGCCAACACCGCCAATAACAAAAGGAGTTTCAAAAATGTTTTCATGGTGTAGGTCTCCGTATAAAAAATAAAAGGGAGGAAGTCCTCCCTTTTATTATACCTTTCCAAAGCCGCTTTCGCCGCGTTTTATTTTACCATTACAAAGGGCATTTGGTCCCCGCCCATATACGTGGGCATGCGGCCGTCCCATTTTTCAATGGCTTTGAGCTGCGCTTCCACTTGGCGCAGTTTGATCAAATTGTCGGACACTACTTCCCGCTGTAAGCGCAGCGATTTGGCTTCCGCTTCCGCCTGCAAGATTTTTTGTTCCGCTTCTTTTTTCACCTTTTCCACCAAATTGGTGGCGCGTTTGGCTTCCTGTTCGGCAATTTGTTTTTCTTCCACGGCTTTCAAAAACTGCGGAGAAAATTCAAAGTTGGTGATGGCAATGTCGGACACGATAACTTCTTTTTCTTTCATCTTTTCTTTCAAAATTTTGTCCAATTCCTTTGCCACTTCCACACGGTTGGAAATTAAACTGTCCGCCGAGTATTTGGCAATCACGGCTTTGGTCCATTCTTCCACCATGGGTTTAAGCACCGTCACGGTGTATTCCGGTCCCAAGTTGCGGTAAATGGATTCAATCGTATCCGGCAAAATGCGGTGGTTGATGGCCAGGGTCAAACCGACGGTCTGCAAGTCCTTGGAGAAGGCTTCGGTCTGAAACGAATCTTTTTTAATGCGCACGGAAAATTTTTCCACCGTATCTATAAACGGGGTCTTAAAGTGCAGCCCTTCGCCATACGCTCCTACAATTTTTCCAAAGCGCAGTTTCACGGCCACGTTGCCGGCCGACACCGTAAAAAACGCGTCAAACGCACAAAACAGCAGCACTAATCCCGCCGCCAGGACCGTAATTTTTTTCCAGTTTACGGAAATAGGGGTAATTTTTCTCATTTTTTCTCCTTAATATTCTAATTGAAGAACAATTTCTATATTATACAGAAAAACACTTCTTTTTTGGGGGGGTTATCCCCAAGCGCCCTTATGCCTGCACACGCGCGCCGCCGTTTGCACGGCGCGTTCATGCGCTTGCGTAAGGCTGCACCCCTGCAGGGTGGCGCTTACAAAAGACGCCGTGAACGAGTCCCCCGCGCCCACCGTATCCACCACTTGCACGGAAGGCGTGTTGATATGGGAAACAGCGCCTGGCGTGTACACCTCGCTATAGCTAGATCCGGCCGTTAAAATCAAAAATTTTAACCGGTACCGTGCCAATAATTCCCGGCACACTTCTTCTGCCGTACCGCCGATGTCAAACAGGGCAGATAAAATCTTCACTTCTTCATCATTTAGTTTCAAAGCATTACACATCTTGAGCAGCTCGCTAAGCAGCTGGGCGGAATAATACGGCGCCCGCAAATTAATGTCTAACACCTTGAGTGCTCCGTCCGGCATGCTTTTCAGCAACGCGCTTAGCGTGCGGCGGGACTCTTCTGAACGAAACGCCAGCGAACCAAAACACACCGCATCGGCCCCGCTAAGAAGCTGCCGCGCTTGCGGCCTCAGCGGGATATGGTCCCAAGCAACATCAGACGCTATTTCATAGCTGGGGATTCCCTGGCAAAGCCTAATGTTTACTTGCCCGGTAGGATACGGCACTTGCGGCAACACGCTCTGCACCCCGTGTTGGGCTAACACTTCCGCCAGTTCACGGCCAAGCGAGTCCGCCCCCACGGCGCTCACCAACCACCCTTCTGCGCCGCTGTGTGCCGCATGATAGGCCACATTGGCAGGAGCTCCGCCGGCGCGTTTGCCGTCCGGCAGCATATCCCACAACACTTCGCCTAACCCCACCACAATCGGTTTTTTCATATTTTCTCCATTCCCGCCTAAAATAAAAGCCCCGCCAAAGAATGGGGCTTTTACAAGAAACGAAGTTACATATGTCTCTTTTTCACTTTCATACGGGCAAGCGCCTGCTTGATTTCAATCTCGGCGAGTTCAAAATCAATATCGGCATCTTTGCGGGAGAGGGATTCCTTGGCGGCTTTGATTTTCTGTCTTTCGGCTTCCTCGTCAATTTCGTCGGCGAGGTCCGCCCCTTCCGCAAATACGTTTACCACGTTGTTGAGCACTTCTACAAATCCGCCCAATACGGCGAATTCTTCTTCTTTCCCGTCCTTTTTATAGCGCAGGGAACCCATGCCCAGCTGCACAATCGTTTTGACGTGCCCGGGCAAGACGCCCATCTCCCCCAACAAAGCGGGCAGGATTACCATGTCCACTTCCAGGTTGGAGATGAGCTGTTTTTCCGGCGTAATCAGGTTTAGGGTCAGTTTTTTGGCCATAGATTACTCTTTGTCTTTTACTTTTTCGTAATTCGCCAACACGTCTTCTATGCCGCCGCACATATAGAAGCAGGATTCCGGGATATGGTCGTATTCGCCGTCCACAATGCCTTTGAAGGCTTTGATGGTGTCGGCCAATTTGACGTATTTGCCCGGATGTCCGGTGAACTGTTCGGCCACCGAGAACGGCTGCGAGAGGAATTTTTGAATTCTTCTGGCGCGGGCCACGGTCTTTTTGTCTTCGTCGGACAGTTCGTCCATACCCAAAATGGCGATAATATCCTGCAGGTCTTTATATTTCTGCAAGACTTGGCGCACGCTCTGAGCCACGTTGTAGTGCTCGTCCCCGATAATGCGCGGGTCCAAAATGCGCGAAGTGGATTCCAGCGGGTCCACGGCCGGGTAAATACCCAAGCTGGCAATCTGACGCGACAACACGGACGTAGAATCCAAGTGCGTGAAGGTGGCCGCCACACCGGGGTCGGTCAAGTCGTCGGCGGGCACGTATACGGCCTGAATGGACGTAATGGCGCCTTTTTTGGTGGAGGTGATACGTTCCTGCAGGTTGCCGATTTCGGTGTTAAGCGTAGGCTGATAACCCACGGCCGAAGGCATACGACCCAAGAGCGCGGACACTTCCGAGTTCGCCAACACAAAGCGGAAAATGTTATCCAAGAAGAGCAGCACGTCCTGTCCTTTCACGTCGCGGAAGTATTCCGCCTGCGTCAAAGCGGTCAGCGCCACTTTCGCACGGGCCCCTGGCGGCTCGTTCATCTGGCCGTACACAAGCACGGTTTTATCCAACACGGTGCTGCCGTCGGCCAATTTGGATTCGGTCATTTCCAACATCAAATCGTTCCCTTCGCGGCTTCTTTCCCCCACGCCGCCAAAGACGGAGCTTCCGTGGTGTTCGCGCGCCACGTTGTTGATCAGCTCCATAATCAGTACGGTTTTACCTACGCCCGCACCGCCGAACAGACCTACTTTACCCCCCTTCATGTACGGGGCGATCAGGTCAATAACCTTAATACCCGTTTCAAAAATTTCCGGGGTAGGGTTCTGATCTTCCAAAGAGGGCGGATCGCGGTGAATGGGCATCTGCATAGCAGCCTGAATGTCGCCTTTGTGGTCCTGCGGCTTGCCCAATACGTTCATCAAGCGGCCCAAGCAGCCTTCGCCCACGGGCACCGCAAGCGGGCCTTCGGTATCCACGGCTTTGGCGCCGCGCTGTAAACCGTCGGTGCTTTCCAACGCCACACAGCGGACGATGCCGTCACCCATTTGCTGGGCTACTTCGGCCACGATTTTTTTACCGCCGTCCATGTCAATTTCAATGGCGTTTTCAATGGCGGGCAAATGGTCTTGTTCAAACTGAACGTCCACGGCCGCGCCAATGATTTGAATTACTTTTCCGGTCTTCATATCGTTTCCTGTATATTAAATTAACTGTTGAGAGCCTCTGCTCCGTTGACAATATCCAAAATTTCGTTGGTAATGCCGGCTTGGCGCACTTTGTTTAGCTTCACGCCTAGCGCCGTCACCAATTCCCCGGCGTTCTTGCTGGCGGCGTCCATGGCGTTCATGGTAGCGGCCAGGTTGGCTGCCTGGGATTCCAACAAAAAGCGATACATATTGGCCTTAATTAAGCGGGGCACCATCAACTGAAAAATCTCCATTATTCCCGGCTCAAACAGAAAGTCGCTTTCTTCTTTTTCTTTTTTAATGGCTTCAAAATCAAAAGGCAAAAGCTTCTCTTCCATCAGGTTTTGGCTGGCCAGGGACTTAAAGTCGTTGTAAATCAGCGTCACGCTGCTGAGTTTTTGCTCAAAATACGCCTTCATCACTGCTTCGCCCAACAACTCGGCATGCGCGTAGGAAACTTTCGGGAAAATACCCACGCTTTCATACACCAGGTGCAAATTCGGCATTTTGAGGCGGGCCAAAAAGTCGCGTCCTTTTTTGCCCACGGCAAAGACAAAAATTTCTTTATCTTTGTGTTCTTTCAAAAACTGCAATACGCTGCGCAAAATAACGGCGTTGAACGACCCCGCCAGTCCTTTGTCGCCCGTGATGACCAGCAGGCCTATTTTGTGGGGATCCCCCGTCTTGTTGACGAAGAATCTCCCGGCCCAGCTTTCGCCTTCTTCCGGCTGCGGCATGGCCAAAATATCCTGCTTCAAATCGTCCACCATTTCCAACATTTTCTTGGCGAACGGGCGGGCGGCTTCCATCGCTTCCTGCGCGCGGCGGATGCGGGCGCTGGAGATCATCTTCATCGTCTGCATAATCTGCTGCGTGGATTTGATGGCTTTTATATTTTGCCGTATGTCCCTAAGAGATTCCATGGAAATTCCTTATTTCTGGTTGCGGCCTTCCAAAATGGACACGTAATCGGCAATACCCGCTTCCAGCGAGTAGTCCGGTTCGTAGCCCAATTTTTCTTTGGCTAACGTCATATCCGCCTGCGTTTTGAGCTGGAAGAACGGATACGGATTGTCGATGTATTCCGGTTCCAGGTTGGTGCCGAGTTCTTTGTTCAGGCACGCAATGATGGCATTGTAATCGCGCGGAATGCCGGTGGCGGCGTTATACACACCCGTGTCTTTGCCGTTGTTCAGCGCGCAGAGGTTGATTTTGACGATATCTTTTACATACACAAAATCGCGCTGCTGTTCGCCGTATTTGAATACGCGCGGGCGTTTGCCGGCTTTCATCTGGTTGTACAGCTGGTACACCATGCTGGCCATTTTGCCCTTAAAGTATTCGCCGGGGCCGTACACGTTAAAATAGCGCAAACCGATAATGGTCATGTCGTTATTGTCTTCCGCAAATTGGCGGGCGACATTGTCCATAATCACCTTGGAAAAGCCATACACGTTTTCCGGGTGGGTGGGCTGCGTTTCCACATTGGGTACGGGTCCGTTGCCGTAGGTGGCGGCGGAAGAGGCGTAAATTACTTTTTTAATTTCGTTTTCCGCGGCAAAGTTGAGCAGGTTTTTGAACGCTTCCACGTTTTGTTCCATCATGGCTTTCTGGTCCATGACGGTGGTATCGGTGATGGCCGCTTCGTGGAAGATGGCGTCAAAATACATATCCGTGGGCATGTATTCAAACAAGTCCGCGGTGATGACGTCTCCCTTAAAACCAATCAAGTTTTTGAAATGTCCGTTTTTGGAAAAATCGTCCAGTACGGTCACTTCATGGCCTTGAGCTTCCAAGGTTTTGGCGATATTGCTGCCGATAAAGCCGGCACCGCCGGTAACCAGGTACTTCTTTTTCGTTTTAGCGTCCATTTATTTCTCCTGTTTCGCGGGATTAAAAACCGTTTTGAATTCGTCCAACAACGCGACGATTTTTTCTTCCACTTCTTTGGTCAGTTCGTTGACGGTGTTGAGCATGTCCAGCACTTCGGGGCGCGGGGCGCGGGCAAAAGCGAGCAGCTGTTTTTCATAAGCCAGTACATCGCTTACTTCCACGCTGTCCAAATAACCGTGCACGCCGGCGTAGAGCACCAATACTTCTTCGCCTACTTTCAGCGGGGCATACTGGTTCTGTTTCAGTAGTTCCGTCATGCGTTTACCGCGGGCGATTTGGCGCTGGGATTCTTTATCCAATTCGGAACCGAACTGGGCAAAGCCCGCCAATTCCTGATACTGGGACAAATCAATACGCAGCGTACCGGCCACTTTGCGCATGGTTTTGCGCTGGGCCGAACCGCCCACGCGCGATACGGACAAGCCGACGTTAATAGCCGGTTTGATACCGCTTAAGAACAAGCTGCTTTCCAGGTAAATCTGACCGTCGGTAATGGAAATGACGTTGGTCGGAATGTAAGCGGACACGTCGTTGGCCTGCGTTTCAATAATAGGCAACGCGGTCAAAGAACCGCCGCCGTTTTCTTTAGACAGTTTGCAGGCGCGTTCCAACAGTCTGGAATGCAAATAGAATACGTCGCCGGGGTAAGCTTCGCGGCCTGGCGGACGGCGCAGCAACAAGGACATTTGACGATACGCCTGAGCGTGTTTGGACAAATCGTCGTACACGATCAGCACGTCTTTGCCCTGCCACATAAAGTATTCGCCGATGGCGCAGCCGGCATACGGCGCGATGTACAAAAGGGAAGCCGGGTCCGACGCGGTGGCCGATACGACCACGGTGTAATCCATGGCGCCGAAATCGGTCAGCGTTTTGACCACTTGGGCCACGGTGCTCTGCTTTTGGCCGACAGCCACGTAAATGCAGATGCAGCGTTCGGATTCGGGAATATTCTTTTGGTTGATAATGGTATCTACCGCAATGGCGGTTTTACCGGTCTGACGGTCGCCGATGATCAGCTCGCGCTGGCCTTTGCCGATCGGTACCATGGCGTCAATAGCTTTGATACCGGTTTGCAAGGGTTGTTTAACGGGTTGGCGGTCAATAATGCCGGGAGCTACGATATCCAGCGGCATGGTTTTGTCGGTTTTGATGGCGCCTTTGCCGTCCAGCGCGTGGCCCAACGGGTCCACTACGCGGCCGATCATGTCCGCCCCGACGGGAATACTGATTACCTGCCCCGTGCGTTTTACGGTGCCGCCTTCGTGCACCAAATGGTCCGGCCCCATGAGTACGCAGCCTACGTTGTCGTATTCCAGGTTCAGCGCCATACCTTGCACGCCGTTGCCGAAGTCTACGAGTTCCGAAGCTTTGACGTTGTTCAGGCCGTGCACGCGGGCAATGCCGTCACCCACTTGGATGACCGTGCCCACTTCATTCACGTCGGCGGAAGTGTCAAAATGTTCTATTTTTTCTTTGATGATATTGGTTATTTCTTCGGGTCTAATTGCCATATTACTACCGTATTAACGTGTCAATTCTTCCTGCAGTTTGGCTAAACGCCCCTGCAGGCTGCCGTCTATCAGTTCTCCCCGGCACCGAATTTTCAATCCGCCCAACAGGGCCGGATCGGTGGAAAAAGAAGCTTCCACCTTGGCGCCGTAGCGCGCCGAAAGGGCGGCCTCGGCTTCTTTTTGCTGTTCGGGGCTCAGCGCGCGGGCCGACACCACTTCCGCACGCAAAATACCCAGCCGCTCGTCTAAGAGTTCCCCCACGCGGCGGGAAACGGCATCTAAAAGCGCGTACCGCTTGGCGTCAATCAACAGTTCCACAAACGACGCCGTTTCCGGCGCGTTTTGCAAAGCGGCTTGAACGGCCTGCTTTTTTTCCTGCGTTTTTACGCGCGGGCTGGTCATGTAGTTGCGCACGGCAGCCAACGCCTCGGCGGCGGCGCGCAGGTCTTCCGCACGGCGGGCGGCCTGTTCGTCGGTAGTGCTTAAGGCGTTGTATGCGGCGGCGTAACGCTGCACCGCAATTCTGTCTGAACTGTTCATAGGGTTACTTCGCTTTTATTTCTTCTAATACGCGGTCCACTACGCTTTTGGCGGATTCTTCGCTCATCTGCTGGGCCACCACTTTAGAGGCAGCCAGCACCGCGGTGCGGGCAATTTCGCCGCGCACATCGGCCAGGGCTTTGTTTTTTTCCGCTTCAATTTGCGTTTTGGCTTGTTCCAACAAGCGTTCGGACTGTTCTTTGGCGGCGGAAAGAATTTGTTCTTTCTGCGTTTCCCCGATTTTCACGGCTTCGGCCACCTTTTTGGCGGCTTCGTCCGAGATTTGGGCCAATTTTTCGTCCAGTTCGCGCTTGAGGGTTTCCGCGGCGGCGCGGGCGTCCTGCGCCTGCTTTTTATCGTTGGCAATTTGCTGTTCGCGTTTTTCCAACCCGCCAATAATCAGGTTCCACGCAAATTTTTTCAGCAAATACACCAACAGCAAAAAGTTGCAGACTGTCAGTACGAGCACGCCGTAGTCCGGCTTTAACAAATCTTCCATAAACGTTCCGTCCTAACGGATTATTTGAGTACCAGCGTCAGCAGGCAGATAACCAAGCCCAACATAGCGGCGCCTTCCAAAAGCGCGGCGATTACGATCATCGTGGAGCGCAAATCGGCACCGGCTTCCGGCTGGCGGGCAATCCCTTCCAACGCGGCATTACCGATTTTACCCAAACCGAGACCCGCACCGATTACCACTAAACCGGCGCCCAGACCAGCGGCGATGTATTTAAGTGCTACGAGTTCCATATGTTATTCTCCTTTTTGGGCCGAAGCCCTGTTGATAGATTTTTTCAAATTAATGCGTATGAATGACCGATCCGGCAAAAATGCTGGTTAACAGCGTAAACACATACGCCTGCAAAAACGCCACCAGCAGTTCCAGACAAGTCATAAAAATTTCCAGCCCCATCGCCGGCAGCAGCGCACCCGCGCCCGCGGCAATGTGCATTTGACCCACTACGAAAATAATCAGCAGCAAACAAATCAGCACCATGTGCCCGGAAAGCATGTTGGCAAACAAACGAATCGCCAATACGCATACTTTGATGATCATGCTGACTACTTCCAAAGGGAAAATCAGCGGGACCAGCCAGCCGGGCGTGCCGGACGGGATAAACCCTTTCAAAAATCCGATCGGCCCGTGGAATTTAAGCCCGCAGTACAAAATAAGTCCGCCCGAACACAACGCCAGGGCGGCCGTAACAGAAATGTTAGCTGTGGCGGTTTTCATGTTGGGAATCAAGCCCGCCAACGCCACACACAACACAAACAAAAATAGGGTGCAAAAATACGGCAGCATTTGCCGGCCTTCCTGCCCCATATTCGGCAGGACGATACCGTCCCGAATAAACGAAACATACGTTTCCGAAAGCGTGGTCAGCAAGCGGCCCGCGCGGCTTTTTTGCCCCATGCGGGCAATCCAAGCCAGGCCCAACAGCAATACCAAACTAACCGACAAAAGCGTTACGGTGTGCGTAGTAATCGGCAGGTGAAAACCAGCCAGCGAAACTCCCCAATCGTGGTCCAAAATGTGATGAGCAATTATTTCAGCGACGTCCATCTTCTTTTTCTACCTTTTCTAGAATTGCGTTTTTTTTCGTCATCTTACCGGCGCCCCGGATCACTTGATACAACCCCAGCGCAAAGCCTGCCACGGCACCCGCCACCAACAGCCAAGGAGACGTTCCAAACCGTTGGTCCAGCCAATAGCCCGCGCCCGCACAAATAATTTCGGACACGGCAAACTCCGTCCCCAACGTCGTAATTTCCAAATGGTCCCGCGTGCTGAAAGGTCCCAGTGCCATTATATGCCCCCGGTTATTTACCGAGCGGTAAGTATATCTATATTATAAAAAACTTTCGCCAAAAAAGCTATCCTTTTTCCAGCGAAAAAACGACCTACATTTATTGTAGTAAATCTGAAGCGTTTCGTAACGGGAAATCCAACTGCCGCCACAACAAAAAAACCCCGCCCTTAACGGACGGGGTTTTCACGATAAACCGTTATACGGAATACGTAAAGATTTTGCTTTCGTACGGCTTCAGGTTCAGTTCATACCCCTGCGACACCATTTCCGGCGCCACATTGATGGTTTCCCCTGTCAGCTCTTCGGTGATTTTGCTTCCCGGGCCGTACACGCCTTTCATGGACAAGCGCCCTTTGGCCGGGGCTCCGCTGTAGTTAATCACTATCAGCTTGCCCGTATTGCGCTGTTTCCACTGCCAGGCCAAAATGTTGCGGTGGGAATCGTCCCCCATGGCGGCCGGGGTTACGTCCCGCAGCGACCATTGCCCGCCGTGGAACGCCGGGTCGGACGCGATATGCAGCAATTTCAAATAATAGTCGGACACTTCCTTGTTTTCCTGGAAGTCGTCTTTAATATACTGAATCGGCATACGCTCCGGGCGGCCCAACAGCTGGAACAAGTGGAACATGCGCGCCCCGGGCAGCGTGGCGATAATAGTGCTGGCCGCGAGGGATTTTTCTTTTCCAAACGCCTTCAAGCTTTCCTCTTCGTCGTGGTTAGCCGTAAAGCGAATGGAGCGCATTTGGAACAAATGTTCGGCGCCCAAATGGCCTTTGATGTTTTCGGGGTTGGAAAAACGGAGCCGGTCATACAGGATTTTATCGTAGGTATAATCAAACCCCATTTCCTGAATATCCCACTCCAAGCCCCAGTACACTTCGGCGATAAAAATAAATTCGGGATGTTTTTCGTGCACCGCCGCAAGCGCCTGGTGCCAGAATTCTTCTTTGGGCAAATTCCCGCCGATAAATTCCCACCAGGTATCCCGGTGCACTTTATTGAGGCTCAGCATGGCCATATCACAGCGCACGCCGTCGCACATATCGGCTACGTGCAGCAAGTTGGCCAGCATAAATTCGCGCGTTTTGGGATTGAAATAATTTAACTGCGCGGTGTCCGTCCACGGGGCGAAATACGGGTCCCGCCCGTGGGCAATATAGACGCCCTGCGCATTTTTGAAAAACCAATCCTTATGGGCATGCGGTTCCTGCGTGCCCGTATTGATGTACAAATCGGGCTGCGCATTGACGGTCGGGCTGTCAATGGCGGTGTGGTTGCCCACAAAGTCCAACAGCAAATTAATGCCCAACCCGTTGAGCTTGGCGCGCAAAGCCGCCAGGCCTTCGTTGCCGCCCAGCGAAGCGTCCACCTCGTATTCATACACGGCATACGGCGAAGCCGTAATGTCTTCCGGTTTGAAATCGGGTTTAATGGCGCGAATTTGATTTTGAATATCTTTGTTTTCGCGCGCAATTTTTTCGGCCGCCGGACTTAACTTCCATACCCCCATCAACCAAATCGCGTCAAACCCTGCGTCTTTGGCCCGCTGCCAATACTCGTCCGGTACGTCCGCCAAAGTGACGGAACGGCCATACCGCGCTTCCAGGCGTTTAAGCCAAGAACGCGTATTGATTTCTAAAATATGCGGATTTGTCCTCATAACAGATTTCCCCTATTATTTTTATAGCACTTTCTGGGACGGTTGTAAACATTTTTTATACCGAGCGGTAAAATAGCTCTAAAACGCTGTTTTTGGACAAAAAAATCCGCCCCTTTCTCAAGGGGCGGAAAAATGGGCACGCAAGCCGCCGTTTATTTGGCGGGTTCTTCCGTGTCGGTGGCTTCCTCGTCTTTCACGACGGGAGCGATACGCGCGATCTTGTCGCCGGGTTCCAGCTTGGCCAGCGTGACGCCCTGGGCGTTGCGGCTGACGGAGCGGATATCGGCACAGCGGACGCGGATCGTCATGCCTTTTTCGGTCACGATCATCAAGTCTTTGCTTTCGTCCACCAGTTTAATGCCTACTACCGAGCCGTTGCGAGCGCTGGTTTTAATCGTAATCACGCCCATGCCGCCGCGGTTCTGGCGTTTGTATTCGCTAAATTCGGTGCGTTTACCGAATCCGTTTTCACAGACGGACAGCACGTCGGGCTGGGGTTCGTCGTTCGGGGCGTGTTCCATACCCACAACCACGTCTCCCTGGGCCAAGTTAATGGCGCGTACGCCCTTGGCCGGGCGGCCCATGCAGCGCACCTGGTTTTCGTCGAAGCGGATGGATTTGCCGTTCTTGGTGGCTACGATAATGTCGGACTTGCCGTGCGTGGTCTGCACGCCTACGAGCACGTCGCCTTCTTCCAAACCGATGGCAATAATGCCGGTGCGACGGATATTGGCAAATTCGCTCAGTTCCACGCGTTTAATGCTGCCGAAGCGGGTGCACATCGTCAGGTACGTATTTTCGCAGTGTTTGGGGTTGAATTCCTCAATCGCCACGGCGGAAGTTACCTTTTCTTCGCCCGTCAGCTGCAGCAAGTTCACGATGGCTTTGCCTTTGGAGAGGCGGTTGCCTTCGGGGATTTCAAACGCGCGCAGCGCAAACACGCGGCCGCGGTTGGTGAACATCAAAATCGTGGAGTGCGACGACGTGATGAAGAGATGTTCCATAAAGTCTTCTTCTTTCGTCTTGCTTCCGATGATGCCCTTGCCGCCGCGGTTCTGGCTCTTGTACGTGGAGAGCGGAATGCGTTTGGCATAGCCGTCGTTGGAAATGGTGATGACGACGTCTTCTTTTTCAATCAGGTCTTCCATGGAGAAATCCGTCACGTCCGAGCCGATTTCGGTGCGGCGCGGATCGCCGTAGTCTTTCTTCAGCTCTTGGAGTTCTTCCACGATGATATCCAAAATTTTCTGCGGATTGGCCAAAATATCCTGCAATTCGGCAATCAATTTCAGCAAATCTTTGCGTTCGTTTTCAATCGCCAAGGCGGACAGCTGCGTAAGCTGGTGCAAGCGCATATCCAAAATAGCCTGGGCCTGCACTTCCGAAAGCGAAAACCGCGCCATAAGCGTAAACTTAGCTTCGGTCGGGTCTTTGGCTTTGCGGATAATGGCCACGACTTCGTCCATATTGGCAATGGCCACGAGCAAGCCGTTCAGCACATGTTCGCGTCTTTGCGCCTTGTTCAAATCAAATTTAGTGCGGTTGGTGATGATTTCTTTGCGGTGTTTGACGTACGCTTTCATCACTTCTTTAAGCGACAGCACGCGCGGGCGGCCGTCCACAATGGCCAACATGTTGACCGGGAAGGAGGTCTGCAGCTGGGTGTGCTTGAACAGGTGGTTCAGCACCACTTGGGCGTTTCCGTCGCGTTTTACTTCAATCACCAGGCGCATGCCGCGTCTGTCCGACTCGTCGCGAATATCGGAAATATCGGTTACTTTTTTGTCGCGCACCAACCCTACAATGCTTTCAATTAGGGCGGTTTTGTTCACCTGGTAGGGAATGGCCGTCACGATAATGGCTTCGCGGCCGTTTTTGCGCTGTTCAATTTCGGTCGTGGCCTGCACTTTTACGCTGCCGTGACCCGTTTCAAAATATTCGTAGATGCCTTTGGTACCGCGAATAATGGCCCCGGTCGGGAAGTCCGGCCCTTTGATGATTTTCATCATCTCTTTGGTGGAAATATCGGGGTTTTGGATATAGGCGATAATACCGTCGCACACTTCACCCAGGTTGTGGGTGGGAATGTTGGTGGCCATACCTACGGCGATACCGGAGGATCCGTTTACCAAGAGGGCCGGCAGTTTGGCGGGCAGGACGGAAGGTTCCATCAAAGATCCGTCGTAGTTGGGAATCATTTTGACGGTATCTTTATCCAAATCGCCCAGCATTTCTTCGGAAATGCGCTGCAAGCGGCATTCGGTATAACGCATGGCGGCGGCGGAGTCTCCGTCAATAGAACCGAAGTTCCCCTGACCGTCAATCAAAGGTTTGCGAAGCGAAAAATCCTGCACCATGCGTACGAGCGTATCGTACACGGCGGTGTCGCCGTGCGGGTGATATTTACCCAGCACGTCACCCACCACACGGGCAGATTTTTTGTAGGGTTTATTGTATTTCAAACCCATTTCGTTCATGGAATAGAGCACGCGGCGGTGTACGGGTTTTAGGCCGTCGCGCACGTCGGGCAGGGCGCGCCCGACGATCACGCTCATCGCGTAGTCGATATAATACGACCGCATTTCTCCCGCGATGTCGCGCTGTTGAATGTTGCCAAACAAGTCCACATTATTGTTTTGGGCTTGCGGCTGGTTGTTCATTTCTTCGCTCATTAAAAATATCTCCTGTTACGGATAAATCGTATGCCGGACGGCCTGCGCCGCCCGGGCTGAAATTAAATGTCCAAGTTCTTTACTTCCAAGGCGTGCGATTGGATAAAATCGCGGCGCGGTTCCACGCGGTCGCCCATCAGCATGGTGAAAGCCTGTTCGGTGTCGGTGGCGTCGTTGATTTTTACTTGGATCAGCTTGCGTTTGGCCGGGTCCATGGTGGTTTCCCACAGCTGTTCGGGGTTCATTTCCCCTAACCCTTTGTAGCGCTGAATGGTGGCACCGGCGGAAGCGGCTTCTTTTACCGCGTGCAAGAGTTCCGCCAAGCTGTACACCAACGCGTCGGTCTTGCCGTTGTTTACCTTGAACAAGGGGTTCACGCGGTCTTTTTCGCTTTCAATCACCGGATACTGGGCAAACGTAAAGCCAAAGGTTTCCATTTTCTTTTCGTCCGCCAGCAGTTTGCCAAATTCAAACAAGCTCTGGTGTTCGGGGATTAAGCTGTCGTTGCTGACGGCAGATACGTCCACCCCGTCGGCGGCCAGTTCTTCGCGTTTTTCCTGCATATACTGGTCTTCGTATTCGCGGTATTCCTGTTCCGTGTAGAAATAGCGGAAACCGCCGCTTCTAAGCGGAATGCGGTACACCGGCACTTTTCCTTCGGCCAAAAACGCCATAAAATCGGCCAGGGTGATGTTTTTTACTTCCAGCTTGGTCAAAATATCTTCCACGTCGCGCAGGACTTTCAGCAAGTCTCTTAACGCATCGGCGCTGAGCGCTTCGTTCTTTTTCATGTCCGTCACGGTCACGCTGGCCAAACCTTCTTTCATCAGCCACTGCTGCATCTGGTCTTCGGTTTGCAGATACTGTTCCACTTTGCCTTTTTTCACTTTGTACAAAGGCGGCTGAGCCAGATAGATATGTCCGCCTTCAATAAGCGGTTTCAGCTGGCGGTAGAAGAACGTCAAAAGCAGGGTGGAAATGTGTTGTCCGTCCACGTCGGCATCAGCCATGAGGATGATTTTGTTGTAGCGCAGTTTGGAAATATCAAACCCGCCTTCCCCTTCGCCTACGCCGGTACCAACGGCGGCGATTAAGTCGCGCACGGTATCGCTGGACAAAATTTTCACGAGCGGGGCTTTTTCCACGTTCAAGATTTTACCGCGAAGCGGCAAAATGGCTTGGAATACGCGGTCGCGCCCTTGTTTGGCCGAACCACCGGCCGAGTCACCTTCCACCAGGAAGAGTTCGCATTTGGAAGAATCGCGTTCCTGGCAGTCGGCCAATTTACCGGGCAGTCCCCCCCCTTCCAGGGCGCCTTTGCGGCGGGTTAAATCGCGCGCTTTGCGGGCAGCTTCACGCGCCACGGCGGCGCCTACGCATTTTTCGCAAATGGCGCGGGCCGTTTTGGGGTTTTCTTCAAAGAAAGTAGCCAGCGTTTCGCCTACGACGGAGCGAACAATGCCTTCCACTTCCGAGTTGCCCAGTTTGGTTTTGGTCTGTCCTTCAAACTGCGGGTGCGGAATTTTGACGGACAAAACAGCCGTCAAACCTTCTTTAATATCGTCCCCGCCGACGGAAATGTCTTTATGTTTGGAAAGGTTGTTGTTTTTGATGTATTCGTTAATAATACGCGTAAGCGAGCTGCGGAAACCGCTCAAATGCGTACCGCCTTCAATGGTGTGAATGTTGTTGACGAACGAAAACACGTTTTCGGAATAGCTTTCGTTGTACTGGATAGCAAACGAAATATAGTTATCGCCCACTTCTTTGGTTAAGTAGATGGGTTCCGGGTTGATAACGGTTTTGTTGGTGTTTAAGTATTTAACGAACTGCGCAATACCGCCTTCAAAATGGAAGGTGACGGTTTGATTGTCTTCTTTGCGTTCGTCGGTATAGATAATTTTTACGCCCGCATTGAGAAACGCCAATTCGCGCAGGCGGTTGCCGATGGTTTCGGAAGAGAAAGCCAACTCGCCGAAAATTTCTTTATCGGCGTGGAAGGTGACTTTGGTACCGTGTTCGTCGGTATCACCGATCACTTTCACGGGTTCTTCCGGCTTACCGCGGTGGTAGCGCTGAAAATGTACATGCCCGTTGCGGCGCACTTCCACTTCCATGGTTTCGGAAAGCGCGTTCACGCAGGATACACCTACCCCGTGCAAACCGCCGGACACTTTATAAGCGCCGCTGTCAAATTTACCGCCGGCGTGCAATACGGTCATTACCACTTCCAGGGCGGATTTATTGCGGAGTTTGGGATCTTTGGCGTTCTTCATTTGGTCCACGGGGATACCGCGTCCGTCGTCCTGAATGGAGCACGTCATATCGTCTTTGATGGTAACGGTAATGGTAGTGGCGCCTCCGGCCAAGATTTCGTCTACAGAGTTATCCACCACTTCGTACACCAAATGGTGCAGCCCGGGCAGGCCCGTAGAACCGATATACATGGCAGGGCGTTTGCGTACCGCTTCCAGACCTTCTAAAACGGTAATTTTGGAAGAATCGTAATCCTTCTCTTTCTGTTCTTCAGTCATGCAAAACTCCTTAATAAAAATACTGCAAATCTTATTGAATTTCTATTTTTTGAATCCACGGCGTTTCAAAGTGTTTGTTTAATTCCACAATTAATTGTCTTCGCCGGGCCACCAGCTCGTTGCGCGCAACGGACACTTTCACCTGCACATACAGCGTGTCTTCTTTTACGGCTTTTAATACCCAAAAACGGCCTTTGTTTCCCACCAACTTCTTCCATACGTGGTCCAAAATCATCAGCCTGTTTAAGCGGCGTGCGAGCGGATTAAAACTAGACTCCAACTCCTGAGAAGAACGCCACTGTTTTTTGGGATTTTGGCCAAATTTCATTACGCTCTCACCGGCATGATGACGTACTTAAACGTCGTATCTCCCACCGGTTCAATCAGTACCGGCTGGGAAGAATTGATAAACGAAAAAGATACTTTTTCCGACGAGATATTTTTCAATACGTCAATAATATACTGCGGGTTGAAAGCCGCATCAAACGCTTCCTGCGTGTATTCAATGGGCAGTTCGTCGGTAAAATCCATATTTTGCGAGTTGGAAGATACCGTCAGCGCGTTGTTTTCCAACTTATATTTCACCACGCTTCCAAATTCGCCCGCGCACAAAGCGGCACGGCGGGTGGAAGCCAACAATTCTTTGGAAAATACTTCAAAACCGATGTTCTTTTTCGTCGGGATTACCTGGTTATAGTTCGGGAAGTTTCCTTCAATCAGGCGGGAAATAAACGTGGTTTCGTTCATCATAAAGCTTACCTGGTTGGAGGACACATTTACTTCAATTTTGCTGTCTTTGCCGGGTTTGGCAATCGTAATATAGCGGCACAGCTCCGTCAGCACTTTGGTAGGAATAATGATTTTGAATTCTTTGCTGCCGGGAATAGCTTCGTGGGAAGCCACGGCCAAGCGGCCGCCGTCGGTAGCGACGATTTCAAATTTTTCGGCGGTATTATTCCACAAAAGACCGTTCAAAATATAACGGGTTTCCTGCGTGGAAGCGGAAAAGGCAGTTTTTTCAATCATTTGCTGCAGCAACAACGGATCCAACGATACGCTGTTGGCGCGTTCCACTTCGGGAATGGCGGGATATTCCGACGTAGGCGTACCAATCACCCAAAATTTGCTTTTGCCGGATTTGATATGAAATTTGTTGTTTTCGTCGCTATAAAGGTTAATTTCTTTATCGTCGGACAGGTTCTTAATAATATCGGAAAATTCTTTTATCGGCACGGTGATGCTGCCTTCTTCTTCCACTTCGGCGTTTACGTAGTGGACGGTAGCCATTTCCATATCGGTGCGGACCAGTTTCAATTTTCCGCCCTGCGCTTCCATCAAAAAGTTATGCAGGATCGGAAGGGTGGTGCGGGACGATACCCCCGCGGAAACAATCTGAATGCCTTCCAAAAGAGTAGCTTTAGTAATATTTATTTTCATATCTTAATCCCTATTTATATGTCCTGTTTATTGTGTGGATAATGTTTGTTTCCCAATACAACCTTTTGAAGGGCCTTGTGCATAAACAGCTTTTTTTGTCCACATCATCCACCGCAAAAAATTTTATCCGCCTAATAATCTGTTTGTAAACGGGGTTATCCACCGTTTTTTATTTTTTATCCACAGCTTTAATATCCAAAATAATTTGGTTAATTTCCGCGGCGAAAAACGGATCCGCTTCCACTTTTTCTTTCACTACGTCGCGCGCATGCACAACGGTGCTGTGGTCGCGGTTGAATTCCCGTCCGATTTCCGGCAGCGACAAATCCGTCAGTTCCGTCGTTAAAAACATAGCAATCTGCCGCGGCCAGGCGATAGACTGCGTTTTGCGTTTGGAATTAAAATCTTCCATTTTTACGTTAAAGTGTTTTCCCACGATTTTTTTAATGGAATTGACGTTAATGGATAAATCGTTTTCGTTGGTTAAAATATCGGCCAATAGTTCTTTGGCGATGGCAATCGTCGGCGTGACGCCGTGCATGCCGCAGTAGGCCACTAGTCTAAATAAAGAGCCTTCCAACTCGCGGATATTGGTTTGTATGCCTTCTGCAATAAAGGAGAGTACATCGTCGCCGATGTCAAAATTGATAGACTCTCTCTTTTGGCGCAGAATGGCAATACGCGTTTCCAAATTGGGGCGTTTTACTTCCGCAATAATACCCGACAGCAACCGCGAGGACAAACGTTCGTCCAAATCCAGCTGCTGGGGGGTTCTATCAGACGAGAGAACTATTTGTTTTCTGCTTTCAAACAACGCGTTAAACGTGTAGAAAAATTCAATTTCACTGGCGGATTTTCCGGCCACAAATTGGATATCGTCCATCAAAAAGCAATCCAGCGAGCGATATTTCTTGCGGAAACTTTCCGACGATTTATTCTGCAGCGCTTCAATGTATTCGCTGACGAATTCTTCGCCGGACATATACAATACTTTCGCATTCGGATTTTCTTTTAGAATTTGGTTTCCAATGGCGTGGAGCAAGTGAGTTTTTCCCAAACCCGGGGAAGAATAAATCACCAGCGGGTTATTTTCGCGGTTTCCTAATTTATGCACCACCGCTTCAGCCGCTTTATAAGCAAAGCGGTTGGAGGGGGATTCAATAAAATTATCAAAGGTATAAGAAGAATTTAAGCGCGAAGGGAACGGATTTTTCTTAATTACCGGCGCCGGAGCGGGAGCTGCGGGAATCACGTCCTGTGCGGAGCTGACCGCGGGGGCCGGTTCCTGCGCAGATACGGCATATACGACGGAGATTTCCGCCCCCAAATGTTTCAAAAAAGCATCGGTGATAATATGTTCGTACCGTTCGCGAATGGTTTTTCCCCAAAACTGGTTTGGAAGCGTAATAGTGAGTGTGGTGCCTTCGTACGCAAATTGCGCGGGGCGGAGCCACATGTCATACGTATCTTTTCCTATAATATTTTCGATATCTTGAAAAACGGGAACCAACTGGGGGTAAGCTTGTAAATTGTCCACAATAATGCCGCCATAAAAAGATGTTTTATTACATATTACCACTTATTGTAGGCCAGGTCAATTAAAAAAAAGACTAAAATTGCTATTAACTAGCTTAAAATGCGTAAATTTGAGATTTTATAAATTTTGGCTATCTTTCCTTGTTTTGTGATTAATCTTTCAAAAAAACTGGTGTTTTACCAAAAATTAAAGATTTATATCTACTTATCAACAGGCCCCTAAACTAGTTATTTTTTGTGCTTGTCTGGACCATTCGTCCTGTTTATAATAAAGTATTCGGGACGGGCCGAAATATTATATACTATATTAATAGGAATTATTATTAATAAGGAAGTTTTAGTACGCCTGGTAAACTAATGTATAGTACAATATACAAGAGCAGTTCCCGTAAGGTTGTAAAAATAACCGGGCAACAGGGAGACTAGTTTATGACGAAATTGAACGAAGTATATAAATGTTCCGTATGCGGAAACATGGTAGAAGTGATTCACACGGGTGCGGGGGAATTGGTATGCTGCGGCCAGCCGATGAAACTGCAGAACCCCGGCACGACGGACGGAGCCACCGAAAAGCATGTTCCGGTGATTGAAAAAGTGGAAGGCGGCTACCGCGTAAAAGTGGGCAGTGCGGCACACCCGATGCTGGACGCGCACTATATTGAATGGATTGAACTGATTTGCACCGAATGCGGCAAAGTAATGCGCAAACACTTAAAACCCGGTGATGCGCCGGAAGCCGTGTTTGAAACGAAGGCGGAAAAAGTCATTGCCCGCGAATATTGCAACTTGCACGGGCTGTGGCAGCAGGAAAATTAATTTTTAAGCGCCCTCCTATAGGGGGGCGCTCTTCAACTTGAGGAGAAGTTACTTATGATGGAAGCGGTAAAAATTTCAGATCACGTTTATTGGGTAGGCGCCATTGATTGGAATATTCGGGATTTTCACGGTTATTCCACCAAACGCGGCACCACGTACAATGCCTATTTGGTGATGGGGGAAAAACCTACTCTTATTGATACGGTTAAAAAAGAATTTTATGGGGAAATGATGGAACGCATTCAAAGCGTCATTGACCCCAAGAAAATTAAAATTATTATTTCCAACCATTCGGAAATGGACCATTCCGGCGCGTTGCCCGAAGCGGTGAACTATATCCAGCCCGACGAAGTATACGTTTCCGACATGGGTTTTAAGGATATCACGGGGCAGTTTCATTGTGATTTGAAATTAAAAACCGTCAAAACCGGCGACCGCATTGATATCGGCGGCGATACGATTTCGTTTGTAGAAGCGCGCATGCTTCACTGGCCCGACAGCATGTTTTCGTATTTGGAAAAAGAAAACGTGTTGTTCACCAACGACGTATTCGGCATGCACTATGCCACCGGCAAATTGTTTGACGACGAAAACGAAGAACGTTTGTGGCTCTACGAAGCGGAAAAATACTATGCCAATATCGTCCTGCCGTATTCGGATATTGTGCTTCGCTTTTTGGGCCAGGTGCAAAAAATGGGGCTTTCTCCGCGCTTGATTGCGCCGGACCATGGTTTTATTTGGCGCAAAGATCCGTCCAAGATTGTAAATTTGTATGCCAAATGGGCCTCTCAAGCTCCCAAAAACAAAGCCCTGGTCGTGTACGACACGATGTGGGGCAGCACGGAAAAAATGGCCAACTATATTACGGAAGGTTTGCGTGCGGGGGGGACGGAAGTGAAACAGCTTTCCATGCATTCTAATCACCGCAGCGACGTAGCCACCGAACTGTTGGACGCGAGTGCCTTGATTATCGGTTCTCCCGTCTTAAACAGCCAGATTTTCCCTGCCATGGCCGACGTACTTTGCTACTTAAAAGGCCTGCGCAAGAAAGGGCTTATTGGGGCGGCGTTTGGTTCTTACGGCTGGAACGGCGCACCGATTGACGAACTGACCAAAACGTTGGAAAGCATGAATGTGGAAGTAGTGGCTCCGGCCATTAAATCTCCGTTCGTGCCCGACGAGAAAGTCAAAAAAGCCTGCCAGGATTTGGGGCTTCTTATCAGCCAAAAACTGGCCGAAAAGACCAAATAAGGAGTGTTCCTATGTCGGTACAAGACATTAATGAAGGCTTGCATTATGTGACGTACGGTTTGTACATTGTTACCACGGCCGAGGGAGAAAAGAAAAACGGTTTAATCGTAAACACCGTTTTTCAAGTCACGGCCGAGCCGGCGCGCATTGCCATTTCCGTCAATAAAAACAGCTTGACGCATGAAATGATTCTCAAAAGCCGTGTCTTTGCCGCCATGCCTTTAGAGCAGGACACTACGCTGCCGTTTATCGGAATTTTTGGTTTTAGGACGGGGCGCACCTTTGATAAATTTTCCCAAGTGCCTTATAAAATGGGCCAATTGGGGTGCCCCGTCGTTACGCAGCATACGCTTTCGTATATGGAAGCGACTGTTTGCCAAACGTTGGACGTGGGCACACACACGCTCTTTATCGGCGAGGTAAAGGACGCGGGTGTGATTAAGCCGCACGGCACCGCATTGACGTATGCCTACTATCACGATGTGATTAAAGGCAAAACGCCTCCCGGTGCAACGCATTTATAAAAAAATAGCAATCCTAAAAAATGGAGGAATCTCTTATGGTAAAATATGTGTGTGAAATTTGTGGTTATACGTATGACCCCGCGTTGGGTGATCCGGAACATGGTGTGCCGGCCGGAACCAAGTGGGAAGATGTAAAAGAAGACTGGGTATGCCCTGTTTGCGGGGTAGGAAAGGACCAGTTCAAGGCTGAAAATTAAAATAAAGGCCGGTTTTGAAAAAAAGGCTTAAATTTTAAGCATTTTTTTACACCTTTCAGGGCTTCCTTTTGGAAGCCCATTTTTTCCGTGGGGGACATGGACCAGCATGTTGCCAAACGGTCGGTTCAGAAACTAGTATAATAAAAAATATGAGAATTCTATATGTTATCACTTCCACCGAAACGGGCGGTGCGGAAAAAGCACTGGCGGATTTAGTTTCGCATACTGTTCGGGAACATACGGTTCAAGTTATTTCGCTTAAACCGTTGGGGCCCGTAGCGGAAGAAATAAAACGTTCCGGGGCGGAAGTACTGTCGCTCAATATGGCCTGGTATAATCAAAGCCGCATTATTCGCCGGTTGGCCGCTTGCATAGAAGCGTTTCGGCCGGATTTGGTGCATGCCATGCTGTATAGAGCTATAGAATACACGCGGGTAGCCTGCGCTGGGAAACACCTTATATTGGTATCTACCCCACATTTTGATCTATCCAAAAAATCGTTTGCTTTGCGCTGGGCAGACCGTTTGCTGAAAGATTTGGACACGTTAACGGTGGCCGAGTCTTTCTCTACGGCGCGCTATTTGGTAGAGCAGCAGAAGTATCAAAAATCCAAAGTATACCTGCTTCCTAATGGGGCGGACGGAACGGTATTTTTCCCTGATGCTTCCATACGCCAGCGCATGCGCCAGGAGCATGGCTATACGCCCCAAAATACGGTGTTTATCAGTGTGGCTCGCTTAGCCCCGGTTAAGGACCCGCTGACCCTTTTGCAGGCCTTTCGCAATGTATGGCTGCACTGCCCGGAAGCCCGTTTGGTGTATGTAGGGGAGGGGAGTGAACGGCAAAAGCTGGAAGCGTATATCGCACAGGCAGGTTTGGGGCAAGCGGTTTTGCTGGCGGGGGAACAAGAGCATATTAATGATTGGCTCAATATGGCTGATGTATTTGCCTTAACCTCGTTGGAAGAATCACTTCCGCTGGCCTTGTTGGAAGCGTTGCGGGTGGGGTTACCCTGTGTAGTCACACAAGTGGGGGATATGCCCCTGTGGGTGGAGCATGGGAAGAACGGCTTTGTGGTTAAAAAGCAGGACTTAACGTTGCTTAGCTGCGTGATGACGGAACTGGTTCAAACCCCTCAGCGCCGCCTGGATATGGGGCAGGTTTCGCTGGAGTTTTCCAAGCGGATTACCCATACTTCTCAACAATATCAACACCTTTATCAACAACTTAAAAACAATAGTTTTCACGTGAAAACTAATCCTTAGGAGCCTATATGGAACAACGTTTATTTCTGGCGGCTTGTGTGATGTATGCGTTCACGCTGGCCACTCGCTACTTAAAGAAAAAGAATAAGCTTTCTTCACCCGCGGCCTTTGCCAAATGGCATGCGTCCTTCTTGTTTGTTATCCTGTCCTGTGCGGCGTATTTGCTGTGGTTTGTAATGGGCGGGGGAACAGGAGAACCGGTAGGCGCCGGAAAGATTATTCTTAGTATATTGGTAGCGGCCGGTTGCTCGGTATATGGTTATGCACATGCTAAGAAAGCTGATGATAAAAAGAAAGAAACCCTGATGAAGGCGGATTTAGAATGGAGCAATACGGTGTATTTCGCCGGATTTGTGGCTTCTATTGTGATGTTCTTTTTTATCCAGGCGTTCAAAATCCCTTCCGCCTCTATGCACAATACCCTTTTGGAGGGGGACCATTTATTTGTAAACAAAGCCGCTTATGGTTTTCGTATTCCGCTTACTAATATCCGCTTTGGGCAAATGCGGGATATCCAGCCTGGGGATATTGTTATTTTCCGCTTCCCGGCAAAAGACCGCCAACAGCAGAACTGCGGCGGCAGCCAGTATGGTAAGGATTTTGTAAAGCGCGTAATTGCTATGCCGGGGGACACGGTGCAAGTGATTAATGGCCGCCCTTGGGTGAATGGCAAAGAACTCCCGCTCCAACCGTATGAACTGTATGAAGATATAGAGCGGGAAGCTTATGAGGAGCCCCAGGACTTGGACCAATATCAGGCAGTCTGGGAAGCTCATCAACTGGATAACTATTTAGGTTTGTACCTGCGGGATTCTTTCGGCCCGGTAGTAGTGCCGGATGACACCTATTTTGTGATGGGAGATAATAGAGATAACTCCTGTGACTCCCGCTTCTGGGGTCCTGTCCCGCGGGAAAACATTAAAGGCAGAGCCTGGTTTATTCATTGGCCTTTTAAGCGTATAGGTCTTATTAAATAGTTTTCACGTGAAAACTTCCCGATTTTAAGCGTCTTGTTTTCACGTGAAAACAACCGTTTGTTGTATTGCTTTTTATACCGAATTAATGTTTAATATAGGTATACTTATACTGGAGGATTTATGGGAGAAATAGTCGTCGTTGCCAACCAGAAAGGCGGGGTGGGAAAAACTACCACTTCTATCAATCTGTCTTATGCTTTGGCGTGTTTGGGCCAAGAAGTCTTGCTGGTAGATTTTGACCCGCAGGGCAATGCGGGCTCCGGCCTGGGTGTTACGGTGGCGGACGGCGAAAAATCCGTTTATCACCTGCTCACCAAAACCGCACCTTTTGAACAGGTGGTGCGCCAAACCTCCAGCGAAATGCTGGACGTACTTCCCGCCTGTAAAGATTTGGCCGGTGCGGAAGTGGAGTTGGTGAACGTCCGCGGGCGCGAAAATATGCTCAAGGACGCGCTGGCCCCGCTGCGCGATATGTACGATTACATTATTATAGACTGCCCGCCTTCTTTGGGTTTGCTCACGCTTAATGCCATGATGGCGGCGGATAGTGTTATCACCCCCGTACAGTGCGAATACTACGCCATGGAAGGCTTGGCTCATTTTATGAGCACGGTGGCCAAAATTAAACAATTTTTACACCCCAAACTGAAAATGGACGGCGGGGTGCTTACCATGTATGATGCCAGGATGAATTTGTCCAAACAAGTCTTGGCGGAAGTCAGCCGTTTCTTTGGGGACCAAGTGTACAAAACGCCCATTCCGCGCAATATCCGCCTGGCGGAAGCGCCCAGCTTTGGCCAATCTATTTTTGATTACGACCCGGCCTGCCGCGGGGCCAATGCCTATATCCAGCTGGCTATTGAATTTTTGACCCGCCGCGGAGCGGACGCGCAAATGTATAAAGATTTCAAAATGACGGGTGATACGCCCATGAACTACGATTTCGGAGGATAAGATGTCCAGACAGGCTTTAGGTAAAGGTTTAGATGCTTTAATCAAACAAACGCAAGAAGTGATGCAGATGCCTACGGCTGAGGTGCAAAAAGCCCAAACGCCGGGAATGAGCGTCACGCGTATTGCCGTTAGCAAAATCGTTCCAAACCGTTTTCAGCCCCGCCGCGTATTTGACGAGGAAAAACTGCAGGAATTGGCCCAGTCCATTAAAGAACACGGCCTTACTCAGCCCATTGTGGTGGTGTACGATGCCGGTTTGGATAAATATGAAATTGTGGTGGGGGAACGTCGCTTCCGCGCCACGCAGCTGGCGGGATTGACGGAAATTGACGCTATCGTACATAAACACCTGGGAGACCAGGAAATGTGCGCCCTGGCCTTGATTGAAAATATCCAGCGCGAAGATTTGAACCCGATTGAAACCGCCCTCGGTTACCGCAATTTAATGAGCAAATTCTATATTAATCAAACGGATTTGGCTTCTTATTGCGGCAAATCCAAAGCGGCTATTTCCAATGCGCTTCGCCTGTTGGACTTGGAACCCGAAATCCAGCAAGCCCTGCAGGACGGCACCCTTTCCGAAGGGCACGGCCGTGCCCTGTTGATGGTGACGGACCCCGCCAAACGCGACATGTTGTTTAAGAAAATGCAGAAGAGCAAAATGTCCGTCCGCCAGGCCGAAGACGCCGCCCGCGCGCTTATGTTCCCCGCCAAAAAGGCCGATAAAGCCGGCAAACCGGTGGAAGTAACTTCGTTTGAAAACGAATTGCAAAGCGCGTTGGGAACCAAGGTGGAAGTGAAATGTGGTAAAAATATGAAAAAAGGCACCTTGGTGATTCATTATCATTCGTTGGACGAGTTGGACAATATCGCCAGCCGCTTAAAAAATAAAATGCTGTAACAAACAGTATCCTTATTTTGAAAAACTCCTTGCTCAAAACGGGGAGTTTTTTATTGGCTTGTAAGCAAAGTATTATATATTAAAAAACACTTAAAAAATAAGGATAATTTTTATTTTTGCCCCCAGTTTTTATTTTTTCATACAAGGTGTAGTGTCGGTATGGCGCAAAGAGCATTTCTAAAAGGGCGTTGCGGGCTAGAAAATGGGGGGACGGTGGCAACGTGGCGGACTTTGGTGACCTTAAAAAAAGCCGAACCTGTGAAAGGTTCGGCTTGTTAATGCAGTTAGAACAGGCTATACGGTGGCGTCTTGTTCGTAAAATTCACGAATCGTTTCGCACACGCGGTGGATTTGTTCTTCGGTAATTTCCGGGAACATCGGAATGGAAAGCACCTCTTTGGCGGCTTTTTCCGCTTCGGGGTAATCTTCCGGGTTAAAGCCGCGGTCTTTGTAGGCGGGCTGTTTATAGAGCGGTACGGGATAATAAACGGCCGAGCCAATATTGCGCGCTTTCAAAAAGGCCTGCAATTCATCGCGTTTTTCGGCGCGAATGGTGTAGACGTAGTAGGACTGCGCATACCCGGCAGGAGGCGTAGGCGGCAGTACCACCGGCACGCCCGCCAATCCTTCTTCGTATAAGGCGGCAGCTTTGCGGCGTTTTTCGGTCCACTCTTCCAGGTGGGGCAGTTTAACGCGCAAAATAGCGGCCTGAATTTCGTCCATACGCAGGGTGGAGCCTTCCAGGTCATACTCGTAGGCTTTGCCCAGGGCGCGCCCGCTGTGGCGCAGGGAGCGGCAGCGGTTGGCGATTTCATCGTCGTTGGTGGTGATGCAGCCGGCATCTCCGCAAGCTCCTAAATTTTTGCTGGGATAAAAACTAAAGCACCCTGCATCGCCAATTCCGCCCACCATCACGCCGTCTGCCATGGCCAGGTGCGCTTGGGCACAGTCTTCAATTACTTTCAAGCCATGTTCATTGGCCAGGTGCATAATAGCGTCCATATCGGCGGGGTAGCCGTAGAGGTGCACGGGCAAAATAGCCTTGGTGTGTTTGGTGATTTTGCGTTCCACATCTTTTACGTCCAGGTTATAGGTGCGGGGGTCAATGTCTGCAAAGACAAACTTGGCTCCCGTGAGGGACACGGAAGACGTGGTGGCAATAAAGGTAAAAGGGGTGGTGATGACCTCGTCGCCGGGGCCGATACCGGCGGCCGCCAGGGCAATCTGAATGGCGCTTGCCCCCGAGGAGCACGTGATACAATGTTTCACGCCAATTAATTCGGCAAATTCTTCTTCAAATTTTTCGGTTTGCGGGCCGAGCAGCCAGTGCATGGAATTTAAGGCGTCCAACGCGGCGGCATTGATTTCTTGTTTCAAACTGTCGTGTTGTTCTTTAAGGTTAAACAGCGGTATAGGTTGTATGTCATCGGTCATAAGGGGGAACTCTCCTGTGTTATTTGAACAAGCTGTGCACTTCGGGCATTTCCAGCAGTTCTTTGGTAATGTTTTGGAAGTCACGTCCCGTAAAAGTAGCTACCAGACTGACGTGGAAGCGATTATCCTGCTTGGTCACTTCGCTTTTCAGAATGGTGATATGTTGGGCTTCAATTTGGTGAATAATTTTTTGCACCACGCTCCAGCGGGGTTCGCACGTGAGATAGAATGTGTCATAACGTTTGACAAATTCCACCAATTTCAGCGTTTTGCGCACGGCCAGCTGGACGAGCAAAATCCCCGCCGCGCATAAAGCGGCCCAAAAGTACTGCCCATATCCCACAGCCATACCGATAGCCGCCACCAACCATACGCCGGCGGCGGTGGTGAGGCCGGAGATTTTGTTTCCGTCGCGCAGGATTGCCCCCGCACCGATAAAACCCACACCGGTTACAATTTGCGCCGCGATGCGTCCGGGGTCGCTGCCCTGGGTGCCGGCAAATTCAGACAGCACCGTAAAAAGCATCGCCCCCAAACAAATCAAGCAGTTGGTGGCAAACCCGGCGGGTTTATCGTGGTATTGGCGTTCCAAGCCCAGCACACCGCCTAATACCAGAGCCAAAAAGATTTTAATAAAAATATCGTCCATACCCTTATAATACAATAGAGAGCAAGATAAAGTAAACCACCATCAGTACCAGCCCAATCGGCAGTGCCGCTCTCGCCCATTCGCGGCTTTTAATGCCCAGTTTGGACGCACAAATAATGTTAGGAATATTCCCCGGAATCAGCAACCCGCCGGCCAAGATGAGCGAGGCTAACAAAAATACCAGCGTTTCTTTGGGCAGGGAGGGCATAATTTCAATGCTGGCCAGCGTCGCGTTATCCAGCACGGCAGACAGGGAGTTAATCCAATACAAAGCATATTTGGACAAATGCGTAATGGTACGCGCGGCCAGCGGTTTTAGTCCGTCGCCCAGCAAAATAAGCGCGGCCACAAACATGTACACTTTCCCCGCCCGCACGACAATTTGGCGATACGTTTCCGATTCAGATTTTCCTTCGGGTTTCACCGTTAAAGGGCGTTTTCCCAAGCGGGCCGCCAACGCCGCAAACAGCAGCAAAGCCGGCACAATCCATACACCCATTAACCGCAGCAGGAAAAAGAAATCCGCCTGATACGGTTCGCCTTTTAATTTGGCGATTACAATGGTGGAAAGCGGTTCGCCAATCGGCGTTAAAATGGCACCAAAACCAATGGCAAAACAGGCATATACGGCCAGGCGCGTTTTGTCGCGGGAGGGGAGGTCTAACAGTTTAATCACTTCCGCCGTAATCAGCGCGGCGATGATAGCCGTCAAGATACTGGAAAATAAGCCCAGCAACAGCACCGTTGCAAAAAGCAGCGTTTTGGGGCCGGTTTTGGTTTCCACGGCGTGCACAATATGGGCCGTAAAGTGGCCAAAGCGTTTGAACAACACGCCCAGCACCAGCACCGCAGCGGTAATGGCCAGCGGCTCTTTGAGCGCTTCGGCCACCAAGTGCCCGCTCCAAGCGCCGGATATGGTCACGGCGCATACGCCGCAGACAAGCAGAAAAGTTTCCAGTTCTTCTTCTACTTTGTGTACCAAAAACGGTAGCGTCAATGCCGCCAGTACAATCAGTGAAAGTAACGTCATCACCACGACGGATAGATTTTGTTCCATAGCTGTATTAAATCCTTTTTAAGCTTGGGTTCCAAGCGGTTTTTTAGGTTATAAAAAACCCGCCGCCTCAAACGGGGCGGTGGGTTTTGTAAAAGCGGAACCGTTAAAAGCGTGTGCCGAATTTGAGCATAACCGTCATATACTGGTAATGCCCCTTGCCGAAAGCGTCTTTGAATTCGTCGTCGGCGTTGAGGAAGTAGTAGCGTCCTTCCACCCCAAAGATCAGCGTTTCGTCAATATCAAACTCCAAGCCCAAACCCAGCATGGTGGCCAGGTCAGTGCTGCTGGTGGTGAGGTGGGAGCCGTCTTCGTTTTTCTGGCGGGCGAACATGTGTCCCACACCGATACCTACCGGGATATACAAGCGGGTAGATTCAGACGGGAAAAAGTTAATGCGGCCCGTCACCAAACCGGTAGCCAAGCCGGTGCGGAAGTAGGCGTTCTGCCCACCGGAGATAAAATTGTCGCCGTCACCCAGCTGGGCATAGTTTCCGTCCACCCCCAGGGCGAACACGGCAGAAATGTTGCGGACAAATCCCAACCCGACCGTCCAGCCGGTACCGCCCAAATCCACATCTTGGCCTTTGTGGGACCAATCGTCTTGGGGAAGCACCATACCGCCGTAAAATTCCACGCGGGTGGTGTTTTTGCGCAGGCCGTATTCCTGCAAGCCGTAATATTCCTGCGCCACGGCAGGCACGGCTAAGAACAGCGCGCACAGCAAAAATAATTTTTTCATAAGGCTCCTTGTATAGGTACAGAATAATTATATTGTAAAAATTTTACAACCCTTTTACAATACGAAGCTCCCGTTTGGGGTTTTGAAATGCGCCGGATAAATTATCCTGCACCACGCGTTCCCACTGGCCGCGCGCACGCAGGATTTGTTCGGCAATGTCCCGCACGGCGCCGTCGCCTCCGTGGCGGGGGGAAGTGTAGAGAGCGAATTGTTTGGCTTCGGGCACGCTGTTGGCCACGGCCAGCGGCAGGCCCACGCGCGAGAGCAGTCCCACATCTATCAGGTCATCGCCAATAAATGCGATTTCTTCCGGCAACAGGCCATATTCCCGCTGCAAAAAATCCAACGCCCGGTGCTTCACGGACGTATTGTAGAACAGATAATTCATACCCAATTCTTTTGCCCAAAATTCCAGCGTATTGCTGGCGCCCTTGGACACAATACCCGTCTGCACCCCGCAGTAGGCCAAAAACAAGAGGCCCATGCCGTCTAACGATTCAAAATTTTTAATTTCGCGCGCCACGCCTTTTTCGTCGGTAAAAAAGCTGAGGGTTCCGTCGGTCATGACGCCGTCCACGTCGGTAAGCAGCAGTTTGATGCGCTGGGCTTTTTGGATAAACAAAGGATTTAGCGAGGTCATATTTTCTTTATTATACCTTTATTTTCAGCGGCCTAAAAATTATATAATTATCATATGAAGAAAATTCTCTGCCTGGTACTGCCGTGTCTGCTGGCGTTTTGGGGCTGTACGCCCAAAACGGTCATCAGCAAGACGTATGATTTTGACCAAATGAACCGCATCGGCGTGATGGGGTTCACCAACACCTGGCCTGCCATGCAGGGGGTGGAAAACTTATTTGCCAAGTATTTAATTGAGTCCGGCTTCAAAGTAGTGGAACGCGCCCAGCTGGAAAGCGTGCTAAGAGAGCACAATATTTCGGTGTCGGGCTATTTGTCGCCGGATACGACGCGCGAAATCGGACGTATTTTAGGGGTGGACGTATTGCTCATCGGTGAGGTGAGCTCCTATACGCCGGCCCGCACGGAGCTGACGATGACGGCCACCCGCCGCACCGAATCCCGCCCCGTGTACACGCAGGACGTGATGCAGCTGCCGGACGGTACCCTGGTGGGGTATTCCCGCCAAGTGGGCACGCAATACTCCCATTCTACCGACGTGCACCCTACGGAATACACCATCAACGCCCGCGTGGGTATTATTGCCAAATTGGTGGACGTGGGAACGGCGGAAATCATCTGGATCGGTTCCGACGAAGCCTCCTCCTCCAGCGCGCTGGACGCGGCCGACGCTATTGCCCGCGCCCTCATTAAAAGCTTTAGCAAAGAATTAACGAAACTGCAGGAACAAAAACAGTTATGATTCATTCCCAGCCGACCCTGGCCGAACAATCGGCCGCGCTCGTATTCAAAGCGTTTTTTATGTTGGTTAAAACGCTGTTTATTTTGTTGGCCTTGGGCGTGGGGGCGCTGGTGGCGGGGCAAAGCTCCGTGGCGCCGGTCAGTCTGCGGTTGTTAACGTCCTACGGCATGGAATATGCGGTAGCCACGTTCAAGCCGTATCGTCATTTGTTCCCGGAGCCGTATTTGATAGATTTAGAAAATAAATAACGAGGTTTTTATGTTAGACATCAAATATATCGTTGCAAATCCCGAAGAAGTAAAGAAGCGTCTTTCGCTGCGCAAACCCGAATTGGCCGCCCAGATAGACGGCGTATTGGAGAAATACTCCGCGTATAAAACCGTCTTGGCCCGTGTGGAAGAACTGCGCGCCAAACGCAACGAGATGTCTAAATCCATCGGCAAAATTAAAAAAGAACAAGGCGACGAAGCCGCCAAAGAAGCCATGGCCGAAGTGGGCAAGCTGAAAGAAGAAATGGCCGTAAAAGAAGCCGAACTGGAACCCCTCAAAAAAGAAATCAACGATTTGCTCTTGAGCATTCCCAACCTGCCCAACGAACATATCCCGGTGGGCGTGTCGGACGCGGACAACCCGGAATATCTGCCTTGCACCATTCCGCTGCCCAAGTTTGATTTTAAGCCGCTTGACCACCAGGCCATCGGCGAGAAACTGGGCATTTTGGATTTTGAAGCCGCGGCCGCGTTGTCCGGCAGCCGTTTTGCTTTGTTTAAGGGGGACGGTGCCCGCTTGGAACGTGCCATCATTTCGTTTATGTTGGATATGCACGCCAAGAAAGGCTATACCGAAATTTTGCCGCCCGTTATTGTGAACGAAGACATTTTGATTGGTACCGGTCAGCTGCCTAAATTCCGCGAAGATATGTACGAGCTGACGGGCGAACCGAAACAATTTTTAATTTCCACTGCCGAAATCCCGCTGACCAACTTGAACCGCATTCGTGTGATTCCGGAAGCGGAACTTCCTATTAAACTCACGGCCTATTCTCCGTGTTTCCGCAAAGAATCGGGCACCTATGGTAAAGACACCCGCGGCTTAATCCGCAACCACCAATTTGATAAAGTGGAACTGGTGATGCTTTCCAAACCGGAACATTCTTATCAAATGTTGGAAATTATGGTGTCTGACGCGCAGGAAATTTTGAAAGAACTGGGCATTCCGTACCACGTGGTGGAATTGTGCAGCGGGGACATTGGGTTCTCGTCGGCCAAGACGTATGATATTGAAGTCTGGATGCCGAGCGAAAACCGCTTCCGCGAAATTTCTTCCTGCTCTAACTGCCTGGACTTCCAGGCCCGCCGCATGGGGCTTCGCTTCAAAAACGCCCAAGGCAAGCAAGAATACGTGCACACCTTAAACGGCAGCGGTTTGGCCGTAGGCCGCACGTTTGCCGCCATTTTGGAAAACTTCCAACAGGCGGACGGCTCGGTTATTATTCCGCCGGCCTTGCGCCCGTATTTTGGCAAAGACAAAATTGAGGCCAAAAAATAATGAAGCGATTGGTTAGTTTGGCGGCAGCTTGTTTGCTGATGCTGTCTGCGGTACTTCCTTCGTCTGCCGAACTGACGCTCCCTCCCGACGTGATGCAATACGCCACGGAAGGGATTAACGGCGTGTACAGCTTGGATTTTGATACCGCGCAAAAAAATATTGAACGGGTGTTTCGGGATTATCCCGATCACCCGTTTGCGCATTTTGGCAACGCGATGATTGCCTGGAGCCGCTACGAGTATGAATACGAACTGAGCGACGAGCGCCAGCGCAAAGTGTTTGAACAAATTCTGGACGATTCTATCGCCGGTATCAAACGGTGGATTAAACAATACCCCGAAGATCCCAACGCTTATATGGGCATTGGTGCCCTGTATGGCTTGCGCGCGATGTTTACCATGCGCAACCGCAGCTGGATTACGGCGTATTTTTCGGGACGCAAAGCCATTAAAAATTTGGAAAAATCGCTGGAGTTGGATCCCACTTATTACGATGCCTATTTTGGGTTGGGCATTTATCAGTATTACGCGGGGACTCTCCCTTCCGTCATTAAAATTTTGGCTAAAATTGTGGCCATCAAAGGCAACCCGGACGAAGGCGTGGCGCAGCTGAACTTGGCGCGCAAAAAAGCACATTTCACGTCGGACAGTGCCAAACTGATTTTAATTGAAATTCAAAATACCCGCAACAGCAAATACTATGCTCCGCAACAATCGCTTGAGTATATCCGCCAACTGCGGGCCAAATATCCCAAGAATCCGCTGATGCATTACGTGGAAATTATTTGCCTGTATGAAACAGCCCGCTATAATGACGTCACCAAACAAGCGGAACAGTTTTTGAAGCTGATTGGGAAAGATCCTTTTTATAAAGACATCTATATTTCCCGTGCGTACACGGCCTTGGGCACGGTGCAAATGCAACAAGGCAATTTCGCAAAAGCGCGGGAATTATTTGAACAAGGAAAAGCGGCTATCCAAGCGCAGGAGCCCAGCCGCTGGGGCGTGTGGAACGAATTTCGCTTGGGGCAAGTGTATGACGTATTGGGCGAGCGGGACAAAGCCGTCAAACAATATGAGTATGTATTATCTTTCAAAGATAAATGGGGCTTTGACGAAGCGGCCAAAAAGCTCCTGCAAACGCCGTACGCCGTGCCGGAAAGTGGAGATGTAGGGCCGCTGCCGCCGTTATGAACCGGATTTGAAACCGTTTGTTCGTGTTTTACGGGCGAACGGTTTTTTGTAACTAAAAGCTGTATCTACACAAGGAGAAAAAATGAAAAAACTGATGTTCCTGGCCGTACTCATCGGCATGTTGTGTGCGTACCCTGCGGGCGTTTTTGCGCAAGGTATTGAAAAAGGCGACCAAATGGTTTCCGTTTTCTTGGGCGGGGCTGCCCCGTTGCAGGATTCCGGCGTGTATTCCTCGGTGATTACCGGTGATGATTTTGCCAAGGAAGAATTGGCTTGGGGTGACGGTGCCGCTTCTTATGGGGTGCAATATATGTATGCGCTGACCCCTCACTTTGCTATTGGCGCCGAATATAACGGCAACAGCTTTGGTGATGCCGAATACGAAAGAGAATACTTCTTCAACATGAGCAACTGGGGCGAAAGCGAAATTGACAGCAGCATGAATGTACACAACTTCATGGTGGCCGGACGCTATACGTTTAACCCGCAGTCCAACACGCGCTTTTATATCCCCTTGGGTTTGGGTATGGCTTCTGCCAAAGCGAGCTTTGACTATAGCGAAGTAATCAACGATTCTGGTCGTTTTGATTTAACGAATGCTTCTATTAGCAAGAGCAGCACCTCGTTTGCCTATTATTTGGGCTTGGGTGTAGAAGGCAACATCAATAACAACTGGATCTGGGGCGTGGAAGGCCGCTACCAGGCGTTTACGTTTGATTACGGCAAATTTATGGAAGGGTTGGATAAAGAAAACCTGAGCTATTTTGCTTTGCTTTTCAAAGTAGGCTATCGCTTCTAATCAGGCATTCAGCTACAAGATCCCCCCGCACCAAAAGTGCGGGGTTTTTGTTTGCTGCAAAAATTGCTAAGATTAATTATTAAGAAAAATTCTTACAAGGAACGACCTATGAAAAAGTTATTTTTTCTGGCCGTTTTATTGGGCCTTTGTGGCGCATGGCCTGCGGGCCTTGCCGCACAAGGCATTAGCAAAGGGGACCAAATGGTTTCCATTTTTGCAGGTATCGGCGGAGCGACGAATGAAACCGCTCTGTCCTGGGACTTACGCGATGATGCCGGGGAACCGTTATCCCGCGCGAAGGACTTTGGCTGGGGAGATGAAAGTGTTTCCTTTGGCGCGCAATATCTGTATGCCTTAAACCCGTATTGGGCCTTGGGTGCAGAATATCATGCACATTTTTTTGATGGCTCTACCGATGAGCTGCATGGCTTTGGCCCCGGTGGACAGCGCTTCAAAGCCACGGTGGACCAGGATATGGACGTGCACAGCGTTATGTTGGCGGGGCGTTTTACCGTAAATCCGCATAGTTCCTGGCGGTTATATGTTCCGTTTGGGGCGGGGGTGTCGTTTGCCAAAGCTACCATTAACAATAGCTTTTGGGAAACGGACGGTTCCGTCAGCCACGCTGCCGCCGCCAGTCAATCCAATAGCAGCAGTTCCTTTACGTATTATATCGGGGCAGGCTTGGAGCACCCGATAACGGATAATTGGCTGTGGGGCTTGGAAGGAAGATATCAGAGCTTTTCCTTTGATTACGGTAAATTTGCTTCCGAAGCCGGACGCGAAAATTTACACCACGTCACCGTATCTCTTAAACTGGGGTACCGTTTGTAAACGGTCGTCCGCTTGTTCTTTACCCCGCGCCTAAAGCGCGGGGTTTTTTATGATAAAAACCGCCCCGGGTACGAAACCGGAGCGGTTGGAATTAGCGGGCCTGGCCCAGGCCATAAAAAACCCGCTCTTTAGGGAGCGGGTAGAAAATTATTTTTTCTTTTGATCTTTCAAAGCCAGGTATCCCATTAAGCGGTAAATTAACTTAGATACGTTAAATTCCGTAATAGTATCGGCTTTGCGTTGGCAGGCTTCCACCACGTCCACCGCCACGATTTTTTTATGTTTAATGACTTCGCGGAACAAATCCAGCGCTTCATACCACATAAATCCGCCGGGCTGCGGGGTGCCGGTGGCGGGAATGACGGCGGGGTCAAAGCCGTCCACGTCAATGGTGATATAGACGGTGTCCGTCAGTTTTTTGAGCACCTGCGGGATAAGCTTATTAATATCCCGGTTTTCGTGCATCAAAAACGTGGTTACTTTGCCGGCATTGCAGTATTGTTTTTCTTCGCTGGCTACGCTGCGGATACCCACCTGCACCACCGGAACCTGGCGGGAAGCCGGGTAGAGGGCGCAGGCATGGCTCTTGGGCGTGCCTTCAAAGGTTTCGCGCAAATCGGCGTGAGCATCAAAGTGCAGAATGCTCAAATCTTTATATTTATCAATATAAGGCTGCGCCAACGCCTGGGTGACGGTGTGTTCACCGCCAATATAAAACGGAATGGCTTTATATTGCATCAGGTTGCGGACGGTTTTATCAATATTTTTGAAAACCGTATTGGTGGAACCTTTGCAGTTGACGGCGGGTTGCGTGTTGATGCCCAGTTCCCAAGTTTCGGTTTTGGTTTCTTCGTCCCAAAGCTCAATTTGGGTGGAGGCTTCAATCACGGCGGCGGGGCCTTTGGCGGTACCATGCCCGTAGCAGACCGTTTTTTCAAACGGCACGGGCACTACCACGAATTTACAAAGGGGCAGAGAGCTGTATTTGCTCTCTAGCCCCATAAACTTATCGGTTTGTACGTTATCGCTCACAATGTTACCGGAGTTATTTTACAAACACAGCCGCAGCCACGACGGTGGTCCAAAGACCTTCCACGCAGATGGCGGACTGGGTAATGTTAGTGGTGCGGACGATTTTGCCGCTCATTTTCCAGATTTCTTCTTTCTGGTCCCAAGTGGTATTGTTGTCGAACTCGATGCCCAGCGTAGTGGAGAGCATCAAAGCAGCCAAGTCTTCCGCGTAATCGCCGGCTTGTTTGTCGGTTTCGCCGAAGCTGTGGTGCTCGGAGATGTACCCGTGCGTTTTCTTTCCTTCTTTCGGGATCGCCAGACCCACGGAAGCGGAAATCAAGCGGCGGTATTCGTTGCTGGTGTTTCTGCTGATGACGCAATGCAGAATTTGGCCCGGGCGCAAATCTTTCAGCCCTTTGGAAACGGGCACGGTTTTGCAGCCGGGAGGGAAGATGCTGGAAACAGGCACCAAGTTGAAGCTGGCGATTTTGGCGTCTCTCAACGCTTCTTCAAAGCTGGCCAGTTTTTCTTTGTGTCTGCCAATTCCTTTGGTAAGGAATATCTCTTTGGGTACAAACGCTTCGTACATTTTTATTTTTCCACTAATTCCTTGATGTGAATTAATATAATATAAATTATAACAAATAACAAAAGAAAAAAATTCTTTGTTTCTTGTTATAATCCGAGTACCACTTTATCGGTTGCCCGCTCGGGCTCAAAACCGATACAATAAAAGTGTAATATATTAGTATGAAAAAAACAAAATTTCTTTTGGTTACGGCTTTCCTTTTAACCGCGACGGGAGCGTATTGTATGGCAGATATGTTTAGAAACGGCGTTTTGCATTTTGACTATAAAGCGGAGGAATTGGCCCCGGCCGAGGCGGCTGCACGCGTGCAGCTGGAAAAAGACCTCGCCGCGCTGATAGCCATTCCCAAAGAACAGCGCACCTTCGACAATACCATCATGGCCTACGAACGCGCGTTTGACGATTACGGCAATGCGCTTGGCATGAGCGGGTTCCTGTCGTACGTTTCTACGGATAAAAAGTTCCGCGACGCGGCCCTGGCCCTGCAGATGCAAATCAGCCAATATATGGTGGACGTAGCCACCCGCCGTGACGTGTACCGCGCCATTCGCGAATATACCGACACCAACCCCCAGCTGGACCCGGTGCAGGCCAAACTGGTAAAAGAAATGTTAATCGGATTTAAGAACAGCGGTATGGAACTAAGCGACGAGGATTTGGAAAAATTCAAAGCCCTTAATAAGGAAGAAGCGGAATACGTTATTAAGTTTGATAAAAATATTCAAGAATATAAAGACCCGCTTGCCGTTACGCGCGAGCAGCTGCAGGGGCTGGGGGAAGATTATATCGGCAAGTTGGAAAAAACCGAAGACGGCAAATACCTTGTCACGCTGGATTACCCGGATTACGTTCCCTTTATGTTAAATGCGGACGACGAAGCCTCCCGCAAAGCGTTGGAATTTAAGTACAACCGCCGCGGCGGCCAGGAGAACGTGGAACTGTTGGAAAAAACGCTCACGCTTCGCCGCCAGATTGCTCAGCTGCTCGGGTATGAAAACCATGCCCAAATGAAGCTGGAAGACCGCATGGCCAAAAACCCCGAAACGGTGTTGAAATTTTTGAAAAACTTACAAAAGAAGCTCAAACCGCTCGCCAAAAAAGAAGACAAAGAAATGATTGCCTACAAGAACGGCAAAACCGGCAAAAAGAGCCGCACTCTTTATTCTTGGGAAAGCGGCTACTGGAGCAACAAATACCGCAAAGAAAACTTGGAGCTGGACAGCGAAAAAATCAAAGAATACTTTCCGTCCCAAGTAGTGATTGACGGCATGCTGGATTTGTTTGGCGGGGTGTTTGGCATTACGTTTGAACCGGTCAATATCCCCGTGTGGCACCCGGACGTGAAAGCTTTCAAAATTAAAGACAGCGCTTCCGGGGAACTGATTGCCTATTTTTATATGGACCTGTACCCCCGCGAAGGCAAATATAAACACGCGGCCTGCTTTGGCCTGGTGGAAGGGGAAGAAAAGAAAGACGGTACTTACCAAGTGCCTTTTGTAGCCATTGTGGCTAACATGAATAAACCGTCTGCCGATACGCCTTCGCTGTTAAAACACGGCGAAGTGGAAACGCTGTTCCACGAATTTGGCCATGTGTTGCACAATGCGCTTACGAAGTCCAAATATTCCGCGTTTTCGGGCACCAACGTCAGCTGGGATTTTGTGGAAGCCCCCAGCCAAATGTTGGAACGCTGGGCGTGGGACCCCACCGTGCTCAAAAAAATCAGCAAGCACTATAAAACGGGTGAACCGCTGCCGGACGATTTGATTAAACGCATGATTGCGGCTAAAAATTTTGGTTCGGGCGGATCCTACTTGCGGCAGGATTTCTTTGCCCAGTACGATATGACGCTCCACACCGCCAAATCTACGCCGGACTCTACCAAACTGTATTTTGATTTGACGAAAAAAATCCGCGGTCTCCCGCTTACCAAAGGTACCATCCCGCAAGCGTCTTTCGGCCACATTATGGGCGGATACGATGCGGGGTATTACGGGTATTTATGGTCGGAAGTAATTGCGGAAGATTTTTTTGGCGAGTTCCAAAAGAACGGCATTTTTAATCCCGAAACGGGGCTTAAGTTCCGCCGCGAAATTTTGGAAAAAGGCGGCACGGTGGAAGAAGAACAAATGGTGGAAAACTTCCTGGGCCGCCCGGCGCAGATTGGGCCGTTCTTGGAGTCCATCGGCTTAAACCGGGAGGATTTATGAGCGTAGTAATCGGGATAGATGTAGGCGGATCCACCACCAAGATTGTTGGATATACCGATGAAGGGAAGCTGGTTTCCATGTTAAAAGTGGAAGCGGCCGACCCGCTGACCTCCGCCTATGGTGCGCTGGGGAAATTTATTAACGAAAACAGCCTGGCGCTGACGGACGTACAGCAAATTATTTTAACGGGAGTCGGGTCTGCCTTGTTTAAGAAAAACATATACGGCATTCCCACTTCCAAGGTAGATGAATTTGAAGCCATCGGTTCGGGCGGGTTGGCGCTGTCCGGCAAGAAGGAAGGGCTGATTGTAAGCATGGGCACGGGCACGGCTTTTGTGCGCGCCGGCAAAGACGGCATTCGCCATATTGGCGGGTCCGGCGTGGGCGGCGGCACGGTGTTGGGGCTGTGCGGCAAACTGTGCGGGGCGTCTTCTTTCAAAACGGTGGTAGAAATGGCCGAAGGCGGCCGTCTGGGACGGGTGGACCTCAATATTTGCGACATCAGCAAAGGCGTTATTGCCACGCTCTCGCCCGATACGACCGCGTCCAACTTTGGCAAAATGGAAGACGGCGTTACGCCGCAAGATTTGACTGTTGGCATTTTGAACATGGTGTTTCAAACCATCGGCATGATGGCCGTTTTTGCCTGCCGTAACGATTCGGTGAAAGACGTTATTTTAACGGGCACCCTTACGCTGGTGCCGTTTGCCAAACAGGTATTCCAGGCGTTGCATAAAATGCACGGCGTCAATTTTATTATTCCCAAAAATGCCATTTATGCCACGGCCACGGGTGCGGCCTTGTCGTACTTATATAAACACGGTAAAATTCATGTCGGCTGATAACAAGTCGTATAAAAAATCCAGTTTTGGCCCGGCGTTTTTCTTTCTGTCCAAACGCCGCCGCGAAGCGCTGGCCAATTATTACGAGTTTTGCCGTCTGATGGACGACATTGCCGACGAACCGGACGTGCCTTCTCCACAGCGGGAGCTGGACCATTGGGAAAAAGAAATTTTGCGCCTGTACGAAGGAGCCCCGCAAACCGATTTGGGGCGGCGGCTGGAACAGGATATCCGTTTCTTTTCCATTCCGTCGGACCGTTTTTTGTTTTTGATAGAAGGCATGCGGGCCGATGTGGAAGGAAAGCAATACGCCACGGAAGCGGAGTTGGAATGGTATCTGTACCGGGTGGCGGTAGTGGTGGGTGCGGCCACGCTGGACATTTTGGGTGTGCAAGGCCCGCGGGCGGAAGAACTCGCCTTGCTGGAAGGGCAGGCCGTACAGCTCACCAACATCGTGCGGGACGTGCATGACGACGCGCGCCTGGGGCGCGTGTATATCCCGCAGGACGTGCTGCAGCGCTTTTCTCTTACGCGCCAGGACGTCTTGCAAAACCGCAAACCGCAGGACTTGGCCCGGGCCTTGGCGTATTTAGCCCAGCGGGCCGAAGCCTTGTACGAGCGGGCGTTTGCGCGCATGAAAGATTTTCCCCGTCTTAAAATGTTGCCCTGCCGGGTGATGGGGTATGTATATGCCGCAAATCTTGCTAAAATAAAGAAAACGGGGTTTGTGTTTTCCCGCACCGTTAAACTAACGAAAGGGGAAAAGCTGGCCCGTATTGCCTATGCGTTGCTTAAAACATTCTTCTAATCATTTATTTTGGACGCTAAGCGCGGTGTGTTTGGCGGCGGGGGCCGTGTATGGGGCTCAGCCAAAGCAGACGTTGGCTTCCTGCCTGGAAAGCGGCAAAAAAGCGTTTGCGGCCAAATCCTATTTGCAGGCGCAGGATACTTTTACGCGCTGTCTGAAAATGGATTCGCACAGCGTGGACGCGCACCTGTCGCTTGCGGGCGTATTGCTGACGCAGGACGACTTAAAAGGCGCCGAAAAACATTTTAACGAAGCGCTCAAGAATATGAAGCGCACCTCGCCTTATTGGTCCTACACCTATTCCATGTTGGGGGATATTGCCCTTAAACAACAACAAAACGACAAAGCCCTCAAAATGTATTCCAAATCGCTGGAGTACAATGCCGCCAACGTCAATTCGCTGGTGGGAAAGGGCGTAATCGTGGAGTACCAGGGCGACAAGCAAGGCGCCAGCGAATATTACCGTTCCGCCTTGGCGGTGGAACCGCTCAATTTAATTGCGCGCAAGCGCCTTATTAATTTGGAGCCGGACTATTTGACCAACGACGAAATGCTGACCGCCTTGAAACAGCGCTACGCCATCGCGCCCGACGCTACGGAACTGACGGACGAAGACCGCGCTTTATTTGTGGCCATTCACGGGGCCGAACAGCGCCGCGGCATTGATTATTTGAAAAACAAATATCCTAAAGTGCCCAAAGAGTATATCGTTACGCTCAATAAAGACACCAGCTTCGCCCGCGAAATGCTGACGCTGGCCGGTTACAAAGCGTTGGAAAAAAGCATCGGGCAGGACGCTATTGCCGTTTTTCAAAAAGGCGGCGTGCCGATAAAAGACGTGTTTGACCTGCGCGATATGCAGGGGAATAAAATTTTCAAAGAAGACAGCACCCTTACCGAAAGCGGTTATTACGTCTATACCGAAGCCTTGCAAAACCGCAAAGCCTTCCTCCTGCCGCAGGAATCCGTGCCGCCCACGCAGGCTTTCTTGGCGCAGGTTGCCAAGCGCGTGAAGGAACTAAAAGACGCGGGCTATGTGGAAATTACTTATTCGGAATATAAGATGATTCAAAACCAGACCAAATGTTCCGATGAAACTTTGCGCAATAAATTGGGCGTATATGTGCTGACCGTTACCAAAAACGACCGCCGCTACTTTGTGCTCGCCCGTCAAACGGCGGATCCCAAAAAAGGTGTTCCGTATTACTATTTGATGGCGGCGCGTGCCAAGCGCAACCCGAATGTGAAGGTGCCGTCCAACTCGCTGGTGGAAAGTTATTCGTTCTACGGTTATACGGTGTGTTTGGAAGACGGCGATTTGCTGGAATAGATTGTGACAACACAAAAAAGCGGGGCTTAAACGCCCCGCTTTTTTGTGTCTTACAAATTATTTTATCTTGCCGATAAGTCTTAAAAATTCTTCTTCCGTCAGTACCGGCACGCCCAGTTCCTGGGCTTTTTTTAGCTTGCTTCCGGCCGCTTCTCCGGCCACCACGTAAGCGGTTTTTTTGGAAACGCTTCCGCTGGCTTTGCCGCCGTATTCTTTGGCAAGCAGTTCGGCTTCGCTGCGGGTCATGGTTTTTAATTCGCCGGTAAAAACGAGCGTTTTTCCGTCCAGAATATTCCCCGCCAGTTCTTTTTTGGGCTGCGTAAAGTTGAGCCCGGCCGCCCGCAGGCGTTCAATTTGTTCCAGGGCTTTCGGATCGCGGAAGAAATCGTAAATACTGTGGGATACGATTTCACCCACCTCAGGTACGCTTTGCAGTTCTTCCAGCGAAGCGTTTTTTAACGCGTCCAGCGTGTGAAAGCGGTCGGCCAAAATTTCGGCCGTTTTGGCCCCCACAAACGCAATACCCAGGGCAAAGAGCAGGCGGGCAAGCGGTTTTTGTTTGCTGGCTTCAATGGCGTCTAAGAGGTTTTGGGCTTTTTTGTCCTTAAAATTTTCCAGATTCAGCAAATGCAAGAAGGTGAGGTTATAAATGTCGGCAAAGTCGCTTACGTAGCGGTTCTTTAGCAACTGGTCCGTCACCACATCTCCCAGCCCTTCAATATCCATGGCGCCGCGGGAAGCAAAATGCAGCAGCCGGGCACGTAGTTGTGCGGGGCAGGCGGGGTTGATGCAGTAGTAGCCCACTTCGTCCGCTTCTTTATAAACGGGGCCCGCGCAGGAAGGGCATGTTTCCGGTGGGAGAACATCCTTTTCTCCTTTGTGTTCGGCCACTTTTACCACTTTCGGAATCACTTCCCCGGCCCGCTCAATAATCACGCGGTCCCCTTCTCTTAGGCCAAGGCGTTTAATTTCATCAAAGTTATGCAAGGTGGCGTTGGAAATAATCACGCCGCCCACCGGCACGGGTTCCAGCTCGGCCACCGGGGTGATAACGCCGCTTCTGCCTACGGAAAACAGCACATGGTTGACGGTAGTGGTGGCTTGCGGGGCGGGATACTTAAAGGCCATGGCCCAGCGAGGGCTTTTGGCCGTTACGCCTAAAATGCGCTGCAAATCAAAACGGTTTACTTTTACCACTAATCCGTCTACGTCAAAGGGCAGTTGGTGGCGGGACGCGTCAAACTGATTGTAAAAGCGGATAACGTCTTCTATTTGGGTGGTTTTGGTGCGCACGGGGCAAACGGCAAAGCCCCAGCTTTTGCATAAATCAATAAATCCGCTGAAGCTGTCCGCCGCGATGTTGCCCGTGCCAAAAGAATGGGCAAAAAATTTAAGCGGCCGTTGGGCCGTAATCTGCGGGTCTTTTTGGCGCAGGGAGCCGGCGGCCGCGTTGCGGGTATTGGCAAAAATGTTTTCGCCCGCAAGGGTTTGTTTGCGGTTGAGTTCCTGCAAATCCTTCTTTTCCAAGTACACTTCCCCGCGTACTTCCAGTAATCCGGCAGGCGCGCCGGCGATTTTTTGCGGAATGTTTTGTACGGTGCGTACGTTGGCGGTGATGTCTTCGCCGGTTTTACCGTCGCCGCGGCTGGCGGCGGTAACGAGAATTCCGTTTTCGTAGGTAAGCGAGCAGGACACCCCGTCAATTTTTCCTTCCACCACCATTTCAAAATCGTTTCGTTGGAGCAGTTTTTCGGCCCGTGCGTACCATTCGCGGATATCGTCTGCCGAGTAGGAGTTGTCCAGCGACATCATCGGCACGGCATGTTTTACCGGGGCAAAAGAAGACCCCGCCTGCCCGCCCACATGCTGGGTGGGCGAATTTTTGGTGCGGTACTGGGGGTATTGATCTTCCAGGTCTTTAAGTTGTTTGTAAAGCTCGTCGTACTGCGTGTCGGACAAAACGGGATTGTCCAAATTGTAGTAAAGGTTGTTGTGATAATTGATCAGCTTTTTAAGCCGTTCAATCTCTTCTTTCGGGTGCATAACTTTTATTTGCGTTCTTTTTTCAGCTGGTCTAAAAGCCCGTTGATGAACTTGCTGGAATTTTCGGTAGAGTATTTTTTAGCCAGTTCAATGGCTTCATCAATGATAGCCGGGACGGGGGTTTTTTCGGGGCTGAAAACCATTTCGTAGGTAGCCATGCGCAGGATAGAGCGGTCCACGGCCGACATGCGGGCCACGGTCCAGTTCTTGGCGTAGGCGGAAACGAGCTTGTCTATTTCTTTTAGGTGTTCGGTCGTTCCGGCAACGAGGTCCTCACAGAAAGGGAAGCAGTCTCCCAGTTCTCTCTTAAAGTCGGACGCATAGCGCGTCACATCCGTTTCTTGCGCGTCTTTGGCGCTGTCGGCGTAATAAAGCGATTGCAGGGCGCATTCCCGGGCCATTCTTCTGTTGCTCATTGTTGCCACCTTCAAAACGTAAAAATTGTAATAAAAGTTACATAAATTCTAGCAAATTTAAGGGGTCCTTGCAGGCGCGCATAGGGCGGAGGGGGGAAGAAGGCGGGCTAATAAATTTTTATACTGTTTTTACTTGTCTTTTTGTGCTATTATATAATGCTTCAAAAAATTACCCAAGGGGGAATAGAAATGAAAAAAGTAACTTTATTGCTCTTAGCCGTACTGCTGATGGCCGTTCCCTCGTTTGCGGAAAAAATGCAAACGGTGGTAGGCCAGGGGCGGTATGTATCGCATACGCTGAGCAAATTGCCCGCGTTTAACGCGGTGGAAGTGCGCGGGGACGCGGAAGTGGATTTTATGCAGCATGCCAATGCGTCCGTCACCGTGAGCGGAAGAGAAAATTTGGTAGATCTTTCTGACGTACGGGTAGAAAACGGCGTACTGGTGGTAGGGTTCAAACGCCCGGTGCATATCCGCGGGGAACATCACCTGCGTGTAGCGGTAAGCGCGCCCGAATTAAATACGGTGTCCGTCAGCCAAGGCGGCGAATTTGACGTGCGCGGCTCGTTGAAAACGTCTTCGCTTTCCCTTTCTGCCGTGCAGGACAGCGAAATTTCCATGGACTATGTGCAAGCCGATGCGGTTACTTTGTCTGCCGCCGGCCGCTCGGAAGTGGAATTGAGCCGTGTGCAGGCGGGGCGGATTAACGCTTCGGCCGCGGACCGCGCGGATGTGGACTTGTCCGGCCAGGTGGAAGAAGTAACCCTGGTGAACGACGGTTCCGGCGAAATTGATGCCGATGACCTGCGCGCCGTGCAAGCGCATGCCACCACCAACGCTTCGGGCAAAATCAAAGTGTACGCAACGGACGCGTTGTACGCCCAGGCTAACGCCCGCGGTAAAATTGAATACAAAGGCTACCCTTCCACGGTGCGCCGCGAAGGCAACGCCAAAAAAATCGTGCGTGACCGCGAACACGATTACGAAGATTAAACAAAACGCTTGCTTTAGGGGCCCCCTTCAAGGGGGCCTTTTTTATGGGAAAGCGTGCGGAAAAATCATATAATAAACGCATGAAGAAAAATAGTTGGTTTATTCTAACGATCTGCGCCGCGCTGTGCGGGTGTAGCTCTTTTTCGGGGCAGCAACTGGTGGGCGCCGACCGAGACGAACATGACTGCATTGCTTCGGCCGGATATGTGTGGAGCCAGGCGCAGCAGAAGTGCCTGCGCGTGTGGGAAGAAGGCATACAGCTGCAAGCGGTGAACCCGCAGGAAGCCTCCCTGGCGGCTTATGTGGTGCTGTCTTTGAACGGGAGCGAAGCGGAAGTATTTCTGCCGGTAAAAACCAAACCCGTTTTACTCCGCCGTGCTTTTACGCCGCAAGGCCCGTATTGGACGCAGGAAAACGGCGCTTGGCTGCTAAAGCGCCTGCCGGAAGGCTGGGAACTATGGCAAAAAGAGGCTCTTTTGTATGCCGCCCCCAACCCCCAGGCCGATTGACACCTTTTGAAAGAAGTTAGTATAATAAATGTGTTCCTGTATAGGGGAACTATTTTTTTGAAAGAATAATTAAATGGCCAGATACGATAACAGAAGAGAGTACAAAAAAGATCTCTATCGCAGAAACCAGAATATCCGCGTTGCGGAAGTGAGAGTCATCAATTCCGACGGCGCAATGATTGGGGTCATGCCGGTGGCGCAAGCCATCGCCCTGGCCAAAGAACAAGAGTTGGACTTGGTGGAAATTTCACCCAACGCCCAGCCTCCTGTGTGTAAGATACTCGATTACAACCGGTATGTTTACGAACAGGGAAAGAAAGCGGCGGAAGCCAAAAAGAAACAGGCTAAAGTAACCTTGAAAGAGCTGCGCATCAAATCGCGCATTGCTCCGCATGATTTGGACGTTAAAATTCGTCAAATTGAAGAATTCTTGCGCAAGAAAGACATGGTCCGTTTCGTGGTGGTATTCCACGGCCGCGAAAATCAGCACAAAGATATCGGCATTCAGATTTTGAACGATACGGCCAAACGCTTGGCCGAGATCGCCACCGTGGACGGCGGTTTGCAGTCCATGGGGAACCGCATGTCGATGACGTTCGTGCCCAAAAACTAAACCGATTTTTAGGTCCTTTTTAGTGTACTGCGTGCGGGGCTTGACCGGCTCCCGGCGCAGGTTGTTCGGAAAAAGGACTAATTAAACAGAGGTACTATAAAAATGCCTAAATTGAAAAACCACAGCGGCGGCAAAAAACGCTTCAGAAAAACCGCCACGGGTAAATTCACCCACAGAAAAGCCGGCAGAAAACACTTGCTTACGCCTGTTTCTGCCTCCCGGAAGCACGAAACCAGAAAGACCGGCGTGATTACGCCCGAGTCCAACAAAGGGAAGATTTTGGAAAAATATCTCCCGATGGCCAAATAAGAGGTTAGAAACATGAGAATTAAATTCAGCGTTCCCAGACACGCAAGAAAGAAAAAAGTATTGAAAAGAGCCAGCGGCTATTACGGAGATAAATCCCGCCGCTTGCGCATGGCCACCCAGCAGCTGGATAAATCCGGCGTGCATGCTTACGTTGGCCGCAAAGACAAAAAAACCACTTACCGCCAGTTGTGGATTACCCGCATCAATGCCGCGGTGAGAGAGGAAGGTTTGTCTTACTCTAAATTCATCAGCGGCTTGGCCAAAGCCAACATCACGCTTAACCGCAAGATGTTGTCTGAAATGGCTATCAAAGACCCGGTGTCCTTCAAGAAATTGGTGGACGTGGTCAAAGCCGCGTAAGCGTTTCTGCTTTGCAAGTAAAAACCCCGCTTAACGGCGGGGTTTTTTTATGGGCTGATGTGCAAAATTGAATTCGTGGGCGTTTGCCCGCGGATTTTTAATTGACAGTTATAAAGCCATACAAAAAGCCCGCTGGCGCGGGCTAGAAAATAGCGTAAGGGGGCAACTGCCATTCTCGCAGGAAGTATTTCCTTTTTTGGGATAAAGAGAAATAAATATGGCGCGATTATTTTTTGGCTTTAGCCGCGATATCTGCGGAACGGCGGTAATTATCCAGCCGCTTAAAAAAGGCCTTCCAGGCAGGGGAAACGCGCGCGGCCTGGCGGTTGATGTCTTGCTTATGGCGGGAAAAGGCTTCGTAGAGCTTTTGTTCGGTACGAGCGTTGATTTCCTCTTGGCGGGTGGCGAAATCCTGGGTGGAGGCGCAGGTTTCGGCGTTGGCGGCGGAGTCTATTTCGTCGTCAATTAAAATGCGCACCACTTCTTTTTTGGCTTCCGGGCCAAAGAGCTCTTCCGTTTCGTTGGCCAGCTGCGCATTATAGGCGCGTTTATTTTGTAAAAAATTGTCCAATAAAGCGGAAATTTCGGGCCCTAAGGTATCGTTTTGCAGGGGTTTGCGCATGTCTTCCATAATTACCTGCAGGAAAGTGGGGTCCTCGGGCGGGGGCGGCGGAGGCAACGGCTTAGCCGGGCGTTTGGGTGCCGGAGGCGGCGGAGCGGGGCGGTTAAAACTTTCCGAGAAATCGGCTATTTTTTGAGCAAATTCCTGTACTTGGTTGCCCCATTCTTTGGGAATGTCGCTGGTTTCCAGGGAACGCAGCGGATTGGGAAGTGCCGCTTGCTGGGAAGAGGCCGTACGCTGGGTAGGGAGCGTATTTTTAAGTAACAGGGTTACCCATTGGGAAACTTCTGTAAAATAGTGGAAAAAAGCGGCCAGTAAAAGTAAGCAGAGAATTACGCGAAAGCGGCCCATGGCAGTCAGTCTCCCTTCAAGTTATCGGCGCAGTTTTTTGATGCTTCCCGCATTTTGTTGCATCAGTTCATTTAACTGTTTGTCTTGCTCTTTCAGCAGTTTTTGCTGGGCGGCGAAATAAGCCGAAAAGTTGGCGCTTTGTGCGGCAATTTGTTTGAGTTTCTTTTCCGTTTGTGCCGTCAGCAAGAACGCCCGATATTTGACGTTTTCTCCAAACGTGGCGGCAATATCGGATAAGGTGGCTTGGTTGGAAATTTGTACCGCTTCCAAGGAGCGTTTCATACGTACGCGGTCGGCGTGAGAAGCTTTGCCGGGCAGTGCGTCCGAATCCAGCGTTACTTCCATAATTTGCGGTCTGGCGGGCTTTTGCACGGGCGGCTGAGCCGCAGGCTGCGTGTTGACGGAGGGCTGAGGCGCGGCGGGAAGTTGCTGCATGTTGAATTTTTTGGCGAATTCCTCAAAATTCGGATCTTTAGCCATCTTCTCCATCGCGGTAGACATTTTTTTCATCATTAAATTGCTGTATTGCTGCAGCCAAAAAAGATGAATTTGTTGGCTTTGTTCTTTGCTTAAGCAGCCGGCCAACAATATAGTCGCGAGCACAAAAAGGGTCCCTCTTTTCATAAATCCTCCGTGTTCCCAATATAACAAATTTACGCCAAGCCGTACAATGCTTTTGTATTGCGGGTAGTAATCTCGGCCAATTCTTCCACAGGCATATTTAAGTAGTCTGCCACAAACTGCGCAATCAGCGGAATGTTGGACGGATCGTTGCGCTGGCCGCGTTTGCCTTGGGGGGATAAATACGGGCAGTCCGTTTCCAAAATCAGTTTATCGGCGCCCGCTTTTTTGACGGCTTCCCGAATGTATTCATTTTTCTTATACGAAAAACAGCCGTTGATGCCCAACAACAGCCCCATATCCAGGGCTCGTTTGGCTTCTTCATAGCGGGCACAGAAACAATGCAGTACGCCCGGGTGCGCCGTGCAGGAAGTGCCTTTCCATTCGTGTTTGAGTAAATGGAACGTATCGTCATAAGCGGCGTAATCTTCGCCTACGCGCCTCACATGCAGTACCAGGGGTTTATTTACTTGGTTGGCCAAGGCCAGCATTTGCGAAAGAGTTTGCTGTTGGGTTTGCTGGTCCGTGATATCCAGGCAGGTATAATCCAACCCTATTTCGCCCACCGCCACATTGCGCGGGTCCGGCAGCAGTTCTGCCAGGCGCTGCAAGTGCTGCGGGGTCATTTTGCAAGCGTATTCGGGGTGTACGCCCAATACGGCGCGTACCAAATGGGGATATTTTGCGGCCAGTTCCAAGGCAGGCTTCCATTCTTCGGGGGAACAGCCGATTTCTACGGTTAGTTCAATGCCCGCCTGCGGCAGCGTGCGGGAGAGTAATTCGTCGCGGTCCGCGTCAAAGGCGGGATCGTTGAGATGTGCGTGAGAATCAATAAATTGCATACATATATTTTATCTTTTTATGGCAAAGCCCCGCCAGAAGCCTTGCGGACTCTAATCTAAAAAACGGCTTGCCCGGTGTGCTTTTGCTTTCTATATTAAAGGGGAAACGTCCCTTTTTGGGGGAAGTTTTCAGGCGGGGAAAGCGGTTGCAAAATTAGCACTCTAAAAAAGGGGTTGACAAAAATAAAATAATTGCATATAATTTTAGCAGAAGGAATGAAAGAGTGCTAAAATAAAACCTACGCTCCGAAGTTCTTCCAGGAAAAATATGAGATTCTTAAAACCGGAAATTGCCAAAGCTCGCAAAGAAAAAATCCTGCGGTGGGTTATCCAACAGTTTGTAGAAACCCGCCGCCCGGTCGGTTCGCAGATGATTGCGGACGGCGCCCTGCAGGACGTGTCCAGCGCCACCGTGCGCAACATCATGAAAGAACTGGAGGAAGAAGGATACCTTTACCAGCCGCATACTTCCGGTGGACGCATTCCCACGGATAAAGCCTACCGCTATTATGTGGATTACTTGGCCAACGTGCAAAAAATGGCCGCCCGCGAACGCCAGCGCATAGAAGAACAATATGACGCCCGCGTAAACGAGGTGGACAATATGCTCGTGCAGACTTCGCGTCTGCTAGCCATGCTGTCCGGCGCGGCGGGGTTTGTATACACGGCGCACGTGGCGGACCAGCGCATTAGAAGATTAGATTTTATTCCGGTGGCGCCGGGTTTGATTTTGGCCGTTTTGGTAACGGAAGCCGGTGCCGTGCGCCATTGGCCGGTGCGCACCGGGTACGTGATAGAGCCTTCCCGCCTGCGTGTGCTGAGCCGGTTTATTAACGAAGAAATTTCCGGCTTGCCGCTGGCCCAGGCGCGCCAAGTGCTGTGGCAGCACATTCATTCGGGGCACCACGAAATTTCGGACCTGGCGGATTTGGCCACCCAAGTATTAAAGGACATGGAGCGGCCTCAAACGGGAGCGGACGAATTGTATGTGGAAGGCATCGGCCGCCTGTTGGAAAATACGACGCAGGCCGACTATGAAGATTTGAAACAAATGATGCGTGTGGTGGAAGAACGTGACCGCTTTTCCTCTTTATTAAACGAGAAAATGACGGACATGGAAAAATCCAACCAGAAGTTAAACGTCAGTATCGGCAGCGAGAACGAGCTGAAAGAATTAAAAAACCTCAGCATTGTTTCTACGGCGTGCCGTGTGGGGGATAAAACGGTGGGCATGCTGGGCATTATCGGCCCGAAGCATATGGAATATACAAGGGTGATGTCCCTGGTGAATTTCATCGGGAGCCTGTTGGAAGCGTCCATGAACAACTGGACGGCTTTGCCCGCCGAGGACGATAAAGATTATGAGTAAGAAACATCAACACAAACACGGCGAAGCAGAAACCGCCGCGGAAGAAATGACCGAACAGGCCGCCCCGGAAACGGACCGGGAGAATACTCCCCGGGAAGAACCCGCCGCCGAGCCTGCCCAAGAAAAAAAGCCGGACTATTACGACCAATTGGTTCGCTTAAGCGCGGATTTTGACAACTACCGCAAGCGCACCGAACGGGAAAAAGCTTCTTTCTTGGCCTACGGGAAAAAACAATTTGCCGAAAAATTGTTGCCCGCTTATGAAGTACTTTTGAGGCAGCGCGAGGAGTTAGCAAAAAAACAACAGCAAGAAGAATGTTCCGCTTCGTTAAAAGCCGTAAAGGACGGATTGAATATGGTGTTTACGGAGCTGGAAAAAGCCTTCAAGGCAGAAGGGATTGAGCACATGGACGTGTTGAATAAGCCCTACGATTCCGCCACCGAGGAAGTGGTTGCGATGATACCGTCTTCGCAAGAACAAGACGGCCTGGTTATCCAGGAAGTGCAAATGGGCTTTATGATGGACGGCAAAGTCCTGCGCCCGGCGCGGGTCATTGTCGGACAGCATGCGCAAGGCAACTAAGCGCAGTTGGGGTAAACAATTTTTGATTTCACAAGGAGAATTACAATATGGCTAAGATTATTGGTATTGATTTGGGAACTTCCAACACCGCTGCGGCGGTCATGGAAGGCGGCAGAGGCACGATTATTCCGTCTGCCGAAGGAAGCTCCATTGGCGGTAAGGCGTTTCCGTCTTATGTCGCCTTCACCAAAGACGGCCAGCGTTTGGTGGGTGAACCCGCCCGCCGTCAGGCTATTGCCAACCCGGAAGGGACGGTAACCGCCTTCAAACGCAAAATGGGGGAAAACTATAAATATAATTTGCGCGGCCAGGAATTTACGCCTCAGCAACTCTCTGCTTTCATCTTGCAGAAAGTGAAAAAAGACGCCGAAGCGTTCCTGGGTGAACCCGTGGAAAAAGCTGTTATCACGGTGCCCGCTTATTTTAACGACAACCAGCGCCAGGCCACCAAAGACGCCGGCCGCATCGCCGGTTTGGAAGTGGTTCGCTTGGTGAACGAACCGACGGCTGCCGCGTTGGCGTTCGGTATTGATAAAGCCGGCAAGGAACAAAAAGTCATGGTGTTCGACTTGGGCGGCGGTACGCTGGATGTAACGATTATGGAAATGGGCAAAGAAGGCACCTTTGACGTGCTTTCCACCTCCGGCGATACGCAGCTGGGCGGTACGGATATGGATAATGCCATCATCGCGTGGATGGTGGACGAATTCCGCAAACAGACCGGTATTGATTTGTCCAAAGACAAACAGGCTCAACAGCGCTTAAAAGACGCGGCCGAAAAAGCCAAAATTGAATTGTCCACCACCATGGAAACGGACATCAACCTGCCGTTCATTTCTGCCGGTGCGGACGGCCCGAAACACTTGGAACTCAAATTGTCCCGCGCCAAACTGGAAAGCTTGGTGGACGACATCGTCAAACGCTGCGGCAAATCCGTCAATCAGGCCTTGTCCGACGCGAGCTTGAGCGCTTCTCAGATTGACCGCATCATCTTGGTCGGCGGTCCGACCCGTATGCCGATTGTGCAGAAATACGTGGAAGACTTGGTTGGCAAAAAGATTGAACGCGGTATTGACCCGATGGAGTGCGTGGCAATCGGTGCCTCTGTGCAAGCCGGTATTTTGACGGGCGACGTGAAAGACGTCCTCTTGTTGGACGTTACCCCCTTGTCCTTGGGCTTGGAAACTTTGGGCGGTGTATGCACGCGCCTCATTGAACGCAACACCACTATCCCGGTGCGCAAGACGCAAATCTTCTCTACGGCTTCTGATAACCAGCCGGCCGTAACCATTAACGTCTTGCAGGGTGAACGCCCGATGGCCAAAGACAACGTACCGCTGGGCAAGTTTGACTTGGACGGTATTCCGCCTGCTCCGCGCGGCGTGCCGCAAATTGAAGTGACCTTTGATATTGACGCGAACGGTATTTTGAATGTTTCCGCCAAAGACTTGGGCACCAACAAAGAGCAGCACATCACCATCAGCTCGCCCAACAAACTGAGCGATGCCGAAGTGGAAAAATTCGTCAAAGACGCGGAAAAATTCGCGGAAGAAGACAAAAAACACAAAGAGCTCATTGAAGCCAAAAACCAGGGCGACAGCGTGCTCTACCAGACCGAAAAATCGCTGAAAGAATACGGCGACAAAGTGTCTCAGGATGACCGCTTGGCCATTGACCGCGCTTTGGGCGACCTCAAAGAAGCCCTCAAGAGCGACGATGCCGCCAAGATTAAATCCGCCACTGATGCGGCCTTGCAGGCCGGTCAGAAACTGGGTGAAGCGATGTATAAAGAAGCCCAGGCCAAACAGCAAGCTCAAGCCGGCGCTCAGGCCGGAGCCCAACAGGGTCCCGCCGCAGGTGCTCAGGCGGCTGGCGGCAACGGCGGCAAAGACGACGTGGTAGAAGCCGAAGTCGTAGATAAATAATCTGCAGTACCGCTTATGCACAAAGGGGAGCCGAAAGGCTCCCCTTTATTGTTTTGTTTATTTTGGGTATTGGCGTTTGTGTTTGTTCCCCGGGAAAAAGTACAATAACCATATGCCTCAGTATTTTGCAGACATTAAAGAAACCGAATTTTTCCTGATGGATGCGGAAGCCCATCATGCCGCGGCCGTGGCCCGCCGCAAAGAGGGGGACCAAATCCGCGTGTTTGACGGCACCGGCCGCCAATATATGGGCCGGATAGACCGCATTCAAAAAAAATTTGTGCGCGGCACCTTGCTAACGCCTTGCCGGGTGCGCCGTACGGAGTTGGAACTGGAGCTTTGTTTTGCGCCCAATTCCCGCACGGGGCTGGAAGACGTGCTGGATAAATGCACCCAGCTGGGGGTGGCGTCGTTTCGCCCGGTGATGACCGAGCGCAGCGAATATGACGTGCTTAAAAAATGGGACGGTAAAAACGACCGCTGGAACCAAATCATGATAGCGGCCTGCAAACAGTGCGACACGCCGTTTGTCCCCACTATTTTGCCGCCCGTTAAATTTACCGAAGCCCTGGGGCAAAACGTACCTTCTTTAATTGCTTACGAAGCGGAAGAAACCCACACGCTGGCTTGGGGACTGGAACAGTTGGGCCGCCCTAAACGGCTGCGCGTATATGTGGGGCCTGCCGGGGGCTGGACGGACGAAGAAGTCTCTTTGGCCCGTGCCCATCAGGTGCTTCCCGTTACGTTGGGCGTAAATATCTTGCGTGCGGAAACGGCTTGCATAGCCGTAGCCGCCAAACTATTATAATGGCTACTTTTTTTATTAAAACTTTTGGCTGCCGTGTGAACCAGGTGGAAAGCCAAGCCCTGTGGGAACAGTTCCTGCGCGGCGGCTTTACGCCGGCCGACTCCTTTGAAACGGCCGACTTGTGCCTGCTTAATACCTGCACGGTCACTCATCAGGCGGATAAAGACGTGGAAAAACAAATCCGCCAGATTTTGCGCCGCAACCCCAAAGCCCGCCTGGTGCTGACGGGTTGTTACGCCGCCGCGCATGAAGCGGCCGTGCGCGAAAAATTCCCGCAGGCCGAAATTATCGGCAAATACGACCTGGGAAAAAAACTTTTTAACGTGCCCGACGTATGCTGGACGGTGTCCGGCCACGAGGGGCACAGCCGTGCGTTTATAAAAATACAGGACGGGTGCGATTGCTTTTGCTCCTACTGTATTGTGCCGTATGCGCGCCCGGTCAAGCGGTCCAAGCCGTTGGCGGACGTGCTAAGCGAAATCCAAACGCTGGAGCAGAAAGGCTTTGCCGAAATCGTGTTGACGGGTATTAATATCGGTAATTATGCCTGCCCGCAAACGGGAGCGGATTTAGCCGGCTTGTGCGAGCAAATTGCAGCCTTGCCGGGGCGTTTTCGCATTCGTTTTTCCTCTATAGAGCTGCAAACGGTGACGGACGGAATTATCCGCCAAATGGCTTTGCGCCCGGACCGCTTTTGCAACTACTTCCACCTGCCCCTTCAGGCCGGGTGCGACAAAGTGCTAAAAGACATGAACCGCCACTATGACACGGCCGCTTACCGCGCCCGCGTGGCGGATTTGCGCCGCCAGGTGCCGCAAATCGGTATCTTTGCAGACGTAATCGCCGGCTACCCTACCGAAACGGAAGCCGATTTTGAAGCAACGGCCTCGTTTATCCGCGAAGTGAAGCTGGCGGGACTGCACGTGTTTAGCTATTCTCCCCGGCCCGGTACTCCCGCGGCGGCCCTGAAACAGCTCCCGCACGAGGAGATAAAGCGCCGTTCGGACGCTTTACGCGCCCTGGATAAAGAACTGCGTGCCCAATTTGCCGCCTCTTTGGTGGGGACGGAGCAGGAAGTGTTTGTGGAAGAGCACAAACAAGGCCGCCCGCACGGTATAACTTCCAATTTCCAGCAGACGGTGTTGGAAACGGACCTCCCTTGCCACGGGCTGGTGCGGGTGCGGATAGCGGGGACAGAAGGCTCCCTGTGCCGGGGCGAGGTGCTGTAGGCGGGAATTGGCCCTTGCGGGCTAAAATGCTACAATATGTGTAATGCCCCGCCTAAGGCAGGAAGTGCCGACATTTCCGCTTTGCAGGTTGGGCGGTTTATTGGTATAATATATATATAATTTGTTCCTGACTTTTCATTAACAAGTTAGATTCTTTTTTAGGCAAGAGTAGATAAAACAATGGTAGCCAAAAAAAATCTGTGTGTTCTCAT
>CALUXC010000007.1 GCA_944324635.1 Candidatus Avelusimicrobium intestinipullorum
AGAAGGCTTGCGCTTCGCTATCCGCGAAGGCGGTCATACGGTAGGCGCCGGCGTTGTAACCAAAATTATTGAGTAGTTTTTGCTGCTAACAGCAATACAAAAGGGACCGGTTCGCCGGTCCCTTTTTGTTTTGTATAATATAAGTATGTATAGATGGATAGTGTTAATCAGCCCGTTGTTTTTGTTGGCGTGCTCGTCGCATAAAAGACACATGAATGAGGTGTTTGCTCATTATGTGGAAAAAGTGCATGTGGCCTGCAGCGTGGACGAAGATTGCGTGGCCGTATTAAAATCCTGCCAATACCCGCAGTGGGGGTATACTGCCATTAACCGCCGGGAATTGGGGGATTTTAATCGCGTCCGTGAAGCGGATTGGTATACGCGCTGTAAAGAGCAGCCGGATACTTCCGCCGTTAAAACGGCTTGCCGCAACCACCGTTGCGTGCTTGCCAAGGAAGAGGAAACAGAATTATGAAAACTAACGTGTGTGTATTGCTGCTGGCAGGGGTGTTGTTTGCCGGCTGTGCTTCCAATGCGCCGGTGAAAAATGCCGTAGTAAATCCGGAAGCCAAAACCTACGCCGAAGCGGTAGCTTCTGCGGCCAAAACCTGCAAAGTAGATGCGGATTGCACCTCGGTCAAAAAAGGCTGCTGCTTGTGCAACGGATATGCCCCGGTGAATAAAGAAGCCGCGGCTGCGCTGAAGCCGATGTGGGAAAAAGAATGCGCCATGGCGGCTTGCACCCTGCAAATGTGCTATGTGGAAATCAATACGTCCTGCCAGGACGGGGTGTGCGTCGGTACTCCCAAACCGATGAAAGACTACATTGCTTATTAATATCAAGGAGATGCAAACAATGAAAAAAGCTTATTTTATGGTTTTTGCGGCGGCTTTATTGGCGGCCTGTTCTTCCGCTCCTAAGAGTGTGGGCATCAATGCTATGCCGGTGAAGCTCAATGCGGCGATTTCCTCTGCGGATAAATCCTGCCAAGCCGATTCCGATTGTGTAGCCGTCAAAAAAGGCTGCTGCGAATGTGCCGGTTACGAAGCGGTAAACGCCAAAGCGGCCGAAAAAGTGCAGAAAGTGTGGAACAAGGAATGCCAGATGGCTCCTTGCACGCGCGAAATGTGCTATGTTCAGATTACCCCCAAATGCGAAAACAACGTTTGCGTGGGTGAACTGAAACCGATGGACAGCTATTTCGGCAAATAAACTGCCGCGTTGTATCAATTTAGATCAGAGAGGCTTTCTATGAAAAAGATATTTCTGTTAGGGATATTTCTTTTTTGTGGGGGCCTCTCTGTTGCGTATGAATTTGCTCCGTCTGCTCCCCGGCAGGTTCGCCCGTTAACGCAGGAAGAACGGCAAACCGATGATAACGGCGACCCCATGGCCTTGCTAACGGTACAAAGCGAAATAAACGGGCTGATATTTGACGGGGCGGCTCTTCCGGCCGAAAAAACGGGGCAAGAGTACCGGGTGTATGTGGCCCAGGGGACGGACAGACTCTTTTTGCGGGCGCCTGGTGTAAAAGCGCTTACCTGGCAGGTGGGGGCGTTAAACCCGGCGTTTGTCTATCGTGCAACAATTGGGCAAAAAGGCCATGCCTCACAATCTAAAACCCAGCCGAAGGCCTTGCTGGCGGAGAACTTCCGCTACGAACTATTTGATCAAGAATGGGTGGTTCTGAACAAACAGAATCCCAACAAATATGCTTTGTTGAAAATTAATACCGATTTGCCTTTTTCCGTGTTGCAGCAAGGGTTTCTGCGCGCGGGGCAATATGTTGGCCCGGTGGAATCTGCCTGGTATAAGGAAAACTATAAAGATTGGGATGGGCGGGTTACTCCGCCTTACATCCTGCTTGTAAAGCCGGGCACCAAGCTGGCAGAAGTGCTGGAATGGCCCAAAATAGAGGGCGTAGTAAAGGGTGAAACAACCCTGGATGAAAACAAAGGGGTCTATTGGATTGAGCTTTCTGGCGCGGGGGAAGAAAAAGCCGCGCCCCAGGTGACCCAGCAAGTAAAAGCACAACTGCATCGAAACCTGAAACCGTAACCCGTTTTAATGACCGCCTCTTTTGGGGCGGTTTTTTTATCGTCTTTACAATACAGTGCGGATATTATACAATATATACAAGCGAATTTTAGGCGACTGTGCAACGAACGCGGCAAGGTGAAATCCGCTAGTAAATGTATAGCGCAAAAGCCTGCTAATTTGGTATAATAAAATGTACTGAATTAGACGTGAGGCAGCAAAATTCCACACCGGCTCGTCGGAGAAGGCGACCCGGAGGTGGATTTTCTGCCGAATAATTTTTTTGTAAAAACATTTAAGGAAACAGAAAATGGCTGAAAAAACAGAAAAAAAAGCTCACGTGCTGAGCCAAGAAAGAATCCGCATTAAATTGCGTTCTTACGACCATCGCATGTTGGACGCCTCGGTTTCCCGCATCGTGGAAACCGCGCAGAAAACCGGCGCCATCGTGGCGGGTCCTGTTCTTCTCCCGGTTCGGATTAAGAAGTACACCGTGCTTCGCTCTCCCCATACGGATAAAAAGAGCAGAGAACAGTTTGAAATGCGCATTCACAAAAGACTCATTGATCTGAAAAGTCCCACCTCTAAGACCGTCGATGAATTGATGAAACTCGATTTGCCGGCCGGCGTAGATGTGGCAATCAAAAGCAACTAATAGGAAACCTGACAGAATATGACTGAAGAAATCAAAAACGCTGCTGGTGCCCAAGAGGCAACCCCCGTTGCTGAAGCGGCCAAAGCAGAAACTGTCAAAGAAGCTCCGGCTACGTTTCGTTTCGTAATCGGCGAAAAAGTGGGCATGACCCAGCTCTTTGATGAAAAAGGCAACCTGCATGGCGTATCCGTGGTGAAAGCGGGTCCGTGCAAAGTTGTACGTGTCAGAACCCAGGAAAAAGACGGCTACAACGCCGTTTGTGTGGGTTTTGGCGAAGTGAAAGAAAGCAAACTGAACAAACCTGAACTCGGTTATTTCAAAAAAGCTAACGTGGCGCCGGTCAAACACATGAAGGAATGCCGTGTTGCCGACGTGAACGGCTTTGAAATCGGTCAAGTCATTTCACTCGATAAAATTTTCAAACCCGGCGACTATGTGGACGTGCAGGGTAAAATTAAAGGTCACGGTTTTGCCGGTGCGATGAAACGCCACGGCTTTGCCGGCCAGCCCGATTCTCACGGCGCTTCTGACAGAACGCGCGCTCCGGGGTCTTTGGGTTCCCGCCGCTCTTTGGGTAAAGTGCTTTCCGGTCAGCGCATGGCTGGTCACTACGGCACCACCACCCACACCGTAGCCAAAATTGAAGTCGTCAAAGTGGACAACGAAAACGGCCTCCTGTTCCTGAAAGGTTCCGTACCCGGAGCCAGAGGTTCCATCGTTTCCGTCTTGGAAACTTCCAAATACAAAAAACACTATGTGGCGCCCCAGCAGCATAAAGTGTCTGCTTCCAAAGCCGCCAACAAGAAGTAAGGACTTTGACCCATGGAAACTAAAGTTTTAGATATCAAAGGAAAAGAAAAAGGGACCTGCGCTCTGCCGGATAGCTTGTTTGCCGTCAAAGCCAACCCCACCTTCCTGCACGAAGTCATCACCGCCTTTTTGGCCAACCAAAGAAGCGGCACCGCTGACACCAAAACCCGCAGCGAAGTTTCCGGTACCGGTAAGAAACCGTGGAAACAGAAAGGCACCGGCCGCGCCCGCCAGGGCAGCTTGCGCGCCGTTCAGTTCCGCCACGGCGGTATCGCTTTCGGGCCGACCCCGCATTCCTATCGCCAGGATTTGCCGGCCGCCAAAAGAAGAACCGCGCTTGCGATGGCTCTTTCCACCAAGCTCGCCGAAGGCAACTTGGTTGTGTTGGACTCTTTGACCTTCAAAGAACCCAAAACCAAAGCTTTCGCCGAAGTGTTGGAAACCTTGTCCGCCGGCCGCAAACCGCTCGTGCTCGACAACTTTGCCGACGCGAACGCCGCTTTGGCCTGCCGCAACGTGGAAGGGTTGACCCATATCCCGACGCAGGACATCAACGCCTACGTGGTGCTCAACAGCACGAAAGTCATCTTGACGCAAGCCGCTGTTGAAAAACTGTGCGAAACCTTCGCCAAGGAGGGCAAATAATGTCCCGCACGTACGAAATTTTGAAAAAGCCCCTGTTGACCGAAAAAAGCTTGATTGAAAGAGACAATCACAACCGCTATGGTTTCATCGTAGCGAAAGACGCTTCCAAGGGCGAAATTAAAACCGCGGTGGAAAAAATCTTTAACGTAACCGTTACCAAGATTAACACCATTTCCGCCACGGGCAAGACCCATCGCATGGGTCGCTTCGAGGGGAAAAGACCCGATTACAAAAAGGCCTTTGTAACCTTGAAAGAAGGCGATAAAATTGAAGTGGTGGAAGCCGCTTCAAAGTAGCTGAAAGGAGAAACTACTAACTATGCCTATCAAGTCATTTAGACCTTACACCCCTTCCCGCAGAACGATCACGGTTTCGGATTATTCCGATATCACCAAGACCACTCCGGAGAAGAGCTTAACCAAAGGTCTGCGCAAAACCGGCGGCAGAAACAACACCGGTATGATCATGGTTCGCCACATTGGCGGCGGCCACAGACGTGCTTACAGACAAATCGATTTTAAGAGAGAAAAATACGGCATTCCGGCCAAAGTCGTTTCTATTGAATACGACCCGAACCGCAGCGCCCGCATTTGCCTCTTAAATTACGCTGACGGCGAAAAGAGATACATTCTTCACCCGCTGGGCGTGAAAGTGGGCGACGTATTGATGTCCGGCCCGGCTGCAGATATTAAAGTGGGTAACTGCCTTGCTTTGAAAAATATCCCTGAAGGTACTTTTATCCACGCGATTGAGTTGAAAGTCGGCAAAGGTGCGCAGTTGGCGCGCAGCGCCGGCAGCCAAGCTCAGCTTATGGCCAAAGAAGCGGACTACGCCCATATCAAAATGCCGTCCGGCGAAATTCGCCTGGTTCCCAGCGCTTGCTGCGCCACGATCGGGCAGGTTGGCAACATTGATCACGGCAACATTGTGATCGGTAATGCCGGCCGGAACAGACATCGCGGCGAAAGACCTACCGTCCGCGGTAGCGCCATGAACGCGGTAGACCACCCGATGGGCGGTGGCCGTGGTCACGGTAAAGGCGGCAACATTCCGCGCTCTCCCTGGAACCAGCAGACCCGCGGTCTGAAGACGCGCTCCACCAAGAAAGCGTTTGGCTGGATGATTGTCAGCGACAGAAGAAAAAACAAGGTTAAGTAATTATGGGAAGATCAACTAAAAAAGGTCCGTTTGTGGATTTAAACCTGTTGGAAAAAGTTCAAGCGATGAACGCTTCCAACGAAAAGAAACCTATCAAGACGTGGGCAAGAGCCTGCACCATCGTACCGGAATTTGTGGGACACACTTTTCTGGTGCACAACGGCAGAAAATTTCTTCCCATTTACGTTTCCGAAAGAATGGTAGGATACAAGCTCGGTGAATTTTCTTTCACCCGTTTGTTCAAAGGTCACGGTGGCATGACGAAAGATTCCACCGCCCTGAAATAAGAGTTGAGGATTTGATATGGAAGCTTGTGCAAAAGCTAAATTTCAACGGTTTGGTAGCCGCAAGGTGAACTTGGTGTTGGATCAAATCCGCGGTAAAAACGTCAAGGCGGCGGAGGAAGTACTTCCTTTCGTGGCCAAACGCACCTCGGATTTGGTGGCCAAAACTTTACACAGCGCTGCCGCCAACCTGGAAGTCAAAGCCGGTAAAAAGCTGGACTTCAGCAAAGTCTTCATTAAAGAAGCGTTTGCGAATCTCGGCCCCAGCGGCCACTTGAAAAGAGTACAGCCCGGTCCGCAAGGCCGCGCTATGCCCTACAAAAAGAGCATGTGTCATTTGACTGTTATCGTCACCGACGAAAAAAAGGGAGGTCGCTAATTTATGGGACACAAGATTCATCCCCGGTCAATTAGATTGGGTTATATTCAGGATTGGCGTTCCAAATGGTTCGCGCCCAAGAATATGCCCGCGCTGATCATGGAAGATTTCCAGATCCGCAAAGTAATTGACGACAAATTCAAAATGGCGGCCGTCAGCTACGTCGGCATTGAAAGAGCCGGTGCGTTCCTTCGCATCAACATTCACACTGCCCGCCCGGGCGTGGTGATCGGCAAAAAAGGCGCCGACATTGAAGCGTTGAGAAAAGAAATTGAAGCCATGACCGGCAGCAAAACGTTTGTCAACGTGATTGAAATCAAAAATCCGGAAACGGATGCCCAGCTGGTTGCGCAGAACATCGCCATGCAGCTTGAAAAACGCGCTCACTACGGCGCCGCTATCAAGAAAGCGATTGAAAAAGCGATGTCCGGCAAAGCGCTCGGTATCAAAATCATGGTATCCGGCAGACTCGGCGGCGCGGAAATCGCCCGCACGGAATGGAAACGCGAAGGCCGCGTTCCGCTGCATACCTTGTGCGCCGATATTGACTACGGCTTTACCGAAGCCAATACCATCAGCGGTAAAATCGGCATTAAAGTCTGGATTTTCAAGAGAACCCATTTCGCCAAATCTCCGAAAGAGATTATGAACGAACTCAAGAAACATCGCGACATGGAAAACGCTTCCGCCCAAGGCGTAACGGAAACCGTTGCGGCCGCGGCCGAAGAAACCAAATAGAGGACTTTGACTTATGTTAATGCCTAAAAGAGTTAAATATCGCAAACCCTTCAGCGCGCCCCGCATTAAAGGCAATGCCAAGCGCGGCACGGAAGTGGTGTTCGGCGAATTTGGGTTGAAAGCGTTGGAACCCAAATGGATTACCGCCCGGCAGATTGAAGCTGCCCGTATTACCTTGTCTCGTTTCATCAAGAAAAAAGGTAAACTTTGGATCCGCATTTTCCCGGACAAAGCTATCACGAAACACCCCGCCGAAACCCGTATGGGTAAAGGTAAAGGCGCGCCCGAATACTGGGCTGCGGTCGTGAAGCCCGGCAGAATTTTGTTTGAACTGGAAGGCGCTTCTGTAGAAGACACCAAAAAAGCTATGCGTTTGGCTTCCGACAAACTGCCGATTAAAACGAAACTGGTAACCAGAAGGTAGTTTATGAAAACGAACGAAAAAGAAGCTTTGAAAAACAAAACGTTGGCCGAACTGAACGAAGCGCTCGGCAAAGCCCAGGAAAAGAAGTTCAACCTTCTTTTCAAACACAGCACCACCCCCATCGCCAACCCGATGGAAATTAGAGCTGTAAGACGCGAGATTGCTCTTTTGCAAACGCTGATCAATCAGAAGAAAGAGCAAAAATAGAGGTTTGAAACATGGAAAATCAAGAATCCCGTGCTAAAAGAAAGGTCCTCACCGGTGTGGTAGTTTCCGACAAGATGAACAAAACCCGCACCGTGACGGTGGAACGCCTGGTCCATGACGACCGCTACGGCAAGACGCTCAAAAGAGCGGCCAAATTCCACGCGCACGACGAGGCCAACGAAAGCAAAATCGGCGACAAAGTGGAAATTATGAGCACCCGCCCGGTTTCCAAAACGACGAAATGGCGCATTTCCAAAATTGTGGAAAAAGCCAGAGCTTAGTTTTTAAGAACTACGGAGTTATTAAAGTATGATTCAATTAAGAAGCATCGTAAATGTGGCCGACAATTCCGGCGCCCGCAAAGTGCAGTGCTTTAAGGTGCGCGGCGGCCACCACCGGGATATCGCAACTTTGGGAGATGTCGTGATGTGCTCCGTCAGAGATGCGATCCCTACCTCCGCCATTAAAAAAGGCGACGTGGTCCGCGCGGTAGTGGTACGCGTAGCCCGTGAAAAGAGAAGAAAAGACGGTTCCTACATTCGTTTTGATGACAACGCCGTTTGCATCATCAACGATAACGGGGAACCCAAAGGCACCCGCGTGTTCGGGCCTATTGCCAGAGAACTCAGAGAAAAGAACTTTTTGAAAATCATTTCCCTGGCTCCCGAGGTGGTATAGAGTATGATTATCAAGAAGAAAGATACCGTTCTGGTGTTAGCTGGTAAAGACAAAGGCAAGAAGGGCGAAGTGAAATCCGTCAATCCGTCCAAAAACGAAGTAGTGGTGACGGGTGTGAACATGATTTCCAAGCACACGAAACCTTCTCAAAACAAGCAAGGCGGCATTATCCAGATGGAAGCGGCGTTGGACGCGTCCAACGTGGCGATCATCTGCGGCAAATGCAAAAAAGCCATGACGCCCAAAATGCAGGTTTCGGCCGACGGCAAAAAAGTGCGCGTCTGCCGCAAATGCAACGAGCCGATCATTTAATCTAGGTACGAATTAAAATGACTAAGAAAGAAACCAAAAACGTGACGAAAGCTCCGGAAGGGTATCAGCCCAGACTCCAGGTGCTTTACAAAGAAAAAGTGCTTCCGGCCTTGCTGAAAGATATGGGCGTAAAAAGCCCGATGGCCGCGCCTAAATTGACGAAAATCGTCATCAACATCGGCGTGAAAGAAGCCCGCGAAGACATCAAAGCGATGGAAATTGCCAAAGACGATTTGACTGCCATCGCCGGACAGGCGGCCCAAGTAAGACGGGCCAAAAAGTCCATTTCCAACTTCAAACTCAGAGAAGGTATGCCCATTGGCGTACGCGTGACGCTGCGCGGCGCGCGGATGTATGAGTTCATGGAACGCTTCATCTGCATCGCCTGCCCCCGCATCCGCGACTTCCAGGGTTTCAACCCGAGCTTTGACGGAAAAGGCAATTTGAACCTGGGTATTAAAGAACATTATATTTTCCCGGAAATTGATGTAGAAAAATCACCCAAAGCCCATGGTATGAACATTACGTTCGTCACCACGGCCAAGAACGATGAAAGCGGCCGCCTGCTCATGGATTACATGGGTATGCCGTTCCGCAAATCGGCTAAATAACAGGAGCAAGAAACTTTATGGCTACTAAAGCATGGGTTGCCAAAATGGCTAAAGACCAAAAGTTCGCCGTGCGCTACCACAACAGATGCCAAATCTGCGGCCGCGCGAGAGGTTACTACCGCGACTTCGGTCTCTGCCGTATCTGCCTGAGAAAGATGGCACACCAGGGTCTCATCCCGGGTCTTAGAAAATCGAGCTGGTAATTACAGGAGGAGGTATCGCTTTCGGGCCAACTCCGGCAAACGGAAAGTGGCTTGGGACGATAACCTATATTATGGATCCAATCGCAGATTTCTTAACCAGAATAAGAAACGCCAATATGAAGAAAAAAGAAAAAGTGGATATCCCTTTTTCTAAAATCAAAACCGAAATTGCGCGCATCCTCAAAGAAGAAGGATACATCGCCAATTTCAAAGCCGTCCACAACGAAACCAAAGGCGGCGTGGTCAGAGTGTTTTTGAAATATACGCCGGATAATGAATGCGTAATCCAGGGCCTCAAAAGAGTGTCCAAACCGGGTTCTCGCGTTTACAGCGCTTACAACAACATTCCGAAAGTTCGCGGCGCGTTCGGTATTTCCATTCTTTCCACTTCTAAAGGATTGATGACCGATGCGCAAGCCAAAGCCGAAAAAATCGGCGGCGAGCTTTTGTGCCAGGTTTGGTAAGGGGGGAATATGAGCAGAATCGGTAAAAAAGTAATCAACATTCCCGCCAAAACCAAAGTGGAAATTAAAGAAAACGTGATTACCGCCACCGGCGCGTTGGGCACCTTGTCCTACACGATTCCGGAAGGTATCACCCCGAAAATGGACGGTGCGGTGCTGACGTTCTCCATCCCGGAAAACCGCGTGAAAGAACTCAACGCCTTGCACGGTACCACCCGCGCGAACGTTTTCAACATCATTGAAGGCGTGACGAACGGTTTTTCCAAAACGTTGGAAATCAACGGTTTGGGTTACCGCGCGAGCGTAGCCGGTCAAAAACTCAATTTGGAATTGGGTTTCTCTCACCCCGTCAACTTGGATATCCCCGCTGGCCTCTCGGTCGTGGTGGATCCGAAAAGCGGTGCGGTGACGATTAAAGGCAGCGACAAGTTCAAAGTAGGCGATTTCGCGGCCAAAATCAGAAGAATCAGACCTCCGGAGCCCTATAAAGGCAGCGGTATTAAATACCAGGGCGAACATATCGCTCGAAAAGCCGGTAAAACTGCGGCGGGAGGCAAATAATTATGGCCACTAAACAAGAGAGATATCAATTCAGAAAGGACCGCAGCCGCGGACATCTGCTTAAAAACGGTGCCCACCGCCCGCGCCTTTCCGTATACAGAAGCTTGAAATATATTTACGCCCAAATCATTGACGACAATACCCACAGCACCTTGGTGTCTGCGACCACGTTGTCCAAAGAATTTGAGGGCAAATTTGACACCTCCGCCAAGAGCGTAGAAGCTGCCAAAGCTTTGGGCGCCGCCATCGCCAAGAAAGCGTTGGAAAAAGGCATCAGCGAAGTGATGTTTGACCGCGGCGGACGCGTGTACCACGGCAGAATCAAAGCGCTTGCGGATTCCGCCAGAGAAGCAGGATTGAAATTCTAAGGTCACAGGTGAATTTAATGTCCAATGAAACGCTAGTGAAAAGCGATAACAAAAAAGAAGCGAAAGGCAAAAGAGCCGAGTTTCAAAAAGCAAGACCGCTCGCAGAAGGCAAGACGACGGTCATCCACGTAGCCAGAACGGCCAAGGTAGTCAAAGGCGGTAAACGCTTTGGCTTCCGCGCGCTCGTAGTGGTCGGCAACGGCCAGGGCAAAGTGGGCGTTGCTATTGGCAAGGCGAATCAGGTTCAGCTGGCTATCGCCAAAGCTGAATCTCACGCGAGAAAACACATGATCACGTTCCCCATCGTGGGCGAAACGATTCCGCACGAAGTCATCGGCAAATTTGGTGCCGCTTCCGTGTGGATGAAACCCGCCGCCCCCGGTACCGGTGTAATCGCCGGCAGCGGTGCGCGCTTATTGTTTGAAGCCGCCGGTATTAAAGACGTCTTGGCCAAGAGCCTGGGCAGCTCCAACCCGTGCAACCTCGTGTACGCCACGATGGAAGCTTTCAAACAGCTTAAGAGCAAAGAAGCGGTGAACGTTATCCGCGGTAAAGCTGAAAAAGCTGCCGCCGAAGCCCCGAAAGCGGAAGAACCCGCCGAAGCGAAGGCCGAATAGTTTTGTGGAGAGAATAAAATGGTAACTTTGAACAAACTTTTCCCTAAACATGGGTCTAGAAAAGAAAAAAGACGCTTGGGCTTGGGCCCCGGCTCCGGTTTGGGCAACTACTGCACCAAAGGTATGAAAGGCCAGACCTCCCGCTCCGGTAACACCCGCAAAGAAAGCAAAGAAGGCGGTCAGATGCCCTTGATCCGCCACACGCCGAAAAGCGGTTTTTCCAACAAAGACTTTGCCAGACGCTACGATTATGTAAACGTCGGCTCGTTGGAAAAAGTGTTTGCCGCGGGTGCGGAAGTAACCCCGGAAGCCTTGAAAAAAGCCGGCATCATTCACGATGTAACCCGCGTGAAAGTGTTGGCCAACGGTTCTTTGACCAAGGCTTTGAAAGTGTCCGCCCATGGTTTTTCTGCCACCGCGAAAGCGGCGATTGAAAAAGCCGGCGGCACCGTGACCGTGCTTGAACAGAAGACCAAATAATGGCTAACAACACAGTTGCAAATATCTTTAACGCCCCCGAACTCAAGAAGAGACTTCTCTTCTTGATCGGGGCGTTGGCTGTTTTCCGGATTGCGGCCGCAATCCCAATACCCGGTATCAACACCGATGTCTTGAAACAAATGTTTGCCGCGCATCAAAACGGTATTCTTGGTTTTATGAATATCTTTTCGGGCGGCGCTTTGGGCAGATTTTCGATTTTGGCCTTGGGTATTATGCCGTACATCAACGCGTCCATCATCATGGGCCTCGTGCGCGGAGCGCATATTTTCCCCGCGCTGGACAGGATGCATAAAGAGGGTGAATCCGGCAGAAGAAAAGAAAACCAGATTACCCGTATTTTTGCACTGTTCTTGGCCTTGCTGCAGGGCGCTATGATGACGTTCGCCATCACGAAAGTGGAAGGCGCGGGCGGCGTATCTGCGGTAGTAAATCCGTCTTTTATGTTTTTCGTCACCACCGTACTGACCTTGGCGGCCGGTACGATGTTTGTGATGTGGCTGGGCGAACAGATTACGGAAAAAGGGGTGGGCAACGGTATTTCGCTCATCATCTTTGCCGGCATCGTGGACCGCTTGCCCGGCGCGATTATGGAAGTGGTGCACCGCGTTCAGACCGAAGAAATGGATTTCTTCATGGCTTTGGTCATTTTTGCGGCGGCTGTTTTCATTACGGCGCTGGTGGTGTGGCTGGAAACGGCCCAACGCCAAATTCCGGTTCAATATGCCAAACGCCAGGTGGGGAACAAAACCTATGGCGGGCAGACCAGCTATTTGCCGCTTAAGATAGACCAGAGCGGTGTAATCGCGGTAATCTTTGCGTCGTCCGTTATTTCTCTGCCGCTGACGATTGCCAGCTTTAACCAAGAAGCTCCCTGGGCGCAGAAAATGCTGGAAGCCATGAACCACAGCAGCGTGCTGTACATGGTCATTTTCTCGGCGCTTATTATCTTCTTCTGCTATTTCTACAACTCCATGACGATTAACCCGTCCGATTTGGCGGATAACATGAAGAAGTGGGGCGGCTTTATTCCCGGCATTCGTCCCGGTGAACCGACCAAGAACTACATTGAATGGGTAATGAACCGCTTGACGTTCTGCGGGGCAATCTTCGTATGTTTGATTGCCGTTCTGCCGGATTTCTTCCGCGCGGAATTTAATGTAGACTTCTATTTCGGCGGCACGGCCCTGCTGATCGTGGTAGGCGTGGCGTTGGATACGGTTGGACAAGTACAAGCCCATCTGTTGGCCCGCAACTACGAGCCGCTGATGAAAGGCAGCAAAAGAATTAAAGGCCGCTGGTTTAACGTCGGCCAGTAATTTGAAAACGGGGGAGATTTTGACCGGTCCGTTAGGGGCTGGAGCAAGGTCTCCCCGCGTTTATGCAAAGTCCGTTGGTAAACGGACGGAAAGCAAGACGGCGGAAAACCCTTTTGTGTTTAGTTCTTACGGGGACTAAATGCAAAAGGGTCTGTACGTCCGAAGTGACAAAAGGAATAAGAAAGTGAATATCGTTTTAATGGGTTGCCCCGGTGCCGGAAAAGGCACGCAGTCTGCCAAATTGCAGGACGTTTTTCATCTGAAACATATTTCCACGGGCGATGTGCTCCGTGCGGAAATTGCTTCCGGTTCTGCGTTGGGGCAAGAAATTGCCGGCATTATCAACAAAGGAAACTTGGTGCCGGACGAATTGATGATTTCCATTTTGGAAAACATCGTCAAAGCTACGGACAAAGGAATCATTTTTGACGGTTTCCCGCGCACGGTCGCGCAAGCGAAAGCGCTGGACGCCATGATGAAACGGTTGGGCCGCGAAATTTCGGAAGTGGTGATGATTGACCTGCCGGAAAGCGAAGTGGTCAGCCGCATTACTTCCCGCCGCCAATGCCGCAAATGCGGGGAAATTTTGCATGTAACGCCCGGCACGCCGTCCAACACCTGCCCGGTGTGCGGCGGGGAACTGTACACCCGCCCGGACGATACGGCCGAACGCGTGAAACATCGTTTGGAAGTATACCACACGGAAACCCTGCCGGTGAAGTCTTATTATCAAGGCAGCGGGAAATATGTGGAAATTAAAGGGAACCAAACTCCCGAAAAAGTTTTTGAAGACATTGTCAGTGTCCTCAAGAAGGTAAAATGATAGAAGTAAAAAACGACAGCGAACTCCAAAAAATGCGTGAAGCGGGGAAAGTGACTGCCGCGGTCCTCAAGTTGATGACCGAGATGGTCCGCCCCGGCATTTCCACGCTGGAATTGGATCAAGCGGCCGAGAAAACGATTCGCTCCTTCGGGGCGACGCCGTTATTTCTGGGCTATTATGGGTTTCCGGGGAGCATCTGCGCTTCGATAAACGAAGAAGTCGTGCACGGAATCCCAAAAAAAGATAGAATATTAAAGAGTGGTGATATTATCAGTATCGATACGGGAGCCCGCCTTGACGGCTTCTGTTCGGATGCCGCAATCACCCTCGGTGTGGGGAAAGTTTCCGATGAAGCCCAAAGACTGATGGACGTAACCAAAAAGTCTTTATATAAGGCAATCGGGCAAGTCAAGCCGGGTAATCGCTTAGGCGATGTACAACACGCGGTGGAAACTTTTGCCATATCCCAAGGTATGGGCGTGGTGCGTGACTATTGCGGGCATGGAATCGGCCGCAATATGCACGAGGAGCCCAGCATTCCGAATTTCGGAAAGCCGGGCACGGGGCCTTTGTTGGAGAAAGGAATGGTCCTGGCCATAGAACCCATGCTTACTGCGGGAACGTTTAGAGTCAGGGAGCTGGACGACGGTTGGACCGTGGTGACCAGAGACGGCAGTTATGCTGCCCACTTTGAGCATACGGTAGCCGTAACGGCTAACGGCAGTGAAATATTCACTGCTTTTGAATAAAATTCGGACGCGCATTTTAGAAGGACAAAATGGCGCGGACGGACGTTTGTTCTGAGATTTAATCCGAACTCGGAGTTGTATGAGCGATAAAATCGAAATTGAAGGTAAAGTCTTGGAAGCGCTGCCTAACGCGATGTTTAAGATTGAAATACCGGGCGGCAAAATCATTCTGGGACATATATCCGGCAAAATGAGAGTTCATCATATAAGAATTCTTCCGGGCGACAAGGTCAGGCTGGAACTTTCTCCGTACGATCTGACCCGCGGGAGAATAACTTATAGGGAGAAATAAATGAAAGTCAGAGCCAGTGTAAAAAAGATATGTCAGAAATGCAAGATCATTAAACGCAACGGCGTGGTCCGCGTGGTTTGCGAAGTCGCGAAGCACAAACAGCGCCAAGGTTAATTTATAGGAGTTTTATAAGATATGGCTAGAGTCGCAGGTATTGATTTACCGAAAAACAAAAGAATAGATGTCGCGTTGGAATACATTTATGGCATCGGCAAGAAAAACGCGAAAGAAGTGCTTGCCAAATTGAACGGCCAGATTGATCCCGCCACCCGCGTGAAAGACTTGACCGAACAGCAGGCCGGTTTGCTCAACACCATTTTGCAGAAAGAATACAAAGTGGAAGGCGAACTGCGCCGCGAAGTAGCGCAAAACATTCACCGCACCATTGAAATTGGTTCTTACAGAGGCCAGCGCCACCGCCGCAACCTGCCGGTCCGCGGACAGCGCACCAAAACCAACAGCAGAACCCGCCGCGGCAGAAGAAAAACCGTGGGTTCTAAAACCAAATAAATTTAGAGATTAGGAATTTAACATATGGCAGAAGAAAAAGTGACAACGGCCCCGGCGGCGAAAGCTCCCGCGGCGAAAGGAAAGAAGAAAAACGCCAAAGCGCCGGTATTCGGCGTGGTGCATATTTACTGCTCGTTCAACAACACCATTGTGACTGTTTCGGACGACAAGGGCAACACGATTGCTTGGTCCACCGCCGGTTCTCACGGCTTCAAAGGCACCAAGAAAAGCACTCCGTTTGCCGCGCAAATCACCAGCAACAAAGCGGCCGAAAAAGCCGTGGCCATGGGTATGCGCGAAGTGGCCGTAAAAGTATGCGGTCCGGGCCAGGGCAGAGAAACTGCCGTGCGCGCCGTACAGCAAGCCGGCCTTACCGTGTCTTCTATTAAAGACATCACCCCCATCCCCCACAACGGATGCAGACCGCCCAAAGCCAGGAGAGTATAAAAATTTATGTCTAGATATACAGGACCCAGCTGCAAAAAGTGCAGAAAATTAGATTGCAAACTTTTCTTGAAAGGAACCAAATGCTACACCAACTGCGTCATTGACAAGTTGGCGGCCGTAACCAAACGCGGCGGCAAAGTGAGAAAAGCCAAAGTATCCGAATACGGCGTTCGCTTGCAGGAAAAACAGAAAGCCAGACTGCAGTCCGGCATGTCGGAAATTCCGTTCCGCAATTTGTTTGACGCTGCCGCCAAGGCCGAAGGCCAGACGGGTGAAAACTTCTTGCGCAAACTGGAAACCCGCTTGGACAATGTTGTGCGCCGCTTGGGCTTTGCGGTTTCTTTGAAATCCGCCCGCCAGATTGTGCTGCACGGTTATGTGACCGTTAACGGCAAAGCCGTCAACGTTCCGTCCTACCAGCTGCGCATCGGCGATAAAGTGGCCTTGAACAGCGCTTTGGCTGAAAACGCCCAAGTGAAACAAGCCCTTACCGAAGCCGAAAAACGCAATCAGCGGCCCAGCTTTTTGGAATATGACGCGGAGAAGATGACCGGTAAACTCTTAAGATGGCCCGACAGAGCGGAAATGTCCTACCCTGTCAACGAGCAGCTCATCGTCGAATACTACTCTAAATAGTTTGGAGGATACAATGGCTTTTAATGAATTAGTCCTTCCCCAAAAGATTCAGTTGGAAGAAAAAACCGCGTCCGACTTCTACGGTAAATTTATCGCAGAACCGTACGAAAGCGGTTACGGCCACACGGTGGGCAACTCTCTGCGCCGGATTTTGCTTTCCGGCATGGAAGGCGCTGCCGTTACCGCCGTCAGAATCGCCGGGGCCGTGCATGAATTCAGCACGATTCCGAACGTTCGGGAAGACGTCATCAACATTTTGCTCAACTTGAAACGCCTGCGCGTTAAGATGGAAGGCAAAAATCGTGAATATCTGCAGCTGCATGTTGCCAAACCGGGCGTAGTTACGGCGGCCGATATTGAAGAAATCGACGGTGTGGAAATTGTCAATAAAGACCTGGCCCTGGCCACTTTGGAAGTGGGCGGCAGCCTGGAAATGGAAATTGAAATTTCCCGCGGCAAAGGATATGTGCCGGCCGAAGATTTGGCCAAAATCCAACGCCCTGCCGGTTTCATTCCGGTGGACGCGCTGTTTTCTCCTATCGTGAAGGTTCACTACGACGTGGAACCCGCCCGCGTAGGCCAGAAGACGGACTATGACCGCTTGATTTTGGAAATTACCACCGACGGAACGTTGCTTCCGGCCAGAGCGCTCCATCGCGCTGCGGTGTTATTGTCCAGCTCGCTCCATATTTTCACGATTGAAGGCGAAGACGATTGCGTAGCCACCACCAGCGACGAAGCTGTGGAAGAACCCGTTTCCATGACCGGTTCCGTGGCCGGGGCGAACGTCAATTCCAAATTGGATGAACTGCTCAACCAGTCCATTGAATTTATTGAATTGTCCTCTCGTTCCATCAATTGCCTCAAGTCCGAAAACATCAATACGGTGCGCGACTTGGTGAAAATGACCGAAGACGACTTGAAAATGATCAAGAACTTCGGCGCCAAATCCATGGACGAAATCAAAGAAAGACTTGCCGAGATGAAACTTTCGCTCGGTATGAAAATTTAAGGAGTAAGTTTTAGTATGATTAAAAATACCGGATACAGAAAACTTGGCAAGACTGCGTCCCACCGCAAAGCGATGCTCAACAACATGGCCACGAGCATCATTCTTCACGAAGAAGTGAAGACCACCTTGCCTAAAGCCAAAGAAGTCAGACGCGTAGTGGAAGGGTTGATTACCCTGGCCAAAGCCAACAACGAACGCGCCGCCAAAGACACCTTGAAAGATGCCGCGGCCGTGAAGAAGTTGTTTGAAGTGTTGGCTACCCGCTATGCCAACCGCGCCGGCGGTTTCTGCCGCATTTACCGCGCGGGGCTTCGCCAGGGCGACAACGCCCAGGTGGCCATCGTCAAGCTGGTTGAATAGGTGAACGCATATGGTAATAGACTATCTTGGGGGCCTTTTCTCTTCTGACCTGGGTATGGATCTGGGCACGGCCAACTGTCTGATTTACGTGAAAGACAAAGGCATCGTGCTGCGCGAACCTTCCGTGGTCGCTGTAGAAAGAGAAACCGGCGAAGTAAAGGCCGTAGGTGCCAAAGCCAAGCAGATGCTTGGCAGAACCCCTGCCAACATTGTGGCCGTACGCCCGATGAAGAACGGCGTAATTGCGGATTTTGAAGTGACGCAGGAAATGATTCGCTACTTTATCCGCAAAGTCCACAGCAGAAGCAGTCTGTTACGTCCCAGAATTGTAATCGGCATTCCCTCGGACATTACCGGCGTGGAAAGACGCGCGGTAGATGACGCCGCCCGCCAAGCGGGTGCGCGCGAGGTCTATTTGATAGAGGAGCCCATGGCTTCGGCCATGGGCGCCGATTTGCCCATTGCGGAACCGCACGCCAGCATGATTGTGGATATCGGCGGCGGCACGACGGAAGTGGCCGTCATCTCCCTTGGCGGAATGGTGGTAGCCAAATCTATTGACGTGGCCGGCGACGAACTGACCGAATGCATTGTGCAGTATTTCCGCAAGAAATACAATCTTATTATTGGCGAAACGACGGCGGAAGAAGTAAAAATTAATTTGGGTTCCGTCTATCCTCTGAAAGAAGAAAAAACCATGGAAGTAAAAGGGCGCGACCAGACGCAAGGGTTGCCCCGCACGCTGACGGTATCTTCGGAAGAAATCCGCCAGGCGCTCATGGAACCGGTGCGCTTGATTATTGATGTAATTAAGAGCACGTTGGAGGAAACTCCGCCCGAATTGGCCGCGGACCTGGTGGATAGAGGTCTGGTGGTGGCCGGCGGCGGCAGCTTGCTTAGAGGAATTACCGAATTAATCCGCAAGGAAACGGATATTCCCGTTCACCGCGCCGCGGACCCGCTTAGCTGCGTGGCCCTGGGCACGGGTAAATTCTTGGAACAGTTGAACGAAAAAGGATCCCGTTTCTTCGGCTCCCGCGGTAAATCTTTCTAGCGTCAGCTCGCTGAAAACATTTCATGCGGACACAGTTCTTTCAAGGGACCGTGTCCGCTTTTTGTTTTTTTGCTATTTTCCCTTTTTGGAAGTTTGGTAAAAAGAGTTGTCCGGGGGGTGGTGGTGTGCCCAATAAAGCTTCCAAATCTTGTTTGGCGCCGGGTGGTTAGTGCGCCGAGGGCACAAGCCTCAAAGCCCTAAAAAACGGTCCCTATGCGGGATCTGGCGGCTTTATAAAGGCCGCAGACTCTTTGCGCAGCGCGCAAAATACAAATTTGAAATATGTTATCCCACAAAAAAAAGCCTTCTAAAAAGAATACGCCGTCCGTTCGGCGCGGATTTTGGCTTCCGACGGCGTTTTTATTGCTTTCATTTTTACTGATGATTTTGCCTTTAGACGGGTTTGTTTCTTCCGTCAAGGCGGTGCTTGCGTATGTGTTTATTCCGCAAGTCCGCTTGGCGCACGGCACGGCCAAATATGCCGAGAACGTCCACCAAACCATACGGGAACTGCTGGACGCACACCGCGAAAACCGCGAACTTAAGCAGGAAATTGAAATGACCAAACTGCTGGCTTCGCAAGCGGAGGCTATTTTGGACGAAAACGGCCGCCTGACCGAAATTCTTCATCTCAATCCCGCCAAACGCTGGCAAGGCGTTTGGGCCAAAGTGGCTTATCGGGAACCGACTCAGTGGAACACGGTGATTATTGACAAAGGCAGCCGGGACGGAATCCGCGAAAGAAGCGCGGTGATTTCCATGGAAGAAGGCAAAGAAGGCCTGGCCGGCGTGGTGGTGGAAGTGACGGAAAACACCTCCAAGGTTTTGTTGGTGCGGGACGAAGATTTTTCCGCCGCCGTTTATCTGGAACGCGGACAGGAAGAAGGCCTTTTGGTAGGAAATGGCCCGCGCCCGGTGCGTATTAAATATATTCCGCTTTTAACGCATGTGGAAAAAGGCGATCAAGTATTTACGGCGGCTACCAGCAGTTTGTTCCCCGCCGGGATTTTGGTGGGCCGCGTGAGCGGGGTGCGGGAAGATGAACGCTTCCAGACGGCGCTTACGGTGAATGTGGAGCCTTTGGTCCATTCCTCTTCGGTAAAAGAGGTGTTTGTCATTTTGGATAACGAGGGGAAAAAATAACCTATGTGGAGCTTTGTTAAATTAGTTTTTCTTTTTGTGCTGGCCACGATTGTGCACTGGGCGTTTGCGTCCGGGTTTTCTTATTGGGGGCTAAGCGTTAATATGCTGCTGGCGTTTGCGGCGGCTTTCTGCACGGTGCTGAAGCCTTCTTTCGGGTATCCGGCGGCTTTTGTGTGCGGGCTGTTTTTGGATTTTTTTGGCACGAAACTTTTCGGCAACAACGCTTTTACGTTCACAGTCTGCGCGTGCATTGTGTACGGGCTGACGGAACGGTTTGATTTTGATGCCGTTTTCCCGCAAATGGTGACGGTATTGGGATTGACGTTTTTTGCAGGGGTGCTTAACAGCTTGCTCTTTTTATGGTTTACGTCCGCGGCCATGTGGCCCGGGTTTTGGAGCTTGCTGGGCGGTGCGGTAATCAGCGCGCTGTTTGCGCCGGCGGTGTTTTGGCTGGTGCGCCACACCTTGGGCAAAGGGACGGTGTGCCGGCAGTTATAGGCGGAGAAGATCATGGCCGTTACCAAGCTTTTTTTTAACGCACGCTTGAAAATGATGATGGTGCTTGCTGCCATAGCAGGCGGCGTGATTGCGCTTCGGCTGGTGGATATACAAGTGCTTCGCCATCAGGACTATTTGCAAATGGCAGAGCGCAACCGCACGCAGGTTATTTATCAAAACGCCCCGCGCGGCCGCGTATTTACGGCTGACGGCGTAGCGGTAGCCACCAACGAACCGGCGTTTAGCTTGTATTATCTGGGCGTAGGCAATACCGACAAAGAATACTTGGAACGCCTGGTCAACGATTTTGCCCCGCGCTTAAAGATGGAAAAAGACGATGTGCTAGCCAAACTGGAAAAAGGCGCCAAAACCGGGAAAGCCACCTTGCTGGCGGAAAATTTGTCCACCAAAAGCACCGTAGCGCTGCAGGAACTGCAGCTGTACTATCCAGGCGTCTATCTGATTGAAGAAACCAAACGCAATTATCCGTATGGCGGGTTTGCCAGCCATTTGCTGGGGTATATCGGCAGTATGGACGACCGCGAATGGCGCAACCGGGACCCCAAAATGGGATATCGGTTAAGCTCCAAAATCGGCAAGAACGGCATTGAGAAAAAATTTGAAAAGCAGTTAAAAGGCACGGACGGCGGCGTGTATCTGGAAGTGGACTACCGCGGCCGCGTTAAAAGCATTATTCAAGATAAAAAATGGTCCGCCGGGAGCGACGTATATTTAACGCTGAATTTCAAATTGCAGCAAGCGGCGGAAGAAGGACTTAAAAACTCCAAAACGGGCCGCGGCGCCGCCGTGGCGCTGGACCCCCGCACCGGGGCAGTGCTGGCCATGGTCAGCGCCCCTGCGTACGACCCGAATATCTTTGTGCAGTACAGCGACGAAGAAAACCCCAAACAATCCAAAAAAATCAACGAATATAACCTAGCCGTACAGGGCACGTATCCGCCGGCGTCCACTTTCAAAATTATCACGGCCGCCGCCGCGATAGAATACGGCCATTTGGACGTAAACCGCAAAATTAATTGCCCCGGATTTTATGATTCCGGTCCGCGTGTGTTCCGCTGTTGGGGCAAACACGGGCCGATGGATTTGTTTGACGGCATGAGCCACTCGTGTGACGTATATTTCTACCAGGTTGCCGCCCAAACGGGTGCCGCGGCCATTGAACGGGTGGAACGCAAATTTATGATTGGACGCCAGACCGGCATTGATTTGCCCGGTGAAAAAGCCGGCAACATTTACGGCCCCACCCGCCGCGCGCGCAACAAAACGTATTGGTTTATCGGCGATACGCTCAACCTGTCTATCGGGCAGGGGGAACTGCTTTTTACGCCGCTTAAGCTGGCGCAGTTTGCGGCTGCCGTGGCCAGCCGCGGCAATGTGTATCGGCCGTATTACGTGGAAAAAATCGTCAGTAACCAAACGGGCAAAACCGAAGTGGTGGGAAAACCCGAGGTATTGCAAAAAGCCGATTTGAAGCCCCAGACGTATGATTTGCTGTTTAAGGCGCTTAAGCACACGGTGGAAGGCGGTACCGCCGCCCGGGTGCGTATTAAAGGGCTGGATGTGTACGGCAAAACCGGCACCGCCCAAAACCCGCACGGGGAGGACCACGGTTGGTTTATGGCCTTTGCGGGAAGAGAAGGGGAAGAACCTTCCATTGCGCTGGCGGTATTTGTGGAATTTGGCGAGGGCGGCAGTTCCGCGGCCGGCCCGATTGCCCGTTCCATGCTGGAAGCCTATTTTGACCTAAATAAACCTGCCGCTGCTCAAGTGGCGCCGAAAGCGCCGGAGAGAACGGAGGAAGATTACGAAGAACTGCTTGCGGAAGGAGAAGAACATGGCAGCATTTAGAAATTTTTCTCAGCCTTCCGGTCGCCGCCGCTTGGATTACGTGCTGTTTGGTGCGATGATTGGGCTGGTGGTGTTGGGGGCGTTGTGCATTATGTCGGCGGTGAACAGCTTGTCACTGTCCAACTCGGTGGTGCGTACGCACCTGGTGGCCTTGCCGATAGGCGCGATAGCGTTTTTTGTAGGCTGGAGTTTTAACTACCAGATTTTTGACGAACAATGGAAATACCTCTATGGCTTTATTTTGGCCCTGTTGGTGGGGGTGCTGTTGTTTGGCTCGTATCAGCGCGGGTCGCGTTCGTGGTTTGTGCTGCCGTTTTTTTCTATGCAGCCGTCCGAAATTTGCCGCGTGTGCACCATTTTGGTGGCGGCCGCCTTTTTGGACCGCCGCGGCCAGCGGATTCGTGATGTGTCTACCCTGGTTGGGCTGGCGGCCTTGCTGGTGCCGATTTTCGGGCTTATTATGATGCAACCGGACTTTTCTTCCGTAGTGGTCACGTTTCCGGCCCTTTTGATTTTGCTCTTTTGTACGGGCGTAAACGTGTTCTATTTGGGGCTGATTGGCCTGTTCGCGGGGGTAGCGGGCATTTTTACCATTGGCTGGACGTATATTTACCTGCACCCGGAACTGATGGATTATTGGATTGTAAACGCGTTTTACCAGCTGGCGCACAGCCCGTGGTATATGGGGGGATTTTCCCTGCTGGTGATTTTGGGCGGTTATTTGGCCTGGTGGTTTTTTAAGCAGCTGCGTATTTTCTTGCCGTCCGTATATTTTGTGCTGGCCACGCTGGTGGTATTGGCGGGGTTGTTTGGCGGGATTTTTGTGGACCACCAAATGAAACCGCACCAGCGCAAACGCGTGGAAACGTTTTTGGCTCCCCGTTCGGACCCGCAAGGGGCCGGCTATAACGTGTTGCAGGCGCAAATTGCGATGGGCGCCGGCGGCATTTTGGGGACGGGGTTGTTTTCCGGCACACAGTCTCGCTTGGGATTTGTGCCCGAAAAACATACCGACTTTATTTTGGCCGTTGTAGGGGAAGAACTTGGTCTGTGGGGAACCCTTTTGGTGCTGGGGCTGTATCTGCTGATTTTGTGGCGCACCATTATGGTGGCCTACAGCGCAAGCGACCGATACGGCTATCTGGTGTGTTCGGGGATATTTGGCATGTTCTTTACGTATATGCTGGTAAACTTCGGCATGCTGATTGGTATTGTGCCGGTGGCGGGGATACCGCTTCCGTTTATTTCGTACGGCGGTTCCAACCTGGTGGCCAGTTTGTGGGCCTTGGGTGTGGTGCAGTCCGTTTACGCGCGCCGCATACGGGCATAAAAAGATGATAAACGCGCCAAAAATTTATAAAATGCGTATAGTGCTGCGCGGGCCGGAAAAAGGGTCCGGGCACACCAACGTTTTTAATGCAATAAGAAATATGGTGCTGGCCAGCGGGCTTGCGTTTGAACCGGCCAAAATCAATAAAAATTGGCCGCGATTGGCTTATGGGCCTGCACCCGCTTTTGGACAGCGCGCGGAACGGGAATATGCGGATATTTATTTGACGCAGCCCGTCCCGGTTCGGCAGGTGCAAGAAGCACTGGAAAAAGCCCTCCCCGCGGGAATGGAGTTGATTAGCGTGGAGCGGGTGCCATACGCGCTGGCTTCGGTGCAGAATCTGGCGGCGGCCGCCAGGTACCGGGTGGAAGGAAATTTCGCCCTGTATGGGCCGGGAAAAACGCCGGAAGAATTTTTTAACGCTCCCCGCATAGAAATCGTGCGGCGGGCGGAGAATGGCCTGACCATGACGGAAAACATTAAGCCGTATGTGGCGGGCGGGCAAACTCTTTCGCCTCGCGCCATACGTTTGACGATGCAGAGCGTGGAAGGGAAATGGATTAAGCCGCAAACGGCCGTTGCCGCTTGGCTGGGGCTGGACGTCCCGCTGCAGGACGAGCTGTTTACGGTAGAAGGTTTCACGTTTATAAGAGAAGGACTCTTTTGGCAAGACACCCAGGGAGAACTTCATTTGATTTAACTATACCCCAAAAGGGGAGAGAGGACTTTTTATTATGAGTAAAAATTTGGAAGGACAACCCACCGTAGAAGTATTGGTGAATACGTCTTTTGAAGAAACGCGTATCGCCATTTTGGAAGACGAACGCGTGAACGAACTGATTTGGGAACGCCGCGGCTCGCTCAACATTGTGGGCAACATTTACAAAGGTGTTGTGGAAAATGTACTGCCCGGTATTTCCAGTGCGTTTTTGAACATCGGTTACGAAAAGAATGCCTATTTGTATATTTCCGACGTATTGGGCGGAGATAAGAAAAATATCGACAAAGTGCTCCACAAAGGCCAGGAAGTGATGGTGCAGGTAGTCAAAGACGCCATCAGCACCAAAGGCATGAAAGTGACGATGGACGTCACTCTGCCCGGCCGCTACCTGGTGCTGACGCCGCACCAAAGTTTTGTGGGCGTATCTAAAAACATTGAAGATTCCGAAGCCCGCCACAAATTAAACGAAATCATGCAGGATTTGGCCGCCAAACACTTGGACGGCATGGGCTGTATTGTGCGTACGGAAGCCGAAGAAGCCACCAAAGACGAGTTGGAACGCGAAGTGAAATACTTGTACCGGCAGTGGCAGTCTATCGTAAAGAAGTTTGAAGCTTCCCGCGCGCCCAAACTGCTGCACGAAGATATGGACGCCGTATTGCAGGTGGCGCGGGACGTGCTTTCCGAAAACGCCAAAGTGTACATGCTTGACAGCAAAAAAGATTATGAACGCGTGCTGGACTTTGTGGAAAAGAACTCGCCCGATTTGGCCGACCGCGTAAAACTCTACAAAGGAAAAACGCCCATTTTTGAAGCGTACAACATTGAACCGGAAATTGATAACCTGCGCAAAACCAAACTCCCCTTGCCCAATGGCGGCAGTATCATTATTCAGGAGGCCGAGTCCCTCTGCGCTATTGACGTAAACACCGGTAAATTTACGGGGAACAAATCGCAGGAAGAAACCGTCACCCAGACCAACATTGAGGCCGCCAACGAAATCGCCCACCAGCTGCGCTTGCGCAACATTGGGGGGATTATCGTAATTGACTTTATTGATATGCGCAAGGCCTCCAGCCGCCACCGCGTGGTGGAAGCTTTGGCCCAGGCCGTGCATGGGGACCGGGCCAAAATCCGCATTTTGCCTATCACCCGCTTGGGGTTGGTGGAAATGACCCGCGAAAGAAAACGTGCCAGCACGGGCAGCTTTATCAGCGAAGAATGCCCCCAGTGCCACGGTTCGGGGCGTGTATTATCCGCCGAGAGCATGCGCATTAAAATCCAGCGGGAAATTTACGACCTTACCAGCGGCCGCCCCGGCGGCAACCTGCGCGTAGTGCTGCACCCCGTTTTGGCCGAAGCTATCAAAAACCGCCAAAACGACATTGAACAAAACATTCATCGCACGCTTAAAATCCAGGCGGATCCGCAGTTGGCGTGGGAAGATTATAAAATCGTTTTGGAATAACGAACATACGCCCGGCTGGGGCCGGGCGTTTCTTGTGGGCTTATGAAACGTTTGTGCAAGACTCTCTTATACGGCTTGTTGTGTATGGCCTTTTCCGGCGCGGTGCACGCGGCGGATAAGGTGGATTTTATCGTCTCCGGGCGGGACAAAGGCTCCGTCTCGGCGGTGGTGTCCAACGGGAAAACCTTCGTGGACCTGCAAAAGACGGCCCGCAAGTTTGGCACGGGGGTGGAGCTGTTTGCCCAATCCAAGCAGGCCAAAATTTCTTCCAAAGGGTTTTATGCCATTTTAACGGCCCCATTGGCGGAAATTATTGTTAATGCACAACCCAAAACGCTTTCCGAGCCGGTATTTATCAAAAGCGGGAAAATGATGGTGCCCGCGGAATTCTTCACCCTGCCGGAGTTCCAGCAGGCCATGGACCGCTATGTGGAATTTCGCGACGGGGCCTTTTATGTGGAAAGGCGCTTTAACCTGGAATTTGTGGACGAACAAAAAAACGACCAGGATACGCTGCTGATTTTTAACCCCAAAAAAGAAATTTCTTATCAAACCGAACAGTCCAATAAACATACCGTCACGGTTACTTTTCAAAATGTGGTGCTGAAAAGGGATTTGCATTCGCGCCTGCGGACGGACTTTATTTCTTCTATGGACGTGCGCCAAGGGCGAAACGGTATTGCCGTACTGAAAGTGGTATTGGGCAAAAAAGCGAAAGATTGGAGTTTTTCTAAGGTGGACGGCAAGCTGGTGTTCCGTGCCGGAGCTCAGGCGGGTGTGCCCGTGTTGGCGCCCTCCGCTCCGCAAACGGTAATCAAGCCCGAGCCTGCGCCCGCGCCGCAAACGGTGCCCGCGGCTAAAATTTTGCCTGCCAATGAAAAACCTTCCGTTTTGATGGAAGATGACGACGTGGAGGAAATGAGCCCCGCCCAGGCCAAACCCGCTGTTATTAAAGCCGAAAAGCCGGCCCCCGCACCCAAGCCGGTGCCGGTAATTAAAACCGAGCCGGACCCGCTTTCCATGCGCTCTGCACATAAAAAAATGCGCATTGTGGTGGACCCCGGCCATGGCGGGAAAGACCCCGGCGCCGTGCGCAGCCGCTACCGCGAAAAAGATTGGAACCTGGACGTAGCCAAAGAATTGGCGCGCTTGCTTAAGAAAGGCGGATTTGAAGTGAAAATGACCCGCGAAAAGGACACTTTTATCGCCCTTTCCGAACGTTCCAAAATGGCCAATCAGTTCAAGGCGGACTTGTTTGTATCCATTCACACCAACGCTTCCAAGAACCGCCATGCCAACGGATTTCAGGTATATTTCCGCTCCGAAAAAGCGACCGACAAAGAAGCCGCCGAAGTGGCCGCGTTGGAAAACGAAGCCATGCAATATGAAGAGGTGCATTATAATTTTGTGGACGCGTTGTTACAGTCTTTGGCCAAAAACGAGTATATTAACGAAAGCTCCAAACTGGCCGGCTATGTGCGAAATGCCGTTTATAAACAACCCGGAATCGGCATAGCGGTAAATCAAAACAACAGCGTCCGCCAGGCCAACTTCTACGTGTTAAAAGGTGTAAACAGCCCGGCTATTTTGGTGGAAATGGGATACATTAGCAGCAGTAAGGACCGTTCCCGCCTGGCCAATGCCACCGTGCGCGACCGCACGGCAAAAGGGATATATACCGGGATTGTGAATTACGCCAAGAAAGAAGGCTGGATAGATTAACCATAAACCCGCCGCTAAGCGGCGGGTTTTTTATAACAGATCCGTTTGAAACGCTTAAAAACAGATGAAACAGTATTTTTCTTTATTTTGGATTTTTGCCAAAATCGGCACGTTCACGCTGGGCGGCGGATACGCCATGCTGCCGCTGATTGAACGGGAGCTGGTGGACGGAAAAGGCTGGCTGGAGCGGCGCGAGTTTTTGGATTGTGTGGCCGTTGCGCAGGCGGCGCCCGGCATTTTGGCCATTAACGTGGCCATTTTGGCGGGATACAAAATAAAAGGCTTCTGGGGAAGCACGGTGGCTTCTTTGGGGGCGGCGCTTCCTTCTTTTGTAATTATTTTGCTGATTGCGCTTTTCTTCCGCGGGTATGAACACAACCCCGTGGTGCGCCGCGTGTTTATGGGGGTGCGCCCGGCGGTGGTGGCCTTGATTGCGGTGCCGGTGTTTAATTTGTCCAAAATGGCGGGGATTAATTTCAAAACCGTGTGGATACCGCTGGTGTGTGCGGGGCTTGTGTGGTTGCTTAAAGTGTCGCCCGTCTATATTGTGTTGGCGGCGGGCTTGGGCGGATTTTTGTTCTCTCGTTCCAAAAGGAGGACCCCGTGATTTATTGGCAGCTTTTTGCGACGTTTTTCAAAATCGGTCTATTTAATTTCGGCGGCGGATACGCCATGATTTCGTTTATCCAAAACGAAGTGGTGCACAAGCATGCGTGGCTGAGCGTGTCGGAATTTACCGACATAGTGGCCGTCAGCCAGGTGACGCCCGGCCCGGTGGGTATCAATTTGGCCACCTATACGGGGTATACGGCGGCGGACGGCGTATTGGGGGCGGCAGTGGCAACGTTTGCCGTGTGCCTGCCTTCGTTTATTTTGATGTTGGCGGTAAGCCGGTATTTTTTGAAATACCGTAATTCCCCTTCCGTAGAAGCCGTTTTTTCGGGCTTGCGCCCGGCGGTGATAGGCCTGATTGCGGCGGCGGCGTTGGTGCTGTGCAACGGCGAAAATTTTGTGGATTATAAAAGCTTGCTTTTCTTTTTGGGGGCTTTTGTGGCGGTGTGGAAATTTAAGGCGGGGCCTATCGGCGTGATTGCCGCGTGCGGGGTGCTGGGGTGGATAGTGTATTAAAAGATAGCCTTATCTAACTTTATTTTTTATAAATTAAAACATAAATATCCGTATTTCTTAGACGGGTATTTATTTTTTTGTAAAAATACTTGTTAGTTTTTCCTAACTTTGTTATAATGTTTATACAAACCTATGAACATATTTCAACTTGGCAACAAAACTCTTTTGGCCGCCTGCTTGGCGGCCGGTGCGTGCGGAGCGTTAAGCGCTCAAACGCCGGCGGGCGTACAGCCCGCCTTGGAACGGGCCGCTTTGCAGGCCCGTCAGAACTACCGGCAATTTCGGCCGGTGGCGGAAATTAGCTTTGAATGGACCAAGCCCGTTTATTTAAGCGACATGGTGCACCGCCGCCGCCCCGGGTTTCGGGAAACATTAATAGATGTAAAACACAAAACCACGCATTGCCGCGGGGTGCTGGGGGAGGGAACGTCCCGCGTGTTTACGCCGTCCGTTTGCCTCCGGGCGCCTAAAGGGTACACCTTAAAACAAATGCGCTTGCGCTTTGCCAACGGCAAAACCGGCACCGGAAGTGCCCGAAGCGTGCAGGTGAAGGGCGATTTGGCGGAAATTGTGGTCTCGGCCGATTTGACCGAAGGCATAAAAGGCGCGCCTTTGGCGGCCGTAGCCGAGGGGAAAACCCTGCGCGAGGCCTATGGCGCCGGCGTACAAAATGCGTTGGTACAGTTTTTTATGAGTCGGGGGGTAATATCCGCTCGTTCCAGTCGTTTGACGGGCGTCAAAAACACCTTGCGGGTGGGTGATCCGTTCTACTATAACGGGAAATTGGTGGCCCTGGTTAACCGGGTGCCTTCCCGCCTGCCGGTATCGTTGTGGGGCGGTGTGTCGGAAGACGGGCTTTCCTTGGTGCGCGTACAGCACGGGGGAGGCCTGTTGGCTGAAAAATAAACGTTCTTCCTCTCCTAAGCCAGGGACGAGGGGGTCTCCTATAAACCGTCGGCACTCGGGGTGCCGGCGGTTTTTTGCATAATAAAAACCCCGGCCGTATGACCGGGGGAAAAATTAGTGGGAGGTTTGTTCGCCTTCGCTTGAGGTTTGGGCTTCGGCCTCTTGCGGCCGGGTTTTTTCTTCAGGCTCCGTTTCTTCCTTATACGTCAGTTCCACTTCGGCAAAGACGGCGCCTTTGTTGTCGTTTAACCAGCGGCGGTGGCTTTTGTAATCGGGGCAGAACTGCGCTACCAGCTGCCAGTATTCCTGCCCATGATTCATGTGTACCAAGTGGCACAGTTCGTGCACCATCAGGTAATCCTGCACCGCCAGCGGCATTTTGATAATGCGGTAAGAATAGTTGATATTCTTTTTGCCCGAACAGCTGGCCCAGCAGGTTTTTTGGTCTTTAATGACGATATTGTTGTATTCTACGCCAATTTTTTCCGCCCATTCTTTGGTTTTGGCCTTCAGGGTTTCGTTGGCTTTGTTTCGCAGCCAATCGGTAACCAGGGCCCCGGGGTCGGAGTTTTTGGACTGCAGATAGATGTGGAACACCGTCCCGTCAAAAGCCACGCCTTCTTCCTGGTCGGGCGTTAGGTACATGCGGGCTTCAAACAAGTCCCCGTTATAGAGCACTTTGTTGCCGTCGGCGGGTGTTTGGGCCGCGCCGGAAGGGGCGCCTTGCGCGTCGGGCTTGCCGAACACTTCGGGCAGCTCTTTTTTGAGCCGTTCTATAAATAGTTTTACGTCGCTGATGACGGTCTGTGTATCTGCCATATATACATTGTATAAAAAACGGTTAAATTTTATACAATGGTCGTATACTTTTGGAGGTTTTTGTGACCCACACCGATTTGCAAAAAACACCCCTCTGCGCAGCCTGCGAACGCGCCGGCGGCAAGATGGTGGATTTTCACGGGTGGCTCTTGCCCGTGCAGTTTGAAGGAATTATTGCCGAACACAAAGCCGTGCGCGAAGCCGCCGGCATGTTTGACGTTTCCCATATGGGGCAGATTTTTGTGGAAGGCAAAGACGCCTGGCCCTTTTTGCAATATATTAACTGCAATAACATCAAAAACGAACCCGGCGCCGGGGTGTATTCCCATATTTTGACCGAAAAAGGCACGATTATTGACGATGCCATTTCGTTCTGTTTAACGCCCGAAAAATTTTTGGTGGTGGTAAACGCCGCGTGCATTGAACAGGATTTTGCCTGGTTTGAAAAACAGGCCAAACAGTTTGACGTAACCGTCCGAAACGAAAGCGCCCAGTGGGGCATGATTGCCTTGCAGGGGCCGGAAGCCTTGGACCATGCGGCCAAACTGTTGCCGCAAGCCAAGGAAGTGGCGCGGTTTCATATTGCCGAAATTGAACTGTTTGGAGCCAAAGGCTACCTGACCCGCACCGGATATACCGGCGAGGACGGGGTGGAAATTATGCTTCCCGGGGAAAAAATTGAACAGCTTTGGAACGCCCTTTTGGCTCAAGGCGTAAAGCCCTGCGGCTTAGGCGCGCGGGACGTGCTTCGCCTGGAAGCAGGGTACCTGCTTAACGGAGCCGATGCCGACCAGACCCGCACCCCGTATGAAGCGGCTTGCGGCTGGGTGGTGAAACTGGCCAAAGAAAATTTTGTAGGGAAAGATGCGCTGGCGGCGCAAAAAGCACAGGGGGTAAAAGAAAAACTGACCGGCTTTGTGCTTAAAAGCCCCGGCGTGCCGCGCGCAGGATGCAAGGTATTTGTCGGCGCGGAAGAAAAAGGAGTGCTGACCAGCGGAACGTTTTCGCCGTTATTTAAGGGAATAGCCGTGGGCTATTTGGCGGCGGACGCGGCCGTGCCGGGCAGCGAAGTGGAAATAGAAATCCACGGCAGACGGGCCAAGGCCGAAGTGGTCAAAACGCCCTTTTATAAAAACCGAGTTTAACCCAAAGGAGAAAAACATGCATAACGAAGAAAATTGCCGTTTTGCCAAAACGCACGAATGGGCCCATGTGGAAGGCGACATTGCCACCGTGGGCATCAGCAACCACGCGCAGGAAGAAATCAGCGATATCGTATTTGTGGACTTGCCTAAAGTGGGCCAGCAAGTAACGGCGGGCCAGAACTGCTGCGTGATTGAATCGGTTAAATCCGCTTCCGAAATTTATGCGCCCGTCAGCGGGGAAGTGGTGGAAGTGAACTCCGCCTTGGTCAACGATCCTGCCCTCGTCAACCGCGAACCGCACGGCAACGGATGGCTGTTCAAAGTAAAAATGACGGCCCCCGCCGAATACGAAAACCTGTTGGACCTCAACGCTTACAACGCCACTCTTAAAAAATAAGCGGAAAAAATATAGATCCCCCGCTTTTGGCGGGGGATTTTGAAAAGGACTTTTTGATTATGTTTATCCCTCATACTGAGCAAGACCGCAAAGAAATGCTGGAAAAAATCGGCGTTTCGTCGGTAAAAGAACTGCTGGCGCAAATTCCGCAGGAACTCTTATACCCCGTGTTGGATTTGCCCCGCGCGCTGACGGAGCAGGAACTCTCCTCCCATGTGCGCGCGTTGGCTGCCCGCAATAAACCGCTTAAAAATTTTATTGGTGCGGGCATTTACGAACATTTTATCCCTGCAGCGGTGGGCGCGCTGTCGTCTCGCGGCGAATTTTTAACCGCCTACACCCCTTACCAGGCCGAAGCCAGCCAGGGCACCCTGCAAACGATTTACGAATTTCAAAGCTGTATTTGTTCGCTGTTTGATATGGACGTGGCCACCGCCTCTCACTACGACGGCGCCACCGCCTTGGCCGAAGCCGTGCTGGCCTGCCTGCGGGTAACGGGGCGGAAAGAAATTTTGATTTCAGCCGCATTGCACCCGCACTATAAAGAAGTGCTTAAAACGTATGTGCGCCACCAAGAAGGGGTCCTTGTAAAAGAATCCCCCGTGGGGCAAGACGGCACGCTGGATCTGGCGGCTTTGGAGCAAAACTTGTCCAACCAAACGGCTTGTTTTGTGTTGGCTACGCCGAACTTTTTTGGTTGTTTGGAGCAAGCGGAAGAAGTGTCTGCCCGCGTGCATCAAGTTGGCGCTTTGCTGACGGCGTTGGTGAGTCCGCTTGCCTTGGGCGTGATGCAAACGCCGGGCTCGTATAATGCGGATTTTGCCGTTGCAGAAGGGCAGCCTCTTGGCAACGCCATGAATTTTGGCGGGCCCGGGCTGGGCATTATGACGGCCAAAAAAGCCTATATGCGCCAGTTGCCGGGGCGTATTGTGGGTATTGCCAAAGACAAAAACGGCCGCCGCGCTTTTGTGCTTACGCTGCAAGCGCGCGAACAGCATATCCGCCGCGAAAAAGCCTCTTCCAACATTTGTTCCAACGAAGCGCTTTGCGCGCTTAACGCCGTTATTTATTTGACCCTGCTGGGCCCCAAAGGCTTGCAGGAAGTGGCGGAATTGAATTTGGAACGCTCTCATCAATTGGCCGAGCTGTTGGGCAAGGTGCCCGGCTTTAAGCTGAAATTTGCCGCACCGTTCTTTAACGAGTTTGTGCTGGAATGCCCGGTGCCGGCGAAGAAAGTCATTCAAAAACTGGAAAAGAAAGGCATCAGTGCGGGGTATGCGCTGGGGGCCGATTGGAAAGGGTTTGAAAACTGCCTGCTGGTGTGTGCTACGGAAACCAAAACCGAGGCCGACTTGAAAGCCTATGCGGCTGCGTTGGAGGGCATTTAACATGGAAACGATTTTGAAACATAACGAACTTTCCCTGGAAAAATCCCGCCCCGGTCGGCGCGGAGTGCGCTTTAGTGCGGCGCAAAAAGGAGCCGCGGCGTATTTGCCTCAGGCTTATTTGCGCAAAACGGCACCGAAACTGCCGGAACTTTCCGAATTTGAAACGGTGCGTCATTTTACGTGTTTGTCCGAACTGAACTATTGCCTGGACGGCGAGTTCTATCCGTTAGGGTCTTGCACCATGAAGTATAACCCCAAAGCGTATGATTTGCTCAGCTCTTTGGACGGGTTTACCCAAGTTCACCCGTTTGCGCCGGAATCCTCGGTACAAGGGACCTTGGAAATGCTGTACCATTTCCAGGAATTGCTTAAAAAAGTAACGGGTTTATCCGCCTTCACCTTGCAGCCCGCTGCGGGGGCGCATGGGGAACTGACGGGTATTTTAACCGCCCGCGCTTATCATGATGCGCGCAAAGATTTCAAACGCACCGAAGTCATCGTGCCCGACACCGCTCACGGCACCAACCCGGCCACGGCGCATATGGCGGGCTATACTGTTATCAATATCAAATCCGCCTCTGACGGCTGTGTGGATAAAGAAGCCTTGCAGAACGCCCTGTCGGATAAGACGGCCGTCGTCATGCTGACGGTGCCCAACACCGTGGGGCTTTTTGAAAAAGATATTCGCGAAATTGCCGACATGGTGCATAAAGCCGGTGCCCTCTTTTATTTGGACGGCGCTAACTTTAACGCCTTGGCGGGGCTGGTAAAACCGGCCGATTTGGGAGCCGATTTGATGCACTTAAATGTGCACAAGAGTTTTGCCGCGCCGCATGGCGGCGGCGGCCCCGGCGCGGGCCCGGTGGGTGCGGCGGCGCATGTGGCACCCTTCTTGCCTAAGCCCATGGTGGAATGCAAAAACGGCAAATATACCTTGACGGGCAAAATGCCCAAGAGCCTGGGCAAAATGAAAGCCTTTTACGGCAACGTGGCCGTATGCCTGCGCGGGTACTGCTATTTGAGGCAATTTGACGATTCCACCTTCAAAGACATTGGCGAAAATGCCGTGCTAAACGCCAACTATGTGCGGGTGGCGCTGAAAGGCAAATTTAATGCGTTTTTTGACCGTACCTGCATGCACGAATGTGTACTGAGCGTGAACCCGGCGGAAATGAACGGCGTGCATACGTCCGACATTGCCAAACGCCTGCTGGATTACGGGTTTTACGCGCCCACCATTTATTTCCCGCTGATCGTTCCCGAAGCTATTATGATTGAGCCCACGGAAACCGAAAGCAAACAAATGCTGGACGCGTTTGTGCGGGTGATGGAAAAAATCTATGACGAAATCCACACCGAGCCGCAAACCGTAAAAGACGCTCCGCACAGCCAATGCGTGTGCCGCATTGACGAAGTTTCCGCCGCGCGCGAACCCAACCTGCGCTGGTGAGCCGGTGGGGGAAACCCACCGCCAAACGATACAAGATGTACTTTACGGCCTCCGCCCGTTGGGCGGGGGCCGCTGAAAATATGGATATATTGCTTGCTTCCCCGCGTTTGGACGTATACGGACAAATGGCCTTGGACGAGGCCCTCGTGCGTGCGCGCCCTAACGAAATCACCCTCCGTTTCTATCGCTGGACCGACGGCCCTGCGGTGACGTTTGGCTATGCCCAATTTGTAAGCGAGGTGCGCCGCGCCCTGCAAGAGAAGCATTTTCAAGGGCCGTATGCCCGCCGCCCGACGGGGGGTGGAATAGTGTATCACGGGGAGGATTTAACTTTTTCGTTGATATTTCCCCGCGCGGGAAGACCGGCGGAAATTTACGAAAAGTTTCACGCCCGCATGCACGAACAGCTCATGCGTTTGGGCTCTCATGGAGGGGTGTTCCACAAAGATTTGCCGGCATCGGCCTATGCGCCCAGCCTGAACCATACGGCCAGTGCGTGCTTTTCAAACCCGGTGGAAAATGATTTGCTTTCCGAAACGGGTGCTAAGATTTTGGGCGGTGCCCTGCGGCGTTTTGGCACTACGGTGCTCTACCAGGGGTCTTTGCAGGTGCCTAAGGCCCGCGAAAACCCAGCCTACAAGCAAGCCGTCATTGAGGCGGTGCGCGCGTATTTGGCGGCCGATTTGAACCCGCGCGGGGCCGACGAAGCCTTGCTGGCCGAAGCCGAAAAGCTGGCCAAAAACCAATACGAACAACCCTCTTGGACGGAGAAATTTTGATGGGAAGACTGCTTAAATTTTTGCTGGCGCTTGTGCTGTTGCCGACGGCCGTTTTGACGTTTGCGGAAACGGTGCGGATTTTGCTTTCCGTATTGGGGCGGCTGGATATGGCGGTCAGTTTTATTATGGGGATATTGATTTATGCCGGCATTCATTATGGGTACTACAATTTTTCGCGTCCGTATGTTTTTGCGCACGAAATGACGCACGCCCTGGCGGCGCTTTTATGCGGGTGCCGGATTAAGGACGTGTCCGTCGGCCAAGAAAGCGGATACGTAAAAATGGACCGCTGTAACGCGTTTGTGGTATTGGCGCCGTATTTTGTGCCGGCGTATGTGGTGCTGGCGGCGGGGATATATTTGATAGCGGATTTGTTTGTCAATTTACAGCCGTACCGGCAGGTGTTTTTGTTTGTAATCGGTTTTTTTACGGCTTTTCATTTCGTGCAGACGTTCAAAACCCTGTTTGAGGCCGACCAGCCCGATTTGAAATTGGCGGGCGGGAAGGTGTTTTCCGTAGTGATGATTACGCTGGCCAACCTGGTGGTGCTGGCACTGGTGCTAAAGGCACTTTTTCCGGAAGCGGTGTCTTTGGTACAAGGGGGAAAAAATGTGCTGACGGGAACCGTAAACGTATGGCGAATTTTAGTAAACTATATAATAGAGAAAGCCTTGAACGCATCGTAAAAAATGAGCAAAAAGAATAAAAAGAAAAGAAGTTTTTTGTCTTGGGTATGGCGGTTTTTCAAAGCGTGCTTTGTGTTAAGCTTACGCACGGTGTTGTTTACCGTCATGCTGCTTTTGCTGATTGCGGCAGGGCTGTGGCTGCTGTTTTTGAAAACGTTTAACGCACAGCACATCAGCGAACTGATTACCGAAGAAATTCAAAAACGGCTGGACCGCCCCGTTATCATCACTTCATTAGACCTTAAATTTATTAATGCCATTGAACTGAAAGGCTTCTCCGTGCTGGATACGGAGGGGAACCCGGGGCATGCGTTGTTGTCTGCCGATACGGTGACCTTGCAGTTTAAGCTGCTTCCGCTATTGGAACAGCAGTTGGTGATAGACGAAGTATCCCTCCATTCCCCGCGCTTTAACGTAGTGCGCCAGGCAGACGGTACGTATAATATGCCGCAAGTCCGCTCGCCGAAAGAAAAATCCGTCTATACCAGCGAACTGACGGGGCGCAAATTGACCGTGAGCGTGGAGGACTGGTCCGTACACAACGGGGTGCTTAGTTACAAAGATTTGGGGTCCGGGGTGTCTCACGCCATTTACGGGCTGAATTTACATTTTGAGCAACTGCGGTTTAATGAACTCTCGCGCTTCCGGGCGGAAATGATTTTGCGCAATAAATGGGGAGATAACATTTCCGATATGGAAATTAAGGGCGCGGGACATGTGAACTTTGCCGATTTTAATTGGAACGATTTTGCTCTGCGCAGTTTGCGCGCGCAGGTGTTTTTGTTCCAAAAGCCGGTGGATTTGCTGATAGATTTGGACAATTTACGCACGCCCTATTTTAACATCAAGGCGGAAATTCCGGCGTTTTCCAGCAAAGATTTGTCGCTGTTTCATGCGGAGAATTTGAACTTTTCTCTCCCCAAAACCGAAGTAGCGGCCCAAGGCATGCTGGATAATGGGTATCGTCTTTTGAAACTCTCTCAAGTGACGTTGTCCGCTGATGACGTAAAGACGACGCTGTCGGGCAATTTGGATTTTGCCCAAAAACCGTTTACGGCCGATTTGCAGGCTTCCACCAATTTCTTTAACCTGGCCGGAAAAGAAACCTATTACAAAGATATCGGCCAGTATAAGCTGACGGGGCAAGCTTCCCTGGCGGCGCATTTGCTACGCAATAGCGGCAAGTATGAACTGCCGCTTTTTACCGCGCAAGCCAAAAATGTTTCGGGCCTTTTCTATGGTTTCAAGGCCGCACAGGTGAGCGGGGAGTTTCAGGCCAAGCAGAACTTTGCCGATTTGTATGCCCGCACGACCGACGGGAAAGTGACGGTGCATAAATCCGTTTTTGATAAACTCAACCTCAGTGCCAGTTGGCGCAAAGGCAATTTGTATGCCTATATTGCGTCTACCGAATTAAACAATGTGCCGTTTAAGATGAGTTTGTCGGTCAATAATCTAAAAAGTGCGCGGCGCAAAATCCGCACGTCTATTTATTGGAAAGATTTGGACCCGCTGGCGTTTATTGATACGGTGAAAGATTTCGTCACCGTCATTACGCCGCTTCTTAAAAAAGGCGCTAAATTTAAGGAGCCGGTGGACGGCCCCTTGGCGTGGATGCGCAACTTCCGCGACCGCTTGCCCAAATTTATGCCCAACTTTGCGGGGAACCTGACGGCGGACACTTTTTCCACGCAGGTGCTTTCCGGCAACCGCTTCAGTGCCGAGTTTGATTTTACCGGCATGCGTGCGGGAGCAAAGAACTTGTCCGGCCCGTTAGAAATGCGTTTGGAGGGGGGCGTAATCCACCAAATGGAAAAACTGGCCGAGGAACAGCAAGCCCTCAACATTACTTTCCAGCCGTTTATTTTGATGCACCGTATGGAACGGGCGGGAAGCTTTAAGGTGGGGCAGGTGCTAAAAGATGTGCCGTTTAACGATATGGCCTTGTCGGTTGATTTTAATAAAGGGAACATGCAGATTAAAAACGCCTACACCGTGGGGCCCACCATTTCGGCGGCGGTGAGCGGCTGGACCGACTGGGTGAACGAAAATTTTGATATCATTATATGGACGATGTTTAACAATACCTCGCGCTCGGGCGCCCTGGCGGAGAATTTGACGGACGAGTCCGGCAACCCGGCTTTGGCGTTTCGCGTATCGTCTTCCATGCTTAAACCCAAGCTGGAAATGATGCGTGCCAAAAAAACCGGCCAAACCATTCGCGCCGCCCAAGAGCAGGGACTGAGTACCAGTTTCAAAGCCGCGCAGGAATTTATCCAAGGAGACTTTCATGCCAAGAAATAATATGGACGTGCTGTGCCTCTTGCAAGAACATGGGGCCATTTTGGAAGGACATTTTGTCATGCCTTCGGGCTTTCACAGCCAAACGTATATTCAAACTTCCCTTTTGATGCAGCACCCTCACTTGGCGCAGCGGATTGCGGGCGCACTGTCGGACAAGTTTACCAAAAAGGCCGATGTGGTGATGGCGCTTACGCCGTCCGACTCGGTCCTGGCGCAGGAAGTGGCCCGCGCGCGCGGAGTACGCGCTATTTTTGCCTCCCGCGGTGACGACGGCGAAATGGTGCTGAAACACAATTTTATGATTAAAGAAGGCGAGGACGTGCTGATAGTGGACGATGTGGCCGTGTCCGGCCGCAAAATCAACAAGGCGATTGAACTCGTCGGCAAGATGGGAGGAAACGTCATTGGCGTGGGCGTGATTGTGGACCGCTCTATGGGCTATTTGCCGTTGGCGGTGCCGCTGCGCGCGCTGCTTTCCTACCCCATGCAAACTTTTACGGCGAAAGAGTGCCCGCTCTGCGCTGCCAAGCTGCCTTTTTCGGAGCTGGAAGAAACGGGTAATAAACAACAAGGATAGAAACCGTATGACAGAAATTAAACTAAAAGCAAAAGAAGAACGGCGCTTGCAGGCCGGACACTGGTGGGTGTTTTCCAACGAAATTGACGGGCTGGATACGTCTATAGAACCGGGCACGCTGGTGCGCGTAATGAGCCATGAGGGCAAACAGGTGGGTATCGGGTTTTTCAACCCGCACAGTTTAATTTCCGTACGGCTGCTGATGAAAGGCGAAGGCGATTTGCCCGAAAATTTCGTTTTTGAAAATATTGATAACGCCTACACCTACCGCAAGGAAATCGGCGTTCGCAAATACGGGCGCATGTGCTACGGCGAGGCCGACAATATGCCCGGCCTGGTGATTGACCGCTACGGGGACGTGCTGGTGATGGATGTGCTGACAGCCGGCATGGAAAAGCTGAAACCCGAAATCACCAAAGCCGTACAGAAAATTTTTAAGCCTAAGGGCATCTATTATAAAAACGACAGTTCTTTCCGCGCGTTGGAAGGGCTGACCAATACGCCCGAAATCATTGGCGAAGTGCCGGAGTCCGTGGAAATCGAAGAAAACGGCGTAAAGTATTTGGTGCCTATCCGCGGAGGACAAAAAACCGGCTTTTATTTTGACCAGCGCGAAAACCGCGAATTTTTGAAACCTTATTTTAAGGAAAAATTGGTGCTGGATTTGTATTCTTACATCGGGTCTTTTGGCATTACGGCCGCACTGGCCGGCGCCAGCCAGGTGTGGGGGTGCGACTCTTCTGCCGCGGCCGTGGAATGGGCGCAGAAAAATGCCGAGCTTAACGGCGTGGCCGATACGGTGGTGTTCCACCGCGACGATGCCGAACGCCTGCTTTCCGCTATGAAAAAAGGGGAACTGCCGGACCAGCCGGATATCGTACTGTTGGACCCGCCCGCTTTTGTGAAAAGCCGCAAAGCTCTTCCACAGGCGGTGGGCCTGTATGTAAAGCTGGTTAAAATGGCCTTGGAAGGCATTAAAGAAGGCGGATATTTGGCTTTTTCCACTTGTTCGCACCATATTTCGCGTGAACTGTTTGTGGATATCATTCGCCAGGGCGTCAGCAAATCGGGCCGCAAAGCGGTGCTGGTGGAACTGCGCGGCCAGGCCAAAGATCATCCGGTGCTGATTGGTATGCCGGAAACGGAATACCTGCATTTTGCGCTGATTCAGCTGAGATAGAACCTCTTTTGCTGATAGAAAACCCGGAGCTTTTGCTCCGGGTTTTTTCGTCGTTGTGCGTTTCCTTTTTTTATGGCATAATTGAGGGAGAAGGTGAATTTTTAGGGAGGCTTTTGTATGCGTAAATTTTGTTTTTCCGTACTGGTTTTAATTTTTGCCGTTTCCGTGGGGGTGGCCCAGAATTCGGGCGCGGATCGACGGGCGGAATATAACCGGTTGTTAAAACAGCGCCAGGAACTGCTTTCGTGGGGTTCCCAACATCCGATGGCTCCCAAAATTGTGGAAATGGTAAAAGAACGCGAAGCCGGCAAAATCCGCGAACGCCTATACGGCGAATTCTATGCTTTTAGACAGCAAGATATTTCCGCTTTTAAGCGTCAACTGCGTGAGGAAATTTCCAAATCCCGCAATGTGCCTTTTGTTACTTTTAATACCCTGCCGATTGAAAATTTAAGAAAAATCGCCACCAATAAAAAATTGCTTATAGAATTGCTCCGCGCATTTCCCGATAATGCCATTTATCTGACCGATGCTTTTTTGACCAAACTTTTCCGTGAAGACGAGTCTATGGAAAATTTGATGGTTTCTTATTTGATGTATTTGAAAACCTACAATGCAGACCCCTCCTGCGGGGCTTTTTCCGAAGGGCAAAAGAAGCAAATTTCTGTTTTTATGGACAAAGGCAATATGTTGGGTGCCTATGATGCGCTTTGTTCTTTTACGCTTCAATGCTTCGTCAAGAAGCGCAAAAATTTAGCCCAAAGCTATGTGAAGCATTCGCTGGCGCACGCCTTTTTATAAGTGTTACGATAAACAAAAAGCCCCGCCAAACGGTGGGGCTTTTTTATTTCAAATCCAAAAAAGAAATGCCGAGGGACAGGATCGAACTGTCGACACCCGGTTTTTCAGACCGGTGCTCTACCACTGAGCTACCTCGGCATTACCTAAATATAATACAAAATTTCAAAACCTTCGGCAATAAGAAAGCAATTTCTCGTCGGAGAAAAGGCCTTTGCAAAAAGCTATTGCAAGCTGGTTTGTTCAAAAATCCGTGCGATTTTTTCCAAATTTTCGCGGTCGGTTTCGTCAAAGCGCGCTTTTATGGGGGAATCTATGTCCAGCACGCCCCACACTTCTCCCCGGCAAAAAAGCGGCACGACGATTTCGCTTTGGGAAGCGCTGTCGCAGGCGATATGCCCCGCAAAAGCGTGCACGTCCGGCACCAGCTGGGTTTGGCGGGTGCTGGCTGCCGTGCCGCAAACGCCTTTGCCCATGCCAATGCGCACGCAAGCCGGCTTGCCTTGAAAGGGCCCCAACACCAAGGTGCCTTCTTTGAGTATATAAAAGCCTGCCCAATTTAAGTTGTCCATCCCATGGTACAGCAAGGCGGATAAATTGGCCATATTTGCCACCGTATCGCGTTCCATTTCCAGCAGGGCCCGCGCCTGGAGCAATAAATCCGAATAAATGCGTGTTTTAGTTTGAAGAACCATATATTTGTATTGTACAAAAACTGATTTTATTATTGCGCAGCTGCGCGCAAAAGAAATATACTTTATGTATGGGTTTTCCGGCAAAACCCCCGGACCCACAGGAGAATTATGCCAAGAATTGAAGTGGACGCCAATAAATGCAAAGCATGTTATTTGTGCGTCAGCGTATGCCCGAAAAAATGCTTGGGCAAATCCAATACCATCAGCAAAAAAGGATATTTTCCCGCTCAGATGGAGCATCCCGAAAATTGTATCGGCTGTGCCATGTGCTATATGATGTGCCCCGATATTGCCATTACGGTAATTAAAGACTAACGATTTTGAGGATTTTATTATGACCGAAAAAACATTAAGAAAAGGCAATGAAGCATTGGCCGAAGGCGCCATTCGCGCCGGGGTGCGTTTCTTTGCCGGATATCCGATTACTCCGCAAAACGAAGTGCCGGAATATATGTCCGCCCATATGGCGGAAGCCGGCGGTGCGTTTGTGCAAGCCGAAAGCGAAGTGGCCGCCATCAATATGGTGTACGGTGCCGCTTCTACCGGCACGCGCAGCATGACGTCTTCTTCCTCTCCGGGCGTGAGCTTGAAGCAGGAAGGTATCACTTATTTGGCCAGTGCCGATTTGCCGTGCCTGATCGTAAACGTAATGCGCGGCGGCCCGGGGCTGGGCAGCATTTCCGGCTCGCAGGGGGATTATTTCCAGGCCACGCGCGGCGGCGGCAACGGGGACTATCACGTCATCGTGTTGGCGCCGAACTCCGTAGAAGAGCTGGGCAACTTTCCGAAACTGGGTTTTGAACTGGCCGAAAAATACCGCATGCCCTGCATGATTTTGGCGGACGGTATTTTGGGGCAGATGATGGAAAGCATGTCTTTTAATTTTGACCCGATTGACCCCAACCAGCTGGGCAAGTTTGACTGGGCGGTGGATATCCACAAAAACGGCCGCAAGAAAAACAACGTGTTTTCTTACAAAGGGGATAATTTGATTGCCGACGTGGTGGAACGCGCCAAACGCTACGGGCTGATTGAAAAAACCGAAGCCCGCTGGGAAGAACGCGAAGCCGAAGGCTGTGATGTGCTGTTGGTGGCGTACGGGCTTTCGTCCCGCGCCTGCTTGGAAGCCGTCAACAAAGCCAAAGAAGAAGGTTTGAAAGTGGGCTTGTTCCGCCCGATTACGCTGTGGCCTTTCCCGTCCAAACGTTTGGCGGAATTGGCCGGCAAAGCCAAAGCGGTGTTAACCGTGGAACAGAGCTTGGGCCAGTTGGTGCAAGACGTAAAATTGGCCATTAACGGCAAAACGCCCGTCTATTTGAATGCGTATCCTGCCGGCGGCCAGCCGGACGGCAATACCATTTTAACCGCGGTGCGCTCCATTTTAAGCGGCGGCAAAGAAGGCCTGTTTGATTTGCAGGAACATGCCGACGGCTTTAACTATGAATGCAAGCGCGACACGTCGCTCGGTATGCAGGGCGACTTGAAGGGAGGCAAATAAATTTATGACTATTATCGCCAAAAAACCCGCCAGTTTAACCGATTTGCCGATGCATTATTGCCCCGGCTGCGGGCACGGTATTGTGCACCGTCTGATGGGCGAAGCTTTTGATGAACTGAACATCGCCGACCGCGTTATCGGCGTGGCCCCGGTGGGCTGCGCGGTATTTGCGGATTCGTACTTTGCCTGTGATATGGTGCAGGGCGCGCACGGGCGCGGCCCGGCCATTGCCACGGGTATCAAACGCTCCAAACCGCAGGCCATTGTGTTTTCCTACCAGGGAGACGGCGACTTGGCTTCTATCGGTATGGCCGAAATTGTGCATGCCGCGGTGCGCAGCGAAAACATCACCGTTATTTTTATCAATAACGCCATTTACGGCATGACCGGCGGTCAAATGGCCCCGACCACGCTGGTGGGCCAAGTGGCCACCACCGCCCCCAAAGGGCGCGACCCGAAACTGCAGGGGTGGCCGATTAACATGTGCGAAATGTTGGCGCAAATTACCGGTGCCAAGTATTTGGAACGTGTGGCCGTGGATTCGCCCCAGAACGTGATGAAAGCCAAAAAAGCCATTAAAAAAGCTTTTGAAAACCAGGTGAACGGGGTGGGTTTCTCGATGGTGGAAGTATTGTCCCAGTGCCCGACCAACTGGTATGCCAGCGTGCCGCAGGCGTTGGAATTTGTGCGCACCAAAATGATGCCGCAATATCCGCTGGGCGTTTTTAAGGACGAGGGAGGCAAATAATGTATCAAGGTATCAGAATTGCCGGATTCGGCGGACAGGGCGTTATTTCCGCGGGCATTTTGCTGGCGCAGGCCGGCGTGGAAGACAAGAAAAACGCCAGCTGGCTTCCTTCTTACGGGCCCGAAATGCGCGGCGGAACGGCCAACTGCTCGGTGGTAGTGTCCGACGGGGAAGTATATACGCCTATCGTATCTTCTCCCGATACGGTTATCATCATGAACGAGCCGTCCTTGCCCAAGTTTGAGCCGTTGCTTAAAAAAGGCGGGCTGATGATTATCAACAGTTCGCTCATCAACTCCCGCCCTACCCGCACCGATATTACCGTGGTATGCGTTCCCTGCAACAAAATTGCCGAAGAACTGGGTATGGACCGCATTGCCAACTTGGTGGCGTTGGGTGCGTTTATTAAGCAAACGGGCGCGGTGACGCTGCAAAGCGTGGAACACGCCATGAAAAAAGTGTATAAACGTGCCAAACCGGAAATGCTGGAGCTGAATAAAAAAGCGTTGCAAGCCGGGTATGACGCGGTGAAATAAAAGTTGGAAAGCAGGAAAATTTAATCCCCCGAAGGCGTAAGCCACGGGGGATTTTAATGCCTTGGAACTAAAAGGCCTATAGTAGATTTGGGCCTTTTTGCTCTTGTAGTCAAGGGTATAAAGAGTTAGGTTATAAGTAACATCCCCTTTAAGGAGCACAAAATGAAGAAGCTTCCTGCTTTACTGCTTGTGTTTTGTTTGCTATATACTGCCGGAAATGTTTTTGCGCAAGGGCGTAATATGTCGTCTTTGCAGGCTCTGCGGGCCGGAGTCGTGTCCAACGGGAGCAAATTTGTCCGCATTAACGCGCGGGATTTTTTTGCCAAGCAACCCTCTTTGTCCGCGGCACAGTTCAAAACGCCGGACGCTATTCGTCAAAGTCTGCTGGCCCACGGCGTACAGGAAAGTTTGCGCATGTCGGAACAATACCGTACAAATTTGCAGAAATTTTTGGAAATAAAAAAAGAAATGGATATTTTCCTGGGGTACCAAAAATTGGAACCGCAGGCAGTTTGTTCAGCTGAAATTAATGAACGCTGGATGCATGCCAATAAGGCTTTTTTGGCCCTGCAGGAGATGGAGCGCATTGTAGGCGCGCGCGACCCGGGCGTACATATGGGCAAACTGTATATGGAACGCGTGATGGCCACCTTAAGACCCACCTATACGGGGTGTTTGCTGGGTGGTGATAAAGAAAATCTGCCGGGCAAATTCCGCTCTGCCAATTCTTTTGATTCCGCCAAGTTTTTATTGAAAGACCCGGACGGCACTTCCTTAACGATGAAAAACACGGCTCGCGGTTCGGAAGGCTTTGTGCAGGCGCAAAAAATGGCTGCTCAGCTGCCCGCTATGACGATCGCCGTGTTAAACGACGATCCGGAAATTTTGGAATGGACCCGCAATTGGGCCGCGCAAGGATTTTTGGGAAAAGGAAGCCGTGTGGCGGTGTTTGACTCTCTTAGCAAATTGATGGACTGGGTAAAAGACGTGAAATACGACTTGATTTTGATGGACTATGTGCTGGAGGACGGCATCAGCGTATTTATGATAGACCGTATTCGTATGGCGGGGGATACATCTACCGTCATTTTGGTAAACAGCGCGCTGATGGATAATGAGGTCCCGGCGGAAGAGTTGTACGAACACGGGGCGGACGGATTTATTTCGTCCATCGGTTTCCGCCCGGATAACGGCGGGGCCCGCATTGCCAATGCGCTGTTTAATTATATGCATCATCATGGGCGCGAGGCGCTCACCCCGCATACGGCTCGTTAAATTGGTAACTCTTAAATAAAAAAGGGAAGGCAAAAAGCCTTCCCTTTTTTTTATAGTTGCAAACGGTATGGATTTAAGGAAGCGTTTTTTCTTCCGGAAATCGCCGTTCCAGGCGGGCGGCCATCCAGGTGAACACAATTCCCGGTACGGCAGCCAAACAGCACAGCAAAACGGCTATTTTTAAGCCCCAGCCGTCTGACGCTTTTCCTACTAACAGCGGGGAGAGTGCGTCCCCCAGCGCGTGAATAATAAAAATGTTAACGGCAAACGCCATGGAGTGCACCTTGCTGCGCGTGGCAGACACCAACGCCGCCGCCACAGGCCCCGTGGGTAAAAACAAGCATACAATCGCCACCGCAAAACACGCCAGCGCCAGCGTGGGCCGCTGGGTTTGCACTCCAATCCATGCAGGCGGCAAAAGCGCCGCCAGGGATAACCCCATCACCCAAAAATATGCCTTTGGCGTTACGTTTAGCAGGCGGTCGGCAATTTTCCCGCCCGCAAAGGTGCCCGCAGCCCCGCACACCACCACCAGTGCGCCGAAAACCGTGCCCGCGCTGGCTACGTCCAAGGCTAAGTAGCGGTGCAAATAGGTGGGCATCCAGGCAGACAGTCCGCCAATAATAAACGTAATCATAGCGTGGGCCAGGCAGATACAAAGGAACGGTTTGTTTTTTAGCAGGGCGGTGTAGTCTTTTGGGCCGGGCTTGTCGGCCTCCTTTTGCATTTGGCGGCGGAGGTCTTTAAGGTGCGTAAAGGACAAAAGCCCCAGCACTATTCCCGGCACACCGGCCAGCAAAAAAGCGGCCCTCCACCCCCAGTGCAGGCCAATAAATCCGCCTAACACATAGCCCAAAGCACTCCCGGCAGGCAGCGCCAAGCCGAATATAGCCAAGATGCCGGCGCGTTTTTCTTTGGGATAGTTTTCCGCTAAGAAAGGTTGTGCAATGGTGGTAAAGCCGGCCTCCCCTATACCAATAAATCCGCGCGTAAAAAGGAGCGAGGCGTAGTTTTTTGCGCCCGCGCAGGCCAGGGTGGCGGCACTCCAGATGAGTGCGCTTGCGCCCACCCATTTGTGGCGTTCGGTACGGTCTGCAAAGAAGCCCACCAGCGGGGCATAGCACATATATACCAACATAAATACAGAAGCCAATGTGCCCAGCTGAAAATCGTTTAGGTGCAGGTCTGTTTGAAGAAGCGGAAAAACGGAATAGAGGACTTGCCTGTCTATATAGTTAAACAGGTTAAGCAGAAACAAAATCCAAAATAATCGTTTCACGTTTTGCATGGCACGTCCGCTGAAAAATGCTTTTCTAAATTCTATAAAATAAAACTGAAAAAGAATGGAGCTGTTCAGCTGCAAGTCAAATTTATATAATAAACTATCATCTCTCGGGAGGATTTATGAAAAAGGGTTTTACGCTAATAGAATTACTTATCGTCATGGTCGTGTTGGGAATTTTGGTGACGGTGGCCCTTCCCAAATACCAGGCTTCGCTGGAACGCGGCCGCGGCGTGGAAGGCATTAATAACCTAAAAGCCGCCAGTGACGCCGCCAACGCCCGCTACGTGATGGACGGTAATATGTATGTGGAAGGCAATATCGCCAATTCCAGCGGGGATTTGCTGGTGGGGGATTTTTCCAAAACTTCTTCTTTTGGCAAGCCGCAATGGTATTCGGGTTCCGCTTCTACGGCGGTTCTGTATATTTCCCGCGAGTCGGGCGATTATGAACTGTACGCCATTAACAAAGACGGCGAATTAAAGTATATGGCGTGTTCCGGCTTGTATGATGCCTGCTTGAACCTGGGGGCGGAAGAAGCTTCTTTTACGGACAGCTACAGCAACAGTAACCTGATTATCAATTTCCAATAGCCTTTTTGGAGAGTTAAAAGCCCGCTTTTAAGCGGGCTTTTTTTATGACAATTTTCGGTTTTGGCGCAAAGCTTCAAAAAGCACAATGGCCGCAGAGGAGGATAGATTTAACGAACGCACGGGCCCCGGCATGGGAATAGTAAAGAGGCGGTGTTTGTAGCGCTCGTAAAATTCCTTGGGCAGGCCGCACGACTCGGCACCGAAAATTAAAAAAGCGTCCGGCGGGAAGGAAGCGTCCCAATACAGCTGGGTGCCTTTGGTGGAGAGGAAAAACATTTTCTCTTCTGCGGGTTTTTCCGCTTCCAAGAACGCTTCCCACGTTTCGTGGCGTTTGTAGTCCAGGTTGGGCCAATAATCCAGGCCCGAGCGGCGGATTTCTTTGGACGCTATTTTGAAGCCCAACTTGCCTACCAAATGCAGCCTGGTGCCGGTGGCCACACAGGAGCGGCCGATGTTGCCGGTATTAAATGGAATTTCAGGGTTTACTAAAACGATATTCAGCATACTTTAGCCTTTACAAAAAACAGCCGGAAAAAGGATTTCCTCTTTCCGGCCGTTTGGTACTTCATCAAATAAAGCCGGGCTCCCGCAGGAGCACGCGGACAAACTACTCTTCCCAGCGGATAAACAACGGCGTAAGCACGTTGGGAATGTCGTTATTGAACGGCAAGATGCGCAGGGCATAGTCCTGGCGGCCGCTGTTAAGCGGAGACATGGACACCTCGTACAAATAGGCGTCGCCGTCTTTGCCGGTGCAGGTCATATCAATGGCGTCTTCTTTTACAATGTCGCCCAAGGTGCCGCGCTGACCCAGGTAGAGTTCCACCTGAATGTCTTCGGGGGCCAAATTGCCCAACGCCACACGGGCTTTGAAGTTCACTTTGTCGCCCATCAAAATGGCCGTTTCGGGCTGGGGCGTAATGTCGGTCACGTTTACGCGGTACCAGTTTTCGGCAATTTTGCGCCGCCACGCGGCCACGGCTTCGGCTTTGCCGGGTTCATTCAAAATCAACCCGTAGTTGTTGGCCGGGACGTAGAATTTTTCGTAATATTCTTTGACCATGCGGTTGGTGTTGAAGAACGGCGCAATGTGCTTGATGGATTCTTTCATCAAGGACACCCAAGGCTGGGAGTATTCCGAGCCGTTTTCTTTGGCATAGTACGCGGGGGCGATATCCTGCTCAATCAAGTTGTAGAGCGCTTCGGATTCCACCGCGTCGCGTTCGGCTTCGGTTTTGTAGTTCTCGGCGCCGCCGATGGACCAACCAAAGTCGCACGGGCCGACTTCGTCCCACCAGCCGTCCAGGATAGACAAGGCCAACGCTCCGTTAAGCGCCGCTTTCATGCCGCTCGTGCCGCTGGCTTCCATGGGGCGGATCGGGTTGTTAAGCCACACGTCCACACCTTGCACCATGTAGCGGGCGGTGTTCATGTTGTAGTCTTCCACAAACACAATTTTCCCTTTGAAGCGGGGATCGTTTTGCGTCAGGGTGACGATCATCTTGATAAATTCTTTGCCTGCCGTATCGGCCGGGTGCGCTTTACCCGCAAAGACGAACTGAACGGGGCGCTGCGGATTGTTGACGATTTTATCCAACCGGTTCAAATCCTTAAACAAAAGCGTAGCGCGTTTGTACGTGGCAAAGCGGCGGGCGAAACCGATGGTCAATAAATCGGGGCGCAGCACTTTGCTGGCTTTTTTAACGCTCATTACGTCCAGGCCCTGGCGGGTCAGCTGGCGTTTGAGGCGGCCGCGCACCATATCAATCAGTTTGTTTTTGCGAATGGTGTGCACATTCCACAGTTCGGCGTCCGGAATTTCGGGTACTTTGGCCCAAATGGAACCGTCGGACGGGTCCACTTCGCCGCGCTGGTCGTTATTAAACAGATATTTGCGGTACAGTTCGTTGAGCTCGTGGGAAATCCAGGAAGCGCTGTGAATACCGTTGGTGATGCTGGTTATCGGTACTTCGCTTACCGGCAAGCCGGGCCACAGGTTGTGCCACATTTCACGGCTGACTTTGCCGTGCAGTTTGGCCACCCCGTTGCAGAAGGCGGACAAGCGCAACGCTACCACCGTCATGCAGTAGGTGGCAGATTCGGGCGTTTCTTTGCCCAGGGCCAAGAATTCGTCCCAGGAAATGCCCATTTCCCGCGCATAGAAATCCATGTATTTGCGCACGAGGGCGGGGTCAAAATGTTCGTTCCCGGCGATAACGGGCGTGTGCGTGGTGAATACGGACGTGGCCCACACAATTTCGCGCGCCTGCGCAAAGGAGAGGTTTTTCTCTCTCATAATGTCAATAATGCGCTGGAACAGCAGGAAAGCGCTGTGCCCTTCGTTGATGTGATACACCGTCGGGTGGATACCCATGGCGTTTAAGGCTTTCACGCCGCCGATGCCCAGCACCACTTCTTGGCGAATGCGGTTTTCGCGGTCGCCGCCGTAGAGCTTTTCGGTAATGGCGCGCTGAGCGGGGGTGTTTTCCTGCAGGTTGGTGTCCAACAGATAAAGGGAAGTGCGGCCGACGGGTACGCGCCAAATGCAGGCTTTGACGGTTTCCGCGCCCAGGGGAATGTCTACCGTGATTTCTTTGCCGTCTTTCATCACGCGTTCCACGGGCATGTGGGCCCAGTCGTTATCGGGGTATTCTTCGTTTTGCCAGCCTTCGCGGTTGAGCACTTGCTGGACGTAACCCTGTTTATAGAACAGCCCCACGCCAATAATCGGCATGCCCAGGTCGCTGGCGGATTTCATATGGTCCCCGGCCAGCATGCCCAAGCCGCCCGAATAAATGGGCAGCCCTTCGCCAATGCCGTATTCCATGGAGAAATACGCCGTCAGCAAATTGCCGTTTTCGCGGCGGTGTTCCTGGTACCAAGTATGCTGATTGTTTTTGTAGTTGTAATACGCTTCTTTTACTTGGTTCAAATCTTTTACGAAATTTTCATCTTTGCTTAATTCTTCAAAGCGTTTCTGCGGCACACAGCCCAAGAACCATTTCGGGTTTCTTTTGGCGGCGGTCCAGAGTTTGGCGTCTACCTGTACAAACAGCAAGATGGCTTGCCAGTTCCAGGTGAACCACATATCATTGGCCAACTCTTCCAGAAATTTGATGTTTTCAGGCAGGTTGGGCTGTACGTTAAACGAATGAATCTTCATAAATTCTCCCCTGAATGTATATATATGAGTAGATTATATAAAATTAGTGCTTCTCTTGCCCTTAAAAACGGCAAAAAAGCCGCTTCCTCGGAAGCGGCTTTGAAAACGAACCTTGGCGCTTACAGAACGGCGCTTAAAATGATAAAGAACGCCACCATCACCGCCGCGCCCAGTCCCACGGCCGCTTTGGCCCATTCTTTGCTTTTAATGCCCAGCTTGGAAGCGCAGATGATGTTGGGAATGTTGCCGGGAATGAGCATGCCGCCGGAAACGATTAAGCTCATGAGCAGAAACGTCAGCGTGCGGGTGCTGATGTCGGGCGTGACCTCAATGGCGGCCAGCGTGGCGTTATCCAACACGGCCGAGAGGGTGTTAATCCAATATAACCACCCCGCCGAAAGGTGGGAAATGGTTTGCATGGCCAGCGGTTTGAGCCCGTCGCCCAAAAACACCAGCGCCATGACGAAAAGATATACTTTGGCCGCCCGAATGACGATGCTTTTTACGGAATGCTCGTCTTGGCCTTCGTCGGCAGGTTTGGGGCCGGGCGCTTTTTGAATGGTGTTATCGCGTATGGCACTGGCCAGGCAGGCCATAAACAAGATGCCGCCCAATACAAACCAACCCAGGTGGTCAATCAAGAAAAAGAAATCCGCATAGTGGGGCGCCCCGGAAAGCTTGGAAAGCACTACCGTACCCAGCGGTTCGCCGATAGACGTCAACACCGCGCCCATGCCGATGGAGAAACAAGCATACACCACCAGTTTTACGCGTCCTTTGCGCTCCAGCGGCAGCATGACCGCCACTTCCGACAGAATCAACGCCGCGATAATGGCCGTGATTAAGCTGGAAGTCGCCCCCAGCAAAAACACGATTAAAAACATCGTGGTGCGCAGCCCGATAGTTTTGACGGCTTTTTGCGTGAGTTTTTGGATATTTTTATTAAATTTGCGAAACAACAGCCCCGCCACCAATACGGCCACGGTGATTTTGATAGGGTCTTCCAGTGCGGTCAGCACCAGTTTGCCGCTCCACACCTTGGATACGGTAACGGCAAAAACCCCACACAGAAACAAAAAAGCTTCCAGGTTTTCTTCCACTTTATGCACCGTAAGCGGCAGGAAAAGCACTACGGCGATAAGCAGCGAAAGCAGCGTAGTTTGCACGACGGAAAGTTCCATACATTACCTCGCGATAAAAATAAAGATGTAAGACTATATAGATTATATAAAATGACGACCCCGTACGCCCGGCCTACGCGGGAAAATAAAATATGGTAAAATAATATTTAGAAGTCCCGTTCGTCTAGTGGTCCAGGACGCCGCCCTCTCAAGGCGGAGATCACGAGTTCGAATCTCGTACGGGACGTTTTGGATTTCTTCCCCGCGCAAGCGGGGTTTTTTATGGCCTGGCGGGCGGAATGGTCCGCTGGCGCGTAAAATGGTAAAATATAGATAATTATTCCGTTTTATCATCATTCCAAGGAGTCTTTTTATATGGAAATCGGTATCGTCGGCCTGCCCAATGTGGGCAAATCCACCCTTTTTAACGCGCTCACCTGCGCGGGTGCGGAAGCCAGCAACTATCCCTTCTGCACCATTGAACCCAACGTGGGCATTGTGCCTATTCCGGACAAACGGTTGGACAAGCTGTTTGAAATGTTCAAACCGCCCAAGAAAACGGCCGCTTTTATCAAATTTGTAGATATTGCCGGTATCGTTAAAGGCGCCAGCCAAGGTGAAGGGTTGGGCAACAAATTTTTGGCCAATATCCGCGAAGTGGACGCGATTATCCACGTGGTGCGCTTGTTTGATGACGATAACGTGACGCACGTGATGAACTCCGTGGATCCGTTGCGCGATATTGATATTATTAATACCGAACTTATGCTTGCCGATCTGGAAACCGCCACCAAAGTGTGCGACCGCTTGGGTTCCAACGCCAAAAGCGGCAAGAAAGACGCCGTGGCCGCCTGGGAACGCATGAAAGAAATCAAGGCCGCGCTGGAAAACGGCAAACCCGTCAGCTCGCTGGGGTTGGAGCCGGAAGAACTGAAAGACTACCAATTTTTAACCGCCAAACCGGTGTTGTACGTGGGCAACAATTCGGAAAAACGCAATGTGGAAAACGCCGAAAAAGTAGCCAAATACGCTAAGGAAAACGGAGCCGGATTTGTGGAACTGTGCGTGAAGTTTGAAGCCGATATCGCGGAATTTTCCGAAGAAGAAAAGAAGGCTTTCTTGGCCGAAACCGGAAGCGATTATACGGGGCTGGAAAAAATCGTGCGCGAAGGCATGAAGCTCTTAAATCTGTGCACGTATTTCACCGCCGGCGAAGAAGTGGAAGTGCGCAGCTGGCTGATTCCGGTGGGTTGCACGGCGCCGCAGGCGGCGGGCAAAATCCACAGCGATTTTGAAAAAGGCTTTATCCGTGCCGACGTGTACACCTTTGACGACCTGGCCAAATACGGCAGCGAAAAAGCCCTGCGCGAGCATGGTTTAATCCGCTCCGAAGGGAAAGACTATATCGTAAAGGACGGCGACGTTTGCCTGTTTAAGATCAATGCCTAATATCACCTGCAAACATTTCGGCCAATGCGGCGGCTGTGCGCTGCTCCACCTGTCCTACGAAGACCAGGTGGCCCAAAAGCGCGCCAAGCTGCAGGAAACCCTGAAAGATTTTTGGACGGGGGATATCCCCGTAACGGTGACGGACGACCCCAAGAACTTCCGCAACAAAGTGGAATTGGGGTTCTGCCATCAGGTGAAATGGCGTGAAGATTACGACAAAAAGGACCCCGCCAACAAAACCCGCCCGCTGGAATTTGAGAACGCTCTTGGCTTTAAGCTCAAAGGCCGCTGGGACCGCGCGGTGGACATTACCGAATGCGCCTTGTTTAACGACAAGTTAATCCCGCTGTTGCAGTCCATTCGTGCCTGGGCGCAAGCCGAAAATTTGGAATATTATGACCAGCGCAAACACACCGGCGTGCTGCGCCACCTGATGGTGCGCGAAGGCAAAAACACCGGCGAAGAAATTGTGGTGCTGTTTGTGACGGACGATTTTAACGAAAAAACATTTGTCCAAGCCGTAGAGCAAGTGATGCCGCAGGCCAACATTATGGCCGCCGTGAATAACGGTCTGGCCGATACCGCCGCGCCCGAATCGCTGCGGGTGCTTAAAGGCAAGGACCATATCTTTGAAAAAATTCTGCTCACTTCCCCGGACGGGAAAACCGAACGGGAAGTAACGTTTAAGCTGTCGCCTCAGTCGTTTTTTCAGACCAATACGCGCACCGCGCAAAAGATGTATTCCCGCGTGCGTGCCGTGGTCAAAAAAATTGCTCCCAAACGCATTTACGACTTGTATGGCGGCGCGGGCAGTTTTTCGCTTTCCTGTGCCGATTTGTGCGAAAAAAGCACCTGCGTGGAAAGTGTGGCCCCGGCCGTGTACAACGGGATTGAAAATGCCAAAATAAACGGGGTGCAAAACGTACAGTTTTTCTGCTCCAAGGTGGAAGATTTCGTCAAACAGCAGCCCATTGAGCGCAAAGACGCGTTGATTATTTTGGATCCTCCCCGCGGAGGCATGCACCCCAAGGCGGCCAAAGCGGTGGCGGAATCGGGCGTGGAACAGGTGCTCTACATTTCCTGCAACCCCGTCACGCTGGCGGCGGATTTGAAAATCCTCACGCCGCATTACGAAATTCTGCATGTGGAAGCGTTTGACTTCTTCCCGCACAGCGAACACATTGAAACGTTCGTACAGCTGAAACTGAAATAGTTTGTCGCGCCTCGGCGCGACCGTTCGGAATACTTATGGATTTGCAAGACTCCTTAAAATCACTCAACCCCCAGCAGCTGGAAGCCGTTAATTACGAAGACGGCCCCTGCCTGATTGTGGCCGGTGCCGGCACCGGCAAAACCAAAACGCTGACGACCAAAATCGCCAAGCTGATTGCCGACGGCTACCACCCTGCCCGCATTTTAGCGGTGACGTTTACCAACAAAGCCGCCCAGGAAATGCGCGAGCGCGTGGAAGCGTTGGTGCCAGGTTCGGGCAACCGGGTGTGGATTCACACGTTCCACTCGTTTGGCGTGCGCTTGCTGCGCCAGAATGCGCAGGCGCTGGGGCTCTCGCGCGATTTTGCCATTTACGACGATTCCGACCAAAAGAAAGTGGTCAGTTTGATTTTGGAACAAATGGGCATTAAAGACCCCAAAAAAGAAATCAATCAAATCGTCAGTATTATTTCCCGCGCCAAAGACGATATGGTCTCTCCCGAAACTTTGATGCAAAGCGCCACGGCCAGCGGGTTGGATTTCAAAATCCGCGCCGCGGAAGTGTACCGCCGATACGAACAAAAGCTTAAAGAATCCGGCGCGCTGGATTTTGGAGATTTGCTCGTCAAAACGGTGGTTCTCCTTCGTGATCACGAAGATATCCGCAATTACTACCAAGACTTTTTCCAATACATTTTGGTGGACGAATACCAGGACACCAACCATACCCAGTACCTGATTACCAAAATGCTGGCCGCCAAACGCCGCAAGTTGTGCGTGGTGGGAGACCCGGACCAGAGCATTTATTCCTGGCGTGGGGCGAACATTCGCAACATTTTGGAATTTGAAAAAGATTTTCAGGACGTCAAAACCATTACGCTGGAGCAGAACTACCGTTCCACCAAAGCCATTTTGGAAGCGTCCAACCGCCTAATTACCAAGAACAAAAAACGCAAAGAAAAAAATCTGTTTACGGATAAATCCCAGGGCGACCCTATTGAAGTGCGCGAACTTTTAAGCGAAGGGGACGAAGCCCGCTGGGTGAGCCAAAACATCAAAGCCTTGGTGGACGAAGGCGCCAGCCTGCGGGAAATTGCCGTGTTCTACCGCACCAACGCCCAGAGCCGCAGTTTTGAAGAGTATTTCCGCCGTTACCAAATCCCGTACCGCTTGGTGGGTACGGTGCGGTTCTATGACCGTAAAGAAATTAAGGACATTATGTGCTATGCCCGCATTTTGATTAACCCGGCCGATAACGTGAGTCTCTTGCGTATTATCAATACGCCCACCCGCGGCCTGGGCAAAGTGGCACAGGACCGCTTGTTGGAATATGCGGACAATAATCACCTTTCCCTTTACGATGCCTTAAAAAATGCCGCTTATGTGCCGGGGCTCAGCTCGGCCGCGTGCAAGGCGGCGGTAAAGCTGGTGCAGTTGTTTGAAAACTGGCGCGGTGATATGCTGCTGACGGACCCGGCCGATATTTTCCATAAAATTTTGGTGGAATCCGGCTATGAGGAAGCCGTCAAAGCGGAAATGGAAAAAGACCCCGAAGCCGAAAGCCGCCTGCAGAACTTGGACGCGCTTATCAACGCCGTAAAAGAATACGAAGAACGGTGCCGCAAGGGAGAAAAAGAGCCGTCGGTGGCGGACTTCCTGCAGGAAATTTCGCTCCTGTCCGGGGAAGATGATTCCCAGGCGGGCGAAAGCGGCGCGGTGACCCTGATGACGGTGCACCTGGCCAAAGGGTTGGAATTTAACAATGTGTTTGTGACGGGATTGGAAGAAAACCTGTTCCCTATCGGGCGCGATAATGAAGACGACCTGGAAGAAGAACGCCGCCTGTGCTATGTGGCCATGACGCGCGCCCGCGAAAAACTCTATTTAACCTATGCCCGTTCCCGCCGCAAGTTTGGGCAGCTGCAGGAGAACTTGCCTTCGCGCTTTTTGTTTGAAAGCGGCCTCTTGGACGAAAGCGAAGTGCAGGAATCGCGCTCTTTGCCCCGCTATACGGATTATCGGTCCAAATACGGCCTCTATGGGGCCGGGTCCGGCGGGTCTTATTCCGGCGGGCATTACGGCGGCGGCTATGCGCGCGGGAAAAATAATTTTGGCGCAAACCGCTATCAGACTTTTGAAGGATACGCTTCCAAAAGCCGTTTCCAAAAACGCTATGACCAGGACGGTTACGAAATCCAGGAAGATGACGATTTGGATTATACGTCCTCTTCTTACGGGGGCTCGTCCGGGTTAGGGTCGCTGTATGCGCGGCCGGCTTTCCCCAAGCCGTCTGCTGCGGGGGCGTCCACCGTATCGTCCGGCGGGCAAGCGTCTCAGGCGCAAGCGCCTTCCCAAAAATCGGGTGAACCCGTGGTGGGGGGACTGGTGAAACACGGCGTGTTTGGCCAAGGCAAGATTGTGGCCGTGGCCGGCTCGGGCGAAAGTGCCAAAATCACGGTGCTGTTTGGCAATGGCGTGCGGCGCACGTTTATGCTCAAGTTCGCCCCGCTGGAACTGCTGTAACAGTTATGTTTCTATTAAAAAACCCCGGCGTAAAGCCGGGGTTTTTGTTTTGGGACGTTTCAAATTACGCGGTAGCCAACATGGCGGTGAGAAAAGCCAAAATCGTGCCGCTAAAAAAGATGATGAGCAAAATCGGCAGAATGGCAATGATAACCGTCAGCCACCCGCAAAAGCCTGCCCACCAGGCCACGCGTTTGGCTTCTTCTATTCTGCCGTCGCGGCTCCAGTCTTGCGCCCGCAGCGACAAAATCAGCGCGGCCAACGCTATCGGGATAGTAAAAAAGCCCGTAAAGCACGATAAAATAACCGCGATAATGGAAAGCGTAAAGCGGCTATTGATGCATTCCCCGCCGTTTAGATTGCATTGGTAATCGTCGCGGTTGTGTTTGTGTTGGGCGCAGTGCGTCGTTTCCTGCTTATTTTCTGTTGTCATACAACCCCCTGTCGTTTGGGAAAAAGCATGGTTTTGGGGAAGTGTTCCCCTGGCTAGCCAAACGGCCCAATTATTATATAAAATATACTTTCAAAGGGAGTATTTTAGATATGGAAATAACCAAAAAAGACGTGGAACTTGCCGCCAAACTCGCCAAGATGCGGGTGAGCGAGCAGGAAGCCGCCGTTTATCAAGCCCAACTGGAAGCCCTTTTCAAATGGGTGGCGGAATTGTCCGCCGTGAATACCGACGCCGTTCAACTGACTAATGTAAACCATTGCGCGCATCTGCGTGCGGACGAAGCGTTTTCCGATTTGTCCCGCGCGGCCGAGCTGCGTACGGCGTTTGACGAAGAACAAGACGGCTACGCCAAGGTGAAAAAGGTACTGTAACATGATGACTGCTTTGGAAATTGCAAAAGCCGTTTCTTCCGGCGAAAAAACCGCCGAGCAAATTACCCGCGAATCGTTGGCCAAAATCGCGGAGTTAAACCCCTCTATCAATGCTTTTGTGGAAGTGTTTGAGGCCGATGCCATCGCCCGCGCCAAAGAAGTGGACGCTAAACGCGCCCGCGGCGAAAAACTGGGCGCTTTGGCCGGCGTGCCTGTGGCCATTAAAGACAATATCCTCTACAAGGGCCACAAAGCCACTTGCTGTTCCAAAATGTTGGAAAACTATGTGGCGTCTTATACTTCTACGGTGGTGGAAAAACTGCTGGCGGCGGACGCCGTTATCGTGGGCCGCGCCAATATGGACGAATTTGCCATGGGCAGCACCAACCAAACTTCCGTATACGGGCCCGTTAAAAACCCGGTCAATTTGGAATGTGTTCCCGGTGGTTCTTCCGGCGGAAGTGCCGCGGCCGTGGCCGCCGGCATGGTGCCGGTTGCCTTGGGGACGGATACGGGCGGTTCGGTGCGTCAGCCGGCCGGTTTTTGCGGCGTGGTGGGCATTAAGCCCGGGTATGGCCGCATTTCCCGCTATGGGGTGATTGCGTTTGCTTCCAGTGCCGACCAGGTGGGTATTTTGACCGCCAACGTGGCCGATTCCGCCAAAGTGTTGGAAGTGCTTGCCGGCAAAGACGTGCACGATTCTACGTCGTTGGACGCGCCCGTGCCGCAATATGCCGATTTGTTTACGGACGGCTTAAAAGGCCTGAAAGTGGGCCTGCCCAAAGGATTTTTGGACGGGTTACACCAAGATATTAAAGACCGCCTGAACCAGGCCGCGGCCCGCTTGAAAGAACTGGGTGCGGAATTGGTGGACGTGGAAGTGCCTTATGCCAAATATGCCGCGCCGTGCTATTACATCATTACCAGCGCCGAAGCCAGCTCCAACCTGGGCCGCTATGACGGCATTCGTTACGGATACGCCGATAATGAAGCCAAAGATTTGAACGCGTATTATGAAGGTTCCCGCGCACCGTTTGGGCTGGAAGTGAAAAAACGCCTGATTATCGGTACGTACGCGCTGACCTCGGAACGGTATGAAGAGTGCTTCTTAAAAGCCATGAAAGTGCGCGAGCTGATCCGCGAGGATTTCAAAAAAGCCTTTGAGAAAGTGGATGTATTGTTGACGCCCACCTCGCCCACAACGGCTTTCAAACTGGGGCAGCACGATGAGGACCCCTTGTCGCTGTACTTGGCGGACTTGTACACCTGCCAGGGCAACATCGGCGGGCTGGCGGGCATCAGCGTGCCTTTTGGCAAAGACGAAAAAGGTCTGCCCGTTGGCGTGCAGTTCTATGGACCTATTTTGAAAGAGGAAAAAATCCTCAACGCGGCGTATAACTTAGAGAAAGGATTATGATTGTTTCCGAATTTTCGTGCGGCGGTGTGATTTTGGACGGGCGGAAAGTGTTGCTCGTGCAAGTCAAAAATATGAAGGGGAAAAAGATTTGGACTTTCCCCAAAGGCCATATTGAGCCGGAGGAAACACCCCGCCAGGCCGCCCTGCGCGAAGTGCTGGAGGAAACGGGCTATAAAGCCGTTATCGTTCGGCCGATGATTCGGGTAAAATACGCATTCACCTTTCAAGGCAATTACGTCAAGAAAATGGTCCAGTGGTACTTGATGAAAAAACTGGGCCGTATCGGCAAGCATGACGCTTCGGAAATTTTGTCCATTCGGTGGGTTTCGCTCGTAAAAGCGCGCGAGCTCGTGCAGTATCCCAGCGATATTCGCCTGGTGGATATGTTGCTGGCTTCGCTGCATATAGAGCCGGCCGAAGAACCCGAAACGGAAATGCCGGAAGAATAGCCTTATACGTATTTAAGAAAATACCCCCAAGTTTTCTTGGGGGTATTTTTATGGGCATAAAAAACCCCGCCTTGTGGGCGGGGTTTTGCGGTGTTTGAAAAGCTTATTGGATACCGTTCATCCATTTGATAACGAACTTTTTGATGGACAGCAAGATGAGTCCCCCGCACACCGGCATTACGACCAACCAGGTGAAGAACTGAATGTTGCTGATGTGTCCGAAATAGCCGGAGTAGAAACCGGCGGTAAAGTTCGCCAAGGCGTTGGCCAGGAACCACGTACCCATCAAGAGAGACGCAAATTTCAAAGGAGCCAATTTGGTCACCAAAGACAGGCCCACAGGGGACAAACACAATTCACCCATCGTGTGGAACATATACGCAAATACCAGCCAGAAAATACCCACTTTCGCGCCGGTGGTTTGCAATACGTAAGAAGCGGCTACCAAAATCAAGAACCCAAACGCCAAGGACATAAAGGCCCATACGAATTTGGCCGGGGTGGAGGGTTCCAACCCTTTTTTGGCCAATTTCAGCCACAGTTTGGAGAACAGCGGCGCAAACAAGATGATGAACATCGGGTTTACGCTCTGGAACCAAGAAGTAGGCATTTCCCAACCGAAGATAAAGCGGTCGGTGAATTTTTCGGCGAAGATCGTCAAGGAAGCGCCGGCCTGTTCAAACGCGGACCAGAAGAAAATGCTGAAAAACGCCATAATGAAAATAACGGCGATGCGCTGTTTTTCTTCGGTGGTAAGCGGCACATTGGGGTGCTCAATTTTTTCTTCTTTGGTCAGTTTTTTGGGTTTTTTGCCCTGGCCTTGGAGGTATTTGTCTTTGGCCCAGATGAAAATCGTCAAGCCGATGATCATACCGAAACCGGCCGCGGCAAAGCCCCAGCCAAAACCGACTTTTTCCGCCAGCGTACCCGCAACAAAGTTGCAGATAAACGCGCCCAAGTTAATACCCATATAGAAAATGGTGAAACCGGCGTCGCGGCGGGGGTCGTTGGTTTCGTACAATTCACCCACGATGGTGGAAATGTTCGGTTTGAAAAGACCATTTCCCAAAACCAACAGGAACAAACCGGCGTAGAGGAAGGACAGCGTCGGGTTGGAGGCGATGGCAAACTGCCCCAAGGCAATCAAAATACCGCCCACGATGATGGCGCGTCTTTGGCCCCAAAAGCGGTCGGCAATATAACCGCCGAGCAAGGGGCTGAGGTAGATAAGGCTGGTTACTGCGCCGTAAACTTTGCTGGCGTGAGATTCCGAAAACTGCATGACTTTAATCAAATACAGCACGAGAATACCGCGCATGGCGTAGTAGCTGAAGCGTTCCCACATTTCGGTCAAGAACAGAATGTATAGACCGGTGGGTTGCTTTTCGGTTTTAACGGTTGCTACTTCTGATGTCATTGATTTCTCCTTACAATTTCAACAGGTACTCTTTATTATACAAAAATATAGGGAGCTCTATAGGGAAAAATTACAATCCGCCGCCCATCATCATGTGGGCCGCTTCTTGAATCATCAGGTAAGATTGGTGCAGCATTAAAACGAGATATACGCCCATGGCCGCCAGTAAAAGCGTGTAGAGCCATTTGGCCGTGGTGCCAATCACGCGCGACATCCACACACAAGGCAGTGCAAACGGCCCCAGTATCAGCGCCATTAATACAATGCCCGCATGGGTGAACAGGAAGCCCTGTCCCGGGCGCAGGCTTTTGCCGCAGTGGCGGCAATAATTGTCGGTCTGTTCGGTAGGATTTTTACAGCGGGGGCAGGTGTTCACAGTTCTACTCCTTTGTTTCTTAAATAGCGTTTAATGTGGCTGCGAGCACCGGCCGTTTTGGCAAATTCCAGCCAGTCGCGTTTGGGTTCGCCGTTTTTGCGGGTGATAATTTCGCACACGTCCCCCGTTTTGAAGGCATAGTCCATGCGCACCATGCGGTTATTCACCTTGGCGCCCACGTAATGGTCTCCAATATCGGTGTGAATGGCGTAAGCAAAATCTATGGGGGTGGAGCCTTCCGGCAGGGATTTTACGTCCGCCCGCGGCGTGAATACGAAAATCTGCTGCAGGTTGACGTCCGTCTTGAATCCTTCCAAAAATTCCCGCGGGGCGGTTAAGTCCTGCTGCCATTCAATCCAGCGGCGGATCCAGTTAATCTTTTCGTCAAAGTTTTTATCCTGCTTGACGTTGCCCATTTTGTAGCGCCAATGTGCCGCGATACCGTATTCGCAGGTGCGGTGCATGTCTTCGGTGCGGATTTGGATTTCTATAATGTCCCCGGTGGGGGAAAGCACCGTGGTGTGAATGCTTTGGTACATGTTGGCTTTGGGCGTGGCGATGTAATCGGTAAAGGTGCCGGCGATGGGCTTAAATACGCTGTGCACCAAACCCAAGGCGCGGTAACAATCCTGCAAGGTTTTGGTGATAATGCGCACACCCAGCGAATCCTGAATTTCGGCAAACGTGCAATGATGTTTTTGCATTTTGCGGTAAATGGAATAGTAGTTTTTGGCCCGGGCCAAAATGCGGAAGTCCATGTGTTCCGCCTGCAGGGCAGGCTCTAAGAGCTTTTTGAAAGCGTCCAGCGCGGCCTGGCGGTCCGCGGTGCGGGCTTCCACTTGTTTTTTAATGTCGGCGTATTCCTGCGGGTGGAGGTATTTGAAGGAAAGATCTTCCAAATCGGTTTTGATGGTGAACATTCCCAGGCGCTGGGCCAGGGGGGCGTAGAGAGAGATGGTTTCGTAAGCTTTGAATTTTTGGCGGTCCGGCGGCATAACGTCCATCGTTCTCATGTTATGGGTGCGGTCGGCCAGTTTGATTAAAATAACGCGCACATCTTCGGCTACGGCAATGAGCATTTTGCGCCAATTTTCCACGGTTTCTTCGTCGGTGGAGGAAAACTTCAAATCGCTTATTTTCGTTACACCCTGCACCATATGGGCGATTTCTTTGTTAAATTCGCGTTTTAAGTCTTCCAGCGTAACGGGAGTGTCTTCCACCGTGTCGTGCAGGAGGCCGGCGCAGATAGTGTCGGCGTCCAGGTTAAAGTCCATCAAGATATTGGCCACGTGCTGGCAATGGGTGAAATACGGCTCGCCGCTTTCGCGTTTTTGCTCTTTGTGGGCGTTTTCGGCAAAATGGTAAGCCTTCTCAATCAGAGAAGTGTCCTGATTGGGGTTATATTCTTTGAATTTGCGCAGCAATGCTTGCAAGTCGGGTGCGTCTGCCATAAATTACTCGTGTTTTAAGTCGTTTAAGATTTCCGCCGCGGCACGCTTGGCTACGCCGGGCTCGCCCAAAGACGCGCGGAGCTTTAACAGCTCTTCGCGCATTTGCGCCAGCTTGGCCGGATTTTGGAACATGGCCATCGTTTCGGCGGCCAATGCACGGGGCGTGGCATCGTACTGAATGAGTTCCCGCACCAGCCCTTTGCCGGACAGTAAATTCACCAGCGAAATATACGGCACTTTGATGATCATTTTGGCAATCTGATAAGTGGGCCAGAATAATTTGTATGCCACCACCATGGGCACGCCCAAGAGGGCGTTTTCCAGCGTGGCCGTGCCGGAGCAGGCCAGCAAAAAGTCCATTTCCGAGCGGAGCTCGTAGTGGAAATCTTTTATTAAATGGAAATTCGGGTGCGGTTTTTCGCCAATCAAATCCAGGAATACTTTTTCGTCGGCGTTCGGCAGCAGGAACATATACGCCTGCGTGTGGGGGAATTCTTTGAGCACCTGTTTATAGGCTTGGTAAAACACCGGCGTCAGCCGTTTGATTTCGCCCATGCGGCTGCCGGGCAGCATGCCCAGCTTCCAGGGGTGATTTTTCGGGTCGGTTACCTGATAATTTTTCGGCTGCGGCGCCGGGAGCTGGTCCAACAGCGGGTTGCCCAAGAATACCGCATTCCCGCCGAATTTTTTGTGGAATTCGGGTTCAAAAGGATAAATGGTGAACATCTTTTTGGTCAGCGCGGCCAACCGCTTGGCGCGGTACTGGCGGCTGGCCCACACCTGCGGCGTGACGTAGTAATAAGCGGGGATATGGCGGTGTTTGGCCATGCCTAAAATTTGATGGTTAAATCCGTAGAAGTCCACCACAATAAGCGCGACGGGATTTTGCGTTTCCATATAGTCGCGGATTTGGTTCATCAGCCTAATCCACAGCGGCATTTTTTTAAGAGGTTCAATAAATCCGCTGGCGCCTTTGCTGGCCAGGTCGTACAAAAACACATCGCTGGCGTCTTTCATTTGGCTGCCGCCGATGGACGTGATGCGCACTTCCGGGTCGGCCGCTTTGAGCGCGCGGATAAGGCCGGCGGCGTGTATGTCGCCGGAGACGTCCCCCGCGACGATGAGAATGTTTTTGGTAATGGGCGTAATGGTGGACATTATTTATCGTCTCCTTTTAGGTGCCCCAGCGTTTCGTCAAACACGGCCTGCGCCGCGCGCGCCACGGTGCCGATAGCCTGCAGCGGCTTGGGCGTATGCAAGTGGCCGGTTTTGGGAATGTCAAAGCGGTTCATTTTCTCGCAGATTTGCAAAGCCAAGTCCAGCGCTTTGGTGCCTTTTTCGCCGCTGGGCGCGGGAGTTTTAGCGGTTTTGATGCAGTCTATAAAGTGCAAAATTTCTGCCGTAATGGGCAGCTGTTTTTCCACCTTGGGGTAATTGACCGTCAAATCGTTCATGCCTTCAATGACGGGTTTTTCTTTCAAATAGGTTTTCACGCGGGCGTTCATAAAGTCCACGGACACGTATCCGCTGGGCTGGAACAGGTGCATAAAGCGGGCCCGTTCAAAGCTGGCCCGGCTGGAGGTGACGTCCGCCACCGTTCCGTTGGCAAAGCGCAGGCGGACGTTGGCAATGTCTTCGTGGGGGGAAAATACGCTCAGCCCCACGGCGTCAATGGACGCCACTTCGCTGGGCACGATGGTATAGAGCAAATCAATATCGTGGATCATCAAGTCCAACACCACGCTGATGTTGGCCATGCGTCCGTCGTACGGGCCTTGGCGGGTAATGGTGATAAAACGGGGATCTTGAATATATTTTACGGCTTCCACCACTGCGGGGTTAAAGCGTTCCACATGGCCCACTTGAAGCACCAGCCCGTGGCGTTTGGCGCATTGAATTAAGTCGCGCGCTTCCTGCATGGTAACGGCGATGGGTTTTTCCACCAGCGTATGCACTCCGCGTTCCAGGCAGTACATGCCAATTTGGTGATGCAGCTGGGTGGGAGCGGCCACGATGACGGCGTCCACTTGTCCCACCAATTCTTCGGGTTTGGAGTAGGGGGTACAGTTGTGTTCCCAGGCCAGTTTTTGTGCACGCATGAGGTCCGGGTCGCACACGCCCACGAGCGACACCCCTTTCATCTTAGCCAGGGTGCGGGTGTGGAAAGTTCCAATCTTGCCGGCGCCGATAACGCCGAATTTAATGGGTTTGTCTTGGGCCATAAAAATCATCTCCGTTTTATCTATTATACTTAATGTTCCCGGGTATTGGGCAAAATCCTTCGCGTTCGTAAAAAGATTGACAGGTTTTTTTAGATTGGTATAATGTTTACATGAGATATATGGAAAGAACACTCGTTCTAATTAAACCTGATGCCATTGAAAAACGCATCAGCGGTCTTATTTTAGACCGGTTGGATCACCTCGGTCTGCAAATGACCGGGGCTAAAGTGGTTTCGCTGACGGAAGAGTTGGCGCGCGCACATTACAAAAATTTGGAAGGGAAACCTTTCCTGGAAGAAGTAATCCAGTACATGATGGGTGAATTTAACAATGTGCCCAACCACAAAATTTACGCGTTCGTTTTCCAGGGCGAAAACGCCATCGCTAAAGTGCGCCAGGAAATCGGGAGCACCAACCCCGAAAAAGCCGCTCCGTGGACGATCCGCGGCAGCTTCGGCCGCTTTATCGGCGATGTAATGCAGAACTGCGTGCACGCTTCCGGCTCTCCGGAAGATGCGGAAAAGGAAATTGCGCTCTGGTTTAAGCCCGAAGAGGTTTTGGACCGCTAAAATGCTGCGCCGTTTATTTCAATTTGCCGCGCCGGTTTTTTTGTTGTGGGCGTTTGTGATGCCTGCGTCCGGCGCGGAACAAAAAGAACAAGCCGTTTCGCTTTCTACGCAGGACGGTTGGACGCTTGCCGCCCTGTACCGCCCCGCCGAAGACGGCCGCAAAACCGTCGTGCTGTTGCACGATATCGGCAAAAACAAAGAAGAATTTTCCACCTTCAAAAGCAACTTGGCTAGCGAGGGGTTTGGCTATTTGGCGCTGGACCTGCGCGGCTATGGGCGCAGCCTGGACAAAGGCGAAGCCCGCACGTTTGCCAAAGAAGGGGTGGACAACGAATTCAACAAAATGACCCGCGACGTGGACGCGGCGCTGAACTTTTTGAAACAGCGCGGCGTTTCCGCTCAAGACACGGTGGTGCTGGGTGCCGGCCTGGGCGCCAACGTGGCGGCTAAGAGCATGAGCTTTTGGCCCGATGTGGCGGGTTTGGCCTTAATCAGCCCCTCTACAAATAACAAAGATGTTCTTTCCATTCCGGCCATGCGTTTGTATAAGGGTGATATTTTAATTGCCGCGGGTGCGGCCGACAAAAAAGGCTTTTTGGAAGCCAGCGTCATTCGCAATGTGGCGTTTCTGACGGCGGGGGAAGGGAAGGTGACTTTCCTGACCGCGTACGATTTGTCTTCGCATGATATGTTGGATAAATATCTCCGTCCGGCGGTAATACAATGGCTCAAAACGCCGCACAAGCCGGAAGTCCTGCCCGATCTTCCGCCCGAACCGGAAGCTCCGGCAGCGGAGCAGGGGTGGCTGGTGGCGCCTTCGTCTACCGAAGATGCCCTGGTTCCTTCCGTGCTGTAAATCCGTAATACGCTGTAACCATATTGGAGAATAATTATGAAACCCGCCCGTATTGTTTTTCCCGGTTTTTGGTTTGGCGAAAGCAGTTTGCAGGAAGCGCAGGAATTGGCGCGCCGCGGCGTAGGCGGTTTTTGCGTATATGGCGGTACGGCGCAGGAAACATTGGATTTTACGCGCCGCATGAACGACGCCTCCCCGTACGGGCGGTTGTTGTTTTGCGCCGATATAGACGAGGATTTGAGCGAAATCGTTACCGATGCGCCGGCTCTTCCCTCAAACGGGGAGTTGCGCCATTTTTCCAGCCCGCAGGACGGGGCTTACCGCAAAGGTAATTTGCTGGCCCGCATGGCGCGCAGCGTAGGGTTGGATTGGGTGTTGGCCCCGGTGGTGGATTTGGGGTATGCGTCCCCGGCGTTTGCCGATGTGCCGCTGGAAGTGACCCATTTGACGGGCGATTTTATTGCCGGGCTGTCTAACGGCGGTGCGCTTAACTGCATTAAATACTTTCCGGGCGTATCGGGCGCGCTGAAAACCTTGGCCCAAATGGAAGACGCGGAGTTTGTGCCCTACAAACACACTTTCCGCCGGGCAGACGCCATTATGCCTTCCGACATGATTTTCCCTAATATAGATAACGACAATCAGGCCATGCTTTCGGACCGCGTGATTAAGGGCCTGCTTAAAAAGCGCCTTAATTATAAGGGCTGTGTGGTTAGTTTCCCGCTGTTCAAAGCGCGCGTGCGCTACGAAGAAGCCAGTGCCATTAAAATGCTTCACTGCGGAGTGGAAAATATTTTGGCCCCCAAGAACGCTTCCGGCGTGGTAGACGCCATAGAGCGCGAGGCGGACAAAGGGCTTTTAATGGACGAAATTATTCATGCCGTGTCCAACCATGAAATGTTTGTCAGCAAAGTATATGTAGGGCCGGAACCGTCGGACATCGGAGAAGCGTTTGAAATGGGCCGTGCCTTTTGCAAAAAATAAAACCGTCCGCCAAAGCGTCCGGTTTGGGATTTGAAAAACCCCGCATTTTAAGCGCGGGGTTTTTGTTATTCTTCGTCTTTTTTGAATTTGGCGGCAATTTCATCTTTGCGGCGGTTGAATTCTTTCACCACTTTTTCTTTTCCTTCCGCCAGTTTTTCACGCGCTTCTTCGGCGTGGTCGGCGAATTTCTGTTTGAAGTCGGCCGCGTGTTCTTTGATTTTGCCTTTCAAATCTTCCGCGTGTTCCAACACATATTCTTTTTGTTCTTCATACGTGTCGTCCGCCCAGCGTTTGAGTCTGCGGCGGGTGGTTTCTCCTTTGGCCGGCGCTAACAACACGCCCGCGGCGGCACCCACAATCGCCCCCAACAAAAAAGCAGCCAGTCCTTTACCGGCACAATCACATTTATGGCACATACTTTCCCCCTCCTTTGCTTTGCTATAATGTTATATATATTGTACAACAAATACAGGGAACAACCGTTCCTAAGAATAGTATAATCGTAAAAAGTGTTTTTTGCTCTCTTTATTTTGAATTAGATGGAGGAACCGTATGCCAAATCCGTCCGCACCGCGTCACAACGGGAAACAGCAGGACCCCGAAGTGCGCAAACGTAATTTTGAAGAAGTAGCCCAAATTTTCACCAAAGAAGAGGCCATGGCCGAAGCCGACCGCTGCCTGCATTGTAAAAATGCCCGCTGCCAGGCCAACTGTCCGGTAGGGGTACAAATCCCGGATTTTATTGCTTTGCTTAAAGAAGGAAAAGTAGGCGAAGCGGCCGATAAAATTATGGAAACCAGCTTGCTGCCGGCTATTTGCGGCCGCGTCTGCCCGCAGGAAAAACACTGCGAAGGCAACTGCGTGCTCAAAGAACGCTTCGGCTCGGTGAACATCGGCATGTTGGAACGCTACACCGCCGACACCGCCCGCAAAGAAGGTTTGTTAAAAGCGCCCAAAACGGCCGCTCCTACGGGTAAAAAAGTGGCCTGCATCGGCTCCGGCCCGTCCTCCATTGCAGCGGCGGCCGAATTGGCCCGCGCCGGGCACGAAGTGACCGTGTTTGAAGCCTTGCATGCTTTTGGCGGAGTGCTTCGCTACGGGATTCCGTCCTTCCGCTTGCCGCGCGAAGTGATTGACCACGAAATTGAAACCGTGAAAGCCATGGGCGTAAAGTTCGTGACGGACGTGTTAATCGGCGCGACGGAAAAAATAGACGATTTGCTCAAACAATTTGATGCCGTGTATGTGGGCAGCGGGGCCGGTTTGCCCACGATGACGGGCATTCCCGGCGAGAACGCCGTCGGCGTGTACAGCGCCAACGAATTTTTGACCCGCATCAACCTGATGCAGGCTTATAAGTTCCCGCAAACCGATACGCCCATTCAAATCGGCAAACATGTGGCCGTGCTGGGCGGCGGCAACAGCGCCATGGACGCGGCCCGCTGTGCTATGCGCCTGGGGCCCGACACGGTGACCATCGCCTACCGCAGAAGCGCGGCCGAAATGCCTGCCCGCGCCGCGGAAGTGGAACACGCCAAAGAAGAAGGCGTGCAGTTTGAATACCTCGTTACCCCCAAAGAAGTGGTGACGGACGACAAAGGCCACGTGGCCGGGCTTAAATGCACGCGCAACCAATTGGGCGAGCCGGACGAAAGAGGCCGCAGAAGACCGGTGGAAATCCCCGGGTCGGAATTTGTGATGCCGGTGGATACGATTATTGTGGCCATTGGTCAAAAGCCCAATCCCATTATCGCCAAACATACGCCCGATTTGAAAACTACCGAACGCGGCGTTTTGGTGCTGGACGAAGAAGGCCGCACCTCTATTCCGGGCGTATATGCCGGCGGAGATATTATCCGCGGCGGCGCCACGGTGCTTTTGGCTATGAAGGACGGTATTGAAGCCGCCCGCCGCATCAATGCCTATTTGGAGGGGAAAAAATAATATGGAAGAAAATACCATTTTAGTCAAAGAAAACTTGAGCGACGTAGTCGTAAAGTTTGTCATCTATAAACCGCTGATTGCCGCTTCGGCCAAAGCCGGGCAGTTTGTTATTCTGCGTGGCCGCGAAGGGGGCGAACGCGTGCCCGTGACGTTGGTGGACTGGGATAAAGAAAAAGGCACCATCACCGTTATTATCCAGGCCATCGGCAAATCCACCTCCATGTTTAACTCCTTCAAACAAGGCGAAAAATTTCTGAACGTGGCCGGCCCGCTGGGCACCCCCGTGGAAATTAAAAAATACGGTACGGTGGCCGTTGTGGGCGGCGGTGTGGGTATTGCGGAAGTGTACCCCATTGCCCGCGCTTTTAAGGAAGCCGGCAACCGCGTGATTGCGGTGCTGGGCGCACGCACGAAAGATCTGCTGATTTTGGAACCCGAAATGAATGCCTTGTGCGATAAGACCGTCAGCACTACGGACGACGGCAGCTTTGGCATGAAAGGCATGGTGACCGATGCCATTCAAAAACTTCATGACGAGGGCGAAAAAATCCAAGCGGGTTTTATTATCGGGCCGATCCCGATGATGAAATTTACCTCCATTTTGATGGATAAGCTGGGCATGGAACCCCACGCCAGCTTGAACCCCATTATGTTGGACGGCACCGGCATGTGCGGTTGCTGCCGCGTAACGGTGGAGGGGAAAGTGCGCTTTGCCTGTGTGGACGGGCCGATGTTCCCTTCCAAAACGATTGACTTTGACGAACTGATCCGCCGCACCAGCGAGTACCGCCCGTTGGAAGCGGAAAGCTTGAAGCTTTACGAAAAAGATCACGTTTGCAAGTGTGGGCTTCATTAATAGCCCGATAGGTTGTTTTCTAAAGCCCGCCTTAAACAGGCGGGCTTTTTTTGTACCCCGAAATAATTTCGCGGGCGTGCTAAACGGGCTAATTTGGCGTTTAAGAAACAGCAAGGGAAATCATATGCGCAGAAGATTTGCTGGACTGGCGGCGTGCATTTTGGCGGTTCTTGAGCGTTTTGTAAATAAGCACCCAAGGCAAACGATATTTGGGGACCGCCTTGCCCAGTGTAGTGCGCGGGGATTGGTGGTTTGCAGGCGGACTCAAGATTGCTTTACAATGTATTTTATCTGCCGCCAGGATGCGCGGCATGAGAACTGCGGGTGATTCCTGCGAGGGGCTATTTAACTCTTGCCCAACAGGGCAAAATAAAACCCCGGGGCTTAACCCCGGGGTTTTGGTTAAAACAGCTGGACGGATTAGTAAGCTTCCGCGGGCTGAGGATCTTCCGTGGTGTAATCCTGCGTCCACGGGTTGTATTCCACCGGTTGTTCTTCAAAGAATTCGTCCGCGTACGGGTCATATTCTTCCCTGGTGGCCGAAGAGTTCACCGGAGTGGTTAACTCATTCATGCGGACCATTTCCTGGCTCACTTCCGTCAATTCTTTTTCAAAGGTCTGAGTCATTTGATTCAGCTTTTCAAAGACGGTTTCAATCGGTTCCTGGCTCTTTTCCAGGGCATTGATCGTCTTCAAGCAGTTATCAAAGAGCGCCATTACTCTTTTGTTCAAGGGTTCAGAAGCCTGGGTGTAAAGGTCCCAGCTCTGTCTGGCGACGGTCAGTTCGTCTTTCCAAGCACGCAGCGTTTCTTCTTTGATTTTGCGCTGTTGTTCGGCATTTTTCTCTTTAATAACTTTCTTTTGTTCGCGCATTGCACGGTTCAGGCGCACGCGGGTGGCCATTTGCTGATAAAGAGCCTGATCCTGTTCCGATACGAAAGACATGTGGCCAAAGCCTTCCGGCAGGCTGTGTCTGGTGAACAGAATCGGGAAGGAAATCAAAGCCCCTTCGGACGTTTCTCTTTGCGTACCGGAAACGTCGTTATAAGCCGTCATGGTGTTATCGTCCACGGTGACGCCCAAAGCCTTCAGTTCTTCCTTTTCGGCTTCGTAAGCGGCGTTGTCTTCTTCCAATTTCTTGGGGTCAAACGCATCGCCGTGTTTGGCCATTTCTTCTTTTTGGTCGGAAGTCGCGGCAGACACCATCCACGATCTCATCGGCTGGTAGGTCAGCATATCCAGGCCTGCCCACGCACCGAAGAACAAGGTGTTCATCTTAAATCCCTGCCAAAAGCGCGTATTGGACGCTACGGCTTTCCCCGCCGTTGCGGCGAAGCTCAGGTTAGAAGAGGCTTCCTGCCAGAAGTTGGCATTCGGCACATATTTGGGAAGCAGATATCTGGCATTGCCGGTTCTTTCCACCTGGTTAAAGTAGTGCCCGATAACTTTGGACTGCCAGTTCCCCGCGGCAATTTCTTCCGCCGTGAGTTCAATGGCGTTTCTCATTTTGGTCGGGTCTATCGCCGTGGTTCTGGCCACTTTGGCGCTGACGGACGGCGTCAGTATCACGTTGTGCGCGCCTTCCCAAGCCAATTCGTTGCCGGGGCGGCCCAAGCGGGTGATGTTCCACCAAGTGGTGGTTTCGCCTTCGGCGGCTAAGCCTTGCGCGTAAGTAGGCGTTTTGATGGGCGCCCACAGGTTGAACGCACCGTTTTTGGCGGCTTCGTTCATGGCTTGCGTCAGGCGGACTTCCTGCCGAATCGTTTTGCGGGTCAGGTAGTCAAAAAATTCCGGGAACGCATGCTGCGACGGGTCTTGCAGCGACTGGAAGCTGGCACGCAGTTTGCGCCAATCGTCCCAGTTTTTCAAACCGTTTTGCAACGACGTGCCGGTTACTTTTACCGTGCCGGCGTTGGCACCAAAGCCGGGCGTGGTTTGATAGAAAGAGATGCGGTCCATCGGCGCAGGTTTCTGGCCAATCCAATATCTGGGGTTCCAGCGGGAATATCTGCCTTTCAGCGCGTGCTGTCTGGCAAGCGGTTGGAAGGTGGATTCCAGTTGCGGAGCATACCCTTTGGTAACGGGCAGCTTGTTGCCTTTGACGGTCTTTTCCACCGTGCGTTCGGCCACCAGCGCTACGCCGTTTTTGGTCAAGTTCTTAGACAGGTTGGCAAAGCGTACGCCTTTCTGAATTTCAATGCCAAACGACAGCGCGCGGCGGCCTTTATTAGCCGTGGTGGCGGCTTTGACCGCTTTGGGCAACGCAATTATGGCCCCTTTGGCGGAGCGATAGGCCGTGCCAATCAGCGAGAAAATTTCACCGCCGTATATCCAGAAAATGGCATTTCCTACGAAAGCGGCAAACTGGACGCCGTATTCATCACCCACTTTTTTGGCGTTCAAGCCGTTGCTCAGGTTCATTTCCACCCATTTGCCGGAGGAATCTTTCCCGAACCCGCTGATGGTTTTCAGTTTTCCGTCGGGCTGTTGGAACTGATGACCGCTGTTAATCGGCAGCAGGCGCGGGATAGAGTTGCCGCTGTTCAAAATTAAAGTTTTGCCGTCTTCGCCTTTGTCCAACACATAGCTGCCGGGCATTCTCTTGCGGGAGGTGTCCATTTTCAAGTCGTCATTGGCAAAGCCGTTGTATATGTAGGCCAATTTATCGGCCAACATTTTCATTTGTTCGGAATCTAATCCGTAATCTTCAATAGAGGCAAAGTGCGTATAAGTCAGCGGGGCATAGATATCCACCGTGCGTTTGGCAAAAGTGGCACGGTATTTTTCCATCTGTGGGCTGCCGCTGTTGCAGCGTACAAAAACGGAGTAAGCGGGGGCTTGACCGTTTTCCGGCGCACAAGCCGCGGGCGAGCTATACAGCAGGCTGGCCGCTTCCAGAGCGAAAATGCGCGTAGGCAGCGAGTATTTGGCCGGGTCGGAAAATTCCAACAGCATGCCGATTACGATGTTCCACGTGGGGGATTCGGCCATGTATTTCGTGCCTTCAAACACCGTCGTAAAGATAAGGTTCAGCACGGCGCTGTATTGCTGTTTGAATTTGCCGGGGGTCATTTTGCCGGCGAAATTGCGGTTGGGGCCCGCATCAAAAATTTTCACAATGTCTTTGATTTTGTTCGGGGACACCAACAGCGCATAGGTGGCGGCATATTCCGCCAAAGACATTAACATCTGATATTCGCCGGAGCCTTCTTTATAATCTTTCGCTTTCAAGCCGGACAATTCAGAAAGGTACTGTTGCATCAGGCGCTGATAAATGTCTTCCGGCAAAGAGGAAGAGTTCTCCTTCGTGGCAGGGAGTTGCTGAATGGAAAAAACCAGCGGGCCATCTTTCCATTTCCTGTTTTGTTCAAACACAACCGGCTTATTTACAAAGGAGGACGCCTGCGGCTGCATCAGCGGATCCTCCTGCTGCGTTTTGTTGTAATAGTCATGCATTTTCCACATGGCAATGCGCAGCGTGCCTACTGCCATCACGTTGTAGATATTGCTGAACTGTTTCGATTTCAGCTGGTTCAAGCGGTACAGCGTGCGCAGCTGGGCCATGGGCAGCAAAAGGTTGATGCCGGCGATGGTTTCCGGGTCGGCCTGCGTGGCAAACGCGTCTAAGGAGTTACCGAGGATTTCCCCCGCATAAATCACGTTTTGCACGTTGTATTTATCGGAGTCAAAAGGGTCAATATAGTTCATCAAGTCGTCAATGCCGAGGTCATCTTTTTCCAGGCGTGCCAATACTTCGTTTTTGCCGGGTTTGGAGAACATGTTGGGGTTCACGCGCGGGGCCACATACGTGGAAGAACGCGGCGCGACCAAATAGTCGTTTTGGCGCTGTTGGGCTTTCTCTTGGGCTTTGTCGGCCGCTTTTTTGGCGTCCATTACTTTGTGCAGTTTGTTGATGGCGTCACGCATTTCGGTTACGCTTTGCGCATTTTGCAAAGCTTCCACGGCTTGCGCAACACTGTCCTGCATTTGCTGGGAAATGTTTTTATTCAGTTGTTCTTTCAATTTAGCGCTGTTAATGGGGGAACGCGCGGCCGTCTGCGCCCACGCGCCCGGCGCGGGAGCAAGACAGTTAAAAGCAAAAACAAACGCCATCACTCGGCACAGAAACGATTGCATAAAATTTCTCCTTAGAACACAGCATGACCCTTCATTATTATATTGTACCGTTTTTATGGGGTTTTTCCAGAGGACTAAGGTCCTATTTTTTAGGTGCGAAAGGGCCTACCCGAAGGTAGGCCCTGTTCAAAATAAATCAAACGACTACAGCAACTTGGAGGCCAAATCCGCCAGGTGGCTGCGTTCCGTCTTGGTAAACGTGATGTGCCCGTGGCTTTTTTGTCCTTTCAAGCGGTCCACCAGGTAGGTCAACCCGTTGGACTCCACGTCCAGGTACGGAGTATCAATTTGATACGGGTCCCCGGTGACGACAACCTTCGTCCCTTCGCCCGCGCGGGTGAGAATGGTTTTCATCTCGTGCGGGGTGAGGTTCTGCGCATCGTCCACAATCATATACTGCCCCGGCAGCGAGCGGCCGCGCATATGCGTGACGGAGGCAATTTCAATTTTGCCGCTGTCCAGCAGGTAGTGAGCTTTTTCTTCGCCTTCATCGGGGCTTTTGCGGTCCGCCAGGAAGGCCAAGTTATCGTAAATGGCACCCATCCAGGCTTCCAATTTTTCTTCTTTGGTACCGGGCAGGAAGCCTAAATCCTTCCCTACCGGCACGATAGAACGGCAGACGACCAAACGGCGGTAGGCGTTTTCGTCCAGGGTGCGCTGCAGGCCCGTGGCCAGGGTGATGAGCGTTTTGCCCGTGCCGGCGGTACCCACCAAGGTGACGATATCCAGGCTGTCGTCCAGCAGCAGTTCCATGGCAAAGCGTTGTTCTTTGTTTAGGGGTTTAATGCCCCAGGCCGTGGGTTCCTGCGAAGAGAGCGGGCGCAGTACAAATTCCGCTCCGTTGGAAATGCGGCCAATGGCGGATTTTTTGCTTCCGTCGGACGCTTTGAGAATGATAAACTCGTTCGGGAAGTAAATGGCGGGATCCATGGGAAGTTTTTTATCCCGGTAGAAAGCGTCTATTTGTTCGGAATCCACTTCCAATTCGGCCACGCCGGTGTAGAGCTCGTCCACATTCACCTTGTCGGTCGTGTAATCCTGGGCCGCAAGACCCAGCGCTTCGGCTTTGAGGCGCATGTTGATGTCTTTGGTGACGACAATCACGGGTGCCACATTCTTTTTGTAGGAACTTTCTTTTTTGCTTAGCGTGTAGGCGATGTTCAAAATGGAATTATCCGCTTTGTTAAACGCCAGCGACTGCGGCAACGCATTGGGTTTATCCAATTCAATTTTCAGCATGCCGCCCTTGGTCAATTTTACGCCTTCGTTTAGGCGTCCTAATTTGCGCATATCGTCTAGCGCGCGGGAAACCATACGGGCGTTTTTGCCGCGGGTGTCGCTTTCGCTTTTGAACGCGTCCAGTTCTTCAATGACGGCCATGGGGATAATAATATCGTTATCCTCAAACGCGTGCAGGCAGTTTACGTCGTGCAACAGAACGTTCGTATCCAAAATAAATGTTTTTTTCATAGTGCGCCCCTCGTTGGTAGGACCTGTAAATGCGGGTCTATTTATAGTATAGCCGCGTCATCGGCGCCGTCAAGCCCTTTTTAAGACGAGCCCTCGGCGTTGTGCATATTTTAGCATTAATTGCTATAAATATATATATGAAATATCTTTGCATACACGGACACTTTTACCAGCCCCCGCGCGAAAACGCCTGGCTGGAAGAAATTGAAATCCAGGACAGCGCCGCCCCGTTCCACGATTGGAACAGCCGCATCTGTGCCGAATGTTATTCGCCCAATGCGTTGGCCCGCGTGCTGGACGGAAATAAAGATTTGATTGATTTAACCAATAACTATTCCCGCATTAGTTTTAACTTTGGCCCGACGCTTTTGTCGTGGATGGAAAAACACGAGCCGGAAGTCTACCAGTCTATCCTGGAGGCCGACCGCCTGGGCCGGGAACGCTTTGGCGGACACGGCTGCGCCATTGCCCAGGCCTATAACCACATGATTTTGCCCTTGGCCAACGCGCACGACAAAGAAACCCAGGTAAAATGGGGGATTGCCGATTTTGAAAAACGCTTCGGCCGCAAGCCGGAAGCCTTGTGGCTGGCCGAAACCGCCTGCAATACCGAAACGTTGGAAGTGCTGGCCAAAGAAGGCATGAAATTTGTAATTTTGGCGCCCGGGCAGTGCAAACGGGTGCGCAAAATTGGCGAAGAAAAGTGGCAGGAAGTGGGCGCGGGAGTGGACCCCAAACGCGCTTATTTGTGCAAGCTGCCCAGCGGGAAAACGATTGTGCTGTTTTTTTACGACGGGCCAATTTCCCAAGGGATTGCGTTTTCGGACACGCTTTCTTCCGGCGAAAAATTTGCTTCCCGCCTGTTAAGCACGTATAACGCCGGGGACGAACCGCAGCTTATGCATATCGCCACCGACGGTGAAACGTACGGCCACCATCAAAAATTTGCCGAAATGGCCCTGGCCTACTGCCTTAAAAAAGTGGAAGAAACCCCCGATGTGGAACTGACGGTGTACGGCGAGTTTTTGGCCAAACACCCGCCCGTGTACGAGGCGCAAATCGTGGAAAATTCTTCTTGGAGCTGCTTCCACGGGGTGGAACGCTGGCGCTCCAACTGCGGGTGCAATTCCGGCATGAAGCCCGGCTGGCACCAAAAATGGCGCGGACCGCTTCGCGCGGCGCTGGATTTTGTGCGCGACGAAATGGTCAAAACATTTGAAACCGTGGGCGGGCAATACTTTAAGGACCCGTGGGCTGCGCGCAACGATTATATTGATTTGGTGTTGGACCGCTCGCTGGACGCGCAGCACCGCTTTTTCCTAAAACACGCCACCGAAAAAGCCTGGACCGACCGCTCCACCGCGCTTAGCTTGTTGGAAATGCAGCGCAACGCCATGTTGATGTACACCAGCTGCGGGTGGTTCTTTGACGAAATAAGCGGTATTGAAACCGTCCAAATTATGCAATATGCCGCCCGCGCCATAGAGCTCAACCGTTCTGTTTGCGGGGTGGATTTGGAACCGGCGTTTGTGGAAAAATTGGCCGAAGCGCCCAGCAACATTAAGGAACTTAAGAACGGGGCCACCGTGTATGAACGCTACGTAAAACCCCAGGCCATGCCGATAGAAAAAATCGCCTTGGAGCATGTGGTTTCGGTATTGGCGGACGATACGGTAAACCCGCAAAAAGCGTACGAGTGTGATGTGCTGGCGTATGCGCCTAAAAAGCTGACGGCTCCGGGGTTCCATTTGTGCTATGGGGACATTACGCTTAAGTCCCGCACGACTTTGCTGGAGCGGAAAATGCACTTTGCCGTTTTCCAGCGCGGCGCGGCCGATTTTGTTTGCGCGGCGGGGGCGGAAGGCTCCGTGGACTGCCAGGCCGTGTTTGCCCAATTGGAAACATTGTTTAACGGCGCCAAGTATGACGACTGTGCCGAACTGATCCGCCGTTCGTTTCCCAAGCAATATCCGCTGGTATCCATGTTTCAGGACGTCCGCCGCAAAGTGGTGGATTTGGTGCTTCGCAAAATGGACGAAGAAACCGACAAGAAATTTACGGAAGTGTTTGAGGAGCAATACCCCGTCGTGCGCGGTTTGCAGCTGATTGGGGCGCCCATTCCCAAAACTTTTTTGACGGTAGCCGAATTTGTGCTTTCCAACGATTTGAAGGCCGAGTTCCGCGCCGCGGACGTGGACGTAAACGATGTGGAAGAACTGATGGAAGACGTAAAAACCTTAGGGTTGGACGTTTCCAAAGGTTCGGTACGCCAGACCGTAAGCGAAAAGCTGACGTTCTTGGCGTTTGCGTTTGCGCGTAATCCGTCGGACAAAGCCTGCGCGCTTAAACTGGTGGAGTTCTTGAACTATGCCGAAATTTTCGGCTTTGAGCCGGACACCGTGCGCGCCCAGGAGTTTGTGTTCTTGGGGTTGCGCTCGTTGGGAGAAGAAGCCAAAAAGAAAGATATCCTGCGGGCGCTGGCACGCAAGCTAAAAATTGCGATCTAAGGCAGTATTTCCAAATAAAAAGGCCGCCCCAAAAAGGCGGCCTTTTTTGATGCGTAAAAAACTATTGCTTAAAGTTGCGCATGACCTCGTCCTGCAGTTTTTTGATTTTTCGTTTGGCCATGGGTTCCCCTTGTTTGGAAGCCAAAAAGTAATAATGCAGGGCCAATTTGTCGTTCTTTTCCACGCCCAAACCGCGTTCGTACAAATCGGCGGTTAAAGTTTGGGCGATGGGGCTTTTATCGTCGGCCGCGGCTTTCATGGTTTCAAAGCCTTTCGCTTCATCTTTGGCTACGCCAATGCCGTTTAGATAGCATACCGCCAAATTCACGCGGGCCTCAAAATCACCCGTGTCGGCCGCCGTTTGATACCAAAAAAACGTTTTGGACGGGTCCGCCGTGCACCCTTGCCCCGCGTTGTACAGCCCGGCCAGGGCATTCATGGCGCGCACGTGGCCGTTTTTGGCGGCCGTTTCAAACCAGTTAAACGCCTGGGCGTAATCCTGCGGGGCGTGTTTGCCGCGGTAGTAAAGGCGGCCCAGTTCATATTGGGCTTCTTGATCTCCCAGAGCGGCTTTTTTTAGCAGTTTTTTCAGCGGGTTATAGGTAAATCTATACAGAAAAAACAAAATGACGGCCAAGGCAAAAATAATGGACAGGGCCGTTTGGGTTTCCAACAAATTCATCGGGCGGACTCCTTCTCTTGGGCTTTTTTAGCGTCTTGCTTTTTCGTTTTTTGGGCTTCTTTCTGCCATTTGCGGGCCAGCTTGGCATTGGCCGGTATGCCTTGCCCTCGCTCATACATATCCGCCAAGCGTTCTTGTGCGGCGGCTACGCCTTGCTGGGCGGCCAGGCGCGTCCAGCGGAAAGCCTGATACAAATCGGCTTGCGTGCCGTAGCCTTGTTCGTACCATTGGGCCGTTTGCCATTGGGCGGGGGCATAGCGTTGTTTGGCGGCCCGGAGCATATAGTCAAACGCGCGGCGCGCGTTAGGCTCGGTGCCGGTACCCGTTTGATAGCCCAGGGCCGTTAAGTATTGGGCGCGTTCGCTTTCCAAATCGGCGGCTTGTTTTAAGAGGGAAAAACTTTCCTGCGGGTCTTCTTCGCCTTTTTCTATGCCCAAATACAACAGGGCCGAAGGCAGGCGGTAATTGGCGGCTTTTTCCAGCCACTGGCGTGCGAGGGCATCATCTTGTTGGCAGCCGCTGCCTTTTTTGTAGGCGCGGTATATTTCCAGCGCGGCAGGCGGATAGCCGTCCTGCGCCAGTTGCAACAGCATGTCAAAGGCTTGGAGCGGAGCTTTCTTGACGCCTTGCCCGTACATGAGCATAAACGCCTGGGAATAGGCGGCGTACTCGCTGCCGGTTTTTTGAGCGGCTTTTTGATAATATTTGTAGGCCTTTTTGTAATTTTGCTTGGTGCCTACGCCTTGATAATACAATTCGGCCAGGTCTACCAGCGAGTCGTCAAACCCGGCTTTTACTTCGCCTTTTACCTGTTTGAAGGTGCGCTCTTCGGCTTCTTGGCGAAGTTTAAGCATTTCTTCGGCAGCGGGGTCCGTTTCCACGGCAGGCGACGCCGTTAATACGGTGGCGCAGAGCAGGAATAAAAGCGTAAAAAGTTTTTTCATTTCGTTTTTACCAGTTTGCGGTTTTCCAAGGTGTAGACTTCGTCTGCATAGTCTGCGGCGTGGACATCGTGCGTAACCATCAGCACGGTCAATCCGTTCTCGCGGCTCATGCGGGCAAAATCTTCAAACACCTGCAGCTTGCGGGCGGCGTCCAAGTTGCCGGTGGGTTCGTCCGCCAGCAAGAGGGGCGGGTCGTTGCGCAGGGCGCGGGCAATGCTGGCGCGCTGTTTTTCGCCGCCGGATAAATCCGCCGGCAGTTTGTGGCTGATAGCGCCCAAACCTAAATTGGCCAGCAGCTTTTGCGCTTTCTGCGGGTCGGGTTTGCCGCGCATTAGGGCGGGCATGTCCACATTTTCCAAAAGCGAAAATTCCGGCAGCAGGCCGTCAAACTGAAAAACAAACCCCATCTTTTTAAGCCGCAGGGCCGAGCGGGCCGTTTCGCTTTTCATGGCGGTGATGTTTTGCCCGTCCACGCGGATAGTGCCGGAGGTGGGTTTGTCCAGCATGGCGATTAAATTTAACAGCGTACTCTTGCCCGAGCCGCTGGGCCCCAACAGCACGGTAAATTTGCCGCGCTTAATGGTGAGCGTTACGTCCTCCAACACGCAGAGGTTTTCGTCGCCCTGACCGTAAATTTTAGTTAAATGTTCCAGTTCTATCATATCATCCGTACCGTATGGCGTCGGTGGGGTGGACGCGGGAAGCTTTCACCGCGGGATACAGGCCCGCTACAAAACAAATCAAACAGCTGCCGCCCACTACGGCCACAATGTCCCACAGCTGCATGCGCACGGGGACTTTGGTTAAATAGTAAATGTCGCCGGGGAGTTCTACAATGTTAAACGTGGCGATAATCCAGCACAGCAGGCACGCCAGCAACAGCCCCAGCACGATGCCCAGCCCCGCTATCACCATGGCTTCCCACATAAATACCTTGCGTATCATGCGGGGGCTGGCGCCCATCGCGCGCATGATGCCGATATCGCGCAGTTTTTCGGTTCCCAGCAAAATCAGGTTTCCCGCAATGTTGAGCGAGGCAACGCCAATGATTAAAAATAAAATGATGAACATCATCGTTTTTTCCAGTTTTAAGGCGGCATAGAGCGTGCTGTTAAGCTGGGCAAATGTGCGCACGGAATAACCGTGGCCGATGGCGTCTTTGATTTGTTCGGCGGCTTTATCGGCGTCGTTAATGTTGTGCAGTTTAACGGCAATACCCGTGGTGCCTTGGCGCAGGCCTAGAAAGTCGCTTGCGTGGGGCAGAAGCGTGTAGGCGATGGTGTTGTCAAACTCGTAATAACCGGTGCGCAACAGGCCGCTTACGCGGAATTTTTTCATTTTGGGGAACATGCCCGCAGAGGTGGAAATGGATTGGGGGGAGATGAGCACCACATCGTCGCCAATGTCGGCCCCCAAGTTGTTGGCCAGTTCGCTTCCCAACACCAGCGGCGGGGGCGCGTCCTGCGGCCAATCGGGCGTGAAAGAACCTTCTTCCACCGAGTCTGCCAGCGAGTTGATTTTGCGTTCTTGTTCGGGGTCCAACCCGCGGATAATCAGCCCAACGCTTTGGCCCGCATACGTTAAAATGGCTTGGCCGTAAATATGCGGAGCGGCTGCCTGCACGAGGGGAAGCTTTTCTACGGTTTGAATATTTTTTTTGTAGGTTTGTTCGCTCATGCGGCCAAAAATGAGGATATGGCTTTGCGCACCGATGATTTTGTCTTTAATATCGGTTTGAAAGCCGTTCATAACGGATAAAGTGGTGATTAACGCCGCCACGCCCACGCTTACGCCCGCCACGCCAATGAGGGTGGTGATAAAGGCAAAAAGGCCCTGGCGGCGGGTAAGGTAGCGCACGGCTACAAAACGTTCAAATTTCATAGTTGTATTTTACCTTATATAGAGCAACTTGTCCCGCGGGGTATGCCCGGCAAACGCATGCGCGGCAAAATAAAACCCCCGCGCTCCTGTCAGCGCGGGGGTTTTTGTTTAAGAGGTTTATTTTCCTTCTTTTTCGTCCAGCTTTTTAAGCGTGGGGAACAAGATGATTTCGCGAATGGAGTCTTGCCCCGTAAGCATCATGACGATACGGTCAATACCGATGCCCATACCGCCGGTGGGCGGCATGCCGCTTTCCATAGCTTCAATATAGTCGGCGTCCAGAATGTCGGCATTTTCGGCGTCTTCGCCTTTGGCTTCGGCTTTGGCGGCGGCTTGGTCTTTAAGGCGCTGCAGCTGGTCGGCCGGGTCGTTAAGCTCGGTGTAGGCGTTAGCCAATTCCTGCCCGTTTACGAACACTTCAAAGCGTTCCACAATTTCCGGGTCGCCCGGTTTGGTTTTGGAGAACGGGCTGACTGCGGTGGGGTAATCCAACGCGATGACGGGGTTGTGGTAATCGGCCAAGAGTTTGCCTTCAAAAAGTTCGTCAAAGATGTCCGAGTCGGAATCGTCCGCCGAGAATTTGACGCCCTGTTCCTTGGCTACTTCTTCCAATTTGGCGCGGTTGAATTTGCGGCCGTTTAAGACTTCGTGAATATCGCGGTCGAATTTTTCCTGCCAAGCCTGCGGGATATAGAGGCGTTTGTAGGGCGGGCGCAAGTCCACGTCGTAGCCGCGGAAATGAATGGTTTCCGCGCCGATGGCTTTGGCCGCGTTGCCCAACACTTCGTCAAACAAATCGGCCATGGTGTTCACGTCCCCGTAGGCCTGGTAAAGCTCCATCATGGTAAATTCGGGGTTGTGGGTGGTGTCAATCCCTTCGTTGCGGAACATGTGCCCAATTTCGTAAATCTTGTCCATACCGCCGATAATCAAGCGTTTGTGGTACAGTTCCAACGCAATACGCATAAAAAGCGGCATTTTAAGTGCGTTGTGGAACGTTTCAAACGGTCTGGCCACGGCACCGCCGGAATCGGGGTTCAAAATGGGGGTTTCCACTTCCAGGAAACCTTTTTCGTCCAACGTTTTGCGAATGGAGGAAATGATTTTGGCGCGTTTAATGAAAATTTCTTTCACGTCTTCGTTGGCGATCAAGTCCAAGTGGCGTTTGCGGAAGCGCACTTCGGTGTCCTGCAAGCCGTGGTATTTTTCCGGCATGGGGCGAATGGCTTTGGAAAGGAGCGTAAGCTTGGTGGCTTTGATGGTTTTTTCGCCCGTTTTGGTTACGAAAACATGCCCGGTGACGGATACAAAATCACCCACGGCAATATGTTTTTTGAAAAAAGCGTAAGATTCTTCGCCCAGGTTGTCTTTGGCGATATAGAGCTGCACGCGGCCGGAAAAATCGCGCAAGTGCGCAAACGCGGCCTTGCCCATCAAGCGCAGCTGCATGAGGCGCCCGGCGGTAACGGCTTCGGCCCCTTCGGGGGAGTTTTTGGCTTCCAGGCAGGAAATTTGTTTTTCGCAGCGGTTCGGATAAGGCGCTACGCCCAATTGGCGGATTTCTTCTACTTCCGCGTAGCGCTGGGCAATAATTTCGTCCAACGCGGTGTTATGTTGGTGTTGGGTATTTTCGGTAGACATCTGTAAAACCTCTTAATTAATATCTAGTATATTTTAGCAAATTGGGGCCGTGGTGCGGGGGGCGAATAATTGGTACAATAAACCACGGGGAATGTTTATGAAAGCAAGTACTATTTTTACTTTTTTGTTGGTGATGGCCCTGCTGACGGGCGGTTTGTACTGGCGCTATCACGTGCAGGATACGGACGCCCGCGGGGCAACCCGCTTGATGCGCTCCATTGAAAACCATGCCGAACTGCAAGACACGATTAAACTGATTGAAAAAAGCGAAGACATCAACGTGCGGGACAAATCCGGCCAAACCGCGCTGTTTTATGCGGCGCGTTCAGCTCAGGACCCGCAGGTTGTGCGCGACTTGCTGGAAGCGGGAGCCAATTTGCATATTGCCGATGAAAACGGCCAAACGGCTCTAATGGTGGCGGCGCGGGAAAATCCTTCCGTTGGCGTGTTGGAAGAATTTACCAAAAACGGAGCCCACGTAAACGCCGCGGATAACGAAGGCAATACCGCCCTGCTGTTGGCCGCCCAATACAATACGGCCGAGGTCATTAAAGCGCTCCTGCGCGCCAAGGCGGACCCGGACTTGCCCGGCCCGCAAGGCCTTACGGCGGGGGAGGCATTGGCGGAAAATACCCACCTGTCGGACCAGCAAAAAACCGACTACCGCCAGGCCATGCTGGTGCTTTCCATTTTGCGCCCGGGCAGATAACAATCTAAGCTGTGTGAAACAACTAAAAATCCCCCGATTTTCTCGGGGGATTTTGCATATCGGGGTATTATTTTTCGTTTGGATATAACAGCCGCAGGGCGGCGGACTGTGCCTTGGCGGGGATAGAGGTGCGGTACGGGTGGAATAAAAATCCGTCGGCCGCCGGCGTAATTTGGCCCCAGGTCAGGTGTCCGTTTAAGTTGACCAGCGCGCTGACGCGTACAATTTGGGAAGGGGGAATGTCTTGTTCCGTTTCCGTCATATGATTGCTTTTTCCGTCAAATCCGCTGATGTGTACAATAACGGGAAGCCCCGGTTCGTTGGCGCGGGCATAGCGGGCGGCAATGGAAGGCGTATTGACCATAAAAATCAGCCTTTTTTGTGTCCAGGCATCTATTCCACAGCGGGAAGCCAACAAGCCTTTGGAAAAAATTTCATGCAAATCTTGCGCCGGCTGGCGAAGCACCATGCCGCGGGCCATATCGCCCGGGTAGAGCTGTACCGGATAATCGGGCAGGTGGCGAACAAAGGATACTTGCAGGGAGGAAAAATCGGTCAGAAAAACCGCTTTGTTTTTTTGAACGGCCGGCACGGAAAACTCTTTTGCCAACGTCCCCGGACGGGTGAGAAGCAGACGCTGGATTTGTTTTTCGGATAAACGTTTTTGTTCCCGCAGGGTTTGGCGGATACGCGCCGTTTCGGCGGCGGAAAACAAATAGGTGCGCGCCGCAAAATGGCTTTCCCGTGCGAAAGCGGCTTGGCGTTGTATGCTGGCGGAAACGGCTTCGGCACGCACCCGGGTCAGACGGCGCAGAGCCCCTTGCCATTTTTGCGCTTCGGCCGGCAGGGCGGATAGCATACCGCACAACAGTACGGCGGCAACGCGGAAAAGGTTTTTGTTCATCGGTTCGTTTCTCCCATATTAGGCGGGTAAGGCGTAAAGTGGAAAGTGTTATTCTCCAGTTTTAGTTCACCCCACGTCAGTTGCCCGTTAATACGCAATAAAGCGCTCACGCGGTAAATCCAGGAAGGGGGAATGTTGTGCGGAACGGAGATGATGTAATCGTCGCTCACCCGTTTTAGGTGCAGGACAACGGGCAGATAACGGGACGTTTGACCGGCCGGTTTAAGCACGTAAAAAACGGCTCCGTTTGGGTTAATGGTAGCGTAGATGGCTTTGGTTCCTTTGGGGTATTTTTTCCCGTCATAAGCGTGAAAATTTTCGTGATGTGATTTGGCTGTTTTTAATCCGTGGCTTAAAATGGAGCGCAGTTGCTTGCCGTCGGCATCCAGCACTATGCCGCGGTACATTTCGCGGTCGTTTTCGGCAAAGGGGAGCGAAGGCAAATGGTCCTGGGAAGTCATTTGAGAAACGTTTGGCAGTAAGGCCTTGGGCGAGAAAAAAGAATACACTCCTTTTTGATACGTAACGTGCCGAAAATCGGGCGGTACGTTGCGCCTCGCGGCACGCACGACGGCGCGTTTAATTTGAGTGCGTGCGGACGTGGTAAGTGCACTCCAGCGCGGTTTGGCAGACAGGGCTTTTTTGAGGGAATTCCATTTTTGCGCATGCAAGCCCGTCGGCGTAAACATGAGCGGCGCCAACAGCATTAAAAAGGCGGACAAAAAAGTTACCGAGCGTTTCATTTGGAAGCCGCCTGCCCGTTTTCGGTCGGATACGGGGTAAAGACAAATATCCCTTTTTTCAGTTTTAATTCGCCCCAGGTGAGCTTGCCGTTTACTTCCAGCAAGGTGCTTACGCGGTAAATCCAGGAGGGGGGAATGTCGTGCGGAACGGAAATGATGTCCCGCCAGCCGACCCGCTTTAGATGTAAAAGCACCGGCAGGCAGGGGGCTGTGTTTTCCGGGAGCATAAAGTACAGGGCGTGCTTATATTTAGCTGCGGCGTAAATGGCCTTGGTGCCGCCCGGGTATTGCAGACCGTTATAAGCGGCAAAATTTTCATAGTGGGATTTGGATACTTCCAACCCGCTTTGCAGAATGTGGCGCAGGTCTTGCCCGTTTTCGTCCAATAACATGCCGCGGTACATTTCGGTATCTTTTTGCGGCAGGGGGAAAGGCGGCAAAGCTTCTACCGAAGTTAATTTGCCGGGGGGTGGCAACAGGGCACGCGGGGTGACAAAGTGATAGGCCCCCTGCTGAAAAGTTACTTGAGAAGAATACGGCAACCGGGGCGGGCGCATGGTGGCACGCAAAATAACCCGTTCCGCTTTGGCGCGCCACGAAATGGCGCTTGCTTGCAGCCGCGGGGTGGAAAACGCTTTTTTTAACGCGTTCCACTTTTGGGCATGCGCCAGCGGCGCCGCAAAAAGCAACGCACACACCATCACAGCCGCTAGGCGGAAATTAGCCGTAAACACTCTCATATATATTAAGATAACTTTTTGCGCGTATTTTGGCATGGGCCTTTGGGCCCAGCGACGTATGGCTTTTGGACCCAGAAGAGGGTTGGCGGGAACGGAAAAAGCTTCCCGGCAGGCAATAAAAAACCGCCCTAAAAGGCGGTCTAAAATCTGGTTCCGGGACTAGGCTCGGTCACCCGTCGCCTTACTGACGTGCGGCGCGTTCGGCCCCGCCTCGCGGTACTCGCCTTTCGCTTCGCTCAAACTCGTACAACGCTGCGGCTTTCTCGTCCTAACGCAGGCCAAGCAGTTGGCCTGCTGTCCCTGGGCAATAAAAAACCGCCCTAAAAGGCGGTCTAAAATCTGGTTCCGGGACTAGGACTCGAACCTAGAATTAATGCTCCAGAGGCATCCGTGTTACCATTACACCATCCCGGATCAACATAAATATTTTAGCACATTTTTTTTAGAAAGGAAAATTTTTTCTCTTTTTCCCGCCCTGCGTTGTAATTTGTTATAATAAAAAAAGATTTAGCGCCTATAGCTCAATCGGTTAGAGCAACCGACTCATAATCGGTGGGTTCCAGGTTCAAGTCCTGGTGGGCGCAGTATTGAACCCGCGCGAAAGTGCGGGTTTTTTATGGCCCACAGCGCACCAACTGCTTGGTGCGCGGCAGGACTTG
>CALUXC010000008.1 GCA_944324635.1 Candidatus Avelusimicrobium intestinipullorum
TCATTAACAAGTTAGATTCTTTTTTAGGCAAGAGTAGATAAAACAATGGTAGCCAAAAAAAATCTGTGTGTTCTCATTCTGGCGGCCGGTAAAGGCACCCGAATGAAATCCCCTCTCCCCAAACCGTTACACGTCGTTTGCGGGCTTCCCATTATCGCACATATTTTGAAAGCGGCCCAAGCCTTGGGTCCTGCCGCTATTGGCATTGTGGTTGGTCACGAAGCCGAAACGGTGGTGAAAGCAATTCAGGCGGGCCTTTCCCAATGGGGGGTAACGGCCCCGGTGGTGTTTGTGCACCAAACGGATCTTTCCGGGTCTGCTTCCGCGGTCAAAGCGGCGGCGCCTCTCTTGCAAAAATTTGAAACCATTATGGTGTTAAACGGTGATACGCCGCTGTTAAAGACGGAGTCTTTGGCGCGTATGGCCGAAGTGTTTGAACAAAATGAAGCCGGTGCCCTGGTGCTGGGCGTAACGGTGCCGAACCCGACCGGTTACGGCCGCATTATCCGCGAAAAAGACGGTTCCTTTGAAAACATTGTAGAAGAAACCGATGCCGATGAAGCCACCAAAAAAATTGCCGAAATTAACAGCGGCATGTACGTTTTCAATTCCCACTCCCTGCAAACGGCCCTCACGCAGCTTACGCCTCAGGGCCCCAAACGGGAATATTATTTAACCGACACGCTGGCCTTGATTAAACAAATGAATCAGCCGGTAGTGGTTTTTGCGGGGAAAGACTATCAGCAGGCGCTGGGCATTAACAGCAAAGCCCAACTGGCCGAAGCCGAACAAATCATGCGCGACCGCGTAGCGGCGGACCTGATGGACCAAGGGGTCACGCTGGTGCGCCCGCATGAAGTGTATATAGACCCGGGTGTTCAAATCGGCGCGGATACGCGCATTTGCCCCGGCTGCTATATTTGCGGCAAAACGGTGATTGGCAAGAACTGCGAAATTGAAGGAAACGTCTATATCAAAGATTCCGTTATCGGCGATAACGTAACCATCAAAATGGGTACGTATATTGAAGAATCGGAAGTAGCGGAAACCTGCCAATTGGGGCCGTATGCGCATTTGCGCCCGAAATCCGTGCTTAAAAAAGGCGCCAAAGTGGGCAATTTTTCAGAAATTAAAAAATCCGTCATTGGGGAAGGCTCCAAAGTGAACCACTTAAGCTACATCGGCGATACGCAAATGGGCGCCGGCGTAAACGTGGGAGCGGGAGCCATTACCTGCAACTATGACGGTAAAAACAAACACCAAACGGTTATAGAAGACCATGTGTTTGTAGGGTCTAACGTGAATTTTGTGGCGCCGGTAACGGTGCACGAATATGCAAAAATCGGCGCGGGGTCTACCATCACCAAAGAGGTTCCGGCGGAAGCTCTGGGTATTGCCCGTTCGCGTCAGGTCGTTCTGGAAAAAAAAGGTGTAAAGAAAAATGACTAAAAGCGTAAACGGCGATTTGAGAATTTTCTCCGGCAATGCCAACATTGCCCTGGCGCAGAAGATTTGCAGTCACCTGAATATGGAAATGGGCAAACTGCGCGTTGAACGGTTTGCAGACGGCGAAATTGACGTACAGATTTTGGAAAGCGTCCGCGCGCACGACTGCTATTTAATTCAGCCCACTTGCCCTCCCGTCAACGAAAACTTGATGGAACTCCTGATTATGATAGACGCGTTCAAACGCGCCAGCGCGGGCAAAATTACGGCTGTTATCCCGTATTTTGGCTATGCCCGTGCGGACCGCAAAGCGTCCCCCCGCGTGCCGATAACGGCCAAGCTGGCTTGTAACTTGATTACGGAAGCCGGTGCGGACCGTATCATGACGGTGGACTTGCACGCCGGCCAAATCCAGGGGTTCTTTGATATTCCCGTGGACCATTTGCGTGCGCGCAAAGTGTTTTTGGACTATTTTAAGGATTTTGACCGCAAAGATGTGGTGGTCATTTCGCCGGACGTGGGCGGCGTGGAACGCGCCCGCAAATTTGCCGCGCGCATGGACGCCGGCCTGGTGATTATTGATAAACGCCGCCCCAAAGCCAACGAGGCGGTGGTGTACAACGTCATTGGTGACGTGAAAGACAAAGTGGCTATCATTTTTGACGATATTGTGGATACGGCCGGTACGCTTACCACCGTGGCGCAAAAAATCAAAGAACGCGGCGCGAGAGAAATTTATGCGGTGTGCACGCATGGGCTCTTGTCCCGCAACGCGATAGATAAGATTAACAAGTCCGACATCAAAAAGCTGGTCATTTCCGACTCGCTGCCGATTCGCGACTTGGGCCCAAAAGTGGACGTTTTGTCCGTTTCGTATTTGCTGGCGGACGCCATTAAACGCAACCACGACGGCCGCTCTATCAGCGATATGTTTAATTAATCAATTTCAAAAATTTTCTAAGGAAAATTTGGAGGAAAAAATGGAAAAAGTAACTATCTCTGCCGCTGCCCGCGAAGGGATTGGCGTCAAAGGGGCTCTTTCTAAAATCAGAGCCGAAAAGAAAGTTCCGGCCGTTATCTACGGCGGACACAAAGAACCCGTTAGCGTAACCGTAAGCGTAAAAGATTTGGAAAAAATCGTAAAAGCCGGTAAAAACACGCTGGTGGAAGTGGATTTGGCCGGTGCCAAAGAATTGGCCCTGATGAAAGAAATCCAATATCATGCTGTTACCGACAACCCGATTCACGCCGATTTTCAGCGCGTGAGCATGAAAGACAAAATGAACGTTATCGTTCCGCTCAAACTGGAAGGTACCCCGGCGGACGTGGCCAACTATGGCGCTATTATTGAACACATCTTGCGCGAAATTGAAGTGCGCGCTTTGGTCAGCGCCATTCCGCACGAAATCGTGCTGGATATCACCCCGATGACCATCAACAAAGGTATCGTGGCGGGCGAAATCAAACTGCCCGAAGGCGTGGAACTCGTAACCGATGCCCAGGCCCCCGTGGTGCACTTGGCTATTCCGAAAGATGAAGCTCCCGCCGCTGCTGCGCCGGCCGCCGATGCTGCCGCCGCTCAGCCGGAAAGCTCTTCTACCAAAGGCAAGAAAGACGAAGAAGGCAACCTCACCAAGGACGCTGCCAAGAAATAACCTATGCAATATCTCCTGGCAGGGCTTGGGAATCCCGGAACCCAATACGAGCATACGCGCCACAATGCCGGATTTATGGTGTTGGACGCCGCCGCCCGCAAATGGGGCGCCGAATGGAAAACCTGGCAGAACCTGGGAGTATATGCAAAAGTTACCGTGGCGGGGAACGATGTCTTTCTCATCAAACCCTCTACGTATATGAACGAATCGGGCCGAGCTGTATCCAGCTTGGCCCGGTTCTATAAGATTGCGCCGCAAAACTGTTTGATTTGTTTTGATGACGTGTCTTTAGATTTGGGGAAACTGCGTATCCGCAAGACTGGTTCTGCCGGCGGCCAAAAAGGCATGAAAAGCGTGATAGAGCAGCTGGGCACGCAAGATATTCCCCGTTTGCGCCTGGGTATTGGGCCCAAACCCGAAAAATTTGATTTGGCCAATTTTGTGCTGTCCAATTTCCCCAAATCTGCCCAAGCCGCACTGGACGAGGCCCTCTGCCGTGCGGTGGACGCGCTGGAAATGTATTTTGCGCAAGGCATTGAAAAAGCGATGAATACGTTTAATTGATTTTTTATTCATATTAAAAGACGGGATGACCTCCCGTCTTTTTTTTTGTAAAATAAAAGGAGTTCATTTTCTTTTTAAGGAGGAACCTTGATGTCTAAAGGGTTTACTTTAATTGAATTGTTGGTCGTTGTATTAATTATTGGGATCTTGTCGGCAGTGGCCCTTCCCCAATATGAAAAAACCGTACATAAAGCGCGGATGAGTGAAGTGATGACGCGTATTCCTGCGTTTGAACGGGCCATAACCTTGCAGTATTTAACGGAAGGCTCCTTTAACAGCGATATGAAAGATTTTGATCCGGATGTTTTTGCGGGGCTAGTTGAACAGGATCCGTTTTTTTTATCTCCCATGGCCTATTATATGGTGGATTCTATCAATGCCGGAACCAGTTGTTGGCGTGCTAATTACACCGGCAAACGAGCCAGTGATGCAAATCTTGCGCAGTCCTTAATTGCGGAATTGGGGGGTTGTTATAGCGGTTCCACCGGAGAGTGGACGCGTTACTGTTTCTACGAATCCGATTTAGGAAAAGCCCTTTGTAAGCCGTATGAAGCCCAAGGCTGGGATGTTGACGAAGGATTTTAATAAAAAACCCGCTTAACTAAGCGGGTTTTTTATTTGGCAGCCAGAAGTTTTAAGACGGTTTGTTTAGTTTTACGTGCCACAAGTATTCGGTATTTCCGTGCGTTCCCTTGATGGGGCTTTCTATCACTTCACCCGATACGCCGCCGTATTTTTCTTTCAGGTTTTCTTCAAAGAAGTCCTGCACGCGTTTGATGGCCAGCTGGCGGTTTTCTTCGGTTTTAACGATTCCGTGCGGCACCTGTTTGGGGGTCAGCTCAAATTGCGGTTTAATTAAAAATACAATTTCGGCTTCTTTTGCCATTACCTTAAACAAGGGTTCCATAATCATGGTTAAGGAAATAAACGATACATCCACCGCGGCAAATTGCGGCGGTTCGGCAAATAAGTCGGCCGTCATGTAGCGGGCGTTGGTTTCGGGCTTAAAATGGAAATTTTTGTAGCGGCGCATTTCATCGGCCAGTTGCCCTTTGCCCACGTCCACGCCGTACACGTCTTTCGCCCCGGCCTGGATCATGCAGTCCGAAAATCCGCCCGTAGCCACGCCAATATCCACACACACTTTGCCTGTTACGTCAATGTTCCAGGTTTTCATGGCGCCTGCCAGTTTCAGCCCGCCGCGCGAAACATAAGGGCAAGACTTTTCTTTCAGCGCAATAACGTCTTCCGGCAGAATGGTGCGGTCGGCGCGGGTGTCCACCTCGCCGTTTACCAGTACTTCACCCGCCATAATGCTGGCTTGTGCGCGGTTGCGGCTTTGAAAAAATCCTTTTTCTACAAGCGCCATATCCAGGCGCAGTTTTTTATTTGCCATCGGAATCCTCGGCCAAGTCGGTATCAAAAGGCTGCGTTAAAAGCTCGGCCCCTTTTTTCTTGAGTTCTTCCACCTTAAATTTCACCGTTTCCAGCTTTTGCGAAAGCTCTTTGGACAGGGCCACCCCTTCTTCAAAAAGTTTTACGGATGCGTCCAAATCGGTTTGTTCTTCTTCCAGCTTGGAAACGATTTCTTCCAGTCGGGAAAGCTGTTTTTCAAAGTTTACTTTGCTTGCCATAATACCTCACTTTACTTCGGAACGAATCATGCCGTCCTGCACCTGTATATATACGGTTTCGCCCGGCGCGGTTTGCGCTACCCGGCTGATGACAGAACCGTCCTGCCTGCGGGTGATGCTGTAGCCGCGTTTGAGCACGGCCTGCGGCCCCAGTGCCTGCAGTTGGTTTTGCGCCAGTTCCAGGCGGCGTTCAAAAGCGTTTAAGCGCTCTTTCCAAGCGGCTTCCAGGCGCAGGGTTAAATCGTCCAGCTCCTGTTCTTTTTGCTGCGTGATTGTTTGCGGGTCTTTGAAGACGCGGCTGTTTACGGCCAGGTCAAAGCGGCGTTTGGCCCGTTCGTAAAAAAGGCTTACCGCCTGCATCAGGCGTTTTTGCAGTTGGGCAATATGCGCCTGTGTGTTTTGAGAATTTTGCACCACCAGTTCCGCCGCGGCGGAAGGAGTGGGGGCGCGTAAATCGGCCACGAAATCGGCGATGGTAAAATCCACTTCGTGCCCCACGCAGGAAATTACGGGAATTTTGCTTTTATAAATGGCGCGCGCCACGGCTTCTTCGTTAAAGGCCCACAAATCTTCCATACTTCCGCCCCCGCGGCCTACAAGCAGTACGTCCAAGGCGGGTTTGAAACGGTTTAAGTCCTCTATTGCTTGGGCAATTTGCCCGGCGGCTTCGTCCCCCTGCACCAGCACGGGCGCGATGACGATTTCCAAATGCGGGCTGCGCCGTTTTAAGACGGATAAAATATCCCGCACCGCCGCCCCGGTGGGAGAAGTGACCACCCCAATACGTTGGGGATAAGCCGGAATGGGCTTTTTGTGCTCTGGGGCAAACAGGCCTTCCGCTTCCAGCTTCTTTTTTAGTTTTTCAAACTCTAAAAATAAATTTCCTTTAGCCAAGGCTTCAGCCGTTTTTACCACAATTTGGTAACGCCCTTGCTTGGCATAGCAGGACAGGCTCCCCCACACCCGCACTTGCACGCCTTCCTGGAGTTCAAAGCCGTATTTGCGCGCGTCCCACTTAAACATAACGGCCGACAGGAGCGACTCGCGGTCTTTAAGGTCAAAATACAAATGCCCGCTGGCGGCTTCGCGCAAACTGCTCACCTCGCCTTCCACAAATACGTCGCGGAACACGCCTTCCATCATTTGCTTGAGGGCCAGCGTAATGGCGGTGACGGTGAACACTTGGCCGCGAAAAGGGGCTTCGGGTTCCATTTATTCTCCTTTGATTTTTTTAAGCCGTTCTATCAAAGCGGCTTCCTTGCCCAGTACGCCGGGTTTGAAAAATTGCATAGGCGAGGGCATGTAGAGCTGTTTAACGAAATGATTGGGGAAATCGTGAGCGTATTTATAGCCGCGGTTTTTTCCGCCGGAGCGCAGGTGGTCCGGCACGGGGCGGTATTTCCCTTCGCGCACTTCGGCCAGGGCGGCGTCCACCGCCAGGTAAGCGGAATTGCTTTTGGGGCAGCAGGCCACGTAAATGGCCGCATGGGCCAGCGGAATGCGCACTTCCGGCATGCCCAGTTCTTCGGCCGCGGCAAAAGCGGCTTGGGCAATCATAATGGCGTAAGGCTCGGCCAGGCCCACATCTTCGCAGGCACAAATCAAAATGCGCCGTGCGATAAAGCGCGGGTCTTCGCCGCTTTCCAACATGCGGGCCAGCCAATAGACGGCGGCGTCCGGGTCAGACCCGCGCATAGATTTAATAAAAGCGGAAATAATGTCGTAATGTTCGTCGCCTTTTTTATCGTAATTTAAGTGGCGGCGCTGAATACATTCTTTGGCGATTTCCAAGTCTATGTGTTTGAGCCCGTCTTCCTGCGCGGGCGTGGTGACAAATGCCAATTCCGCGGCGTTTAGCATTTTGCGTGAATCGCCGTTGGCTTGGGTGATGAAATAATCAGCGGCGTCCTCCGAGATTTGCGCTTTTTCTTTTTCGGCGGCGCGGGTTAAAATTTTAAGCAAATCTTTTTCGCCCAGCGCTTTGAATTCAAAAACGGAAAATCGGGATAAGAGCGCCGTGTTGATATAGAAATACGGGTTTTCGGTAGTAATGCCGATTAAGATAATGTCGCCGCGTTCTACGGAGGGCAAAAGCACGTCCTGCTGGGTTTTGTTGAAGTGGTGGATTTCGTCCAAAATCACAAGCGTGCGTTTTTGGTCAAACGTAGGGGTGCGGGCGCGGTCGCGCGCTTCGGCAAGCACTTTTTTGATGTCCGCCACGCCGGCGGCAGCGGCGTTTAGTTCTACGGTATAGGCCTGCGTGCGCGAGGCAATATAGCGCGCCGTGGCGGTTTTGCCGCAGCCGGGCGGACCAAAGAACACGGCCGATTTAATCATGTCCGCTTCCAGCAAACGGCGCAGCATTTTGCCCGGCCCCAGCAGGTGGGGCTGGCCGGCAAAATCTTCCAATTTTTTAGGCGCCTGGCGTGCGGCCAGCGGCATGGTTTCTTGTTCGTTGGTCATGTTATTTGTGCGCGGTATCCAGTGCGGATTTTAATTTCAAAATCAAATCGTCCACGCGGGATTCTTCTTCTTTTCGTTTGCCGCCTTCGTTTTGGTTCTGCAGGTAGGCCTGTGCGGCAAAATGCAGGGCGGCCATAAGGGCTTGCTTGAGGGTATCAATTTCGCCTTCTTCCTGCAGTTGGAGCATATATTTTTCCACAGAAGCGGCCAAATCGGTCAGCTCCACCATGCCCAGGCCGGACGCTTCAATATCCAGCGGGATACGTTTAATTTCCACTTGTACAATGTCTTTGGGCATAATAGGTATTGTAACTTTTTTGCGGTGCGTTTGTGTGTTTTTGGCGGGGTTTGCCCGCATCCACGGGGCCCAAAAGGCCAAAAACCCCTAAAAAATCGTAAAAACTCCCTATACAGGGGCCTAAAATACTATAATAGAATATATGACTATCAACGAATTCAAATCCGCCTGTTTAGCTATTGAACAGGAATATAAGACCAAAATCGGCCAAGCCGCCGATTTGGCCGCCGTGGAAGAATTGCGCGTGGCCGCCCTGGGGCGCAAAGGCGCGCTGACGGAACTTTTGAAAGGTCTGAAAGATTTTTCCATTGAAGAAAAGAAAGAAGCCGGCCCGCTGGGCAATGCGCTTAAAGCGACGCTGTCCGCCGCGCTGGACGAAAAAGCCGAGTTCTTCGCCGCGAAAGAAATTAACGACGAATTGAACAAAGTAAATTTGGATTTAACCCTCCCCGGTTATCCCGTGGCCAAAGGCCACCGCCACCCGCTTTCCGTGGCGCAGGACCGCATGACGGATATCCTTTCCCGCCTGGGTTTTGAATGGGCGGAAGGACCTTGGGTAGAAGACGAAAAGCACAATTTTGATTTGCTTAACATTCCGCTGCACCACCCGGCGCGCGACGCGCAGGATACGTTCTTTGTGGACAGCAAAATGCCGCTTGTGTTGCGCACACATACGTCCAATGTGCAAAGCCGCTATATGGAAAAACACAAACCGCCGCTGCGCATTATGGCGCCCGGCCGCGTGTTTAGAAACGACAGCTTGGACGCTACCCACAGCCCCGTGTTTCACCAAATTGAAGGGCTGTATGTGGACAAACACGTCAGCTTGGCGGACTTGAAGAGCGATTTGACCGCCTTTATGAAAGGCTTATTTGGCGACAAAGCGGAAATCCGCTTCCGCCCGTCTTTCTTCCCGTTTACGGAACCCAGCGTGGAAGTGGACGTAAAATGCGTTTTCTGCCAGGGCAAAGGCTGCAACGTCTGCAAAGGCAGCGGTTGGATTGAAATGCTGGGCGCGGGCGTAGTGCACCCCAACGTGCTTAGAAACTGCGGCATTGACCCCGAACAGTACAGCGGCTACGCCTTCGGTATGGGCGTGGAACGCTTGGCAATGATGATGCTTAACATCAAAGATATCCGCACGTTCTATGAAAACGACTTGCGCGTACTCAAACAGTTTTAAGGATTTACGACAATGAAGATACTTTATTCTTGGCTGAAAGATTTTATAGACATTGATTTGGCTCCCGAAGAACTGGTCAAAAAACTGACCGACCTCGGCATAGAAGTGGCCTCCGTGGAAACCACGGGTGCGGATTTTGAAGGCGTAAACGTGGCCCAAATTATCAAAATTGAGGATCACCCCAACTCCGACCACTTGCACTTGGTGACGCTGGACCTGGGCGGCGGCAAAACGCAGCGCGTCGTGTGCGGCGCGCCGAACGTGGCCGTCGGTCAGAAAGTGCCGCTTGCGCGTGTAGGTGCGCGCTTGGGCAAAAACGTACTCAAGCCGGCGGTAATCCGCGGGGTGGAATCGGAAGGAATGATTTGCTCGTCCGATGAGCTCGGCCTTACGCAAACCCGTGCCCGCGGTATTATGGTGCTGGACGAAAACCTTCCCCTGGGGACGGACGTTTCCACCTTGTACGGCAAGCCGGATTCTTTGTTTGATTTGGAAATCACGTCCAACCGCCCGGATTTGCTCTCGCACCTGGGGGTAGCGCGCGAATTGGCGGCGCTTCTTAATAAACCGGTCAAATTGCCGGAAGTGAAAGCCGTAAAAGGCGAAGGCAAAGCCCTGGAAGTGGAAATTCAAAACGCCGAAGGCTGCCCGCGCTATACGGGACGCATTATCCGCGGCGTGAAAAACACCGAATCTCCCGAATGGATGAAACAGCGCCTGGCCGCTATGGGCCTCAACCCCAAAAACGCCTTGGTGGACGTAACCAACTACGTCATGTTTGAACTGGGGCACCCGCTGCACGCGTTTGATTTGCGCGAAGTGGAAGGGGGCAAAATTATCGTACGCAACGCGCAGGAAGGCGAAAAATTTACGCTCTTGGGCGGACGGGAACTGACGCTGAACGAAAACTGCCTGATGATTGCCGACGCCAAAAAAGCCACTGCTCTAGCCGGCATTATGGGCGGGCTCAACAGCGGAATTAAAGAAGATACGCAGGATATTTTTATTGAAGCGGCGTATTTTAACCCGCCGACGGTAAACAAAACGGTCAAAAAATTTGCCGTTTCGTCCGATTCTTCCCAACGCTTTGAACGCGGTACGGATATTGAAGGCGTAACGCTTGCCATGCAGCGCGCGACGGATTTGTTCCTCCAGCTCTGCGGCGGCACAGCTTCGGAAGTGGTGGACGTGTACCCCACCCGCTACGAAAGTCCCACCGTTACGTTTACGCCGGAACAAATTAACTCCATTTTGGGGGCCCAAATTTCCGAAGAACGCCTGAAAGAAATTTTCGGTCGTTTGGCGGCCGAGTTCCAGGCCAACGGCGATCAATGGACGTTCAAAGCGCCCACCCACCGCCGCGACCTGAACCATAAATGGGACCTGTCCGAAGAAGCTGCTCGCTTTGCCGGATACGATATGATTCCCGTGTCCGAAACCAAAGCCAGCCTGGCGTTTGCCGATAATCCCAAAGGCATTGACTTGGGCAAAAAATATGCCCGCACCTTGATTGGGGCCGGTTTCTGCGAATGTAAAAACATTGACTTTTTGGGCGAAAAAGAACTCAAGGCGTTTGGGGCGGACCCCAAGTTTTGCATCAAGGTAAAAAATGCCTTGGCTCAAGGCTGGGACTATCTGCGCCCGACATTGCTGCCGTCCCTGGTGAAAAACGTGGAAAGTAACCTGCGTTTTGGAAACAGCAATTTGGCCTTGTTTGAAACCACCAAAACGTTCCAGTCCATTAAAGGCTTCCCGGTGGAAGGCTACAGCGTGGCCGGCGTATTAAGCGGCACCTTGGAACAGGAAAAATTCTTTGGCGGGGCCGAAAAACCGGTGGATTTCTACTGGTTAAAAGGGCTGATGCAGGCCCTGCTGGCGGACGTGGAAGGCATTTCGTTTGTGCCGTCTAAAACGGCGCCGGTGTATATGCACCCCAAAATTTGCATGGACATCTTGTTAAACGGCAAGAGCATCGGTCTGTTTGGCAAATTGCACCCGCTCACCCTGAAGGCTTTTGGCGTAAAAACGCAAGAGGTATGGGCGTTTGAATTTGCCACGAAGATGATTGAAAAAGCGTTTTCCGCGCGGGATTTCAAACCGGCTAAAGATGTGGCGGTATTGCCGCCGTCTTTGCGCGATTTGTCCGTCGTGGTGGACGAAACGGTGTCGTATGCCAGCATTACCAGCGCGTTAGACAAAACGCCCTTGGATGTGGATATGACCTATCACTTGATTGACTTGTATCAAGGCGAACACTTGCCTGCCGGTAAAAAGAGCGTCACGTTCTCGCTGGCGTTTTCCAACCCGCAGCGCACGCTGAAAGATAAAGAAACCGACGACGCTTTTAACCGCATCGTGCAGCAACTGCGCGAACAGGTGGGAGCGGAGCTGAGATAGTATGCAGGAAAAACTCAAACAGTTGGAACTTTTGGTATCGCAAACGCTCGCCCGGCAGAAAGAACTGCAGGGCGAGAATACGGCGCTGAAAGCCAAACTGCGCAGCTTGGAAGACGGCGTGGAAAAACTGAAAGCCACGGAAAGCGAACTAAGGGACCTAAAAGAATGGAAACGCAATGTGCAAACCGTGCTGAAAAAACTGTCCGCCAAGCTGGATAAGGAAATCGCCAAAGCGCAGGAAGAAAAAGAAAAGATTGTTTGAGAAAATTTGCAGCAATAAAAAAACGGGACCTTTTTGAAAAGGCCCCGTTTTTTGTGTTAAAGCAATTAAGCGGCCAGCGGCGCCATAGCGGCTTTTACGTCCGCCCCCATGGAAACGGGCATGCCCGAGCTGTTAACGCACACCAAAGTGGTTTTGCCTTTGGTGCAGAGGCGTCCGTTTTGATTCGTGATGATGTTTTCAAATACGATTTTAATGTCGGACACTTCCAATACGCGGGTAGCCACGTCAATCACGTCGCCATAGCGCACGGAAAATTTATATTCCACTTCCTGCCGGGCTACCACAAAGTACAGCCCCCGCTGCATCAAGGCCGGAATGGAAAACCCCTTTTCCGCCATGTACAGGGTGCGGGCTTCTTCAAAGTATTTCAAATAGTTGGCGTAGTAAACCACGTTTCCGCAGTCGGTATCGTGGTAAAAAATAGTTTTCTTCATGTTATTCTCCGATAATTTTAATTAAAATCCGCTTGTTGCGCTGGCCGTCAAATTCCCCGTAAAAAATGGTTTCCCAGGGGCCAAAGTCCAGCTGTCCGTTCGTCACGGCCACCACCACTTCGCGCCCTAAAAGAGTGCGTTTTAAGTGGGCATCGCCGTTGTCTTCCCCGGTGAGGTTGTGTTGATATTTATCTACTCCGTAAGGGGCCAGTTTTTCGGTCCAGCGCAGGAAATCCTGGTGCAGGCCGCGTTCGTTGTCATTGATGAACACGCTGGAAGTGATGTGCATGGAGTTTACCAAACACAGCCCCTCGCGAATGCCGCTTTTTTGCAGGGCTTCTTCCACCTGGGGGGTGATGTTGACGATTTGGTAGCGTTTGTCGGTGCAAACGGTTAGATATTGGGTATAAGATTTCATATAATTAAATTATACTTGATATAGACGGCTGAAAGTACCGCCGGATTTTGTTACAATAAACGTATGAAAAAAGAAGATTTAATGAAGCTGCTGCGCAATCCCGCCAAATACCGCAAGGCCAATCGCCCGGCGGATGCAGCGGCCGTGCAGGCCGCGGCGGAGAAGAAAGCCTCCCACAAAATGCAAGATACCTTGATGCTGGGTGTAGGGGTGGGCGTGGTGGCGCTTATTTGCATTACGCTGCTTATCATTATGCATGCCAAAAATCGGGCGGAAAATTTAACCGCCGCGCTGGACCCGGAACAAATTGAGGGGCTGGCCGTGGCGGGTACGGCGTTTGACCCGTCCGTCGGCGCGGTGACGTATATTCAGGTACAGGAAGGGCAGGACCGCAACGTGGCCGTGAGCAACTTGGGTTCTACCTTGCCCATTATCAGCCGTTTTAATTATAAAGCTTTTACGCCTACCAACTACGAGATTATCGGTGCGGCTCCCTGGGCGCTGACGACTAACTTTTCTTCCAATATGTCCGACCCGGATTTAATGCGCTATCTTCTTTCCAACGACGACATGATCAAAGCGTTCTTGGAACGGCCTGATGTGGCCCCGTTGTTGGAGGACCCGCAGAAATTGCTGGCATATACGAAAAACAAAGAAGCGATGGCCGAATTCTTTGACAGTGACACCGTCAAAGGAGTGCTGGCCAACCAACAAATGCTCCGCTCGGTGGCGGGCAGCCGTTTTATGAGCTATTTGCTTATCAGCAAGTCCGTTAAATATTTCCGCGACCGCCCGCAGGAAGCGGCGGCCATTATTGCCGCAAATCCGTACTTAAAGGAACTGCGCGATAATCCCAATGTGCAGGTGGCGGTAAAAGAAAACCCGTATCTTAAAAAGATAGCACCCGTGTTGCTGGGGCCGGCTTCTTCGTCGGCGCAGGGGCAGCATGCGGGCACGGCGAAAAAGCAGTCTGCCAAGCGTGCAAAAAAATAAACTTGTGCGCGGCGTATAAAATGTGTTATAATTTTAGTGTTGAAGGTAAACAGATTTACGCGGGCGTGGTTCAATGGTAGAACGCGACCTTGCCAAGGTTGAGACGAGAGTTCGATTCTCTTCGCCCGCTCCATTTAGAAACCCGGAACAAAATGTTCCGGGTTTTTTATTTGGAAAAATTTCCTCAATGGGACATTTCTCACGGGAGTTCCTTAAATAGCTCTTTGGCTTCTTGAGACAAATTGTCCAAATTATATTTACAGGGTATATTCTCTTCTTTTAGGTACTGTACACCCCATAAATTAAGCGCGGTGATGATAGGGGTAAGAGTTTTACCTCGTTGAGATAGCGAATATTCCGTTTTGGGGGGAACCACCGGATAGAGTTTTCTCGTAATAATTCCATGTGCTTCTAATTCTTTCAATTGTTGAATGAGCATTTTGGGCGTCGCTTGCGGAATCAGTTTTTGCAATTCGTTATAGCGAAGAGTCCTCCCTATCAAGTAACCCAAAATAATCCCTTTATATTTGCCTCCGATGATACCCATGGTAGCTTCTAACGGGCATTGATATTCTTTGGTTTGCGTTGTTTTCATATGTTTGAAAGCCCTTATTATACAAAAAGTAAGTATTATACAAAAAAGTACATTCTTGCTAAAAATATACCAAAAAACTATGATGAAGGCAAGGAGGGTATTATGAAAATTACTCAAATTCGCAATGCAACCTTATGGATTGAATATGGGGGAATTAAATTTTTAATAGACCCTTGGCTGGGGCCTAAAGAATATATGCCCGGGTTTGAAGGTGCAATTCATTCGGAAGTTCGTCAACCACATACAAATTTGCCATTCCCTGTGGAAGAAGTCGTGCTCGCGGATGCTGTTATTTTAACTCATGTGCATCCGGACCACTGGGATAGCTATGCCCAACAGGCTTTACGTAAGGATATTGAATTTTTAGTTCAGTCCGAGGCGGATAAACAATACATTGAAGCCCAGGGTTTTACCCGCGTACGGGTTCTTGGCACGGAAGGATTATCCATTGGCGAGGTAAGCTTGTACAAAACCCCTGGCCAACACGGAGAAAGAGCTAAAATTGAACCGGTATGCCGGCAGCAGGGCTTGCCGTATGACGCAATGGGAGTCGTTTTGAAAGCGCCTGGCGAAAAAACGCTTTATGTCGCGGGGGACACTATTTTTTGCGATGAAGTAAAACAAACGCTACAATCCTATCAGCCGGAGGTTATAATCGTGAATGCTTGCGCCGCACGAGTTGCTAGCGGGGACCGTTTAATTATGGATGCAAATGATGTGGAGCAAACCGCCCTGCATGCGCCCGGTGCCGTTTTGATTGCGAGTCATATGGATGAAGTAAGCCACTTATCTCTAACCAGGCAGCAACTACGGGATTTTATCACACGTAAAAAAATGTCTCAAGTTAAAATTCCTGAGAATGGAGAATCCTTGGAATTTTAATTTTTTGTCCGGGTTAAAACGGCCTCCTCAATAAGAGGCCGTTTTTTGCAGTATTTTATAAAGGGTCCTTCATGAGCGGATTGTATGAAGAAGGTTGTTATAACGGGCCTACAAAAAAATAGGTCCAAATTCCCCTGGAAATAGGACCAAAGACCCTCGTAAAAAAAGCCTCAAAAAGAGATACTAAAGTAAGAGGTAATTATGAAAAACATTCTTTTTATTTTAGTGGTCTGTTTGATGGTTTCCGTGGTCAACGCCGCCCCGAATGCGGATGCGCGCCAAGAACGCCGCCAACAGTTGGTGCACGAATATTTAACGCGTGCCATTTCCTCTGCCGATTTGAATAAAGAAAATGAATTTGGCGATACGCCCGTATTCACCGCCGCGCAAAACGGGGACGTCAATTCCATCTTGAAATTTGGACAAAGAGCCGCCTCCGGTTCGTTCTTGCTTAGAACCGGCAAAAACGGGAACAATGTGTTCCACGTGGCCCGCAACGCGCAAACCTTTCAGGCGTTGGCCCGCGTACTGCGCAAGTTTTATCCCAGCGATTACAAAATTAAAATTCGTCAGATGATGAACCAGCGCAACCAACAGGGCGAAACCCCGGTGCAGGCGCAAATCAATTACGGCCGTGCCGATACTTTTAGAATTGCTTTCCCGTACACGGAACTGTACGAAAAAATTATGACCGTCAAATCCAAAATGGACAAAGGCGGCCTGGTGGCCGAAGTAGCCAAAACCGAAGCGGCTGCCGTGTTGGAAATGAGCAAGGATTTCAGCGGGCGCACCATCGCCCAAGCCGCGCGGGACAATGCTTCCGCCCCCGGTATGGATAAAGTGGTTGCGTTCTTTAACGAAAACGCTTCTTATCTGTAACCGTCCGTTTTCATACCCCCCCACACACCTCCGGTCCCCCCCGGAGGTGTTCCTTTTTATATATAAAACCCCGGGCCGTAAACCCGGGGGAAAAGGAAGGGAAGAATTCCGTTAGCTGAAGAATTTAATGGAGTTGGGCAAAATTACGTCTTCCATTACGCCCAGGGCGAAAGAGTCCGTCATGCCGGCAATATAATCGGCGATGATGGTATCTATTTCGGCCGGGTCTTCGCGGTAGACCTTTTTCATAGACTTCATGTAATTGGCAAAACTGCGGGCCGTTTGTTTGCCTTCCTTGGCGTAGGCTTCGTAATCAAAGCCGTAGCGGAGGAAGATATTGCGGAAATAATCAAACAAATCTTTGATACATTTGTCTATGGTTTCCTTGCGTTGGCGCATTTGTTCGTTGTGATAGATACGTTCGTAGTTAAATGTGCGCAGCTGGGAAAGGAGGGCGAATTTATCGTCCGAAAAGCCGATATAGTCGCGGTCTTTGGAGTTGTTAATCAGGTCCAGCGTCAGCGTGTTGATGATTTCGCCGTTGGACGAGCCGATTTCTTCGCGCACTTTTTGCGGGATATCGGCGGTGGTGATTAAATCCGCTTTTACGGCGTCTTCAATATCGCGGCCCAGATAGGCAATTTTGTCGGACAGGCGCACAATACAGCCTTCATACGTGGAGGGCATTTGCGTGCGGCCGGTGATTTTTTCCAAGTCATTTGGCTTGGCGGCGGGGCGGAGTTGGTTATTGGCAAAGTCTTCCCCGCAGTGACAGATGATTCCGTCCTTTACGGCAAACGTCAAATTGAGTCCTTCCCCATAGTTGGCCAAATGTTCCACCACGCGGTAGCTGTTAAGCTCATGCAAGAAGCGTTTGGGGCGTACGCACGCGTCAATGGCGCGTTCCCCTTCGTGGCCGAAAGGCGCATGGCCGATATCGTGCCCCAGTCCAATCGCGTAGGCCATGTCTTCGCTCAGGGCCCAATTGCCGCTTTTATTTAAGCCGCGGCAAATGGTGGCCGCAATGGTGGCCACGTGAAGCACATGTTCTATACGGGTGCAGATATGGTCGTTATTGGGCGCAAAGAACACCTGGGTTTTGTGTTTCAGGCGTCTAAACGGAAGGGAGTGAATGATTTTGGTTTGGTCGCGGAAGTATTCGTCACGCAAATCGGGCTTATGCGCGTGCGTGCGTGCGAGATAAATTTCTTCCCGGAACGGATTTTTTATCATAAAATTATGATACCATAATATAGAAGCACTATAGAAGCCGTACGCGTAAGAGAGGGACCCTCATGGCAAGTAATCCGGTTGTTTTTGCAGGAAGTTTTGACCCCGTCACCAATGGACATGTGGACATTGCGTTTCGTGCGCGGGCGGCGTTTGGCTCGGTGCTTGTACTGCTTACGGATAACGGCAACAAACGGCCGCTGTTATCTAAAGAAACCCGCCTGGCTTTGCTGCAGGAAACTTTTCGGCAGGAGCCGAATATCCGTGTGGACTATTGCGAGGAGCGCCTGCTGACCGACTACCTAAAAAAACATCACTTGCGCGTATTGGTGCGCGGCATACGCGGCGCGGCCGACGTGGAACACGAAATGTTAAACGCGCATTATAATAAGTTATTCTATCCCGAAGTGGAAACGGTTTTCCTTCCGTGCCGTGCGGAATATGCTTTCTTAAGCTCGTCGGCGGTGAGGGAGGCTTTTTCCTACGGGGCGGATCTGTCGCCGCTGGTTCCGCCTTGCGTGGCCAAAGAACTTAAACGGATTTCGTAAAAATGTTCAAAACACCCCGGTTTTAGCCGGGGTGTTTTTTATGCTCCGTCGTGGTATAATCTAAAAGGCCTACTTATAAAATAGGCCCTTTGTCCCCTTGTTGGGCAGGTGGCAAGTTTACTAAAATATGGGTGGAGAAGGATAAAAGGAGTTGTAATGTACTGCGCAACAAGCAAACAATCGGTGTGCCAGCGCTTGCCTTGGCGGCTAAAGCCCCAAACGGCAGCTAGCGTTGCCGCTTTCCCTTTTTTAGCTGTTCGCCCTTCTCAGATTTACAGAAATCAACAAGCCGTTTCCTATACAATATTCCTGCAGTGTATGCAGGACCTATTTTTATATAGGGCCAAAAGCCTAAGTTATCTAGGTCTTTTGGCCCTATTTTTTTGTAAATATTTAGCACATAATTAAGAGAGAGAGGAGCCTACTTATGAAAAAGATACTAGCAGCCGTGTTAAGCATCAGTCTTCTCGTCAGTAGCGTAACCCCGTCGCTGGCGCAGCTCGTTCCTGCCGGACGCCAAGTTGTAAAAGGTGTTGCCGTTTCTGGAGCCAAACAACTTCCCGCAAGCATTGGCAAACAAGTTGCGAGTGGCGTTGCTAAAGAAGGTGTGGCTGCGTCTTCTGCGGCAAGCCGGTTTTCTCGTGGGGTGCGCAATCTTCCTGCTACCGTTACGGTTCCCAATTCCTCTCTCCCGCAAGTTCTCCATGCTCCCATTAATACTGCCGTAGAACGCTCTATCCAAGAACAGTTGGCTGTGAGCGGCAAAGATATTCGCGCGTTTGTAAAAGCGGGGCAAATTGAAGGCATTGCCACCCGCATTTTGAAATATCCCAACGCGGCTTACCGCGAAGGATTGCTTCGCAACGAATTTGTTACGGTGGCTTTGAAAGGCGGTGCCGAAAAAGCCCAGCTGGAAGAAGCCGTTAAATTTTATCGGGAAGATTTGCAAAAAGCTTCCGAAGCGTTTGCCAAATTGCCCAAAGGCAACTTGGCGGGTTTGATTCGCTCCGCTACGGATAAAACCAGCCCCTCTTACCAAACCCTGTTGCAGGCGCACAGCGCGTTGGCCTCGGCCGGTGCGTTGGGGTTGTTGGGCACCCGCGCCGATGCCGAAGCTTTAATCACCTTTTATAACCAAGCCTCTCAGAGCGTATTCAAAGACACCGCCGCGGTAATCGCCGCGCGCGGTTTATTGCGTCAAGGGGCTTATGAACAACTCCAGCAACTGGCCCAGCTGACCAAAGCCGAAGGCCCTTTCTGGCAGGGCGTAGCGGAAATCGCGGCGGAAAAAGGCTTGCCGGTACAGATTACCGTCAACACGGCTTCCGCGGCGGCCGCCCCGGCTTCCACCGGGCTCAAGAGCTTTTTAAGATCCGGCTGTGAACCCAACGGCTTAAACGCCGACATTTCCCGCCAGGCCACCGAAGCTTGGTTGGCCTTGGGTACCAAAGAAGCTGCCGCTGAAGCGGCTGTGGCGGCGAAACCTGTGGCCGCTGCACCGGCGCTTGACGTAGAACTGCCGGAATTGACCCTGACGGGTGCCAATTTGAATGTTTCTCCCATTGCGCTGACCGGTGAAAATACGGCGGTCCAAACGGCCGAAGCCGCCGCTCCTGCGCAAACCCAACTGCAGCAAAAAACGGTCCAATTTTTAGCCAAGAGTTCTTCCGATAATTCCGGTGTGCTTTACAGCGGCTTGCCCGTTTTCTCCATGGGCAAGATGTTCCAAAAAGCTACCGCCTGGCTGCGGGGCAAATTCGGCAAGAAAGCCCCTGCCGTACCGGCCGCCTCTGAAAATGCCGCCGTGGAAGAAGTGCCCGGCTTGCATGACGATTCCGAAATTCACGAAGTTTTCAGCAATTTGCGCTCTCCGGAATTCCCCGCCTCTGCCGATGAAGTAATCAGCGCCAACGAAACGGGCCTGGTTCCCGTGTCCGAAAAAGGTTTCAAACTGACGTTGATCGACGAAAAAGGCGTGGAACGCATCTTGCCCGTCAACCTGGAAATCAGCAACCGCTTCCGCGTGAAAGGCTATAACCGCATTGCTTTTGCCGCTCATTCCGACTTTAAGCACGGTTACGTGGCGGAATTGCGCAACCAGGAACAAGAACCCCTGCGCATGGCGCACTTCTATATGAGATTGCAGTCCAACCAAGTAGGTGCGCTGGCGGACTTGCTGGAATCGGCCGGGGTAGAAAAATTTAGCCTTAAATTGGAAAACAACCCGAACGTAGCGTATAAATCCATCAAAGTGGCCGCGTTTGATTTCGTAACCGGCAAAGAATTGCCGCTGGAAATTGAACTGCCGAAGAAAAACTTCCCGCCCGAAGCCAAAGTGGTGGTGATGGAAGACGGTGCGCTGGGCATCTTGAAGAAAGGCGCCGAAAAACCGTACGCTTTGAGCGGCTTTTATGTCCGCCTGCCGAAAAACCAGATTTCTAACTTCGTGGAAGTGCTGCGCTACAGCCCCACTCCTTTCAACGTATCCGTCCACCCCACGCAGAACCGCGCGGATTTGATTATGCGCGATGCCTCGCTGACCAACGTCAGCTTGGGTAAAACGATGGGCCCGGTGGTAAACGGCGCTTTGAATATGGACGTGGGCACCGCCAACAGCATGATGTTCACCATCAACTACATTTTGCCGGGCTTGGCCTCGCTGCTGACGCCTATCTTAAAGAAATACGGCGAAAAGAAAATGATGGTGCTGTCGCTGGCGATGTCTTCCGCGGCGGGTGTATTGGCCAGCGCGGGCGGCTTCTACGGGTTCGTGGAAGGGCTGACGCTGGGCCCCGTATCCAAAGGGCTGTTCATTACGGCGCTGTTCTTGATGAGCGGTTCTAGCATCTTGAAGCAGTTGGTGTCCAACATGTTGATCCGCGCCAACCGCGGGGAAGTGATTTTGGACGATGCCAAAGAAGCCATCAAAAAATCTGAAACCGAATTTACCTCGCAGGAAAAACAAGGCTTTGCGCAAATGGGCCTGCGCTTGAAAGAATTCTTTACCAAAAAATCCAACGTAAGCCTCAAGGACGTAGTGCTCTACAACTTGAGCTTCGTATATAAGAACGTAGGTACGCTGGCTTTCTTGGCCTCCCCGTACTTGATTAACCACGGTATCCTGTTGGCCACCGGTACGGACTTGGGTATTGATTACTCCATCAGCTTCCCGATTTACGCGGTGTACAGCGGTGTAGTGGCCTGGAAAGTGCATCGTGCCAAATTGCGCGACGCGTATTCCGCCAAGAATTTGGAACAGAGCCAAAAGAACCTGCAAAAGACCATTTCTTCCGGCGCTGAAGCCTTGGCCGAAGTGCAAGGGAAAGTGACTTCTACGCAAATTGACGATGCGGCCCGTGCGTTTAAGGACGCTTTGGACGCGATGGTGTTCGCGGATATCAAACTGAACCCGAACCAGAAGAAATCGGACTTGTACGCACAGGAAAAAGCGCGCCTGCTGGAAAATTTGGAAAAACAAATGGTGGAAACCCACGGTATGGACGCGGCCAAAGCCAAAGACATTACCGCTGACGTGAAATCTTCCTTGGCCATACAGGAAAACACTTTCGGCAATATGCTCAAAATGCTCAAAGCCCCCGGTGTTACCCCGTTGGCTACGGCCATGACGCTGGCCACCATTCACGAGTTCGTAATCTCCAGCTCGTTTTCCAGCACGATGAAAGGCTTGATTTCGCAGGGTGAATTTGCCAACTTCTTAATCGCCTGCTCGCTGTACGTGCCGCTGATTGCCGGCCGCTTGGGCGGCAACCTGATCAGCCGCCGCATTAGCGCCGACAGCATGTACATCTTGTGCTCCGCGTTATCCGCCATCGGTACGGGCGTGATGGCCACCGCGGGCGACAGCGTAGCCCAGATGGTTACCGGTGCGGCTGTGGCCAGCTTCGGGGTGGGTAACTTCTTCACCCAGATGTATGACTACATCATGAACCGCTATCCTAAACAGAACCGCGAATTGTCCTCTATCTTGGCTTTGACGATGGCTCTGGGCGGTCTGGGTGCTATCCCGGCGGGCTTCTTGGCCTCCATGACCGGTTTTGACCCCGCCTCCCTGCTCTATGCGGGTGCGGCCTTGGGCGCCAGCTTGGTGTTGACCCCCGGCATGATGTCTCACTCCACCTTGGTTAAAGGCATGAAGTACGAAGCCAACCGCTTGTGGAAAGGCGTGAAGAACCTGTTCAAACGCAACAAAAACAATAACAATAACCCGGGCGCCAATCTGGACGATGCGACCCCGGCCCAGTAAGAAATAATAATTTGACTAAGCCCCGGCAAATGCCGGGGCTTTTTTGTGGGCAAAAATCCGTTTTGGCAGGGTTGTCAGATGAGAGGGCCTTGGATAGAGGGGAAAACAAAACGCGGTTTGTGGAAGAGAATTAGGCCATAAAAAAGGGGGCCTTTCGGCCCCCGTATGAGGAACAAGAGGTTTATTCCAAAAAGTGCTTGCGCCCGCTGACAATAGACTCGGCCCGCATGAGCGAAACGTCTATGTTTTTGCAGATGTGGTCTTCCCCTATTTTGCGGACGAAATCGTATTTTTCCAGTGTCTTAAGCACATGTTTCTGCACGTGGGACAAAATCAGCTGTACGCCGTCTTTTTGGCAGCGGTCGTAAATGCGTTCCAGCGCGTGGAAGCCGGTTGCGTCAATGGCGGGCACGCTGCGCATGCGTAAAATCAACACTTTGCAGTCTTTGTGATTTTCCAAGCTGTCCAAAAATTTATTGGCCGCTCCAAAGAAGAAGGGCCCGTTGATTTCATAAACGGTAACGTGGCGGGCAATGACTTTGGTGTCTATATCGTCTTTGCTGCGTACTTCGTCAAATAAGTCGTCGTCCGCGTTTTTGATTTGATATACGTCGGACATGCGCTTCATAAACAACACGGCCGCCAGCACCATGCCAAACTCAATGGCTACCACCAAATCTTCCACCACGGTCAGCGTAAAAGTAGTCAGCAAAACGGCAATATCGCTTGCGGGCGCCTTAAAAAGCGCCGTAAACGAACGCCACCCGCTCATGCGGTAGGCCACTAAAAACAAAATGGCCGCCAGCGACGTCATGGGAATAAGCCCAATATATTTCATCAGGCACACCATCATAATAAACAAAAACACCGCATGCGCCATACCGGCAATAGGCGTGCGTCCGCCGTTTTCAATGTTGGCCGCCGTACGGGCAATGGCGCCGGTGGCCGGAAGGCCTCCAAACAGGGCCGAAGCCACGTTGGCCGCGCCGGTGGCTACCAGCTCCATATTGGAGCGGTGCTTTTTGCCGATCATGCCGTCCGCCACTACTGCGGAAAGCAGGCTTTCAATACCGGCCAAAAAAGCGATGGTAAACGCCGGGGGCAAGAGCTTGCGGATTACTTCCCAAGAGATTTCGCCCGGCATATGCGGCATCACCAGCGAGCCGTCCACCTGCCCAAAGGTGGAAGTAATGGTGGCTACGTCCAACTTGGTGATTTTTACCAACAGCGTGGTAATAATCAAAGCCGCCAAAGAACCCGGGAAAGCGCGCCATTTTTTAGGCCAAAACAAAATAATCCCCAGCGTCAGCAGTCCTACGGCCAGCGTTTGGGGGTTGATGAGGTCCAGATGATGAAGATATACGCTCCATTTGGCGAAAAAATCGCTGGGAATATCCGTCAGCCCCAGGCCCAAGAAGTCATTTATTTGAGTAGAAAAAAGCACCACGGCAATACCGCTGGTAAAGCCGGTGGTGACGGGGTAGGGAATAAACTTGATAAACGTGCCGAATTTGAGCAACCCCATCAGCATCAGGAAAATCCCCGCCAGCAGCGTAGCCGTCAACAGGCCCGCCATACCAAACTGCTGGATAATGCCGTACACAATCACCACAAACGCGCCTGTCGGCCCGCCAATTTGCACGCGGCTTCCGCCCAGGAGCGAAATGATAAACCCCGCCACAATGGCGGTGATGAGGCCTTTTTCGGGCGTTACGCCCGAAGCAATGGCCAGCGCGATGGAAAGCGGCAGTGCCACACAAGCTACTACCAGCCCGGCGCTGAGGTCCTTCAAAATCCGTCTGGAAGAAAATTCTTCGGGGCGGTTTTGCAAAAGCGTCAGTAATTTAGGTCTTAAAAGCATGGTTAACGGTTAAATAATTTACGTAGGAGTTTGTCGTAATGCGACTGAGGAATTTGCATTCCGGGGGTACTGTTGCGCCCGCCGTGAGGCCCGTGATAGTCGGACCCGCCGGTGGCAATAAGCCCGTATTTGCGGGTAATGGCCAGCAAGTCTTGGCGCATGGTGAAGGTGTGGGCGGGATAGAAAACTTCCACACCGTCCAAGCCCGCTTCCGTCCAGGCGGGGAAGTTCCAGTGTTCGGCCACGATTCCGGGGTGAGCGATAACGGCAATGCCGCCCGCCCGCTTGATGTGGGCAATGGCTTCCAGCGCCGTTACGCCCGCGGAAGGGACGTATCCCGGCTGGCCGGGCACCAGGTACTTGCGGAAGCCTTCCTGGCGGGTGGCCACGATCTTTTTGGCTTTCAGCGCGTCGGCCACGTGGGCGCGCGAAACGGTGTTGGGCGCGCGGGAGAAGACATCTTCTTCCGTCAAATCCACACCGGCCGCCTGCAGCTGATGGATAATTTTGCGGATACGTTCTTTGCGGTTTTGGCGGTTTTGGGCCAAAAAAGCCTGGAATTCGGGGTTATCCAAATCCAGGTTATAGCCGGTAAAATGCAGGTGGTCGTGGTCCCGGGTGCTGATTTCCACCCCGGGGGTGAACAGAATGCGGTGTTCTTTGCACACGGCTTCGGCACGCCGCACGCCGTCGGTAGTGTCGTGGTCTGTCAGCGCGTAGACGGTGATTCCCGTTTTGATAGCGCTTAAAACCACTTCCTCGGGCGTGCAGGTTCCGTCCGAAAAATCGGAATGGGTGTGCAAATCCACCTTGGGCATATTATACGCGTTCTACCGCCGTTACGCCGGGCACGAGTTCTTTAATTTTCTTTTCCACTACGGCTTGCAGCGTCATTTGCGCATGCGGGCAGCCGCCGCAGCGGCCGCGCAGGCCTACGGTCACGATGCCGGTCTTTTCGTCCACGCCGATCAGCTCAATATCGCCGCCGTCGGCCTGGAGGATAGGGCGGATTTGGTTGATTACGTCTTGTACTTGTTCTTTCATAAATTCTCCAAAAAGGGATAAACTTCTTTATTATTATAGCTTTTTTAGCGGCGGGCCGTTTGGCTGGCGCTTGTAAAAAAACTTGCAAAGTTTGGGCCAGTATTGCTATACTTTTGGGGTAGAGTTTTAGGACCATTACAGAGGAGACGAAGGTATATGAAGAAAATTATCGCTTTATGCACGCTTATGTTGCTCGTCAGCGCGCCCGTTTTTGCCCAGAAATATGCCAGCGTAAACGCCAAAAAAGCCAATATCCGCGCTTGCGCCGGAACGAAATGTGCCATCAAATGGTACGCCTGGAAATACACCCCGGTCATCATGGTGAAAACCAATGAAGACAAAAGCTGGGTGCTCGTGAAAGATTTTGAAGGCTACAGCGGTTGGATTTCCGCCAGCTTGCTCAGCCCCAATGGCGGTATGTCTGCCAAAGTGGATTTGAACGTGCGCAAAAGCCCGTCTTCTAATGCCGACATTGTCTGCACCGTGGAAAAAGGCTATCCGTTCAAATATATTTCCAAAAAAGGCAGCTGGATCCAGGTAGTAGACGATCCGGAAGACTCCAAAGAAGGCAAATGCGAAGGTTGGGTGTACAACGCCAACCTGTGGGGCTTCTTCAAACAATAAGTTCTCTTTGTATATAAAAAGGGAACCCGGGTGGTAAGGGTTCCCTTTTTTTGCCCTGAGGGGCTTGAAAAACAAAAAGCGAAGGATATACTGTAAGTAGTAGGGGATTCGGCCCGCTTGCCAACCCTGGGCCGAAAAGGGTAGAATATAATTATGAAAAAGATTTTAACCGCTGTTGCGGTTGCCAGCGTCGCCGCGTGTGTGTTCTGCTTGGCCCGCACTGTTAGCGAAGGACGTTTCAACATCTCGGGCACGGTAACCGTGCCGGAGCGCTTGGCGCGCATGGCCGAAGCCGACAATAATTCCTGTGCCATCATCGTTAAAAACGAGGCCGATGTGCCGGTGGCCATCAAACGCGTGGTCAATCCTAAGTTCCCGTTGGAATTCTCCATGGGCGAAGAGGATTTGCTCACCGCCAGCTTGGACGGCTCGCTGAAACTGGAAGTTCAAATCAATAACCACGGCCAGCTGGGCGTGGTGAAACAGGGCGACATCTTCGGTTCTGCCGACGGCATGATTAAACCGAATGATAAGCACATCATCGTCGCGGCGGACAAAACGCTCGGCCGTGTGCAGTTGGCCCGCAACGTGAAAGGGAACTTCTTCCGCACGGCGGCTCGCTAATTATCGCTTTTATTACCCGGGACGGACAAGACCGTTCCGGGTTTTTTTATGCCTTTTTAATAGGGAACTTTGCTTAAGCAGGGCTTGACTATCGCCCGAAGAAATAGCACAATAAGGAAAAGGATATAAGGAATACGTCATGAAGAAAAGCCTATTTATTTTAGCGGTATTGGCCATGTCCCCGGCGCTGTATGCCCAGGCGGACAGCCCTGTCTATACGCCTGAAACGGTGTGGGAAATTTTTGCCAAGTATAACCCCGCCGTGTTGGAAAAAGCCCAACAAAATGTGGACTACAATTCCATTTTGGAAAGCTTTGTTTCTTCTTACCAGGAACCCCGTACCGACGAAAACCGCTACGAACTGATTGCTGCCGTACGCAATTTTGACGATTCTATCCGCTTAAAAGCGCTTACTTTATCTTACGAACAAGCTTTTGTGTATTCGCAGATGGGCGGCGGAAATCTTGCCGCCGTTCAAACGCACTTTCGCCAAGAGCTTCTGCCCATTTTTCAGCGCATTTGGGCCGTTACCGTGCACCTGCGCGGCTACGAAATAGAAGAATGCGAAGCCAAACTGAAACAACTTCGCAAAGACAAAACCCTTTCCAAAGAAGAACGCTCCGCCCGCGAGGCTGAGCTTAAACGCAAAATCGCCGAGCTGAAAAAGCAATATAAGGCCTTGCAGCAGAACCCCGGGGATCAAATCCTGGCCGCAACGGACGCGTATATTGCCCAAACCAATCAGCAGCTTGCCGCCCAGTTGCAGGCCGCCATAGAATCCCGTGCGCAAAGCGTTTTTGAAGAAGCCGCCCAGGCGGACAATTTGCAAATCAAAACTAAAAACAAAAAGCCGGTCGCCAAATAACCATATGTTCCCGCTCCGCCCCGGAGCATGTATTGCTTGTATTGCCAAACTTACCTAAAGAGGAACATATTGATATGATTAAAACTGTAATTGACAAAATTTTTGGAACCAAAAGCGAACGCGACCTGAAAAAAATCCAACACTACGTAGACGACGCCAACAAATTTACCGCCGAGTTTGAAAAACTCACCGACGACCAATTAAAAGCCAAAACGCAGGAGTTCAAAGAACGCTTATCCAAAGGCGAAACGCTGGATCAGCTGTTGCCGGAAGCTTTTGCCGTGGTGCGTTTGGCGGCCCAGCGCGTAATCGGGCTGCGCCCGTATGACGTGCAGATGCTGGGCGGTATTGTGCTGCATCAAGGCAAAATTGCCGAAATGGGCACCGGTGAAGGTAAAACGTTGGTGGCGGTGCTGCCTTCGTACTTAAATGCACTTACGGGCAAAGGCGTGCACGTGGTTACCGTAAACGACTACCTGGCCCGCCGCGACCGCCAATGGATGGGCCCCATTCACGAATTTTTAGGCCTTAGCGTGGGATACATCAACCACGATATGGACAATGCCGAACGCCGCGAAATGTACGCCAAAGACATCACCTACGTAACCAATAACGAACTGGGCTTTGACTACTTGCGCGACAACATGGTAATTAACCGCCAGGACCGCGTACTCCGCCCGCTGAACTATTGTATTGTGGACGAAGTAGACTCCATTTTAATTGACGAGGCCCGCACCCCGCTTATTATTTCCGGTCCGTCCGAACAAAGCACCGATAAATACTATATCGTCAACCGCCTTATTCCTTCGCTTAAAGTGCGTTTGATTACGGAAAAAGACGAAGTAAAAGCCAAATACGAAGGTTTGAATTTGGACGAAGGCGTAGACGCTATTATTGACGAAAAAGCCCACACCGCTACGCTGACCGATACGGGTATAGCCAAGGCCGAAAAATTCCTGAACGTGCCGAACCTGTATAATGATGTGGAATCCGAATGGGTGCACCACATCAACCAAGCCCTGCGCGCGCACCATTTGTACGAACGGGACGTGGATTATGTGGTTAAAGACGGCGAAGTAATTATTGTGGACGAATTTACCGGCCGCTTAATGCCCGGCCGCCGCTGGAGCGACGGCTTGCACCAAGCGGTGGAGGCCAAAGAAGGCTTGCAAATTAAAGAAGAAAACCAGACCTTGGCCACCATTACTTTCCAGAACTTCTTTAAGCTCTACAAAAAACTGTCCGGTATGACGGGTACCGCCATGACCGAAGCCAACGAATTCTGGCAAATTTACAAGTTGGACGTCGTGGAAATTCGCCCCAACCGGCCTTCCAAACGGGTGGACTATCCGGATTTGGTGTACTTGTCCGAACGGGAAAAATTCGCCGCGATTGTAGACGAAGTGGAAACCTTGTGGAAGCAAGGCGCCCCCGTACTGGTGGGTACGCGCTCTATTGAAAAATCCGAAAAGCTCAGCCATATGCTGCGTGCCAAAGGCATTCCGCACAAAGTGCTCAACGCCAAATATCACGAAATGGAAGCGCAAATCATCAGCCAGGCGGGCCGCAAAGGCGCGGTAACTATCGCTACCAACATGGCCGGCCGCGGTACCGACATTGTGCTGGGCGGAAACCCGGCGGACCCCGAAGAACAAAAACAGGTCGTGGCTTTGGGCGGCTTGCACGTTATCGGCAGTGAACGCCATGAGTCGCGCCGTATTGATAACCAGCTGCGCGGCCGCTGTGCCCGCCAAGGGGATCCGGGCTGTTCCCGTTTCTATATTTCGTTGGACGACGAATTAATGCGTCTGTTTGCCAACACGACCAAGATTGCTTCTATCTTAAGCACCATGGGCATGAAAGAAGGCGAAGCCATAGAATCGCGCTTGATGACGCGCCAAATTGAAGGCGCTCAGCGCATGGTGGAAGGGCGGAACTTTGATATCCGCAAACAGCTGTTGGACTACGACAAAGTGATGAACCAACAGCGCACCGCCATCTACGGGTTGCGCAACGCCATTTTGGACGGCGAAAACATGACCGAAAAATCCATGCAGATGATGGAAGAAATCGTGGACGAATTGGTGGAACAGTATTATCATCCTTCGCACCCGCAGCGCAGTGATTTTGAGGCCTTAAACGTCAGCCTGCGCAACTTTTTCCCGGTGGATTTCCATTTTACGGCCGAAAATGTGGGCCGCAAATCGCATGACCAACTGGTGGACGAAATCATGGCCCAGGTGAAAGATTTGTACCATGCGCGCGTGCTGTATTTCACCGAACAGGGGATTAACTTCTCGGAAATTGAACGCATGCTTTTGTTGCAGATTATTGATAATGCGTGGAAGCAAAATCTTTACGAGCTGGACCAACTGCAAAACAGCGTCAGCCTGCGCGGATACGCGCAAAAGGACCCGCTGATTGAGTATCAGAAAGAATCGTACAAGCTCTATTCTTCCATGCTCAACCGCGTCAGAGATTTAATGGTTAGCTACATCTTCCGCCTGCAGCTGCCGCCCCGCCGCACCGCGGCCGAGCGTGCTCAGGCGGCCGCCGCCAAAAACCCGGACCAGCAGTCCGCCCCGATTTCCAAACACATCGGGCGCAACGACCCGTGCCCGTGCGGAAGCGGCAAAAAATATAAAAAATGCTGCGGAGCCAACTTATGAAATTTAGAATAAGAGAAATCCTCCTTTTATGCTGTGCGTTGGGGGCGCTGGGGCTGATTCCGGTATTCTTAAGCAAGGATAACCCGATTGAAGTGACCATGCCCTATTTGGATAAAGCCCAAATGGCGGCTAAAGAAGTCCAGCAGAAAAAAGCGGCCGAAGAGTCTGCCGCGCAGGCCAAAATGCGCCGCCTGATTAGCTGTACGGTAAATGAAGACTGCATTATCGTGGATAAAGACCCGTGCGGCTGTTTGGTTGGGCCGCAGGGCGTAACGGCTATTAACGCGGCGTATACGTTGGATTTCAATAAGATGCAGTCCAACCTGGTGGCTAAAGCGTGCCCGGAAGGGCTTCCTTCCACGGAACGCGAATGCAGCCCGTCTGCCCAGGCGGTCTGTATGGAAAACGTTTGTAAAATTGCCTATTAAAAATGATGCGCCCGTTCCGAGAAACCATCACCGAGCAAGATGCCCGGAAAGAGAAAAAAAACTTTACCCTTTGGCTTAAGGCCCGCGCGGCCGACCTGGGGCGGTGGTTCTTTTTGCTGGTTTGTGCGCTAGCGTCGGGGTGGCTGATGTATCAAAGCTATCCGGGGGTGTCCCGTCACGAATTGGCCTGGTTTGCGTTGGCGCCGTTTATTTGGGGAGTGACCAAAACCAAGGGGTTTTGGTCCTCTTTTTTCTACGGGTGGCTGACGGCCTTCTTGGGACTGGCGGGTATTTTTTATTGGATTTATTATACGTGCCTGCACGGCGGGGGGCTTTCGCAGGGGCTGTCGCTGGCGGCTTGGTTGGGGCTTAGCGGGTTGTTAGCGGTACAGTTTGCGTTGTTTGGCGGAAGCTGTTATTTTTTGCGCAAGACGGGGGGCTTTTTCCCGCTGCTGGCGGCCAGCGGCTGGGTAGCCTTGGAATGGCTGCACCAAACGTTGGCTTTTTATGGATTGGGGTTCCCGTGGGTAATGTTGGGATATACTCAATGGAACGCGCCGGAAATGCTGCAGATAGCCGCTTATACGGGGGTGTACGGCGTTAGTTTTGCGGTGGCTTTTACGGGGGCCGCATTGGGCTGGGCGTTTGCCACGCATGGCGTAAAAGACGGCGTAAAACATATGTGTTGGGCGGCGGCGGTATTTTTGGGGTTGTACATTTTTGGGCATTATTCTTTGCCTCAGCGGCCGGAAGACGCGGCCGGGCGCCATCAGCCCTTGCTTCGCTTGTCTGCGGCGCTTATTCAGCCCAATATAGACCAGTACAAAAAATGGAGCCCCGAATACGAAGAAGAAATCGTTTCTACCCTGTCCGAAATGGGCAACTCGCTGGAAGGGCAGAACGTGATGTTAAGCGTATGGCCGGAAAGCGCCGTGCCGGGCAGCTTGACGGAAGAAAAATATTTGAATTTGTTTGAAGATATAGCCACCCGCACGGGGGCGTATCAATTTATCGGGTCCAACGTGGAAGAAGACGGCAAACAATACGTGGGCGCCTACTTGATGACGCCCAACCGCGACGAATTGCAAAGCTACCGCAAAATGAAATTGGTTCCGTTTGGCGAATATATCCCGTTGGAAAGCCTGGTGCGCTCCGCGTTCAAAGATGTGTCCGTACTTGGCGAACTGGGGACGTTTACCCCCGGTCCGCGCGGGCAGAAGCCGCTTGATATGGGGGGCGTGTTGGTGGGGGAAACTATTTGCTACGAATCCATTTATCCGCAGCTGTGGCTGGGGCAAAATCGGCTGGGGGCCAAATTGTTTGTAAACGTTACAAACGACGCTTGGTTTTTTAATACGGCCGCCCCGCATCAGCATTTGGCGGTAAACGTCTTGCGCGCGGTGGAAACGGGCCGCCCCGTGCTGCGCGCGGCCAATACCGGCATTTCGGCGGTGATAGATCCTTTTGGGCGCATAGAACGGCAAAGCGCTCTTTTCACGCGCGAAGTGCTGCGCGCTTCGGTGCCGCTTCCCATGGGGGACCACCGCAATTTCTATACGCAATGGGGCGATTGGTTCGCTTGGCTTTGCGCGGCGTTTTATTTTACGCTGCTGATTTCCACGATGGTTTTTACTTATGAATAACAACATTGAATTTAAGGACGTAGAACAAAAAATAGAAGAATTATCCGCCCGTGTGGCGAAAATAGAGTCCATAGACGATATTGCCGGCAAGCAAAAAGAATTGGCCGCTTTGCAGGAAGAATCGGCCGATCCTTCATTTTGGAACGATACTAAAAAAGCCAAAGACGTTAGCCGCCAAATTGATTTTTTGAAAAACTCCATTGAAACGTTTCAGTCGTTGCTTAAAAAAATGGAGGACGACCGCGCTTTATTTGAACTGTGCAAAGAAATGCAGGATCAAAATGAACTTTCTGCTCTTAACGAATCGCTGCAGGAAACCGAAAAACAAATCTCCAAAAAAGAAGGCGAAATCCGTCTTTCGGATCCGAACGACAAATTAAACGCCATTTTAACCATTCACGCGGGAGCCGGCGGCACGGAATCGTGCGATTGGGCCCAAATGTTGGTGCGCATGTACACGCGTTGGGCGGAACAGCATGGGTTTAAGTTCTCGGTGCTGGACGCTCAGCCCGGGGACGAAGCCGGCATTAAAACCCTTAGCGCCATGGTGGAAGGCCCGTATGCATATGGCTACTTAAAAGGCGAAAACGGGGTGCATCGTTTGGTGCGCGTATCTCCTTTTGACGCTAACGCCCGCCGCCATACTTCTTTTGCTTCGTGTGATGTGTTGCCTGATATTGACGAAGATATTAATATTGAAATCCCTGAAAAAGATATCCAGCTGGAAACTTCCCGCGCGGGCGGCCACGGCGGCCAAAACGTCAACAAAGTGGAATCAGCCGTGCGCCTGTTGCACATTCCCACGGGCATTGTGGTTTCCTGCCGCATAGAGCGCAGCCAATTGCAGAACCGCCAAACGGCCATGAAAATGCTTAAAGCCCGCTTGTACGAAATGGAAATGGACAAAAAACGCAGCGAAGCCGAAAAGCGTTACGGGCAAAAAGGCGAAATTGCCTGGGGGCACCAAATCCGCTCCTATGTGTTTATGCCGTACCAGCTGGTGAAAGATTTACGGAGCGGGTATGAAACGTCTCAAATCAATGCCGTCATGGACGGCGATTTGGACCCGTTCATTTTCGCTTTTTTGAACTACGAAGCCGAGCATAAAAAGTAATGAAAACCTGTTTGTACATACATCTCCCGTTCTGCAAACAAAAGTGTAATTATTGCGATTTTGCTTCGTTTGCGGGGCGGAAGAAATTTATTCCCGCGTACCTGGCCGCTTTGGAAAAAGAGGCCTCCCTTTCGCCGGTTAAAACCTTTGACACTCTGTATGTGGGCGGAGGGACACCCAGCCTGCTGGGGGCGGACGAACTGCGCCGCCTGTGCCAACTAATTAAAACGCATTTTGGCCCGATTTCCGCCTTTGCGGAAAGTACACTGGAGGCCAATCCGGAAAGTTTAACGCCCGAAAAAATAGCCGTGCTGCGCCAGGCGGGTTTTAACCGCTTGAGCCTGGGCCTGCAGAGCTTTCATGATGACGAACTGCGCACGCTGGGGCGCGTGCACAATGTGGACGCTTTTCTAAACGCCTATCAGGCCGCGCGGGAAGGCGGGTTTGAAAACATAAACGTGGATTTAATTGCCGGCTTGCCCGGACAGCGGCTGGAAAGTTTTTTGGACGGTTTACTCCGCTTGGCGGAGCTTCGCCCGGAACATATTTCCGTGTATGGTTTGCAGATAGAAGAAGGCACTCCTTTTTTTGAACGGGGTATCGTGTGCGACCAACTGCTCATGCGCCGCATGCTGGAAGAAACGCATAAGCGGTTGCTGGCCCGGGGATATCATCATTACGAAATTTCCAACTTTGCGCTTCCCGGGCGGGAAGCCTTGCATAACACGCATTATTGGGATAATGGCGATTATGTGGGCCTGGGCAGTGCGGCGGCTTCCTACTTGTGCGGCGTGCGCAAACAAAACACCCCGGACCTGCAGGAATATATCCGCCGTATGCAGGAGGGGAAAGACCCGTCCGTCTTTTCCGAATCGCTCACGGGCAAAGCCCACGAGGGGGAAACCCTCATGCTGGGCCTGCGCAAATTAGACGGCCTGGAACTGACCCCCAAACAGGAGGCGTTCTTTGGGCGGGAAATTCAAAAACATATTTCTAATGGTCTGTTGGAAAAGGACGGCAAAAAAGTAAAATTATCTTTTGAAGGCATGTTTTTGGCGAACGAAGTTTTTTGCAGTTTTGTGGAGCCTTTTGACGATTTATGAACATTACCCCTATTCATACGAGTATTTTTGAAGAGCGGCAAAATTTGCCTGCTTTTGTGGTGCGGCATATTCCGTCCGTTTCGGAAAAGACGGTGCTGACCATTTCTTCCAAACTGGTTTGTTTGTGGAAAGGGTTGAGCGTGCCGTACGAAAGCCGCGAACAAAAAGAAAACCTTATCCGCCAAGAAAGCGAAGCCGCCCTGCAGACGCCGCTTGCCTGGCTGACGATTAAAAGCGGCATGATTATGACCAATGCCGGGATAGACGAATCCAACGCGCAGGGGAAGCTGTTGCTTTTGCCGCAGGATTGCTATGCCTGCGCCGAAGAACTGCGCAAGGCGTTGAAAAAAAGCTGGGGCGTAAAAGATTTGGGAATTATTATTACCGATAGTATGATTTTGCCTCTTCGCGCGGGCATTATCGGTGCCGCAGTGGCCTATAGCGGCTTTTGCGGGGTGAAGGATTTGCGCGGCAGACCGGATATTTTTGGCAAAAAATTAAGCGTTACGCTGGTAAACATGGCCGATTCGCTGGCGGCCGCCTGCGCCCTTACCATGGGGGAAGCGGACGAGCAGTGCCCGCTGTGCCTGGTGCAAAACGCCCCGGTGGAATTTGTGGACCGGACCAATCCGTCCGAAATCAAATATCCGCCCCAAGACGACTTATATACCCCGCTGTTAAAAGCGGTAAAATTGGTGAAATAACGGGAGAAAGCCCATGTTCAAACATATTTTTAACGAGTTCAAACAGTTTGTTATGCGCGGGAACGTGCTGGATATGGCGGTGGGTATTATTATTGGCGGTGCGTTTACCAAAATCGTCAACTCCATGGTGGCCGATGTTATGATGCCGCCGGTGGGGCTTTTAATGGGGAAGGTAGATTTTTCCAACTGGTTTATTGTCTTAAAACGCGGCACGCAGGATGTGGGGCCGTATGCCTCTCTCTCGGCGGCGCAGGCGGCCGGCGCCACCACCATTAACATTGGCAACTTTCTCAATGCGGTCATTAGTTTTTTGATTGTGGCGGCGTGTATTTTTGTACTGATACAGTTTATTAACAAATTAAACCGCCGCAAAAAGGCCGAAGCCCCTGCCGTTAAAAAATGCCCCTTTTGCTGTACGGATATACCGCTTGCGGCCGTGCGCTGCCCGCATTGCACTTCCGAGCTGAAATAAAATGAAATACATTTTTACCGCCGCGTCCGCTTGCCAGACGCGGCGTTATTTTTTACACTGAAAGTATGATTTACTTTGCACACCGCGGGGCTTCCGGCCAGCGGGTTCAGAACACGCTGCCGGCTTTTGCACGCGCCCGCCAACTGGGGGCGCGGTGCTACGAATTGGACGTGCACCTCACGCAAGACGGTTTTTTAACCGTCCACCACGATTACGATCTTTCGTCCACCGCCGGTGCGGCCGTGGAAATCAAAAACGTATCCTTGGCTCAGCTTAAAAATTATCCGCTGGCCAACCCGTTTGACGGGAGCCCCGTTTTTGTGCCTCAGCTGCAGGACGTGCTTCCCTTGGTGGAAAAAGATTTACAGATTCTCAATGTAGAAATAAAAAATGACGGCAACCGCTACCCCGGCATAGAGCAGAAACTATTGGCGGAGTTGGCGGCGTATAACCCGGCTATTTTAGCCAAAACGCTGTTTTCCAGCTTTGATTATGATACCCTTGTTCGGGTTCGTGAACTGTCCAAAAACGCGCGTATTGGGCAATTAACGCGCGTGTTTGACGTTTCTGAAGCCCTTGCGCTAAAAGCAGAAAGCGTACACCTTAATCACACGCGTTTTACGCCCGAAATCGCCCGCATATGCCATGACAACGGCCTAAAAGTATATTTGTATACGGTTAACGAAAAACCCCTTGCCCAGCAGCTCCAGCGGCAGGGTGCTGACGGAATTTTTACGGACCATATAGATTTATTTGTTTCCCAGGCATAAAAAACCCCGCCTTTCGGCGGGGTTTTTTGCAGCAGGCAAATTAATAATCGTAACCGGAGTAAACCTCTTCGGAAGAACCCGAAGCGTCCGCTCCCGCGTCGGCTTCGCCGCCGCCCTGCATACCGTAGTATTCCTCAGGCGTATAGCGTTTGGGCTTTTTCCAGAGGCGTTTTTCTTTCTTATAATCGGCTTCGCTGGGCTGGCCCGGCACTTTGGGCTGCTGGCGTTCGTCAAAGAAATAAATGGTCTTTTCTTCTTCGGGGCCAACATTAAAAATATATTCCGATTCCACGTTCGGCGGCGTTTCGCGCCGTTCGCGCACGGCTTCCCGGGAAAGGTCTTCCATATAGTCTTCCTCGGTCAGATAGATTTTGCGGTTATATTTTTCTTTTCTTTTTTCGTTGGTGTTGCAAGCGGTCAACAGGCCCGCGCACAAAACACCGGCCAAGAGAGCGGGAAATATTTTCATTTGTTCTCCTTAAGTTTCCTTTCACCAGATAGTATAATGTTTTCCAGCAATACTGCAAGCGTTACCGGCCCCACTCCGCCCGGAACGGGCGAATAGGAAATGCCGCATTTTTCCAACTCGGCGGGATTGGCGTCCCCGCACAGGCGGTTTTCCCGCCAGTTGGTGGAAATATCCACCAGCGTTGCACCGCGGCGCAGCCATTGGGCATCAATGAGGCCCGGCGCCCCGGCGGCAGAGCAAATTACGTCGGCCTCTTTTAAGGCGCGGGGCAAATCGGTTTTGGTGTGGCAGATTTTTACGGTGGCGTTTTTGCACGTAAGCAAGTGCGCCAGCGGGCGGCCTACATTGCAGGACCGGCCGATTACTGCCGCTTCGGCTCCTTCCAGGGGAACTTGATGAAATTCCAGCAGCCGTATTACCGCCATGGCCGTACAGGAGGCAAAGCCCTTTAAGGCCTGCACTTCCGGCCAGGTTTTGCATAAAAATAAATTGCCCATGTTGATGTTGGACATGCCGTCTATGTCTTTTTGCGGGGCCAGGCGGTCGGCAAAGTCGGTGGCGGCCAAATGCTGTGGGAGCGGACGCGGAATTAAAATGGCGTCCGTGTTCGGGTCGGAAGACAGCTTTTGCACCAAGTTCAAAAATTGCTCGGCGGGGGTTTGCGCGTCCACTTCAAAAATTTGGGTTTCCACTCCCAGCTTTTGTGCGGCTTCCACTTCTTTTTTAAGATATACGTAAGCCCCGTAATCTTCGGTGGAGCCGATGGCGCACAGCTTGATGGGGCGGCCTAATTTTTGGCAAACGGCCTCGGCCCTGGCAGGCAGGGACTGGCGAATTTGTGCGGCAAGCGTGCGTCCTTCTAGAATCATATGTATTATTTTAGCAAATAAAGTTATCCCATGCGGGCGGCAGTTGAGTGAATTTGAAGTGTTTTGATATATTGTAAATATCTTGGAAAACAAGAGGAAATTATGCATAAAAAACAAAAAGGTTTCACATTAATTGAATTATTGGTAGTTGTATTAATTATCGGCATTTTGGCGGCGGTAGCGTTGCCGCAGTATGAAAGAGCTGTGATGAAAAGCCGCATGAGCAGCATGTGGCCGCTCATTAAAGGAATTAAGGACGCCCAGGAGTCATACTATATGGCCAACGGTACCTATTCGGACGATTTGAGCCGGCTAGATATTACCGTTCCTAAGGGGAACTTGCGTTCTAATTCATCGGTCGGGCAGGAAGATTATACCAACGGAACCTGTCTGGATAATCTGTTTGGTGCTACCTCGTCCGGCTGGTTGGTGGCGGGCGGAATCGGCAAAAATTGTTCCAGCGGGGCCACCAATGGCTGCTTAATCCGCGTATGGCTGGATCATTCCGTTAAGCCGGGCGTTATAGAATGTTCCGGCACGCATGAAAAATGTGCTTCGGTATGCAAGACGTTTGATTTTGTGACCAAAACCAAATAACGAGCTGCCCATTTAGTAAAGCCCGCCTTGCCTGGTGGGCTTTTTGTTGGATAAAAAAGCCCCCGGCATAAAACCGGGGGCTTTGAAAGGCAGAAGTGTTACTCTTCGTCAATTTTCAGCATCGCCACAAACGCTTCCTGCGGAATGTTGAGGCTGCCGATAGATTTCATTCTCTTTTTACCTTCTTTCTGTTTTTCCAAGAGTTTGCGCTTACGGGTGATATCGCCCCCGTAACACTTGGCAATAACGTCTTTGCGGAAGGCGGGAATGGTTTCGCGGGCAATTACTTTGCCGTTGACGGCCGCTTGTACGGCCACTTCAAACTGCTGGCGTCCGATTAATTCTTTTAGTTTGGCGCACAGGGCGCGGCCCATGGTTTGGGCTTTGTCTTTATGCACCACGACGGAAAGAGCGTCCACCGGGGAACCGTGCAGCAGGATTTCCATCAACACCACGTCCGAACTTCTAAATCCGGCCACTTCATAGTCAAAAGAAGCATAGCCTTTGGAAACGGATTTTAATTTGTTGTAGAAATCAATTACCATTTCGCCCATCGGCATTTCGTACTTAATGATGACACGCTGGTTGGACAAATGGTCCATATTCATAAAAGTGCCGCGTTTTTCTTTCAAAAGCGTCATGACTCCGTCCATAAATTCCACGGGGGTGACGATGGTGATATGAATGACGGGCTCTTTGATGTCTATAATATCGCCATGGGGCGGGAAATTGGCCGGGTTATCAATAATTTTGTAACCGGGATCGTCCGGCGCGTCCGGCAAGGCGGCCAGTTCCTGCGGGTGGGATTTGCGCGGGGTGAATTTTACGTGATACACCACGTTGGGGCTGGTGGCAATAAGGGATAGGTTGAACTCGCGCTCCAGCCTTTCTTTCACAATTTCAATATGCAAAATCCCCATAAATCCCAAGCGGAACCCAAAGCCCAGCGCCTTGGAAGTTTCGCTCTGGTAGTGGAAGGACGAGTCCGACAGGTTCAGCTTTTCCAACGCTTTTCTAAGAAGCGGGAAATCGGTCGTTTCCACCGGGAAAATACTGGCAAATACTACGGGTTTGGCATCGGCGTAGCCGGGCAGCGCCTCTTGGGCGGGGCGTTCGGCCAGGGTGACGGTGTCGCCCACTTTTACCTGGTGAATATCCTTAATGCCGGCCACCAAATAGCCCACTTCGCCGGCCGAAAGGGACGGTGCCTTGTGCAGCTGTTTGGGAGTCATAAAGCCGATTTCTTCCGTTTTGTAAGTGGCGCCGGAAGACATGAACTGAATCACCTGCCCCGGTTTAATACTGCCGTCTACAATACGGATATACATGATAACCCCGCGGAAGGGGTCGTAATACGAATCAAAAATCAACGCGCGAAGCGGCGCATTGGGGTCGCCTTGCGGGGCGGGGATATCGGAGATGATACGGTCCAGCAAGTGCTCAATGCCCATGCCCGTTTTGGCGCTGACGCGTTCGGCTTCTACGGGCTCTTTCAAAATATCCCACAATTGTTCTTCCGAAGCGTCCGCGTCCGACTGGGACAAATCCACCTTGTTCATTACGGGAATGATTTTCAGCCCCAGGCTCTGGGCCAAATGCGCATGCGCCACCGTTTGGGCTTCCACGCCCTGGGAGGCGTCCACCAGCAAAAGCACCCCTTCGCAGGCACGCAGCGAGCGGGCCACTTCGTAGGAAAAGTCCACGTGACCGGGGGTGTCAATCAGGTTCAAGATATAGTCTTTGTACGCAATGCGCACGGCTTTGGCTTTGATGGTGATGCCGCGTTCGCGTTCCAGGTCCATTCCGTCTAACAGCTGGGCCTGCATTTTGCGCTTGGGTACGGTGCCGGTGTCTTCCAGAATACGGTCGGAAAGGGTGGTCTTGCCGTGGTCAATATGGGCCACGATGGAAAAATTACGAATCTTCATTTTTGTCGTTCTGCTCAATTAAGTTCCGGATTTCTTCCGAGCTGCCCATTAATAGGGCCGCTTGGGCCAAATCGGAACAAGTTTCAAAATTCAAATTGCGGATATTGTTCTTCACGCGCAAATACATGCGCGGCGTGACGGACAGCGCGTCCACGTCCAACCCCAGCAAAAGCGGCAACAGCTTGCCATCGGAAGCGATTTCGCCGCAGATGCTTACTTTCTTGCCGCGCTTGTGTGCGGTTTGGATAATTTGGTTAATGGTGCGCCCCACCGCCGGGTGGCAGGGGTCGTACATATGGGCAACTTCTTGGTTGACGCGGTCCACCGCTATTAAATATTGTATCAAGTCATTAGTGCCAATGGAAATGAAATCCAATAAATGAATCATTCCGTCCAGGGCAATAGCGGCCGCCGGCACTTCTATCATGGCGCCCAGTCCCACACGGTTGACGGGCTTTTTGCCTTCGGCTTCAAATTCTTTAAGCACTTGGTCAAATGCGGCCCGTACGTGGCGTACTTCTTCTACGGAAGACACCATCGGAATCATGATTTTCACCTGTGCGGGCACTTCGCAGGCCATGCGGATAAGAGCCCTCAGCTGGGTGTGCATTAAATCGGGGTTTTTGAGGAACAACCGAATCCCGCGGCAGCCCATGAAAGGGTTTTCGTCTTGGTCAAATTCATCCAGCGGAAAATCGGGCAGTTTGTCGGCCCCCAAGTCCGCCAGGCGAATGGTGACGGGGCGCATATCAAAGCGTTTGGCTACGGCCAGATATACCTGATATTGTTCCTCTTCCGTAGGCGGCTGGGGGGTGTTCATAAACAAAAATTCGGTGCGCAATAAGCCCAAACCGTCGGTAATTAAACGTTTGTTTTCTTTGTTGTCCGGGCGCGGGTCATAGTTTACAAACAGTTTGACGGCGTGCCCGTCCTCGGTAATGACCGGCAGGTGGTTAATGGTTTTTAAGAGCGCTTCGGTCTTTTTAATTTCGCGCTGGATTTTGCGGTAATTGGCCAGGGTGTATTTGTCCGGATTAATGACTAACAGGCCGTTTTCGCCGTCAATAATCAGCGTATCGCCGGATTGAATGTCTTTGGACGCGGTGGAAAGGCCCACCACGGCCGGGATATTGAGGCTTTGGGCCAGCAGGGCCGTGTGGCTGGTTTTGCCGCCCACGTCCGTACAGAAGCCGATTACTTGGTTTTCCTGCAGGTTTATCGTGTCGGACGGATACAAATTGTGCGCCACCAGCAAAGAAGGTTTGGTGATAGAGGCCAAAAATTCCCGTTTATCCCCTTCCAAATTGTTGACCAAACGCTTGCCGACGTCAAAAATATCGTTGCGGCGTTCTTTGAAAAACGGGTCTTCTATTTTGTCAAAACTGGCGGCGAGTTCTTGCAAGGTGATAAAAATAGCCGCTTGTGCGGAAAGATGTTCCGTGCGGATTTTTTTGGATACGGAATCTTTGAGCGAAGGATCCTGCAAAATCAGCTTGTGGGTGGACATCAAGTTGGCGTATTCGGCCCCCAGCGTGGAAAGCGCTTTTTGTTCGCACGCGTCCAACTCGGCCAAAGTTTTTTGCATGGCGTTGCGGATTTTTTGGAGTTCGGCTTTTACTTCTCCGGGTTCCACATACTGCCGCGTTACGGCAAAACTTTCGCCCGGCAGCAACACGGCCGGCCCGATAGCCACGCCCGGGCTGGCGGCTACGCCTTTTAACACCAACATGCTTCGCTCCTTATCAGAATTCTTCATTAAATTTATCGTCAAACAGTTTTTTGATAGCGTCAAACGCTTCCTTTTCATCGGAACCGTTCGTGGTCAACCGTATGTGCGAACCAAATTCCGCCGCCAGCATCATTACCCCCATGATGCTTTTGGCATTGATGTTTACGCCGTCTTTGGTCAGCTGGATATCGCACGCAAAGCCGGCCGCCGTCTGCGCGATAAGCGCGGCGGGGCGGGCGTGTATGCCCAAACGGTTGGTAATTTTTATGTCTTCTTGTATCACAAATCCCCCTTATAGATAGCAGACGATGTTAAATACTGCTACCGCCGCCAAGTATAAGTACATGTTCGGTATGCGGAGTTTGCGGGTGACGAAACTAATCATCACGCAAAACAGCACCACAATGGCTCTCGCCACGAAGTGCACGTCTATATCCTGTAAATCTTTCAGATAATGGTAAATACCGAACAAAATCATTCCCACCGCCAACACAATACCAAAACGTTTGGCGTTGTAAATGGTTTTGTTCCAGTCAAAACGCGTCAGCCCAAAGCAGGATTTTTCGTCCGCGTCGTAACTGATTCTGATGCCTTGCCATTTCACAAACAGCGAAACGGCATTAAAAGCAAAAAAGGCCAGCGCCCCCGCACTTATGGCATAAGCCAGCGGAATATGTTGCGGCAGCTCCAATTCAAAAAAGTTCACGCCCAGCATTAGCCACGCCAGCAACGCAAGCAGCAGCGTCAGCGGTTTAAGCGTTCCCCAAAACAGGCGGTCCCCAATGGAAGCGGTGGTGATGGAAAGGCCTTTTTTAATGCTGGACCATTCCGTCACTTTTTCTTTGAATTTCGTCAGCGATTCGGCTTTAGCCACGGCTTCTTCCTGTTTGGCCAGCGCGCCAAAACAGAAGGACGCCATCACGGGCTGCGTGTTAAAAATTTCTAAATACCGCTGCAATACGGAGGGGAGGGCGTCTTTGTCGTCTCTATACACTTCTTTCAAAAACGGCATCATCACAAACGTCAGCCCCAGGTTTTGGAATTTCATATAGTTCCAACCCGTCTGCAGGAAGAACGAACGCAAAAAAATGTTCAGCCGCGTGGAAAAGTTCATATATTACCTTGCCTTAAGGCGAAAAGCGGGCACCAAAGTGGCCAATCCAATCCACGGAACGATCAGATAGGCAAACCGGCACGCCAAATACGCCTTTGCGGGGATAAAAGGCAGCAGCCACAGCATAAACTGGCCGCATACCCAGGCAAAAACAAAAATTAAAATAAAATTCATTAAAAACGACGTTCCCAACGCCAACAGTACCGCACGGTTTACGGCGGAGGGTTTTTTAATAATTTTTTGTTCCCAAAAAATCAGCCACTTAAAGCGGTTCTTGCGCACCAGCTTTTCCGCCAGCGAAAATAAAATTGCGCCCACAACGCCAAAAAAGAACGCAAAACAAAGCTCTATCCCCATCGCATGCATCGCAAGCGACACGGCCGAACAGACCACCGCGCTCGGCGGCAAAATTCCGCCCAAGGGGTTTACGTCTGCAAACAGCAGTTCCGTAAATACGCCAACTTGTATCCCGGCCATTACGTCGCCGGTGATAAGCGCCATCAGCGGCGCGGCAATAATGCCGCGGGAAAAAGTAAGCTGGAACGCGTAAGTGGTATCCAGCTCCAGCAATGCCGCAAAGACGCATAGGGCAAAAATCTCGGGTGTCATTGTATCGCCTCGTTTACGGATATGGATTGAGAATTGGGCACGGCGCGGGTTTCAATGGTTATCCCCAAATCCCGGATTAATTTTAGAAAGCGCTTATCGTCCGCGTCCAAAAACACGTTTTCGTCCAGCTTTTGCGCGCCTTCCTTAAAGTGCATGCCGCCAATGTTGATGGATTTGATTTGCAGGCCGTCCTTAATCAGGTCGGTAAAATCCTTCAATCCTCCCATCAGCAAGAAAATGCGCCGTTTGGACTGTGCCGCATACCGCACACATTCGTGCGGATCCAGAATCGTCAGCGTATATTCGTAGGGCAGGCTAAGCCGCAAAAGGCCGCGGTTGAGGCAGGATTCTCTCTCTTTGCTGGAAGGAATCAAAATCTCATCCACGTTCAGTTCCGGCAGCCAAGCCTGTACGATTTGGCCGTGAATCAGGCGGTCGTCCACCCGTGCAAAAATAATCGGCATTAAAGCCCCTTAATTAACAGTTCCGTCGCGTTGATGACGGCGCGTTTGCCGTCCGCTTCAATTTTTTCCGCCAATTCTTTGGCCGAAAGTTTCTTGCGGCTGTTGATGGCGGTAAGCAACATGCTTAAATTCAGCCCCGTGATGACGTGGCATTTAGCCAAATCTTTGCTGGCCGTGAGCGAAATGTTGGTGGCACTGCCGCCGAAAATATCGGTCAGGATAACGGCCCCTTCTTCGCAGGTTTTAAGCAAGTCGTGCAGTTTGGCCGCTTCTTTTTCCACCGAAGAGGCCGCCGTTACGGAAAACGCGGCAAAGCCGTCGTCGGCCGGTTTGCCGATGATCTGCGCTGCGGTTTCCAGCATTTCCTGGGCCAAGTGCCCATGCGTTACTAAAATGATTTTTACCATAATTAAAGTCCTATATCCCTGTGAAATTCAGTTGCGTTAAGCCCTGCTTTCACCAGCCGTTGGGCAAGTTCGTGCGCCATAAAAACGCTGCGGTGTTTACCGCCGGTGCAGCCCATGGCAATGGTGAGGTAGCTTTTCCCTTCCTTTATATATTTTGGTATCAAATATTTAATCAAATCCGCAAATTTTTCGGCAAACTCCTTCGTTTCCTTAAAGGACATGATATAGTCCTGCACGTCTTTATCCAGCCCGGTCTTTTCGCGCAGTTCGGCAATGTAGTACGGGTTGGGCAGGAAGCGCACGTCCATTACAATGTCGCAGTCTTTCAAAATTCCGTTTTTGAAGCCGAACGAAACGACGGAAATTTGCATATCGCCTTCACGCGTAAGGCCCATAAGAGCGGAAAGTTTCTCTTTCAATTCGCCCAGTTTTAAGTCGGACGTATCAATCACTTTGTCGGCCATGGTGCGAATGGGGCTCATCACTTCTCTTTCGTGTGCGATGGCCGCGGCCAGCTTTTTGTGAATGGGGTGGCGGTGTTTTGTTTCCGAAAAGCGCCGAATTAAACATTCTTCCGACGCGTCCAAAAAAATCACCTTTACCACAAAATCGTCCTGCACCATGGAGTTCAGAATTTTGGGCATATCGCGCAAGCGGCCGCCTTCGCGCACGTCAATTCCCAAGGCAATGTCCTTGCGTTCGCCGTTTTGTTTTACGTAATCGGTAAAGTTTTTGAACAGCGCCAAGGGCAAGTTGTCCACGCAATAAAACCCAAAGTCGCCAAAAATTTTCAGCGCCTGGGATTTGCCGGCTCCGCTTAGGCCGGTAACGATAAAAATGCGGCGTTTATTGTCTGCCATTGGTCCCCTTTTTCATCTTATCCAAAATTTTTTGGCTAAATTCCTTGGCGGAAAAAATCCCTTGGCTTTTGAGTTGTTGGTTCAAAGAAGCCACTTCAATCAGCACCGCCAGGTTGCGCCCCGGTGTAACGGGCAAACCCAACGAAGGAATTTCTATCCCCAGGATATTAGTCGTTTTCTGCTCCACTCCCAGCCTGTCCAGCGGCTGTTTGTTGGGGGAAGTGAGCACCACTTCCATATCAATGTTGGTTTCGTCTAGCGTAGAGCCTACCCCAAACAAGAGCGGCACGTCCAAAATACCCAGGCCGCGCACTTCCATATAATGTTTGAGCATGGTGGGGCAGGAGCCGACCAGAAAACGGCCAAACCTTTTTTGTACTTCCACCACATCGTCGGCCACTAAAATATGGCCGCGTTTGATGAGTTCCAGCGCGCATTCGCTTTTGCCGATGCCCGCGTCCCCGCGGATCAACACCCCCGTTCCGCTTACGTCCACCAGCACGCCGTGCATGTGGGTGACGGGGGATAATTTTTCGTCCAAAAACCGCGTAAATTCCGCCACAAAAGCGGAAGATTCCATATCGGTTTTCAAGACGGGCACATCCGAGCTTAGGCACGCCTTGCGAATAGCGGGCAGCGGGTCCAGCCCGGCCGCCATAATCACGCACGGCACCTTGCCTTCGCAAAGCATTTTTTCTACATTGGCGCGCAGACGCGTTTTGTTTTCCTTGACGCAAAACGCGTGTTCCCCGCGGCCGAAAACCTGCACGGAATTGGCGCGGAAACTGTCCAAATGACCGCACAACGCCAGGCCGGGGCGGTTGACGCTGCCCAGCGTAATTTCGCGGTGAATGTATCTTTTCCCGCAGACCAGCTCCAGGTTAAGACGTTTAACCTGGAGCAGTTCTGCTACGGTAATGGATTTATTGAATTCCAAGTCCGCCCCCGTACGGCTTATTTCTTTTTAATAGGCTTAATCAAGCCGTAGGTGCCGTCCAAGCGTTTGAAAATCAAGTTGATTTGCTTGGAGTCTTCGTCCAGGAACATCCAGAAGGAATATCCCAGGCGTTCCATTTCGTAAGCGGCGTCTTCCGGGTTCATGGGAGAGACTTCCACTTGTTTGATGACGGAAAATTTCACGTCGTTCTGCGGCAAGAGCACGTGTTCGGCAAACGGGTTGATGTCGGCTTCTTTGACGGATTTCTTGCTTACTTTGCGCGCTTTGGCTTTGTTTTTGATTTTTTTGGCCTGTGCTTCGGCTTTCACGGCCGCGGCGTCGATGGCTTTGTACAAGTTGCTTTCCACGGCGCTGGCGCTGATGGTGGTTTTGGCACCGGTGTGCAAAATAATTTCGGCGCGCTGGTTGATTTTCTTTTCTACCGAGATGAGCACCTGGGCGGAAACGATATTGTCAAAAAAGTTTTCCACTTTTCCCACGCGCGTGTTGATAAATTCTTTAATGGCCGGAGTCAGTTTTATATTTTTGGCCGTAATTTTAATATCCATAATTCCTCCGTACAAGTCTTTTACGAGAGAATCCCCCGTAGAGTTATTAAACCATTAATCGGTTCCCCTGTCAATGAAACCCGCGCGCCCGCGCGTACGGGGAATGGTTTATAAAAAGTATTCCGTTTCTTTTTAGAGGCGGAACAAACGTTTGCTCTGTTGGGGCTGGTCCCGCCGGCCGGCGGACCGCAGGCTGCGGTCATAAGGGGCGGGGCGTTTGGCTGGGCGCATGATGAGGGCTTCATTACACGCTGCCTTTAATAAGGGCGATAAGCCGTTTGAAAAATGAGGGATTATTTGATGACGCCTCCGGGTACGTCGGATATTATTAGTGTAGGCGCGTTTGAACAAAAATCAAGCCCGCCAAAAGCGGGCCCCAAAAAGGGGCGCAAACCGCAGCAGCGTGGCGTGATGTCGTACAATGCGGAGTTGCGCCCAGGCGCCGGGCGGTTAGCCACAGCGCCAAAAAAGAAAACGGCGTTTTGTTTTGAGGGAACAAAACACCCCGCGCTCCCGCGGGGTGTTCTAAATCCTTTTGTTTATTTAGCGTTTACCATTTTGGCTCTGGAAATATCGCCCTTCTTATCCAAGAAGTAGAGATATCCTTTTTCTTTCTTGATACCGCATTTTTCTACTTTTTTCGGTTTGCCGCCTTTTTTGCCGCCTCTGGCCATTTGCACGCGGGCGATGTCGCCGTCTTTGTCAATGTAATAGAGGAAGCCGTCTTCGCGGTCCATACCAACTTTGAGTACTTTTTCTGCCATGTAGATAATCCTCCTTTTAAGGAAAACAGTCTTACCGAAAAAGTCTAATAAAATTTTCCGCGCTTTGCAAGGGGTTTTTTTCGTCGGGGCTTCCTCGGGAGGGTGCCGTTCCCGTACGCGTATGGCAAAAAGCGCGGCGGAAATTTGAGGCCTTTTCTCCTATATTGTATAGGGAAATGGTATAATCAAAATATATCTGCCTAAGGGGACCTTATGTACTTAAAAGCTATAGAAATTCTCGGTTTCAAATCTTTTGCCGACAAATCCCGCCTGGATTTTGAACCCGGCATTACGTGTGTAGTCGGGCCGAACGGCTGCGGTAAATCCAACGTGATAGACTCCGTGCGCTGGGCCATCGGCGAGATGAGCTGGAAGTCCCTGCGTTCCGCTTCCATGGTAGATATTATTTTTAACGGAACGGCCAAACGCGCCCCCTTAAATATGGCACAGGTGAGCATGGTGTTTGACAATGCTTCCCGCCAGCTGCCGCTTGATTTTGACGAAATCACCGTCACGCGCAAAATTTTCCGCTCCGGCGAAAGCGAATACTATTTGAATAAGGTACAGTGCCGCCTGCGCGATATACGCGATTTGTTTTTGGACACGGGTATCGGCGGCGAAGGATACGCCATTATTGACCAGGGCGGTGTGGAAAGCGTGCTTTCCGCCTCTCCCGAACAGCGCCGCGAAATGTTTGAAGAAGTGGCCGGCGTTTCCAAATATAAGGCTAAACGCGAAGAATGTATTAAACGGTTGGAACGCGTAGATTTGGACTTGGCCCGCCTGGCCGATACGGTGGCATTAATAGAAGAGCAAATTAAAAAGTTGGACAGCGAAGCCAAAAAAGCCCGTTTGTACCAGCGCTACCGCGAAGAATTGAAAGAAAGCGAAATTGCCATTTCCGTGTGCTCCATTAAAGAGTCGGACGCGTTAATCGCCAAACACACCGGCGAACTGGAACCTATCGTGCGCAAACTGGAAGATTTGGAAGCTCGCATTTCCGCCCAGGAAGGCGCCACCGCCGCGTTGGATTTGAATTTAACCCACAAACAAAAAGAAGCGGCCGAATTTAACGAAAAAATTTCCGCCAGCAAATACCAAGTCGGTTTGCTGGAAGGCGCTATTAAAAACTGTGACAATTTAACCGCCGAATTAACGGCGCAGATTGCTGCCTCCGGCGCGGAAGCCCAGCGCGGGCAGAGTCGCCTGCAGGAATTGGCGCCCGCCATTGCCAAATTGAAAGAACAGTTGGCGGCGGTGTCGGCGGAATTGGACCCGCTGCAAACCGGTTATAATACGCAGGTGGCGGCGTCGCAGCAGTTGGAAAAAGATTTGCGCGAAGCGGAATCTCAAATGCAGCGCATTTCGGGCGAACTGATGGGGTTGGTGCGCAAGCAGATGGAAGTGTCCAACCGAATTTCTTTAGAAGAATCTTCCGCACAGCGCGAAAATGAAGATTTAATCACGGCTGAAAAAACCAGCCAAGAACAAACGGCCGGGCTGACGCAAATCCGCCAGGCGCTGGAAGAAATTTCCGCCCGGGTGACCGCTCAGCAAACCGCGGCCGACCAAGCCCGCGGCGCTATCGCCGCCGGGGAAGAGGACCTGCGCAAACTGCAGGCCCAGCGCAGTGTGTTAAACGAAAAATTGTCCGCCGTTAAATCGGCCCGTGCGGCTCTTGCCGCCAAGTTGGAAATGATCCAAACCCAGGGCAAAAACGACCCGTACTGGGTGGGGGCCAAAACCGTGCTCGAAAGCGGTATTGCGGGGGTAAAAGGAACGCTTAGAAAAGCGCTTAAATATCCCGCGTCGCTGGGTGTAGCGGTGGAAGAAGCGTTTGGTAAATACTTAGACGCCGTGTTGTGCTCGGACGATGCCGCGGTGGAACAAGCCTTGGCGGCCTTAAAGCAGCATGGCAAAGCGCGTGCCAAATTTATTATTTTGTCCCGCGTGCCGCAAACGCCCGCGCAAGACGCGGCTGACGCGCTGAAGAAACAGCTTTCGTATAAGCCGGAATTGGAGAATTTGATTAATTTTATTATTGGCGGGTATTCCTATCAGGACGGCACCGTGAAAGGCACCTTCTTTGTGGGCGGCGGTGCGCCCGATGTGCGCGCCCCCGAAGCTTATTGGGGCGAAGAAGAAACCGTGCGCGGGGAAATGGACGCCAAAGCCGCCGAAGAAGACGCCGTTTCCAAAGAAATTATCGCCAATTATGACGCGCTGACCAAGGCGGACGAAACGCTTAAAAACTTACGCGCCAAATCGCAGGAAGCGGTGCTGGCGCTGAACTCGGTGCAGAACGAACGTGCCAATAAAGAACGCGAACTGCACACCGCCGAGGAAACGCTTCACCGTGCGGCGGCCCGCAAACAGGAAATCACCCTGCGGGTAGAAAGCCGCAAAAAGACGGTGGAAACGTTAAAGCAAAATTTGGAAGAGTTGAAAAACAACCACGCCCGGCTGACGGCCCAAGGGGAAGAAGTGAAAAAATCCCAGGCCGAGCTGCGCGAAAAATCCGAAAAAATCAAAAGTGAAATTAACACGTTAAGCGCCCGCCTCTACGAAGTAAAAATCAAAAAGAACAACGTAGAGCTGGATTTGAAATCCACCGAATACGAATTTAACAGCTTAACCGACAGCGAAGGCAAACGCAACGAAAAGATTGCCTCCTCCAACTTGCGCTTAAAAAGCCTGGCGGAAGAAAAACTCTCCACCCAGGCCAAGCTCTCCACCGAGCGCGACACCTTGGCCAAGCTGGAATTGGACGAGCACAAAATGCGTGCGGATTTAGAAGCCTTGAAAAAAGAATTCAGCGACAAAACCGCCGCCTTAAACGCCTGCAAAAAAGAATCGTCCGAACTGGCTATCAAGAAAAACGATTTGGAAAATGCTCTTTCCAACGCTCGCCGCCAGCGCACCACGGTGGTGAACAATATGTTTGAAAGCTGGAATATCACGCCCGAAGAAGCCCAAATGAATTACGGGGACAAAACCGTGGACTATGAACGCGTGAAAATGATGCGCAAACGTATTGAAAACATGGGTGCCGTCAATATGACCGCTCCGGAAGAATACGACGCCTTGACCGAGCGCAACACATTCCTGCGCACGCAAATTGCCGATTTGGAAGGCGCTAAAAAAGATTTGAAATCCGCCATTAACAAAATCAACCAAACCACGCGCGAAAACTTCAAATATACGTTTGAACAGGTGCGCATGCACTTTAAGAACATTTATCAAACGCTTTTCCGTGGCGGCGAGTGCGATTTGGTGCTCACCCAGCCGGAAAACCTGCTGGAAACCGGTATTGAAATTTATGCGCAGCCTCCGGGCAAGAAACTGCTTAATATCACGTCTATGTCCGGCGGTGAAAAAACGCTTACGGCCATGTCGCTTCTGTTTGCGTTCTTTACGCATAATCCTTCTCCGTTCTGCATTATGGACGAGGCGGACGCCGCCTTGGACGAAGCTAACGTGGAACGCTACGTCAACTTGATTAAAGAGTTTTCCAAGACTACGCAATTTATCGTTGTTACGCACAACAAACGCACCATGGAAGCCGCCCGCATGCTCTACGGTATTACGATGGAAGAAAGCGGCGTGTCTAAGGTGATGTCCGTCAACTTGGCGGATCGTTCCAATCCTGAGGACGTAAAAAAGAAAGAAGCCATTGAAGCCTTGGCGGAGGGCTAATGCGAATAGGCGTTTTTTCGGACGTACACGGAAACCTGGAAGCGTTGGAAGCGTGCTTGGCGCGCTTTGAACGGGAAGGGGTGGAAAAATATATTTTCTGTGGGGACCTGATTGGCTACGGGCCGGATCCGGAAAAGTGCGTGCGCAAAGTTTCTCAGCTGGATTTGTTGGCTTGCGTGCTGGGCAATCACGATGCGGTGTTTGTGCAGCCGGAACTGGAATCCCTTTTTAACTACGATGCCAAAATAGCGCTGGACGAAAGCAAAAAAATGATGAGCGAAAAGTCCGTGCGGTATTTGTCTTCGCTTCCGGCGGTGGCGCACGGGGCGGATTTTAGCGTCGTGCACGGCACTCCTTCCGACCCGATAAAAGAATATTTCTCCAGCTGCTCTCAGTTCCGCTCCAATTATGATTTATGGACCGGGCGCGTGTGTTTTGTGGGGCATACTCACTTGCCTTTCTATATCAAAGGCACGCTTCGCAGCTGCGCCATTTACCTAAATAAGCAAGAAGATGCGTCCATTCGCATTACCGACAAAGCCCGCTACGTCATTAATCCAGGTTCTGTCGGCAAACCGCGTGACAATAATCCTTTGGCGTCTTTTGGCATTTGGGATACGGAAGAAAAAACTTTTCGTTTTATTCGCGAGCCGTACGACTTGCGCCCTACGCAGGAGAAAATGGCCGCACAAAAATTCCCGTCCTTTTTGATAGACAGCCTTGCCCTCGGTTTATAAAAAACCCCGCTTAAAAGCGGGGCTTTTTGTTAAAGAGTTTGTTTCTTCCTTTTTCCTTTTTGGTTCCGCCGCCAGGCCTTTAGCCGCACCACAGCAATCGCCGCCGTGATACACAACACAAATTCAAACGGAGCCCGAAAACGCGCATAAGCGCCAAAAAAGGTGGAGCCAATTCCCCAAAAATACAAACAATAAACCGCCAGAAAAAAGGTTTCCTTTTTCCTTCTCTTCCATAAACAGAAAAAGCCGCATATTCCCAGCCATACCGTGATAAATACTTCACCGGCGCTTCCCGCAAAGAGCGCCTTGTCCAGTCCTTTTTGCAGCCATTTTTCGTGCATGGCAGAGGTGTGGTTTGACATTTCTCCCTCCAGCAGGGCTTCGTCGGTTCGGCCGCCGGTAACCAGGCGCGAAATATGCACAAAGTTGGCCCCGAACAAGGTTTTTACGGCCCACAGCGGAGCGCGGGAAAGTTTATAGAAAAAACTTTCTTTGATTAACGGCAATGCCATGGCTTTGTAAAACTGGACTTGGCGGGCGGGCGGCAAGGAGGAAAATCCGGGCGGGAGCGCCCTTTCCAGTGCGTCATGCGCCTGCGGCACGGACACGTTAAACTTTTTTGCCAAATAATCTTCGTTCCATATATACAGGTTGTACGCACCAACGGACGTAAACCCCTTAAACCCGGTTTGAAGGGCATTTCGGACGTGCCAGCCTCCCACCATAAGCCCTAACGGAAGGGCAAAAAAAGCCAGTATTTTCCAAATGGGATACGTAAACAATTTCCCCGCCCGAAAGCAAACCAGTAGTATCACGGCGGCAAACGCGAAATAGTAGGCTGCCGGTCTTACGTAAATGGCCGCTGCCAATAAGGCCGACGCCCATAGCAGAGAACCCGTCTGAAATTTTTTCAAAAACCGCACCAAGAAATAAACAAACCACGCCAGTAAAAACGTGCACAAGGTTTCGGTCAGTACGGCAAAAGAAAGCGAAAAATACAGTACGCTTGCCGCGCAAAAGCCGGCCGCCCAGCGCGCGGCGGTTTTGCCGGCCAATTCTTTTGCCGTCAGATAAACGGACACCAGCATGAATAACGAGAGTAAATTTTGTACCGCTACTACCGCCCAAGTGGCATTACCTAGGGCCCATTGAATACCCGCCAGAAATACAGGATATCCGGGGGTGCGCAACAGCATAGGCGTAGAGGATACCGCTTCCCAAAATGCGCCATATTGCAACCATGTTTGCGCGGGGTACACATAGGTGAGTGAATCGGGAAAGATAAGCACCGCTTCGCCGAGCGGGTGGCAAAAATAAAGATACGCCAAGGCGCCTGCTTTTAGCAGGGCCAGAATGGCAAAAATCCATTGGAAGATGCGGTCTTTGTAAAAAGGCATATGTTTATTGTATGAAATTGCGCCGCGCGCGGGAAAGAATTAGAGAACCATAAAAAAACCCCGCCGTAAGGCGGAGCAAAGAATAACTACAAAATAAGCTGGATAGTTGTATCAAGATATGCGGTGATAAAGCTGTAGTTCATCTTTGGGGTATAAACAAGCGGAATCTCAAGGTATTATATTGAAGTAATGGAAGTGAAAAGAAAGCATGAGTATATTTAGTATAATAAGCAAAAGATAATGAGAAAAGGAGGATGAATGTGCCAGTAGTTAGTGTATTAGTTCCCATTTATAATTCTTCTCGCTATTTAACCGCCTGTTTGGATAGTTTAATCCGACAGACATTTACTGATATTGAGATCATTTGTATGGATGATGGTTCCACGGACAATAGTCTTATCCTTGCGCAAGCGTATGCCAAGAAAGATTCCCGAGTCCATGTTTTTAGCCCTGCCACTCATCAAGGAATTGCTAATATACGGAATTTGTTGTTGGAGAAAGCTTCAGGGGAATATATTGCATTTGTCGATTCGGATGATATTGTTGCACCGGACTATTTGGAAGTGTTATATAGAGAAGCCGTGCAGAGCAATGCAGATATAGTAAGAGGGTTGTATTATCTCTTGGATACCCAAACCAATAAAAGACAACCTTGTACAGAGGTCTATAAAGAATTTCTCAGAAAAGAGCCAGATGCCAGGCCTATTAGCCGGTTACAGGCGGCGTTAGATGATACCCAAGTGTGGCTTAAATTAATTCGGACGGAAGTGATTCGGGCTAATCAAATTAGATTTTTACCGAACAGTTTGGCTGAAGACCTTTCTTTTGAAATTTTGTTGTATCAGTATGCAGATAAAATCCGTTTTGTGCCGCAGTATTTGTATACGTATAGAGTGGGGAATCCTTTGTCTATATCGGCCCGGAAGTTTTTATGTGCCTGCGGTACCTTGGAAAATTTAATTTTTGCTTCACAAGAGCTTGTAAGACGCCAAAAAGCAGAATCTACCCTATATACACGCATGGTAGTGTTGATTTTTCACGCTATGCGGCGTTTGCGGAAATTTACATCACTTGATGAAAAAAAGCAGGCGGGTAAATTATGCAGGGAAGGCTTTTTGATGATAACACAACGACTTTCTTATATCTCCCCTATAAAACGCATACAAGTTTATTCGATATGCTGCTTGGCCCGGCTTTTGCCGGACCAGTATTTGCCCTACCTTGCTTCTTGTATAAGATAGCTGATTATGGACGAGGTTGCTTCCTAAGGATATATTGGATACGCCCTGCCGGAAAATTTACCAGCATGAAAAGGCGTCGCTTGCTATTGGTTTTATTTATGATGTTGCCGGCATTGTAGATGATTTTATCCCTTATTCCTTACAACGGATGCACCTGTTCTGTGCGGAAATTTGCGCGGTGGGTTTCGTGTTACCATTAATTTGGGTTGGATATTCCCTATTTATGGCATATTCCTCGTTGATTAGAATTTCTCTTATGCATCCCTGGGTTGTTCTAAAGTTAAATGCGAATTCTGGGCAGTGTGATTTCGCAGAAAGTATGCTAGCGGGGTATTAAAACTGTTTTTTCAATAAGCTTTTATCATCTATAAATTTCTGTTGACCCGATACTTTGCCGCGCTTTAGAGCCGCAACTAACGAATATGAGTGCTTTTCCAAAATATAAAATGATGACCGCAGCAAAGATTCCAGTGTTTTCTTATAATCCTCACTGTTCACGCTCTTTGCTTGGCTGAAAAGGGAAGTGGCTTGTGTTTAAGATAATAGTATCAGGCAGAGGGGAAAGGAACCATAAAAAAACCCCGCCGTAAGGCGGGGTAACATTTCAAATGGTGGACCTGACAAGGATCGAACTTGCGACCTCCTGCATGCCATGCAGGCGCTCTCCCAGCTGAGCTACAGGCCCTTAATGACTACATATTTATTATAACAGTTTTTTTACAAAAGTGCAACTTTAGTTTTTCAAAAGAAAAGGCCCTTTCGGGCCTTTTCTTAAAACAGATGCTTAGAACTGGAACGAGACGTTCACTTCTCCGCCGAAGCCTTCGCGCTTGCCCACCTGGCCGTATACGGTCAGTACCGTGTGCAAGGGCAGGAAGGTATCCGTGTTGTGATAGGCCAAAGATACCTGGCCGCGTCCGCTCAAGCCTTTAAGCGAAGCATCGCTGTTGGTCATGTCTTCTACGGTAACGGAGGATTCGCCGTCCATTTCGTAGATACCGCTCAAGCCAAAGGCCGGGGTCAAACCGCCCAAGTCCAGCGAGGAGAGCGTATAGTCCGCGCCGAAGCGTACGGCCAAGCTCTGCATAGCGTCAAACTGGATTTTCTGGGCCAGGTTGTCGGTGATATCGTCTTTTTCTTTGCGCAGCCATTGAATGTTGGCAAAGAGGTTCAAGTCCTGCAGCGGGGTTTCCACAAAGCCCGCATTGGCGCCGTAGTACAGCCCGGTGCTGCTAAATTCGGAAAGCAGTTCGCCGGAGTTGAATTCCATATCCAGGTAACCCGCTTCCGCGCTGATTTCCAAGCGGCCGGTTTCGCTGTAGCGCAAGGAGGACATAAGCCCGCCGCCAAAGCCGTTGGCGCTGCCGTTTACTTTAATCGGGAAGGTTTCGTAGGAGCCGCCCGCGTATTTGGCAAAGAAGCCCAATACCCAGTCGTCCGTGAATTTTTTCCACGCACCGGCGTGCACAATACCGGAGTCCAAATCAAAGCCGCTACCCGTTTCGTAGCGGGTGTGGTGATAACCGCCGTTTACGAAGGTGTTTTGTTCCGTATCGCTCTTCCAGATATCGTTCATGGTTTGGTTGAGCATTTCGGGCCCTTCGCTTACTAAGGCCAATCCAACCAGCGGCAGCTGGCCGTACATTTCCACATTGGCTTTGTCTTTGTGGCTGGCCAGCGTCCATTCCAACACATCGCCGTTTAATTCCGGCGTAAGGGTGAAGGAATAGGCGCCCATTTTGTTGCTGGAGAGCGTTACGTCGGACGTGTATTTAATGCAGTTCGGATCGCCGTTGCATTCCACGGGGCCGTAGCCGTCCAGGATTTCGCCGGGCGTGCGGATAATTTCCGTAGCGGCGTGTTCTTTCATGGCCGAGGAGTCCAGCGTCAGCAAGGCGTGTACGTCGCTGCCGGTGAATTCCAGGCGGGTATCAAAGTTACCAATGATATTGGTCTGTTGATTAAAGTTTTTGAAGTTGGCCAAATCGTAGGAAACGAAATCGTTCCCGTTGGCGATGTTCTTAAAGACCAGTTTGTTCGTATCGGCGTAATAAGAGTTAGAACCGCCGTATACCGTGCCGTTTACCTGCGTATTGCCGGACAATACAACCGTGTTGTTTTTGGCCAGCATATTTTCTTGTTTCAATTCGGCACCGTCTACATATCCGCCGTATATATTTCCGTTCAAGGTCACGTTATCCAGGATAATCGTGTTGTTGGACGCGCTCAGCTGGTCGTCCACAAATTCGGCTTCTTCCGTGGTGGTTTCCACGGTGGAAGTGCCTTGGCCGGTGCTTTCGTCATAGGAGGTGGTAGTGGTGGTCGTGGTGGTGACGAGTCCGTCTTTTACCACTTCCACTTTTTCCGTTACGCGGCCTTGTTCGTCTTTCGTTTCCGTGCAGTAATTAACTTCGCGCACATAAGACGCAAAACCGCCAATGACGTTAGCGTTAAACGTGCCGCCCTGCAAGGAAACAATGTTGTTGTTGGCGGAAGTACCAAACCCGTTGATTACTTCTTCCGGGGCCGTTTCCGACGGGGTGGTGTTCACCGTGCTGGTGTAGTCCGAAGTGACGCCGCCAAAAATGTACCCGTGGGTGGTATCCAACGCGGGGGCAATGGGGTTACCCAATTTGGTTTCGGTTCCCAACAACTTGTGAGAAATCAAGTTTTGCGGATCCATAATTCCGCCGAATGTATAGTCGCTGTCGTAGTTCAGGGTAATGTCGGAATTTTTAATGGACACCATGTTATTGCTGGGGTTTTCCGTAAAGTTGATCGTAGCACCGATTTCATATCCGGTCATGGGCGTATCGGCGATGGACAGCGTGTTGTAGTTGGTCGTACCGGAAATGGTGTTGGAATTGTCTTCTAACCCGTGAATCATTCTCACCGTATAGAGCGTACCGTTGGCAACGGTAGAGTTTTGAATGTTCATCGTGTTGTGGCTGGCGTTGTTGTTATTGGCGTCCACGGCGGCGGCAGACTGCACGCTGGAACCGTTTAACAAGTCCAGGCGGTTGTAGTCAAACGTGCCGGTAGCCACGGAATCGTCGTGCAAGGTAAATCCGCTTTTCGCCGCAATCACTTTTCCGTTAACGGTAGCGCCATCAAGTACAACCTTGTTGTTGTTGCCTACCACGCCGCCGTAGGAACCGTACACGTCGCCGGCAACGGTGGAATCGGTGATATAGACGCTGTTTTTATTGTTGTTGCGGTTAGCGGTGATATCGGGGTGGTTGTCTACTTCTTCCTGAGTGGTTTGCACATAGGAAAGACCGCCCACCACGGCACCATTAATTTGAGAACCGGTAATATTGACCGTGTTTCCGGCGGCATCGCCAAGATAGTATTGGGAAGCGCCGCCCGCTACGGCTACCGGGTTGTTGCCAATGGCAAAAACAGAGTTGGAGGTTTGGGGCGCTACGGTGATGGTGGAGTTGGTAATGTTGACCGTGTTGTTGGTAGCGTTACCGGTTCCCCACTTTTCGGCGTCCACCGCGTCGGCGCGGTTCGTGCGGGACAACCCGCCCGCCACAGCGCGGCCTTCAATGGTGGCGCCCGTGATGTTAACGGTGTTTCCGTCCGCCGTATTGGCGTAAACGGCACCGCCGGCAATATAGTGGTTCCACTGTCCTTCGGGCACGGTGGTATCCGATTCCGAGATGTCGGTGGAGATATTCACTGTATTGTTGGAAGCGGAGCTGTTATACGAGGCACCGCCCGCAATCATTTTATTTGTGGCGTCCTGACTCAAGGGGGCGTTGATTGTTAAGGTTTTTCCGTCTACCGGGCCCGCCGTTTCAATGGGGTCGTACGTCTGGGCACCAGCTACGGAAGCCAAACAAAACGCAAGAATCAGTCCTGCAGTCAAATTCTTCATTTGTCCTCCGGTTGAGATAAAAAAGCAATATACCCTATTATACAGAATTTACGGCAAAAAGAAAGGCTTTTTTAGAGGGAAAAGCCCCATGAAAACCGTTTGCCAAAAACGGCCTTTTAAGTGCCGGGGCGGGCAGGCCGCTATTTTAGGTATAATAAGCCTATGGAAAACCGATATACCGACGGAACATATTGGCGCGAAAACCCCGGCTGGCACGGGGAGGACGCCCCTTGGAAGCTGGCGCATGTATTGCGGGCCCTCAGCCAAGCCGGCGTGCTGGAGCGGGTTCGCCGCGTGTGTGATGTAGGCTGCGGTTCCGGCGATTTGTTAAAAACCTGGGCCCGCCAGCGGCCGGATATGCATTTTACGGGATGTGATATTTCGCCCCAGGCGCATGCGCTTTGCGTGAAGAACGCTCCCTCTAATGTTCGCTTTGTGCACGGCTCGCAAACGGAAGGCGGCCCTTTTGACCTGGTTATGGCGGTAGATGTATTGGAACATGTGCCGGACATGGACCCGTTTTTGGAGTTTTTGCGCACGCAGGCGGATTTGCTTTTGCTGCATGTGCCGCTGGATTTGTCTTTTAGAAGTGTCCTTAAACCCGAGATTTTGGAGCAGGAACGCCGCACCGTTGGGCATATTCATTTTTTTACGGGTCCCTATTTGCGCCGCTTTTTGGCCCAGAGACATTATGAAGTGCTCAGCTGGCATTACACCAACAAATATGTGGAACGCCCCCCGGTACTAATGAGTGTACGCAGCAAAATAGGCATGTGGATCCGCCGTTTGGCGCACTATGGCCTGCCGCGCGCGTGGGCTGCGTGGCTGGTGGGCGGGTATAGCGTGATGTTGGTGGCGCGCTTGAAAAAATAATTATTGGCGATGCAGGCTGCGCAAAAGGGCTATTTCCCGTGCGTAGCCGGCCAAGTCGTTAGGGGTTTCCAGACAGAAGGGAATGTTTTGCAAAGCCGGGTGGTTGATGACGCGAGAGAGCGTGTCGGTGCCGATTTCGCCCTGGCCGATGGCGGCGTGGCGGTCTTTGCGGGCGCCGCGCGGGTTTAAGCTGTCGTTTAGATGTATGGCTTTTAGGTTTTTAAGCCCAATTTGCTTATCAAATTCTTCCAACAGTCCGTCCAACACGGCCAGCGAATAGCCTGCGTCGTGCACGTGGCAGGTATCCAGGCAGACGCCCATTTTACCGTTTAATTTTACTCCGTCTAAAATCTGTTTTAATTCATCAAAACTTCTTCCAATTTCCGTGCCTTTGCCGGCCATGGTTTCCAGAAGCACGGTGGTGTGCTGTTCGGGCGTTAAAATTTCGTTTAGCGCTTCAATAATCAGCCGCAAGCCTTCCGGGGCGCCTTGTCCTACATGGCTGCCAGGGTGAAAGTTGTACAAATTGCCGGGCAGATATTCCATGCGGGCCAGGTCGTCGGCCATGGTTTGCAGGGCAAAAGAGCGGGTTTTGGCATCGGCCGACGCCGGGTTTAGCGTGTAGGGCGCATGGGCAATAATGGGCCCAAAGTGATGGGTTTTGAGCAGCAGTTGCAAGGCTTGTGCGTCTTGCGGGTTAATGTCTTTGGCTTGGCTGCCGCGCGGGTTGCGCGTGAAAAACTGAAACGTATTGGCGTTTATTTCCAGGGCGGTTTTGCCCATGGCTTCAAACCCCTTGGAAGAAGATAAGTGGCAGCCAATGAAAAACATAACTATTGCCCTGCGTATTTGCGGATATCGTTGGCCAGCTGTTGGGCGTCCTGTTCGCGGGTGGCCCAGCTGGTGCAAATGCGAATAGCCGTCATGCCGCGTTCCAGGCGTTTAATGTGCGCGAAAGAATAGAATTCTTCCAAGCGCTTGACGGTTTTTTCGGGCATGATAGGGAACTGCTGGTTCGTGGGGGAATCGTACAAAAAGTCATACCCCGCGTCCAGGCAGGCGCGGCGGATAATCTGGGCCATATCGTTGGCATGTTTGGAAATTTTGAAATACAAATCATTTTCAAACAAAGCCAAAAACTGAATTCCCAGCACGCGGCCTTTAGCCAGCATGGCGCCTTTTTGTTTCATAAAGTAACGGAAATCTTTCTGCAGTTTAGGGTTGCAAATGACCACCGCTTCGCCCAATAGCGCACCGATTTTGGTGCCTCCGATGTAAAATACGTCACAGCAGGCGGCAATGTCGGCCAGGGTTAAGTCGTTCCCCGGGGCCTGTAAGCCGTAGCCCAGGCGGGCGCCGTCCATAAACAGGTAGAGGTTGTTTTCGTCACAGGCGCGGCGAATGGCGGAGAGTTCTTCTTTGGAATACAGCGTGCCGTATTCGGTCGGGAACGAAAGGTACACCAGCTTGGGCTGGGGGGCAAATTCGGGATTGTCGTCCTGCCAGTGTTCCTGGCAGCAGCGAGAAATTTGCTCCGGCGTGATTTTCCCGTTTTGTTCGCCCACGGCAATTACGCGGTGGCCGGTAGCTTCTATGGCGCCGGTTTCATGCACGTTAATATGGCCGGACGAGGCGGAAATAACTCCCTGATAGGGGCGCAGGCAAGCGGCAATAACGGTGAGGTTGGTTTGCGTGCCGCCCGTAAGGAAATGCACTTCGGCCTGAGGGGCCTGGCAGCGGTCTTTAATTAAATCGGCCGCACGGCGGCAATAAATATCCTGTCCGTATCCGGGCGTTTGTTCCAAATTGGTCAACGCGAGTTTTTCCAAAACGGCGGGGTGGGCCCCTTCACTGTAATCGCAGTTAAATCGGATCATACATCCTCGTTAAAACGGTAAAAATCAATGCCTTATTATACCTTTTTCTAGCGTGTCGGCACGCATTAGGAATGGGCGGCTTTTCTTCTTTCGGCGCGCAAGCGTGCATGGCGCTGGCGGAAAACGTCCAGCTTGGTATAGCGGATCATTAACATCAAATCAATCAGCACCATTACAAAGTTCAGCACGTAAAGCCAGAATACCAGGTCAAAATTGTACAGAATTTTGTGAATCATGCCGCAGATATAGGCAAATTCAATGGTAATCATAAACAGGAAACTTTTTCCTGCCGCGGTTTTGGTGCGCAGCGAACGGCTGATGTTAAACGGCCACGCCAAGCCAAAACCCAACATCATCAATGCTTCAAAAATACTCATAAGGCTCCTTGTGCGAAACGGCGTCAGCGTCGCCCGTACCTATATATTTTACTTCTTTTGGAGGGCACAAAAAACCCCGGGGCTTGCCCGGGGTGAGTGAAAGGGAACTTAGAACCGCCCGTTTACCAGCACCATGACGGGGAACCAGCCGTTTTTGGCCATATTCACCAGCCCCACCTGCAGGCCGTAAATACTTTCGGCATAGTTAAACAACCCTAGCTGGAACCCTTCTATGCGCTGGGCTTCGTTGAAAAAGCCCACCTGGGCGCCCTTTATATAGGAAGTGGACACGTTGGCCGCCCCAAACTGAAGCCCCAATCCGCCGGCGTTTAATTCGGAGTAAAGCCCCAGCTGTGCGCCTGCGAAATCGCTTTCTACGGTGTTGAGCCAACCCAGCTGCAGCCCCGTAAAATAACCCTGCGAAACCGTCACCCCGGCAAATTGCACGCCCGTAAAGTTCCCGGTCGTTTCGGCCGATAAAGCCCACTGCAGCCCCAGGAAGTTTCCATTTGTGGTGCTAAGGCCGCCAAATTGCACCCCGGTAAAATTATTTAAGCGGCTGGAAAAAGAAAGCTGGGCTCCAAAAAAGTCGCCTTCCACCTCGGATAATCCGCCCAACTGAAGGCCCATGTAATTTCCTTCCACTTGGGTGACCAGCCCCGTCTGCACGCCCATGGTGTCGCTGTGAGCCACGGAATGGAGGCCCAGCTGCAGGCCGCGCATTTTGTCCGTTTCGGAAATCATGCCCACCTGCACCCCGCTCATATCGCCCATTTTGGTGCGAATGCCGGCCAGGCTAAGGCCGATAAATTCGTCGCGCACTTCGCTTTGAATAAACGCCCATTGAAATCCGCGGAAAGTGTTCGCGCGGGAGCCAAAGGCCAGCTCAAAACCCGTCACGTGGTTGGGGTTATCGGGCGCGGAAACGGACATGTTGTCCCACAAAGATAATTTTACGGCCGCATCCTGATTGGCAAAAGCGGGCGTAACCGCCAGCAAAGCGGCAAAAGCTAAAACTAATTTTTTCATAAAGTCTCCCAGGTAAAAATATGCAATTTTTCTATTGTATAAAATATGGGGACTTTTTCCCCGAGGATATGCAAAAAAAGGCCCGCCGAAGCGGGCCGTTAAAATCAAACACCGCTTTGCTAAAAGCGCAGCCGGCCGTCCAGACGAACGCCCCAGCCTTCCGTTTGGCCGCCTTCGGCAAAAGCGGAAAGGGCCGCGTAAAGCGTGTGGGGGGCATTCTCGTACGTGAGTCCGGCCGTAAAGCGCCCCGTGGTGCCGCGCAGCGAAAGGCCGTCTAAGCGGTGGCTTTCTATGACGGCTTTCCCTTGGCCGTTAAATTCATGCAGCAGTTCGGCCCCCACCTGCGGGGTGAATTGCCCAAACGCCAAGGCGCGGGCCGTCCACGTCAGGCCCAATGTGCCAAGCAAGCTGTCGCTTCCGGCCAAATAAATTTGTTCGCCCAAATTGTCCGTCAGACTGTCACCCGTAAGGTGCGTCCAGCGCAGGCGCGCTTGGGCGGCCAAATCCGGGTGAAGGGTATAACGGGCGGCCGTTTGCAAAGAGGTAAACACCCCTTCGTAATCAAAGTCGGCTCCCGTTTCATACGAGCCGCCATATCCCGTTTTTTGCCAGCCTACGCGCATATCGGCCGAGAGCTGCAGCCGCTCCGCCGCCTGCCAGGCTCCAAACAGACCGCCCGCCCAAGAAGTGGCGTCGCTTTGGGAGTGAACGGGGAAAGTGGTGTAATCCCCATAGCTGTAGCGGGCATAAAAGCCGCCCAAGAGGGCGTCTTTCTTGGCGTACAATCCGCCCAACACCGTGGTGGCATGCAGGCGCAGGCCGCTGCCCGTTTGATGTTCGGCATTTTCGTAGCCGCTTTGCAAGAATGTGCCGGTTTCTTGGGTGGAAGAAGCCGCTTGCGCTACGGCGTCGGTTAACAGCGAATCACCCGCATTGGCCAGGGCCAGGGCGGCCATGGCGGTTTGCGCATAGGATTCACCGCGCGGGGCAGAAAACCCGCCCGACAAAACCCAATTCGTCCAGCCGTCCGTCTGGTTTTCGGGAGAGAGGGCATAGGTGTACACGCCCGAGTCCACCGAGTGAAGCGTAAAGAGGGAGGTGTCGTCCGGCGTGCGAATCATCACGTGCCTGTTCACGTCTTCTATTCCCTGCACATACACTTCCGCCCGGTCAACGGTTTGGGCAAAAGTAACGGACGTGTTAGCACCGGAAATAAGATAGGGTCTGTCAAAGCCGTTTAATTGAAGGGGATTAGTGCTTTGGAAATTGAGCAAGGTCAGCTGGTTGTTTCCGCCGTTGCCCCCGTAAATGGTGCCGCCGACGTATGTTTTTCCAGCCAGCGTGACGGTGTTGTTGCCGCTTTGGGCGGCGGAAGAAGCGTAAATATCACCGGAGACGGACGTGTCTTGCAAAATAACCTCGTTTCGCAAAGACGAGCTCTGCGCCCCAATGGCTTGCCCGCCATACACGTCGCCGGCCACTTGCGCGTAGGTCAGCCAGACGAAGTTGTTGTTGGCGGAAGAGATTTCTCCTTCAGCCGACCCGCCATAGATATTCCCCGTGACGGAGGTTTCGTCCAAATGCACAAAATTGCCCGAAGCCGAGGCCGGCGTTAAATCGGCCGTGCCGCTCGGGTTGACGTCGTCCACAAACGACACCCGCCCTCCGTACACATTAGCGTCTAATTGACTGCCTTGCGAGGTGACGGAGTTTTGATTGGCCTGATAGCCGATAGAAAAAAGGTGTTCGCCCGAGTCCGTCAGCGTTTGTTTTTCGTGCTCGGCCCAGCCGCCGGCCAAGGTTTCGGCCGTAACGGACGAGTCAGAAATTTCAACGGCATTTTGATAAGCCCAGCCGCTCAAGTTTTGTGCCCCGGCAATTTCGGCCGTGGCACTGCCCGCGGTGGAGCCGGAAATCGTGACGATGTTATTTTCGGCGGCGGTTTGTACCGGGTTCCAGGAAATGGTGTTGTCGTCTTCCTGTACCAAAGCATTAAACACGTTCGCTCCAAAAATGCTTCCTTTGGCTTCGGACCCGCCGGAAATGGTTACGCGGTTGCCGCGGGCTTGCACGCTGTGGCTTTGGGCTCCATAAATGTCGCCATTGACGACGGAATGATTATACAGAGCGACGCTGTTGTTATAAGCGGTGTTTTCAATGGCGGTGGGTTGGTCGCCCGAGTAAAAAATGTTTTGCCCGAAAGAAACTCCGTACAAATTGTCGGCAGAAGAGTTCAGCAGCACAATGCTGTTGCCGTTGGTGCTAAAGCCGCCGTAGGCGCCGATAACGTCGTTTACCTGGGAAGATTGCAATAAAACGGAGTTATTGTTGTTCAGAAGCGGTGTTTTGACGGTGGTGTCGTAAGCGGCGCCCAGGCTGGCCGCTCCTACAATAAGGCCTTGCACTTGCGAGTGCACCACATTGACGGAGTTATGGTGCAAGGTGGTTTCCGCCAAGTAGGGCGAGTAACCGGCAAGTAGGTTGTTGCCGATGGGGCCGTTGGAGTCGGTAACGGTAATCGTGTTGTAGGCGGCTTCGCCGTGAGCTACTACGCCGCCGTAAGTAGTGAAAGCGGAGGATTCCGGGGTAAGGTCCCCGGCCGTTTTAACCGTTTGGGAAGCCATGCTGGATAATACGTATTCGTCTTGTCCTTGGTCGTCCAAGCGGTGTTCCACTTGATAGCGCGAGAGCGTGGTGACTTCCTGCAAAGGGGCGCCTTCGTTTACTTTGGAACCGGTGATGGAAACGGTGTTGTGGTTGGCCTGCGTGCCAAAGGTGGCTTGCCCGCCGGTGATGTTGCGGTTGACGGTGGAATCGGTTATTTCCACCGTATTGCCATTGGCCTGATTATTCACAGCCCAGCCGCCGATGATGTGCGTGTTAAACAGCGGGCTGGAACTGCCCTCAATGGTGCTGGATTGGATAATAACGCGGTTGTTGTTAGCGGTTTCCGAGCCATGGCCACCAGTAATATTGCCCGCGGTGGAGATGGTTTCGCCTTCATACGAAACGGTGTGGTTACTGTCGTCGTCCGGCGCGGGGGCGGCGCTTAATGGGGTTAATGCCAAAACGGCATAAATAAAAAACAGCAGTACTTTTTTCATGAAATCCTCCGCAGTGGAATCGCTTTATTATAGGTAATATCGTGCTAAGAATCTAGTGAAAAAAGGGTTAGATGACGGCGGAATAAAATGGAGAGGCTCCTTGCGCGCGTGGAGAAAAACAAGAAGTTTTTGGGAAGAGAAGAAGATAAGGCGTGAAAATTTTACAGCGAGCAAAAAAACGATACAAAAAACGGTACGGAAATATCCAGCAGTACACCGTGAAAAATGGCCAGGAACACCATATCTTTCCCCGCGTATTGGGAAATGACGGGCAGCGTTGTATCCATGGACGTTACACCTCCCGCACAAATGGGGGCTACTTTTCCCACATAGTTAACAAGCACCGGCGCCAGCAGCAAAGCCATAATTTCCCGAATGACATTTGTCATAAGGGCCAAAGTGCCCAGTTCGGCGGCCAGCGGCCCCAATACGGGCGTCATTATTTCGGTAATAAGCAGCGAGGATAATGAATAATACGCAAACCCGCTTCCTACTGCCAAACAGTTCCACAGGCTCCATTTATGTAACAAAAGGGCCGCCAGGGCGGAGAAAGAAAGCGTGCCTATGATCGTGGCCAGCGGGATTAGCAATAGTTTGGGTTTGATACTGCGCAAAATGTCCTTGAGTTTTTTGTCGCTTCCAACGCTAAGCCCCACTTGCAACATCAGCGCATATAGGATCCAGGCGGTCCAATCATTTTCCAGCAAGGCTTGCGGCAGCCAGCGGGTGTACCCTAACAGACAGCCCAGCACAAAGAAAGCTATTACGGTTAAACTTCCTTTCATCGGGGCCTCTCTTGTCCGAAAAACAGCTTCCACACCGCCCAGCCTGCCAGCACGCTGCCTACCGTCCCCAAAACGGCTAACAGCAAAGCTTGCCCTCCCAGAGAAGGCAGGTTGCGCATAAGGTTTTCGTTTTTGCCTACCGATATTCCCAAAAAGAATAGCAGGGCCCAGATGGTTCCGGAAATGGAGTAGTTAAGCTTGGAGAGAAATGAAATATGCCGTGCCGCATATCCTACGGCCACGCCGGCAAACATGATGCTGATGACGGTAAACATAGGTATATTTTATCTTTTTAAGCGAAACGAAAAAATCGGGAAAAAATAAAAAATCCTCGCTTGATAACGAGGATTTGAAATGGTGCCCAGTATAGGGATCGAACCTATGACCTTTCCCATGTCAAAGGCGCCTTGGCAATTAGAGAAGATCTTTCTCGACGAAGAAATACCTTATGGTTTGCCTTTTTGGGGCACTGCCAAAATATTGCCAAGAGGGAATATTTGGGTGGTACTTACGCAACAAGGGAAAGGTTTTTTCAGAGACCTAAAGTGTCAAAATCCACTATCAGTATAGCAAAACTTAAGGAAGATTTCTGCTACTTTGCTTTTAGTTGATAATGCGTGGTTCTGCCCGCGCCTATCTGCTCTAAAATACCGCGTTGTTGCAGGTCGGATATGTCGCGGGAGGCCGTATCGTGGGAGCATTTGCAGATTTTGGCCCACTTAGTGCTGGTTAAATTACCCTTAAACCCATCAAACAGCATATTAAGCATTTTGCTTTGGCGCTCATTAAAGGCCTCCCCTTGGTGTTGCTTCCAAAAGGTTGCTTTCGCCAAAACATTTTTCAAAAGTTCATCAGAATCTTTAATAGCCTGCTCCAGGGTTTGCAAAAACCACTCTATCCATTCCGTGATGTCCAAATCGCCCTGTTGGGTAATTTCTAATTGTTTGTAATATTCTTTACGATTTTTGGCTATTTGGGATGACATGGAATAGAACCGGTTGGCAGAGGCTTCACTCCGGGCTAATAATAATTCACTTAAGGCACGGGCAATACGTCCATTTCCATCATCAAATGGGTGTAAAATAACAAACCACAAATGCGTGATAGCGGCTTTAAGGACGTTGTCCATTTCATCCGTATTGATAAAGTGAAATAATTTTTCCATTTCGGCATTTAAAAGAGGAGCATCTGGGGCTTGATAGTGAACCTTTTCTTGCCCCATAGGGCCAGATACCACTTGCATGGGGCCCAAAGCGTCATCTCGGTAATTCCCCGTCTGAATGGTATAAAAGCCGCTCTTTCCATCTGGGAACATATGTTTGTGCCACGCACATAAACGTGCTTTATTAACGGGAGCGTTATAGTGTTGGATGGCATCTAACATCATTTCTACCGTGCCATCTACATTGCGATCTACAGGAATATCTTCATTAGGCAACCCTAACCGCCGGGCAATAGAGGACCGCACCTGTTCGATGTCTAATAGTTGGCCTTCAATTTGATTGGATTTTAAAATTTCTTCCGTAAGGGCTTGGAGCAAGGCGCTGTCTTGCATAGCAAAGCCAATATTTTGCATTTTACCCAGCAACAGCCCTTGGGCCAGTTTGACCTGTGCAAGCCGGGCTAAAATCTTGGGTTTATCCCATGTGAAGTGTGGCCAATTTTCGTTTTGATAAATATACATAATAGTTCCTCTATGAACCTATTATAACATAAACTACGCATAAAATACGCAAAAAATGCGTAGTTTGTGCGTAGATTACAAAATCCCTCTTACAATATCTAATGGAATCATCCCATCCATTACCATCATTTTGCTGGCAATCTCTCCTGTTTTAAAGCGCAAATAGCGTTGCGTAGTGGTGATTTTATTATGTCCCAATAAGCGTTGTAAATGTTCTAGGGATCCACCGCGGTTTAGAAAATTAACTGCAAAAGAATGCCTCATATCGTGCTGGCGAATATGCCCTACCCCAGATTTTTCAGCGGCTTGATTCAATTGATATTTTAATTTGTCTTCCGTTACTTGTGCAAAGACCAATCCTTGTTTTTGTGGGTGTAAGCCTTGCAAAATCTGTTCAAGGTCTCCTGTTAAACCTAACGTGCGCGAATTTTTTGTTTTCGTTTTAGGGATATAGATCGTCCGATGAACAAAGTCTATATTTTCCCAGCGGAGCCCTAATAATTCCTGGCGTCTAAGACCTGTATAAAACCCAATCGTTACACAAGGGCGGGTTTCGTTGCTCAGATAGGGCAAAAGCGTTTTAATCTCTTGTTCATTTATGGGATGTGGATTAAAAGGTTCAGGGTCGCTTTGTTTTTTAACCTTACGGCAGGGATTGGGGCCACCGTATTTATCCCAATCATTTAAGCAATTGAAAAATTTGCTAATAATGCCTAAGTAGCGATTCGCATTCGAGTAGGATGTCGCCAAGGCTTTTTGGTTGTAGAAACTTTGTACTTCCAAGGGCGTAATTGCCTTTAGGGCATAACTGCCAAAATGGTTTAAAATCTGCTTAAACATAGCCAGATAGGTTTGTTTTGAAGGTAATAGTTCTATATGATGTTGAATAAACAAGGGTGCTAAATCTTTGAATAACTGGCTTTCCTGCATTAATTGCGGATTATTTTTTGCTTTGTAGAAAGCATTCGTCCTTTTCGCTAATTCTTCTTTTGCGGCAGATTCGCTTGTGGCGACAATCTTCCGGGGTCTCTTTCCTGTCTCGTCATTATAATCAATTCCGTACAATCCTTTTTTATTGCGATAAATTTTCATATCAAATATTCTCCAATATTATATTATAATACTATATAATATTATTTTATATTGTCAAGTATTATGTTTTCATATCTAATCAAATGTGCTATTATCTATATATGTCTGAACAAGATAACAAGCAAAAAATCAAAACGGTAAGTTTTACGCTTCCTGCTGAACTTTTAGCTCAGGCGCAGGAGTATGCTCAGCGGGAAGACCGTAATTTGTCTTCGGTTATTCGGTTGGCTCTTAAAAGATTTTTGGAAGCAGAACAAACCAAATAACCAAGACGATTTTAATAGATCCCAAAGGAAGGTTCTATAGAGTCTTCCACCAGTTGTTCTATCTTTTCCCGCTTAAAAAGTAATTTCCCAAATAATTTCACGATACTGCCTTTTGGAAATTCCCCACGCGCTCTTTTAGAATAAACGGTTGAAGGGGAAAGATGTAAATACGCGGCTACTTCATTTACATCCATTAAAGTTTTTGAATCATATTCCATAATTTTTTTCCTTATTTACTATTGCTTTTAACCCTGGAAGGATATACTAATCATAAGATTAATTCCTTCCCTACATCTCTAAATTGCATTCTTATATCTTTCTAAACCCTATTTAAAGATTACCTTGTAATCTTGCCAAGTCTACTTTGTACCCTTGGCACTATACACCTATATCTTCTTTACTTATGTCTATTATTTATCTATATCTATTAACCTTACTTATTC
>CALUXC010000009.1 GCA_944324635.1 Candidatus Avelusimicrobium intestinipullorum
TCTTACCGTGGTCCACGTGTCCAATCGTACCCACGTTCACGTGCGGTTTGCTGCGGGAAAATTTTTCCTTTGCCATTTGTTATACTCCTTAATTCTCTAATGCAACCTTGCGCCCGCACAGGCGGGCGCAAGGGAAAAGTTTTTAAGCGGCCACTTTTTCCGCGGTGCGCTTTTCAATGATCGCTTTCGCGACGTTGGCAGGCACTTCGGCGTAGTGGCTCGGTTCCATCGTGAACGACGCACGGCCCTGAGACAGGGAGCGCACATTCGTGGCGTAACCGAACATTTCGGCCAGCGGCACTTCGGCGCGTACATAGCGCACGTTGCCTCTGACGCCCATTTCGCCGATCTGACCGCGGCGGGAGCTCAAGTCACCAATAATATCGCCCAAGTTGGCTTCCGGAGCCACAACTTCCACTTTCATGATAGGTTCCAGAATGATCGGGTTGGCTTTCTTGGCACCGTCTTTCAAGGCCATAGAAGCGGCAATCTTAAAGGCCATTTCGGAGGAGTCCACTTCGTGGAACGAACCGTCAAACACGGCCACTTTAATATCCACCAAGGGGTATCCGGCAATAGCACCGGAATCCAGCGCTTCGCGGCAGCCTTTTTCGATGGCAGGGATGTATTCTTTCGGAATGCGGCCCTGCGTAATTTCGTTGACAAATTCGAAACCTTTGCCTTTTTCCTGCGGTTCCAAGCGCAAGAATACGTGACCGTACTGACCGCGACCACCGGACTGGCGGACGAATTTGGTTTCCTGTTCCACCGTCTTGGTGATGGTTTCGCGGTAAGCCACTTGGGGAGCACCCACGTTGGCCTGCACGTTGAATTCGCGTTTCATGCGGTCCACGATGATGTCCAGGTGAAGTTCGCCCATACCGGAAATAACGGTCTGGCCGGTTTCTTCATCGGTGCGCACGCGGAAGGTCTGGTCTTCTTCGGCCAAGCGAGCAAGCGCGTTGGACATTTTTTCTTCATCGGCTTTGGATTTGGGTTCCACAGCGATAGAGATTACAGGTTCCGGGAAGGTGATGCTTTCCAGCACAATCGGATGTTCCGGAGAGCAGATGGTCTGGCCCACGCGGGAGTTCTTAATAGCCACGGTGGCGGCAATTTCGCCGGCGCCGAGTTCTTTCACTTCCTCGCGTTTATCGGCCATCATGCGCATCATACGACCGATGCGTTCCGTGGCGTTTTTGCCGGGGAACAACACCGTGTCACCAGCTTTCAAGGTACCGGAATAAATGCGGAAAAAGCTGAGTTTACCGACAAACGGATCGGTCTGCACTTTGAAAATAAGACCGCAGAACGGTTCGCTGTTGGAAGCTTTGCGAGAAACTTCTTCGCCCGTGTTGGGGTTGGTTCCTTTCACCGCGGGGACATCTACAGGAGAGGGTAGATAGTCGTTCACGCAGTCCAAAAGCGGCTGCACGCCTTTGTTTTTGTAGGAAGAACCGCAGATAACGGGGAAGAATTTACCGGTAAGCGTTCCTTTGCGGATGGCTTTTTTAATTTCCTCAACCGTAAATTCCGTTTCGCCGTTCAAGTAACGTTCCATGATGGTTTCGTCAAAGTCGGCGAGTTTTTCAATCATTTCCGTATGCGCTTTCTTAGCGGCGTCTACCAGGTCGGCCGGGATTTCCACTTCGTTGAAAGTGGCACCGTTGTGGTCGCCGTCCCAGATGATACCTTTCATTTTAACCAGGTCTACCACGCCGACGAATTTGTCTTCGGCGCCGATAGGCAGCTGGATCGGGCAGGCGTTGCCGCCCAATTTTTCTTTAATGGAGTTAGCGGAGCGAATAAAATCCGCGCCGATGCGGTCCATTTTGTTGATGTACGCGATGCGGGGAACATGGTATTTGTCCGCCTGGCGCCACACGGTTTCGGATTGAGGTTCCACACCCTGCACGCCGTCAAAGCAGCACACGGCGCCGTCCAGCACACGCAAAGAACGTTCCACTTCGGCCGTAAAGTCCACGTGGCCGGGAGTGTCAATAATGTTGAGCTGGCAGTCTTTCCACACGCAGTAAATAGCGGCGGAGGTGATGGTAATACCTCTTTCTCTTTCCTGTTCCATCCAGTCCGTTACGGAAGCGCCATCGTGCGTTTCGCCGATTTTGTGCACTTTGCCCGTATAGTACAAGATGCGTTCGGAAGTGGTGGTCTTACCCGCGTCAATGTGAGCGATAATACCAATGTTTCTGATCTTTTCCAACGGATAGGTTTTGAATTCAGCCATATCTTATTTCCCAATTACCATTTGAAATGAGCGAAAGCGCGGTTGGCTTCGGCCATTTTGTGCACGTCTTCGCGTTTCTTGAAAGCCGTACCTTCTTTTTTGGCGCCCAACATAATTTCTTCGGCCAATTTTTCAGCCATCGGGCGGCCTTTGCGGCTCTGCGCGGCACCGATCAGCCAGCGCATCGCCAGCGAGGTGCTGCGAAGCGGTTTGACTTCGGTCGGAACCTGGTAGTTGGCACCACCCACGCGGCGGGCTTTTACTTCCACCAAGGGGCGGACGTTTTCAATGCATTTGGTGAAAACGTCAAGCGCGTTTTCTTTGGTTTTTTCGGCAATGATAGCCATCGCATCGTCCAAAATGCGTTCGGCGGTGGAGGTTTTGCCTTCAAAATTCAATTTGTTAATGAATCGGGCCACCAGCACGGAATTGTATTTATAATCCGGCGCGGGCTGCGGTCTTCTGTCTCTGGGTCTTAAACCTTTTCTCGGCATATATCTTTTTCAACTCCTAAAAATTATTTACCGGCTTTCGGTCTCTTTACACCGTAAAGAGAGCGGCCTTGTTTTCTGTTTTCAACACCGGACGCATCCAAAGCGCCGCGGATGATGTGGTAGCGCACACCAGGCAAGTCTTTCACACGGCCACCGCGCACCAGCACGATGGAGTGTTCCTGGAGGTTGTGTCCCACGCCGGGGATGTAAGCCGTTACTTCCACTTTGGAAGTAAGCTTCACACGGGCCACCTTTCTCAAAGCAGAGTTCGGTTTTTTAGGGGTCGTGGTATAAACACGGGTGCAAACGCCGCGTCTTTGCGGGCAAGCCTGCAACGCCGGGGATTTCGTCCGGTTGGACTCTTTCGCCCGTCCGTATTTTACTAATTGGTTTACTGTTGGCATTATTACTTCTCTCCTGTTTCTTTGCGTTTTTGATCAAACTCTTTGGCAATTTGTCTGGCGGAAATACCCGTACCCGCCGGGATCAAATGGCCTACGATTACGTTTTCTTTCAGGCCTTGCAATTCGTCCACCTGGCCCGTAATGGCGGCGTCCGTAAGGACTTTGGTCGTTTCTTGGAACGACGCCGCGGATATAAACGATTCGGAAGCGAGGGACGCTTTACTGATACCCAAAAGGATGGTTTCGGCGTCGGCTAAGCGTTTGCCTTCGGCCTTCATCTTCGCGTTTTCTCTCAGCCAGCTAGCGCGGCTCAAGATTTCGCCTTTCAGGAAATGCGTATCTCCCGCATCCAGAATTTTTACGTTCCCCAACATCTGACGGACAATAACCTCAATATGTCTGTCGTTAATTGTAACGCCCTGCAAGCGGTACACTTCTTGGATGGCGTTTAACAGGAACTCTTGCGCTTCTTTTTCGCCCTTCACGCGCAGCACGTCGTGGGGGTCGATGGCGCCGTCGGTTAAGGCTTCGCCTACGCCAACGTGATCGCCTTCATAAACTACAAGGTGTTTGCCTTGCGGAATGCTATACTGCTTGACCTGGTTGGTCTCTTCGTTCCGCACGACTACCTCAATCAAACCTTTGGGCGAAGTTTCCAAGCTGACGATACCTTCAAATTCGGAAATAATTGCCGGGTTGCGGGGCCGTCTGGCTTCGAACAATTCCGCAATTCTGGGCAGACCGCCGGTGATATCTTTGGTACCGCCCGCTTCGCGCCCGATTTTGGCAAGCACGTCGCCGGGTTCCACATCTTCACCGTTTTCTACCATCAGAATCGTATCAATAGGCAAGGGCAGGCTGACTTTTTTGTCTTTGCCGTCAATGCTGATACGCGGGTTTTTCTTACCCATGCGGCTCGCGGTAATTTTGCGTTCAATTACGCCCGTAACTTTGTTGCGCTCTTCCTGCAAGGTGATACCTTCGATAACGTCGGTCAGTTTCACCGTGCCGGCCGTTTCGGCCAACACCGGGATAGAGTGCGGGTCCCATTCCGCGAGCAGGGTTCCCTTTTTGACGGTCGCTTTATCCGTGGTGTACACGGAAGCACCGTACTGAATCTTGTATTCTTTTATTGTACCATTTCCGGCTTCCACAAAGATAGAGCCGTTTCTGGAAATACAAATTTTGTTGTCGTAGCGGTTGGTGATAATCTTAACGTCTTTGAACGTTACTTTACCGTCAATTTCCGCTACCGCCTGGCTGCGAGAGAGCACGCGGGAAGCCGTACCACCGATGTGGAAGGTACGTAACGTCAGCTGCGTACCAGGTTCACCGATGGACTGCGCCGCAATGATACCCACCGCGTCGCCGGGGTTGCTCTTGGACGAAGTCGCCAAAGACAAACCATAGCATCTGGCGCACACGCCGTAGGGCGCTTCGCAGGTAAGCACGGAGCGGATACGTACGGATTCCACGCCGTATTTTTTCACCTGTTTGCTCTGTTCCAGCGTAATCAAATCGCCTTCTTTAATGATGGTTTTTTCTTCTTCGGTGCCGTCGGCTTTTTTCACTTTCACCACGACATCTTCCAAGCTGGTGCGGCCCAAAATACGTTCTTCAATGGGTTCCACCATTTCTTCGCCGCTCATCAAAGATTTCACGACAATCCCGTTATGGGTGCCGCAGTCTTCTTCCGTCACGACCACGTTGTGGGCAACGTCCACCAAGCGGCGGGTCAAGTAACCGGCGTCGGCCGTTTTCAAAGCCGTATCGGACAAACCTTTACGACCACCGTGCGTAGAAATGAAGTATTCCAACACGGACAGACCTTCACGGAAGTTGGCGGTAATAGGAGATTCAATAATTTCGCCCTGACCACCGGTAAGTTTTTTCTGCGGTTTAGCCATCAGACCGCGCATACCGGCCAGCTGGCGCACCTGCTGACGAGAACCACGGGCACCGGAGTCCGCCATCAAGAATACGGCGTTAAAGCGCTGACCGCTGTGTTCTTTATTGGTCGGATCATATTTAGATTCTTCAAATTTTTTCATTTCTTTGAAGAGTTCGTTGGCTACATCGTCCGTTACGCGGGTCCAAATATCGATGACTTTGTTGTAACGTTCGCCTTCCGTAATGATACCGGCTTCGGCCTGGGCCTGAATTTCTTTGACCTTTTTCTTCGCGTCATCAATGTATTTCTGTTTGGCGGAAGGAATGGTCATATCGGCAATGGAGATGGACAGACCGGACAGGGTGGCATAGTGATACCCCATCTTCATGATCTTATCCAAGAGCTGCACGGCTTCATAGCGGCCGTATTTTTTGCTCTTGTAGCATTCGTCCACCAACGCGGCCAATTCTTTCTTGCCGACCGTTTTGTTGATGTAGTCCCAACCTTTCGGCAAGGCTTGGTTGAAAATGATGCGGCCCACGGAAGTGAAATCTTTCCACTTGGAAGCATCTTTTTCATCTTTCGGATCCAATCCGGGTTCCGACAGAGCGTTGATGCCGCGCACTTTGATTTTGGCGTGGTAAGAAAGTTTACCGTATTCCAACGCCACCAAAGCGCCTTCTTTGCTTCCGAAGATGGAACCTTCGCCGATATCGCCGTCTTTGATTTTGGTCAAGAAGCTTACGCCCAATACCATATCGTGAGACGGAGCGGCAATCGGTTTACCGGAAGCCGGGGACAAAATGTTGTTGGAGGCCAACATCAAGGTGCGGGCTTCCATTTGGGCTTCCAAAGAAAGCGGCACGTGAACGGCCATCTGGTCACCGTCGAAGTCCGCGTTGAAAGCGGCGCAGGTTAAGGGGTGCAGCTGGATAGCTTTACCTTCAATCAGTACCGGTTCAAACGCCTGAATACCCAAGCGGTGCAAGGTAGGAGCGCGGTTGAGCAAGACCGGGTGATTTTTGGTTACCTTTTCCAAGATATCCCAAATTTCCGGGCGCACTCTTTCCAACATTTTCTTGGCGGATTTCAAGGTCACGCCTTCTTTCTTCATCAATTCGCCGATGATAAAAGGTTTGAACAGTTCCAACGCCATCAATTTGGGCAAACCGCACTGGTGGATTTTCAAGTTCGGGCCGACCACGATTACGGAACGACCGGAATAGTCCACACGTTTACCCAACAGGTTCTGACGGAAACGACCGTGTTTACCTTTGATGCTGTCCGACAGAGATTTCAGCGGTCTGCCGCCGGGCCCAATGAAGAATTTACCGCGGGCACCGTTTTCAATCAGCGCGTCCACAGCTTCCTGCAAGAGGCGTTTTTCGTTGTAAATCATCACTTCCGGCGCGCGCAAGGATTCAATGTGTTTCAAGCGGTTGTTGCGGTTGATGATTCTTCTGTACAAATCGTTGAGGTCAGACGCAGCAAAGCGGCCGCCATCGAGCGGAACGAGCGGGCGCAAATCCGGCGGAATGACGGGCAGTACGCTTAAAATCATCCATTCGGGGCGGTTGCCGCTTTCTTTGAACTCTTCCATCGTTTTAATACGGCGGATGAGTTTGGTGCGTTCCATTTCGCTTTGCGTGTTTTTGAGCTGTTCGTGCAAAGCGGGAATTTCTTTGTCAAAATCAATGCCTTCCAAGAGCGTTTTGATAGCCGGCGCACCGATGTCCACTTTCAAGCGGGCACCGTGTTTTTTGCGGGCTTCGCGCACCTGCACGTCAGAAAGCAAGGTGCCTTTTTTGAAGTCCACGCGGCCGGTTACGCTGTCTACGCAGTCTTCAATCACCACGTAAGCGGCATAATACACCACGCGTTCCAAATCGCTCGTGCGCATATCCAAGATGATACCGATGCGGGAGGGGTTCTTTCTCAAGAACCACACGTGCGCCACCGGCACCGCCAGTTCAATGTGGCCCATGCGTTCGCGGCGGACTTTGCTTTCCGTGATTTCCACACCGCAGCGGTCGCATTTAATGCCTTTGAATTTTACCCAGCGGTATTTGCCGCAGGAGCATTCATAGTCCTTGGTGGGGCCGAAAATGCGTTCGCAGAATAAGCCGTCGCGCTCCGGTTTAAGCGTGCGGTAGTTGATGGTTTCCGGCTTTTTTACTTCGCCGTAAGACCAGGCAAGAATCTGCTCCGGACTGGCAATGCCCAATTTAATGGCATCGAAGTCGAAGAAGTTGAGTTCGTTCAATTTTTTGACTTTTTTCGTTTGCATTTTTCAAATCCCCGGCTTATTTAGCGGCCCCGGTTTCTTCGGGAGCTTCGGTTTTGGCCTCTTCCGTTTTTTCGTCGGAGGCGGAAGGCGCGTCGGCGCCTTCCTCAACCTTCTTTAGCAAATCAACGCTCAGACCCAACGCCTGAAGTTCTTTAATCAACACCTTAAAGGACTCCGGCACGCCAGGCTGCGCAGGCGCTTCGCCTTTGACGATGGATTCGTACATCTTCGTGCGGCCGACAAAATCGTCGGACTTCACGGTCAGGAATTCCTGCAGCGTGTAAGTGGCACCGTAACCTTCCATGGCCCACACTTCCATTTCACCGAAACGCTGACCGCCGAACTGAGCTTTACCGCCCAAGGGCTGGCGCGTAATCAAGCTGTAAGGACCCGTGGAGCGGGAGTGTACTTTGTCTTCCACCAAGTGGATCAGCTTCATCATGTACATGTAGCCGATGGTCACTTTTTCTTCAAAGGGTTCACCGGTTCTGCCGTCGTAGAGCGTAATGCGGCAGTAATCGTCCGGCAGATATTTGGCCGCGTATTCTTCGCGGGCTTTGCCGGTAAGGCCTTTGTCGTCCAAAATTTTCTCTTTGGCTTTGCGGACCTGTTCCACCACTTCCGCTTCGCTCGGTCCGTCAAAGACCGGGGTGGCAGCGTTGTAGTGCAGGTAGTGCGCGGCCCAGCCGAGCATCGTTTCGAGCAGCTGGCCCACATTCATACGAGAAGGAATACCCAACGGAGAGAGCACAATGTCAAGCGGCGTGCCGTCCGGCAAGAAGGGCATATCTTCTTCCGGCAGGATGCGCGCCACTACACCTTTGTTACCGTGGCGGCCGGACATTTTGTCCCCTACGTGCAATTTGCGTTTGGAAGCAATGTACACTTTCACGGATTTGTTCACCGTCACGGCGAGTTCGTCGCCCTGTTTGGAGAACTCAATTTCGCGTTCGTAGTGTTCCACCGCTTTCTTTTCCATCAATTTGTAAAGCGCGTTGATGCGAGCTTCTTCTTTCTTCAGATCCGCTTCTTTCTTAATGGTTTCTTTGGCGTTGGCCAAGGCGCGTTTGCGCTGTTCTTTCAAGAGTTCCAGCGTAGCGTCTTTTTCATTTTCCAGCGCCGTCAAGCGGGCTTTTTCTTCCGCTTTGGTCAATTTTTCTTTGCGCACGAATACGCGGGTGCCCAAGATTTTGCCGCTGGTGCCGGGCGGTACGCGCAGAGAAGCGTCCACCACGTCGTCAGCCTTCTTACCGAAGATGACTTTGAGCAGGCGTTCTTCCGGGGTCAGCTGCTGTTCGCCTTTCGGCGTCACTTTACCGACCAAAATGTCGCCGGGTTCCACTACCGTGGCCGGCAGCACGATACCGTCGTTGTCCAGGTGGGACAAAGCTTCCGCACCGATATTGGGAATATCGCGGGTGATTTCTTCCGCGCCCAATTTGGTGTTGCGGGCGTCCACCGTAAATTCGTGCAGGTGAATAGAGGTAAACACATCGTCCTTCACCAGGCGGGAAGAAACCAAGATGGCGTCTTCGTAGTTATACCCTTCCCAGCACATAAAGCCTACGAGCATGTTGCGGCCCAAGGCCAGGTAGCCGTTGTCCATAGACGGACCGTCGGCAATTACTTGGCGGGCTTTCACGTTGTCACCCGTTTTGACGATAGGATGCTGGTTGATGCAGGTATCCTGGTTGGAGCGTTTGTATTTCAAAAGTTCATACACGTCGCAGGAACCGTCTTTGGCTTCCACGATGATTTTGGAAGCGTCGGCGAACTGGACGCGGCCGTCGCGGCGGGCAACCACGGAGGTACCCGAGTCACGCGCGACTTCGTGTTCAATACCGGTACCCACATAAGGAGCTTCCGGCATCAAAAGCGGCACGCCCTGGCGCTGCATGTTACAACCCATCAAAGCACGGTTCGCGTCGTCGTGTTCCAAGAACGGAATCAAAGCGGCGGACACGCTGATGACCTGCAGCGGAGAAACGTCCATATAGTCTACGGATTTGGGCGCCACCAACGGATAGTCGGAGCGGACGCGGCAAGCGACCAAGTCGGTATCAATTTTACCGTCTTTGGTGGTAGGCGTATTGGCCTGCGCCACGAGCTTATCGTCTTCGGCGTCGGCGGTCAATTCTTCCACCTGGTCGGTTACTTTGCCGTTTACCACTTTGCGGTAAGGCGTTTCAATCAATCCGTATTTGTTCACCTTGGAGTAGCACGCCAAGGAGGTAATCAAACCGATGTTCGGACCTTCCGGGGTTTCAATCGGGCAGACGCGGCCATAGTGCGTATAGTGTACGTCGCGCACTTCGAAGCCGGCGCGCTTTCTGTTCAAACCGCCGGGACCCAAGGCGGACAGTCTGCGTTTGTGGGTCAGTTCGCCCAAGGGGTTAATCTGATCCATGAACTGAGACAGCTGCGAGGTACCGAAGAATTTGCGGATAATGGCCTGCACCGGCTGCGCATTGACCAACGCACGAGGCGTAAAAGAAGTCAATTCGCGGTTCATGCGGTCGCGGGCGGTTTTGGCCATCTGGGACAAGCCCACGCGAATTTGGTTTTCCAACAGTTCCCCGATGCCGCGCACACGGCGGTTGCCCAAGTGGTCAATATCGTCCACTTTGAAGGAGAAACCGTCGCCGTACATTTTCTGCGCATCTTCGCCGGCGTTCAAGGCCAACAGATATTTGACCGTAACGATAATGTCTTCCGGCGCCAAGGTGCGGCGTTTTTCGGACGGGGTGGTGAATTTTTTGAATTTGAATTTGCTGATCAGATCAAACATGTTCGCAAATTTTTTGTTGATTTTGTAGCGTCCGACAAAGCTCAAATCATATCTGCGAATGTTGTCAAAAATCAAGTTGTTGAGGAAGGTTTCCGCCTGTTCTTTGACGATGAAATCCTGTCCTCTCATTTTCTTGTAGATTTCGGCCTGGGCTTCGGCAGCCGTGCGGATGGAATCCTTGCGGTGTTCCAAGGTGGCCAAAATACCGGGGTCATCTTGGCGGGGTTTACCGGCGATGACTTTGATGGTTTTTACTTTCTTTTCAATTAACGTTTTGAACAGCTTATCGTCAATCGGCAGGGCGGCTTTATCGTCCAGGTTCCACAGCACTTCGCCGGTGGCCGGATCGTAAATATCGTCCGCCGCGTATCGGCCGATGACGCCGTCAATGTTGGAAGCTTTGACTTCAATGTCTTCGCATTTGTAGAAGGTTTGGATAATCTGTGCGTTGGTTTCCAACCCGCAAGCGCGAAGGAACGTGGAGGCCAGCACTTTTTTCTTGCGATCAATGCGGACCCACAAAGCGTTCATCAAGTCAAACGAGAATTCAATCCACGCGCCGCGATACGGGATAATGCGCGCCACGTACAGGCGTTTACCAAAGGTGGACTGTTTTTTCTCTTCGTCTTCTTCAAAAATGATGCCCGGAGAGCGGTGCATCTGGCTGACCACCACGCGTTCGGCTCCGTTGAAAACGAAGCAGCCGGCGTCGGTCATCAAAGGCAAATCGCAAAGCGTAACGTCCTGGTCGGACGCTTCTTTCATTTTTCCGTTTTTCTGCTTTACGTACAAGCGCATCAGGGCTTTTAAGGGTGCGGAATAGGTGCTGTCGCGCACGGCGGCTTCAGCCGGGGTGGCGTAGCGGGGAGAGCCCAGTTCGTATTTCAAAAATTCAAGTCTCATACTCCCGTCGGGAGCTTCAATAGGGAAAACGTCTTCAAAAGCGGCTTGCAGGCCTTTTAGTTCCCGCTTGGCGGGAGGGACATCCAGCTGCAAAAAGTCTACGAAAGACTGTTTTTGCATGTCCAGCAAATCGGGTAAGGGAAGCTTGGTGGAAATTTTGCCGAAATTTGTTTGTTTTTCAATCATTTCTGTTCTTCCTGCTGTTTAGTCGGACCGCGACGCACTCCGTAACGCACTACGTACTGCGCAAACGGCCCGCCGTTATACCCTGCTTAAGGGTACGTAATCCCAACCCCCGCAAAAGCGGAGGGTTGGGATTAATAATTCGTTGGTTGAACTATTTGAGTTCGACGGTGCCGCCGGCTTCGGTGATTTTCTTTTTGAGTTCTTCAGCTTCGGCTTTGGCAACGTTTTCTTTCACAGCTTTCGGGGCGCCTTCCACCAAGTCTTTGGCTTCTTTCAAGCCCAAGCCGGTGATTTCGCGCACCACTTTGATTACGCCGATTTTCTTGGCGGCATCAACAGCGGTCAACACAACGTTGAATTCATCTTTTTCTTCAGCGGCAGCGGCGGCCGGGGCGGCAGCGGCGGCAACGGCCACGGCCGGGGCGGCGGCTTTCACGCCGAATTTTTCTTCGATAGCTTTCACGAGTTCGGAGAGTTCCAGAACGGTGAGTTCAGCAATAGCGTTAACTAATTCTTCTTTGGTCAATTTAGCCATTTTATTTTTTTCCTTGTTTTATAGAGTAGCTGCCTTCTGCCTAAACCGTGTTTAGGCCCGTGCATTTATCCTTTCGGGCTACTACCGCACTTGGCGGGTTTAGATTTTGTCTGCCTCTTTCGGACGGACGCTACGCTTGCGCTAGGCGCCCGCCCAAAAGAACTCTGCTCCGTAAAACGAAGCCGATGACCGGACGCTTAACGCGTCCGCCGTTATTATTTGCCGTTTTGTTTGTCTTCCACGGCTTTGATAACGTAGGCAAAATCCCGTATCGGAGCTTGCAGCACTTGCGCGGACTGAGCCACAGCGTTGTACAACGCACCGGCCAACTTGGACAGGTTTTCTTCTTTGGTACCAATGGTAGCCAATTGTTTGACCTGTTCTTCGTTGTACCAGACACCGTCCGAATAGCAAGCACGAAGCTTCAAAGCCGCAAACTTTTTCTGAAAGTCCACCAACGCTTTGGCGACAGCGGCGATATCGCCGCCTACCGCGATGGCCGTAGGCCCTTGGAAGAGCTTTTCGTCGGCGCCTTCAATGTTGGCCTGGCGGACGGCGTGATCTACGATCGCGTTGCGTTCCACACGGAATTTAGCTCCGGTGGGCGCCAACTGCGCGCGCAGCTCGGCCATATCCACGAACTTCAACCCCTGGTAAGAGGTGAAGAACAAGGTGCCCGTAGCGGTAATTTCAGAAGCTAAGTCTTGCGACTTTTGTTTCTTTTGGTCTTTTGTCAGGTTCATTTTCTTGCCTGTTTAATAACGAAAACGGCTGCGCTTTTTGCTTAAATTTTTGTTTTTTTAAGCAGAGAAAACGACAGCCACAAACTCCCTTCCCTTCGTTTTACCGTCGGAGGAGTTATGGTTCTCGTTAAAAATCGGGTTAAGTACTTCTATTATATTTTATCAATAAAAGCCGCCTATTGCAATCCATTTTGCAAACGTTTTATCCGCGGCTCTTGTATTTATTATAGCAAAATTGCACGCACTCGCCAAGCGTATTTCTTTATTTTTTCAATAAAAATCTGCCCTTTGCGCCAAGACAGCAAAACAGCCCGCAAGGCCAAGAGGAACACGCCCTATTTATTGTTGTTCAAAAAAGCCTTGCTTCGTTTTTGTACGTTTTCTTTTAGGTTATTATAAAAGAACATATAATCGTACATGTGCAAAATCCCCGGAGCGAAAACGGCTTGGCTGGCATTATATTTTTGTGCGTCTGCATGGACGGCTAGGGCCCCGGTCTTTTCCTCCAGCCAAACGTCCGAAAAGTGCGGCACTTCCTCCACTTTCTCGCCGGTGACAATATCAAAAATTACCGCCCCTTTGTGGTCCTTTGCCAAAGCCTTTTCAAAAGAGGTGCTCCAGCTTACGGGATTAATCCCCAAAGAACCTTTTTTGTGTACGAACGAATACCCGTAACCGGGCAGCTGTGTATTATACGACACAATTACCCCCGTATCCGTTTCCCCCTGTGCCATTTTAAGCCACGGATAGCGTTCCACATCATCTTCCGTCACGGAATAACCAATTAAATACGCCGACACCAGTTGCTTGCGCCATTGCGGATTATCAAATTTTTTCTCCATCAAATTCAACAGTGCCATAGACCCCTGGCTAAATCCAGCCAAAATAAACGGGCGCCCCTGGTTAAAGTGTTCCATATAATACTCAAATGCACGCACTACATCTGCATATCCGTCTTTTAACCAAGCGCGGGCTTCCCGCTCATTCATCCAAACCACTTCAATAGAAGCCTGGCGATAATAAGGAGCGTATAAGTTAGCACTCTCCGTAAACACCCCGGCATTGATGTTAATTTGCACATCGGCCTTGGCGCGCAACTCGGCTGACGCAATATCCATGCGTTCCGCTCCGCCCCCGCCAAACACCGTGGGATATACATAAAATACATCTACCGGCTTATCGGACAATCCCGCCGGCAAAACCGCCCAGGAGGATACCTGCGCATAGTTGGGCGCCACCGGCATATCCGCCTGTCGGACAGCACTCGCGCCACCACATCCCCACAATCCCCATGCAAAGAATATCATCAAAAAGCCAAAAATTTTTTTCATAAAAGGCTCCTTTTCTGGTGCAGCTTTGTTGTTTGAAATTCTACAATTTTTTGATAAAAAAAGAGCGGTTTTTTTATCCGCTCTTTTATATTGCTATTTAGCTAAATGCAATCCATAGCCCTATTAACCAAAATACACCGGCCGTAACCCACCCGAAAAGACGACTGGAAGCAAAGCGCTCTATAGCGAAACGACGGTTTAACCACCCACCCAAGGCAGCAACACTCGTAAATACGCTCAGTGTAACAACCGCAAAAGTAGCCCCCAATCCAAACGTTTGTCTCCATACATGCACTTCTCCGGCGGGCAAAAAGCCCGGGAAAAAAGACAAAAAGAATAAAATAACTTTGGGGTTTAGCAGATTCATAATAATCCCCGTTCGGTAAAACCATGCCCCCGTGTGGGTTTCTTGAGCCGCCCCCTCGCATGTAACAGCCGGAGTACCCCCGCCAGAGCGCACCGCCCCTACCCCCAGCCAAAACAAGTACAAGGCACCTAAGTACTGCAAGCCTTGCAAGAGTTTAGGCGAAGCCGACACCAAGGCCGCCACTCCAAAAGCCACCGCTGCCGTATGTACAAAAAGCCCGCTGACAAGCCCCAAACTCACACAAAAGGCTGCCTTAAACCCGCGGCTCACACTTTGCGTTAATACATACAAAATATCAGGCCCTGGCAATAGCGCCAACAATAAAGAAGCGAAAATAAATTCTATACTCATTTTTTATAGGCGGGAAAAGAATGGCACATAATCCACTCGTCCCCTTTTTCTGCCACCAGTTCAAATTTCATTCTACAGTATAGCCGCACAGCCGGATTTCGCCGCTGGACGGATAGGGCTAACCCATGATATCCATTTTGCTGAAGCTGGTTCAATACGGCGCATAGCAAAGTCGTTCCAATGCCTTGTCCTCTGTAGGGAGGCATTACCGCTAAGGCCAATACAGGAATGTCCGGTCCCAACCAATCATATTCGGGTAACAGCCGACACCAAGCCGCCCCAATCAGTTTGCCCGATTTCTCGGCAACGAAAGCAAAATCGCCGCGGCAAGAACCAAAATCTATTATATACGCCTTCAATTCCGGCAAATCTACTACCGAAAAAGCAGGCGGCTCCACTCCGGGCGGAACAAAAATAGCCGCATAAAGAAATTGTTTTAATAAGGGAAGTTCAGGCGCCGCTATAGGGCGTACCTGCTCAGAATAGCTTGGCATATCCTATATCATATGCAATTTGCGCCTGGCTTTCCAGAAAAAAGAAAAAGATACCTATCTGCTCCCAAACACCCTTTACTGTCTTACATTCCTTTCGGTTTAGAAGCAATAAGTTTTCAGATAAAATCCAATAAAAAAACCCCGCTGTTAGGCGGGGTGTATATAAAAGTGAAAAGGCTGGGATGAGACCGACAACGATCTACTCTCTCAGCGCCGAATTGGGCGCCAATACCATCGACCCTGACGAGCTTAACTGCCGTGTTCGGAATGGGAACGGGTGTGGCCTCGTCGGAATTATTATCAGTCTCATTCCAGCCTCTTGTTAAAAGAACAAATTTGAAAAGGAACTCGTTTTACAACACGTTCCTTTAACGCTAGAATCCTTCTCACCGCGGATCAGGCGGGTCATCGATACCTTCTAACGCTTAGATAACTTAGAAAAGCGCAAGTGTTTCACTTACTATTCTTTATCTATCTGGATTAAAGAATATGGCCAAGCCTCACGACCTATTAGTACAGATTAGCTGAACACATTACTGTGCTTACACACTCTGCCTATCAACCCGGTAGTCTTCCGGGGGTCTTCTGGGTAGTTAATCTACCAGGGAAACCTTATCTTGAGGCGGGTTTCACGCTTATATGCTTTCAGCGTTTATCCCTACCGAACACCGCTAATCAGCTATGCTTCTGTAGAAACAACTGATATACAGGAGGTTCGTTCATCCAGGCCCTCTCGTACTATGGACAACTCCTCTCAAGTTTCCTGCGCATACAACAGATAGAGACCGTACTGTCTCACGACGTACTGAACCCAGCTCACGTACCACTTTAATGGGCGAACAGCCCAACCCTTCCCACCTGCTTCAGCGGGAGGATGTGATGAGCCGACATCGAGGTGCCAAACCGAGCCGTCGATGTGAACTCTTGGGCCCGATCAGCCTGTTATCCCCAGGGTAGCTTTTGTCCGTTGAGCGATGGCCCTCCCACGAGGGACCACCGGATCACTAAGTCCTGCTTTCGCACCTGTTCGGACCGTCGTCCTCACAGTCAAGCTCCTTTCTACCTTTGCGCTCGATGGCCGATTTCTATACGGCCTGAAGGAACCTTAGAACGCCTCCGTTACTCTTTAGGAGGCGACCGCCCCAGTCAAACTGCCCACCTGCCACTGTCCCCAACCCGGATTCACGGGTAATAGGTTAGAATCACAATCCACAAAAGCTGGTATTTCACCGTTGTCTCCACGTCCCCCTCAAGGAACGCTTCAAAGACTCCCAGCTATCCTACGTAATGTAAACCGTAATCCAATAACAAGCTACAGTAAAGCTCCATAGGGTCTTTTCGTCTTGTTGCATGCATCAAGCGTCTTCACTTGAACCACAATTTCGCCGAGCCCACCGTCGAGACAGCGGCTTCTTTGTTATGCCATTCGTGCAGGTCGGAACTTACCCGACAAGGAATTTCGCTACCTTAGGACGGTTATAGTTACCGCCGCCGTTTACCGGGGCTTAAGTTCGCAGCTTCGCCTTGCGGCTAACCACTCCCCTTGACCTTCCGGCACCGGGCAGGCATCAGGCCCTATACATCATCTTGAGATTTCAGCAGAGCCCTAAGTTTTTGTTAAACAGTCACGAAGCCCAATTCACTGCGACCCTTTCCCAATACATTGCTGCACCAGTACTTGGGCACTCCTTCTTCCGAAGTTACGGAGCTAGTTTGCCTAGTTCCTTGACGATGGTTATCTCGCGCGCCTTAGGATTTTCACCCCATCCACCTGTGTCGGTTTACGGTACGGTTATAGTAAGAACTCCCTACGAAGTTTTTCTAGGCAGCGTGATTGGACCACTTCGCAACCTTACGGTCGCTCGTACTCGGTTTTCGACTTAGCCTCCGGACGGATTTGCCTATCCGAAGATGCCTACGGCCTTGAACTGGCATATAGCCAGATGGTTTACTCTCCTGCGTCCCTCCCTAGGTAATGACGCGCTTACTATAGTTCAGGAATATTAACCTGATGTCCTTCGCCTACGCCTTTCGGCCTGAGCTTAGGCCCGACTGACCCTGAGCCGACGAACGTTGCTCAAGGAAACCTTAGATTTTCGGCGGGAAGGATTCTCACCTTCCTTGTCGCTACTCATTCCAGCATTCTCACTTATTAGCGCTCCAGCACTCCTTACGGTATACCTTCGCAGCAGCTAATAACGCTCCCCTACCACTGTACAAAGACGAATCAATGTACAATCCGTAATTTCGGTAGTATGCTTAGCCCCGAGTCATCTTCGGCGCAGATTCACTCGACTAGTGAGCTATTACGCACTCTTCAAAGGGTGGCTGCTTCTAAGCCAACCTCCTAGCTGTTTAAGTAAATCCACATCCTTTACCACTTAGCATACATTTTGGGACCTAAATTGACGGTCTGGGCTGTTTCCCTCTCGCACGTGAAGCTTATCCCTCACGAACTGACTGCTGAAATATTCGCCGAGGTATTCAGAGTTTGACAGACATCGGAAGGAGGGTCGCTCCCCCTAAATCTACCAGTGCTTTACCCCCTCGGGTTAAATTTCAACGCTAGCCCTAAAGCTATTTCGGGGAGAACCAGCTATCACCAAGTTCGATTGGCCTTTCACCCCTAACCCCACCTCATGTAGAAACTTTTTAACGTTTAACACTCCGGACCTCCATTCTCTGTTACGAGAACTTCATCCTGGACAGGGTTAGATCACTTGGCTTCGGGTCTAATATGACGAACTAATCGCCCTGTTCGGGCTCGCTTTCACTACGGCTGCGGAGCTCTTCACCCCTTAACCTTGCTCGGCACATTAACTCGCTGGATCATTCTTCAACAGGCACGCCGTCGCACATTATACACCGAAGTGTATCATAGTGCTACGACAGCTTGTAGATGTACGGTTTCAGGTTCTATTTCACTCCCCTCTCGGGGTTCTTTTCGCCTTTCCCTCGCGGTACTGGTTCACTATCGGTTGCCAGAGAGTATTTAGCCTTGGAGAGTGGTCTCCCCAGATTCCCACCGGATTGCACGTGACCAGTGGTACTTAGGTACTTGCTAAGAGGCAACTAGGTTTTCGTTTAAGGGACTGTCACCCTCTATGGTCGGACTTTCCAGACCGTTCAACTAACCTGTTGCTTGGTAACTCTTTGTGTCTAACACGAGCAAGCCCTGCAACCCCAACCCACGCACTCTATGCACCACACTGATGCATACAGTGCGGGGGCTGGTTTAGGCTATTCCCGTTTCGCTCGCCACTACTCAGGGAATCTCTTTGATTTCTTTTCCTGTAGGTACTGAGATGTTTCACTTCCCTACGTTGTCTTCTATCACCCTACCTCCGAGTCCGAAGACTCGGCCTTTAAGTGATGATCTGCAAGCTCTCACCTGCAGGGGTTCCCCCATTCAGAAATCCGCGGATCACAGGATATTTGCTCCTACCCGCGGCTTATCGCAGCTTATCACGTCTTTCATCGACTTCTGGCACCAAGGCATCCACCATACACCCTTGTAGCTTGACCATATTCTTTAATCCGACAGATTTTCATCTATCTAATTTGGTCATTTCAAATGCTAGATATTGCTATCTAATATTTTTTTAGTATGATAACCATTAACTTTTCAGTTAATTGCGTTCTCATTGCTTAATTGTGTAAGTGTAAGTATATTCATATCACATTTAGAATATACAAACGCTTGGCTTTTCTAAAATATACTTTCATTCTCTTTGCTGCCCGTTGACCATTTTTATGATTTAGAATGTTCAACTTCTGGAGTCTTACAAGAGACGATTGAGTATAAGTTATCTAATTTTCAAAGATCCACAAATTTGACGCAACATACATTTCCAGGTTATATTGGAGCTGATCGGGATCGAACCGACGGCCTCCTGCTTGCAAAGCAGGCGCTCTCCCAACTGAGCTACAGCCCCTTTAACAAGTTGCTGTGGGCCCGGAAGGAATTGAACCTTCGACCTCACGCTTATCAAGCGTGCGCTCTAACCAGCTGAGCTACGAGCCCAAGCTATTCTAAAACCTTTCAAAAGAGCCTAAGCTCTATAACCATCTATGTGCGAGTGGCCGACCTGAAATGAATAGCGCTTTCGCGCACCAGTTAAGAACTACCGACCTATTCTAATTTCCGAAGAAATAGAATAAAGGAGGTGATCCAGCCGCACCTTCCGGTACGGCTACCTTGTTACGACTTCACCCCAATCACCAATCACAACTTAGGACCCAGACGACCTGGATACTTCTGTTGCAATTGACTTTCGTGGTGTGACGGGCGGTGTGTACAAGACCCGGGAACGTATTCACCGCAGCGTGCTGATCTGCGATTACTAGAGATTCCGGCTTCATGTGGGCGAATTGCAGCCCACAATCTGAACTGGGGCATAGTTTAGGGATTGGCTCCACCTTACGGTATTGCTGCCCTCTGTCTATACCATTGTAGTACGTGTGTAGCCCTGGACATAAAGGCCATGATGATTTGACGTCATCCCCACCTTCCTCCACGTTATCCGCGGCGGTCTCCTGAGAGATCCTATTGCTAGGCAACACAGGATAGGGGTTGCGCTCGTTGCGGGACTTAACCCAACATCTCACGACACGAGCTGACGACAACCATGCAGCACCTCGGCTAGCTCCCTTGCGGGTCGCCTCTACTTTCATAAAGGCTACCACCAGTCGTTCGAGCCCAGGTAAGGTTTTTCGCGTAGCGTCGAATTAAACCACATACTCCACCTCTTGTGCGGGTCCCCGTCAATTCCTTTGAGTTTTAACCTTGCGGCCGTACTCCCCAGGCGGATAACTTAATGCGTTAGCGTCGGCACGGAAGGGGTCGATACCTCCCACACCTAGTTATCATCGTTTACGGCTAGGACTACCGGGGTATCTAATCCCGTTTGCTCCCCTAGCTTTCGCACTTTAGCGTCAGTAAAGGCCCAGAAATCCGCCTTCGCCACCGGTGTTCCTCCTAATATCTACGCATTTCACTGCTACACTAGGAATTCCGATTTCCTCTGCCTCACTCAAGAACGCCAGTTTCTGTTGCAGTTTCTGGGTTGAGCCCAGAGATTACACAACAGACTTAACATTCCGCCTACGCGCGCTTTACGCCTAGTAATTCCGAGTAACGCTTGCCACCTACGTCTTACCGCGGCTGCTGGCACGTAGTTAGCCGTGGCTTATTCGAGAGGTACCGTCATTTTTTTCTTCCCTCTCAAAAGGAGTTTACAATCCGAGAACCTTCATCCTCCACGCATCGTTGCTGGATCAGGCTTTCGCCCATTGTCCAAAATTCCCCACTGCTGCCTCCCGTAGGAGTAGGGCCCGTGTCTCAGTGCCCTTGTGGCCGGTCGCCCTTTCAGGCCGGCTATCCGTCGTCGCCTTGGTAGGCCGTTACCCCACCAACAAGCTGATAGAATATAAGACCGTCTCCAAGCGATAAATCTTTGATCTCTAAGCGATGCCGCTTAAAGATGTTATGGGGTATTAGCAATCCTTTCGGATTGTTATTCCCCACTCAGAGGTAGGTTTCTTATACATTACTCACCCGTCTGCCACTAAACTTTACTCTGTATTGCTACAAAGCAAAGTCCCGTTCGACTTGCATGTGTTATGCACGATGCCAGCGTTAACTCTGAGCCAGGATCAAACTCTCCATTAGAATTAATTACCTTTGAATCGCAAGCGGTTCAAAGGCGATCAATCGCTAACAGCGAGCTGTTGACTTTTGACTCTACTTACTTTTGAATTAACTTGGTGTCATAATATAGTATATGACTTACTTAATGAGCTCTGAACTGTCAAATCCGAAGGATTTGTCCCTTTCAGATCGCCCATTCGCACATTGCTGTCAAATTTTCAGAGAACAAAATTTCCTCGTTGCTGTTTTCCTGATTGGAAAAAGCAATCGGAAACTTTTTAACTTCTTTATCAGCTTTTCTCGCTGTAAAGATATTATAACAAAATTTGTTTCGGTTTGTCAAGCTTTTTTTGAAAATTTATTTTTTCGTTTCAGCCTGACCTTTCTTACTACTCTTATATTAAAGCATATTTTTTTAAGTTTGTCAAGCGTTTTTTTACATTCCAAACAAGCTGCCTGCTTTACGGCTCTTTTAAGTACTGCTAAATGTAAATCTTTTGTGCACTTCTTGATTGTTCAAGGAAGTCATGGCCGCTTGGGACCGGAGGGGTAAGATTTACGGTTAAGTGTTTCTGCTAAGCGCTTATAAAACTAACTTGATCAGCTGGGCTCAGTCCATCGTCTGCCTTTTCTAATATAAGGTGATGTTTCGCTGCCGAAAAGTTTTCTGTTTATAATGCGGTTTGCAAAAACGAGTAAGAAGTTTTGTTATTACATTTACAAAGATCAATTCCGACTACTTTTATAGTCTAGCAAAAAAAGACAGAAATGTCAAGACCCATTTTTCTAATTTTTCAAAAACTGAAAAAGGGTTCTTGAAAACTTCCTGTGGAAACAAACCTTTTTGTTTCCCTTATAAATCTAGTATAGCTAATTTTTTGTTGTTTGTCAACTCTTTTTTTCTCCGTCGAGAATTTGAGTATTTTTCAAACTAAAGCGCGGTTGCTTTTTCCGTTGTACCGCGGTTTCAAACTAGCGTTACTGATTACCTGTATATAATAACAAATTTAGTACAACTGGTCAACTTCCTTTGAAGAATATCTTGCGTAAAAAGGCGAATTGGGGCCTTTCTCCGTACGCGCGCGTGCGCGCACATATATATGGCCTATATTTCTTACAAGAATTATATCCTATTATATTCCCATGGGCTGCCTGTACACAGAAAAAGCATCTGCCTACATAAAACAAAGAAGGATGCGCCGAAGCGCAAACCTTCTTTATTTTTTTGTTGTACCCGTTTTGTTTTTTTCGCTCCGGAAATTCCGGAAGCAAAATCGTTATAAATAAAAAACCCCGCTTTTTCTATATATAAGCGGGGTTTTAATAAAATATATAAATCGTTTCTATGCCAAACACCCGCTCCAAACGGAATTATCCTTTAGCCAATTCATCGGCTTAAAGGAGTGATAATTCACGTGGTTAAAGGTGTTTACTTGCTGCATAAATATATTATGCTTTATTTGGGAAAGGGTGTCAATTATTTTTTAAGCCATAAATTTGCTATCTTATATATATGGATATAGAGACGCTCCTAAAAAACACTTCCCGCAGCCTGTATCTAAGTGTACAGGCCCTTCCCTCTTCCATGCGCCCGGCATTTGGCATTGCCTATTTGCTGTGCCGCTATGCGGATACGATTTCGGACACTTCTATTATCCCCCCTGCGAGGCGCCTGTATTGGACGGAACGCTTTCCGCAACTGCTTGTAGAACAATCCGAAGCGGAAATTACCGCGCTGGCCTCGGAGATTGCCGGCTCTTCCGACAATCCCTACGAAACCGCCCTTATACAGAACCTCCGCCCGTGCCTGCAGCTGCTTAACACCATTCCCGCCAATCAACGCACTCTTATTATGGACGTAGTACACGCGGTGTGCGAAGGCATGAAAACGGATTTGACCTTTTTCCCGCATGAAACTTCCGGGGAAGTAAAAGCTTTTGAAACAGAGTCGGACTTGCGCCGCTATTGCCGTTTAATGGGAGGCGAACCAGGCCGCTTTTGGAGCCGCCTTATCTACCACACCACTTCTATCGCCTGTGACGAAAAAACATTCTGCGAGCTGGGGCAGCAAGTAGGGGACGCGTTGCAAATCGTCAATATCTTGCGCGACCTACCCAAAGATTTGCGCCTGGGCCGCTGTTATTTCCCTTTGACGGATTTGCAAGATGCCGGTTTACAAGCTACAGACTTGTTAGACTCCAAAAACTCCACCCGTTTTGAACCTATCAAGCGCAAATGGATCTTCTGGGGATTAAACAACCTGCAGCAGGGACACGCTTTTTATGATCTCCTCCCCAAGACGCAACCCGGGCAGCGTGCTTCGGTGGCCTGGCCTATTTTGTGGACGGCCGACACTTTCCTCAAAGTTTTTCAGGAAACGGACTTATTAAACCCGGCAAAGCGCGTTAAAATATCCCGCAAAGTGATTTACCGTACGATGTTGCTCACTCCGGCCATTTTGCTCAGCAACCGGCTGTTTCATTTCTGGCTGAACAAAAAAATGAACAAATTTCATTAATTTGTTTATCCTACCGCTCAAAAAAGCTATACTATAATTTGTGTTTTTTGAACACACCCCCCGTTTTGTTATTGTACCCGCAATACCAATACTAAGGAGTTGTAATGACTGATATGATTACACAAGCCATAACCCTGTTAAACGATCGTTTTCTGGGTTATGTGCTGATGGCCGCGCTGTTGTTTGCGGGGCTATATTTCACGGTCGCTACGCGCTTTGTCCAGTTTGTCCGTCCGAAAGAAATGCTTCGGCTGATGGTGGACAAAACCGGCGGCCCTAAAGAAAAAGGACACATTTCTTCTTTCCAGGCCTTTTCCATTAGTACAGCGTCCCGCGTGGGCACCGGCAACATTGCCGGCGTAGCCATTGCCATCACGGCCGGCGGACCCGGTGCCGTGTTTTGGATGTGGCTGATTGCCGTAATTGGTGCAGCCTCCGCCTTTGCGGAAAGCACCCTGGCGCAGGTATATAAGGTAAAAACAGGCGCTCACTTCCGCGGGGGCCCCGCTTATTACATGCAAACCGCTTTGGGCAACCGCAAGCTGGGGTTAGCGTTTTCCGTCATCATCACGCTGACGTTTGCCTTCGTGTTCAACTCGGTTCAGTCCAACACTATCGCCCAGTCGCTTGCCACCACTTTTCAGATAGACTCCTCGTTAACGGGTATCGTGCTGGCGGCTTTAACGGCCGTAATTATTTTTGGCGGGCTGAAACGCATTGCCAAATTCTCGGCTATTATCGTGCCGATTTTTGCGCTGGGCTATATTGCCATTACGGTGCTGGTGGTACTGCTCAACCTGGAAAAACTGCCCGGCGTATTGGGGTTAATCGTATCGGACGCATTTAGCCTGCGCAATGTGGCGGGCGGAGCCCTGGGCGCCACCATTATGACGGGTGCCCGCAGAGGCCTCTTCTCCAACGAAGCCGGCATGGGCAGCGCCCCCAACGCGGCGGCCACGGCCAACATTTCTCACCCCGTCAAGCAAGGCTACGTACAGGCTTTTAGCGTATTTATTGACACGCTGGTCATCTGCAGCTGTACGGCTTTTATCGTCATGCTGACGGATTATCAGTCGTTCCAAGGATTGGAAGGCATTGCCCTTACGCAAAAAGCCCTCACGCAAGAAATCGGCTCGTTTGGGGATTACTTCATTTCTGCCAGCGTACTGCTCTTTGCATTTACGTCTATTATCGGCAACTATTATTATGGTCAAGCCAACGTGGAATTTTTAACGCGCAACCGCCTTGTAATGGCGTTATTTCGCACGGGAGTAAGCGTAATGGTATTGCTGGGAGCGGTGCTGCAGCTGAAACTGGTGTGGAACATGGCCGACCTGTTTATGACGATTATGGCCTTGATGAACATCTACGCCATTTTGCGCCTGCGCCGCCAAGTGTTGGACGTACTGGCGGACTACCGCCGCCAAAAGGACCAAGGGCAGGAGCCGCAGTTTAACCCGGCGAATGTACCTTCCGTCAAACACGCGGACGCTTGGGTCAAATAAACCTCTTTCGTCCATACGCCCGAAACGGAATACCGTTTCGGGCTTTTTTATTTTTAGGCCCACAAAAAATAGGCCTTGAAAAAACAACAAACAGGGTTATAGTAATAGTACAAAGTACTTGGGAACAGCCCGATAGTCCTTGGTTGCAGTTGTGAAAGCACGGCGTGTTTTCCTATTGCGTGAAGACCCGGATACGGAGCCTCCCTTGGAAAGAGGAACATAAGTCATGATAATGACATTAATGAGCTAAACCCCCGAAATAATACGCGGGGGTTTATTTTTGGGATTTTTATCATACAAAAACGGCGTCCTTACGGTCGCCGTTTTGAATGTGGGCAATTAGCGGGCTTCTTTTCTTTCTTTTTCATTTCCTTCCACAAGGCCAAGGCCTCTTCCGGGGTGGCCGCTTGTGCGTGGTCCCCAAACACATGGGGGTGGCGGCGGTGGAGTTTATCGTACAAGCCCTGGATTACGTCGTCAATGGTAAACTTGCCTTCCTCCGCGGCGATTTGGCTGTGCATCAACACCTGCAGTAGCACATCGCCCAATTCTTCTTTCATATTTTCATCATCTTTGTTTTCAATGGCGTCCACCAGCTCCTGCGTTTCATTGCGCAGACATTTAATCAAGGTTTCGTGGGTTTGTTTTTTATCCCACGGGCAGCCGTTGGGTCCGCGCAAAATGGCAAAGGTTTCCACCAAATCTGCAAAATTGTTTTTTGTCATTGTTCACCCTCGGTAAAAATGGTATACAATTATTATATGAAAAATAATCTTTTCCGATCGGCGGCTTTTTTGGCCGCGATGTGTCTTCTTCCGGCGCTTGCCGCCGCGCAAATCACGGTGGTGCGGGTAGACGGCACCAAAGTGTATTTGGACATTTCCGCCGCCCAAGAAAAAATACAACCTGGGCAAGTTTTCAAAGTTATTTTATCTTCCGAAAAACTGATTAACCCCAAAACGGGCAAAAACCTGGGAGACATTTACCAGTATTCCGCCGAAGGGAAAGTGACTGAGGTCCAACCGCTCTACGCCGTTGGAGAAATGCCGAAAGGCACCACTCTTTCCATCGGGCAGGAAGCCGTATTTTCCCCCGCACCGGCCCCTGTGCCGGCTGCCCCGGCGCAAGACCCAAAGGCCGCGCCGGAACTTCGCAAAAAAACGGTCTATTCCCCGGTGGACCAAACCCTCATTAGTGTCAGCCAGGCTGCCGTTACGGCCCCGCAGGCTCACAATTTTGTCACTCTCTCCGAAGACGGAGCAGTAACCGTTTGGGACGCGGACGCCAAACACACGCTCACCCCGCGCCTGACGTACCAAGTACCCGCTTCGTTTACGCCGATTACACTGTCTTCCTTGCCGGTAAAAGAAGGTTTGGCGCAGATTTTTGTAACGGTATATTCGCCCTCGCGCAAAGCCATCTCCACCCTTGTTTTGGAAAACCAAGACGGCAAGCTGGACAAAACGACTTCTCTGCCGTTCTTCGTAAAAGAGTTGGGCTGCGGGGCAGACAAAACGCTTTGGGCCCAAACGCCTTTCGTATCGGCCGAACGCCCCGGCAACGCCCGCCTCGTAAGTTATCAAGACGGGAAATATACCGTCGCCAAAGACGGGTTCTCCACCCAGCGCAATTGGCTGACGGGTCTCACCCGCTACCCGGTGGAAAAAGCCGGCAGCGATAACCTGATTTACACCTCGTCCAACGGCCCCGTGCGGGTGGTTTTGGACAACGGCAAACGCGCCGAAAGCGAGGATTTGTTCGCCACTGCTCCAAATCGTGTAAAATATAAGCAGGAGATTTTGGAATTTTATCCTTCCGTACAGGCATTTGGCCCGCAAGGCGCCGCCACCGTGGCCGCGGCGGAAAACACCACAAAATTGGGTTTGCTGTCCAAAATGTTTGGGCAATACGACCGCGGACGCATACATTTCATGAAGTTTGAAAACGGACGCTTGTCCGTAACGGACACGACCCCGCTGGACGGGGTGGTGTACGATACCGCCTGTTCGGACCGTGCCGTTTTGGCAGTGGAAGTACTGCCGGACGGACAAAGCAGCATCGTGGAAATTTTCAAATAATTTAGGAGAACACCGTGCAACAATCTAACGAAAAAATCAATGTGTTGGACAAGGGCTTCGTGCGCTTGGTAGATTTTATGGGCGGGGACGACCGCGTCGTACAGGCGGCCCGCGTATCTTTTGGGGCGGTGTCCAAAGGGCCGGAACAGGACAAACGTTTAATCAAATACTTGATGGAACACGCCCACCACACGCCTTTTGAACATTGTTATTTTCAGTTCCACATCTGCTGCCCGATTTATGTGGCGCGCCAGTGGATGCGCCACCGCTGGGGTTCTTACAACGAAGTAAGCGCCCGCTATACCGAAGTAAAAGACGAATTTTACATTCCTTCCAAATTCCGCGGCCAGGACACTAAAAACAAACAAGGTTCCGTGGCCGACAGCGAACTGGACAACGAAGCCCTGCGCAAAATTTATGAAGAAAGCGTAGAGGCCTCTTACGCCGCTTACCATAAACTGCTGGAAGCCGGCGTGGCGCGCGAAATGGCGCGCGGCGTACTGCCGGTATGCCAATATACCCAATTTTACTGGAGCGTTAACGCCAGAAGCTTGTTCAACTTCCTGTGCCTGCGCACGGACAAACACGCACAAAAAGAAATTCGCGACTATGCGGACGAAATCGCCAAAATGGTGGCGGAGAAGATGCCGTGGTCGTGGGAGGCATTTGAAGCGCTGAACAAACAGCTGCCGTTGGGCTCCGAATAAAAGTCTGATCATCACAAGGGGAATTATATGAGAATACTCGGCATGATTATGGCCGGGGGAAAAGGAGAGCGTCTTTATCCGCTGACCAAAGACCGCTCCAAACCCTCCGTTCCTTTCGGCGGGAAGTACAGAATCGTCGACTTCGTGCTCTCCAACTTCGTCAATTCGGGGATTTTTTCTTCCTACGTATTGGTGCAGTATCTTTCGCAAAGCTTAATTGAGTATTTGCGCACCACGTGGCGTTCCGAAGGTATTATTTCGGACCATTTCTTAACCTGCGTGCCGCCGCAAATGCGCCTGGGCGAAATTTGGTACCGCGGTACGGCAGATTCCGTCCGCCAGAACATCAACCTGGTCAAAGATTTTGCCCCGGATTTGGTGGCCATTTTCGGTGCGGACCACATCTACCGCATGGACGTGCGCCAAATGATTGATTTCCACCTGAAAAACAAGGCGGACGTCACCGTAGCGGCCAACACCGTGCCGCTGGCGGAAGCTTCGGCTTTCGGCGTACTGGGTACGGACGAAACCGGCCGCATTATCCAGTTTGACGAAAAGCCCGCCCAACCCAAATGCATTCCCGGCAACCCCAAAGCGGCGTATGCGTCCATGGGCAACTATATTTTTAATACGGACGTGCTGCTGCAAGTGCTCCAAAAGCGCTTTTGCGACGTGCCCGCCCTGGATTTCGGCAAACACATTCTGCCCAAAATCCTGACGGATCACCGCACTTTTGCCTACAACTTTCAAAGCCAAACCCTTCCCGGGGCCAAACCCTATGAAGAACAAGGCTACTGGCGCGACGTGGGCACCATTGAATCGTTCTGGCAAACCAATATGGACCTGCTGGGCCCCAAACCGAAATTGGATTTGAACAACCCCAAATGGCCCATCAACACCACGATTAACCGCGTTCCTCCCACCAAATACATGGGCGGCACGGTCACCAACTCCATTATTGGGGACGGGTGCATTCTCCACCCCAAAGCCAAAATCAAAAACTGCGTCATCAGCGACAGCGTGATTATTGGCGAAGGAGCGGAGCTGGAAGGCTGCGTAATTATGGATAACTGCGAAATTAAAGCGGGGGCCAAACTTAAAAAAGTAATTATGGACCGCTTTAACACTATCGCGTCCAAGCAGACCATCGGCCATAACATGGACGCCGACTCGCAGAAATACTACATAGACCCTTCGGGCATTGTGGTTATTCCGCGCGGCAAGAGCAAATTCTAATCTAAAGCGCGGCTTACACGCCGCGCTTTTTTGTATGCACGAAACAACTTTTCACAAGCCTTCTTTCACAATAGTAAACCTAGACACTTGGCCTAGAAGGGAACATTTCTTGCATTATTATCAGCATGGCCCTTGCTCGTTTAGCATGACGGTAAAACTGGATATTTCGCATCTTAAACGCAACCATATTCCCGTCCAGCCGGCATTGCTTTTTATCCTAGCCAACCTGATTAATAAAGATTCTTCCCTGCGCATGGCTTTTGATAAATCTCATCGTTTGGGCTACTATGAATATCTGATTCCGTGCTTTACTTTTTTCCACGAGCACACACAAACTTTTTCCACCATTTGGACAGAAACAAAAAAGGATTTCCCCTCTTTTTTACATCAGTACCGCCAAGACATTCTTTCCTTTGGCCACAATGTACACTTGGAAGGAAAACCGCAAACACCCGAAAACATTTTTAATTTTTCCACTATTCCGTGGTGTTCTTTTGAAAGTTTTCAACTGCATTTGCCTTTAGCCAAGGATTATTTTATCCCTATTTTTACCGTTGGGAAATACTATGAAGAAAAAGATTCTTTTTTGCTTCCTTTTGCGGTGCAGGTCCATCACGCCGTTTGTGACGGGTTTCATATCAGCCGCTTAATAAACGATTTACAACAAACCCTCTATAATTTTTAGAATGGTATTAATATGATTAAAACCCTCAAGCTAAAAAACCAGGAAGAGATTTTAATTGCGCTGGGCATTCAGGACCGCAAACTGCGCGCCCTGGAAAAGAATTTCAAAGTAACCGTTTTTGTAAAATACGACGAAGACGGCGGCGGAGCGCTGTTATCCGTCAAAGGCACCAATTCCCGTGTGGACAAGGCCCTGGCCAAACTGCAAAAAGACTTGGCCCTAAACGCCGAAAAACGCCCGCTGGATTTGGTAAAAGACACCATTCCCTTTGCCAACAACGTGGTTTTCCGCCCCGAACATGCCCGCCCGGTAGAAGCCCGCAGCGAAAACCAAAAGAAATATATAGAAGCCGTTTTTGCCAACGATTTGGTCATTTCCTCAGGGCCTGCCGGCACGGGGAAAACCTTTCTGGCCTGTGCGTGTGCACTGCGCGCGCTGGAGCTGGGGCTTACGGAGCGCATTGTGGTCACCCGTCCGATTGTGGAAGCCGGCGAAAAACTGGGCTTTTTGCCCGGAGATATAGAAGAAAAAGTGGACCCTTATCTGCGCCCCATTTACGATGCCTTTTATTCCATGCTGGGCATGGAGAAATTTAATTCTCTTAAATACAACAATATTTTGGAAATTGTTCCTTTAGCCTATATGCGCGGACGCACGCTGGAAAAAGCCTTCATCATTTTGGACGAAGCGCAAAACACGCTTCCGGCCCAGATGAAGATGTTCCTCACCCGCATGGGCATTGGCTCCAAAATGATTGTAAATGGGGACTTGTCCCAAATAGACCTGCCGGATAAAAAATCCAGCGGTCTCTTGCAAGCGGCCGAAGTGCTGGGCAAGCTGGACAATGTGGCCTTTGTGGAATTTACCGGGGAAGACGTCGTACGCCACCCCCTGGTGAAAGACATTGTGGCCGCTTACGCCAAATGGGAAAAGAAACACACGGGGAAAGCCAAATGATTGCTCATATTTTTTACCAAACGGACGTGCCCGCCTACTTGCGCCGCACGGGTCTGTTCAAAAAAGCGCTTGAAAAAGGGCTCAAACAATTCGCCCGCCAAAACATAGAAGTAAACGTTATATTCGTAGACGAAAAAGAAATCCGCCGCGTCAATGTGGAATTTTTGGACCATCATTACGTAACGGACGTCATTTCTTTCAATAACGAAAAACCGCCCTTTGAAACGGGCGAACCGTGGGCCTTTGGGGATATTTTTGTGTGCTATCAGGTGGCCCGCAAAAATGCCAAAATGTACGGACATACTTTTTTGCAGGAAATGATGATGTACGTCACCCATGGGGCGCTGCATTTGTCCGGCATGGACGACCACGACCCGCAAGACCGCGCGGAAATGGACCGCCAGGCCGAAAAAATCATCGCCGATATTTTGAAGAAGAAATAAGTTTTCTCTAAGAACGCAAACATAAAAAACCCGCTTATAAAGGCGGGTTTTTTATAATTGTTTTTTCTGCTCAGCCGTTACATTGCTGTTTTGCGTTGCCGGCTGATTGACGGGAATATGCGCATACAGTTTGCGCACGGAAGGATAAATTTTCTTAAACGCAGCCACCACATGCGGGTCAAAGGACTTGCCGGACTCGCCCAAAATATACGCATAGGCTTCGTCCGTCGGCCAAGCTTTTTTATACACGCGGAACACGCAAAGCGCGTCAAACACGTCGGCCACCGTAATAATACGCGCTTCTATCGGGATTTCTTCCCCTTTCAGCCCTTTCGGATAGCCGGACCCGTTCCATTTTTCATGGTGATAGCAGGCCATTTTGTGAGCCACTTTTAATACTTTGGAGTGAGCCCCTTCCAAAATACGGCCGCCGTACACGGTGTGCGATTTCATGATTTCAAATTCTTCGGGCGTCAGCTTGCCGGGCTTTAACAAAATGTTATCGGCCAAGGCCACTTTGCCGATGTCGTGCAAGGGGCTGGAGTTTTTAATCAGCTCGGCATCTTTTTTGTTCATGCCCAAGGCCAAGGCCAACAGATAGGAAATAATGCTGATGTTTTTTAAGTGGGCGCGGGTGTCCTGCTGGTCGCGGTATTCGGCGGTCACGGCCAGGCGGTAGATAGTTTCCAGCTGGGCTACGTGCACATCCTGATACAGGCGGGCGATTTCAATCGCGCTGCCGGCCAGCGTGGCCAGTAGCAGCAAAATGCCTTCGTCCTTTTTATCAAAGGCGGTACCGTCGGATTTATTGGCTACCTGGAACACCCCCAATACTTTGCCGGAATTATTTTTAAGCGGAATAGCCAGCATGGAACGGGTGCGAAAATCGGTCACCATATCCACGTCCATGGAAAATCGGGGGTCTTCGTATGCGTTAGGGAGGTTAATGGTTTCGCCGGTGCGGGCCACCAGGGAAATGACGCCGTTGCCGTTAAGCGGTACGCGAATTTCGGTATGCTCCAGCCCGCGGCCTTGTGCAATCTTGGACCAGAGCTCATTTTTCTCTACATCTTTTAAGTAGATGGTGCAGCGCCCCACGTCCAACATTTTGGTAATTTGCTGCGCGATGATGTCCAACAGCTTATCCAAGCGCAATTCGCAAGAAATACGCGCTCCAAATTCAACCAGCAAATTCAGCTTTTCTTCTGCCGAAAGCTTGCCGTTTTCAGACCTCAAAGGTTGCATAAGCTCACCCGTTTAAGCGTGCTAAGTGGTCTGCTTTGGCATACGGATAAAACTGCTTCAAATAAAAATTCAACTCCAAAGCAGACAGCCCTGACAATGTAAACACAGTCCCTGTCTGTGTTCGGGCGGCGCTCCGCACGGCATCCATCAAAACCCTTTGTCCCATATTGTGCCGTACGAAACTGTAACCGAACGCGGGCGCATCCGCGTCCTTATACAAACACTCTACAAAATTTTTCTTAAATTGTGTGCGTAATATTTTGCGTGCGCTTTCAAAGGGTTCCCCCTCCCGGGTAAACAAGGAGCCCAGGTCCAGGCGGGCTTTCCCCTGCGCGGAAGAGGAGGCCTTTTTAGGCATTACGTCGGTTACAAAGCGTATTTTACCGGCCAGCCGGGAGGTTTTATCCTTCCATTTGGGCCACTGGGCAAACAATTGCGGAGCCTGTTGGAGGAAGATATATACGTCTATACTGTCCGTAAGCAAGGGCAAGGCCCCGTTCCGCTCCCAGCGTTGGATAAGCGCTCTTAGGCTTTTTCGGCTTTGGCGCAAATCTCCATACACATATTCAAACAACCCCGCCGAGGTGTTGCTCCACACCTGTACGCGGTGTTTGGCTTGAGCGAGCTGCAATACGCGCTCTGCCAAAGACGGCGTAAAAAATTCCGCTTCCAAAGAAGGCATATACACTAGCGTAGGTTTCTCGGGCGACGCGGCCAGCTGGCTCCGCCAGCTTTTCTGCTCTTTGCGCCAAGTACCGCGGGGCAGGATATCATCGGCGTAACTAATCCACGAAAGCCCCGGCAAGCGGGCAAGGCCCAGCTTGCGGCCCACATATAACACGCCCCACGAGCGAAGCCACATCCCCAAGTTTACCACCCGGGCAAATAAACGCGGTTTTTTAGCACGGCACTCCAACAGCCCTTGCAATAGGCGCGGCAAAGCCCGTTTGCCTAATGCGCGGCGCATTTCCAGCATGTGCTGTGCGGTGGGGATTTTCCCCGCGCAGGACTGCGTGCACCGCCCGCAAAGCAGGCAAGAGTTCACCATTTTTTCCAACAGCAAGCGGTTTTTGTTTAGGTTGATTTTCCCTTCCGTAACCAAACGGACCGCCTGATTGCGGCCGCGCGGGGAGAAAGTTTCTTCCGCCGTCAGGCAATACGTCGGGCAGGCCTGCTGGCAGCTTGCACAGCGGTTGCAAAAAGAAACGGAGTCGTACACATTACGCTCGCCAAAAGGCGTTTGCAGCGTTTTCAAGTGCAGTTTGGTATGCTGCGGGTCCAGTTCCCGTACGTAAAATTCAGTCATGATTCTCTCCCGCTAGAGGGGCAAACAACCTCTCCGGATCCAACTGTTCTTTTAAGGCGCGCCACCAAGCATTTTCCTGCGCAAGGGCAAACGCTTCTTTGCGGGCCGCAGGCACCGGGGTAGCAAAAATTTTGAACGTCAGTTGCGTCACCAGCCCCAGCGTTCCCTGAGATCCGGCAAATAAACGCGTCAGGTGGTACCCGGCGGCGTTTTTCATTAGTTTCCCGCCGTAGCGAACAAAAGAACCGTCCGGCAGCAAGGCTTCCACCCCCAGCACATGCGGATAAAACCCCGGTACACAACCCGAACAAAAAGCCCCGCCCAAAGTGCCTGCGTCCGACGGTAAAGCGCAAAAAACATTTTCTTTTTTTAATGCCGCCAGCAAATCTTTTACGCGCACGCCCGCTTCGGCCGTAGCGGTATAGTTGGTTTTGTCTATCTCCACAATTTGCCGCAAATCCTTGGAAGAAATCCCCTGTTTGGCATGCGTTTTAAGCCGCGTATTAAGGCCCAATACCGTGCACGGCAGATGACTGGCCCGACGGGAAGAAATTTCTTTTGCCAAGCGTTGCACTTTTTCGGAAGGGGCTGGCAAAACACGGGCTTTTTCGGCATAATCTATCGGCAAAAGCTTTAGGGGGTTGGCCAAATTTTGCGGGTCCGCCGCGCGTTTTATGGCGGAGAACAAATCCAAGGTTTGCTTGTCGTATTGATACGCCATCACCGCGCGTTTTTCAACGCCCACGCCATGCTCGCCGGATACAGTCCCCCCGCAGTCCACACACGCCTGCAGGATTTCTTTTAGGGCTCTGGTCACGCGTACCGTTTCAAGCTTATTGCGCTCATCAAATACTATTTGCGGGTGGAAGTTACCGTCCCCCGCGTGGAAAAGCAAGCTGGCAAAGATATGGTTTTCGTCCAAAATACGCCGCACTTTTCCCAACGCGCGCGGCAACTCGCTTCGCGGCACGGTGCCGTCCCCCACCATCACGTTGGGGGCCAGGCGGGCCATGGCGGCATAGGCCGCACGGCGGCCAAACCATAGCTTTTGGCGTTCGGCTTCCGTCTTGGCGGGAATAAATTTTTGCGCTCCGTTGGCAAGGCAAATTTCTTCCAGTCTTTTTTCCTGTTCGGCAATTTGCGAAGGAGAGCCGTCCAACTCTAAAATAAGCAAAGCTTGCGCGTCCAGCGGGTACCCCGCATGGGCAAATTCTTCCACGGCGCGAGTGGTCACGCAGTCCATAGCTTCCACACACCGCGGGATAATTCCCTGCGCGGCCAAATCGCTGACGGTTTGCACGCTGGCCGCCAAAGAGGGAAACGTCACCAAAAAAGTTTTAATGTGTTTGGCGGCAGGCAAAATCCGCACTTTTACGCGGGTAATTACGCCCAGGGTGCCTTCGCTTCCGGCCAGCAGGCCTATCCAGTCGGGGCCGAGTTGCTCTCTGGAAAAATGGATTTCTTTTCCGTCAGGCAACACAAAATCCGCCTCTAACACATGGTCAATGGTACCGCCGTATTTCATGCAGCGCGCGCCGCTTGCGTTTTGGGCCAGGTTGCCGCCCAGAGTGCTGACGCGTTCGCTGGCCGGGTCGGGCGCGTAAAAAAAGCCCAACGGAGCCAGACGGTCCTGCAAGTCCCCCGTAATAGCGCACGCCTCCGCCACGGCATAGCCTTCCTGAGTATTAATCTGCAAAATACGGTTTAGCCCCGCCAAGTTCAAAATCACGCCTCCGTTCAACGCCGCACAGCTGCCCGCATGGTTGGTGGCGCTGGCCCGCGGAACGAAAGGGATATGATGCTGGTACAACACCCGCAAGATAGGCGCTACGTCCTGGGCGCGGGCCACGTTAATCAACGCGTCCGGGCGGGTGCGCGAAAGGGAGCAGTCATACGCATACAGCGAAAGGGACACATCGTCCGTAAGAACGCGGTCTTCTCCGGCGATTTTTTTTAATTGAGTCAAAACAGAAGCGGGTATTTTCATAATCCAAAACACCAAGAGTTGCCTGGCGTATGTTTTTTGTATACTATTATTATATTATTTGTATAAGGTACTATACCAATGCCAACGCCAAAGAATCCGAAGCAAGTGTTCGTCGTGGGAGACGTGCACGGGCAGTTTGAACCGTTTGTAAAGCTGCTGCGTCACGCCGGCCTGGTGGACGAAAACTTGAACTGGAAAGGCGGCCACCACCGCTTGGTGCAAATGGGCGATATTTTTGACCGCGGCCCCGCTTCGCGCAAAGTGGACGATTTGCTGGACCGTATTCAAAAGCAAGCCGCCCAAGCCCAAGGGGAAGTGATTCGCTTGGTGGGCAACCACGAGCTGGAGCCCCTGCTTTCCAACTTTGTGATTTCGGGCTTCAGCCCCGAAGAAGCCAAATTCATGCACGACAAGCTCACCCGCCAGGTGCTAAACGGGGAACTTCGCGCCGCGTATGCCTACAAAGGCATTTTGTTTACGCACGCGGGCGTAACGCGCAAACTGTATAGGATTTTTCAACTGCAGTTAGACGACCCCAACGCCGGCAATATCGCCGCCCTGATTAACCTGATTTTCCGCGAGTCCATCAAACACGAATTTTACAAACACCCCATTTTCAACATCAGTGTCAGCCGCAAAGGCATGGACCGTTTTGGCGGTATTTTTTGGGAAGATTTGGAAGACTTGGTAGAATCCTATCCGCAAAGCCCCTTGCTGCAGGTAGTCGGCCACACGCAGGTGGACCGCATCATCTGGGACCGCTCGGCCAACATTATCCCCGTAGACGTGGGCATGCACCGCAAATTGCAGTATCTGATTATTAACGAAGAAGGCACCCCCCGTATTATAGACGCCGGGGCCGCCGCTTAATTTACCTTTCCCCCCGTTGGCCACCGGGCCGCTAAAATACTACAATGTAGTGTCCTTTTGGCTTTCAACCTTAAGTACAATTTTTTGACGAAAGAGGTTTTTGATGGAAAAAGAGACAATTCTCATCGGCCTTTCCGGCGGGGTGGATTCCGCCGCCGCGGCCATACTGCTAAAGAACCAGGGCTACCGCGTCATCGGCGCTACCATGGTTATTTGGGATCCTTCCCTCCCCGTGCCTGCGGGGATTTATCAAAAAAACGCCTGCCTTTCCCCGGAGAAAGAAGACCTTTCCGAAATAGAAAAACTGGCGGAAAAAATCGGCATTGAATTTTTGAAAGTGGACTGCCGCCGCCAATACCGCGAAACGGTGTTGGATAACTTCCGCAGCGAATACGCCTGCGGGCGCACCCCCAACCCGTGCGTGCTGTGCAACAGCCTCATCAAATTTGGCGTGTTGCCTGCCGCCGCCCACGCGCAAGGCGTTTCCTTTGACAAATTTGCCACCGGGCATTATGCCCGCGTGGAACAAGATCCCGCCTCCGGCAAGTATCTGCTAAAAAAAGCCAAAGATTTATCGCGCGATCAAAGCTATTTTCTCCACCGGCTCACGCAGGAGCAGTTGTCCAAAGTTCTTTTCCCTTTGGGAGAAATGACAAAACCCGAAATCCGCGATATTGCCCGCCAAGCAGGCTTGGCCGTAGCCGATAAAGAAGACAGCCAGGATTTCTACTGCGGGGATTACAACGATTTGCTGAATTTTCCCAATAAACCGGGCGACATCGTCACGCTGGACGGCAAAAAAGTTGCCCGCCATAACGGCATATGGGGCTACACCATCGGCAAGCGAAAAGGCCTGGGCATCAGCGGTTTCAAAACGCCCATGTACGTGGTGCGGCTGGACGCCGAAAAGAACCAAGTCGTCATCGGCCCCAAAGAAGCCCTCTATACCAAAACGCTGCAAGCGGATCACGTCAGCTGGGTAGCGGGCGAAGCGCCGGCTAAAGAATTTACCTGCGAAATCAAAATCCGCAACTTGCACCTGCCGGCAAAAGCCCTGGTGCGGGTATTGCCGAACGGTTCCTTTAGTGCCGAGTTTGAAGAACCGCAGCTCTCGGTCACGGCCGGTCAGTCCGCCGTGCTATACGCGGGGGACACGGTCCTCGGCGGCGGCATGATTGCCTAACGTTTTGCCTGCCCACAAAAAAACGGACGAGCTCCTAAAGCCCGTCCGTTTTTTATTCGTTGTGTGTGATTACGAAAACAATTCCTTGAAGAAACTCTTTTTCCCGCCCGTTTCTTTGGCCAGCTCTTCCAACAGTTCCTTCTGGCGCGCGGTCGGTTTTTTGAGCACTTCAATGTTGATGTTTACCAGCAAATCGCCAAAGCCTTTTTTGCCCAGCTTCGGCATGCCGTTGCCCTGCAGTTTAAGCGTGGAGCCAAACTGCGTTCCTTTCGGGATATCCAGTTCCAGCTCTTTGCCTTCAATGGTGGGCACTTTAATGCTGCCGCCCAATACGGCTTGCGGGTAAGTGATTTGGGCGTCAATCACCAAATCGTCCCCTTGGCGTTTGAAAATTTTGTGCTCTTTTACGTGCACTTCGACATACAAGTCGCCAAAGCCGCCGCCGTTGGTGCCAATGTCGCCCCCGTTGGAAACGCGCAGCGTAACGCCCGAGCGTACCCCGGAGGGCACTTTTACGGTCAGTTTTTCTTTCACGCGTTTGGTTCCGCTGCCGCGGCATTCGGGGCAGGGTTTTTCCACCACGGTGCCTTTGCCGCCGCAGTCGGGGCATACTTGGCGCATGCTAAAAAATCCCTGGGAATAGGTAACCGTTCCGCTTCCGTTGCAGGAGCGGCAGGTCTTGCGTACACTGCCGGGAGCGGCGCCGGAGCCGTCGCAGGCGGAGCAGTTGTCCATGCGGGTATAATCTACGGGGATTTCTTTGCCGGAGAAAGCTTCTTCCAGCGTAAGCGTCACGTCCAGTTTCAAGTCTTCCCCGCGCTGAGGCCGCGGCCCCTGCCGGCGCCCGCCGCCAAATCCACCGCCAAAAATATCGCCAAAGACGGATCCGAAAATATCGTTAATATCGCCAAATCCGCCCGCGTTAAACCCGCCAAAACCGCCCGCACCCGAAACGCCCTCATGGCCGTACTGGTCATACATGCGTTTTTTCTGCGGGTCGGACAAGACGGAAAACGCCTCGTTTACTTTCTTAAATTGTTCTTCCGCTTCTTTGTTCCCGGGGTTGCGGTCCGGGTGGTACTTCATGGCCTGGCGGCGAAAAGCGGATTTGATTTCCGCTTCCGAAGCGGTACATTCCACCCCAAGCACCTGGTAATAATCTTCTTTCATTTTCGTGGGCATAATCCTAAAGAATGGTTCTTAAATCTATTTTTTATATTTTATTAAATTTACACTCGCCCTGCACGTTTGCTTCTTTTGAACAGGCGCCCGCAAAACGGCAAATTATGTTATAATATATATACAAATTAAGGGAGAGTAACCCTCTTCCGCCCGAACCGCAAGGAACGGGCGAGGGGTGTTGTCTCTTTATTTGGTATAATAAAATTATGTACGCAATCATTGAAACTGGTGGAAAACAGTACTGGGTAAAACCCGGTCAAGATCTGCAGGTTGAAAAGCTGGACGCGAAAGCGGGCGAGAGCGTGGAACTCAAAGTGCTCTGGGCCGCCAACGAAGAAGGTACCTCAGCAGATACCAAAGCCGGTAACACGGCCAAGGTCACCGCTCAAGTGGTCAAACATTTGAGAGGTCCGAAAATCCTCGTATTCAAGAAGAGACCGAAAAAAGGTTACGAAAGAACCATCGGTCACAGACAGGATTTAACGCAAATCAAAATCACGGATATCCAGTTAGCATAAATTGGGAGACTAAACTATGGCACATACAAAAGCACAAGGTTCTTCCTCCAACGGAAGAGACAGCCACGGCCAGCGTTTAGGTATTAAACGCTACGGCTCCCAGTTTGTAAACGCTGGGGAAATCATCGTGCGCCAACGCGGTACCAAATTCTTGCCCGGTACCAACGTTTCCAGAAGCAGCGATGACAGCCTTTTTGCCCGCGTCGCCGGCATTGTAACCTTTGAATGGGTGAGAAGAGGCAAAAAGCAGATTTCCGTGTACCCGAAAGTTGCGGAAACGAAAGAAGAAGCTAAGGCTCCCGCAAAAAAAGCGGCTGCCAAAACCGCCAAACCCGCGGCAAAAAAACCGGCCGCCAAAAAGGCGCCCGCTAAAGCCAAAAAAGCTGAAGCGGCCAAATAAGCTTCACGGTTTAGAAAAGCGGCAGGAACCTATCCTGCCGCTTTTTTTATGCAGTTTTGCCCTGGCAAAAGCTGTTTAGTGTGGTACAATTTATGAAGAAGGGCCCGTTACACGTAAGCCACGACGAATGGGCTTACCCCTGTGCCAAAACGGCCGCGCGCACCAAAGTAAAACGCGCCCGCCAAAAGGCCAAGCGCACGCTGTCCAAAAGGCTGCTGGCGCAGGAACTGGCACAGCGTGAACCGATTTAATTTTATTCGCCGCGCGCAAAGAGCGCGGCAAGAGGAACTATGCAATCCGGAAGCTTTTTAGACCGCGTAAAAATTTACGTTACCGCCGGTAAAGGCGGGGACGGCTGTTTGTCTTTCCGCCGCGAAAAATTCATTGAATTTGGCGGCCCCAACGGCGGCTGTGGCGGTAAAGGGGGAGACGTTATCCTTCGTGCCGAACCGAACCTAACCACCCTTTTGGAGCTGGCCTACAACCCGCATATTGAGGCTCAAAACGGCGAAAAAGGCGGCACCTATAACAAAACTGGCCGCGCCGGAGAAGACCGGATTGTACTGGTTCCCTGTGGAACGATTGTAAAAAAAGATGACCAAATCGTGGCCGATTTAACGCGCCCCGGGCAGGAATTTACCGTGGCCAAAGGCGGCATGGGCGGCCGCGGCAACCAGTCTTTCAAAACGCGCAACAACACCGCCCCGCACATTGCCGAAAACGGCCAGCCGGGCGAAGAAGTAACCTTGATTTTGGAACTGAAAGTACTGGCGGACTTGGGCCTGGTGGGATTTCCCAACGCGGGCAAAAGCACCTTTTTAAGCCGCATTTCGGCGGCACGGCCGCGCATTGCGGATTATCCGTTCACCACGCTAAACCCCAACTTGGGCATTACGCTGCACAAAAACGTCAGCTTCGCTACGGCGGACATTCCCGGTATCATTGAGGGTGCCAGCGAAGGCAAAGGGTTGGGATATCAGTTCTTAAAGCACATTGAACGCACGCGCGTGCTATTGCACCTGGTGGACCCGGACGGGTTTGACGGCATGAATGCGGAAAAATCCGTCAAAGTAATTGAAAACGAATTAAAAACGTTTGATAAAAAGCTGTTTGATAAGCCGCGCATTATTGCGGTAAACAAAATGGATTTGCCTTCCGCGCAGAAAGCATACGAAACGCTGAAAAAGAAATTCAAAAAGCATAAAGTGATGCTCATGTCTGCCGCGACGGGCGAAGGCGTCAACGCCGTACTGGACGAAGTGGTAAAAATTTTGGCCGCCACCCCGGTGGAAATGCCCGTGGTGGAAGAAAAAACGGCCGTTACCCACAAGGTGGAACCGATTTTCTCCATCAGCCGCGATGAAGAAGACGTCATTCACATTACCGGCAAAAAGGTAGTGGAATTTATCGCCATGACAAACTTCAGCCAGCCCGAAGCGGTGGCACGCCTGCGCGGGATTTTCAAGAAAATCGGTCTTGAAAAAGCCCTCCTCAAGTTTGGCGTGCAGGACGGCGACACCCTGGTAGTGGGCGGACGCGAATTTGAATGGAACGGGGATTTTGACAACGAAGCCCCCACCGCGCCCGAGCATGCCGGCTATAAACGCCGCGAAACCAAACAGGAACGTTTGGAAAAACGCCGCGCCAGACGCCAGGCCAAGCTGAAATAAAGCTTTTATCCAACAAAAAGGCGCCCCAAAAGGGCGCCTTTTGCTTTGTGGAGCAAAATTATTTAATGGCTCTGTGGCTGTTTACCCAATCCACCGCCTGCACAACACCGGAAAAGTTGCGATGCGATTTTTTGACAAAAGAAGGGTACGCGTCCTTCCAATCCAGCTTATAATAGTCGCTTCCCATCACGCCTTCCATAAAAGAGGCCAATTCGCGGTTAAAAACGGGGAACATGAAGTATTCTTCTTCTTTGGCTCCCTTGGTCCCCGGCGCACGGACCGCCGTTAAATTGGCCGATATAATGCCAATTAACTCGCCCGTATTGGTCATCACGCCAGAACCGCTCATGCCCTGCCGAACGCCAAAGTTATTGGTGTATGCAAAGCCCAATTCTTTTACATAGTACACGGGATACGGATCCGGTTTGATTTCGCGTTTCCCGCCAAAAATAGAAATGACGGAAAGATCGCGGTCTATAAGGTAGTTGCCTTCGTCAAACAGAACCAAAGGCGGAAATTCGGGGCTGACAATACGCCTATACTGCCGCGCCGCTTGCGGGTTTTGCTCCAAAAATGCCGCAAATTCCTGCTTGGTAACGGCCAAATTATATTTCCGTTTGCCGGCCGGCCGGCGGTAATAGGTTTGGGGGGCGCGGTCCAAATCCAGGCGGATAAGGGCCAAATCGTTTTGCACCATCTTTCCTTCCGTAAACTGCGGGTGAATAAAAACAGCCGGACGTTTGGACGTGTGCGTCACGCGGGCCATGGCGGAAACAGGCTGTTCCAGTAAATCCATTTGTATGGTGCACCCATTTTTACAATGCTTTTTAACACAATGCGCCGCGGTGGCAAACCATCTGCGCCCAATACGAGTAGCCTGGCATTTGCCGGCCGAAACGCTTTTTTTGCCCGTTGGCGTAACGTAATATTCAAAAGTATGGTAAAAATCTTCTTTGCGGGTGTGTTTGTCTTCGTCCGTTACGGAAATCACGTTCACCTGCGCGCACACCGGCAACGCCGCGGCAAAGCACCCTAAAATAATCAGCCGTTGAAGTATCTTTTTCATCTCTTAATCCTACTTATTTTCCTGATATAGGGAACACTAATCCCCCGTCAAATCCGCTTAAAACGCGGTAAAAGCTGTTGCGCGGCCATTGCAGTAGCAGGGGGCCTTCCCCGTTTTGTGCTTGGGCAAAAGGTTCATCTTGCATGACATTGCCAAAAGGCAAGTCTTTGCCCAAGTCTTTAGCCAGCAGCTGCAATACATATACCTGCGAAGAAGCATTGGCCAACGTAAAAGGTGCCCGATAATGCACATGCATATTGCCGGTGTAAATAAAGAATATGGCCTCGGGTTCGCGCTGGCGTACGTCCTCTATAATCCGCCGCCAATGCTCGTTGCGCTGTTTCATGCCATAAACCGACTCTACTTGCCTAAACGAAGGCGAAATCAACCGCTGGTGATTGCGGAAATAGCGTTCATCTTCCAGCCCAATTACGTCTATACCGCGTTTAAGAAATTTATCTAAAAACCGAAAATCCGGACTCACCCGCCTATAGCGAAGCGCCAGCGTAGAAACCGGCCACCCCGTTTTTTCCGATAAGGGCAATGTTCTGTCAAACACAAATTCCGTTAAAACGATAATCTTGCGATGCGGGTATTTCTTCTGGTATTGATACACCAGCGTTTCAAACGCTTCCCGAAGCGGAGCAAAACCATGTTCTTCCCCTACAAAAATGTATTTTGCTTCCGCAGGAATGAGCCCGGCATAATCCGGCCTGTGGGTTAGCTGCGTCACTTTCAGCTCGCGCAGCATTTCTTCCTTTTGCCTTAACATTAAAGCCAAATCCCGCCGAACAATTTCATACCACCTTAACGCCAGGCGGTCATTTTTCAGATTAAATTCCAAATCTTCCTGCGAAAATCCCCCCGACTTTATTTTAGCGCTGCACACAGCCATATTTTGGCATGGCAATTTCCACCCTTCCGTAGGAATCATCACCTTCCCGGTTCTGCGCGCCGAAGCGGCAAGGACCGCTTGTTGTCTTTTTAATTGGATTTGTATCGTCCGTTCCACATTGGTGGCCGTTGTGGAAGGCAGGCGGCTGGTGCCGGGTCCCAGCACTTTGCGCACAGCGGTTTTCCAACCGCCGCCCCCCGGCCCCGCATATACGGGAACGGTTACGCTGAGTAGAAATAGAAAAGTGAGGAAAATGCGCATAACGCTCTCTCTTCATTGTAACAAGAACCCTCTTTGTACGCAAGCCCCGCCAAATCTTATCTTTCTTTCCCGTAAGATTTGGTCCTTAGTACCGCAAACGACTTTTATTTCTCTGGGCCTAAGCGTCAAACTGAATTGGGGAATAAAAAACCCCGCCTGTAAAGGCGGGGTTAAATGCAAAAGAGAACAACTATTTGTGGGTAACGAATACACCAGGGCCCATCGTAGAGCTAAGAGAAATGCTCTGCACATAAACCCCTTTGGAGGTGCTCGGTTTTACGCGAAGGATAGTGTCCATAACGGCTTTTGCGTTTTCAACCAATTTGGCGGCGTCAAAAGACGCTTTACCAATGATGGCGTGCACGATACCATAAGCGTCGGCTTTGAATTCAATGCGGCCGGCTTTCAAGGCTTTAATGGTGTTGGCCAAATCAAAGGTAACGGTGCCGCTCTTCGGGTTCGGCATCAAACCGCGCGGACCCAAGATTTTGGCGGCTTTGGCCAGGTCTTTCATCGTGTCGGGAGTGGCAACCAAGACGTCAAAGTCAATTTTGCCTTTCAATACTTCGTCCACGATGTCTTCGCAGCCGACTCTGTCGGCCCCGGCAGCCTGCGCTTCTTGCAAGTGTTCGCCTTTGGCAATCACGGCAATGCGTTTGGTTTTACCGGTACCATGCGGCAACGCCACAGTGGTGCGGACCTGCTGATCAGCCTTTTTGGTATCAATGCCCAGTTTCACGTGGATTTCAACGGTTTCGTCGAATTTGGCTTTGGCGTTTTCTTTTACGATTTTAGCGCCTTCTTCCAACGTGTAAACTTTGGACTTATCGTAAGCTTTTTGAGCTGCTTCCATTCTTTTTCCCATCTAAATACTCCTTAGGTAGTAACGGGCGTTGTCGCCCTCCCTCAAGTTAAAATTTATTTTACTACGTCTACACCCATGCTGCGGCAGGTGCCTTTTACCATCTCGGCGGCCTGTTTGATGTCTTTGGTGTTCAAATCGGGCAGTTTCTGAGCCGCGATTTTTTCGCACTGAGCTTGGGTGATCTTGCCGACTTTATCTTTGTGCGGCGCGCCGGAACCTTTCGCCAGGCCCAGCTCTTTGATAATCAGCACAGCCATAGGCGGCATCTTGGTGATGAAGGTGAAAGAGCGGTCTTCGTAAACGGTGATGATGACCGGAATCTTGATACCTTTTTCCATTTTAGCCGTCTTGGCGTTGAATTGTTTGCAGAATTCCATGATGTTTACACCATGCTGGCCCAAGGCCGGACCCACAGGCGGGGCCGGGTTGGCGGCACCAGCGGGAATCTGCAGCTTGATGTAACCTTTAATTTTTTTCTCTTTTGCCATTTTGTTGTTACTCCATATTTTTTACTGCTTTACTGCGGTAAAATCTAGTTCTTTTCCACTTGCAGGAAGTCCACTTCCACAGGGGTGGCGCGGTCAAACACCGTCACCATCACTTTCAGTTTGTTCTTCTGCTCGTTTACTTCTTCCACTACACCGATAAAGTGCTTGAACGGGCCTTCCGTAATGCGTACGCTTTCGCCGCGTTCAAATTCCACCACGTGTTTGGGCTTGCCGGAGGTATTGTCCGTAAGTTCCACGATACCGGCGATTTCTTCTTCCGGCAACGGCACCGGGTTGGGATCACCCAAGAAACCGGTCACGCCCGTGATGCTTTTAATAAACCAATACGCTTCGCTGGTCATGTTCATCTGTACCAGCACGTAGCCAGGGAAAAATTTCCGTTTGCGCAAAATTTTCTTGTTTTGTTTGACTTCTACGACTTCTTCGGTGGGAACTAATACTTGAAAAACGCGGTCACCGAAACCTTGGATTTCGATGTTGAGCAGAATTTTTTCTCTTACCTTATCTTCGTGCCCCGTCTGGGTATGCACGACATACCAAGCTTTTTCTTCAGACATTAACGGCCCCCAACCACAAAACCAAGCACTTTGGTGAGCCCAAAGTCAATGACGCTGACATACGCCGACACCAACGCCACCACAATTGCCACTAGGATAGTGGACTGTACCACTTCCTGTCTGGAAAGCCAGGTGGATTTCTTCAGCTCACCTACGGACTGCTTCAGAAAATTGATTGCTTTATTCATAGAAAATATCCATTTTCCTTGGTATAAAACCTGGCAGGAGCGGAAGGACTCGAACCTTCAGTCCCGGTTTTGGAGACCGGTGGTTTACCAGTTAACCGACGCTCCCACAAAAATCTTAGGCTTTGCCTTCTTTGTGTTTGGTGCTCTTGCCGCATTTCTTGCAGAACTTGTTGAGCTCCAATTTGTATTCTTTCTTTTTGCCGCGCACTTGATAGTAGTTTTTGTTTTTGCATTCAGAGCAAATCAGCGCGATCGTTAATCTTTCACTTGCCATCTTTCGTATCCTTAAATGGAGGGGCTAACCCTCAAAGTTTCGCAAGTTCACGATATCCGCGGGGGCATTGGTTAGATGCCCCCGCCACAGTGAACTAAACAATTTTACTACTCAATAATTTTGGTTACAACGCCGGCGCCTACCGTATGACCGCCTTCGCGGATAGCGAAGCGCAAGCCTTCT